>CP139918.1:1207470-2414940 GCA_034423775.1 Alphaproteobacteria bacterium US3C007
CGACGGGGGAGTGATGTGCCCGTCTTTTCGCGTTACAGGCGCGGAAAAAGACAGCACCCGCGGGCGGGCCAACAGCTTGCGGCTTGCAATGTCGGGGCAATTGGGCGCAAAGGCTCTGGCCTCACCGGAGATGGCCGACACGATGAAGCTGTGCGTCTCTTGCAAAGCTTGCAAGCATGAATGTCCAACTGGTGTTGACATGGCGGCGATGAAAATTGAAACCTCTGTGTTGTACCGCGCAGAAAATGGATTATCGCGGCGCGACCGGTTGATTGCCTATTTGCCTGATTATGCCCCTATCGCAGCGGCGCTGGCGCCGCTGTTTAACCTGCGCGATAAGCTTCCTGGATTGGCTTGGCTGAGCCAAATTTTAACGGGGTTTTCTGCCAACCGGCCCTTGCCTCTTTGGCAACGCAGGTGGTTTCAGTCCACCGAGCTGGCGGTTACGCCTATCGGGGAGAGGCCGGTTCTTTTATTTGTCGATACGTTTAGTCGGTATTTTGAGCCTGAAAACCTGCGCAGCGCGCAGCGGGTTTTAACCGCAGCTGGATTCACCCCTTTTGCGCCGCTGCCAGATCAGCGCAGCAGAAAACCTTTATGTTGCGGGCGCACGCATCTGTCGGTTGGCAACGTGGCGCGGGCGCGTGATACCGCGCAGCGCCTTGTTGAAGCCTACGCCCCTTATGCCGCGGCGGGCATTCCGATTGTTGGGTTGGAGCCGTCCTGCCTGCTGGCTTTAAAGGATGAAATCCCCGCACTTTTAAACACGCAAGATGCACAACAAGTGGCCAAGATGGTTCTGACTTTTGAAGAATTATTACTCACCGAAAAAACCGCATTGCGTTTGAAGCCGTTGCAAGCAAAGGCGCTGCTGCACGGGCATTGCCATCAAAAAGCCTTTGGCGTGATGCGCCCCGTGCAAGAGGTGCTTGGCATGATTGAAGGGCTTGAGGTTGAAACGATCGAGACCAGTTGCTGCGGCATGGCCGGCGCTTTTGGTTATGGTGCTGAGACCTTCGATATCTCAATGCAAATGGCCGAGGCACGTTTGCTGCCTGCCATTCGCGGCGCGGATGCGCAAACATATGTGATTGCTGATGGCACATCCTGCCGTAGCCAAATCAAAGATGGTGCTGCGCGCGAAGCTGTGCATGTGGCCAGATTGCTCGATCAGCAATTGATCAAAGATTAAAAAATACCCACAGCAATTAGCCGCAGGCCGATTAGAAAAAAGGCGATTAACACGGCTTTTTGAAAATAAACCTGAGAAATTTTACCCCGCAATATTTCCCCAATCCGAAAGCCGGCCATCACGAATAAAAGCCCCAAAAGCGATTGCTGGAGGATCGCGTTTGTCAGAACGCCGCCCAAATAAAGCCCCAATGAGAGCGGTGCGGCCCCCACCAAGAAAACAAAACCGGTGGCGGCGATAAACCGTTCTTTTTCGAGCCCCCGCGCGATCATATAGGTGGCCACCGGCGGCGACCAAATTGAACTGAGCCCCCCCAATATTCCGGCGATCAATCCAACTCCGATTTGAATGGAATAGCTCGGGCCAAGGCGTAATTTCCATCCTATCAATCCATTTAGCGCCACAATGACCATTGCCGCACCGATGGTGATAGTCAGTAAACCGGTGGGATAACGTGACAAGAAAAAAGAGGTGATAAAAATGCTGAGTAAGATCGTGAGCGCCATCGGCCAATAGGTTTTCATAGAATCAGCCCGATGCTGCGATTTTACAAATTGAGTAAAATTGGTGAACAGAATCGGGATAGCAAGCAGGGCAACCGCGTGGGTGGGGCTGAGCACCAGCGTTAAAAGCCCCATCGCAGCAGCCGGTAGGCCAATGCCCAAAAACCCTTTGACGATGCCCGCAATGAACAATGTTGCAGATATTAAAATCAGAATGCTGGGTGTCTGATTGGCAAATAAAGTGTTAAATAGGTGCTCTTGCATAAGCGGCTCCAAGAAATGTGTCAGCGCTCTCTTGCGAACGCAAAAACAGCGCTGGCTGCCTGCATTATTCGGCGGGGTAAACCAATCCGAACAGCTTTAACCGCTGAACCTTGCCCGAGGGCCCTTTGGGTAAATCCTCCAGGATATGGATTGTATCTGGTGATTTGAATTTTCCAAGACGGGTTTGACAATGCGCCAGCAAGTCGGATGCGCTTGCTTGTACATGTTCCTTCAGACGAATGCAGGCTTCGACCCGTTCGCCATAATTCTCGCAAGGAACCGCAAAGGCCGCAGCTTCTAAAACTGCCTCATGTTCGAGCAGCGCCTCATCAATTTCGCGTGGCGCAATATTCTCACCGCCTTTGATGATTAATTCTTTGATGCGGCCCGATACAAACACATATCCATCTTGATCCAGATATCCCAGATCGCCGGTTCTGAGCCAGCCATCGGATGAAATGGTTTTCGCGGTCTCCTCAGGTTGGTTCAAATAGCCTTGCATCACATTGGCGCCGCGCACCAGAATTTCACCCACCGTCCCAGCGGGTACGGCGGCAAGGGTGTCATCCCCAATCATAATTTCATTGCCAAACGCCGTGCCGGGAGAACCGATTTTACGGATTGCGGGGGGCAGGGGATTTGTGGTGATTTGCGATCCGGTTTCGGTCAGCCCCATCGTTTCGATTATGGGGATATTGAAACGCTCTTCAAAGCGGCGATGAATTTCGGGGGAGAGCGGCGCAGAGGCTGAGCGCGCAAAGCGCAGATATGACAGATCTTTGGCGCTTTCGGGATGGTTCAAAATATAGGCAAATTGCGTAGGAACAGCGGAAAACCAGCTGCATTTATACGCAGCGATATGAGACCAAAAGGACGAGACCGAAAATTTATGCGGAAGTACCAACATGCTGCCAGAGACGGTTGTGCCCATCACCGTCACGCATAGGCCGTTAATGTGATAAATCGGCAGCACACATAAGGCCCTATCTTGTTTTGTGATGCCATGGCCGGTCGAAATAAAATGCCCTGCAGCCAGCAAATTATGATGGCTGAGCATCACCCCTTTAGGGTTTCCTGTGGTGCCCGAGGTATACATCAGAACACCGATACTGTCTGCGTTGGGGTTATCGATCGGCGCGTTTGGCTTGGATGTGGCAGGGCTATTTTCAAGCCATTGTGGCCCGTCATTTAGATCCAACGGGCAGGTATTTGCGGTGCTCTTGGCCTCTTGCATCGCCTCTTGGATCATATCCTGGCAGTCGCTTTGCACGAAGATCAGCGCGGCCTTTGAATGGGCCAATGTATATCCCAATACCTTCGCACCCGCGACCAAGTTTAAAGGCAGCGCCACATATCCGCCGTAGACGATTCCCATAAATGTGAGGCAGGCACTGATACTATTGGGCGAAGCAATGGCAATACTGCTGCCCTTTGGAAGCCCCATATTGGCGATATGCTGCGCGATATCGCGGATTTGTGCAGCGCCGTCTGCAAAGCTGACCTGGCGCCCGGTTTCTGGTGAGGCCAGCCAGATTCTATCGCCATGCTCGGCTGCGTTCGCGTCAATTTGCTGTTTCAGCGTTTTACTTTTCGGCAAGGGGTTCATTTAGTGCTGGCGCTCCAAAACTCGGATAAGACATCTTCCAACGCGGGTTTGTTTTCTTCGATCACGCGCACAATCCGCACCCGGTTGACAAAATGCTCCCAGTTGAGATTGCCATCGATCGAATTGCCCCCCCAAGAGCCGCAACCCATCGATAAAGAGAAAGGCAATCCGTTGTTAAAAAAGCCGCCTGTTGCAAAACAATGTGCCTGATTCACGATCACCCGGCAGGTGCGGGCTGCCATCGCCAATTCATGCGCGCGGGCATCTTTCGTGGAATGTAGCCCCAAAGAATGCCCGGCGCCTTGATAATCTTGAATGGTCAGGGCAAGGTTCACCGCCTCTTGAAAATCTTTGGCTTTATACAAAGCAAAAAACTGCGCCATTTTTTCGCCGCTTATGGGGGCATCAGCACCTGCTTTCGTGCTGGGAACCACCAAGAAACGCGTGTTTGCAGGGGCCCGATGCGTCAGCTCTAAACGCTTTAAAACCACATCAATATCTTTGGCCAGCAAAGCGCCTGTTAAGTTGCCATTATGCCAATGCGTTGCCATCAAACGTTGCGTTTCTTCTTCGCTCAGTACCAGCCCACCCTGCGCCTCGAGCGCGGCAACGGCCTCATCATACACCTCTTCTAGGGCAATGACGGTGTTTTCCGAAGAACAGGATGTGGCGTTGTCAAAAGTTTTTGAAGCAGCAATTTTTTCCGCCGCATCAGCAATATTGGCGCTTTCGTCAATGATTGTGACCACGTTGCCCTGCCCAACTCCCAAGGCCGGTGTGCCCGAAGAATATCCGGCGCGCACGTTATTTTGTGAACCCGTAACGACCAAAAGATCGGCCAGTTCCATCAAGCGTTGGGTTTTGGCTTTTGAAGGGGGCATTGGCACCATTTGTACCAGATCTGGATTAAGGCCGATGCTGCGTAGGTTTTGATGAATAAAGGTGAGCAGCGTTGCAAAAGGCTCTGCGCCTTTTGGCGAAGGAGCGATAATAATTGCATTGCCGCTTTTTAATGCGTTGATGATATTATTCACCGGCGTTGCCAAAGGGTTCGTTGAGGGAACAATGGCGGCAATCACGCCTTTTGGGCGCAAATAGGTTGAGAGGCCGGTTTCAGCATTATCCTCAACATGGCCAAAGGCGGTAACCGCCTTTAAATCGCGCAATAAGCCAAGCGTTTTATTATGGTTCTTTCTCGTTTTATCCGCTGCATTGCCCAAACCGGTTTTTTCAACCGCCAGTTTTGATAGGCTGCTATTATGCTCTGGTTTCATCAGCGCCCATGCCACCGCCTGACAGGCCAGATCAAAGGTTTTTTGGGAGCCTTGGGCTTCATAAACCGCCTGCGCCTGCTTGGCTTTTTCGACCAGCGCGTCGATTTCTAAGATATCGGCCTCAATATCCATCAGGATGCCTTTCAAACATTTGCCTTTTCCTCATGTGAGGAGAAGGCTGAGTGAAGGCTTTTCAACAACGTTAAAGCCCCCGCTATAATAAGGATCGTGCAAATCGGGCGCGAAAAATACGTGGCCAAATCATAATGAACCATTTGCATGCCCTGCGCAAAGTTTTGCTCACCAATTTTACCGAGGATCAGGCCCAGCACGATGCCCGGAATAGAATATCCCGACCGGCGTAGTAAAAAGCCGATAATTCCTGCGCCAAACATCACCATCACATCCAGTACCAGTCCACGCCCGATATAAGCGCCGATACTGGCCAGCATTAAAATCATCGGAGCTAAAAATTGAAACGGAATTTTCAGCAAATAAAGGATGGTTTTGGTTTCGAGCAATCCGATGAAAAGGATTGATAGGTTAGCATAGAACATCGCGGCGAAAACGATCCAGATCAAGTCTGGTGAGTTATAAAACACCAATGGCCCTGGCTCGAGATCGTGCATTTGGAACACGGCGACCATCATCGCGGTTAACGCGCCGCCCGGCAGACCCAGCGCCAAAAGAGGGATCATTGCGGCGCCAGTGGCCGCGTTATTGGCGGTTTCGGATGAAATCACGCCTTCCAATTTGCCTTTGCCAAATTCTTTTTTATCTTTTGACCAGCGCACTGCCTCGCCATAGCCCATAAAAGCAGCCAACGTAGCGCCGATGCCCGGTAAAATACCGCAAAAGAAGCCGACAAAAATTGAGCGTACTACCGCAATTTTATGCGCCCAAAGCTCGGCAATGCTCGGAAAATCAACGCTGAATTTCGGCGCCACGTATTTTCCGCTGATGTTGCGCTCGGCTTGTACAAATACTTCGGATACCGCGAAAAAACCTAGAATGGCCGGCACAAAAGCGATGCCGGCGGCCAAATCTGTAAAGCCGAAATTGAAGCGGTTGATGCCGCCCACGGGGTCTTGCCCGATCGTTGCCACCAAAAGCCCCAAAAGCACCGATAGCCAGCCTTTCCAGATCGTGCGCCCGCCAACCGAGGAGGCAACGGCAAGGCCAAAAAATACCAGCGCAAAAATTTCTGGCGGTCCAATATTCATAATTGCCCATTTGGCAAGTGGCTCTGTTGCGCTCATCATCACCAAGGCGGATGCGATGCCACCGATTGCAGAGCATAAAACGGCCGCGCCAACGGCTTTTCCGGCCATGCCTTTTTGTGTCATCGGATAGCCGTCAAAGGCCGTTGGGGCGTTTTCAGGCGCGCCTGGAATGTTGAACAAGATTGCCGTGATCGCCCCGCCATAGGTGCCGGTGCAATAAATCACCGCGAATAGCATCACCCCCTGTGCCGGGTTCAGATCGGCGGTAAAGGGCAGCAAAATCGCTGCCAATGTCAGCATGCTAACGCCCGGGATGGCCCCGAATAGCATACCGCCAACAACGCCGAAGATGAAAATGCCAATCGTGACGGGATCGCCAAATAGCGTAGCCGTTCCGGCTAGAAAATTCTCAAGCATGGGCCACCCTTAAAACAGTTGATCGAGTTGGGTTTTGGTTTTCAGCATAAACGCGCTGATATCGTAAAACGGGGAAACGTTGCCTTGCGGCAGGGGTGCGTTTAACACCACCATGAACAGCAGGATCAATAAGGTATAGATCACCACCGTGCTGCCCAGAATAAAGCCCAGTCTGCGTTCGCCCCAGGCCAGCATAATCAGCGCAATGAACACTGGAGTTCCGGCATAAAACCCCACGGGTTTTAGCGAGATCGCATAGGCAAAAGGCAGCAATAGGATAAAGCCAGTTTTCAAATAATCGCGCAATCCGCGATATTCGATCTGATCTGGCTCTTCGCTGGCTCCAACGCGGCTTTTCAGGGCTTTTCCACCATGGCGCAGAGTGTAAAACACATTGCCCAAAGCCACCAAAACCATCAATAAAAGGATGGTGCGCGGCCAGCCCGTCGCCCCGAATTTGTAAATTTCAATTGGTTGATTGAAGTCATAGGTGACGGCGAAAAAAATGCCTGCAAGTGCCAGCCAAAAAACGGCTTCTATCAAATCTGATTTTTTAAGATTGCCCATATTTTTTGTCTTTTTTAGGCCAGAACCTGCTTGGAGCGGTGGCTCCAAGCAGGCGCCTAGCTTACGTTTTTAGTTTATTTTACGTCTAAGCCCATGGATTTATAGACGTCACGATATTGCTCGATCGCTGCATTGATCATGTCAATCGCTCCATCTGTATCGCGATAGCTGTCAATCACATTCATGAATTTGCTATCGTTATAGGTTTGATAGCTGTCTTCGCAATAGGCGCGCTGAAAGGCCCATTTCAACCAGTCAACGCGGTCGGCAGGCGCGTCTTTATGTACATAAAAGCCGCGAAAGCGCAAAAGCGGTTCAAAATCCATACCCATTTCGACATGCGTTGGCACATCAGCAAATGCGGCGGGGCGCTCGTTGAATACGGTTAGGATTGGCTTGAAATTGCCCGCATCCAGAAAGTTGCGCACATCGCCTGGCTGCTCGAATAAAGCATCCACTTGACCGCCCAAAAGCGCGCCATAGCGCGGAGCTCCTTTGTCAAATGAGATCTGTTGGATCTGCATGTCCGAGGCCTCGGTGATAAATTTCATAATCACCCTTTCCATCGAACCTTCTTTTGACACGTTGGCAATGGTTGCTTTGCCATCTTGAGCCTGAACCCATGCCACAAAGCTTGGCCAATCGGTGAAGCGTGTTTCATTGCTTCGAATATACACTTGCGAGAAGGTAACTTGTGAAATCACCAACGGAATCAGATCAACTGCCGGATTGGGTTTGCTCGAATCCAGCGCATGGGCTGAGGATGCATCATCAATATGTTCAAGAACTGTATAGCCGTCAGCAGGTGCTGACATATAGGCTGTCATTCCAACCGTACCGGATCCGCCTGGTTTGTGATCGCGGTTGATATTGACTGATGTCAAACCGGTGACGGCTTCGGCCATTGCAGCTGCAACTTGGCCCGATCCACCACCAGGACCATAGGGAACCACCATGGTTAAAGCCCGCTCGGGAAAGCCACCGGGCTTGGCCATGCTGGCCTCGCTGACCCGGCATTCACCGGCAAAGCCCAAACTTGCCATACCGGTTAAGGCAGACGCGGTGAGGGCGATAGACAGCGTTCTTTTGAGTGTTATCTTCATTATTTCCTCCTCCTATTGATCTGATCGTATTTTTTTATTGTCGATCATAGAAACTATGGTGCCTCTGGGGCCCTATATGTCAACAAAAAAGCCTCTTTATTCGTTATGAAAAATGAGAGAAGTTTTTTAAATAAATGCATTTTTATACTGTTGTGATACTTTATCGTCATATCATTTTATCGTTTAAATTGGTAAGGGCGGTTATCTGCGCAGCTGTGTTTGGGCCTTTTCAAGCTTGCGTACTGTCCGTGCAGGGCCGCCATTTTGCCAAGATAGACTGACGCATATTCATGTTTTGAGGCTTTTTTCATTCAACCTCACATATGTTTGCGCTTCTAGCAAATGCTTTGAAACCGATTTCGGGCGCGTCAAATGATCATACAGAAATGAATATTTTTGAGCCATGCTTGCGCAATGGTCGCGCTTAAAAAATACTGCTTGCAGCGCAGGATCGATTTGGCGTTAAGATAGCGGGTTTGGTAAAATCTCAAGCCTCGTCACAGGAGGGGCCGTATGCGCGCAGAATTCAGCCTTGATAATGACCAATATTTTCTTGGGCTAAGCCGGTTAAAGCGCCGGCTGCAGATGAAAACTATCGGCGATGATCTCCGGCCACTGAGACGGGGTTATTTATAATGGGTAAAAGTTGCAAATTCTTTTTGCCGCGCTGCTCTTCACATAAAGGTGGACCCGATGCTCCGAAATTTTAATGGTGCTTTTCTGCGCTGGTTGGACCTTCCTCAAGCATGTGTATCGGCTAAGGATAGCCCGTTTAACGCGCCGGCTGCGCCAGACTGATGGCCCGCCGGTCTCGCAAATCAGCGGCGTCTAATCAGGCAGCTGCTGCACCGATTACGGTTGCACAGGGGGGAACTTGGGCGCCTTTGTCAGATCAGAGCCTTGGCAAAATTCAACAAACTGCCTTTACAATTTTAACCGATATAGGCGTGTCTGAAGCGCCCGATACGCTCTGCGATATTATCATCGATGCGGGGGGGCGGTGTGAAAACGACCGGCTATTTTATCCACGCGATTTGTTAGAGGCTGCCGTGCAAGAGGGCCCGAAACAGGTGTTGCTTGCCGGGCAAAACGCCTTGCATGATCTTAAGCTGGGCGGAAGCGCGTCTTATACGGGAACCGGGGGCGCAGCCCCGACGGTTTTGGATGATGAGACCAAGACCTACCACCCGTCGACATTGGCAGATTTATTTTCTGCCGCTCGATTGGCGGATACGCTGGATCATATCCATTTTTTTTCACGCTCGGTGGTGGCGCGCGATATCGAAGATCCGCTGGAATTTGATCTTGGAACCGCGGTTGCTTCGGTTTTTGGTACCTCGAAACATGTGGTGGTTTCAGCTAGTGAGGCCGCGCATGTGCTCAAAATTGCCGAGCTGTGTTATGAAATTGCCGGAGGAGAAGCGACCTTCCGGGAGAGGCCGTTTCTGTCTTTGAACATAAATCATGCGGTACCCCCATTGCGCATGCATGCGCAAAGCATCGCGGTTATGCACGCGGCGGTGGATGCGGGAATTCCGGTTCATTGTAATGTTTTTGGTCAATTGGGCGCGTCTAGCGCGGTTACATTGGCGGGATCGGTTGCGCAGACCTTGGCAGAAGTGTTGGCGGGTTTGGCCTTTGTGCATGCGTTGGATCCTCAAGCACCCAGAATCGCGGGGCCGCGCCCGATGATAATCGATTTGCGCAGCGGCGGCATGGCTGGCGGGGCGGGGGAACAATCAATGGCAACCGCGATGGCCGCGCAAGCCTTGCGTGCGTGGCAGATCCCCTGCTCGGTGATTGCGGGGGCAACCGATAGCAAGCTGGTTGATTTTCAATCCGGATATGAAAAAGCAACGACGATTCAATCTGCGATGCAAAGCGGGGCCAATTTGATCACGCAGGCAGCGGGGGCGCAAGCCGCCTTGATGGGCGTGAGCTTTGCTGCGATGGTTGCGGATAATGATATGCTTGGCGCTATTTTGCGCGCGAATATTCTGCCCGAAATCTCAGAGGAGACCCTTGCCTTGGCCGCGATCACGGAGGTTGTTGCCGGCGAAGGGCATTTCTTGGGCCGGCCTGAAACCTATGCGCGCATGCGCAGCGATTTTTTATATCCTGACGTGGCGGATCGTGGATTGATTGAAGAGTGGCAAGCCAGTGATAAGCTGGATATGGGCAGCCGCGCCGCGCAGCAGGCGCGCATGGTGTTGCAAAACCATTGGCCAAAACACACCTCGCAGGCTTTGCGAGATCGCTATCTTAAGCGATTTGGTTTGCCGCTGGGCCCAGCTTAAGACGGCCGTTTGAAAAGGAAAAAAGGCCTTTAACCGGCCATTGCCGCAACCGTTTTGCGGCGTGGCCAAAAGCGTATCGCTCTGCCCTTCTGGGTCTGCTGACGCTTGAGAAATAGCGTAATTTCCATAAGGGCAACTATTTTGGATTACGCGTTCCAAAAAGGCCCGGCCCGCCAGTTTCGCAATTCAGGGTCTCACCGAGCGATGCGTGGGTTCACGCCTACTCTGGCCCGTCTAAAATTTCGGAAAACGTGGTGAAAAATTTACCCGCCAGTTTTTTCGCGGTGCTTTGCACCAACCGGTTGCCCAATTGCGCCAGCTTACCGCCGATATCGGCTTTGGCCGCGTAAGCAAGGATGGTTTTATCCCCTTCGGCGCGCAAAGTCACATCGGCGCTGCCTTTGGCATGACCGGCTGCACCGCCATTGCCTTTGCCGCTTAACGAAAACTTTTCCGGTGCTCCGGTTTGGTCAAGCACAACCTCACCGCTGAAGCGGGCCTTTACTGGGCCAACTTTCAAAACCACCTTGGCCTCTAAATTTGTGTCGGAATGTTTGATCAGCTCTTCGCAGCCCGGAATACATTGCTGCAAAATTTCAGGATCATTCAGCGCCGCATAAACGGTGCTTATTGGGGCGTTGATTTCGATTTCGTCATTCAGTTCCATAGGGGTTCCTTCGTTAGCAGCAGGGGAATTTGAGGCGCGCCAAAGCATCCGCTTGCTGCGGTGTCAGCGATAGGCGCTGTATGCGCCGCCGCATAAACTTTAAAATGATTTTCATATGAACCGCACTTTCCAGATATGATGCGCAGATGTCTGGCAGAGATCTTGCGCATAAACAAGACATCTCAGACGCAGCGTTTTGGCACTAAGCATTTTGGGCCTCTCCTCGGAACGCTTTGCGTCGCAATTGCGTCAATCCGGCTAAGATGGACAACGCAATTTCTTCGGGGGTAACCGCGCCAATATCCAAGCCCGCCGGTGCTTGCACGGCGCGCACCCGCTCTTCTGGCAATCCGCTTTCGATCAGTTTTATCGCGAGCGTCTGGTATTTTTTGCGGCTGCCAACAAAGGCTACGAACCCTTTGCTTGCGCCTAATGAGGCGCGCAGCGCTTGCAAATCGCCTTGACCTTGCGTGGCGATCACAATCGCATAGCGTTTTGTTGATGGTGGTATGGCGAACCCATCAGATCGCGCGTTGCCTGACACAGACCAATCAAATTGAGGGGCTAGCGCGGCGAGGGCCATCGCCACCGGCGAGGCGCCAAAAACAATAAGCTCTGGACGCGGCAAGCAGGGCTCGATAAAAATATCAATTGTGCCCTTTGAAGGGCAGCCATTGCGCGCAAAGTGCATGCCTTCGCTTTCGTCTCCATTGCTCAATCCCTTTTCTGACAGCAGGTCTTCGGGGGTGATCGAAACCAGCTGCGGAGTGTCTTCGTGAATGGCGCGCAAGACGCCTTGTTTGACGGCGCTGCGGGCGCAGCCCCCCCCGATCCAACCAAAAACAATCTGACCCTGCGCATCCAGTACAGCTTTGGCACCTGGTTTGGCCGCTGTGGCCCCGGCGGTGCGGATAATCGTGGCCAGCGCAAAGGCTTCTTGGCGCGTGCGCATCCCGTCAATCGCCTCGGACATATCATCATCGAGCAATTCTTTGGGCATCATAAGCGGGCGAGCTCCGTTTCTAAAGTGGCAAGCTCGGCCAGTGATCCGGCAGATTTGAATCCATCAAGATAAGGCATTGCGGCGGCCATGCCCTTGGCAATTGGCTGATAGTCTTGCCAGCTTTTCAGCGGGTTTAACCAAATGATTTTACAGTCACGCTTTTTCAGCTGCGCCAGCGCACCCGCCAGTTGATGCGCCGGGCCGGTATCGTACCCATCGGATAAGATAAGCACCACGGTGCGTCCGTTGACGAATTTTTTTGCATAATTACGGGCATAATAATCCAAACTTTCGCCGATTTTTGAGCCGCCTCCAAACCCGTCTGCCATCAGCGACATCCGCGTTAAGGCGCGAAACGCATCTTTATCGCGCATGGCTTCGCTGATCCGGATCAAACGGGTGTGAAACAAATAGGCATCGCTGGTGGGGTCGTTGCGCATCAGACCCAGTAAAAATGCAAGAAACACTTTTGCATACACCGTCATCGAGCCAGAGACATCGCAGATTGCAGATATTTTCAAGCTGCGTTCGGGGCGATTTTTTCGGGCAAGCCGGACTGGCTCGCCGCCTGTTGCAAGGCTTTGCCGGATAATTTTGCGAAAATGCAATTGAGTCCCTTTTTGCGCCGCCCGGCGGCGGCGCGAGCGGCGGTCTTTCAAGGCGGCGCCCAGTTTCTCGGCCAGTTCTTGGGCCTTTGCAAGATCGCTTGGTTGGATCAAAGCGCGTAAATCGGCGCGTTTTAAATTATTGGTTTTGCTGGCGATCAAACGCCCCAATCCATCGCTTTCTGCTTCGGTTTCGCCCGTCTCTGGGGTTTCGGGGGCGCCAGATGCCCCTTGATCGGTGCCCGCAGCGCGGCGCGAAGATGACATTTGATCTGCCTGTGGACGTTTCTGAGCGGAGATGACTTTTGGTTTAACCCGCCCAGCATTCAACCAATAGGCGGCAAAAAGATCGTCAAACCGTGCGGCATCTTCTTTGCAGCCGGTGCAGATCGCCTTTAGTGCTGAGCGGGTTTCATGGATATGCGCAGCCGAGACATGGCTGAGACCGGCCAGTGCCAAATCGGTTTCCGCCACGCCAAGGCGCAGGCCATTTTCTCGCAGATGGGCCAAAAATCCGCTCATTCTAGCGGCAGGGCCGGGATCGCGCCCAGCAAATCGGGTTACGCGGCTCATGCCGCGCGCCCGGCAAGCCGCTGTGCCACTTCACGGGTGATATGGGCTTGATCGCTTTGGGTTTTTAAAAGCGTGGTCAAGCTGGCCTGCAAAGCCGCGGGGTTCGCGGTGAGATCGGCGATACCCAACCCCATCAGCGCTGCAGCAAAATCCAGCGTTTCGGCAATGCCGGGGTTTTTTTCTAAATCTTCTGCCCGCAGTTTTTGCACAAATCCGATGATTTGCTCTGCGAGCTTGGCTTCTATGTTAGGGCATCGGCTGTTTAAGATGGCCAATTCGGTTTCGCGATCTGGATAGTCAACATAGGTGTAAAGGCAACGCCTGCGCAGCGCGTCTGATAAATCGCGCGTGCCATTTGCAGTCAGAACCACAATGGGTTTACTCACCGCTTTTAATGTACCCAGCTCTGGCACGGTGATTTGAAAATCTGCCAATATCTCCAAAAGATAGGCTTCAAATTCTTCATCTGCGCGGTCGATCTCATCGATCAGCAACACCGGCGCTTGGGGTTGGCGAATGGCGGCCAAAAGCGGGCGTTCGAGTAAGAACTCCTCTGAAAAAATGCGCTTTTCAACCGTGGATCCGGTTTCCCCTGCCTCGGCGCTGCTGCGGATCGCCAAAAGTTGGCGCTGATAATTCCATTCGTAAATAGCCTGTGCGGCATCCAGACCTTCATAGCATTGCAAGCGGATGAGCTGGGTTTTTTGCACCGTTGCCAACACTCGCGCCACTTCGGTTTTGCCAACGCCCGCGGCCCCTTCCAGCAGGATCGGCCGCTGCAGCGAGATCGCCAGATGCAAGGCAACAGCCAAATCATCCGATGCCATATAGCCTGCCTCGGCCATCGCGGTTTGCACTGCGCTAAAGCTCATGTCTGCCATCCTCAAAAGCGGGCGGAAAAGATCCGCCCGTGCTTTGTTTAGCCATGCAAGCCTAAATCATTTGCGATCTTCCAAACCCGCCAATGATCGTGGGGCATGTGCGCCTGACGCAATCCAAAGGCGCGGAAGGCATCATGCACGGCGTTTGAAAAGGCCGGAACGCCCCCCACATTCGGGCTTTCACCGACACCTTTGGCTCCGATGGGATGATGCGGTGAGGGCGTGGTCGTATGATCGGTGGTATAATGGGGTGTTTCCCAAGCCGTTGGCAGGAAGAAATCCATTAAGGTTCCGGTTTTTACATTGCCCATCTCATCATAGGCGATTTCTTGGCCCATCGCGATCGCCAGCGCTTCGGTTAAACCGCCATGCACCTGGCCCTCAATAATCATCGGGTTGATCCGCGTGCCGCAATCATCTAGCGCATAAAATTGCCGGATTTCATGCTCGCCCGTATCCACATCTAATTCCATCACGCAGATATAGGCGCCGAATGGGTAGGTCATGTTGGGCGGATCATAGTAACTGACCGCTTCGAGGCCCGGTTCAAGCCCCGGTATCGCCTGATTATAGCTGGCAAAGGCGATGTCTTTCATGGTTTTGAAGCGCTCTGGCGCGCCCTTAACGACAAAGCGGTCTACGTCAAACTCAACGTCATCATCATGCACTTCCAGCAGATAGGCGGCAATCATCTGCGCTTTGGCGCGAATCTTACGTCCCGCCATTGCGGTGGCGGCGCCGGCCACTGGCGTTGAGCGCGAGCCATAGGTGCCAAGCCCGTAGGGGGCTGTATCGGTATCACCTTCCTCGATGGTGATCGAATCTGCTGGCAGGCCAATTTCTGTGGCCAGAATTTGGGCAAATGTTGTGGCATGGCCCTGCCCCTGACTGATCGTGCCAAGCCGTGCGATGGCAGATCCCGTGGGATGAATGCGAATTTCGCAGCTGTCAAACATGCCCAGCCCCAAAATATCGCAGTTTTTGACCGGTCCAGCTCCAACGATTTCGGTGAAATGGGTCAAGCCAATTCCCAATAATTTGCGCGTCTCGCCGCGCTGAAACGCGGCCACGCGCGCGCTTTGTTCTTTGCGCAGATCGTCGTAGTTCACAGCTTTCAACGCTTTGTCCCAAGCCGTGTGATAATCGCCGGAATCATATTCCCAGCCTAACGCTGAATTATACGGAAATTGATCCTTTTTGATAAAGTTGATCCGGCGTAATTCGGCTGCATCCATGTTCAGCTCAATGGCCAAAACCTCGACCATCCGTTCGATGAAATAAGCCGCTTCGGTGACGCGGAAGGAACAGCGATAGGCCACGCCGCCAGGGGCTTTGTTGGTGTAGACACCATCGACTGCCAGATAGGCGGTGGGGATATCGTAAGATCCTGTGCAAATATTCATGAAGCCGGCTGGAAATTTGGTGGGATCTGCGCAGGCGTCAAACCCGCCATGATCGGCTGTTGTATGGCACCAGAGCCCAGTGATCTTGCCGTCTTTGGTGGCCGAGATCTTCCCTTGCATCCAATAATCGCGGGCAAAAGCGGTGGTCATCAGATTGTCCATCCGGTCTTCGATCCATTTTACCGGCTGGCCAGTGACGATGGAGGCCACAACCGAGCAGACATAGCCCGCATAAGCCCCAACTTTATTGCCAAACCCGCCTCCAATATCGGGCGAGATCACGCGAATATTATGCTCTTCAATGCCCGAAATCAGCGAGACCACGGTGCGGATCGCATGCGGCGCTTGAAACGTGCCCCAAAGCGTTAGCTTGCCATTGACCTTATCCATTGAGGCCACGCAGCCGCAGGTTTCCAAGGGGCAAGGATGGGTACGATGATAATAGATCATTTCTTCAGCCACCACATCGGCTTCGGCCAGCACCTGCTCGGTTGCGTCTTTTTCACCAGCTTCCCATGTGAAGATGTGGTTGTGATGCTTGCGAGGCCCATGGGCGCCATCGGCTGTTGGATCAAGATCTTCGCGCAAAACCACGTCTGATTTCAGCGCTTCAAACGGATCCGTCAGAACCGGCAGTTCTTCATATTCAACCTCAACGGCTTCGATTCCATCCGCGGCTGCAAAACGGTCTTTGGCGATGACAAACGCCACTTCCTGGCCTTGAAACAACACTTTGCCATCGGCCAAAACCATTTGCTTATCGCCGGCTAAAGTGGGCATCCAATGCAGGCCCAAAGGTTCAAGATCTTTGGCTGTCAGCACGGCCAACACGCCGGGCACTTTCAAAGCGGCTTCGGTGTTTATATCCACCACCCGGGCATGCGCATAGGGTGAGCGT
This sequence comes from Alphaproteobacteria bacterium US3C007, assembly GCA_034423775.1. Lineage (NCBI taxonomy): Bacteria > Pseudomonadati > Pseudomonadota > Alphaproteobacteria > Rhodobacterales > Roseobacteraceae > Thalassovivens > Thalassovivens spotae. Next base: position 1,223,947 of record CP139918.1, read on the forward strand.
ACAAAATCTCCCGACAGCATCCCATCAAGTTTGATGTCATCGACATAATTGCCTTTGCCTTGGGTGAAGCGCGCATCTTCAACGCGCTTGCGCGAGGATCCCATGCCTTTGAGGCTTGATTTGCGCTCTTCGCGGTCTGGAGTCATATCATTCATTCTGCAGCCTCCTTCGCGGCGTTCATCTCAGCCGCAGCGGCGAGAATGGATTTGACAATATTTTGATAACCGGTGCAGCGGCACAGGTTTCCCGACATTCCAAAGCGTATGTCTTCTTCGGTTGGGGATGGATTTTCCTCGAGCAGTTTTGCCGCACGGGTGATCATTCCCGGCGTGCAATAGCCACATTGCAAACCATGATGCTCTTTGAACGCGCTTTGCAGCGGGTGAAGCGCATCGGGGCCGCCCATACCTTCGATCGTGGTCACATCTGCACCATTGGCTTGGCCAATAAAAACCGTACAGGCTTTGACCGATTTGCCATCCATGGTGATGGTGCACGCGCCGCAATGCGATGTTTCACAACCGATATGTGGGCCCGTGATGTTCAACCGTTCGCGCAATGTATAAATCAGCAATTCGCGCGGCTCGGCGAGAAACTCTTCTTCCTGGCCGTTCACGGTTAGTTTGATATGTAGTTTATCTGTCATGTTTTATTCCTTTCAAGCCCGGGACCAAGCGCGCTGGATCGCGCGGGTCAGGATAACGCCAGCCACGTGCATTTTAAACGCAACGGGACCGCGGTTATCTTCGGTTGGGTCGATATCACCCAGCGCCGCGCTAACGGCTTGCTTGATCGCCGCGTCATCAAGTTGGGTTCCGATTAAGGCAGCACTGGCCGCTTCTGAGAAGATCGGCGTATCGCTAAGATTGGTCATTGCGATCGAGGCGCTGCTGCAGCGGCCGCCGTCTTTGGAAAGCAATACCGCCGAAGCAGCGGTGGCGTAATCACCGATTTTGCGCTTTTGCTTTTCATAGGCATATCCGGCCGCATGCGCGTCAAACGAGATTTCTGTCAAAACTTCTTCATCCTCGCGGGCCGTCATATAAGCGGCTTCGTAAAACGCGCGTGCATTTACCGCGCGCGTGCCATTGGGCCCAACCAAAGTGAATGAAGCATCAAGGCACTGCATAAGACCGGGCATGTCATTCGCAGGATCTCCATTGGCCACGTTACCCCCGACCGTGCCCATATACCGCACTTGTGGATCTGCGATTTGAAGCGCGGCTTCTTTTAACAAGGGCGCTGCATGTGCCAAGCCTTGATCCGCAATCACTTGCGCTTGGGTGACCATCGCCCCCATTCTGACCCGCGATCCCTCAACGGAGATGTCAGACAAATTAGGGATGTCTTGTAAATCGATCAGGTGCGGAATATCCGCCATGCGCAGTTTCATCATCGGAATCAGGCTGTGGCCGCCGGCCATAACCCGCGCATCGTCGCCGTGCTCTGATAGAATGGCGATGGCATCTGTCAAAGCGCTGGGCCGATGATAGCTGAATGGTGCTGGTATCACTGCTTTTCCTCCCCTAAAAGCATTCTTTGCGAAAAGCGTCAGTGAAAGTGGTTTTTCGCACATGCTCTAATACATTAACGCCGCGGAATTTCTCACCAGTTGCGAATGATCTGCACGAATTGCGCTTCTTTGCTAAAGCCCGAGGGTTTCTTTAACCCGTTTGAGATTCGACCGGCTGACGGGAACAGGCGGCAGTTTAGGGTTTTCAAACCGGCACAGACCCGAGTCTTTGAGGCGTTCAAAATGCTGCACCTTAGCGCTGTTGACCAGATAGCTGCGATGGGTTGTGAGAAAGCTGTATTGGGCTAAGCGTTTGGTGGCTTCGGTGATAGGCCAAACGCAAAAATGCCGCACGCCATCGTTTTTATACACATATGTATAATGCCCTTCAGCCCGAATAAAGGCCACGTCAGCGGGCGCGATAAACAACGTGGTGCCGTGGCTCTCGCAGGGAATTCGTTGTGCCCGCGACGCGGCGGATGACGCAGGGCCCGCAGCTGGCTTTGGGCTGGGCGCTGGCGTTGGATCCGGCGCCCCCGACGAGACGGGCGCCGCGCTTTCTGGGTTTGGGCTTGGCATTTGGGTAGGTTGTGGCACCAGAAACGTCACACCTGTCCATAAAAACGCTCCTAAAATGAGGAAGCTTGAGCAGATTACGACCAACGCCAGAACTTCGTTTGTAATGCTAGGCCCCAACTCATTAAACGCCGGAGCTTTGACAAAGCGGGTGCCCCATATGGCCACGAAATGAACCGCAAAAACCGCCAAACCGAAACAAACCGTTCCCAGTAATATATTACGGTTTGAGCGCTGCTCATAGGCGATCCAGATCGCTGCAACGCACAGGCTTATCGCGGATAAAAATGCCAATGAGATACCTTGAACCGTATAAATGGGGCGGCATAATTGCAGACCGGCCATGCCCAGATAATGCATGGTTAAAATGCCAAACCCGACAAGGCTGCCGGACAGAAAAAGAATTTTTGGGCGGCGCTCAAAAAAATGCAAAAGCCCCAAAGCAACGCCCACTATCAAAATTGCCAAAAGCGCAGATGCCAGCGTGATTGCGGCATCATAGTAAAATAAAACCGGCATTTGCAGGCCCAACATGGCCACAAAATGCATCGACCAAATTCCGCCTCCCAAAGCCACGGAGGCAAGCGATACCGCAATTTTACGCTGCGAAAAAGACTTTTGGGACAGGTCTTTGGTAAGCGTTAGGCCGGTGAAACCCGCAACCAAAGCGATCAGAAAAGACACGACGACAAGGCCGCTATTGTGGCTAAACTCTAACGTTGTCATGCTTCACACATGCATTTACCAACGCAAAAAGCAATCTTGAAGGCGTTTATGGCGGCCAACTTCTGCGAGTTTGCCGATAAATTCTCAACCCATTTGGCCAAATCTGCAGCGCTAATTCATGGTGCAGGCGTAAAAGGCAAGGCCGCTTTTTGTGGGTTCAAACCGGGTATCGTTTTGAACGCTGCCGGATCAGGGCTTGTCAGATTTTGGGCAAGCCCCTAGGGTTTTGCGCAAATTCCTTTGCAGAGAGATTGTTGATGCCCACCCTGTCTGATGTTGTTGACCTGAGCGCCTATCCTTTGCACGATCATGCTTTGCTTGAACGCTGCCGGGCTGCTTTTGATCGCGAGGGGGTGCTAACCTTGAAAGGCTTTTTGCGCCCCGAAGCGGTCATAGATTTGGTGAAAGAAGCGCAGCGGGAACGCAAGCATGCATTTTTCACCGCATCAACGCATAATGTTTACTTAACGCCCAAAGATCCTAGCCTGCCTGAAGATCATATTTTTAACCGTCAAGTTAGCTCGTCAAAAGGCTGCATCACCACGGATCAAGTGCCCGCAGGGTCTGGCCTGCATAGCCTTTATAATTCGCACGTGTTTCGCGGCTTTATCGCCCAATTGGTGGGAGAGCAGGCGCTGTTTGAATATGCCGATCCGTTGTCTTCGATCAACGTGCATTACGCGGGCGAAGGCCAAGAATTGAATTGGCATTTCGACAATTCGGAATTTGCCATCACTTTGCTGTTGCAGGCCCCTTTGGCAGGCGGTGATTTTGAGTATCTGCGCGATCTGCGCGATGCAGAAAATGACGATATGAATTTTTCTGGCGTGCAAGCGGTTGTTGAGGGCAAGCGCCAACCCGAGGCGCTTTTGGTTGAGCCTGGCACTTTGGTGCTGTTTCGTGGACGCAATGCGATGCACCGGGTTACTCCAACGCAAGGCGCGCGGGATCGCATTCTGGTGGTTTTGGCATATAATTCCAAGCCGGGTATCGCACTGTCGGAGGCCGCACGGATGACGTTTTTCGGCCGTCTAGGCTAGGGTGTGGTGCCGTTTTAAGCTTTGCCATATTGCAGGCGGCCAACGCCATATGGAAAGGCGATTGTTTTTTATCATGTTTCACATATAAGCGGCGCATCGTTTGATCTGCAGCATCTATGTTGCAAAAAAGGGCCATGCTCTCCATATCTTCTGGGACACTGGCGCAGGGAATGGGCAGAAACCATATGGCTTCGAAACTTTTTTCGGAAAAAGACAAATCAAATATTGCTTGGTTTTGGCGCCGATATCTTAAAAGAAAAACCCCATGGTTGGGCTTGATATTGGCGTTGGTGCTTTTGGAGGGCTTCGTGCTGCAAAAGTTTTTGGCCATCACCGAAACGGGATTACGGGTGATTTTTGAGCAGGGCGACATCATAGATCTGCTGTGGATTTGCTTGATGGTGTTTTTGATTTTTACGGTTCGCGCCTTGGTTTCTTTTGTGGTGCCCACTTTATCCGTGCGTCTGGCCAGTGGCGCTGTTTTAGAGCTGCGTTCGGATCTGATCCGCCATGTTCTTTATATGGATCAAAGGTTTTTTGATCGCACCAATTCTTCGGATCTTATTCTTCGCTTTGTCAATCAAGTGGAAGCGTTGAGTCAATTCGTTGGCCGCACCACGGTGGAAGCTGTGCGCGATGTGGCCACGATTGTAATCATTTCAGGGTATTTAATTTATAAATCGGCGCTGCTTTTTGGCGTTGCGCTGCTTCTTTTGCCGATCATTTTTTTGCTGATGCGGATGGTGTCTGAAACCATCAAACGCATTCAGGCGCAATCTGAGCAGGCGCTGGGCAGTTACATGAATACAATTGAAGAAATGTCTGGGGGCATGCGCACGATTAAAATGACCGGACAAGAGGCGGCTGAGGTCGATCGAATGATTTCTGAATCGGGCAATATCAAAAAATTAGCGGTCAACCTTCATATGGCGCAGGCGCTTGTTTTGCCTTCGATCGATTTATCTTCAGCGGTAGTATATATGGTTGTGATTGGCGGTGGTGGATATCTCGCGCTTTCAGAGGCCTCGGCCTTAGACGGGGCGTCGATTATCGCTTTTCTGTTGGGTTTGGTGATCGTTTTTGATCCCGCCCGGCGCCTGTCGCAATTTTTCACAAAATTGCAAACCAGTTTGATCTTGCTTGCCTCGGTGCGCGGGGTGTTGCAAACGCAGCCCGATGTTTCAGATGAAGGCAATGTCTCAAAGTTTACCGATACGCGCATCGATATCACCCTGCATGATATCGGGTTTTCCTATGAGGCTGATCAAACATTATTCGATGGTATCAGCCTGCAGTTTAAAGCGGGGCAAAAAACCGCCATTGTCGGCTCGACCGGTTCGGGAAAAACCACGCTGCTTAGTTTGATGGCGCGGCTTTATGATTTAAATAGCGGTGCGGTTCTGTTTAATGGACAGGACATTAAAAAATTCACGTTAAAATCGGTGCGCGAGAAATTTTCAATCGTGGCGCAGGATGTGGTTATTTTTAACAAAAGCATCGCAGAAAACATCCAATATGCAGATCCTAAAGCCAGCGCAGAGGCGGTGCGTGCGGCGGCAAAACTGGCGCGTATTGATGATTTGATGATCGAACGCGGGGATCAGCCTGTGGGTCCAAAAGGCAGCCTGCTTTCGGGTGGTCAAAAGCAGCGGATCGCGATCGCGCGGGCCTTTTTAAAACCGGCGCCGATCCTGCTTTTGGATGAGGCAACATCGGCGCTTGATGCGCTGACAGAACAAAAAGTTAATGCCAGTTTCAAGGATCTTCAGGCCGGTAAAACCACCATTGTTGTGGCACATAAATTTTCGAGTGTGGTTGATGCAGATCATATTTATGTGCTTGAGGCCGGCAAATTGGTTGAACAAGGCACTCATGCCGATCTGATGGCCAAAGCCGGGCTATATGCCAGCATGTTTTCTGCACAGGATGATATTTTAATATCTGGATGATGGTGTTTGCGCGCCTTTAAAACCCTGGTTGAGGCGGTCAATATTTTGCGCAGATCTTCGTAAAAGGCTTTGAAACCTTTCGCCAAATGCCGTGAAATGGGCCAATAGGCTTGATTAATCTCACGCGACGCGCCAACACTGTTGTGTATCGTATTGGGGGCCGGCATGCTCAAACCTATCTTGATTATGTTCAATCTGTTTCTTTGGGCGTCTTCGGCGCAGGCGTTTCACCTGTGCACGGATATCCGGGCTGTGGTGGTGCGTGGAGCTGAAATGCTGTTAGAAGGTCAAGAAGAGGTGGCAATTGACGGGATGATTGCGGCCCAAATGCAGGCACATGGGCACATGCATACGCCCGCTTTGCGCGGCGCTATGCTGCGTCAGTCACTCAAATTGAGCCGAAAAATTGCCAATAGCGATTTAAGGCAAGTGACGGCTGTGAATTATTTTGGTGATCAGTTTCATACGGATTGTACCCGCAATAAAATCTGGTCGGGCATCGGACATTAGCGTTTAGAGTGACCGTTTCCTAAAATTATTCTGCTGTTGGTTTCAAGGTTGGTAAAGCCATTAAATGCAGCGCGCTGCGAGGCGAGAAAATGAGTTTAAGGCTTGTAAACCCAGAAAAAATCACTCAACTTCCGTGACACCGCGCCCAAATTGGGTTTTTCAGAAACAGGATGTCTTATGGGAATAAAATTCCGCCTACCTTTGGTATGGAATGTCTATTTTTCGTTTTTTATCTATGCGTTCAGTCTGGGGGCTATTTTCCCGCGGCTTGGGGATTTGCAATTGCAAATGGGCATTGGGCCTGCGGCGCTGGGGCTGTCGGTTACCGGTGCCGCGCTGGGGGTGCAAGTCTCATTATTGATGGCCAGTTCAGTCTTGTCGCGGTTGGGATTTCGAAAAGTAATGTTCTTTGGCATGCTGTTGATGGGTATTGGTGAAGCTTTGGCCGGTTTGGCCACCAGCCCTTATGTTTTCTTTGGATGGTTTTTTCTGGCGGGTTTGGCGATTGGCGTTGTGGAGGTTGCGGTGAATGTCGAAGCCGACCGGGTTGAGGCGCTGGCGGGTCGGCGGATTATGAACCGGTCGCATGCTTTTTGGAGTTTAGGGTTTTTCGCCACGGGTTTGCTGGGCGCGTTCGTGGCGCAGTTGGGCGTGCCTGCAGGCCTGCATTTAAGCTTGACCGGGCTTGTTTCGGTTGCGTTAACGCTGTTATTTTTGGCAAGGTATCAGCCAGCGCCAATCCGCGGCGCCGATCATGATGGCCCGCCAAAATTGGCCCGTCCAACCCGTGGGATCATGGTTTTGGTTGCCTTTACATTATCTGCCATGCTGCTTGAAGGGGCTTTGATTGATTGGTCGGTGATTTATATGCGCGATGTTTTTGAGGAAAGCGCTTTTGTAAATGGATTGGCGCTGACATTAGGAGCTTTGGGGCAATTTATCATTCGGTTTTTTGCTGACCCCGTTGTGGATCGCCATGGCGCTGAGCGGGTGGCGCGGGTATCTTTGATCGCGCTGGCTTTGGGCGCTGGCGTGGTGTCGTTTACGCCCAATTCCACTTTGGCCCTGATTGGGTTTGTATTTTTGGGTGCGGGAACTGCAGTTATTTTCCCTTTGGCGATCTCGGCGGCGGCGCAAAGAGGCGATCGCTCATCCCCAGAAAATGTAGCAGCTTTGGCGCAATTCTCGTTTGTAACGTTTCTTTTGGCGCCGCCTTTATTGGGTTTTGTGGCAGAAAATTTTGGCATTCGCTATTCCTTTGGTTTGGCGCTGCCTTTGATCTTGGGCAGTTGGCTAACCGTGGGTGCGCTGAGCCATGCGGGCCGGAAGGCATAAAATCTGCGTTGATCCGCTTGGCCCGTCATCTCTTGTCGCAAATGAAGCTGCAGCAAGGGGTCTTGGTCGGTTAGAGCAAGGCTAGAGATACGAAGAGGAAGCCCCGTTATGTCCCAAGCGCTGGTGTCAGATCAGGCCAGGTTAAGCATTCTATGCGTGATGGGTGCGTCTTTGGCGTTTTCCTTAAACGATATTACGGTAAAATATTTTACCGATAGCTTACCGCTTCATGAAGTTATTTTATTCCGCTCGCTTTTTGGAATGGCATTCATTTTGTTCCTTTTCGGGCGAGGGGTGCCCTTAAAAACCATGTTTTCAACCCGCCGCCTGTCGCGCCATATTTTGCGCGGGCTAAGCGTGGTGGTGGCAAATTTTGCTTTTTTTGCAGGCTTGGCTGCCTTGCCACTGGCGGAGGCCTCGGCGATTTTCTTTATCGCGCCGCTGTTAATAACGGGATTTTCGGCATTTTTCTTGGGGGAATATGTAGGTGTCTGGCGCTGGACGGCGCTTTTGGTCGGCTTGCTCGGCGTTTTGATCATCGTAAAGCCCGGCAGTGCAGCGTTTCAATGGGCGGTGATTTTGCCGCTTTTATCCGCGATTGCCTATGCCACCTTGCACACGATCACCCGTTCGATGGGGCTCGCGGAATCGCCCATCACCATGTCGCTTTATATCCAATTGGTCTTTATTGTCGTGTGCCTTGGGATGGGTTTGATGTTTGGAGATGGAAGATTTGCCGGGTTGGGCCATCCTTCGGCTGAGTTTATATTGCGCGCATGGGCATGGCCCAGCGGCAGAGATGTTCTTTTATTCGTAGCTGCGGGGTTTTTCAGCGCGTCTGGTGGCTATCTTATCAGCCAAGCCTATCGCAGCAGTAGCGCTGGTTTGGTGGCCCCTTTTGAATATTCTACGGTCATTTTGGCCGTTTTATGGGGTTATATATTTTGGCAGGAAGTGCCGGGCTTAAGTTCGGCCTTTGGAATCTTTTTAATCATTGCCTCCGGGGTTTTTGTAGCGATACGTGAGTTTAAACGACAAGTGCCGCCTGCCTCGCAAAAGCTATCGGCGCGCCGTTGAGCCGGGCAGTGGCTGCGCTGAAATTAGGGTGCGTTTAGCGCGTTTTCAGCCCGTTTTCCCGCGCTACAAAATCTACCAAATGGGGCACGTAATCCTCTGGGCCATCGCCACCCATGGCCATGGCGCGCGCAAAACTACTTTTCGCGGCATTTCCAATTGGATTTGCAATGCTTGCCTCATTGGCCATGCTTTCGAGATAGCGCAGATCTTTGAGCGCGTTGGTCATGGTGAATTTATGGGCCTCACGATTGCCATCCAGCGCGTAACCCATAAAGGTTTGATAAAACCCACAATCCATCCGGCTACCGCGGATCACGCTGTCAAAGCGCTTGGCATCAATTCCCATTTTAGCCCCTAAGGCCAGCGCTTCGGAATACATGGCGGCATAGCCCAGCGATAGAAAATTATTTAGCAATTTCATACGGTGGCCATCGCCAACCGCGCCGATATGCACGAGCGTTGCAGCCCAGCTTTCGATCACTGGTTTGATCCGCGCAAAAACCGGCTGATCGGCGCCCACCATCGCAGATAGCGCGCCCTCTTCTGCTTGCACCGGCGTGCCCCCTAACGGGGCATCCACCATATGAATGCGCTTTGATTTCAAATTTTCTGCTAGTTTTAGGGTGGAGGTGGGGTCGGATGTTGAGCAATCGATGATAACGGCGTTTTCTGACAGATTAGGGGTGAGTTCCGCGATAATCTGTTCGACCTGAGGCGAACCTGGGGCACAGATGAATACCAGCGTTGAGCCTTTGGCCAGCGCTTCTAGGCTGCCGGCCTCTTGCGCGCCCAGCGACAGCAGATTTTCAACCGGCACGCGGTTTTTATGCGCGATTACGGTCACAGGATATCCCGCGCGTAAAATATTTTTGGCCATGCCATGGCCCATCAGGCCCACGCCGATAAATCCAATTTTTTCGTTTTGCTGCATGCCAACCTCTTTTCTGAAATTTTATGTGTGCATTAATCGTTAAATCAGGTTGCATCGCAAGGGCTTCTTACGCCTAAAGGCGATTGCCTTTGCCCCTGTTGATGGGGTTTACGGACAGCATACCCCTTAATTGTTGTGACTCGCCCCAAAAAAAGAGACGCTATTTCTAGCGTCTCGAGATACCGAATAATCTGGGAGGATATATTTTCGGTTTTTACGATCTGGGAGGAGGTAGACCGTACTCTATTGGTACCATATCTTTCTGCACCGCAGAAATACTTATTTTGAATTGCTGCTATGCAGAAAAATCATAGCTCATACATAATCATCCGTGGTTTTGTGCAGATAGGGGAAGGAATGCGTGAATTTTATGCAGCGAAAACCTTTATCTGGGTATGTGCGAATTTAGCGCGCAAGCCTTCGGGCGGATCTGCTGCGCAGATCCTGGCTGGGGTACAGAATCGCGCCCTATTTTCGGACGCACCATAATGGCCCAGCCCCCCACTTTTTAGGTGATGAGGTATAAAGAATTGAGCGGGTGCTTGATATTAATTTTCTGCACCTCAGAAAACCCTGCCTCGGCGCAGAGGTTGCGCAACACAGAATCGGAGAGACCCACCGTTCCCATACCTTCTCCGCCCTGCCACATTGAGGTGGTCATACAAAAATGTAGACTGATGCCCAATTTAAACACGCCATACGGGCCTGAATTATCAACCGGATCTTCTGTGGCTTCGATATCCATCAGCAAAAACATCCCATCCTGGGCCATAGAATGTTTCAGGGTTCTTAAGCCAAGCGCCGGGTTTGGCAGATCGTGAATTAAATCAAACGTGGCGACAATATCATATTGGCCCGGGCTGCCTTCATCCATATTCCAATGTTTAAATGTGATATTACGGTCAACGCCAGCCTCTTTTGCGTTGACGCCGGCCTGTTCTATATTTGGCGAGAATGCATCATAGCCAATAAATTCTGACTCGGGAAATAGCTTCGCCAACTCAATCGTGGACCTGCCCGTACCGCAGCCAAAATCGGCAAATCTGGCGCCTTTTTTTAAGCGCTGCGTCAACGCTGGGATATGGGGCAACCAATCTTTTACCAAGAAATTACGATACCGCGCGCAGCCCGTGTGATCCAGCGCCTGCCAAAGCGCTGGCGGATAATCTTCAAACCCGACGCCGCCACCAGATTTGAAGGCCTCGCGCAGCTTTTCATAGGGCAATAACGCGCTGTTCAGCAATTTAAAGGCACCATATTGGGCAAAGCGGCCGCCGTCTTCCACCAATAGCTGTGCTTGATCTGGGCTTAGCCAGGCTTCGCGCGTGGCTTTATCAAACATCACATAGCCGCTGAGCACGATCCCGTGCAGCCATTCGCGAACATAACGTTCGTTTAATTGCAGGCGCGCTGCCAGTTGCGCTGAGGTAGAGCGCCCGTGTGTGTGCAAATCTTTAAAAAGCCCCAGTTCAATACCAAGACTGCACAGCCGCACTGAGACGGCCCCCGCCATATCCCTTCCGGCTTGTTCCAACAGGGCTTTGGGTTTTGTATCGCTCATCAGCTTGTTTCCTCGGGTTTTGCGGGTCTGCTCTGGCCAAAGGCATGGGGAGGGGTTGGGCCGCCGACGCGCCGTTACATCTGCCCTGCCATATTATCAATTTTGGGTATTGTGTTAAGAATATATTTGCAAAATTCCGCAGCGTTTTTTGCGCAGTTTTAGAGGTGAAGCTCTTCTAGATAGGGTGGGTTACATCCCGCGCGTTCGCAGTTCAGCGCTGCCGCTGTTGCGGCGACTTCTAACAGGCTTTGCAAATTCTCAGGGCTTAAGGATGAAAGTGCCTTATGCGTGTCCCAGCCATTTTTGGTGATCTGCGCGATTAAAGTGCCCATAAAGGTGTCGCCCGCCCCCACCGTATCGGCCAGAGGGGATGCAACGCCCGCAGGCACCGCGATTTTGTGCTGCGCGGTTGCGCCGATCGCGCCTTTTTGGCCCATTGTCAGCACCAGCAATGCGGCATTGCTCAGCGCGCGGATCTTTTCAAATGCCTCTAGCAAAGGCAGCTCTGGAAGCAGATAGGCCAGATCTTCATCGCTTAGCTTGACCAGTGTTGCCGAGCCCAAAAGCCGCAACACGCGCTCTACATATTCTGCTTTATTGGCAATCAATCCCGGCCTGGCATTGGGATCTAGGCAGGTCATCATGCCTTTTTCGGCGCAGCTTTCAAAAAACGCCTCCCAGGCTTGGGCATCCGCACCGGTGATCAAGGCCAAAGAGCCAATATGAAACGCCGTTGCCTTGGCGGGACAAGTCTCGATCAATTGCTGATAGGATATCTGGCGTTCCGCTGTGCCCTCACGGTAGAACTGATAGCTTGGAATGCCATCCGCCAGCGAAACAACCGCCAGCGATGTTGGCTGCGACACGCGCTGGGCGGCCAAGGCAATATTATCTTGTGCCAGGCGCGCTTCCAGCATTGCTCCCAAAGCATCTTCTGAAACGGGCGTCATATAGGTGACATCTTGGCCTTGCCGGGCTGTCGCTATTGCGCAGTTGTAACAAGAACCGCCTGGAATGGCTTGGTACAAAGCCGCCCCATCCGGCGTGCCGGTTTGTACAAAGTCAATCAGGTTCTCTCCACCCACAAGAATCATATGATCGTTCCTTCTTTCTAATTTTGAGCCGGTATCATCGAAAACGCGCTCGGCCAAAGGGGCATTATAATCACACCGGCTTAATAAGCCCTCCAAACCAGCAACGCCAGAGCGGGTTTATTATTTACAGCATTGAACTGGGGTCTTTGCCACCCGAGCTGGCGGTCTGTCAAACCCCGTTACAAAGACGCTAAAAACTTGGACACTTCTTGTTGAAACACTGGCCATCCGGCATCTTGTTCCAAAATAAGATGGTTTGTTGAGTCAAGCGGCACAAAGCGGGCATTGGGCATTTTATCTGCCATTATCTGAGATTGATCCATTGGTACGCGTTGATCGCCGCGGCTATGCATGATCAATGTTGGCAGGGTGATCTGCTCTAAGCGGTTGGTCACATCAATTTCGGCATTCACCCGAGAGATTGCGGCCGCATTTTCTGCGCTGGTGCTCAGTTGCATCAACCGATCAAACGCATCTTTTTCCGCCTGGTTCGAATCGGGAATCATAGTGTTTGCAAAAAACTGCCGGAAGGCCGGGATATCAGAGTCCCACCCGGTTTGAATCATCTGAATTTCCAAGTCAGTTTGCGATGGGTTGGCGGATGGTCGCTTATTGGCGCCTTGCGCAAACCCGCCTAAGAAAATTAAACCCTTGACGCGCTCGGGATGGCGATATGCAAATTCAATCGCCGAGGCGCAGCCTTGCGAAACACCAAAGAGCACGCATTTTTCATCTTGAATGGTGTTTGAGACCGCCATGATATCATCTACAAACGCGTCAAATGATATTGTTTCCGGGTGGCGCTCTGACAGCCCATTACCGCGTTGATCAAAGCGCAGCAATTGATGCTCAGAAGAAAGATTTTCGAAAATATGGCGCCATAACGGGCTGCGCCAATCAGCATCCAGATGTGTTACAAAATTTGGCGATTTTAAAAGCACCGGGCCCTGCCCCAAACTGGCCATGGCAATTGCGCAGCCATCGGCACTTGTACAATAGCTGATTTGCTGATCGAGCTGTTTTCCCAAAATTGCGCTGCGCGGATGGCTCGGATTAAAATCTGGCGCGCTCATAAAGCATGCAATTGGACGGTCTATATTTTTAAGCCGTTGAAGACCTTGGGCATCAAAGGCCTGTTGCGCCTGCGTTGACATTTTGCCGAGGCAGTGCTCAGAGGTGCAGATAGATCCCGGTTTTGAAATACTTTCCAACCGCGAGGCGATATTGACGGTAGATCCGAAAACATCCCCTGCCAATTCTATAACTGGTCCATGATGCAGCCCAATCCGATACACGAAAACATCGCTGTTGGGATCTTCATCGCAGAAGGCTTTCACCCCGCTTAGCAGCGCTGTTGCAAAATCAAACCCGTCTTGAGCAGCCTCAAAAAGGCATAAAAACCCATCCCCGGTGGTTTTAATCAAGCGTCCGTGATAGCGAGATAAAAGCGGATGAAGCAGCCTAGTATGTAGGGTTTGTTGGCGGGTGATGACGCGGTGTTCATCCCTCTCAACCAGCCGCGAGAAGCCAACAATATCCGAAAATAAAACGGTTTTTTCCTGCGTGTCCATATTACCCTACAGAGTTATGTTATGGGGCAAGCGCGGTGCATTTGGCTGTTTGTCACCAGCTTTTGCGGCATATGCCTGCTATCGTGAAAATTTAGGCAACATTTTCTTCCGGTTGCGGTTCTGAAAGTTCATCAATGATCTTTTTAAGGGTTTCCAATTCTTCCAGATCCAGCGGATGTTTCGTAAGCTTTAGCTGAAAATTCTCACCTTCAAAATTCTTTGTTTCAGCGCGAGACGTATCACTAATATCAACTTCATAGGCGATCACACCGCGCTCTAACCCTTTCAATTCAAGCTGTTGGGGGGCGTCAAAGCTAAAATAGTCTTTCACTTGAAAATAGGTTTCCTCAGAGACCAATATTCCCGATGGCATCGCGGCGCTTTCCAAACGTGAGGCCAAATTAACTGCAGCGCCCACCACGGTATAATCAAGCCGGTCTTCACTGCCGAAATTGCCCACGGTGCAATATCCGGTATTGATCCCAACGCGGATTTCCAAATCTTTTTTTAAGCCAAAATGTTTGCTCCAATAACCCCATAACTCGGCCATTCGTTGTTGCATTTCAACCGCCATCGCTACGCATCTTCGGGCATCTTCTTCAATTCCGAAGCTTTCCGGATCGCCAAAGAAAATCATGATCGCATCACCGATATATTTATCAATTGTCGCGCCATGTTTCAGCGCGATCTGCGACATTTCGTTTAAATAAAAATTTAATAACGCGGTAAGCTCTTCGGATTCCAATTTGTCAGATATGGCTGTGAAATTTACAATATCAGAGAAAAATACAGTGATTTTTTTACGGTAGCTTTTTACCTCGACATTCTGCTTGCCGCTAAAGATCGATTCGTAAATTTGGGGCGAAAGATATTTTGCCAATTGCCCCGATACGTCTTCCATTTGCTGGGTTTTCGACTGCGCCTCAGCCTTTGCGTCTTCGGCAACCTTTTTTTGTTTTTCCAGCTGGGTTGCCAATGACTTACGCAAATTGGCTTCTAAGCGTAGGCGTGAAAGTTCCTTTTTAAGATCTTTCAATTCTGTTTCTTGGTCTTTGGGCGTTTCAGTCACAGATTCTTTCCTCGCACCAGGGTTTTAAATTGGGCCAAAGCTGGAATGGTTATATACATTGATTTTGCGGCTTTACGGCTTTGGTTTCACAACAGTATTCAGCAAGTCGAAGGTCGTGACAACATTCTAATTGTTCGTTTTGACAAACAGACAAGAATATTGATGAAAAGACGAAAATTAATCAGCCGTCACGGAATAATAATTCAATCACTTTACCGATATTTTGCCTGAGATCAGCGGGAATTGTTCGGCCTTAGAGAAACCACGTTTCCCGGCTCTTGTCTCTGAAAAAGTATTTTTAACAATTTAAACCAATTTTTTAAAAATCTTTTGCTGAGTTTTGGCTTTCTTTGATTGGATATGACCCAAGGGAATTTGGTTTCCCCATAGACAGGTTAAAATAATCTTCGTTAATCTAGATCTTAAAACGTGGGTGACGTTTGTAATGTGAAAACAGGCGGAATGAATAAGATGAATTCTTTAGAACAATCAGATTTGAACGCAGTTTTAATTGAAAGTTTGGACACTCTTCCAAGCGGCGTATGCGTTTGGACAGAAGATGATCGCCTGGTTTTCGTAAATCGATTTTTCAACGAACTTCAAAAAGAGGTTGGGGTGTCTCTCGAACCGGGCATCTCACGCTTAGAAGTTGTGCAACAAAATATTGATTGTGGATTTTTAAAGTTACCTCCCGATTTAGATATTGAGGCCTATCTGCGGCAGAGTAAGGCCGATATGTATGCCCAGGATGGGGGCTCGCGGATCGAGCTGCCCCTGCGCGATGGCGGGGTGCTGCTTTTGACCAATAAGCCTTTGAGCTCGGGCAATTACCTGCAGCTCTATACCGATATCACCACGCTTAAAAAGCATGAGGCCGAGCTAGAAGATAAAGAGCGGCGTTATGTTGGGGTAACGCATGCGCTGAATGCATTTGTCTTCGAGTGGAATATTGAAAATGGCCAGACCAGCTTTTCAATCCCCGAAGGCGTTGGGCCGGCAGCTGAAAAAAATATGAGCAGGCTGCAAATGGATCGTTTGGATGCTGTGTTTGAAGAAGATCGTGCGGCGTATAAATCCGCGATGATCGCACATTTTAAAAAGCAAACCCCGCTATTTTCATGCGATCACCGAATCCGATCGGATACAGGCCAATTGAATTGGTACCGCACACGCGGCAAAGCCCTTTGGAATGAACAGGGGCGTGCGGCCAAATTCTATGGGTTGGTTGAAAATATCGATGATCAAAAGAAAATACAGCTGCGCATGGCAGATATCGAAAAACGCTCGCAGGATGTGTTGAACAGTATTTCAGCCGGGATTATGGTCTGGGATGCCAAGGATCATCTGGTCTGGGTGAATAAGTTTTTTGATCGCTTCGGCGTGCCGCTTGAACCAGGGCAACCCTACATTAACGAAACTGGAAAGCTTGTTGATGGGGGCATTTTTTCTTTAGATGAAGGGGTTGATAAGCAAGAATTCTTAAAAGACCGAGTGGCGCAACGCCAGGCGTTGACCGGAACGGCTATAAATTTGCTGCCAAGGATGGCAGATGGGTCGCATCTTCAAATCACCAGTAAACGCCTCGAAGATGGCGGCATGGTGCAAGTGTTTGTGGATGTGAGTGATTTGACCAACCGTGAAGAAGAGCTGAATAATTTGGTGGAAGAGCTCAACACAGCCAAACAAGCGGCGGATGCGGCCAACCAAACGAAAAGTCAGTTTTTGGCCAATATGAGCCATGAATTGCGCACCCCATTAAACGCCATTATTGGCCTTACTGAAATGTTGAAGGAAGATTGTGTTGATGATGGTTTGGAGGATTTTATCGAGCCGCTTGACCGTGTCTTTAGCGCCGGCAAGCATTTGCTGACGCTGATCAATGATGTTCTAGACCTATCAAAAATTGAGGCGGGCAAAGTCGAGTTATATAATGAAACATTCGAATTAGAGCCTTTGCTGCATGGCGTGATTCAAACCACCCAAACGCTGGTCGAGCAAAATAATAATGAAATTGCTTTAACTTTCTTGGAGTCGATCGATGAGGTGACAAATGATCAAACGCGGATAAAGCAGATTTTTCTGAATTTGATTTCCAACGCCACCAAATTTACCGAAAATGGCCAAATATCTTTGACCGTCAGCCGGCAATCCACGCCGCAAGGCGATTTGGTCAAAGTGGATGTTGCCGATACTGGTATTGGCATGGATGAAGAACAGGTGGGCCGTTTGTTCAATGCTTTTGTACAAGCCGACAGTTCGACCACCCGCAAATATGGCGGAACCGGCTTGGGGCTCACCATTTCAAAGCAGCTTGCGCAGCTGATGGGGGGTGATGTCAGCGTGCAGAGCGAAAAGGGCATAGGCACGGTATTCACCGCAAGTTTCGCGTTGAACAATGCCGGGCATATGCATACCGAAAACGCCAGCGCTGAACCTTTGATAACGCGGGTGATCCCCGGCGGTGAACCAACGGGTAAGAAAGTGCTTATCATCGATGATGATCCAACGATCAGTGCGTTGATGCAGCGGCAACTGGTCAAAAACGGGTATGCGGTGCTTATCGCCAGATCGGGCAAGGAAGGCCTGTCTTTGGCCAAAACCCACCAGCCCGATGTGATCACCTTGGATATTTTGATGCCAGAGATTGACGGATGGTCAACGCTTCGAGCGTTGAAGGCCGATCCCGAAAGTCGCCATATCCCAGTGATTATGGCGTCAATTTTGGATGAAAAAAACAAAGGTTTTGCCTTGGGTGCGGCAGATTTTCTATCCAAGCCGATCGAGCGGGATTATCTTATTTCTTCGGTGCAACGGCTTATTGGCCAGAAAAAAGCCGCAACCATCTGCGTGATCGAAGATGATCAAGACCTGCGCTTTACCGTGAAAGAAATCCTAGAAAAAACCGGCGCGACAGTGCTTGAGGCGTGCCATGGGAAACAGGCGTTTTCTGTCTTGGAAAACCACAATGAACTGCCCGATTTGATTTTGCTTGATCTGTTGATGCCCGTGATGAACGGGTTTGAGTTTCTGCAAAAGCTGCAGGCAACCAAGTTTAAATCAATCCCGGTTTTGGTGTTAACGGGTGCCGATCTAAGTTCTGAAGAGCGCAAAATTTTATCGCAGGAAACCTTGCGCGTGATTGAAAAAAATACCGAAAGCGTGGCGCTTATTGCCGATGACATCGCGCAAGCGATCGAAACAATCAGCGGGGCGGTGCGCTGATGTTGAAAATATTATATATCGAGGATAATGAAGATAACGTTTATATGCTGAAGCGGCGCTTAACGCGCAAAGGCTTTGACATGGTGATCGCGGGTGATGGGCTTGCCGGGGTGGCTATGGCGCATAGTGAATCCCCCGATTTAATTCTTATGGATTTGAGTTTGCCCAAAATGGATGGGTGGGCTGCAACGCGGGCGATCAAGGCAGATCCCGCCACGCAAGGGATTCCAGTCATTGCTTTATCCGCGCATGCGATGGAAGAGCATAAGCAAAGCGCCCTGCAGGCAGGTTGTGATGATTATGATACAAAGCCGGTGGACCTGCCCCGATTGCTGGCCAAAATTAACGCAGCATTGGGGCGGTGAAATGACTAATAAAGAACAGGCAAAGATCCTTGTTGTCGATGATATTGAAGCAAATCGCTTCACTTTAGAGCGCCGGTTGAAGCGCGATGGATATGCCAATGTTTCTTTAGCCGATTGCGGCAAAGCCGCGCTAGGCTCTGTTGAAAGCGCTGAATTTGATTTGGTGCTTTTGGACCTTATGATGCCTGATATGAGCGGCCTTGAGGTGCTTAAAATCTTAAAGTCTGATCCACGTTATCGCAAAATTCCAGTTGTTATGGTCACTGCCTCTGATGAGGTTGAGACGGCGGCTGAGTGTATTTTAAGTGGGGCTGATGATTTCATTACCAAGCCGTTTAACGCCACATTGCTGAAGGCGCGGGTTGGCGCCTGCCTTGAAAAGAAGCGTTTGCAAGATAGCGAAGATCTGTATCTTAGCCGAGTGGAAAGCGACAAGCAGCGCTCTCAAGAGGTATTGAAAACAGTGCTGCCCAACGATGTCGCCGTAGAGCTTCAATCCACTGGGCGCGTGCATTCTCGGCGCTATGATGACGTTGCTATTTTGATCTGTGATCTGGTGGGGTTTACCGCGTTTTGTGAGCAGAATGATCCTGAAATTGTGGTTAAAACTTTGCAAACGCTGGTGGAAGCGTTTGAACAGGTGTTCACCAAATTCGGTTTAGATAAGGTGAAAACGGTGGGCGATGCGATCGTTGCCGTGGGCGGCTTAGCGCGGCCAGCACCCGAAGCGGTGAAATCCTGCGTCTCTGCCAGTTTGATGCTGCGCGATATTGCCAATGCGTTTGAGCCTTCTTTTGGGTTGCATGTGGGCATCCATAGCGGCTCATTGGTTGCTGGCACCGTGGGCAAATCAACCATCCAATTTGATATTTTGGGCAAAGATGTGAATATCGCCTTCAATATTTGTGATTTGTCCGAGAGCGATCAGATTTTATTGTCAAGCGATGCAAGGATGCATGTGCGCAATGAGGTGGTGGCAAAATCTGCAGGTTTGGCGCGGTTGAAAAGTGGCCAAGATATCGAACTTTTTGAGTGCGGCGTGTAAAAGCTTACCGCCAGGTCACGCTCTGCTCAAGATTGGGCCGTGGGCGTTCTGGAGGTGTTTTAGTTTCGGTGCCTAAATAAATCAAACCAGCCACGCGCTCATGGGCGCTTAATCCAAGGCCATTTTCTACAAAGCTGCGATTGTGGCTGGCCCATCCCGATAGCCAATTCGCACCCCAACCGGCGGCAAGGGCGGCATTCAGCAAAGCGAGGCAGACTGCGCCGGCCGAATAGGTTTGTTCGATTGTGGGAATTTTCTCTGATGGTTTTTGAACCTCGATCACGGCCACTGCCACATGGCCTTGGTCAAAAGGTTGGCGGGCTTTTTCAACTGCAGAGGCGTCTAATTGCGCCTCGAGCGCGCAGGCTTCGGCAATGCCGGCCAATTCATCCAAACTGTCTGACGTTAAAACGATCAGGCGCCAAGGTTCTAATTTACCATGGTCGGGCGTGCGCAGCGCTGCCGTTAAAACATCACGCAATTGTTCTTGATCTGGCGCGGGGAGGCTTAAGGTTTTTGCTGGCCTTGAGCGTCGCGTTAATAAGAAATCTAAAGCGGCTTGGTTGCGTTTGGGCATTTACTCGTGATCCATTTTAAAGGCGCCATGGCCCCCTATTTATTTGAAATTAGGGCGTTTGCGCGATCTATTGGGTTTAATAATCAGACAGCGCGATCCGGTCCATGATTTTAACAAGCTCGACGCTGATGCCAGGTTCCGACATCGCGTGGCCTGCGTTTTTGATCATTTTTAAATCGCATTTGGGCCAAACTTTGGACAGCTCGATCGCAGTTTTGGGCGGGCAAATCATATCATATCTGCCTTGCACGATCCACCCGGGGATATGGGCGATCCGCTCCATGGCGTTTAAGATTTGTCCGTCATGGTCCAAGAACCCGTTATTGATGAAATAATGGTTCTCTAATCTTGCGAAAGTGCGCGCGTAATCGCTTGGTGCTTCACCTCCACGGCCATCCGAATACACCGAGGCCAATGCGGTTTCCCAAGCTGACCATATCCGGCCAAACTGTATTTCAACGCGCAGATCTCCGCTGAACAAACGGCGGTGAAAGGCTGCAATCAAATCATCTCGTTCGTCTTCCGGGATTTTTTCTATAAATTTTTCCCAGGCGTCGGGCCAAAACTGGCTGGCCCCGCCGCCATAAAACCACGCCAATTCATTCTGAGTCATTGTGAAGACGCCGCGCAGAATGAGATGGCTCACCCGTTCTGGATGGGTTTGAGCATAGATCAACGCCAATGTGGCGCCCCAACTGCCTCCGAATAACGCCCATTTTTCAAGACCCAGTCGCTGCCGCATCGCTTCCATATCTTGCACCAGATGCCAGGTGGTATTGTTGGTCACGCTGGCCTGCGGCTTGCTGCGCCCGCAACCGCGCTGATCAAAAAGGATAATATGGTATTGTTCTGGATTGAAATAGCGCCGCATGATCGGGCTACAGCCTCCGCCGGGCCCGCCATGAACAACCACAACCGGGCGCCCCTGTGGGTTTCCACATTGCTCGATATAAATGTGGTGACCATCCCCCGTATCGATAATCTCTGCAGAAAATGGATCGACGGTAGGATATAAATGCTGATATGCGCGTTTTTGATCTGAGAATTTATCCATGAACGCACTATATGTGATTTATAGTGCAAAAGACCAGACGGAGAACCCTATGAGCGGCGCAGAATTTACCGTAGATGCTAAAGAGATTGCCAAATTTGAGGCGATGGCCGCAGAGTGGTGGGACCCCAATGGCAAGTTTAAACCGCTTCACATGCTTAACCCTTGCCGATTGGATTATATCATTGCGCAGATAGCGGCAGAATTTGACCGCGATCTTGCGCAAGGCAACCCCTTTGAGGGATTGCGCATTCTGGATATAGGATGCGGGGGTGGTTTGCTCTGCGAGCCGATGGTTAGATTGGGCGCAACGGTCACCGGGGTGGATGCAGCAGCGCGCAATATTCCTGTGGCGCAAGCCCATGCCGATCAATCAAACCTGCAGATCGAGTATATCGCTGGCACGGCCGAAAGCCTTGTGGAACAGGGCCGCGAGTTTGATGCGGTATTAAATATGGAGGTGGTCGAGCATGTCGCCGATCCGCAAGGATATTTAAAAGCCTGCCAAGAGCTTCTGAGACCGGGGGGGCTGATGGTGTGCTCTACGATCAACCGCAACGCCAAAAGTTTTGCCATGGCGATTGTGGGTGCGGAATATGTGATGCGATGGTTGCCCAAAGGCACGCATGAATGGTCAAAATTTATCACCCCGGATGAATTGTCTGGTTTTATCGAAGCTGCGGGCCTTTCGGTTGTGGATCGCAAAGGCTTTGTTTTCAATCCGCTTAGCTGGCAATGGCGATTGTCTGACCGGGATCTCAGCGTGAATTACGTGACCGCCAGCGTAAAGCCCTAATCCGGATTCAGCATATAGCCTTCGCCGCGAACTGTTTGCAGATAGCGGGGTTGTTTTGAATCCGGCTCAATTTTTCGGCGCAACCGGGTGATTTGAACATCGATTGCGCGGTCTTGGCCTTGGCTTTGATCGCGCCCTAGTTCGCTCATCAGATCCTCGCGGCGGATGGGCCTGCCCGCGCTTTGCGCCAAAATGCCCATTAACGCGCTTTCAGTGGCGGTCAGGCGGATTTGCTCATCGGCTTTCCAAAGTTCTTTGCGCTGCATGTCATATCTGATCTGCCCAAGCGTAATTATTTTAGGCCCCGCGCCTTGATCCAGATCGGTTGGAACGCGGCGTAAAATTGCATGTAGGCGCAACAGCAATTCTTTGGGCTCGAAAGGTTTTGAAAGATAATCATCAGCACCTGCCTCAAGGCCGCCAATGCGATCCTCGATCTCGCCTTTCGCGGTTAACAGCAAAATTGGTGTGTCAATTTTGCGGCGAAGATCTTTGGTCAGCGAAATCCCATCCTGACCGGGCATCATCACGTCACAGATGATCAAATCAAAGGCAAGCCCCCCCAGCAAGTTGCGGGCATGGTGGCTATCATCGGCGGTGGTCACGTTGAAATCATTGCGCAGCAAATATTTCTTGAGCAGATCGCGAATGCGCTCATCATCATCAATGATCAAAATATGTGGAATCAACATTTAAGCCCCATCCTCGCGCAGTTGGGAATAAGCTGTCATCATATCCGGATCCATCATCGCTTCTAACACTTTGCGAAATCCGGCAACTGCCTCGGGACCGACTTGCCGGAACGCGCTGCGCATTCGCCGGCGCTGTGCATCGGATAGCTTTTGTTCGAGGGCATGGCCGGTTTCGGTCAATGCCAAATGCCGTTCCCGCTTATCGCGCTGCCCGACTTGGCTGGTGACCAACCCATCTGCGATCAATTTGCGCAATACGCGGTTTAGCGATTGTTTGGTCACGCCCAAAATTTGCAGCAGGTTGTTCACATTCGTGCCCGGCGCGCCGTTGATAAAATGCAAGGCCCTGTGATGGGCCCGTCCATAGCCGTGCAATTCAAGTATCCTATCTGGATCAGCGGTAAAACCACGATAGGCGAAAAACATTGCCTCAATGCCCTGCCTTAATTGATCATCCGTCAGGTAAAGCAGCGTTTCACCCATAGCGCGATGCCCGAGGGGGTGCGATAAGGAAGGGTTCTCCATGCCAAATCTCCGACTGATTTCATCTGGCAGTTTATGTCAGTCTTGTTGACATTCCAAGCGTCAACTGTTAGCAAAACCGAGTTTATTGGTAACTTTATACCACAATTGACGCAGTTTTTGAAATAATATGAATAAATTGCTATAAGAATCTGAGAAAGGGCGCGCTGTGGAATTAGGATATGATGATCGCGATGGAAAGATTTGGCTTGACGGCCAATTGGTTGATTGGCGAAGCGCGCAAGTTCATGTGCTGAGCCATGCGATGCATTATGCCAGCTCGGTGTTTGAAGGCGAGCGCGCTTATGGTGGCAAGATTTTCAAAAGTCGGGCGCATTCAGAGCGCTTATTGGCTTCGGGAAAATTGATCGATTTCGAAATTCCTTATTCTGTAGAGGATATCGAAGCCGCGAAAGAGGCGGCTTTGCAGGCTAATGGCCTGAGCGACGCTTATGTGCGCGCGTTTGCATGGCGCGGCGCGGGGCCGGATATGGGGGTTGCCTCCTCGCGCAATCCCGTACGCATGGCGGTGGCTGTGTGGTCGTGGGGCAATTATTATGGCGATGCCAAGATGAAGGGCGCCAAGCTGGATATCGCAAAATGGCGCCGGCCCGATCCGGCCACGGCGCCTTCGCAAGCCAAAGCTGCGGGGCTTTATATGATCGCAACCATGTCAAAACATGCGGCCGAAGCCAAAGGCTGCAGCGATGCAATGATGTTTGATTATCGCGGCTATGTTGCCGAGGCCACGGGCGCCAATATTTTCTTTGTCAAAGATGGCGAAGTACATACGCCGACAGCGGATGCCTTTTTGAACGGAATAACCCGTCAAACGGTTATCGAAATGCTTAAAGAAAAAGGTATTCGTGTGATCGAGCGGCATATTATGCCAGAAGAGCTGGAAGGGTTTGAGCAATGCTGGCTGACGGGCACAGCAGCCGAGGTCACACCGGTTGGCCAGATTGGCGATTATCATTTTGACGTGGGCGCTTTGACGCGTGATATTTCTGAAAGTTATGAAATATTGGTTCGGAAGTGATTTAAGAGCCAACGGAGGGATGGGCGTTGATGCCTATACCCTCAATCTGTGAATATTCGTAGATCTGGCGGGTCTTTCAAAGGTGGAGCAAAGCGGTAATGCCCATGCGGTTTAAAGGACCCGTGAAAAGGCTGCTTTTGGCGCCAAAGTTTAAAGACAAAAGATTCGTTTTTGCCGTTTAAACGGCGGTGGGAGGTCTGATACGCCCATGAAACCTGCAAGAGAGCGAATATTTTCAGGATCTTTTGAAAAAAAGCCAAAAAAATTAGTTAAAAATGGGTTTAGAGCCGCGCCAAAACGGCGCGGTTTCAAGAGTGTGCTGGACGAAGTCCATAAGCGGGGCTAAATAGCCCCATGAAAAGAGCAGAGGCCGCATCTTGGTCTCGCGTTGTAAGAACGATTATTTAGACGAAGAATGGAGTTTACCTCGTGTCACATGCAGAAGATCACGAAGGCACCCGGAGAGATTTTCTCTACTATGCCACAGCAGGCGCCGGCGCCATAACAGCGGGCGCAGCGGTTTGGCCTTTGGTCAACCAGATGAACCCATCTGCCGATGTGAAGGCCTTGTCTTCGATTCGTGTGGATATTTCAGAGATCGAACCGGGCACGCAGCTGACTGTAAAATGGCTGGGCAAGCCCGTCTTCATCCGTCGCCGGACGGAAGATGAAATTTCCGAAGCGCGCGGCGTTGCCATGGATGATTTGATCGATTTGTCAGCGCGCAACAACAATGCGCCAGAGTTGGATGCAGCGGATGAAAACCGTGCGCTTGACGAGACTGGTGAATGGTTGGTGATGATGGGCGTGTGCACGCATTTGGGCTGTGTGCCTTTGGGCGATGGCGCTGGCGACTTTCACGGCTGGTTCTGCCCCTGCCATGGATCGCATTACGATACATCTGGTCGCATTCGCAAAGGCCCTGCTCCGGAGAACTTGCCGGTGCCTATGGCCGCTTTTGTCGACGATACTACAATCAAATTGGGTTAAGGAGTTACTGTAATGGCTGGAATCCCTCACGACCATTTTGAACCGAAAACATCTGGCCAGAAATGGCTGCACAGCCGCTTGCCAGTTGTTGGCTTGCTCTATGATACATTGATGCTTCCAACGCCGAAAAACCTCAATTGGATGTGGATCTGGGGCATTGTGCTGACCTTTTGTTTGGCGCTGCAAATTATCACCGGTATCGTTTTGGTAATGCATTACACCCCGCATGTGGATATGGCTTTTGCGTCTATCGAACACATTATGCGTAATGTGAACGGTGGGCATATGATCCGGTATCTGCACATGAACGGTGCATCGCTGTTCTTTATTGCCGTTTACGCGCATATTTTCCGTGGCCTTTATTATGGCTCTTACAAAGCGCCGCGCGAAGTCACGTGGATCATCGGCATGTTGATCTATCTGCTAATGATGGGCACAGCGTTCATGGGCTATGTTTTGCCTTGGGGCCAAATGTCGTTCTGGGGCGCAACCGTTATTACAGGTCTGTTCGGCGCTATCCCGTTTATCGGAGAGCCCATCCAAACATTGCTGCTTGGTGGCCCGGCGGTCGATAACGCGACACTGAACCGGTTTTTCAGCCTGCATTATCTATTTCCCTTCCTGATTGCAGGTTTGGTGATCGTGCATATTTGGGCATTCCACACGACCGGGAATAACAACCCAACGGGGGTGGAAGTGCGCCGCGGCTCAAAAGCCGAAGCCGAGAAAGACACCGTGCCCTTCTGGCCCTATTTTGTGATCAAAGATTTGTTTGCTTTGGCCCTTTTGTTGGCCGTGTTCTTTGCGATCGTAGGGTTCATGCCAAATTATCTGGGCCATCCGGATAATTATATTGAAGCAAACGCGTTGGCGACTCCGGCACATATTGTGCCAGAATGGTATTTCTTACCCTTCTACGCTATTTTGCGCGCCTTCACATCGGAAGTCTGGGTTGTTCAATTGGCCAGCTTCGTAACGGGCGGGATCATCGACGCGAAATTCTTCGGCGTCTTGGCGATGTTCGGGGCGATTGCTGTTATGGCCTTGGCGCCTTGGCTTGATACATCATCGGTACGCTCTGCGCGCTACCGCCCCATGTTGAAATGGTGGTTTGCAATCTTAGTGGTGGATTTCTTCGTGCTAATGTGGCTGGGGGCAATGCCTGCAGAAGAGCCCTATGCAACCTTCTCACTGATTGCGTCTGCCTATTGGTTTGCCTATTTCTTGGTCATTCTGCCGCTGCTTGGTGTGTTAGAAAAACCATTGCCTGTGCCCGAAACCATTGAAGATGATTTTGACGCGCATTACGGCTCGAAAAACGCCACTCCGGCTGAATAAGTAAAGGGACAGAAAACAATGTTAAGAAACCTGACGATCACGGCCGTCACTGCCCTTGCCTTTGCCGCATCCGCTGCGTTCGCAGCTGGTGGCGGTGAACAGCATATCGAAGATTATGCGTTTTCTTTTGAAGGGCCGTTCGGCAAGTTTGACCAAAACCAGCTGCAACGCGGTTTAAAGGTCTACACAGAAGTCTGTGCGGCCTGTCATGGTCTGCGCTATGTGCCTATTCGCACCTTGGCGGATGAGGGTGGGCCGCATTTCACGTCGGATCAAGTGCGCGCCTATGCGACCAATTTCGAAGTTTATGATGCGGATCTTGAAGATTACCGCGAGGCCAAGCCAACCGATCATTTTCCTGCAAATGATGGCGCAGGTGCACCCGATCTTTCTTTGATGGCGAAAGCGCGGGCGGGATTTCATGGCCCATATGGAACAGGTATCAGCCAGCTGATCAACGGTATGGGTGGCCCGGAATATATCGCGTCATTGCTGACCGGATATACAGGTGAAGAAAAGGAAGAAGCGGGCGTAACGCTGTATGAGAATACCGCATTTCCAGGTGGCTGGATCAGCATGGCCCCGCCTTTATATGGCGAGGATGTTGATTATGATGACGGGCATGCCAATGATATTGAGCATGAAGCGGTGGATGTTGCAGCCTTCTTGATGTGGACAGCCGAGCCAAAAATGATGGCGCGTCAGCACGCTGGATTTGTGGGTGTTTTGATGCTTAGCCTTTTGGCGGCACTTCTCTATCTGACCAATAAGCGCATCTGGGCGCCTATTAAAAAGAAAAGCAAACAGGCGTAACCGTCAAATAAAACTGATGTTACAAAGCGATAGGCCCGCCAGTCATGGCGGGCTTTTTGCGTTTTGCTGCGTCTTGTCGCCTAAGGCTTCGGATCAGGGCCCGTTGGGGCTTTGCATCCCCTAGCCGATTGGCAGAATGGGGGCGGGTCTTGAGGGTTTAGACCACCATAAGAAAAACCCTGCGATGGCCATATTCAGCAGATTCCACACGATGCCATTTATAAAGGCCAGCTCATATGAGCCCGTTTTGACATAGATCCAGCCTGACATCCAACCGCCCAGAGCCATCCCCAAGATTGTTGTCATCAACACAAACCCAACCCGGCTACCGGCTTCATGCCCGGGCAAATACTCCCGCACAATCAAGGCGTAGCTGGGCACAATACCGCCCTGCGCCAAACCAAACATCAAAGACACGGCATAAAGCGACATCATCGAATTTGATGGCAGATAGAAGATCAACCCCAAACATTGCAAGACCGAGCCAATTAAAAGCGTTTTTACCCCGCCCAAGCGATCCGCCAGAACCCCCGAGATTACCCGCGACACCACGCCGCCCAACAGCATTAAGGATAACATTTCAGCGCCGACCACGGCGCCAAATCCCAGATCCACGCAATAGGCTACGATATGGACCTGCGGCATCGACATCGCCACACAACACGCAATACCCGCAATCCCTAATAACGCAGTGACGCGGTTCGAGGACATTGTGGTCATTGCCAATCTTTCGCGCGAAATATGATCCGCATGGGCGCTGCTTTCCGCGTTGAGCTTCGCTTTCAACCACAGCGCCAAAGGCATCATGATTGCCAAAGATAGGCCCGCCAAAACCACGTAAGTGCTTCGCCAGCCCTGCAATTCGATGACATCTTTGAGCACCCATGGCCAAAGCGCCCCTGAAAAATAATTGCCACTTGCGGCCAGCGCCACCGCGATGCCTCGCCGTTTTAAAAACCAGTGTGACACATCGGCAATCAATGGTCCGAAGGTTGCAGCATTGCCGAGCCCAATCAAAAATTGAAAGCCGCTTATCACAGCGATAGAGGATGCTGAGGCCGCCCCCGCAAGCCCGATCGCATTGAGCACAGCGGCCGCTATAAGAACCCGCACGATCCCATAACGATCCACAAATCCACCGATAATAAAATTGCCAAAGGCAAACCCGATCATGGTAAGCGTATAGGGAAGCGCGGCCTCCGAACGATCAATGTGAAATTCGCTTTGTATCGCGGGCATCACGACAATAATAAGCCACATTCCCACATTCCCAATCGTTGCGATCGCCAATGTGACGCCCAGACGGAACCAAGAATATTTGCTATCATGCTGTATCATGTAACGGCTTTGGCCGGTGCATTTGGCCAAAGCCGGTCAGTTGGCCTAATCATTGTCATTCAGCCCGGCACCTGCGCCGGCCAATCTGCTGGCTTCGGTTGCTGGTGCATAGGTTTTTTCCGCCAGTCGCTCTAGGGCGCGATAACATTCTTTTGAAATCTGCGCGCGTGAGGATTTTTGGAGCGTCTTTCCCAAGCCGGCTTCACCCGTTTCTATCCTTACCTCTATTGGGCCCGCGGCGTGAATTTGGTCTATTTTCGTATAGATCAAATCTGATTTTGAAAGATATAAACTGACGCCATCCCAAGCGATATGCAGCCAAATATCGGTATCGGCCAGCGATAAAGCCGCGAAGGGAATTAAAAGTGCTGGGGCGTGCATCGGCTGCGACGACTGCCAATTTTGCTGCGCCCACGCCCCATCGCTTAAAGCGGGCCCGATATAAAGCGGGTTGGTTTTGGGCGGCTGGCCCAAAGCTTGGCATAACGATTCTGCTCCGTTTAACCCGTGCTCGCATAAATACCGGGCGGCCATACCAGCTTCTTCTGCAATCCCCCAGGGCACTCCGCTGCCGCGGGCCGCTTTGCGTGCTAAGGCTTGAAACTCATTTAACGAATAGCTCATTCGGCGGCGCTGAGCGGCGGGTAGGTCCAATGATCCGGGTCTGATTGTGCGAGCTCGTGTGGAAACGGGGCCATCCGGAACATATTGATCCGCACCCAACGATCGGAACGCGGGTCAAAATGCGTTGCGCCGAAAAATGACAGCTTTGCCCGCAATAGGTCAATGGGCAGCATTTCGGCATCGATCGTATTGTCGCGGATTTCCGCATAGTCACAGCGCGCCGCCAGCTGGCACCGCCTCACGCTATGGCGATGCTCGGGATGCGCCATTAAGAACTCTGCCACCTGTGCGGTGTCTGGCATGCTATCCAGATCTTTATAAAGCCGCGCGGCATCGCGGCCCGGTTGCAGCGGTTGCTCAAATTCGGCGATATCTTCATCGAAACGTTCGCCCAGACGCGGCTCGAGCTTTTCACAAGAGACGTACCAGGCGCGCGAATTGGGTTGTTTTTGTGCCCAGTCGATTTCCAGCGCCCAGTCATAAATCATTTCGCAAAGCGCTTTTAGGCGCCCAATTGACATGCTGCCATCGATCCGAAACCCTGTGAGCTCATCTGCAGTCATGCAGCTGCTAAGCCCATCGATCAGATCTCCATAAGGTTCCATCATCAGGCTGATCAGCAATTCTTGGCCATCTTGGCCTAAATTCTTTTGACCCCATAAGAAAAGCTGGTTCCAAGGCGCTGGCGTATTGAACTTGAAATCAGGAATATACGCGATCAATTGCTCTATATCAGGTTTAAGCTTAGCCAATTTTTGAACTTGTAACGGATGTTCTGAGTGCCAATCTTTGATATTTTGCAACGCGCGTGGCAGCAGCTCTTGAAACGTATCTATGGCGTCTTGGCTGGCCCATTCTACGCGCCGCACCCGCGCCAAAGCTTCTTCTTTGGCAGCAATCCAATTGTTTAAAAGCATCGGGTGGTTGATTAAGAACGGGGCCATGCCAAGCCCTGTGGAATTGCCAATTCCAAATTTTCTACGCAAGCTTGGATCAAGCACAACGGCGCGTTGGCCACCTTGTGCGCGGGCCATATGTTCGACAAGATCCAATGCGAATGCGCGTATCAGAAAGACCGTCAGCATCTCTATTTGAAAAGCGCCCTGACATTCGTCGCGCTCTTTCAGCGTTTCCCGATCCGCCGCACCAAATTTTCCCGATCCATACACCGCAGTGGTGCGCATTAAATATCCCACTTGATCGACCAAAGTCGCATCAGGCTGTTGGCCGGTCGCCAAGCGCTGAACTACATGATCCCAAAGTCGGACGGATCGGTTGGCGCGTGAGATGGTCAATTCGCTTTCTTGCGCGCGGCCTGCTTCTTGCAGTGGAATATTTTGGCGCAAGCGCGCTATATCTTGCGTGGATGGCACACCGTCAAACAGCGTGAACGTGGCGTCCCATTCTGTTGCAATTACCCGGTCTGAGCGTTTTTCGGGCGCCAAGTCATTTGCAAAGGCCACCAAAGAATAGGTATTTTTTGGCCCATGGGCGCTATAAACCGCAACGCCAACGCCCTGTTTATCGATATCGAATAAAGCTGCCTCAAAGCGCCATTCCTGTGATTTCAAGCGCCTCAACAACACCCGCATAAACGATAAACGATGTTGATGGAAACAGCCCATACGCGAAAGGCGCATAACCTCTGAGGCAGGACGCGGAGCTATCGTTTCAAGCGATATATCTTGTTTTTGCATGGCGATTGACTTGCTATATCGAAAAATATGACCTGCAGTAGGTTACGCAAAAACAAAACGATAATAAAGAATAATTCTCATTACAGCCTGCGTGATTTCAACGCGCCTTTTGGGCGATCGATGCGGCCAATTCTGATTGGGTTTTGTTCCAAATCACCCCAATGTTTTCGATGAGGTGTGACACTTGATCGGCCCTATCAGATCGAGCAGCCAGCTCGATCATATTAAGCTTTTGATGCAGCGCTAAAGCCCCAAGCACGGCCGCTGATCCGGCCGCTCGATGGACCAATTCAATCGTTTCCTTGGTCAGCTTGCCTTTTGAACCCGCATCAGTTGGGTCCAGCAATTTCAACATTTCATCAGTTTCATGGATAAATTGCTGCATCAAATTTTGTAATTTATCAGCGCCCAGTTGGGTCAGGATATCTTGGATATGAGGCTGGTCCAAAATTGCAATTTTTCCGCTTGCGTCGCGATCTGTGAGGGGATCTTTTTTCGGCGCAGATTGTGGGCAATAGAGCCGAATTTTTTCAAGCAATATGCGTCTGTCGATCGGTTTGATGATTTTATCGTTGATTCCAGCTGCCAAGAATTCATCGATTTCGTCGGGCATAGCATGCGCTGTCACGGCAATAATTGGTGTATTTGCAGAGGCGCACCCGCTTGAGCGGATACGCCTTGAGGCTTCTATCCCATCCATGACCGGCATGCTGATATCGATAAGAATGAGGTCAAATTTTTGTTTTGCCGCCGCCTCTACGCCACATTTGCCGTTTTTTACTTCGGTGACCTGATGCCCTTCAAGCTTAAGCATTTCCTGCAGGATAAAGCGATTAATCTCATTATCTTCCACCATCAAGATGTTGATCGGGCTGAGATGATTGACGAACCTTGCCAGATTCAGCGGCGTTTCCAAAGCTGGCAGGTGCGGTTTGAAGGCGATACGAAACAAAAATGTTGAGCCTTCTCCAAAGGCGCTTTCCGCGCTCAGTTGACCCCCCATTAAATCTACAAGCCGGCGCACGATGCCAAGCCCAAGGCCGGTACTGGCCGAAAAATCCGCATTGGCTTGGTTCGAGGTTTCAAAATCATCATAAATACGGCCAAGCCGATCAGGGGTGATACCGATGCCGGTGTCACGCACGCGAAACTCGACGATGATCGCATCCGGGCTTTGTGTCATTATCTCGGTTTCGATCAAGATTTTTCCATCGCGGGTGAATTGCGTGGCATTGCTGAGCAGATTGAGAAGAATCTGCTGTAATTTCACTTTATCCCCAAGGATATCCGGTGCTGCAGAATGCACCCATTGGTGCCGGATTTCATTGCCTTTTTCATCGCTTAAAGCGGCATGGCTGGTGATCACTTCCGCAATCAGTTGGTCCAATTGAATAGGATCTGCTCTAAGCTCAGCTTGCGCCTCATTCACTTTTGAAATGTCGAGTGCATTTTCTATTTGTGCCAAAAGCATCCGCCCCGAGGCATCCATCGTTTCGACATAGCGTTTTTGTATAGGGTAAAGATCCGTGTCGTTTAACAGTTTCAATGCCCCCAAAAGCCCTTGCAGCGGGTTACGCATTTCGTGGCTGTTGGTGGCGATAAAGGCGGTTTTTTGCTGCTCGCTTTGCCGCGCAACATTCAGGGCATTGATGATATTTTTTTGCTTTGCTTTTTCTTGGGTAAGATCGCGAATAACAACAGAGATGCGCGAACGCGCCCCTGGGGCGATTGGCTGAAAGGAGATTTCCGCTGGAAAGGTTTCGCCCGATTTGCGCTGCAGCCACGCTTTGAACCGCTGCGCATGCTCTGGCGTTGCGATAGGGCTTAGGGCAAAGGGTTTCAGTTCTTTTCGATACCGGTTTAACAATTTTGGCGGTATAAGGAGATCTTCGATATTACGCTCTAATGCTTCCTCTTTGGTATATCCGAACACGGGTCCGGCATTGTTTTTATACTCGGTGATAATACCGTCTTTTGAGAGGTTCAGAACGGCGTCGTGGGCGCTGGCCGCAAGGCTTTCTGGGCGCGGAATTTGAGTGTCTTTTTTGGTGCTTGGCGTTGCGCGCGCGGCCCTTTGCCGTGCTATTAAAATGGCGGCTAGACTTATCGAAAACCCTGCCAAGATGGTTAAAAGGGCCAATCGCAGATAGATCCATGGCGTTAGGGCACTCTCTGCCTGTGGTGATGCGATCAAGCTGTTTGCAGGCACTTCAGAGATAATTTTAATGGGAGTTTGAAGGTTTCGTAAGTCTTTTACTAAATTTGGAAGCGTCGTTTTAAGCTGTGCATTTGATTGCTCAATAAGAGGCGCATTTTCGGATAGGAACTTTTGCACTTTATTTATATTTAGTTTCAGCGGATGTGTTCGTGGAAGATCTTGATAATATTGCGATGCGCTAAGCAATTCCGATTTGGAGTGAAATGACTTAAATTCTTTTCGCAATCTTTTAAGCTCACTGACCGGGTCGCTTGATGCTTGATGCGCGCTTAAGACAAGAAATGCATATTGTACGCTGAGCTGTCGGAAGGCCCCTAAACTTTCTTCGGCGGCGGGCTGTCCAAAAAGTCGCGCCTTGTGATTTATTTCAACCGTTACATACCCGATAAGAGCCAACGCCAAAGCCAGCAAAGCCGCGATACCAACCCGTCGTTTCTTGAAGGATGGATCTGGATTCAAAGATGCTGGCTGACCACCCATTACGCATCAACCGACAGAAGGCTTGATCTAGCGCAGCGGCGTCGTAACAATAGAGAGCCTTTACATGAACCTGGCCCCTGCTTGGTTTTATGATGCCCTTCTAATATCATTGGGCGGGTCTTGTGACAGATGCATCCGCCGCGCTACGTTCAGGCTTTTTTCCCCAAACGATATAAAAAAGCCGGTTATTATCCGCCTTTTCTGTGGCTTTGTTTTGTTCAAAAAAATGAACCATCGTACGGTTTATGACCTTAATATGCGCGATCCGCTGCTTTGTTTTTGCTTTGAGCACGATCTGTGATTTAAAAAACCACCGTGTTAAAACTATCAATAATAATCAAAATATAACAACTAAAGCATATAGACGTAAAGAAAAACTACATTTTTTATACTCTGTGGTATATATAGATATTAAAACATATACAGACTGGGAATTTTGATGCGATATTGACTGTCTTATTACATAATTGAGTCAGGCTCATCTGATTTTGTCCAAATTGTGGGGTATAAGGTCCGCGCTTTTCAAATAGTTTCCCTTAGAAAACGCCTTAAAAGACCAATTGTGAATTGTGATATACTTTGTAATATAGACAAAAAGCCTTATGGGTGGGCCAATAGAAAGCCCAAGTAAATGCGTTGCTAGGTTAGAAGTGCGTTCTGAGTATAAGTGGTGATAGGGAAAAAGAACTATAAATTGCGAAAGAGACTAAATGCGAATTCTAATAGCGGATGATCACGATCTCCTGCGAGAAACCTTATCGATGTTCTTAGCTTCAGAGGGAAGTATTGATACTGCGCTTGCTTCAACGCTTGATGCGGCGTTGGATCTTATACAAAGCGAAGAAAAATTCGATTTGATCATGTTGGATTACAACATGCCAGGTATGGCAGGTTTGAATGGTTTGAAACGTGCCATGGAAGCCAGCGGTGGTAGTCCGGTTGCCTTGATGTCTGGCATAGCATCGCGCTCTGTGGCCGAAGAAGCGCTTTCTTTTGGAGCTGCGGGTTTTGTGCCCAAAACGCTGGCCGCGAAAACGTTGGTTAACGCGGTAAGATTTATGGCGATGGGGGAAAAATACGCCCCGATTGATTTTATGACCGCGGATGATCCAACCGTGGCGCCCAACCCTCTGGCTCAAAAGCTCTCAAGGCGCGAATTACAAGTTCTTGAAGGCTTATCGAAAGGCAAATCAAATAAGGAGATCGCGCGAGATTTGGATTTGCAAGAACCAACGATTAAATTGCATGTGAAAACACTTTACCGCAAAATTGGTGCGGCCAATCGTACGCAGGCCGCTTTGATCGCCAAAGAAGAAGGCCTGTTCTGATCTGGCGTCAGATATGACCATCTGCGGGGGTTGATAATTTGTTGAACGCGCCTGCCTCGAAGACTCCTTTGCCGGAAGCGCGGTTTCGCTGGCATGCAGATGCGCAGCTTATTTTGCCAGATGGAACCTGCCTTGACGAGCCGCAGCATCACTTTTCAGCCGCGGTTGAGGCGCATCCTATCTGTAGGTTTTTCGATCTTTTAAACCACCAGTCCATGCCGCTGATTTGCGCTGCTGGGCGGGTTGAGGCGGTGCTTGGCGCAAACGCCAATTCTGAGTTTTGCGCGATGAGCGGCGGCACAACCGGGGCCCCAAAGGTGATCCAGCGCCGCTGCGCCAGTTGGATTGCAACCTTTCAACTGCATGCCCGTCAATTCGCCCAACAGACGCCGCTGCGCTATGCCACGCTGGGTGATTTGCAGCATTCCTTAACCTTATATGGGGCCATTGAGGCTTTGCATATTGGCGCAATTTACCACCCTTTGGGGGGCGTCAGCCCACGCCGGCAATTGTCAGAGCTTCAAAGCGCGGGTGTTAATGTGCTCTATGCGACCCCTACGCAAATACGGCTGCTCTTAAATGTGAAGCGCCAAAATACCGGTTTGGAGGCATTGCGGCATGTGATGCTGGGTGGTGGCGCGCTGGATCAGGAGACGCGCGCGCAGTTAAAGCGCTGCGCCCCTGCGGCTGAGATTACTGAGTTTTTTGGCACCAGCGAGGCCAGCTTTATTTGCGCATCGGATCGGACTACGCCGTTGGGCTCTGTGGGCAGGCCCTATCCCGGGGTCGCGCTTGCAATACGCGATGGCCAAGGTGCGCCCTGCCCAAGCGCAAGCGCGGGAGATATTTGGCTGCGCTCTCCTTATGTGTTTTCCAAATATAGGTCTGGGGCGGATCCTGATGTCATCTGGCGCGATGATTGGTTGTCGATAGGCGAAATAGGATATCAAGACTCGCAGGGGTATCTGTATTTAAAGGGGCGGCGCGCGCGTGCGTTTCAAGTGGCGGATCAAACCGTCTATCCAGAGGTTATTGAGGCCAAATTGTCTCAACATACTGCTATTGAGGCGGCTGTGGTGTTTGCGTGCCCCGATGCCAAACGCGGCGCGGTGATCGTTGCGGTGGTTGCCGCCGGATCGGGCGCGCTGCCAAAAGATCTTCAAGCTTGGGCCTCGCATCATTTGCCGCTGCGGGCGCGCCCGGCCAAATATGTCTTGAAACCTCTGGCGCAATGGCCGGTCTTAAACTCGGGAAAACCGGATCTTCAAGCGTTGAAACGCCTATGTATTGAGGCCGTATAATGCAGCGTTCGGCGCATATTGTGGCCGCGCGCCGCAGTCCGGTTGCACCGCGGGGCGGTGATTTGGCAACGCTTGAGTTGCATGCGCTTGCGGCACCGGTGATCCGGGCCGTTTTAGGGGATGCTGGAATTGGCGCGGCGCAGGTTGATGAGATTATCGTATCAAACGCGCTGGGCGCTGGCGGCAATCCTGCCAGATTGGTGGCGCTGGCGGCTGATTTGCCGCAGCGCATTGGCGGTTATAGCATCGATCGTCAATGTTGTGGCGGGCTGGATGCGCTGGCGCTGGCGCGCGCGATGATTGTATCGGGGCAAGCTGAGATTGTTTTGGCGGGCGGCGTTGAAACCTATTCGCAGCGCCCGATTCGGTTGCGCAGCCGGCATGGTGCAGCTTTGGCATTGCCCTATGATCGCCCCGCTTTTGCGCCGGTTGCGGATCAAGATCCGGATATGGATATTGCGGCGGATCAGGTTGCGCAGCAGATGGGGATCGATCGCGCGGCGCAGGATGCTTGGGCTAGGCTAAGCCATCAAAAGGCCCAAGCAGCGCAAAAGGCTTTGGCTGTTGAGATCGTAGCGCTGGGCCCCAAAAACCTAGATCATGACAGTTATACCCGCAGGTTAAGCCCGGAATTATGCGCCAGAGCGCCAATATTATCGGGCAGCATTACGCATGCCAACAGCGCTGTTGCGGCTGATGCTGCGGCGTTTTCTTTGGTGGTCTCGGATCGGATTGCTGCGCAGATCGCTGCTCCATCGGTTGCAATTTTACAAAGCGCGGCTTTGGCCAGCGATCCGGCTTTTCCCGCGCTGGCACCGGTTCCGGCCATTCGCGAGGTCCTTCAAAAGGGCGGTGTGGGCGCGCGCGATCTTGCTCAGGTTGAAATGATGGAGGCCTATGCCGCGCAAGCGCTGGCTTGCATTCAAGAGACTGGATTAGATCCGGCGCGGTGCAATATCAAAGGCGGCGCGCTTGCGCGGGGCCATCCGATTGGCGCTTCGGGGGCAATTCTGGCCGTGCGTTTGTTTCATGATTTGCGCCAAAGCGCAGGGCAAATCGGGCTGGCTGCCATTGCCGCTGCGGGCGGCTTAGGCAGCGCCTTGCTTTTGCAAAGCGGCGATTAACGCGCAATGTCCTTTTGGGGTGGGTTCTCTGCCGTTTGCGCAGCCGCATCCGGCGCTGACTGGAGTGATTTTGCCAATACCATCTGCGGGCGTGCGGTATAGATCGCGCGCGTTATCACGGCGCAGAGGATGACTTTGATCACATCGCCAGGTAAAAACGGCGCCACCAAAGCCAATGAAGCCAAAAGC
This sequence comes from Alphaproteobacteria bacterium US3C007, assembly GCA_034423775.1. Lineage (NCBI taxonomy): Bacteria > Pseudomonadati > Pseudomonadota > Alphaproteobacteria > Rhodobacterales > Roseobacteraceae > Thalassovivens > Thalassovivens spotae. The sequence goes on from CP139918.1 coordinate 1,261,648, forward strand.
GGCTTATCGATCATTATGGATAGGCCAATAACGCCAGGAATATACAGCGCAATAATACCGCCAAGCAGGGCGGCCAGGGCGCTGGCTGGGCCAATGGAAAACCGCGCTAAGTGCTGCATGCTCCATCCGGTGACAAAGGCGGCGATCGGAAATCCGATTAGGAACCCAACGCTGGGCGAGGCAAACACGGCCAAACCGCCACGCCCACCGGCCAAAAGAGGCAAGCCCAGCGCTGTTAAGCCAAGAAACAACAAGGCCGCTTGCGCGCCCGCGCGCGCGCCCAAAATGGTACCGCAGAGCATGACCCCCAAGCTTTGCGCGGTGATGGGCACGCCGCTAATTAGGGTGATTTTGGGAATTAAGCCCAAAGCCGCGATCACCGCTGCAAACAGCGACACCAAAACAACATTCTTATCCATGTTTTTTTCCAATCATCTGGGTGCTGCGCCGCCGCGGGCGTTCAAAGCCTCTGAAACATGCTCTGCATCATCAAGCGCGCTAAGGGCAAGCGGAAAAATAATCCGCCAAGTGCCGTGTTTGGTGCTGCGCGCGCGATGGGCAAGACGCAGCAGGCTGGCCCGCTCGACGAAAACGGGAATGAAGCGCAATGTCAGAGCAATCATCAAACCAAGCTTTTTACCCTGGGCTCCGTTTCCGTCAAAAGGTGCCATGGCTTTTTCGATCAACGCACTGAAATCGGCAAGAGAGGTGGTGGTGGTCACAAGATTGGCGAAGGTGAAGGCCGCTGCCAGTTTAAGAATAATAGACAGGCCGGATTGCAAATCAGCCGTGTAGAAATGCCAGATGAGAATAATCGCAACGAACGGCCAAAGCGGGCGAAGCAGCTTTAAACTGAACCAAAGATATCCCCTACCTTGACTGGCGATAAGACAAAAAGGGAGACCCACGGCGCAAAGCAAAAGCATTTGAGTTTGGATCAACATTAATCCGGTGGTATGGGTCAGCAGCATGACCACTTTCAGGCTAGCGGGCCAGCGATGAAAAATCGTTTGATAGGGGGTTGTGAGCGCCAGCATCAGATCTGTTCTATCTGCGCCATTGCGTTTTCAAAGTTTGGAATAATATGCTTGGGCAACCCATCGCCCACAACCTGTCCTTTTTCCAGCCAAATCACGCGCTCATATTCCGCAAGGGCTTGCAAATCATGCGTGATGTGCAGCACCGATTGATCAAGTCCGTAGAGAAGGTTTTGTAAATAGGTTTTTGTGGGCAAATCCAACCCAGCAAAGGGTTCGTCTAAAACCAGCAGCGGGGGTGCCATCGCCAAAACCGACAGCAAGCATACCAAGTGGCGCTGGCCCTGAGAAAGTGTTGCAATCGTGCGCTCAGCCCAGTCAAGCCGGTCAAACTGCTGTAGGATTTTGGTGGCATTTTGCATCGCCTCGGCTTTGCGCTGCCCCTGTTGCGTCAGGCCGAAGCTGAGTTCTTCAAGAACTGTGGGGAAAATGATTTGATGATCCGGGTTTTGAAACAGAATGCCAACAGTTTTCAACGCCGCAGCGCGGTGTTTAAACAGATCATTCCCGTTGACGCGTACCCGCCCTGATGAAGGGGCCAACAGGCCAGAGAGCAGGCGTGCAAAAGAGGTTTTGCCCGATCCGTTACGCCCGATCACGCCCACGCGCTGTTCTTGAATATCAAGCGAAACCCCATTTAGCAATTTACGCGCATTCAAGCTTAGGCTGACATTTTCAAATTGAATGGTACAGTCGGCCATTGCGCAGATCCAAGGTTTCAATTGCTTGCCCGCTTTAAGTCTGCGGCTATGCGCTTGTCAATGTGGGCTGTGCTGGCTTGTGCTTTAAAAATCTAAATGGGCGACCAATTGATCCATGCAAAGGGCCTTGACAGACGGGCCTTCGTGGGCATTTGGGCTGAAGGAAATAAGCGCAACGCAAAAAGAGATCTATTTTCAGATCAGTAAGACCTGCGTTCCTATTTTGGTAAGTTGAAATAAGTCTTCGATATGCTCATTATAAAGACCAATGCATCCATTAGAAGAGCGCCGCCCGATTTTGCGCGTATCATGGGTGCCGTGAATTCGAAAATATTGCCAGCTTAAATATAGAGCATGCGACCCCAGCGGATTATCCGGGCCCGGGCCAATAAAATCTGGCCATTCCGGATTGCGTTTTTTCATCGAAGGGGTGGGCCGCCAACTGGGCCCAGTCACCTTTCGCGTGATCGAGGTGCGGCCGCGACGCGTCAGATCGTCTGTCATGGGAACGCTAGAGGGGTATAATTTATACGTATTCTCATCTTCAGACCAAAAATGCAGCGCGCGCGATGAGATATCAACCAGCACCGCCCCGTTTTTTAAATTTGAGAAATAAGGTTGCCACTCTAATGTTCGGAAGCTGGAGACATTATGGCGCACGCCTTGAGAAATTTCCTGTTCAATTTCAGTTGAGCTATCATCAGCCTCTTGAGCAAGCGCGGGGGTGGCCAGCAAGGCTGCGCTGCAATGGATAAAATGGCGTCTGGTTAAATTTGTCATGCCGAGATCCTTAAAATTTCCAGCCTTATACAAGCTTTTTGTGAAATATGCAGCTTGTGCTGGTTTTTCAACATCTGAGCAAGCGTTTGTGAAGATAAAGCAAAACTGGGTTTGATTGGCAACGGCAGACATAGTAAGGACACCCAACTGTTACTAAATTATCCGAGGGATAGATGGCTCGATTAAACTTTGCCGCGTTGATCGTTATTATGATTACGGCGGGCTGTGTCAGCGATGTGCCCCAGATGGCCTCAGATGGTAAGCCCGTACCCAAACCTTATTTTTTATCTCAAGTTGAGCCCGCAATTATTAAATTTCGTATGCTAGACGGGGTAAATGCGCTGCGTCAGTCGCGCGGCGCCGATATGGTAAATTTAAATGCCAGCTTAACGGCTGCCGCGGCCACGCATGCCCGCGATATGTCTGTGCAAGACCGCCCATGGCATTTTGGGTCGGATGCATCATCGCCCATCGACCGGCTGGTGAGGGTTGGCTATTCTGGGCAGTTGGTTGGCGAGGTGATATCGGAAACCTACGAGACTGAGCTGGAAACGCTGGCCGCTTGGATGACAGATGAAGGTGCGCGTCGCATTATTTTAGATGCCAAAGCCGATGAGTTGGGTTTGGCTTGGCATCAAGAAGCGGATGGAAAGATCTGGTGGGCAATGGTTTTAGGGGCCAGCCCCGCGCCACAAGCCCCCATCACGGAGTGATTAAGATTGGGGTGCCGATAGGCACCAAAGCATAAATTTCTTGAATTTCGTGATCTTTTACGGCGATACAGCCTTCGGTCCAATCGCGTTTCCAAAAGCGCGGCTTTTTGTTTTGTCCATGGATAAAGATATCGCCGCCTGCCGAAGCACCCACGCTTTGGGCATAGGCACGATCCTGCGCATTCGGGTATGAAATCCCTAAAGACAGATAAAATTTGCTGTTTGGGTTTTTGCGATCAATGTAATATCGGCCTTCAGGGGTCTTTCCATCCCCTCTCAATGATTTGTGACCATTTGGGGTAAACCCTAGACCAATCCGATAACTGCGGATGATTGTGTCATCTGATAGCAGATACATCCGGCGGGCCGATTTATCCACGCTGATGCTGGTGATTTTTACATCGTTGGTGAGGGACGATTTTCCTGACATCGTAAAATCAGAAAAATTCAAGCACCCACTCAGCAGAAGCACCCCGCATAGGGGAAAGAAAAACCGTTTTAAAACCATAAATATGCCTGTTTTTTGACGCCTTTTACCACAATTTGAGAGGTTTCAAAGTAAATTCATGCTGTCGCTTTGTGAAATGCCCCTACCAATTCTACGTGATAAGACCAACGAAACTGATCTACGGGGGTCACGGCCTCTAAACTATAGCCGGCATCTGTTAATATTTTTGCATCCCGAGCAAAGCTCACTGGGTTGCAGGATACATAGGCCAGAGTTTTAATTGTACTTTTGGCCAGCATTGTCACCTGCGCTTCTGCGCCCGCGCGCGGCGGATCGATGACGGCGGCCTCAAATTTATTCAGTTCATCGGGCAAAAGGGGGCGGCGGAATAGATCGCGTTTCTCATGGCTGATTTTCTTCAAGCCTTGCGTTTTGCGCCAAGCTTTATCAAGCGCTGCCAACATATCTGCCTCGCCCTCAACCGCATGAATTTCAGCCATTTGCGCCAAGGGCAGGCTGAATGTGCCGCATCCGCTGAATAGGTCAAGCACAGGGCTTGCGCTTTTCAGAATGTTGCCTACTGTTTCGATCAGGCTGGTTTCCCCATGTTGGGTGGCCTGCAAAAAACTGCCCGGGGGTGGTGTGATTTTGGCCGGTCCAATGCGTTGTTCAGGCGGCGAGAGGGTTGCAACGATTTCGTCGTTCCAGCTTAGCCGCGCCAGCCGGTATTTCAGCGCGGCGGCGGCCAAACTGACGCGCAATGCATCATCCAATGGTTTGCCGCCAGTGGCCAAAAGATCTAAGCCAGCGGCTGCTTGGGTTGCCTGTATTTTCAACGTCGATTTGCGGCTGCCCCCAAGATGGGCAAGCGCTTCCAGAACGGGGCGCGCTTTCAGCAAATCCGGGTGTAAAAGCGCGCAATTTGGAATTTCAACGATTTGATCCGATGCCTGCGCGTGAAATCCGATCAACGCGCCTTTTTTGGTCCGCCGCACAGCAAAGCTTGCCCTGCGGCGACTGTTGGGCGGTGAGGTGAGGATGGGGTTCATCTGCGTTTTTAGACCATGTGCAGCCAAAGCTTGCCCGATAATTTCGGTTTTCCACCGGGCTACAAACGCGTCAGATGCATGCTGAACTTGGCAGCCACCACAGGTTTTAAAATGCGGGCAGGGCGGCGATACGCGATCTGAGCTGGGCGTTAGGATCCGCCTGTCCATCAAGGTTTGGCCCTGTTGGTTGGCCTGCACAAGTTCGCCCGGCAGCGTGCGCGGCGCGAAAAGGCTCGTTTCGGTGATGCCATCGCCCAGATGACCCATGCGTTTAATCGTAAACTCTTGCATGGTTTTGCTTTAGAGGATGGGCGGCCCCGTTAAAAGGACCAATTGCGCCTTTTATTCGGCCGCCGGTTGCAACCCAATAAAGCCGCCGGATTGGCGGTTCCAATACCGCGCATAAAGCCCGCCTTGCGCCAATAGGTTGGCATGGCTGCCGGCTTCGATGATTTTCCCTTGATCCAGAACGATGATGCGATCCATACGCGCAATGGTTGAGAGGCGATGGGCAATTGCCAGCACGGTTTTGCCTTCCATCACCGTATCGAGCGCGTCTTGAATATATGCCTCGACTTCGCTGTCTAACGCGCTGGTTGCTTCATCCAGAACCAAAATGGGTGCATCCTTCAAAATTGCACGCGCCAAGGCGATGCGCTGGCGCTGCCCGCCGGATAATTTTACCCCGCGCTCGCCCAAATGGGCCTCATAGCCGCGCCGGCCCTTAAAATCTTCAAGATCTTGGATGAAAGCATCCGCTTCGGCTTTTTGAGCGGCGGCGCGCATTTGCGCCTCGCTGGCACTTGGCTGACCGTAAAGGATATTATCGCGCGCCGCGCGGTTAAACATTGCGGTTTCTTGCGTCACTGTGGCGATCGCGCGGCGAAGGCTTTCTTGGGTGACCTGTTGGATATTTTGACCATCAATCAGGATCTGACCGCTTTCGGGATCGTGAAGCCGCAAAAGCAAAGTAATTAAAGTGGATTTCCCCGCCCCAGAGGCACCTATAATCCCCAGCTTTTCGCCCGGCTGAATGGTCAGAGAGATATTTTCAATTCCGCCTTTTTCGCGACCATAGGCAAAAGAGGTTTGATCAAAAGTGATTGCTCCTTGCGTTACTTTTAACGGTTGCGCCGCAGGGTCATCGGTTAGATCATGCGCAGGCGTGAAGGTTTTCATCCCATTTTCCACTTCGCCCAAATTGCCGTAAAGCGCCATCAGCGTGAAGCTGACCCAACCGGTCATTTGCGCCAGCCGTAAAGACACGGCACCCGCCGTGGCGATCATGCCCACCGATCCATTGCCTTGCGACCAGCTGACCAGCGTGCTGCCAACCAGCACGATTGGCAAAATACCGGCCAGTCCCATAAGCCAGAAGCGAAATACAACCGAAACCCGCGCATGGCCAAGCGCGGCGTTGCGATATCCCTCCATTGCCGATAGGGCGGCCTGATCTTCATGGCCCGCATGGGCAAATAGCTTGACAGTTTTGATATTGGTTACTGTGTCTACCACTTGTCCGGTCACGTTTGCCCGCGCCCCTGCCCGCGCCGCGGATCGGGCCCGGATCAGTGGCATGAAATGCCGTATCACCAATACATAGCTTAAAATCCAAAGCAAAAGCGCCGAGCCCATAAAAAGGTTTATGGCACCCAAAACCGCCAAGGCCCCCAGAACAGAGGCCAGCGCAAATAAAACCGTGTGTAGGATTTCGATCACCACATCGGTTACTGCGCGCGCGGTTTGCATTTCTTTTTGCGCAATCCGCCCGGCAAAATCATTGTCGAAAAAACTGACCGAATGGCCCAAAACCCAACGGTGCAAACGCGAGAGTACCAGATTATGCACATTCGGCGCCACCACATAGCTTTGCATGATCGAGCTGGCACCGAAGGCCAGAGGCCTGATCAATAAGAAAAACGCGATGGCAGCGCCCAGCATCCAAAAATTTTCTGAAAACAACGCCTCACGCGGGCTGGCCATGCTGGCATCAATCACCAAGCCTAACACCAAGCCGCTTAACATTTCGACGATGCCGGCGGTGATCGAGGCGGCGGCTGATAACAGCAAAACCGGCTCGCTGCCCCGCAACGCCCAGCGCAGGAAGGCGAGCAATGTTTTCGGCGGCGCCTGATCACTTTTGGCGTGATGCGAGATCCAATTTGCCAAAGGTGTCACTGCGCTGCATCCACATCAAGGAACCCACCCGATTGATGGGCCCAAAACCCGGCATAAAGCCCGCCTTTTGCCAGCAGCTGTTCATGGCTGCCCTCTTCAACGATCCGCCCCTGATCCATTACAAGAATTCGATCCATATGCGCAATCGTAGACAATCGATGCGCGATCGCAATCACCGTTTTGCCGTCCATCATGCTGTAAAGCGTTGTCTGAATGGCCGCCTCGGCTTCGCTGTCCAGCGCGCTGGTGGCTTCATCGAGCAATAATATGGGGGCGTCTTTCAGAATCACCCGGGCCAAGGCAATACGTTGGCGCTGCCCGCCGGAAAGCTTTACGCCGCGCTCTCCGACATGCGCCTCATAACCGCAACGCCCTTCTGGATCTTCGAGGTCCAAAATAAAGTCATGCGCTTCGGCCTGCTTGGCCGCCGCGATCACTTGCGCCTCGCTGGCGGCGTTATTCCCATAGCGGATATTATCGCGCACTGAGCGGTGCATCAGGCTGCTCTCTTGCTGGACCATGCCGATATGGCGGCGCAAACTGTCTTGCTTCACCAGGTCTATGCGTTGCCCATCAATATAAATCTGGCCGGACTCAGCGTCATAAAACCGGAGCAAAAGCTTGAACAAAGTTGATTTTCCTGCGCCAGAGCGCCCCACAAGGCCCAGCTTCTGACCCGCTGGAATGCTTAGATTGATACCTTCCAATCCACCAAGAGCCCGGCCGTAATGATGCGACAGCTCGGTTATTTCAATCCTGGCCTCTTGTGGTTGTAAGGTCTGCGCGTTCGGGTGGTCAATTAAGGTGACGGGTTGTGATAAGGTTTGCATGCCTTCGGCCACCACGCCCAATTCGCGAAAAAATGAGGCGACGGCCCAGATGATCCAATTGCTCATGCTGTTCAGCCTTAAAACCAACGCTGACGCTGCCGCCACAACCCCAGCACTGGCGCTGCCCTGCGCCCAAAGCGCAATCCCCCACCCGATCACCGCCACGATCAAAAAGCCATTTATCAGACTTAATAAAATATCCATGCGGGTATAAATCCGCATTTCCTTGATGAAGGTGTCGCGGGTTTGCGTGATGCCCGCTTTGGCAAAGGCGATTTCTTCGCCCTCATGGGCAAATAATTTTACCGAATGAATGTTGGTATACGCATCCACGACCCGCCCGTTCAACTCGGATCGCGCATCTGATGAAGCTTTTGAAGCGGGGCCAACGCGTTTTACCGTGAAGCGCAGCAGTAACAAATAGAGCCCGAACCAAAGCACCAAGGGCAGGGTAAGGCGAATATCTGCCTGCATCAGTAAGAAGAAAGCGCCGATCACATAGGCCAGCGCATAGCTCATTGCGTCAAACACGTGAAAGGCCACTTCGCCCGCAGCAGGGGGCGTTTGCATCACGCGGTTGGCGATGCGGCCGGCAAAATCGCCTTCAAACCAGCCCACAGATTGGCGCATTACGTGGCGATGCCCGCGCCAGCGCACCAATGTGGCCATATTGGTGAGGATCGTATTATTCACCAATGCGGTATCGAAAAAGGTAAGTATTGGCCTGATCAGCAATATAAACACCGCCAAGGCGATTAAAACCGGTCCAAGGCGCTGCAGCGTTTCTGCGCGATCGCCCTGCAACTGGTCCACCAGCCATCCCAGCGCATAGATCAATCCGATTTCGCTGCCAGCCACCAAAACCGAGGCGGTGAAAGCCAGCAGGAAGACCCATTTAAACGGTTGACAATAGGTCTGTAGAAAAGGCCAAAGCCGTTGCGGTGGGCGATCAATTTCGCGGTAATCGGCGAAAGGATCGATCAAATCTTCAAAAAACCGAAACATGACCCCCCACTTTGCAGATATCAAAGCCTTTTAGAATATGCGCCTATTTCGCTCGAACCAAGCTTCAAAATTGTTAAAAGCGCCCCGTTGTCCTGAGCTAAGCTGTTTATCAGGGGCGTCAATATAATTTTATCGGTGAAAATAGCCCTAAAGTATCAGGCCCACTATTTAACATCCAATGTGCGCAGCAACGCCGTCTTATCCAGCTGGAACCCAGAGGTGATCCAGATCTGTTCCAAGGCGCGTAGTTTTTTGCCAAGCGCTGAGCCAGTGTAAAGGGGCATCAGATCTTCGGCGGTTATTGGAAATTGCGCGCTGGCACCGGTTTGTACCGCGCTCAAGTCAGGCTCTGAGACCGGCGTTTCAAAAAGCGCGGCGCGCAGCAGTAAAACATCCAAAGCAATCGGCGCCTTGCACCGATAGGCCAATTCGCCCGCTTTTGTCATCGCCTCTATATGGGTTTTCAACAGTTTCAGGGTTTTGCTTTGGGCTTTGCTTAGGCGCAGATGGGCTTCAACCTGCCCCCCGCCCAGCGCAGCAAGCCGCCGAAGCGGGTCAATCGGAGCCTCATAGAGGCTTTCAAAGTAAACCAATGGTGCAAGGGCTTTATCATCAGATCCGGGCAAAACATGCTGCAGCACTCCGGTGATGCGCATCGCGGCCACCGCGGGGGCGGGGCTTGGGGCAGCCAGCAATTTTAACAGTTCTTTGGTTATGCGTTCTTTAGAAAGCCCCAATAAGCCATCGCCCTGGGTTGCAATCGCGGCCAGAGCATCAGGATCGAAGCCCAAATCTGGATCGGCATACCAGGCCGAGAACCTAAAGAACCGTAAAATACGCAGGTAATCTTCGGTAATCCGCCGCTCGGCATTCTCGATAAAGCGCAGATGCCCCGCTTTCAGATCAGCAAGCCCATTCAGCGGATCGTAGATCTTGCCGCTTGCATCGGCGTAAAGCGCATTCATCGTAAAATCACGCCGCGTTGCATCGCTTTTAAGGCTATCGGCATATTGAATTGTGGCGCGGCGGCCGTCGGTTTCAATATCTTGGCGAAACGTGGTGATTTCATAGGGCGTACCCTCGCTAATCACCGTGATGGTGCCATGTTCGATGCCGGTTGGAATGGTTTTTAGCTTGGCGGCGCGCGCCAAATTTTGAATTTGATCGGGCCGGGCGTTGCTGGCCAGATCAATATCGTCGACGGGCCTGTTGAGCAGGCTGTTGCGCACGCAGCCACCGACAAAATAAATCTCGAACCCAGCGTCGCTTAACAGCCGTGTAATTTTTTCCACACCAGGCTTTTTGAGCCAGTCTGCCTGAATGATATTCATACCAACCGGTCTGCCAACCCCCGAAGAATACGCGCCGTTGCACCCCATATATAATACGGACCGAACGGAATAGCATAGTATTTTCGCGTTTGCGATTGCCAGCGCCGCTGATGGATCGAAAAGTTTTCCACCTGCGTCAGATGCGCCAGCGGGACCCAAAAGGCCTCGGCCACTTCGCAGGGATCGATCTGCGGCGTAAACGGGCTGGAAATAAGCCCGATTACGGGCGTGACGGAAAAGCCGGTGACCGTTTCATGTGGTGCCAAACTGCCCAATACCTCGATATTTTGAGGATTGAGCCCAACCTCTTCTTGCGCTTCGCGCAGCGCGGCGGCGTGAATATGGGCATCTTTTGCTTCGACTTTACCACCGGGGAAAGCAACTTGATTCGGGTGATGCTTTAAATGCGCGGCGCGGCGGGTCAGCAAGACACAGGGTCCATCAACGCTGCTATACACACCAATCAACACGGCCGCGTCGCGCAGGGATGCGGTGCGCTTTTCCTTTGATACGGGGTTCAGATCAAAATCCGAAGAGGCGGCCAGCGAACGCTCTGTTGCTGTCAGTAAGCGTGCGCGCAGCTCATGCGGGGGCACTGTCATCGGGCTCCGCCTGAAACCCTACGCTGGTTGGGTCTAACTGATAATGTGCGCCGCAAAATTGACAATCTGCGGTTACCAGACCGTCTTCTCTGGTCATGCTGGCAATATCTTTTGCCGAATAAATCGATAGGGATTGGCGCACCCGCTCTTGCGAGCAGGTGCATCCAAAGCGCACGGCTTGGGCGTCGAACACTCTTGGCTGATCTTCATGAAACAACCGCAGCAGCAATTGCGAGGGTTGGATCACTGGCCCAATCATTTCCAGCTCTTCGACGGTGTTTAACAAAATGTTCATGCGGTTCCAGTTATCGCTGTCATCGGCATCTATAATATCATTGGCCATTAACACACCGCCATCGCCCGATCCGCCCTCGTCGATCGCAGGCTCAAGGCTGGATTTGGGCATATGTTGTAGCATAATACCCCCTGCGCGCCACTGCGCGGGCTGATCGGGGGCCCGCGATTTTCCATAGCAGAGCTTAAACGTGGTTGGCAGCTGCTCTGATTGCGCAAAATAGGCCTCTGCACAGGCGGAAAGAGAGCCACCCACCAGCGGGGTTATGCCTTGATACGGCGCCATATCTGCGCCTTGATCGATCAAAATCGCAAAATAGCCTTCGCCAATTTGGTCGAAAATTGGTCCGTCGGTTAGCCGCGCTTCATCAAAGCTGGCATAGGCGCGCATCCGCGCTGGCGCGCCTTCGGTTTCGGGGCCGTAATAATCGGTAGCGATCATGCGCACAGCGCCTTTGGATTGCACTTGCAATGAAAGCTTCCAGCGCAACTTTATACTTTCCCCGATTAAAGCTGTCAGCAGCGCCATTTCAGACACCAATGCCTCGACCACGGGCGGATAATTATGTTGCTGTAGGACGCCATCCAAAACGCCATCAAGGCGCGCTATCCGGCCCCGCATGTCACAGGCATCAAGTTGAAAGGGTAGGACAGTGTCGTCCCACGCAATTTGCGATCCACTTTTCATAGGCATTCCTTATCTTTCTTGCGGAGCCATATCCTGTCTCGTAAGACTGGGCAAGCAGCCGAGGGTTTGGACCAAAAGGAGCTTGGAATGATAAGACGCTATGGAGAAACCCCGCAAATGGATCGCCGCTATCAGATCCGGCGTGGGGTTTATGCGATTTTGCCTTATGGCGATGCGCTTTTACTGACCCATCAGGCAGAGCCTGAGCCCGAATTTCAATTGCCGGGCGGCGGTATTGACCCAGGTGAGCATCCGATCACCGCGCTGCACCGTGAAGTGATGGAAGAAACCGGTTGGAAAATCGCCCGGCCGCGCCATATTGGCGCCTTTCGACGGTTCGTTTTTATGCCTGAATATGACCTCTGGGCTGAAAAACTATGTTTGGTTTATCGCGCAGATCCTGTGTTGCGCCTTGGCGATCCAACCGAGGCTGGCCATGAGGATCACTTAATACCAATCGAAGAGGCGTTTGAGCTTTTGGCGAATCCCGGAGATCGGGCTTTTACGCAGATGTTTCAGGCCCAGATGCGCCTGCGGCGCGATGCGTGATGATCAACGCCGACAGGTCATCTACCAGCGGTGTTTGATCGCAGGCGGCGTGTATATTTTTTAAAATACTATGGGTGAGAGCGGGCCCATGCAGATGTTGAACGCGGGCAAAGAGCGGCTGTAACCCTTCTTTTCCACGCGCGGTATTTTGGCCATAGGCACCATCGCTAAACCCGTCCGAATAAAGGATCAGGCGCTCGCCCAAAGCCAGCTGCAAGTGATGATCTTGAAAGCGTGCCGTTTGCGAAATGCCGATTGGCAGGCTGTCACAGCCAATATGGTGAAACGTGCCCTCTTTTGCGTGTAAAATTGGATAAGGGTGACCAGCTTGGGCAAAACAAAGGCGCCCGGAGGTTAAATCCAGCAGTCCCGATATCATGGTCAAGTAATGATCGGTCGTAAGATCTTTGAGCATGATTTGATTTATGCTTTGTAAAATATCATGCGGTTGGCGCGGGCAGATTTGCCCTGTTTCAAGGCGTTTTACCGCGATATTTTGGCCGAAAGCTTCAGCTGAAAAAAAACCTGCAATGCGCACTGTCAGCATTGCTGCGCTGATATCATGCCCCGAAACATCGGCATTATAAAACCCTATATGCGTTGCCCCTATGGCAAAAAACCTTGCCAAATCCCCTCCAACACGGCCTGCATTTTCCACCAGGGCTGTGAAGTCAAACCGACCAAAGCTGCGATGCCTGTTATGGATAAGCGCGGTTTGAAGCTGCTGCGCGGCGATCAGATCTTTATCCATGGCGTTATTTAAAGCTTGGGTTTTGCGCAGCGCCGCTTTTACCTGTCGGTTTTTGACTTTTAACTTCCGCTGCGTGTCAAGAAGCCGGGCCGCTGCCGTGACGCGGGCGTGAAGTTCGATCGCCGCAATCGGCTTACTAAGAAAATCATCAGCGCCATGTTGAAAGGCGTACAGCATCTCGGCTTTGGTGGAGCGCGAGGTAAGCAAAATAAAATAAATATATCGGTCTGGGGTGATTTGGCGCAGCGTGTAACACAAATCGAGGCCGTTGATTTCTGGCATCATCCAATCGCTTAGAATGATATTGGGACGGTGTTTTTTAAATAAGCTAATTGCCGCCTTGGCGTTGCTGGCTTGCAGGCTGTGAAGTCCCCAGCTGGTTAGAAAACCTGCAACGATGCGCCTTTGCACAGCGCTGTCATCAACGATCAGCACGGTTTTGATCGCGCGCAAAACGGGTGGCGGTTTGCTGGTTTCAAGCTTTGGATATGGCTGATACAATGCAAGCGTCCCTTGTGTTGGGCGGGTTGTAAAACCCCAGCACTTAACCGGCTGTAAAAACCTAAAATTAAGCATTTTAAAATTTTAGATATTCATCTCTGATTCAATGTTTTGCTGAACCATAACGCCGGGACGGGAGTGAATTCATGATAGATTGGGAGCGTATCGAAGACCTGCGCCGAGAGGTGGGGCACAAAGACTTTGCCGATGTGGTGGCGTTGTTTTTTGAAGAAATTGACAGCAGTTTACCGGGATCTTTTGACCTTACAGAGCCGGATGAGATCCGCGATCTATTACATTTCATTCGTGGTAGTGCGTTGAATTTGGGCTTTTTTGAACTGGCTCGATTATGTGAGCCTGATTTCTTTACGATGGAAACGGGCTTATCTGTCGAAAAAATTCGGCCCTATTTCGAACGATTGCGGCGCTCTTATGAAAGGGCCAAGGCGGTCTATTTTCAGAATATGACATTGTAGGTTCAAGTTTAAATTACAAATTGAGCCAGTGTTTCATCATTTGTTATGTCAGAATATGTATAGCCAGCGGCCTCGAGGCTGGCAAAAAAAGCTTCAAAACCATCGGTGTTTTTGGTTTCCAATCCGATCAATATTGATCCAAAATTTCGCGCAGATTTTTTCAAATATTCAAAACGTGTGATATCATCATCTGGGCCTAGTAAATTCAAAAACTCCTTCAACGCACCGGGGCGCTGCGGCATTCTTAGAATCAAGTATTTTTTAACGCCTGCAAAGCGCTGCGCGCGCTCTTTCACCTCTGGCAGTCGTTCAAAATCAAAATTACCTCCCGAAGAGACGCAAACCACTTTGCGACCACGGATCATTTGACCGAGATCTTGCAGCGCGTCGATGGCCAACGCGCCGGCTGGTTCTAATACAATGCCTTCGATATTCAGCATTTCAAGCATGGTGATACAGATCCGATCTTCGGGAATCCGCAGCACATTGGCCAAACCGATACTTTTTAAGCACTCAAACGTGCGCTGGCCGATTTGGCCCACCGCGGCGCCATCGGCAAACGTATCCACCTTGTCTAGCTTGACTGGTTTGCCCGCGATCAAAGCGGCCCAAAGGCAGGCTCCACCTAAAGGCTCGACCAAAGTAAACTGGCTTGAGGTACCAAAATAGCTGAGCATCCCCGAGGATAAGCCGCCCCCGCCCACAGGCAGGATAATATGATCCGGGGTGCTGCCCAATTGCCGTTCGATTTCTACGGCCACAGAGGCTTGCCCCTCGATCACATCGGCATCATCAAAGGGTGATAGAAAATGCGCGCCTTGCTCTTGACAGAAATTTTGCGCGGCGTTCAAACAATCGTCAAAATAATCGCCCACCAATTGAATTGACACGTTTTCGCCGCCAAATATCTTTGTTTTCTGGATTTTTTGCTGCGGTGTTGTGACGGGCATGAAAATCGTGCCGGTCACGTCAAAATGCCGGCACATATAGGCCACGCCCTGCGCATGATTTCCCGCGCTGGCGCAAACGAAATTGCGTTGGTCTGGGCGTTTGCGCATCGCATTGAACGCGCCGCGCAGCTTGTAAGAGCGCACCGGAGAAAGGTCTTCGCGTTTCAGCCAAATATCGGCGTCAAATATAGCTGAGAGATGTTCGTTTTTTTGCAGCGGTGTTTCGGCAAACACGTGGCGCATTTCGCCTTCGGCGGCGCGGGCAAGAGATTGAAAATCGGTCATTTGTTAGTCTTGCGGCAGATTTTGCGTATGCGCAAGCCCAAGGCTCTCTTGCTCCTTTCGTCAAAACCCGATATCGCCCCGATCAAAACCGCAAAGGACTATGCTATGAGTGCGCCCAAAAAAGTTGTATTGGCCTATTCCGGTGGCCTCGATACCTCGATCATTTTGAAATGGTTGCAGGCCGAATATGGCTGCGAAGTGGTGACGTTCACGGCTGATTTGGGGCAAGGTGAAGAGTTGGATCCGGCGCGCAAAAAGGCCGAGCTTTTGGGGATCGCTCCGGAAAATATTTTTATCGAGGATCTGCGCGAGGAATTCGTACGTGATTTCGTGTTTCCGATGTTTCGCGCCAATGCGCTGTATGAGGGGCTGTATTTGCTGGGCACGTCCATTGCGCGCCCGCTGATTTCCAAACGCTTGGTTGAAATTGCCGCAGCCACGGGCGCCGATGCGGTGTCGCATGGCGCAACCGGCAAGGGCAATGATCAGGTGCGCTTTGAATTGGCAGCCTATGCGCTGAACCCTGATATCAAAGTGATCGCGCCCTGGCGGGAATGGGATTTATCAAGCCGCACAAAATTGATCGCCTTTGCCGAAGAGAACCAAATCCCCATCGCTAAAGACAAGCGCGGTGAGGCGCCCTTTAGCGTGGATGCCAACCTGCTGCACACCTCATCGGAGGGCAAGGTTTTGGAAGATCCCGCCTTGGATGCCCCGGATTACGTGTATCAGCGGACGGTCAATCCTGAAGATGCGCCCGATAAACCCGAATTTGTTGAAATCGGCTTTGAGGGGGGCGATGCAGTGTCGATTAATGGCGAAACGCTCTCGCCAGCGCAGCTGCTCACTCAGTTGAATGCGCTGGGCGGCGCGCATGGCATTGGCCGGTTGGATCTGGTCGAAGGGCGCTTTGTTGGCATGAAATCGCGCGGCATTTACGAAACCCCGGGCGGTACAATTTTGCTGGAAGCGCATCGCGGCATTGAGCAGATCACCCTGGATCGCGGTGCGGCGCATTTAAAAGATGAGCTGATGCCCAAATATGCCGAGCTGATTTATAACGGGTTTTGGTACAGCCCCGAGCGTGAAATGCTGCAGGCTTTGATTGATAAAAGCCAAGAACATGTCACTGGAACGGTGCGTCTAAAGCTTTACAAAGGCTCGGTGCGCACGGTTGGCCGTTGGTCAGAACACTCGCTTTATTCTGAGGCGCATGTGACCTTTGAAGAGGATGCCGGTGCCTATGATCAAAGCGATGCGGCCGGGTTTATTCAGTTGAATGCGCTGCGCTTGAAGCTACTTGCCGCGCGCAAGCGTCGTTTGGGCTAAAAGCCTAATCTTTCCAAAGTTGTTTTGGAGAGCAGCGCTGCTGGGCTTTGGGCTTTCGTTCAAAGGTGTATCTGGTCGGTTGGGGCTTCGATTATTTACGTCGTCAATTTTGTTATTATTCGGTAATTTTGCGACCGACCGCGCCGGTTTTTGCTTTTTATGCGCTGGTGTATCCTTTGGTTAGCTGGATGTTGACTGGCTCATTTTTGTTATTACAGCCGGGTTTTATAACTACTACCCCTGATGGAATGGGGCTTGGCAGCTTTTTAGACCTTAGTTTGGTTTTTATTATTTTTAGCTGTTTCTTACTGGCAGTGATCGCGATCCATTGGCACCGCTTTATGATGCTGGGCGGTGAAGGGCCTATTTTTAATCGCTCAGTCTTCTGACCTTACAGTATCAAAGCCCAAAAAATTATGCTTATCTTTATCGCCGGGACATTTATTTTACTCATTTTCATCCGCAATTTTATCAATCTGCAAGGCTCGGAGGGTTTCCATGACTTACTAGCCCTCGTGATGATGGACCTGCAAGATCCCACCATGATCATAGCGCTTAATCCCCTTTTATGGCTTGTTTGGCTTATAAAATCTGTTTGTTTTATTTGGCTTGCGCATCGGATCAGCCTGTACCTGCCTGCCGCTGCCATTGGCAAAGATATGCGCTTGCGCGAAGCTTGGCGACCGACCAGCGAGTTAGAGGCCCAGATATTACTGTTAGCTGGTTTTGAAGTGCTGGTGTATTTCGGCATTTCTGCTGCAAACTTGGATCCTCACCCTATATGGTGGCAGCATTCTGACCACGCTATACCGATATCTTATTGAAAAGCGGGCTTTGCAGGGCGCAACCCATTCATAATCCGGTTTCTGCGGCGATCTCTTTGCGGCTTTTGCGGGCCCGCTCGGTGGCCGATTTCAACTGCCCACAGGCCGCCATAATATCCTCGCCACGCGGGCGCCGGATCGGGCTGGCGTAGCCGGCATTGAAAATAATATCCGAAAACGCTTTGATCCGCGCGCGGTCCGAGCGTTGATAGGGCGCGCCGGGCCATTCGTTAAACGGGATCAGGTTGATCTTCGCCGGAATACCTTTGATCAGCCTTAGCAATCGGCGGGCATCGGCATCGCTGTCATTCACGCCCTTTAGCATCACGTATTCAAAAGTGATGCGCTCTGAATTGGACAGTTTCGGATAGGCGCGCAATTCGCTGAGCAACGTTTCGATATTCCATTTTTTGTTGATCGGCACCAATTTATCGCGTACCTCATCGGTCGTGGCGTGAAAAGACACTGCCAGCAGACAGCCGATTTCTTCAGCGGTTTTGGCAATTTCGGGCACAACGCCGGATGTTGACAGCGTGATCCGGCGCCGCGATAGGCAAATGCCCTCGGGGTCCATCGCGATCTTCATCGCATCGCGCACATTGTCAAAATTATACAGCGGTTCACCCATGCCCATCAGTACAATATTGGACAGAAGGCGCACAGGGTTTGGTGGCTCGCCCGGTTCGGGCCATTCGCCCAGATCATCGCGGGCCACCAAGACTTGGCCAATGATTTCTCCTGCGGATAGATTGCGCACCAGCTTTTGCGTGCCAGTATGGCAGAAAGAGCAGGTGAGCGTGCAGCCCACTTGGCTGCTAATGCACAGCGTGCCGCGATCTTCTTCGGGAATATAAACGATCTCTACTTCATGCCCGCCAGCAATGCGCACCAGATATTTGCGCGTGCCATCGCTTGAGATCTGCCGCGTGATCACTTCGGGCACTTCAAGCACGAAGGTTTCGGCGAGTTTGGCGCGATAGTCTTTTGACAGATTGGTCATTTGCGAAAAATCACGGCAGCCTTTGGCGTAAATCCATTGCCAAATCTGCCCGGCGCGCATTTTGGCCTGTTTATCCGGCGTGCCTTGCGCAATCAATGCCTCGCGCAAGGCGGCGCGGGTGAGCCCGATCAAATTTATCGGGCCCTCTGGCAGCTTGCGGGGCAGGGTCAATACGTCTTGGGTGATCGGAGCGTTGACCGACATCAGCTATAACTTTCCAACAGTTTCCCGGCCCGCATAGCCTATTTATACGGTTAGGCAAAGGCCGGGGTTTTGGAAATTATCCGCTGCAGTTCTTTTTTGCCGCGTCGCTGGCGGCGGTAAAGCCTTTTAGCGAAAACGTATCAACGGTCTGGGTGCCGCGTTTGGACACTGCTGTTAACGTTGCCGTGCCCCCCGCTTTCATGGCTTTGACCAGTTTTACATCCTCTTCAGAAGAGCCGGCCCAGGCCCATTCGCCTTGGATCAGTGACAATTTGAACGACTTATCATCCACTTTCAGCTTGATCGCTTTGTCCTCTGCGAAAGGATATCCCCCGGTGAATGTCACCTGTTCGGATACTTTTCCTGCTGGGCTGAAGAATACAAATAATAAAATATCACTGCGTTTTACCGAAACGGTCCGACCGCCGCGCGTGTTGACGCTTTTCTTGGGAAGCGACACGCTCCAACACTCTTTTGGGCTTTTATCCACAAACACAGCCCAATCTCCATGTTCTGAGACGCGGGTTGCCTTACCCTCGGCTGTCCAACCTGCACCAGCAAAGCCCAAAAGGCTGGTGGCCAACACTGCGGTTCTTAACAGGCTCTTCATTTTTTGCCTCCGTCATAAGCCGGTAGCGCCGGCCTATAGGTTCTATGGTGCTTTATGACCATTTACGGGAAAATCCCATTACATTCTCGACAAAACCACATTAGCCTTAAACTGTGTTTTAGCGAAAGCCCTCTTGGCAAGATTTTGCTGAAAAAATCACTATCTGGAGAGAAGAATGCAAGCCCCTGAAGCTTTATGTGAAATCTGGCGCGGATCATTTTTGGAAAGCCTACATCTGGGCCACGCTGTGATCTGTGATGAAACCGGACAAATTGTAAAATCATGGGGGGATCCTGACGCGGTTATTTTGCCGCGCTCTTCTGCCAAAATGATTCAAGCCCTGCCCTTGCTCAGCTCAGGCGCGGGCGATCACTATGGGCTCTCAGAGCAAGATTTGGCGCTGGCTTGCGCGTCGCATCAAGGCGGACAAATCCATACCAGCCGGGTCAGCGCCTGGTTACAGGCATTGGGGTATGATCAAACAGCTTTGCGATGCGGCGCCCAGCCCCCCCGGGACCGGGGTGAAAAACGGCGCGTGCAAGCGGCGCAGGAAGCGCCCTGCCAAATTCATAATAATTGCTCGGGAAAACATACCGGATTTTTAACGCTGGGTCAGTTTTTAAAAGGCGATGAAGCCTATACTGACATTGCGCATCCGGTACAGCGCGCCTGCTTAGAAGCTTTTGAGCAGGTGACAGATGCCGCCAGCCCGGGGCATGCGATTGATGGATGTTCTGCGCCCAATTTTGCCACTTCATTGCTTGGATTGGCGCGGGCAATGGCTTGGTTCGCCAGCGCTGAGGCGCGCATAGATGGCGCTTCACAGGCGGCTTTGCGATTGCGCCGCGCGATGGCGCTGAATCCGGATTTGGTGGCGGGTGAGGGCCGCGCCTGCACCGAATTGATGCAAGCGATGCAGGGCGGCACGGTGGTCAAAACTGGCGCCGAAGGGGTTTTCGTTGCCATTATTCCCCAAAAGCGCTTTGGCATCGCGGTGAAAATATTGGATGGCAGCACCCGCGCCAGTGAATGCGCGATTGCGGCCCTGCTCTGCGCTTTGGGGGCTTTACCGCCCGCACATCCTGCAACGCTGAACCGTATGCATGCGCCGATTGTCAATTGGAGCGGGCTGCAGACTGGCGAGATACGCCCCGCGCGAGGATTGACCTTGTGATCGTTTTATTCAACAAACCTTATAATGTGCTGTCGCAATTTACCGATAAGGGCAGCGCGGGCAGCGATCGAAAGACGCTGTCAGCCTTTATCGATATCCCGTTTGTCTATCCTGCGGGGCGGCTTGATCGGGATAGCGAAGGTTTGCTGATTTTGACCGATGATGGCAAGTTGCAGGCGCGGATTTCCAACCCGAAACATAAAATGACCAAAACCTATTGGGTGCAAGTGGAAGGGGCGCCGCAGCAATCAGATCTTGAGCGGTTTGAACAAGGCATCCTGCTGAAAGACGGAAAGACTTTGCCTGCACAGGCGCGCTTGATCGACCCGCCGGCTGATCTTTGGCCAAGAACCCCGCCGGTTCGGTTTCGCAAAACGGTGCCGGAGGCGTGGTTGGAGGTAAGTCTGCGCGAAGGGCGAAACCGTCAAGTACGCCGAATGACTGCTGCGCTGGGCTTTCCGACGCTGCGCTTAATCCGGGCGCAGATTGGACCTTGGCAGTTGGGGGAGTTGCAACCGGGTCAGTTTGAAAAAATCCTGAACCCGACCGCAAGCCCGCGCGGTTAAATTATACATTGGCAAAGCCTCGGTCTAGAGCCGTGAGAATGCCATCCACCTCTGCCTCTGTAATCACCAAAGGGGGAGACATTAGCACATTATGCATGCCTAAACGCACCAATGCGCCGGCCTCAAATGTGGCTTGATGCAGCCGCGCCATCGTTACACCATCCATCGGTGTTTTGGTCGCTTTATCGCTAACGATTTCAAGTCCGATCATCAACCCTTCGCCGCCGCGTATATCGCCAATAATATCGTATTTATCGGCGAGCTTTTTCACCCCTTCAAACAATTGAGTGCCGCGCGCTGCCGCGTTGGTTTTTGTATCAAGACGCAGGGTTTCTTGCAGGCAGGCCACCACGGCTGCGGCCCCGACTGGATGCGCTGAATAAGTATAACCATGATAAATACCCGCCTCGCCCGTGGTGTCCTTTTCGAACACCTCGGCGACCTTTTCGCTCATCAATGCAGCGCCTACGGGAAAATAGGCGCTGGTAATGCCTTTGGCCAAGCACATCATATCAGGCTTTACGCCCCAATGGCGTGCACCCGACCAATCGCCGGTACGGCCAAAGCCGGTAATCACCTCATCTGAAATCATCAAAATTCCATATTTGTCACAAATGCCGCGCATCAGCTTCATGAATGAGGCATCCGGCACAATCACACCGCCAGCGCCTTGGATTGGCTCCATAATGAAGGCGGCGATGGTTTGCGCGCCTTGGAAAAGGATTTCATCCTCAAAACTGGCGGCGATTTTCTGCGCCAAAGCTGCTGGATCCGTTTCATCAAAGGGATTGCGATAAGTATAAGGGCTGGGCAGATGAAAGCAGCCCGGCATCAGTGGTTCGTAATTGATCCGAAAGCGGTTATTGCCATTGACCGAGGCGCCCCCAAAATGCGTGCCGTGATACCCTTTTTTCAACGAAAGGAATTTGGTACGGGTGGGTTCGTTGCGCAATCGGTGATATTGGCGCGATAGGCGCAGCGCGGTTTCTACTGAGTCAGAGCCGCCCGAGGTGAAAAAGACCCGCGCCATCCCATCTTCGGCAAACATATTGCGCACCGCCAGTGAGGCCTCAATCGCGCATGGGTTGGTTGAGCCGGCAAAATTTGAGGAATAGGGTAGATCGTAAAGCTGTTTGGCGATCGCGTCTTTGATCGGGTTGTTGGAATATCCCAGATTAACGCACCATAAGCCTCCAACGGCATCAATCGCGGAATGCCCGTCAATATCATGCACATAAACGCCCTCCGCCCCGGTGATGATACGCGGTGGCGTTTCCAACGAATCGCCCGGATGGCCCATCGGGTGCCATAAATGGCGGGCGTTATTTTCTTTCAGAAAATTATCATCTTTCATGCTGCGTATCTCTCTGGTTTGCAAGGGGCTGGCGGGTGTCAGCTGCGTATATCTATCTTGCCGATAAACGGTTCAAGGTCTAGTTTTTTCCTGCTGGTGCAAACAGCCCATGCGCGATAGGGCACCATGATTTTGGACAGTTTGGGCACCAGCCCATAGACACAGAAGCTGTGGCCGTGTATCTGCCCATGCCATGGCAAATTCCAAATCTGACCCAAATTATAAAGTGATCTCTGAAAACCGCCGCGCGCGTTTTGATTATGCGATTGAAGATGATTTGGAATGCGGTGTGATGCTTTTGGGCTCTGAGGTGAAATCACTGCGGGTGAACAGTGCCAATATTGCCGAAAGCTATGCCGGCGTGGATGCCGGAGAGTTGTGGTTGGTGAATTCTTATATTGCCCCTTATGAGCAAGCCAAGACCTTTGGACATGAAGAGCGGCGGCGGCGCAAATTGCTGGTCAGCCGCAAAGAGCTGGCACGGCTCTGGGCCGATACGCAGCGCAAGGGTCTGACTTTGGTGCCTTTGGTGATGTATTTTAACCATCGCGGCAAAGTGAAGCTGAAAATTGGCATCGCCAAAGGCAAAAAGAATCATGACAAGCGCGCCGATCAGGCCAAACGGGATTGGGGGCGACAAAAACAGCGTTTGTTGCGCCATAGCGAGTAGCGGCTTCCTGAGCAATCGGTCGATTATAAAAGCGACAATTGCCGAACCCGCTCTTGCCCCTGTATAGAGACAGTAGTAGGCAAAAACAAAAGCAATAAGTGAGGTTTATAATGACCCGCGATGACCCTAAAACCCTTGTCTCAACGCAATGGCTGGCCGCGCATTTAAAAGATCCTGATTTAAGGGTTTTGGATGCGTCGTGGTATTTGCCCGGTTCTAAGCGCGACCCCTTTGCCGAATATCAGGCGGCGCATATTCCGGGCGCGCGTTTCTTTGATCTTGATGATGTTAGCGACCATCGCTCGGATTTGCCGCATATGGTTCCGCCGGTGGAAAAATTCATGTCGCGGATGCGCGCAATTGGCGTAGGCGATGGGCATCAAATTGTTGTTTACGACGGCTCTGGGTTGTTTTCCGCGCCGCGGGTGTGGTGGTTGTTTAAATTGATGGGCCAAATGGATATTGCCGTGCTGGATGGCGGTTTTCCCAAATGGCAGGCAGAGGGCCATCCGGTGGAAGATTTGCCGCCTATTCTGCGCGACCGCCACATGATGGTGCGGCGCCAAAACCAAATGGTCAAGGATGTCACGCAAGTTTCGGCGGCTTCAAAACTGGGAGAGTCTGAGATCGTGGATGCGCGCTCGCCGGGCCGGTTTTACGGAAAAGATCCCGAGCCCCGTCCCGGTTTACGCGCCGGTCATATTCCAGGATCAAAAAATGTGTTCTACAAAGATTTGTTGAAGGCAGATGATACGATGAAATCGCCGGATGAAATGCGTCAGGTTTTTTTGGAAGCCGGTGTCGATTTGGACAAACCAGTGATTACCAGCTGCGGTTCGGGCGTGACGGCCGCAATTCTCAGTTTAGGATTGACCCGTATGGGCAAAACCGACCATTCCCTATATGACGGCAGCTGGACCGAATGGGGCATGTTTCCAACCTTGCCCATAGCCACAGGAAAGACATAATGTTTCAAGATCTCGTAGTACAACCGGCAGATAAAATTCTGGCATTGGTGCAGGCGTATAAAGAAGATCCACGCGATCAAAAAATTGATCTTGGTGTTGGCGTTTATAAAAATGCCGAAGGGATCACGCCTGTGATGCGGGCGGTTAAAACCGCAGAGCATCAGCTGTGGCAGCAAGAAACAACGAAATCTTACGTTGGTCTGTTGGGGGATCCACGCTTTTCCGACGTGATGGTTGATCTGGTGCTGGGTGATGCGGTGCCAAGAGCCAGCGTGGCTGCGGCCGCAACCCCGGGGGGCACAGGTGCTGTCAGACAGGCTTTTGAACTGATCAAAATGGCGCATCCTGAGGCGCGCATTTTTGTGTCAGACCCGACATGGCCAAACCATTTGTCTATTCTAAAATTCCTTGGCATGCCGGTGGTGCCTTACCGGTATTTTGATGGTGAGACGCGCGGCGTAGATTTTGAAGCCATGTTGCAAGATCTTTCGGCGGCCAAACCGGGGGATGTGATTTTGCTGCATGGCTGTTGCCACAACCCGACAGGGGCAAATTTGAACGCGGTGCAATGGCAGGCGGTGATCGATCTGCTGCATAAAACCGGCGCCACGCCAATGGTGGATATCGCGTATCAAGGCTTTGGTGATGGCCTTGAAGAGGATGCCGCTGGCACGCGCCTTTTGGTGCAATCGGTGCCAGAAACGATCATTGCCGCCAGTTGTTCAAAAAACTTCGGGATTTATCGTGAGCGCACGGGTCTGTTGATGGTGGTTTCACAAGATCTAGCGGCGCGGGGGCTCAATCAGGGCACGCTTGCCTATTTGAATCGGCAAAATTTTTCATTCCCGCCGGATCATGGCGCAAGGTTGGTGACCATGGTCCTGAGCGATCCTGATCTACGCGCGGATTGGGCCGCCGAATTGGAAGAGGTGCGCTTGTCGATGTTGGGGCTGCGCGAACAGTTATCCGAAGAGCTTCAGCGCCTGTCGGGCTCTGATCGGTTTGGGTTTTTAGCCCAGCATCGTGGGATGTTTTCGCGTTTGGGAACCACCCCGGATAAAGTGGCCCGGCTGCGCGAGGAACACGCGATTTACATGGTGGGTGACAGCCGTTTGAATATCGCTGGCCTCAATCAAAAAACCGTGCCGATCTTGGCTAAGGCGATCGTTGATTGTGGTATTTAAGCGGCGGGCTTAAACGCTGAGCGTCGCCTGAACCGCGTTTTTCCAACGGCTATATTTGGCCCTTTGCGCGGCTGCGTCCATAGCTGGTTCAAAGCGGCGTTGCAGAGCCCATGTTTTTGAAAACGCCTCTTGGGATGGGTAAATTCCGGCCTGCATGCCGGCAAGCCAAGCAGCGCCCAGCGCCGTGGTTTCCAAAACCTCTGGTCGATCCACCGCAGCGCCGATAATATCGGCTAAAAACTGCATGGTCCAATTGCTGGCAGACATCCCCCCATCCACGCGCAACACGGCCTTTGCAGCATCGCCGGGCCAATCCGCCTGCATCGCCTCTAGCAAATCCCGGGTTTGAAACCCAACGCTTTCTAGGGCGGCTTTGGCGAATTCTGCGGGGCCAGAATTGCGGCTTAACCCATAGATCGCGCCGCGGCATTCGGCGTTCCAATAGGGCGCGCCCAGCCCTGTAAAAGCAGGGACCAAAACCAAATCTTGGCCAGGATCAGCCGTTTCTGCCAGAGTTTGCGTTTGCGGGGCATTGGTTATTATTTTTAGGCCATCGCGCAGCCATTGCACCACGGCGCCGGCGATAAAAATGGACCCTTCAAGCGCATAAGTGGGTTTGCCGTTTAACTGATAGGCAATCGTGGTTAGCAAACGGTTGCTGGATGTTACAGGCGTATCGCCCGTGTTCAAAAGCGCAAAACATCCTGTGCCATAGGTTGATTTCAGCATCCCAGGCTGAAAGCATGCCTGCCCAACCGTGGCCGCTTGCTGATCGCCTGCAACGCCTAAAATAGGAATCGCGCTGCCAAACAGATCCGGCGTGGTCTCGCCAAAATGATCGGCGCTGTTCAGTACTTTTGGCAACATCTGCACGGGAATATCCAAGAGGGCGCAGATCTCTGTGCTCCAAGCACCTTTATGGATATCATAGAGCATCGTGCGTGCAGCATTTGTGGCATCCGTCACATGCGCTGCACCGCCCGTTAAGCGCCAGATCAAATAGCTGTCAACCGTGCCAAACAGCAAATCACCGGCCTTGGCTTTTGCTTTTGCGCCCTCAACATTCTCTAAAATCCATTTCAGCTTGGTGCCCGAAAAATAGGGATCCAGCAGCAAGCCGGTTTGCGCGGTGACCAAGGCTTCATGACCCTCAGCGCGCAACGTCGCGCAGAGCGTTGCGGTGCGCCGATCCTGCCAAACGATGGCTTTGTGAATGGCTTCGCCGGTATGGCGATCCCACACCACGGTGGTTTCACGTTGATTCGTAATCCCAATAGCTGCGATATCGCGCGCATTAAGATCGGCGTTTGAGAGCGCGGCGCGGCAGGTGCGCATTGTCGTATCCCAGAGATCTTGAGGCGCGTGCTCTACCCAGCCACTTTGCGGAAAATGCTGCTCGAATTCTTCTTGTGCATCAGAAATGGGCGTCATTGCCTGATCAAACACGATTGCCCTGCTGGAGGTGGTGCCTTGATCAATTGCCAATATATTACCCATGAAAACGGTTCCTTTGCCTAATTTAGCCACTAATTTCGGCTGATTTGCACAGAAAGGCAACGGCTTTTACGGCGGTTTTTCACCATATTTGCAGGGGGGTCTTCGTCCCAGCCGCACGCGGCTGCCAACAGCATGCGATTTAGACCAAATTGGCGTTGCGGCTTTAGCTGCCGTCATATCCCAGCATATGCGTCTCACCGCGTGTGCGGGCGAGGTGAATTTGCTTTTGACGCTCGCGAAAACGGTTTTTATCGGCCTCGCTGGTTTGAGCTGAGCAGTGGTGGCAAGCGACCCCATGCTCATATTCTGGGCGCTTTTTATCGTTGGGCAAGATCGGCCGCCGGCAGGCATAGCACAGCTGATGGGGCCCCTCGGCAAGCCCGTGCTGCACCGATACGCGGGCATCAAACACAAAGCAATCGCCCTGCCATTTGCTATTTTCTTCTGGCACGTCTTCAAGATATTTCAGGATGCCGCCTTTGAGGTGATAGACATCCTCAACGCCTTGCCCGAGCAGGTAATTGGTTGATTTTTCGCAGCGGATACCACCGGTACAAAACATCGCAATGCGTTTGTTGTGAAACCGTTCTTTATTGGCCTCCCACCAGTTGGGGAAGTCGCGGAACGAGCGTGTTTGCGGATCAATAGCCCCTTCAAAGCTGCCAATGGCAACTTCATAATCATTGCGCGTATCAATCACCGCCACATCGGGGGCGCTGATCAATTCATTCCACTGCGCTGGATCTACATAATGGCCAAC
This sequence comes from Alphaproteobacteria bacterium US3C007, assembly GCA_034423775.1. Lineage (NCBI taxonomy): Bacteria > Pseudomonadati > Pseudomonadota > Alphaproteobacteria > Rhodobacterales > Roseobacteraceae > Thalassovivens > Thalassovivens spotae. The sequence continues at coordinate 1,288,956 of CP139918.1, forward strand.
CTGTGCCTGAGGGTTCACATCTGGCTTGCCCATGGTGACGATTTCTTTTTTAAGCTTTACTTTCATCCGGGGAAAAGGCGGCAGAGTTGCGGTGCTTTCCTTATGCTCTAAGGCTGCGCAACCGGGCAGCGCGCGCAAGGTTTTTAAAAGCGTTGCAACATTGGACGCGCTTCCGGCAACGGTGCCATTAATCCCTTCTGCGGCAAGCAAAAGTGAGCCCGTGATGTGCAAGGTTTCGCAGGCAGATTGCAGCGGTGCGCGCAAGCTGGCCGGATCGTCAAATCGGGTAAAATGATAAAGGGCAGCTATAGTAAACATGGCCGTTGCCCTACGATAAAAGACCGAGGCAGCGCAAGCATTTTGACGTGGCGGGCCTAACAGAGCGGGCGCATCGTCTCCTTGTTAAGGGCCACCGGCACCAGCGGACGGCCGTATCCGGCACCGCCATCAAGATTGATGCGATTTCCGAAATGCGCCGGGGCATCCAGGGCCGTATGTCCATGCACCACCATAAAGGGATGGCGATCTTTATAGCTTAAAAAGGGTTCACGGATCCATAAAAGATCATCTTCGAACTGTTCGGATAAGGGAATATTGGGTCGTATACCCGCATGCACAAAAAACCAATTCGCATGCTGGAAGGTAAGGGGTAAAGCGCGCAAAAACGCGATCTGCGCTGGGGGAATTGCGTCAAACGCTTCGCGCTGTACTTCGTATAACCGCCGCCCCTCGCTTGCATCTATGCCATAAGAGGCGAGTGTTTTATCGCCGCCCAATCTGGGATGAAGCCACGAATGGCCAATTTGCAAATGCGGATCCTGTCGCAAAGGCGTTTGCATAAACCAGTCGAACATGCGGTCATGATTGCCTTTTAGAACTGTCCAATTGCGGCCCGCTGCCAGCCCGTCCATGATCAGCTCGATCACGCGGCGGCTGTCTTGGCCGCGATCCACGAGATCCCCCACAAACACCGTTTTTGCCTCAGCGCCGCCGTCTTTTTCAATAAGCATCAATGCAGTTTCAAGCTGTGCCAATTGGCCGTGCACATCGCCGATGGCATAAAGTGTATCACTCATCATTTGGTCCTTTTGATTTCAGCGTTTCACGGCATAAAGCGAGAGGTTTGTTTGGCCGTGACAGGCGCAGGTTTGCCGCGCCTGTCATATAGCGGATCAGCTTTGTGTAGCCTCAAAGGTCAGAGGTTTGATCTGCTGGAACAATCCGGTTTCTTTCAGCTGTTTGACCACGGGTGCGGGCACGCGGCTATCCACCGATAAAAGCGCAATGGCTTCACCACCCGACGCAGCACGCCCCAGCGTAAAGTTGGCAATATTCACGCCATTGGTCCCCAAGGTCAGGCCCAAAGCCCCGATAATGCCGGGCACGTCCTTATTGGTGGTGTAGAGCATATTAGACGCAATCTCGGCATCAATATTGATGCCTTTGATTTGGATAAACCGTGGTTTCTTATCGCTGAAAACGGTGCCCGCAATCGAGCGCTCGCGCGTATCCGTCACCACGGTGACTTTGATATATCCCTCAAAAGCGCCCGATTTATCCTGATTGGTCGTACTGATTTGTATGCCCCGCTCTTTGGCAATCACTGGCGCGCTGACCATATTCACATCAGGATTGACCCTTTTCATGATTCCCGAAATCGCTGCGCAATTTAACGCGTCTAGATTCATTTTTGACACAGAGCCGTCATAAAGAATATTCACCGCTTTGATCGGCTCATCCGTCAATTGGCCGATGAAATTGCCAAGATGCCCCGCCAAAAGCAGCCAAGGCCCCATCACTTTGGCCTCTTCTGCGGTGACCGATGGCATGTTGAGCGCGTTGCTGACCGCGCCCGTTAAAAGGTAATCCGACATTTGCTCAGCCACTTGCAGCGCCACGTTTTCTTGCGCTTCAGTGGTGGCGGCGCCCAAATGCGGCGTACAAACCACATTTGGCAGGTTAAAGAGCGGATTTTCAATCGCCGGCTCTACCGCAAAAACATCAAAGGCGGCGCCCGCGATATGGCCCGATTGCAACAGCTCAGATAGCGCGGTTTCATCCACCAAACCGCCTCGCGCACAATTGATAATGCGCACGCCTTTCTTGGTTTTCAACAGATTTTCACGGCTGAGAATATTGCGGGTTTGATCCGTGAGGGGCACGTGCAATGTGATAAAGTCGGACCGGGTTAACAGCGCCTCTAGATCAACTTTTTCAACCCCCATTTTATCAGCTTTTTCTTGGCCCAAATACGGATCATAGGCGATCACTTTCATCTTCAGGCCCAGTGCGCGATCGCAGACGATGCCCCCAATATTGCCGGCACCAATCACGCCAAGCGTTTTGCCGGTTAATTCGACCCCCATAAACTTGGACTTTTCCCATTTTCCGACCTGTGTCGAGGCATTGGCTTCGGGGATTTGCCGGGCGACAGCGAACATCATTGCCATGGCGTGTTCGGCGGTGGTGATCATATTGCCAAAGGGCGTATTCATCACAATTACGCCTTTTTTGCTGGCCGCTTCTTTATCCACATTGTCAACGCCAATCCCGGCACGGCCAACCACTTTTAAGTTTTTGGCAGCCTTGATGATTTTTTCGGTAACTTTGGTGGCCGAGCGGATGGCAAGCCCGTCATATTGATCGATCACCGCAAGCAGGCGGTCTTTATCTTTGCCCAAATCGGGTTGAAAATCGACATCAATGCCGCGGTCGCGGAAAATTTGAACGGCGGTTTCAGAGAGTTTGTCAGAAACAAGTACTTTAGGGGCCATTGTGGCAGTCCTTTGTATAAAAAATAATATGGCAGCAGATCAAATCCTGCACCAGAAAGGGGGGTTTAAACCGGCTTATGCGGCTTGCATGAGAGAGGTGATTTCCAGCTGGAAGGCCCAGTCTAGCCAAGGCAGCATGGCCTGGATATCATTGGTTTCCACCGTCGCACCGCACCATATGCGCAGCCCAGCAGGGGCATCGCGATAGGCGCCAATGTCAAACGCGATTGCCTCATCCGTCAAACGTTTGGCAATTGCTTTGGCGAAGGCACTGCCATCTTGAATGCGCGTATCGGTGAATTTCAAACATACAGAAGTGGTTGAGCGGGTGGATGGATCCTGCGCCAGAAAATCAATCCAATCATGCTGCGCAACAAATTCAGCAATGGCATTTGCATTGTTATTCGAACGGGCGATCAAACCGGTCAATCCTCCAACCGAGCGTGCCCAATCCAATGCCACCAGATAATCCTCAACCGCCAACATTGAAGGCGTGTTGATGGTTGCGCCGTTGAAAATTCCTTCAATCAGCTTGCCGGCTTTGGTCAGGCGAAAAATCTTTGGAAGCGGCCAAGGGGGCGTATAGCTTTCCAGGCGTGCTACCGCGCGCGGACTTAGAATCAGCATGCCATGCGCGGCTTCCCCGCCCATTACTTTTTGCCAGCTAAAGGTTGTGACATCCAGCTTATCCCAAGGCAGATCCATGGCAAAAGCGGCTGAAGTGGCATCGCATAGGGTTAGACCCTCGCGCGTTGCCGGGATCATATCTCCATTGGGCAAACAGACGCCAGATGTGGTGCCATTCCAAGTAAAGCAAACATCTTTGTCAAAATCGACTGCGCTGAAATCAACGATATCGCCATAATCGGCGATGCTCACGCGCGCGTCCAGCTTAAGCTGTTTCACCGCATCGGTGACCCAGCCGGCCCCAAAGCTTTCCCAAGCCAGCATTTCAACTGCGCGTTCGCCCAGCAAAGACCACATTGCCATTTCGTAAGCGCCCGTATCCGAGGCCGGTACGATGCCAATGCGATACTCATCCGGAATGCCAAGAATGTCGCGTGTACCGTCAATCGCGGCTTTTAACTTTGCCTTACCAATTGCGGCGCGGTGGCTGCGCCCCAAAGGCGCATCAGCTAGGTTTTTTAAATCAAAAGTGGGGATTTTGGCGCAAGGGCCAGATGAAAAACGCGGATTGGCCGGCCGCGATGCCGGTTGTTTAATAGCCATTAATGCTACCCTTTCAGATAATCGCCCCTCGTTGGGGAGGGGTGTCCCACTAACGTCTTTATAGCGCTGGCTAAGCGCTCACAAGGGCGAAAAGGTATTTTTGCTGCTGCGTGTCACATGCGGGGCGTGCATGCTGGCCGCAACAGCATCCCTGAAACTGCATCCTTTGGGGCGCGTGACAGCGTGGCCGCGGGGTGACAAGCCGGCGCCATTCGGGCATGAGGGGCGCAAAGGACGAAACGGCAGCGTCAAGGCCGGTGGCCTGGCGCTTAAAAAAGGAGAGCAAATGTTGATCTGTAGTTTGATCGCCCCCCCCGGTGGCTTAAGCGTTGATATGGCTGGAAATTTATTCAGCGCTTGGGGCGGGCGAGAGCTCACATGGCTGCATCCGCGTGAAGCGGCGGAATTTGAAATTGCTGCCATGCCTGAAAACCGGTGGCAGGTTTGGCAAGATCTTCAAGAGATGCACGTTGATCTGGTTGTGCAACCAAAGGCGGGCCGGCGCAAAAAGCTGCTTTTGGCCGATATGGACAGCACGATGATCCAGCAGGAATGTATTGATGAGCTGGCCGATTTGGCGGGTGTAGGCACGCAGGTTAAAGGCATAACGGCAAAAGCGATGAATGGTGAGCTGGATTTTGAACAGGCTTTGCGCGCGCGCGTTGCGTTGCTGGAGGGGCAGCCAGCATCTATCATTGATCAGGCGCTCAAAACCCGCATTTTCTTTACAGCAGGTGGGGCCGAGCTGCTGGCTACGATGAAAGCCAATGGGGCTTATACGGCGCTGGTATCGGGTGGATTTACCGCTTTTACGCAGCCAGTTTCGCAGCATTTGGGTTTTCATGAACATCACGCCAACCAGCTTTTGGTGGATCACGGCGTGGTAACAGGGCAGGTCAGCGATCCGATTTTAGGCCAGCAAGCCAAAGTTGAGGCATTAGAGCGTTTAACCGCGCAGCTTTCAATCACTGCGCAGGATGTTTTGGCGGTTGGTGATGGGGCCAATGATCTGGGCATGTTGAAACGCGCTGGCAGCGGCGTTGCGCTTCATGCCAAGCCCAGCGTTGCCGCGCAATGCGATATCAGGATCAATCACGGCGATCTGACGGCGCTGTTGTTTCTTCAGGGGTACCCGCGCAGCGCATTTCGCACAGCGGTTTAACCCGCAAGCCTTTATTTTTGGAAATTTGATCCCATATTATGACTTAGAAAAAAATGGGGATGAGATGGCAGAGTATCAGCGCAATCCGGATGTGATCGCCGCTTTAAGTGAAGAGCAATATTGGGTCACGCAGGAAAATGGCACCGAGCGTCCGGGCACGGGCGCTTTATTGAACAACAAACAGCCTGGGCTTTACGTTGATATCGTCTCGGGTGAGCCGCTTTTCACCTCGGGTGCAAAATTTGACAGCGGTTGCGGTTGGCCCAGTTTCACCAAGCCGGTGGAAACTCAGCATGTGAAAGAATTACGTGATAGCAGCCTTGGAATGGTGCGTGTAGAAGTGCGCAGCTTGCACGGGGATAGCCATTTGGGCCATGTCTTTCCAGACGGGCCGCAAGCACGTGGGGGGCTACGCTATTGCATCAACTCGGCTTCGTTACGGTTTATTCATCGTGATGATTTGGAGGCTGAGGGCTATGGCGCCTATCGCGATCAAGTGGAGGATGTGGTATGAGTGAGCGTGCGGTTCTAGCGGGGGGATGTTTTTGGGGCATGCAGGATTTAATCCGCCGCCTGCCGGGCGTAATCTCGACGCGTTGCGGATATTCCGGGGGCGATGTGCCCAATGCCACCTATCGCAATCATGGCACCCATGCCGAGGCGCTGGAAGTGATTTACGATCCCCAAAAGCTGCGTTTCAGCCAGCTTTTGGACGTATTTTTTCAAATTCATGATCCAAGCACGCTGAACCGGCAAGGCAATGATCGCGGACTGTCTTATCGATCTGCCATTTATTATGTAACTGAAGAGCAAAAACTAACGTCAGAGCAAAGAATTGCCGCTATGAATGCCAGTGGCATTTGGCCAGGTCCTGTGGTGACTGAGCTGGAACCGGTTGGCCCGTTCTGGGAGGCAGAACCAGAACATCAGGATTATTTAATGCGCGTTCCCAATGGCTATACCTGCCATTTTCCGCGCGCCGATTGGGTCTTGCCAAACTCAGCTTAAAGCCGCAGAGAGGCTCGGCGATGCATCGATGATAAAAAAGGAGGCGTGCCGTGCAACCTCTTCGAGGTATTGCCCTTAAACTGTGTGCGGTGATGCTCTTTATTATCATGCTCTCGTTGGTGAAAGCGGTATCGGCGGATGTTCCTGCCGGTCAATCGGTGTTTTTCCGCTCGTTCTTTGCGATTCCGGTGATCGTGGTTTGGTTGCTCTTGCGGGGGGAATTATCTATCGGCTTGCGCGTGCGCTCGCGGATGGGGCATTTTTGGCGCGGCGTTATTGGCACCATAGCAATGGGGTTGAACTTTGCGGCGGTTGGGTTTTTGCCCCTGCCCGAAGTGACCGCAATTAGCTTTACAGCTCCGCTGCTCACCGTCCTGCTGGCGGCGCTGTTGCTGGGCGAGACAGTGCGCATGTTTCGCCTTTGCGCGGTGGCGCTGGGGTTGATCGGCGTGTTGGTTGTGATCGAGCCGCGTTTGACCGTCTTTTCCAGTGGTCCATTTGAACCACGCGCCGCTTTTGGGGTGGGTTTGGTGCTTTTGGGCGCGGCGTTCATCGCGCTTGCACATGTGCATATTCGCAAGTTGACCCTTAGCGAACACCCTGCTGCGATCGTGTTTTATTTTAGTTTAACCTCGACCAGCGTGGCGCTGTGTACGCTGCCCTTTGGCTGGGTGCTGCCCAGTATCATGCAAACGGTTTTGTTGGTTTTGATCGGGCTGATCGGCGGCGTTGCACAAATATTTTTAACCCTATCTTATCGCTTTGCGCCTGCCTCGGTGGTGGCACCGTTTGAATATACCGCCATGTTGTTTTCGCTGATGATCGGATATGTGTTTTTCAACGAATTGCCGACATTGCAAATGCTGATTGGCGCTGGAATCATCATAATGGCGGGTTTGGTGATCATTTTGCGCGAGGCGCAACTGGGATTAAAGCGCGGAGCGTCCAAAGCTGTCAAACCGCCCGCTTAAAGGTCTTGTAAATATTTCAAAGCATAGGCCGGGGCCAGAAGGTGGCGCCGATACCGCCCCAAGGGGAATTTTGGCGGCTGCGTTCCCAGCAGTTTTGGACGCTCAAAATTCGGTGCGCCGCCAATCACCAAATCGCTGAGCACCGCCCCTGCATAGCTGGCCATCGCCACGCCATTGCCATGATAGCCAAACCCCGCATAGGCCCCGCTGAGGTTGGGAATGGCCCCGATAAAGGGAATTTGATGCCGCGTCATGCAGACCATCCCCGTCCAGAAATGCCGGATTTTGACGCGTTTCCAAGCTGGAAACATCGTATGAAAATCGCGCGTAATCAGCTTTTGTATCGCAGCTTCTGAGCGGTCGGTTGAGAACAGACCGCCGCGCATTCCGAATAAAAACTGTCGGTTCGGCATCAGGCGAAAATAATGCAAAAGCTGGCGGGTGTCATAGGCCATTTGCGCGCTGCTCCAGCCTTGCGCTTCTATCTGCTTGGGCGTTAGCGGTTCGGTGACAATCACGGAAGAATGCAGCGGCATAAAGCGCCCTGCCATCCAATCGGGCAGGTCTTCAGCGGCATATGCGTTGGTTGCAATAATAACCCGATCGGCCGTTATCGAGCCTTGCGGCGTGGTCAATCGAAATGTCTCGCCCGCTTTTTTGAGATCAATTACCGGGCTGTTTACAAACACTTTACCGCCGTTTTTGACCGCAGAGCTCAGCAAACCATAGGCATATTTACGCGGGTTTAAACCAAAGCCGATGGGGATCGTTAACGCGCCGTGAAACGGCCCTTGCATTCCCAATTGACGCAGCTCACTTTTGCTATGAAACAGCGCCTCAACGCCATAATCTTCTTTGATCTGAGCGCGGCTGTTTTTTAAGCTGTCGCAATCTGAGGCGCGATGGGCCAATAGGGTTTCACCGCTTGAATGCGTATCAGCCTGAAGGTTAAGCTCGGCCAATAGGGTTTTGACCAAGCCCACCGCGGCAACTTCGCTGCGCCGATAGGCGAGGCGTTGTACTTTGCCATAGCGCTTATCCAGTTGGGCGTTTTTAGCCTGCGCGCCGCCCAGGCAACAAAACCCGCCATTGCGCCCAGTTGCCCCAAAAGTGGGAAATTCGGCTTCGATCACCGTGACATCGGCGCCGCGCTTTGCCAGATGATGCGCCGCCGATAGGCCGGTAAAGCCAGCGCCTATAATGGCAATCTCTGTGTTGATATCTTGCGTCAGGTTCGCCAGCTCTGGCGTATCGGTTGTACTGGCCCAATAGCAGGCGGCAACGGGTTTTGCGCTATAAGCGCGGGCTTCACATAAGCGCTTCATCCCTGATTGCGTTTTGCCATTGCGTTGTCATCTTGGAGCTTGCGCGCGGCGCGCTTTGAAATCAACGAGGCGCTGATCACACCAATGGTGACGATTGCGATCATAATCGTGGATAAGGCGTTGATTTCTGGGCTTACGCCAAGCCTGACGGCGGAAAATATTTTAATTGGCAATGTGGTGGCCGAAGGGCCGGCAGTGAAAGAGGCAATCACCAGATCATCCAATGACAGGGTGAAGGCCAATAACCACCCTGAAATCACCGCAGGTGCAATGATTGGCAAAGTGACCAAACGGAAGGCTTGCAGCGGGCTGCACCCCAAATCAAGCGCGGCTTCTTCGAGCGCGCGATCAAAGCTGGCAAGGCGCGAGGACACGACCACCGATACATAGCACATTGAAAACGTGGTATGCGCCAAGATAATTGTAAACACACCGCGATCTAGACCGATCCCGATAAACAGCAATAAAAGCGAGAGGCCGGTGATCACTTCTGGCATCACCAAAGGCGCGTAAATCATGCCGGAAAATAACGTGCGCCCCCAAAACCTGCCGGCGCGGATCAACACATAGGCGGCCAAAGTGCCAAGAACAGTCGCCAAAGTTGAAGAAATAAAGCCCACTTTCAGCGTAACCCAGGCCGCGTCTAAAAACGCTTCATTTTCAAGCAACCGCCCATACCATTTGGTAGAAAACCCCGCCCAAACCGTGACCAGCTTTGAGGCGTTGAAAGAATAAATCACCAATATCACCATCGGCAAATATAAAAATGCAAAACCGAAGGTTAAAGCCGTGGCGTTGAACCAAGTGAACTTTTTCATTGCTCACCCTCGCGCTGTTTCTGCTCATTGCGTTGAAACAGAATAATCGGGATGATTAAAATAAGCAGCAGGATGATCGCCACGGCCGAGGCCACGGGCCAATCTCGATTTGAGAAAAATTCCTCCCATAAGACCTTGCCAATCATCAAGGTGCGCGAGCCGCCAAGTAAAGAAGGGATAACAAATTCACCAAGCGCGGGGATAAACACCAAAAAACATCCCGCAACAACGCCGTTTTTAGATAGCGGCATAGTGATCAGCCAGAAGGCGCGCAGGCGTGAACATCCCAAATCAATCGCCGCCTCGAGCAAAGAATTGTCTAACTTCTCCAAACTGGCGTAAATGGGCAGGATCATGAAGGGCAAGTAAGTATAGACGATCCCGATATATACCGCCCAATTGGTATTCAGAATGGTCAGCGGGGTTTCGATTAATCCGAGCGCCAATAACAGCTGGTTAAGCAGGCCTTCAGTACCCAAAATGCCCATCCAAGCATAAACGCGGATCAAAAAGCTGGTCCAGAAGGGCAGGATAACCAACATCAGTAAAGTGGCGCGCCATTCGGTGTTGGCGCGGGCGATTCCATAGGCGATTGGATATCCAATCAACAGCGTCAGCGTGGTTGATATGAAGGCGATGCGCAGGCTTGACAGATAGGCTTTCCAATAGAGATCATCCGAGGTTAAAAACACATAGTTTTCAAAATCTAGCGCCGCCCAAAAGCGCAGAAAACCCTGCCAGCCGGCGTTGAAATCTAGGCGCGGTGTATAGGGGGGGATGGCCAGATCTATATCTGATAGTGATATTTTGAAAACGATCAAAAACGGCACGAGGAACAGCGCCACCAGCCATAAATACGGCAGGCAAATCATCGCGAAGCGGCGCATCTCTCTACCTTTTCAGCAGCACGCCAGCGCTGCCTTGAAAGTAAACCCAGACCGTATCTTCCCAGGTGAGCCCGCGCTCAGACAGGCGCTGGGTATTCGCGGTTTGGGCCTTGATAATATGGCCTGAAGGCAGCTCGACGTGATAGGTGGAAATATTACCCAAATAGGCAATATCCAGAATTTTACCCTGGTAGCTGTTTTCAGAAGCGGCGGGCTTTTCTGCTGAAATCCCCACTTTTTCGGGCCGGATCGCAAAATGAATGGTATCATCTGTGCCGAAGCTGGCATCTGAGGGGGCGATGATCGGTGCGTGCTCGGCATCCCAAACAATTGAAATCTGGCGGCTTTCAGGCTTGGCTGTGCCGCTAATGATATTCACATCGCCAATAAAATCAGCGGTATAAATCGAATTTGGCGCTTCGTATATTTGCGAAGGCGTGGCCACTTGAACCATTTTGCCTTCATCCATCAGCGCCACGCGCGAGGAGACGGTCATCGCTTCTTCTTGATCATGGGTCACGATCACAAAGGTCGTACCGGTGCGCTCTTGAATATCCATCAATTCAAATTGCGTTTCGCTGCGCAGCTTTTTATCCAGCGCGCCGAGCGGTTCATCGAGCAAAAGCAATTTTGGCGCTTTTGCCAAAGCGCGTGCCAAGGCCACCCTTTGGCGTTGGCCCCCCGAAATTTGATGCGGTTTCCGATTGGCAAATTTGGCCAGACGCGTCAGCCTCAGCATTTCCGCAACCCGCTGCGATATCACCTCTTTATCGCGCGTCTCGCGCCGCAAGCCAAACGCAATATTCTCCCAAACAGACAGATGCGGAAACAGCGCATAAGATTGGAACATCATGTTTACAGCGCGTAAATTTGGTGGAATCGGTGAGATATCTTGACCATCTAGAAGAATGGTGCCGGCGCTGAGCGGCTCAAAGCCTGCAAGCAGCCGCATCAATGTTGTTTTTCCGCATCCTGACGGGCCCAAAAGCGCAAAAAACTCGCGCTCATAAATGCTGAGGTTCAAATTATCGATGGCCGTAAAATTGCCAAAGCGCTTGCTGACGTTTCGAAACTCGATCAGCGGCTTTGCAGCTGGATCTGCCCATGGTGCAAATATTTGCGTTTGGCCATTTGGCGCCATTTAAAAGCCCTTTTGGTTTGGTTTGGCCCGCGCGCAGATCAGCGCGGGCCAAATCGGCGTGGTCTTAGGTGCCCGATTTAATTTTGGTCCACATCCGCGTCACTTGGCGCTGTATTTTTGGCGGATAGGGCCGCGTGGTAAACAGGTTTTCCAAAGTGGCTGCATCAGGATAAATCGCCGGATCACCGATCACATCTTCTTCCAGCATGGGCTGTGAGGCGAGATTGCCATTCGCATAATATACATAGTTAGACGCATCCGCCATATTCTGCGCATCCATGATAAAGTTCAGGAATAAATGCGCGCCCTCTACATTTGGGGCATCGACTGGAATGGCCATTTGATCGAACCACATTTGCGCGCCTTCTTTGGCCGCATTATACGCGATTTCTACGCCATTTTCGGCCTCGTCTGCACGATCCCGGGCTTGTAGAATATCGCCAGACCAGCCGACGGCCACGCAAATATCACCATTTGCAAGCGCGTTGATATATTCAGAGCTGTGGAATTTTTTGATATGCGGGCGCACGGCCATAAACACCGCTTCGGCCTGTGCGATGACATCTGGGTCATGGCTGTCAGGGTTTTCGCCCAAATATTGCAGCGCCGCCGGGATCATTTCGGAAGGGGCATCCAAGAAATATACCCCGCAAGCCGCCAATTTGGCCATATTATCGGCGTTGAACACCAGCTCTAAAGAATCAAGCGGTGCATCCGCGCCTAAAATTTCCTGCACTTTGCCCACATTCACGCCAAGCCCCGTGGTGCCCCACATGTAGTTGATTGAATAGGCGTTATCGGGATCATATTGCTCGGTGCGCGAAGAGACCACATCCCACATATTGCTGTGGTTTGACAGTTTTGACATATCCAGCTTCTGGAAGGCACCCGCCACGATCTGGCGCTGCAAAAATGTTCCAGAGGGCACAACTACATCATATCCCGAGCCGCCGGCCAGCATTTTTGTTTCCAGCACTTCATTGCTGTCAAACACATCGTAAACCAGTTTTAAGCCTGTTTCGGCCTCAAATTTACTAAGCAGGTTCTCGTCGATATAATCCGACCAGTTATAGACGCGCACTTCGTCTGCAAAAGCTGCGCTGGCTGTTAGCGTCAGGCCGGCAGCGGCCGCGATAAGATTGAGTTTCATTCTGTGTCTCTCCTGTATAAGGAATGGGATAAGAGCATCCGCTCTGCATAGGTAATCTGATCAAATATTGCCAGACTTGGCAATATGTTTATGATTTCATGCGTGCAATGAACTGACAAGCTCTGTTGATTCATTTGTATTTTTTTGGCGATCGTTTTGGACTATATCGATGATGAACCTAGATAAAACCCTTTCTGCTGCTGCTTTGCCGGTGCATGAAATTGTCTATCAGGATTTGCGCGCGCTGATTTTATTCGGTGAATTTATTCCCGGTGAAGCGGTGACCATACAAGGGTTGGCCACGCGGCTTTCCGCGGGTCTCACGCCCGTGCGCGAAGCGATCAGAAGGCTGACCGCTGAAGGTGCGTTGAGCTTCAATGACAATCGGCGGGTCTGCGTGCCAACTTTAAGCCTCAAAGATCTAGAAGATGTATCTTTTGCGCGTCAATTTCTTGAACCAAAGCTTATTTTTATGGCGGCACAGCAGGTTACGGCGCAGGATATCGCTGCGCTTATCACGCTGGATAGCGCGCTTGATCAGGCCATTTTCCGCGGCGATGCGCCAATGTATCTGCGGTTAAATTATCAATTTCATCATCAGCTTTATCAATTGGCGCAGGCTCCGATTTTGAGCGCTTTAACCGATGGTTTATGGCTGCGCTTCGGGCCGTCATTGCGCATCGTCTGTGGGCGGCTTGGAACGCTTCACCTCGTGGATCAACATAAAGAAACATTGCTCGCGCTGAAAGCGGGTGATCCGCAGGCGGCCTCGGATGCGATTTTACAAGATGTTTTGCAGGGGATGGAGCAAATTCGCCTCGGCATTGCGTAAAGGCCGTGGGTGGTGATTCGATTGACAATAAATAATTTGATCATATTCTGTGCAAGCGCGCGATATTGCGCGCGCTCTGCCCCCGCAAAATCAAAGGTACCACGATGAATCAATTGACCAATTATTTGCCCACAGATGAATTGCAGCGGCGCAATGCGGCCCATCATATGCAACCGTTTTCTGCGCAAGATGAGCTGTCGGCCCAAGGCGCGCGGGTGATAACCAGCGCCAAAGGCGTGTATATCACTGATTCAGATGGCAACCAGTATTTGGATGCAATGGCGGGGTTATGGTGCGTGAATATTGGTTATGGGCGCAGCGAATTGGCCGATGTGGCGGCGCGTCAGATGCGCGAATTACCCTATTATAACACATTTTTTCAAACCACGCATGTGCCAGTGATCGAACTGTCAGAGCGCTTGGCCCAATTGGCTCCTGACAATTTGAACCACGTATTTTATGCCGGCTCAGGATCCGAGGCCAATGACACCAATATTCGGATGGTGAGGCAATATTGGGCGCTCAAAGGCCATCCTGAGCGCAAGGTTATCATTAGCCGGAAAAACGCCTATCACGGGTCAAGTCTGGGCAGCGCCTCGCTGGGTGGAATGAGCGCGATGCACGCCCAAGGTGGCATGCCAATTCCCGATATTCATCATATTAACCAGCCCAATTGGTGGTCAGAAGGGGGCGATTTGGACCCGGAAGAATTTGGGTTGGCCCGCGCCCGCGAGCTTGAACAAGCGATTTTAGATATTGGTCAAGAGCATGTTGCGGCCTTTATCGGCGAACCGGTGCAAGGCGCAGGTGGGGTGATCGTGCCGCCGCAGAGTTATTGGCCCGAAGTTCAACGCATCTGCCATAAATATGGCGTCTTGCTGATCGCTGACGAGGTGATCTGCGGCTTTGGGCGCACGGGCAATTGGTTTGGCAGCCAAACCTTGGATATCCAGCCCGATATCATGACCATCGCAAAAGGCCTTAGTTCGGGCTATCAGCCGATTGGGGGCTCAATCGTCAGCGACGAAATTGCCGCTGTTATGGCGACTGCGGAATTCACTCATGGCTATACCTATTCCAGCCATCCCGTGGCCGCGGCGGTGGCTTTGGAAAATATCCGGATTCTTGATGAAGAAAACATCGTTACGAATGTACGCACGCATACGGCCCCCTATTTAAAAACCCAATGGGAAAGCCTGAGCGATCATCCAATGGTGGGGGAGGCCAAGATTGTTGGGATGATGGGCTCAATCGCTTTGACGCCGGATAAGCAGAGCCGGGCAAAATTTGAAGCCGATGCGGGAACTGTGGGCTATATCTGCCGCGAGCGCTGCTTTGCCAATAATTTGGTGATGCGCCATGTCGGCGATCGAATGATTATTTCGCCGCCCTTGATTATTTCCACCGATGAGATTGATATATTGATCAGCCGGGCGCGCAAAGCTTTGGATGAAACCCATGCGGCGCTGATTGAAAAAGGCCTTTGGAAAGCGGCTTAGCCGGGCGTTTCTAGGCTGCGGGTCTGATTTCTAAAACGCAGATTTGCCTGCGAGCTTGCGGGGGGGTGCTTAACGCAGCTTGGGCGTATTTTCCGAGTAAAGCGGTGCAATTTCACGCTGGATTTTTTGGAAAATTGCACGCGGGAAATCATCATAGCCATCGGCAATTTCCACGAAGGATAGCGGCCCGCGTTGGATATCATTTACATAAAACTCAAGCGGGTCTGGGTGATCTCCGCGGATCACCAGCCCGTTAATCGTGACGCCCAAGCCAGCAATCAGGCTGGCCATTTGACCCGTGCTTTCGCCTTGATTGGCCCTGCCATCGCCGGAAAGATCGATCACTTTGCGCTCACATTGCGTGGGGTTTTGGGCAAACATTGAAAACGCGTGGCTCAGGCCCTGCGCGGGGGCAGTAAATTCAAAGCGAAAGGCACGTTTCATCTGATCGATCTCAGTTGCAAAGCGCGCGATTGAAGATTTATCTTGCAAATGCCGCCAAGGTAGCATGACGCGTTGTTTGTCTAGACCGCTCCATTGGGTGAGGCTGACCGCAATCCCCCCGTCCATCCAATTGATCATGTCGATAATTTCGGGATGGCGGAACGCATTGGCCGTGCCGCTGCGCATCAGGTCGAATTCATATTGATCCACCGAGCGCGATACATCCATCGCGATCACCAGTTCTATCTCGCAGGCAAGGGCTTGGTGAAACCCAAGAAACAGGCTGCAGATGAAGCTTTTTAATGGTGTGAAACGCATCTTCATTCTGGCCTAATCTAACGCAAGAGGTTGGTTATTTTAACCCTGTTTGCAGCATATGTTGGCGATATTGTGAACATCCATAGATCGCGCCGCACACCTCTACCAATTCCGCAACGGAGGCATCCTTTTGCATCAGTTTCTGGCGCTGTATCACCAGATGCCCCTGTTCATTGGTAAACACCATTTCAGGATGAAGGGCTTTAACATCCTGCGCGATAATCCCGAAACTAGGCAGATCGGCCATGCCAAGCGCTTTGGCCTCTGGCGTCCAGCGCCATCTCCGCACAATCAAGCCATTGCGCAAGATCACCCGATCCACAACATAGCTTACCAGCCGCGCATCTGTGGAATAATCATCCGTGCCGTCAGCCGCATTATCGGTTTGCAAAGCAGAGCCCTTGGCCTGTGGAATGATCTTGATCGATGATCCGGCTTGCGCGCCCTGCGCTGCGATCTGCCCCGCAATCAGTAGGGCGCTCATCACGGCCCGTTTGAAAATAGACCGCACCCTCATCGTGTTCTTTGTTTCCATTTGATGCGCATCACGCTGCTTTCCAATCTGTTATGACATAAATAAACCTTGGCCATCTTTGTCAAGTTTGGGCTTGGAGGGGCAGGTTTAGGCGTTAAAGCGCGCTGTTTTGGGCGTTTCGTTTTGCTTCGGGTTTGGCGCTGACTCGTGCAAATAGGGCGACCGACGCCAAAATTGTAAGCCCTCCGATCAGTTCGGTGGGGCTCATCGCTTCGCCCAAGAAAATCCACGGCCAGACGGGGCCTAGAACGCTTTCGATCAAAACCAAAAGGCTGACTTCGGCGGCCGGAACATAGCTGGCCCCCCATGTAACGAAGGCAATGCCGATGCCGATACCAAAAGCGCCCATGATCAAAATGATGGCTAAATCCTGCGGTAATACAGCAAAACTTGCCCCTGAAAAAAGGGTTGCGCCCGCGCCGATCAGCGCGCAGATCGCGCCACCGGTAAAGGTTCCACCCAGCACATCTTGTTTGCCGCTTTTGCGCGCCAGAACCAACATTAAGGCAAAACAGGCGGCGGAAATTAAGGCCATCACATTGCCAAAGCTTTGGCCAAGCTGGACCCCTTCGCGCACCATAAGATATACCCCGCAGGAGGCAAAAATCATCGCAACCCAGGTAATATTCTGCGGCTTTTCATTGATCCAAACCCAGCCGATTACCGCCGCCATAAAGGGCGCGGCCGAAAGGATAAACAGAGTTGAGGCAACGGTGGTATAAAGCATGGCGAAGACATAGCAGGTAAAAGCCAGTGCCAGCGCCGAGCCCATTTTGAAATCTGCTTGATCCAAGCGCTGTAAAAACTGGACCGGTCCAATGCGGCGGCGCAAACAGCTGACAAGGCCCACGATTGCGCAGAGGCTCAGCGAGCGGTAAAATAAGATCTGAAAGCCATTCGCATCGGTGAGAAGGCGCATGTAAAGCCCCACAAAGCTCATAAATGTGCCCCCAAGAAGGATCAGCATTACCGCGTTTTTCTTGCTCATTCGAACCTCTTGAATTGGGGCTGCTTAGATATGCCCCAGATATTATTGCCTGCTCTAATACTGAAAAATTGGGGAAACAAAAAATGTTTTACCCCAGTACCTCAATGATCGCATCGCGCAATTTGGCGATGATTTCATCAGCTTCGCTTTGCGTTAGGCAGAAAGGCGGCGCAAATCCTAAGATATCGCCTTCGGGCATCGCGCGGCTAATCACACCGCGGTTGAGCAAAGCCGCGTTTACTTTTGCGCCAATCATCGCGCTGGGTTCAAAGAACACCCGATCGTTGCGATCTGCCACCAATTCAACCGCGCCCAGTAATCCTTCCCCGCGAATATCTCCAACATGTTTGTGCGCCCCAAGCGCATCGCGCAAGCCGGCGGTAAAATAGCGCCCCATTGAGCGGACATTTTCGATTAAGTTTAAATCATCCAGTAAGCTTAGATTCGCCACGCCGGCGGCCGCACCAATTGGATGCGCCGAATAGGTCCACCCATGTCCAAAGGGGCCAAATTCATCCGTGCCTTGTTCTAACACGCGCCACATGCGATCGCTGACGATTGAGCCTGATAAGGGCGCATAAGCCGAGGTTAGGCCTTTGGCAATCGTGATCAAATCGGGTTTTAGCTCATAATGCTCGCTGCCAAACATGCTGCCCAAGCGGCCAAAGCCAGTGACCACTTCATCGGCAATCAGCAAAATATCATGCTTTTTCAAAACCGCTTGAATGGCGGCCCAATAGCCTTTTGGCGGCGGCACAAGCCCCCCTGTGCCCAAGGCCGGTTCACCAATGAAGGCGGCAATCGTATCCGCGCCCTCTGTTTCAATCATCGCCTCCAGATCCGCCACGCATTTTGCCACGAAGCCTTCTTCGCTTTGGGTTAGATCATCGCGGCGGTAATAATAAGGCGCGGTGGTGTGCAGGATCCGATCTAAGGGTAGATCAAATTTTTCATGAAATATTTTCAACCCGGTTAAAGATCCATTCACCAAGCCCGAGCCGTGATACCCCCGCCAGCGTGAGATGATCTTTTTCTTTTCAGGGCGCCCCAGAATATTGTTGTAATACCAAACCAGCTTCACATTCGTGGTATTGGCATCCGACCCCCCCAACCCAAAATAGACTTTGGACATGTGTTCGGGCGCGCGCTCTAGCACCATTTTTGACAGGGTGATTGAGGCTTCGGTGCCATGGCCGACATAGGCGTGATAATAGGCCAATTCATGCGCTTGTTTTGAAATCGCTTCGGCGATTTCTGATCGGCCATAGCCGACATTCACGCAGTAAAGACCGGCAAATGCATCCAGCAGGCGGTTGCCATCACGATCTGTGATGTGGCAACCCGACGCTGTTTTGATCACGCGCTGGGCTAAATTACCGCGGGAAAACTCTGCCAGATGGGTGGAGGGATGAAAGAAGTTTTCGCGATCCCAGCTTTCCAATTGGTCATTTTTCAACATGTTTTATCCTTACAAATGCCCTGTATAATCGTCCTGTGTTTCCGGGGTGGGTGCGCGATGGGTTTGGGCTGTGCAATCTGCTTAAGTTGGATCAGGCAAATCCACGTCGCCGATTATTTCTGCGATCACAGTGGCGCAATCGCCCATGGCGATCAAGCCAGGGAAATGCCGTCCAACCAGAATACCAGAGCGGCGTGCATAGCAATGTTCGGGCGCGCGTCCGGTATGATCTTTGGGCCAGATACGGGCGGTGATATCTCCTTTTTCCACAGGATCCCCCAAATCGACCATTGGTTCAAACAGGCCCTCGCCTGCAGCAAAGGTAAAGCAATCGCCATCGGGCATATCGATTTCAACAGAAGGTTCTAACGCTAAGGGTGCGTTCAGTATTTCAGCATGGATAAGCAGATTGCGCAGGCCTTTTTTTGCAATGGCAATCGATTTAGCAGTGGCGGATCCGCCGCCGCCCAGCTCGGTTGACACAAAGATCTTTCCCATATCTTCTGCGGCTGTGTCATACAGGCCCGTCTTGTCAATTTCGAGCTGCATCATTGAAAATGGCGCATTAAAGGCATTGCGCGCCGCCACGCAAGCGGCTTGCTGGGCCGGGTTTTCCAAAATATGGGCTGCCGCAAAGGGAAGAAAATCCAGCGTGCGCCCACCGGAATGAAAATCTAGCACAACATCTGCCATGGGCAGTAAATAGCGTTGAAAGTAATCTGCGATTTTCTCGGTGATACTGCCATCTGGGCGCCCGGGAAACAGCCGGTTCAGGTTGCCTTGGTCGATAGGAGAGGTGCGGGTGCCAGCTTTAAACGCTGGAAAGTTAAACGCTGGCACGATAATCACGCGGCCCGTGATCGCGCTTTCGTCTAGCGTTAAAGCCAGCTCCTGCAGCGCAACGGGGCCTTCATATTCATCGCCGTGATTGGCCCCGGTGATCAGCGCCGTGGGTCCGACGCCGTTGCGGATCACGGTGATGGGGATCATAATCTTTCCCCAAGCGCTGAAATCATGGCTATGGGGCAGCGTGAGATGGCCATGTTGCACGCCCTCTGCGTCAAAGGAAACGCTGGCGCTTATCGGAGAGGCTCTCATATCTTATTCCTTTACGAACAATTCACGGGGTACATCCGCCAAGCACTCATAGCCGGTCTGTGTGATGCGGATACTTTCGGTGATCTCAAAGCCCCAATCCTGCATCCACAGCCCAGTCATGAAATGGAAGGTCATATTTTCCTGCAGCACGGTTTTGTCCCCGGGGCGTAAAGACATGGTGCGCTCTCCCCAATCGGGGGGGTAGCTGGCACCGATGGAATAACCGGTACGGTTGTCTTTTTCGATGCCATATTTTTTCAAAACACCAAAAAATGCAGTGGCAATATCTTCACAAAGATTGCCGGCGCGCGCCTGTTCAAGCCCCGCGTCCATGCCTTCCAAAACGGCTTTCTCAGCGTTCAGAAACGTATCGGTTGGTTTGCCTAGAAACATCGTGCGCGAAAGCGGGCAGTGATAGCGATGCACAACACCGGCAATCTCGAAAAATGTGCCTTCGCCGCGTTTCAAGGGCTGATCATCCCATGTGAGATGCGGCGCGGCGGCATCCGGCCCCGAGGGCAATAAAGGCACCAGAGCGGGATAATCGCCACCCGTGCCAATATCGGCATCATAGCGCAAAGCGGCATCGTAAATCTCGGCCACAAGATCGCATTTGCGCATTCCAACCTCTGCGCGTTGCCGGATCCGCTCATGCATCCGGCCAACGATTTTGCCGGCTTGTCGCATATAGGCCAGCTCGGCCTCTGATTTGACCGCACGCTGCCAATTCACCAGCGCTGTTGCATCTTGGAATTTACTATTTGGCAAATGTCTCTGAAGCGCTTGGTAGGCGGCGGCTGAAAACCAATAATTGTCCATTTCAACGCCAATACGCGCGCCATCTAGCCCTAGGGTGGTTATTTGCGCGGCAAGATAATCCATCGGGTGACGCTCGGTGGATTGCACATAGTGATCCGGATAGCCGATAATATTGCTCTCGGGCATGAACACTGTGCGCAAAGCGCCGCGGCCATCTTGTGCGCGGCCAAACCAAATCGGATCGCCATGCAAGCCTAAAACCACGCATTGATGCACGTAAAATGACCAGCCATCATAGCCTGTCAGCCAGTTCATGTTGCTGGGGTCCGAAAGGATCAGCAAAGAGAGGCCACGCAGCTCCATTTCCTGCCGGGTGATTTTGATGCGCTGTTCAAATTCGGCGCGGCTAAAATGTAAAACCGGGGCGATCATTGGTTCAACTCCTAAAAACGGATCCCTGCTTGAGTTCTTGGGCGCGTTGGCGCGCAAAAGCAGCGATTACTGTATCTTGAAGCCCGGTGCCGGTAAGATCGGCAATTGAAATTTGTTCTGCGGATTGCCGGCCGGGGGCTTTACCGGCAATGATATCACCCAGTTCGGGAAAGATTTCGGTATCTGCGACATGATTTGCCGCAATTGCACTGCGCAATTCACCCAATTTGCTGGTTTGTGATTGTCGATCCGGCACATACAGATCCGCGCGCGCCAAACAGGCCGGCTCTAATTCACATTTATGATCCTGATCTGAGCCCATGGCCGTAATATGTTGGCCCGGTTGCAGCCAATTGGCTTGGATGAGCGGTGACGCGGATGGGGTTGTGGTGACGATAATATCAGCCCCTTGCACTGCATGTTTGGCCGTTTCTGCAACCGTAATAGGGATATTTAACTCCAAGCTCAGGCTTTTGGCGCAGGCGGCTGCTTTTGCGGTATCGCGGGCCCAGATTTTAGCCTGCTGGATCTCGCGCACCAAGCATAGGGCTTTCAGCTGCAGCTTGGCTTGCGTGCCCGCGCCGATGATACAGGCGGTTTCTGATTCTGGGCGCGCTAAACAGTTTGCGGCCACGGCGCCCGCTGCTGCGGTGCGGATATCGGTGAGATACCCGTTGTCTAAAAGCAGCGCTTCCAGCATGCCGGTCTTTGCGCTGAACACCACCATCAACCCTGAGGTGCTGGGAAGGCCCAAGCTGGGATTGTCAAAAAACCCAGGTGACATTTTGATCGCGAATGAAGGAATGCCGGGCACATAAGCGGTTTTCACATCGACTTCGCCATTATGCGCGGCAATCGCCATTGACAGGATTGGCGGCATTACAACCTGCCCACCCGCCAACGCTTTAAAACCCTGTTCCACGCAGTTGATCGCTGCCAGATCCAGCGGCACTAATCTGCGCAATTCATCTTGGGTTAACAACGTGACTTCCGGCATAGAATGCTCCTATAGATTTGATATATCTACGTTTTCGCCTGAAATAATGCGGTGATGCACAGAGAGGTCAATATTGCCACCGGTCACGCAGGCAATGGTGTTGCCTTCTGGCTTGACCTTTTGGCTGAGCAAGGCGGCCAAACAAACGGCGCCAGAGCCTTCGATGATTTGCCGTTCTTGCCAATAGGCATGGCGGATGGCCTGCGCGATTTCTATTTCACTGACCAAGATAAACTCATCTACAAGGTTTTGGGTAATATTGAAGGTGATTTGATTATCAAGGCCAATACCGCCCCCCAGAGAATCCGCCAACGTGGCTTCTTCTTTCACCAATATGGGTTTACCGGCTTGTAAACAGGCATGCATTGCGGCGCCGCGTTCCATGCTGACAGCAATGATTTTCACGTCTTTTTTCAACGCTTTCAATGCGCTGGCGACGCCTGAAATAAGACCACCGCCTGATACGGGCACCAAAACGGTTTGAAGCCCGGGCAGTGCTTCAAACAGCTCAAGGCCAAGGCTGGCTTGCCCGGTCACAATATCGGGGTGGTCAAAAGGCGGGATCATCGTCATGCCCTGCTCTGCTACCAGATGGTCTACTTCGATTTGTGCGTCATCTTGCGACTGACCGATAATCCGCACTTCTGCGCCCAGCGCTTTAATGCCATCAATCTTATTTTGTGGAACCAATTGCGACATGCAGATGATGCAGCGCACGCCGTTTTCTTGCGCGGCATGGGCCAGGCCGCGGCCATGATTGCCGGTCGAAACGCCGACAACGCCGCGCTGCTTTGCCGTCTCGGGCAAGGCCATGACCGCGTTGCTGGCACCGCGCAATTTGAAGCTATTGGTGATCTGATGATGTTCAAGCTTGAGGTGAACGGGGGTTTTGCTCAGCCTGCTTAAGCTTTCTGAGGTGACCAGAGGGGTTGTTCGAATGCAGGGCGCGATGCGTTGCGCCGCAGTTTTGATATCGCTCAGTTCGATGGGGCTTTGAAAGGTCATTTGGGGGCTCCTATCGCAGGGCATGCTTGAACAAGCGGCCCCATTTACCGGCATCAACCCGTAAATTTGCATGATGCGCCAATTCCCAAGCACAGGCTTGATTTGAGGTCACAACCGGTTTGCCGGTTTGGCGTTCCAACTCGGCGACCACATCCGCAGCTTGCAGCGCGGTGCAGGATAAAAAGAAGGCATCGGTTTGGTTGGTTTGGCTGGCCAGCGCCGCTTTGATGATGCTTGCAGGATCAACGCGTGCCATATCCAAATCGCTTTCAAGTCCCAAGCAAAGAAATTTCGCCAATGACAATCCTTGGGCTTGGAAATAGGCGGCCATGGGCTGGCTGGTTTCCACCAAATAGGGCGTCACCACCGAAATATGCTTTGCGCCCAGGGTTTTTAGAGCCCGGACAGCTGCCCCGCTGGGGGTCACCACGGGCAAATTTGGGCGCGCGGCATGCACCAAAGCTTTGATCGCATCATCCCCAATCACCACCGAGGCGGCCGTGCAACTATAGCAAATAGCGTCAAGCCGTTCCTCGGGCAGAATGAGCCGCGCCGCTTGGGTGATAAGCGGTGCCATTTTACGCAGATTTTCAGGCGTTGTTGGATTTTCAAACGCTACCCGTGTTACGTAAACACCCAGCCTTTCCATCGGCAGGATACGCGCAAAATCGCGCTCTGCCGTAACATCTGTTGATAGGGCGATAACACCAATTTTTTTGTTTTTATCAGGCGGATCATAGGTCAAATCCCCGGCATAAAGGCCAATATTTACATCATCCATGGGTCAGCTCCCGGCGCCGCGATCGCCGCGCTAAAACGTCCAATTTTAAACGTAAACATATTGGGTAATGAGGTGGATGCGGCGCTTTACAGCGCCGCCTAAGGTCAAAATCTTTGTAAGGATCACCAGCCCCGTTCAATCAGGTTACCCCGGGCTGACGCCGCGCAACCGTTCGGAACGGCGGCGCAACAATTCCACCACAGTCAACAGAACGATGGAGATGATGACTAAGATTGTAGCCGCCGCCAGAATGGTGGGCGAGATTTCTTGGCGGATACCGGCCCACATTTGGCGCGGCAGCGTCAGCTGGTCGGCGCCGGCCAGAAAAATCACCACAACCACTTCATCAAATGAGGTGATGAAGGCGAACAGCGCGCCTGAGATTACACCCGGTAAGATCAAGGGCATTTGAATTTTAAAAAATGTCCGCGTTGGGCCGGCGCCAAGATTGGCCGCAGCTTTGCGCAGATTGTCATCAAAGCCAACCAATGTGGCCGTCACTGTGATCACCACAAAGGGCAAGCCCAAGATCGCATGCGCGATGACCAATCCAACATGCGAGGCGACAAGGTCGAAGCGCGCACCAAATATCGTGATTGAAAACAAGGCAAATCCAGCCGCAGTGATGATCAAAGGCACGATCATCGGTGAAATTAGCAACGCCATGAAAAGCTTACGCCCCGGCATATGAGAGCGGCTTAAGCCCAAAGCGGCGAGCGTACCCAAGACGGTGGACAATAGGGTTGCGAAAATACCGATGATGATCGAGTTTTTGAACCCGATCATCCATTTGTCGCTGCACACCGTGGTTTTGATATCCTCGCACATTCCAAACAGGTTTTGGTACCAGCGTACAGAAAAACCTTCGGCTTTCAGCGCCAACATTTCTGGTGTGAAGCTCAGGAAGGGGCTTGATGTGAAAGAAAGGGGGATCACGATAATCAGCGGGGCCACAAGGAAGAACAACACCAATCCGCAGATTGTTAAATAGGTATAATGCCAGATACGCTGACCGGTGGTTGCATAAATAGGAAGCGCCATGTTGTTATCCCAACCTCATATTGTCGATACCGACGATCTTATCATAAACCCAATATAGGATTAGAATTGCTGACAGCAGGATCACGCCCATTGCGGATGCCAGTCCCCAGTTTAGCGATTTTCGCAAATGATAGGCGATTTGGTTGCCGATCATTTGACCATCTTTTCCGCCGACCAATTCGGGCGTAATGAAATAACCGATTGCCACGATAAACACCAAAATCACACCTGCCCCAATACCGGGAATGGTTTGAGGCATGTAGACTCGGATAAAGGCGCGCGCCGGGGTTGCCCCTAAATTCTGCGCAGCTTTCATATAGGTTGGGGGAATACCGCGCATTACCGAATAGAGCGGAAGGATCATAAAGGGCAGCAAAACTTGCGTCATTACGATCAGCGTCCCGTTGAAATTATACATTAAGGGCAGGCGGTTTTCATCGCTTATAATCCCCAAACCAACAAGCGAATCGTTCAATACCCCCTGCTGTTGTAGCATAATCATCCAAGCCACGATCCGCACCAAAAGCGATGTCCAAAACGGCATAAGAACGCAGATCATCAGCAGGTTTGAGATCCGCAGGGGCAACGTGGCCAGCAGATAGGCAACAGGAAAGGCCAAGACAAGGCAGGCGATCGTAACGATGGTCGAGACCAGCAGCGTGCGTTTCCAAAACATGACGTAGACGCGGCGGTTTTCCGGCTGCATGATTACGTTTTTTTTATCATCATAGGTGCGGTCAATCGCGTTCCAATAATACCCCGCTGTGGTTCTGTCTTTCATAATTCCAAGAGATCTCCAGAACTCGACATCTCCCCAGCGCTTATCAGCCTTTATCATTTGCGCTTGAAGCGGTTGTTCGGCATCTATTTTCTTGAACTTGCGGTTTGATTTTTTGATCAGGCTTTTCCAGCCTGATTTTGCATAGTTCATTCGGGTTGAGACTTTGCCGATTTGAAGTTTTGCGGCCGATGTAAGATCTAAATACATCGCCTCGAAATGCGGCTCGCCGGGCAGGTCAACGCCATCCCACTGCTCATAAATGGCCATCGTTCGGGGCAAGACGTCATTGACAAAACTGTCATCAATACTTTTTTGAAAGAGCGCGTAAATCGGCCATACAAATAGAATTAAAATGAATAAAGCCGGTCCAGCCACTAGGCCAAAGGCGCGAAGCTTTTCCCGCCTCAAAGAGGCTTTTAAGCTTTTTTTCAGCGGAATACCATCCGCCGTCATCATTTGTCCGGCTTGCGCGTTGGCTGCGACATCACTCATGCGAAAGAACTTTCGAAATAGTCGGAAATTAAAAAAGGGCGCACGCTCGCGCGCCCTTTGTAAAAGCTTACGTCAAAGGCTTATTGGCCCATCCACGCTTGGTAACGCTCTTGCAATTCATCACCGTTATCCGCCCACCAATCAGGGTCAGCAACGATTGAATCTGCCATCACGTCGGCGCGGTTTGGCATATGCTCAAGGATATTCACACCCGTGTTGAACCAAGGCTCACCGGCGGCGATGATATCCAAAGCAGATGTCCGCATTGGGCCATAATTGATCCAGCGTGCTTGTTCTGCTTGCGCAGTTGGAGAAGAGGCAAAGCCAGCGAAATCAAGAGCTGCGTCCATGTTTGGAGCGCCGGTCAAGATGCCAATCCATTCTTCTTCCAGAACCTGACCATGCCAAATAGACACAAAGTTTGTGCCGTCATTCAGGTTTGCACCACCCACACGGCCGTTATAGGCCAATGACATTGAGACTTCACCCGAAGAAACCAGCTCAAGCGGTTTTGCACCAGCAGACCAAAACACAACGTCATCTTTGATTGTGTCAAGCTTTGCAAAGGCACGATCTGCGCCCGCTTCGGTTTCAAGCGTTGAATAGATATCTTCTTTGGCAACACCATCGGCAAATAGGGCCATTTCTAGGATCGCGTTTGCCCATGTGTGAACGCCGCGCTTGCCAGGGAAGGCTGCAGTGTCAAAGAAATCCATGATTGTGTCTGGCTGCTCACCAGAAAAAGTACCTTCATTATAGAACGCTTGATATGTCCACCAGATTTGTGGGATCGCGCATTTATTCGGACGCGGTACCATCAGGTCCTCATCCATGGATTTGCCGTCAGCAGTTTTCACAAAAATATCATCTGGTACTTCGATGAACAGGCCTTCGTCACAGCCGGTACGGATTTGGTCGGGAAGAACGTCAACGATATCCCAAGTTACATTGCCGCTTTCAACCTGTGTTCTGACTTCGCCCAAACCACCATTGTAGTTTTCCCAATGGATTGATTTGCCGGTTTTGGCTTCCCATGGCTCACCATAGGCTTTTTGCTGCGACGCCGTGTAACCACCACCCCATGATGTTACGGTCAGGTCGGATGCTAGCGCGCCGGTCGCTGTCAATGCGATCGTTGCAGCAGCCATTTTAAACGTATTTGATAGCTTCATTCATACTCTCCTTGTTGGTTCCCCGGTTCGCCGGGGTTTCTAATGTGAACGGCAAAAGCCTACTCACAAATCTTCATCATGCATCAAGCGCACGACAATCACTGACATCCCAGCTGACGGTGGTTTTTTCACCCACATTCAAATGCGTATGGCCGGCTGAGTTGGCAACTTTTACAACGAAATCTTCGTTGCCCATAACGTTCATGCGGCAGCGGATATGGTCTCCAAGGTAAATGAGTTCTTTAACCTCTGCATCAATCGCGTTTGAACCACTTTTTTGCCCCAATTGCACCCGCTCGGGGCGGATCGACAAAACCGTTTTTGTGCCCACGCCACCACAATTAATCGCCAGCGCTTCGCCTTTTGAACCATTGCCATAATCAACGATGGCGGTGTCGCCTTTCAGCTCGGAAACGGTGGCTTCAATGCGATTATTTTCACCGATAAATTGCGCCACGAAGGCGTTGTCAGGCCGTTCATATAGGTCGCTTGGCGGCGCCAGCTGCTGGATAATACCATCGTCAAACACGGCGATACGGTCTGACATGGTGAGCGCTTCGGATTGATCATGCGTCACGTAAACAACGGTAACGCCAAGCCTGTCATGCAAATGCTTGATTTCAAATTGCATATGTTCGCGCAACTGTTTGTCAAGCGCCCCCAAGGGCTCATCCATTAAGACCAGATCGGGTTCAAATACTAAGGAACGCGCCAGAGCAATCCGTTGCTGCTGCCCACCAGAAAGCTGCGCGGGGCGGCGATTGCCAAAGGCGCTCATTTGCACCATGTCCAGCGCTTTTTTAACGTTGGCTTCCCGCTCTGATTTGCTTTGTCCGCGCACTTCTAAAGGAAAGGCTAGGTTTTCGTTCACCGTCATATGCGGAAATAGCGCGTAGTTTTGAAACACCATGCCGATTCCACGCTTGTGAGGGGGAATATTATTGATCGGTTTGCCTCCCAATAAAATCTCACCATGGGTGGCTGTTTCAAAACCGGCCAACATCATAAGGCAGGTTGTTTTACCCGATCCAGAGGGCCCGAGCATCGTTAAAAATTCACCTTTGCCAACACTCAGGTTTAAATCTTTAACAACTAAATTTTCGCCATCATAACTTTTTTGTACTTTTGTGAATTCTACGAATCCCATTTCGCCAGAGTCAGTTGTCAAAAGGCACCTACCAGTGTGAATTGTTTCTCAGTTGAAATAATTCAAACATATGGTCGTAGATATGGCAATAGGCAGCGCTTTTTAGTTTAAAAACGACATAGCCGTTTCGCGTTTGCGTGTTTGCAGTTGATTGCCGAGCTTAATTCAATCGAAATGTTAGAATGATTCTGCCTTGCTGTTGGTAGTTTTTTTTTCAATAAAATGTCTCACATGCGATAAATTTTAGAAGCGATTAAAATTATGTCTTCAAGCACTGTTCTGATCACGCACCCTGATTGCCTCGGCCATGAAACACCGCAAGGCCATCCGGAACAAATCGCCCGGCTAGAAGTTTTGTTAAAAGCGCTTGAGCGCTTGCCTGTAGAGGTTTTGTCAGCGCCTTTGGCGCAAGAGGCCGATCTTTTAAGCGTGCATCCACAGCATTATCTTGACGCGCTGCGCGCAGCGTCCCCAGCGCATGGCAGCGCC
Source organism: Alphaproteobacteria bacterium US3C007 (assembly GCA_034423775.1). Classification (NCBI taxonomy): domain Bacteria; kingdom Pseudomonadati; phylum Pseudomonadota; class Alphaproteobacteria; order Rhodobacterales; family Roseobacteraceae; genus Thalassovivens; species Thalassovivens spotae. The sequence continues at coordinate 1,317,691 of CP139918.1, forward strand.
GCGCTGGATGCAGATACGCATCTGTCTGCGGGCTCGTTGAAGGCAGCTTATCGGGCGGCTGGCGGCGTTTTATTGGCTGTAGATCAGGTTCTTTCGGGCGCTGCGCAAAATGCTTTTGTGGCCACGCGCCCGCCTGGACATCACGCTGAAACCGCCAAAGCGATGGGGTTTTGCCTTTTTGGAAATGCTGCTTTGGGGGCAAAATATGCGCTAGATCGATATGGACTGCAGCGCGTGGCTGTGGTGGATTTTGATGTGCATCACGGCAATGGCACGCAGGATCTGCTTTGGGAAGAGCCGCGCGCTTTGTTTGTCAGCACGCATCAGATGCCACTTTGGCCAGGTAGCGGTGCGCCGGACGAGAAAGGCGCGTTTGACAATATTATAAACCTGCCGCTTGCGCCTGAAACCGATGGGCAAGCGATGCGGACGCTGTATCGGGAAACCGTCCTGCCACATTTACGGGCGTTCCGGCCGGATTTGCTGATTATTTCAGCTGGGTTTGACGCGCATTCCTCGGATCCTTTGGCGCAATTAAACTGGTGCGTTGAAGATTTTGCTTGGCTCACGCAGGAATTATGCGCTTTGGCAGCAGAACTCTGCCAAGGACGGGTGGTCTCGGTGCTCGAAGGCGGCTATGATTTGCCTGCTTTGGCTGCATCGGCCAAAGCCCATGTTGAAAAATTATTGGAGGCGACAAAATGAGCCAAACCCCTGTAGATCAAATGAGTTTTGAACAAGCAATGGCCGAACTTGAGCAGGTGGTTGGTCAGCTTGAGCGCGGGGATGTTGCTTTAGAGCAATCAATTCAGCTTTATGAACGTGGGGCTGAGTTGAAAAAACGCTGCGCGGATAAATTGAAAGAAGCCGAAGAAAAAGTGAATGCAATCACTTTAGACGCCAATGGCGCCGCCAGCGGCACCACTTCCGTTCCCGATCTTTGATGTTTCGCGCCGCACTTGAGGCCAATGCTGCGCATGTGCAAGCGCATTTGGATCAGCAATTGGCCTTGCTTGAAACCTCAGAAGTGGCCAAAGCGATGGCCTATAGTCTGCAAGGGGGAAAGCGTCTGCGGGCGTTTTTGGTCATGCAGAGCGCGGCGCTGTTCGATATCGGCCCCAGCCAGGCTATTTGGCCTGCTTGCGCGATTGAAGCGGTGCATGCCTATTCCTTAGTGCATGACGATCTGCCTTGCATGGATGATGATGATCTGCGCCGCGGCAAGCCAACCGTGCATAAGGCCTGGGATCAGGCCACGGCCGTTTTGGCGGGTGATGCGCTGCACGCTTTTGGGTTCGAGCTCAGTTTAAACCCGCAGGCCAGCCCTAATCCGGCGATTCGTGCAGATCTGGCGCTGTCATTGGCGCAAGCCGGGGGCGCAGGGGGTATGGTTTTGGGGCAGGCTTTGGATATCGCGGCCGAAACCGCGGCCCAGCCTTTAACGCTTGAAGAAATTATTACGCTGCAACAGGGAAAAACCGGCGCGTTGATTGCCTGGTCGGCAGAAGCGGGCGCGCGCTTGGCAGCTGCAGATATCGCGCCCTTGACGGCCTATGCGCGCGCGATCGGTTTGGCCTTTCAAATTGCTGATGACATTCTAGATATTGAGGGAGATCCGGAAAAAGCTGGCAAACGGTTGCAAAAAGATGAGGCGGCCGGCAAAGCGACATTCGTAACATTGCTTGGCTTAGACGGTGCAAAGCGGCGTGCCAAAGCGCTGGTGGCCAACGCCTGCGACGCATTGGCACCCTTTGGATCTGAGGCAAACAGCTTGCAGCGCTGCGCCGAGTTCATTATTGCCCGCGACAATTAACAAAGCGATAAGGCCAGATGACTGAGCGCCCCTATACCCCTTTGCTGGATCAAGTGCATGAGCCGGCGGATCTTAATTCGTTGAGCGATGCTGAGTTGCATCAATTGGCCGAGGAATTGCGCGCTGAAACCATTTCAGTTGTTTCTGAGACGGGGGGGCATTTGGGCGCTGGCTTGGGCGTGATTGAATTAACGGTGGCGCTGCACGCGGTGTTTCAGGCGCCCAAAGATAAGCTCATCTGGGATGTCAGCCATCAAAGCTATCCGCATAAAATCTTAACCGGGCGGCGCGCTAAGATGCGCAGTTTGCGCCAGAAAGATGGAATCAGCGGTTTCACCAAGCGCAGCGAAAGCCCCTATGATCCTTTTGGCGCAGCCCATTCCAGCACGTCGATCAGCGCTGCGTTGGGCTTCGCGGTTGCTGGGGATTTGGGCGGGCAAAGCGAGACTGGCCATGGGGATGCGATTGCGGTAATCGGCGATGGTGCGATGAGCGCGGGCATGGCTTATGAGGCGATGAACAATGCGGGCCATTTGAAGAAGCGCCTGATCGTGATTTTGAACGATAATGAAATGTCGATCGCGCCGCCTGTCGGTGCGCTTTCCACCTATTTGTCACAGCTTTATGCCGGGGCGCCCTTTCAAGATCTTAAAGATGTGGCAAAAGGGGCGATCAGCTTTCTACCCGAGCCTTTTCGCGAAGGTGCCAAACGCGCAAAAGATATGCTCAAGGGCATGGCCGTCGGGGGCACTTTGTTTGAAGCTTTGGGGTTTTCTTATTTAGGGCCTATAGATGGCCATGATCTGGATCAGTTGTTGCCAATTTTGCGCACTGTCCAGCAGCGGGCCGATGGGCCAATTTTACTGCATGTGATCACCAAAAAAGGCCGCGGCTACGGCCCTGCAGAACAGGCGCGCGATAAAGGTCATGCAACGGCAAAATTCGATGTGATGACGGGTGCGCAGCAAAAGGCAACGTCAAACGCGCCCAGCTACACCAAAGTTTTCGCCGATAGCCTGTTGCGCGAAGCCGGTGAAGACCCCCGCATCTGCGCCGTCACAGCTGCGATGCCCGATGGAACTGGATTAAACCTGTTTGCGCAGCGTTACCCGTCGCGCTGTTTTGATGTGGGCATTGCCGAACAGCATGGGGTGACTTTTGCTGCTGGATTGGCGGCTGGCGGCATGAGGCCGTTTTGCGCGATGTATTCTACCTTTTTGCAACGCGGATATGATCAGATCGTGCATGATGTGGCGATCCAAAATCTGCCTGTGCGTTTCGCGATTGATCGCGCCGGTCTGGTGGGGGCAGATGGCGCCACGCATGCTGGCAGTTTTGATGTGGCCTATCTGAGCAATTTGCCCGGAATGGTGGTGATGGCGGCCGCGGATGAGGCTGAACTGGTGCATATGGTGGCCACGGCCGCCGCGTATGATGCGGGGCCGATTGCCTTTCGTTATCCGCGTGGAGATGGCGAAGGCGTTGAGTTGCCCGAACGCGGAACTGTGTTGGAAATCGGTAAAGGCCGGCATATTCAAGCGGGCAGCCGCGTAGCGATTTTGTCTTTTGGCACGCGGTTGGGTGAAGTGATCAAGGCGGCCGAACTTTTAAACGCGCAGGGCATCACCCCCACTATCGCCGATGCGCGCTTTGCCAAACCGCTGGATCAGGCGCTTATTCTATCTTTGGCAGAAGACCATGAAGCGTTTATCACCGTTGAGGAAGGCGCTATTGGTGGTTTTGGCTCGCATGTTATGCAGTTACTTGCCGATCACGGCGTTTTTGATGCGGGCTTAAAATTCCGCTCAATGGTGTTTCCTGATGAGTTCATTGACCAAGCAAGCCCGACGGATATGTATAACACGGCCGGTTTAAACGCGCAGCATATTGCCGAAAAAGTTATGAGTTTGTTGCAACAGAGAAAAGCAATTGCGCAGGGCTAAGCCGACGCTTCTTGCCTGTTTGTACTGAAACGAAAAAACTGTTTGCGGGCCTAACGCGGTGGCTGCATCTGGTTTGAGAGAATTGCAAAATCTCTTCAATGTCTGCTTGGGGCGGATGGCGCTGTCTTAAAACGGCTTAACCTTTGTAAAGAGGGCCTGCGCCGGTTTGGTTGAAAGGGTTTCAGCTTTTTTCAAAGATTTTCTGACGGGCACTTAAAAGGAAGTGATGCGCCATTTTGATCCGCCGCGCTGAAGAATGGCGGCTTGGACGTAAAAGCCACGTTGATAAGCCGCTATTTTCTATAGCGCCTTTGCGAGCGCCGTTCAGTTACGATTGGTTTTTGGTTTCTTCTTCCAACAAGGCGGGCAGACCGTCACGATAGCTGGGATAAAGCAGGTTTACACCAAGCTCGGTTTTAATGCGCTGGTTGCGAACTTTTTTGCTTTCGGCGTAAAAACTGCGCGCCATCGGGCTTAGATCGGCCTTTTCAAACGCGATTTCTGCTGGCAAAGGCGTGTTCAGCAAGGCGGCCGCATGTCCGATCACGTCTTGTGGAGGGGCCGGATCATCATCGCATACGTTATAGATCGCGCCAGGATTGGGCGAGTGCAGCGAGGCTTTTAACACTTGTGCAATATCGGCCACATGGATGCGGCTGAAAATTTGATTGGGTTTTATAATGCGCTGGGCTGTGCCTTGGCGCACCTTTGAAAACGGGCCTCGGCCAGGGCCATAAATTCCGGCCAAACGAAAAATATGCAAAGGCAAATCTGGTATTGCCTGCCAGGCCTGCTCGGCGTTTAAACGCAGCTTGCCCCGGCGGGTCGACGGGGTAAGAGGTGTGGTTTCATCGACCCAATTGCCCGCATGATCGCCATAGACGCCCGTGGTGGATAAATAGCCTAGCCAGTCCAGTTTAGGCCCCTGTTTTTTAAAGAAAGACGAAAACCGGCCCAGAACCGGATCTCCCTGCGCCTCGGGCCCGGCTGAAATCAAAACCGCATCAGCGCGCGCCAAAGCGGCGTCGATATCGGGGCTGTCCCAAAGCAAAGGGGTAACGTTGTCTTGGCGCATCTGTTCTTGCTTTTCAGGCTTGCGGGTGGTGCCCGTAATGGCCCAATCTGTTTTGGGCAGCGCGCGTGAAAGCGCTTGCGCTGTATATCCATGTCCGAATGAAAAAAGATGTTTCTGCATAGGCTATTTGCCCATGTTCGCGCAGCGCCCGCAAGCGGCTTTGATAATTTTGCTTGATTTTTCACAACCGTCCTGCTGCAATCGCTGGATGAGTGAAAAAGATCCTGATTTAGAAGCGGCTTATGCCCTGTCCGGCGCCGAAGAAAACAGGGCGCTCTATGCGCGTTGGGCGCCCGATTATGATCGGGGCTTTGCGGCGGATATGGATTATATCTTACCCCAACACGTGGCATTATATTTTAGTAGGTTTGAGTCTGAGGGGCCTGTTTTAGATGTCGGGGCGGGCACCGGCTTGCTGGGCGTTTGTTTAGCGGATCAGGACACTGGTCCGATTGATGCGCTGGATCTTTCGTCTGAAATGCTTGAGGTTGCGCGACAAAAGAATATCTATCGCGATTTAATTACAGCGGATTTAGAACAAGCTTTGCCGCTGCCGGCTGCGCATTATGGCGCGGTGGTCAGCGCCGGTACATTTACCAATGGTCATTTGGGCCCGGATGTTCTGGATGCGCTGATAGATCTGGGCAAACCCTCGGCGCTGTTTGTGGTTTCCATCAACGCCGCGCATTGGCAAAGCCAAGGCTTCGCGCGCAAATTTTCGGCTCTGGCCGGCGTAGTTTCGGATTTAAAAGTTTTTGAGGTGCCCATTTACGGCGCGCAGGCACGCGGATCGCATAGCGCTGATCTTGCAAAGATTGCGGTTTTTCGACGGGCGGCGCCATAGCTAAAAATTTGTATGATAAGTGACGGAACGTTTTGGCTGACAGGGCGCGTTTTGGCTTTTAGCACTACGGGAAAGATAACAGAGGTGGAAGATGAACGAGATTGTGATTTTAGACGGCGCACGCACCGCAATTGGAACTTTTGGCGGGATGTTGGCCGGAACCTCTCCCATCGAATTGGCAACGGTTGTTAGCAAAGCGGCGCTGGAAAGATCCGGGGTTGAGGGCGCACAAATTGGCCAGGTTGCCTTTGGTCATGTGATCAATACGGAACCTAAAGATATGTATTTAAGCCGGGTTGCAGCCCTGCAGGCTGGTGTGTCTGAAACGACAGCGGCAATGAATGTGAACCGGCTTTGCGGATCCGGGGCGCAAGCGATTGTTTCGGTCATTCAATCTTTGATGCTGGGGGATGCCGATTTTGGATTGGCTGGCGGTGCAGAAAATATGAGTCGCTCTCCGTTTATTTTGCAGGATCAGCGTTGGGGGGCAAAAATGGGCGATGTGCGCACGTTGGATATGATGCTTGGGGCGCTGAATTGTCCTTTTGGCACCGGTCATATGGGCGTTACGGCGGAAAATGTGGCGGCAGAGCATGATGTTTCAAGGGCGGAACAAGATGCGTTTGCGATGACCAGTCAAACCCGCGCGGCTGCCGCCATCCGTGATGGGCGTTTTGAAGACCAGATTACTCCGGTATCGGTGAAAGTGAAGCGCGATAAGGTTGATTTTATTTGCGATGAACACCCCAAACAGACGGATGAGGCCGCGTTGGCCGGGTTACGCCCGGTGTTCCAAAAAGACGGCTCGGTGACGGCGGGCAATGCGTCAGGGATCAATGATGGCGCCGCAGCCTTGGTTTTGGCGCAAGCCTCCGCTGCGCAAATGGCAGGGCTGCGCCCGCGGGCGCGGGTATTGGGATATGCGCATGCGGGCGTGCGCCCCGCGGTGATGGGGATTGGGCCCATACCCGCCGTGCAAAACCTATTGCAGAAAACTGGTCTGACCGTTGAAGATTTTGACGTGATTGAATCCAACGAAGCTTTTGCGGCGCAGGCTTTGGCGGTTAATAAAGCCTTGGGGCTGGATGCAGCGCGGGTGAACCCAAATGGCGGCGCGATCGCACTGGGCCATCCGGTTGGCGCCACCGGAGCGATTTTGGTGATAAAAGCTTTGCATGAGCTGGAACGCACCCAATCAGACCGCGCCTTGATCACCATGTGTATTGGGGGTGGTCAGGGGATCGCTTTGGCCATTGAACGGATTGCGGCCTAATCAAGGCCATTTTTGTTAAACAGGATATGCGGGTTTTAAACAGTTTTTAAGATAGCTTGGGATATTTTCTTGCGATTGATTGCATCGTTCCCAAGAGATCCCAGCGATGACTTTGGCCCGCCAACTTATTGCTGAGCGCCGCGCGCGCCTAAGCGCAGAACGCCTGCTGATCTTAAAGCAGGCCGAATTGTCGTTGGCAAACCAGAAGCTTGGGCTGCGCGCTGAAGCGCTGAGCGTTGAGATTGATACGGTTCGCAGCCAAAATGAGCGGGTGATCTCTGATTTAGGCGCTGCCACGCACCAGGTGCAGATTGCCGAACAACGGCTTTTTCTAGCCTTAGAAACGCTAAAAAATGGCTTTGCTGTTTTTGACGCATCTTCGCGGTTATTGATTGCTAATTCGGCTTATTTTTCAATCTTTGATGGTTTGCAGGCGATGCGCCCAGGGGTTTCATATTCGGATATTTTATCTTTTTTAACGCAAGAAGGTATTGTTGATACTGGCCATTTGGGCGCGGCGCAGTGGCGGCAGATGATGCTGCAGCGCTGGCAAGCACCGCAGCCGAAACCAAAAAATATAAAATTGTGGAATGGCCAAATGTTGCGTCTGATCGATCAGCGGGGCCCGATGGGTGATATGGTTAGTCTGGCGCATGATGTGACGGCGGCCTTGCGCTATAAGACAGTTATGAAAACCGCGCGCAAAACCGCCGAGGCAAATATGCGGGCAAAGGCTTCATTCTTGGCCAATATCAGCCATGAAATCCGCACGCCCTTGCATGGGGTGGTCGGGATGGCTGATTTGCTTTCGTCTACGGCGCTTAGCAAAGAGCAAAAGCTATTTACAGACACGATTAAAACCTCCAGTGAGTCGCTTTTGGTGATTTTGAAAGATGTGCTGGATTACTCAAAGATGGAGGCAGATCGCTTAACGTTGCGCCGCCAAAAATTTAACCTTGAGGTGGCGATCCATGATGTGCTGTCTGTTTTATCGCATAAAGCACAAGCCAAAGGTTTGCCGCTTTTTTTGGATTATGACGGCGCATGCGAAACTGATTTTATCGGTGATCCGGGCCGGATACGGCAAATTATGATAAATCTTATTGGAAACGCTTTAAAATTTACATCTCACGGTCATATCGCGATTGGGGTTAAAAAACTGTTCCGAGCAGAGAGCCATTCCTGCAAGTTACAGATCTGCGTGATTGATACAGGGGTTGGTATTCCGCCCGATCAAAGGAAGAATGTTTTTCAAGAATTTACCCAATTACAATCGAAAACGCCAAAGCGAGCGGAAAATCTAAGCGGCGAGGGCACAGGATTGGGTTTGGCGATTTGCCAAAAACTGGTCTCGTTGATGGGAGGTGATATTTGGGTTGAGGCGTCAGCTTGCGGAGGGGCTGACGTTGGCTTTACGATCGAACTGCAACCCTGCAAGCCGGCGCAGGATGAATGGCACGTCGTCAAGCCGCAATTATCGCATGTTCTTGTCATGTCAAAATGCCCAATTAAATGGTGCATTCTGCGCAATCAAATCGTTGGATTGGGTGGCAAGGTCAAACGGGTTCGATCCGTTCAGGCCGTGTTGCGGGCGGTCACGGCGAAAACCTCAGCCATATTATTTGCCGAACAGGAACAATCGAAAATAGAGGTGTTACTGCAACAGGCACCGCCCCGCATCGCGGATAAAATGGCAGCAAAAAGCATTTTTTTAAGTAAGGGTTCCGCGGGGGCACAAACTGATCTGGCGCCGCCGGCGCTTTCATCTGAGCTGGTTTTTTCTCGTTTAAGCCTGTTAAAAGCGTTGCAAAAGCCAAAGGCCGCCATCCAACCTGCGCAACCCGCCGTTCAGTTACAGGCGGGCAATCCAGCTGGCATCAAGGATGAGAGGTCTGAAACCTTCCAATTGCAAGTTCTTCTCGCGGAAGATAATAAAACCAACAGGTTGATTTTTGCCAAAATGATGCAGCGCTTTGGCGTAAGTTTGAGAGTGGCTTGCGATGGGCAGCACGCGGTTGATCTTTATAAAGCACAGCCCCCTGACATTATTTTTATGGATATTTCAATGCCCAAGCTTGATGGGTTGCAAGCGGCAAAAGTGATCCGTGGTTTGGATGAAGTTCGCGGGGTATATACGCCGATCATTGCCTTAACAGCCCATGCTATGCCGGGGGATGAAACGCGCATTTTAGCCGCTGGCATGGATCATTATTTAAGTAAGCCGGTGCGCCTTCAGTCGGTAGTGGATCAGTTACGCCATTTTCATCAACAGCGCTTGCGCGCACGCCCGCTTTAAGGTGGTATGCGCTGCATCCGGGCCTGAGGTATTTGTTCTGATTATGAGATTTGTTCGCGTAAAATGGACGCCGTGATTGAAATTATGAGATACACGCCTGAAAGGATCAAAAACACCAGAAGCGTATCATGAATATGCCTGGGATAGGCCGGATCTTGCGGTGCAATAGGCTCTACCGCGACTGTAAGATAGCGCGATTGCGATGTGGCTTGAATTTGCGTCGCGCGCAGCTGCTCTAAAGCGGATTGCAGCATCAAATCACGCGTCGCAACGTCAGAAGCGGCCATTTGCAAACGCGCAAGCAACTCGGGCAACGTCATCCCATTGGGCATTTGCGCAATCATTTTTGCCTCGGTTTCGCGTTTGGCATTTTGGAGGCGCTGGATTTCGGCGCGCAAGCCCGCAACGCGGCTGCTATTGGGGTTGGCATTATCCAGAAACGCCTGAAGCTCGATGGTTTTTTGCAGCGCTTTTTCTTCAAGCCCGCTGATTTGCGCTCGAAGGCTTGTGGCATAGGCCTCTGGATCAAGAAGCGTGGATTGTTGCAAGGCAATTAAGTGCCGCTGCGCGTCTACGCGCGCGTCTTCTGCCGTCGCCAAAGATTTGCGGGCATCAGACAATTGATTTTCTTGTTTGCGCTGCGAAAGCCCATCGATTTTTTGCTCGGCATAGGTCAGAAGCGCTTTTGAAAATAACACGCTCAATTCGGGCGAGGGGGAGCTGATCTCCATATTGATCATGCCCTCGGTGGGGTCAAAGGCGATTTTGATATGCTTGAGATAGGTTTTATACGTTTCTTCAAATGAAGCCTTTGTAGGCAAACGTTGCCACCAATCAATTGTGGGATCCGAGAAGGTGGCCTTAAACCCTTCATTATCTTGTAGGCGAATCATCGCTTCTTTTGATTGGAGATAGGTTTGCACTGCGATGGCATCGGGTGTTGTGGCGAATTGACCGCCGCCAAACATAGAAGGTGAGCTTGGATTTGTGCTATCACCCGTGGTGATTTGGAAGGCCGTGTCCGTGGCATACATTGGCGTTGCAATGAAGCTGTAATAATAGCCTGCGGCCAATGTTGGCAGAAGAATAAAGATGCTTAGGCGCAGGATTAGTTTTTGGATTAGACGTCGCCGTCGCCGCGTCATGCTGTTTTGCAGCGCTGAAATCTCTTCGCTTCTTTGGGCTGCATTTGGAAATGCATGCGGCGTGCCGGCTGGTGATTTTTGATGTGGTGAAAGCGAAATATTCGGGGGTTTGGGGGCGTCTTCTCTTAAGGTTGTTTGCGGCGATGAGGGGGGCGCCTGAAGCGGTTTTTCGCGGCGCGCGGGTTGGGTTTGTTCAGACAGAGCCGCGCGGTGCATCATGGCCGGCATTTGAAAGGGATCGATATTATGTTGGCGCAATATATCTACAGCCTCGTCATCCGTATCAAAAGGCAGGCCATAATGGGTGGCAAGCCTGCGCGCACGGCGCAGCAATGTGGCTTGTGTTTCGCCGGAATCTGTTGCGGCCCGCGCAAGCAATTCAGCCGAATTACCCGTATCTAAGCCCGTATCTATGCCCGGCGCTTTTGCGGCGGGTTTGGGGCCCTTTGCCTGGTCAGCGGCGGCACCTGCGCCTTTTGGCGCCTCTGGGCCCAGCTGAAATTTATGTGCTTTGGGTGTGGTAGTCATACAGTACTTTCGCGTCGCCTAAACTGTCAAAGAAATATAAAGAGCCATCGGTAAGCACGGCGGCTTTTTGCGCATATTGTTCCAGCACCTCTGCTTGATGCGAGACCACAATGGTGGTGGTGCTTTGCAAGCGTTCCGCTAAGATTTCGCCAGCTTTTCGGTTAAACTCGACATCCGTGCTGGTGGGCATGCCTTCATCGATCAGATAGACGTCAAAATCCATCGCCAGCATCAGCGAAAACGTAAATCGCGCGCGCATACCAGAAGAATAAGTGCCAAGCGGCTGGTCAAAATATTCTTCTAAACCGCATAACCAGCGGCAAAACGCCTCTACAAAATTTGGATCCATCCCATAGAGTTTGGCGATATAGCGCGCATTTTCTTGGCCCGTATGTTTGGGAACAACGCCGCCCATAAACCCCAGAGGAAAGGATATGTTGCAGGCCCGCGTGATCTGGCCCTCATCCGGTTTTTCCAACCCCGCGATCATATTGATTAAGGTTGTTTTGCCAGTGCCATTTGAGGCTAAAATGCCCAAAGATAGCCCCAGCTCTACCCGGAAAGACACATTATTCAGAATGATTTTTCGGCGCGTGCCCGTCCAAAAGGATTTACTGACATTCCGAAACTCTATCATCGATAAACGACCTTAAGCTGCGCAAGCCCCAGCAATAACAACAAGGCTTTAACAAACGCTTACGAGGTGGTTTACGCATAAAATATGTTTTTATTTTGTCTTAAGCGCGGCAATTCTGCCGCTGCCATGGCGCAAACCCGCTGCCTATTTGAAAACCCTGAGGTGGTTTTTGCTAAGATTTTATGCTCTGATTTTAGGCTTTGGCTTTGGGGCTTTCATGCGGTGGATGGTTGGTTAAACTTTAAGCACTTTTAAAAATAACTGGCGATCAAAGTCACCGCCAATAGGATCGCAACCCAAATCACCATAGCGCCGGTTGGCCGCACGCGGGCCATTCCGGTTTCCGGGCTGTGCCAGCGGTATAACAAATTCTGAAACTGCCCAAGGTTTTTCAAAGCCGCCTCGCTTAACGCGGTCCAAATCAAGCCAATCAACGCCGCAATCGGGAGGTAAAGCTTTGGGATCAAGCGCCGATAGATCCAATCAACATCCAAGTTCACCGCGCGTATTTCGGGTGGATGAATACCGCTGCGCATTAGAACTGCAAAAGCCAATAACGCAAAGCATAGCAATTGCAATTGGGCAATCACGTGATTGGTTGTGTAGGGTTTATAAACCACGTCATAGGGCAAAAGCGCGTAGAGCGGATCGGGGTAAACCCCAATGAAAATGCACAGAAACGCGGTAATCCCCATCGCCAGCTGCATGTTCCATGGGGCTTCTTTGGGGCGCAATCCACTGTCATGGCCAAAAAAGGTGAAATACGGGATTTTAATCCCTGAATGTGATAGAACACCAGCCGAGGCAAATACCAAGATGGCCCAGATGATTGGATAATGTTCGTTTGCGGTCTCATCCATAATCAAAGATTTGGTGACAAATCCAGAGAAAAGCGGGAAAGCCGAAATTGAGGCGGCTCCGATCAAACAAAACAGGGCCGTACGCGGCATGGTACGGCAGAGCCCGCCCAGCTCTGAGGCTTTTGACGTGCCGGTTCGCAACAGCACCGCGCCGACGCTCATGAACAAAAGCGCTTTGTACAGAATATGCGCGAAGGCGTGAGAGGCGGTGCCGTTCAGGGCCATTTCGGTTCCAACACCAATGCCCACCACCATAAAGCCCAGCTGGTTGTTCAAACTATAGGCCAGAACGCGGCGCAGATCGTTTTCAATTTCGGCGAAGAAAATTGGAAACAGCGTCATCACAGCGCCGATATAAATTAGCATTTCAGTGCCGGCAAAGCCGCGGGCCAAAGCATAAACGGCTAATTTGGTGGTAAAGGCAGAAAGGATCACCGTGCCGGTGATGGTGGCGGCGGGGTAGCTGTCTTGCAACCAATTGTGCAAAAACGGAAAAGCGCATTTCATCCCAAAGGATAAAAAGATTAGCCAAGTGGCCAAGGATCCAAGCGTCATTTGCTCAAAGGCAATAGAGCCTGTTTCGCGATATAGCAGCGCTGTGCCCGCCAGCAAAATCACACCCGAGGTGATTTGAATGATCAGATAGCGCATCCCGGTATGATACGCGCCCTCAGTGCGCCGCGCCCAGATCAAGAATACCGATGCAATCGCGGTGCCTTCCCAGTAAAAAAACAGCGTCACCAGATCCCCGGCAAAAACCGCTCCGATCGCCGAGCCAGAATAAAGCACGGCGGCAATTTGCTGCACGGTATCTTTGATATGCCATGCGTAGAGATTGCCCAAAAACGCGGCAATACAGAAAATCAGCCCAAAAACGCGCGACAGTTTATCCACCCGCATCAGCTCAAGTTGCTGACCCAACAGTTCAACCTGATAAAGGTTTCCTTCGGGCAAGGACCAGATCTGAAGCGCTGCCAGAACCGGTACAAGTAGCAAAAGCGCCGCCCGCATGGATCCTTTGGGCAACAGGCCGGCGCCCAGCGCGGCCAGAACAAAGAGATAGAACGTTGGCATCGCCTCAATCATTATGTTGCCCCATCTCCAATTGATCGGCCGGATATTCTTCGCGATCGACTGATTTTTCGCCGTAATATGCCTCGTCGCGTTTGATGAAGAGGCGCAGCGTTTTGGCGGCTAAAATCAACGCGGTGAACATGATAAACCCGTAGGCGCCGTAAAATCCTGGGATCTTTTCGATCGGGAAATGGCCATATTTCTTATAGGTAAAATCTGACAGAAACAGCAGCAGGCACAGCGCAATAAGCGCGGCAAAAATTTTATTCGCATTGGCCGGCATTGCAAACCACACGAACAGTTTCGCAAGGGGGCTATATCCGCTGGTGTCTTCGGGATGGTTCTTATCCATTTGCGCCTCCTTAATTTGTGGCCACGATCGGCATTAGAAAATCTTGAATATGCCCGGCATAGAAAAACAGCACCACGCAGCCAAAGGCGGTTGCTGCTGGGGGCCCCCAGACAAGCGGCGAGGCCTCTGCAGATTGCGCCAGTTCGGCATCTGTATCGTTGCTCAAGAAAAACCCCTTTGCCACCAACGGCAGCAAATAGGCCACGTTCAACAGCGAGCTCACCAGCAAAACGCCCAGTATAAACAGATGTTCGGCATCCACTGCACCCACCATCAGCAGCCATTTACTCCAAGAGCCGCCTAAAGGTGGCAAACCAATGATCGATAAGGCACCGATCAAAAAGGCGATAAAAGTGATCGGCATACGCCGCCCCAAACCGGTCATCTGGCTGATTTCAGTGCGGTGGGTGGCAACATAGATCGAGCCAGCGCACATGAATAAGGTGATTTTACCCATCGCATGCATGACCACATGCAGCCCGCCGCCCAATATCCCCATGGAACTGGCCAACGCCACGCCCAGCGTGATGTAAGACAATTGGCTGATCGTGGAGTACGCGAGCCGCGCCTTTAAATTATCTTTGGTCATGGCAATAACAGAAGCGGCCAGGATCGAGAAGGCCGCGAGCCACATCAACCAGGTTGAGGCGCCGCTTTCTGCCAGAAACTCGATGCCAAAGATATAGATCCCAACTTTCAGCATGGTAAAGACGCCGGCTTTCACAACGGCAACGGCGTGCAGCAAAGCGCTCACCGGTGTCGGCGCGACCATCGCCGCGGGCAGCCAGCGGTGAAAAGGCATCAGTGCGGCTTTGCCAATGCCAAAGGCGTAAAGCGCCAGCAGGATGGCAACGCTGGGGCCCGCGATCAACCCTTGCAAAATGCCGCCTTTTGCAAAATCAAGCGTGCCTGCAACCGCGTAGGTCCAGATGATCGCCACCAATTGCAAGCCGATGGACGTACCGATCAAAATACCCAGATAGGTGCGCGCGCCCTTAATCGCAGCCATATTGCCCTTATGCGCCACCAGCGGATAGGTTGAGAGCGTCAGCGCCTCATAAAATAGAAAGAGGGTAAACATATTGGCGGCAAAAGCGATGCCCATCACCGAAAAAATAGCGAAAGAGAAACAGGCAAAGAATCTTGCATGATTGTCTTCATTATTGCCGCGCATATAGCCAAGGCCATAGAGATGTGTGACGATCCACAGCCCCGAGGCCAAGAGCGCAAACATCAAGCCCAAAGGCTCAACATTGAAGGCCAATTCCAGACCCGGCATAACCGTCAGGAAAGTAAAGGTTTCTGTGGTTGTATTGCCCACATTGGCCAAAATATTCAGCACCACCATGAAGGTGGCAATCGCGGCACCCAATGTCAGCCCGTCGCGCAGATCGGGGCTGTTGCGCAGCAGCATATTGCTGAGAACAGCCGCGCCGGGCAGCAGCATTGAAAGCAGAATTGCGAAGGATGTTTCCATTGCCATATACCCCTAGCGCATCCCTGCGGATCCGGCCAAAAGACCTTCCGCTGCGCTGCGCGCTGCGCTGAGCGTGATGTCTGTGTCAAAGCCAAAATAGATGCAGGCTAACGCCATAACCCAAAGTGGGATCATCATCATTAAGGGCACGTTTTGATCTTGCAGGCCCTCGGCAGGTTGCGCCAAATACAGCGTTTCGATCAACTTCCACACATAGATCACAGCCAGCAAAGACGAGGCCACGATCAACAAAGCGATTGGCCAGAGGCCTTGCTCCAATGTGGCTTCAACCAAAAGCCATTTGCTCAGAAAACCGGCCGTGCCTGGAACGCCGATCAAAGACAGCCCGGCCACCACCATCGCGGCGCTGGTCCAAGGCATGGTTTTTCCGCGTCCGCGTAAGTTATGGTAAAACGACCCGCCGCCATTCATCACATAGACGCCCACCCCCATGAACAGCGCGGCTTTTGTGATGCCGTGGTTGAACAGATGGATCATCGTTGCCATCAACCCGCTTTCTGACAGCAGCGCGATGCCCAAAAGCATATATCCCACTTGCCCGATGCTGGAATAGGCCAGCATGCGCTTGAGATCACGCTGCAAAATCGCCGTGTAAGACGCAGCGAACATCGCCAAAATTGCAAAAGGGTAAAGAATAAGATCAAGCGTTGGCACTTCGGCTAGAAACCCTGGCTGAAAGACGCTGAACAGGAATCGCAGCATCACATAGATAGCCACTTTTGTGGCCGTTGCGGCGAGAAAGCTGGTGATTGCTGAGGGGGCGTATGTATAGGCATTGGGCAGCCATAAATGCAGTGGGAAGATTGCCACTTTTAACCCCATGCCCACCATGATGAAGGCAAAGGCGGCGCGCACGGTACGGCTATCATATTGGTTTTCGATGCGATCTGCGAGATCGGCCATATTCAACGTGCCGGTGGCCATATAAAGAAAGCCAACGCCAATCACAAAGAAGGTGGCGCCTATCGTGCCCATGATCAGATAATTATACGAGGCCGTCAGGGCCCGCTTATCACGATGTGCGCCCTGCGCGATCAACACATAGGTAGACAGCGATGAGATTTCCAAAAACACGAACACATTGAAGGCATCGCCTGTAATCGTAACGCCCAGAAGCCCCGTGAAACAAAGCAAAAACAGCGCGTAAAACAGCGTCTGCGCGCTTTCAGGCAATTCCCGCGCCACGCTGGCTTTGGCATAGGGCAACACTAAGGTGCTGATCCCCGAGACCAGCAGCAGCACGAATGCATTGGCCGTGTCGACGCGGTATTCGATGCCCAAAGGTGGCGCCCAGCCCCCCAATTGATAAGAAATAACAGAGCCATCAATCACTTGGCTTAACAGCATTCCCGCGATCACAAAGGAGGCGGCGCTGGCAATAAAGGCGATCGGCCAAGCCAGATCGCGGCGGCCAATGAACACAATCAGGGGTGCCGCGACGAAGGGCACCAGAATTTCTAGGATCGGCAAATGCTCGCTGAGCGTCATCGCGGTATGATGAACGGTTTCACTTGCCATCACACGGCCTCTTTCATTGCAGTATCCGAGGCTTTGATTTCAGATTGAAATAAGGCCTCTTCGGCCTCGGCAATCTGCGCTTCTTCAATATTGTGGTATTCTTCGCGGATACGGATAATCAACGCCAAGCCCAAAGATGTAGTGGCAACGCCCACCACAATCGCAGTGAGAATAAGCACATGCGGAAGCGGGTTTGAATAAAGCGTATCTGGATCAACTTTCAAATCTAAAGGAAAGATCGGCGCGGTGCCGCCGGCAATTTTCCCCATTGAAATATAGAGCATGAAAACAGAGGTTTGAAAGATATTCAGACCAACAATTTTCTTTACCAGATTGCCTTTGGCAATCACGATGTAAAGGCCGGTCATCATCAACAGAATAAACAACCAGTAATTGGCGTGCCCTATCACAAATTCAAGCATTGGCGTATCCATTCTACCAATCCTCATCGCTTAAAATTGGTGCGCGGGCCGCGAAGGCATAATAGATCGCCACCATGACCCCCGTCACCGTGATGCCAACGCCCGCTTCGACGATCAAAATCCCCAAATGTTGACCATGCGAGGGATGTTGGGGGTCAATCGCGGCATAATCCAAATAGGCATAGCCCATGAACAAGCTATAAATTCCCGTGCCTGCATAAAGCAAAACGCCAAAGGCCAGCAATTTATGCACCAACCAAGGTGGAAACACTTGCTTGGCCTTTTTTAGGCTGAAGACCAATCCGTAGATGATAAACCCAACAGCCATAATCACGCCGGCTTGGAAGCCGCCACCGGGCGAGTAATCACCGTGGAATTGAACGTATAAAGCGAAGAGAAAAATCGTGCCTACCAGAAGCTTGGTAATCACCCGCAAGATAAGATGGTGACGCATCAGCTGGCCTCCTTCTGCGCGTCATCGTCCTGATCCTCGGGGCGCCGACGCCGGCGCAATCCGCTGATCAGCATCAACACACCAATCCCGGCGGCGAACACCACCGCGGTTTCCCCCAACGTATCATACCCGCGATAGCTAGCCAAAATCGCAGTCACTGCGTTTGGCACGTGGATATCATGCGGAATATCATGCAAATAAGCTGGGCCAAGATGCGTGTGAACGGGCGCTTCAGGCGCGCCAAAGCTCGGCATATCGAGCGTGCCGTAAACCAGTGCCGCGCCGGTGACAATCACAGCAAGTAAGGGGATTAGGTTTGGTTTATGGCTGACTTTCTCAGCGCGCGATGTCAGCGCCAATGTGCTGAGCATCAATACTGTTGAAATTCCTGCGCCCACGGCCGCTTCGGTAAAGGCCACATCAACAGCATCAAGCGTGATAAAAAGCAAGGCAGAAAGCAGGCTAAACACCCCCGACAGCGCCACGATAGCAAACAAAGAATGCGTGCGCACCACTGCCAAAGCGGTGATCACCAACATGCTGAACAAGGCTATATTAATGAAGCTTTCTATGCGTCACCTGTTTGGTTTTTATCAGCCGCTTCCGCGGCAGCCTTTTGCGGCGAGGTTTGGGGTAATTTAGGTGGCCGCAGCCCAGATACCAGCGCGGCATTGGCCACAGCATGGGTTGAGGTTGGGCCGGTGATCAACATAAAAATGCCGATCACACCAAGTTTAAAGGCGATCAATGTCCAGCCCGTTTGCAGCGCCATCCCGATCAGCAGCAAGATCATGCCGGCTGATTCTGTCACCGAGGCGGCATGTAGGCGTGACCAGAAATCGGGAAAGCGCAAAATACCAACGGCGCCTATAATCACGAAAAAAGATCCGGCAAGGATCATCGCCCAGCTTAAGATATCGATCAAGAGCGCGGGAAAGGTCATTCTTTTGGCTCCTCTTGCTTGGGCGTCCACAGCGCGTCGCCGATCGCCCGATATCTGAAAAACTTCAAAATTGCGATCGTGCCAACAAAGTTGATCAGAGCATAAAGCAGCGCGATATCCAAAAAATCCGGGCGCCCGGTTAAAAACCCGACCACACCGATCAGCAGCACTGTATGCGTCCCAAAGGCGTTTCCTGCCAAAACGCGATCATAAAGCGTGGGGCCTTTGATCAAGCGGATTAGCACCAGCAACATAGCAACAAAAATGGCGATGGCGGCAATTTCAAACATGCTCAGGCCCGCTCCGTTTCAATCGCGGTGACGCGACGGTCCATATCGGCCAATGCCTCAAGATCTTCATCTGAATAGGCAAGCGCGTGGATTTGGAAATCACCCTGCTCTGTTTCAACGGTCAGCGTTCCGGGTGTCAAGGTGATCGAATTGGCAAAGATCACCTGCCCCAAATCAGTAGATTGAGAATAAGGAATTTCAAAGAAATGCTGCCGTTGTGGCGCCTGGCCCGACAAGATAACTTTGGTGACCGCCCAATTCGATTTGGCAATTTCACCCAGCAACCAGATAAAATAGGTCAGAAATTTGATCGGGTTTAAGGCAACCGTCACACGATCGCCGTCAACTTGATCCATCCGCCGCACGATAAACAAAACCAACATCACCGAGGCGATGCCAAATCCCACCAGCATCGGCTTGTAAATGCCTGACAGCAACAGCCAAAGCGCGATCATAAATATAGCTGATGCGATGGTCTTCACGACGGTTTCCTCAACGGTGCTGCTCTTTTTTATCAAACCGCGATTACCAGCCTTGAGGAGGCAAACGCGCGCAGTGTATATAAAACTTAAATGATCCTGTACACCAGTGAACAAAAAACTTTTCAAGATTTTTTGCGCTGCGTCTATTTTTTAATCTTATCTTGATTTTATTCTTTGCATTAGGTGTTTTTTTTTGGCTCGGTTTCGGCTCCTAGCCGCAGGCGTAGATCTCGCAAAACCGGCAGCAAGAGGCGGGTTTTATCTTCCCCCATTTGTTCTACGACCTCTTGTATCATTGGGGTGAGCGCGCTGAGTGCGGCATCTCTTGCCTGCGAGCCGGCAGGGCTGAGCGCAACCAATTTGCGGCGCGCATCATCCCAATCTGGGCGGATATGAATATAGCCAGCCATCTCAAGTTTGCTGAGCGTGTTGGTCATTGCGCCGCGCGTGACGTGAAAGCTTTTGGCCAATTGCGCGGGAGTGCGTTCATTGCCGATATGCGCCAATTGGTTGAGAACTGAGAAATGAGATAATTCCATCCCTTTGGGCAGCGCGCGGGCCAGTTGATTGCGCAGCAATTGTTCAACGGTCAGCAATTCGCTGAAAAATAAAATGGCAAGTGGGTTTTGAGCATCACTCATGCAATGGTCCGGCGTATTGGGTATCTGCCCGTAGCGATGGCACACGGTTGCGGGCTGTGTCAACGTCTTCGAGGTTAAGATCAACAAGGCCAAATCCGAGGGCGGATTTTAAATTCAGCAAAACTTCCCCCCATGGGGAAATGACCATAGAATGCCCATATGTGCGGCGCGCTGATCCATGGTCTGTTGGATGCGTGCCAGATTGCGCGGCGGCCAACAGAAAGCATCCAGTCTCGATCGCCCGTGCGCGCAGTAATATTTCCCAATGGGCGGGGCCGGTGGTGCAGGAAAACGCCGCGGGCACGCTGATCAGCTGCGCCCCCTTCTGGGCCAAATCGCGGTAAAGCTGCGGGAAGCGCAGATCATAGCAAATGGTCATGCCCAAGGTGCCAAAAGGCGTTTGGCTTAAGACAGCACGATTGCCCGGTTTGTAGCCATCGGATTCGGTATATGATTCGCTGCCGGATAAGGTGACATCAAACATATGAATTTTATCATAGCGGGCCTGAATTTGACCCTGCGGATCAATCAGAAAAGACCGGTTGGAAAACCGATCATCCGGCCCGGAATTTTTCAACGCTAAAGAGCCAATCAGCAGCCAGATACGTTCCTGTTCTGCCAGCTTGCGCAGCTGCGCCAAGGTAAGATCTTGAGCCTCTGTTTGTAAAACTTGCCGTTGGTGATCGCGGTTTTGAGACACGCAATTGGTCACTTCGGGGGTTACGATCAGTTCGGCCCCGGCCCGCGCTGCCTCGCGAATGAAACCACATGTTTTTCCTAGGTTTTTTGTTGGGTTATCCCCACTGCAGATTTGAACAAGCGCCAGTTTCATGCCGCGTTAAGCAAGGCGTCCAGTTTTTTGGCCTGTTCAAGTTGGTAAAGCTCATCGCAGCCGCCAATATGTAGTTCGCCGATAAAAATCTGAGGCACCGTGCGGCCCCCTTCGGCGCGTTTTTGCATTTCTTTGCGCCGATCGGGGTTTTTGCTCAGGTCGATTTCGTGAAACGGCGCCTTTTTTTGCTTCAAAAGGCGTTTGGCGGCCAAGCAATAGCCACAAAATGGCGTGGTATAAATTTCAATGGTTTGCATATGAGCGACCCCTTACGGGGCTGCTAGTAATCGTTTTTGGGCGTGCGCGCCAGTATCGCTACGCTAATTTTTTGAGGTTGGCCGGCGCGGCAAGCCTGCGTCGCGGCGGTTAACGTAGCCCCTGATGTCATCACGTCATCAATGATCAAAACCGGTTTGTTATAAAGCGCCTGCGCCCGAGCCGGGTTCAATACGATGGTGTTTTGCATCCGCGCACGGCGTTCTGCACTGGATGCGGTGTCCAACGGGGCTGTTGCGCGGTGGCGCTTTAACAAAAACGGCTCATATGAAATATTGGCCAGTCGCGCCACGTGCTGCCCCAAGAAAGCCGCCTGATTGTATTTTCTGTTTAGATAGCGCCGCCAATGCAAAGGTACGGCTGTGACGATTGTATCGGGGGTCAAAAGATCTTGGCAGGCCGCGAAAAGCCAAGACGCGGCGGGTTTAAAACAATCGGTTCTATCACCATGCTTCATCGCAAGGATTAACCCCTTTGCGCTGCGTTGATACAATAGCGCCGCGCGTCCGGCCTCCCAAGCTGGCGGGGCGCGAAAGCAAGAATCGCAGGGGGTGGGCCCCTCAAGCTTATCAGCGGCTATGGGCATTCCGCAAAACATGCAGGCGGGCTGGCTGATAAAGGGCATATCGCGCCAACAGGGCGGACATAATCCGAAATCTCGGTCCACGGGTGCAGCGCAAAGCAGGCAGCAGGGCGGATAAAGACTGCGTAACATGGTTTCAAAAAGCGTTGGTTTCATTTATGGGGCCTTATATGAGCGTACCCGCCCCTTTGATTGATCGATCTGCGCTTTTGCGCCAGCGCGCCAGACAGCAGCGCAGCCGCCCTGATTTTTTGCAGGTTGCAGCTCTTGAAGATCTGCAAGATCGCCTGCTAATGGTTACAAAAGCCTTTACGGATATGGTGATTATTACCGCAGATCCTGAAATATGGGCAGCGGCTTACCCGCAGGCACGGGTGATTTCAGATGACGATGTTTTGGATCTTGCGCCAAATAGCTGTGATTTGATCGTGCATGCCTTGGCGCTGCATTGGGCGAATGATCCGTTGGGGCAATTGATTCAATGCCGCCGCGCTTTGCGCGGTGATGGGCTTCTCTTGGCGGCCTTATTGGGCGGGCGCAGTTTGTTTCAGTTGCGCAGCGCTTTGGCTGAGGCAGAAATTGCCGTGATGGGCGGGGTGTCTCCACGCGTTTTGCCAATGGCCGAAATTCGTGAATTGGGAAGCTTGCTGCAGCGTGCGGGCTTGGCGCTGCCCGTGGCGGACAGTTTTGAAATCACCGCCCAATATCAAGATTTGCGGCATATCATGCACGATCTTCGGGCAATGGGCGAAACCAACGCGCAACAGGCGCGTTTGAAAAAATTTGCCCCACGCAGGCTTTTTGAAACCGCACAAGATATCTATGCCGAACATTTTGCGCATCCTGACGGTCTTCTACCGGTGCTTTTTGAAATGATTTGGTTAACCGGCTGGGCACCGGATGCATCGCAGCAACAGCCCTTGCGCCCCGGATCGGCGCAAACGCGGCTGTCCGATGCGTTGCAGGTGCCCGAAAGGCCTCTGCAAGATTGACCCAGAGTTATAAAGAGTTAAATGACACTCAATGTTTAGAAAATTGGAAATAGACGATGTTTGACGCCACGGTTCCAGCCGCCTGCCCTGTGCATGCCGCGCCAGATCACCCGAAAGTACCACAGCAAAAGGTGGGCATTTTATTGGCCAATCTGGGCACTCCGGATAATTATGATTATTGGTCAATGCGCCGCTATCTGGGCGAGTTTCTATCGGACCGGCGGGTGATCGATTATTCGCCCTGGCTGTGGCAGCCGCTGTTGCAATTGGTCATTCTAACCTCGCGTCCATTTCGTTCGGGCGCGGCTTATAAGTCGATTTGGAATGAGGCCGACGATGAAAGCCCGCTGATGACCATCACCCGAAATCAAACCGATAAAATCAAAACAGAGCTGCATAAACGCTATGGCGAATCGGTGATGGTTGATTTCTGCATGCGCTATGGCAACCCTTCCACTCAATCAAAAGTGCGCGAAATGACGGCAGCAGGCTGCAGCAAAATCCTGTTTTTCCCGCTCTACCCGCATTATGCAGGGGCCACTTCCGCGACCGCAAATGATCAGTTTTTTCGCGCTTTGATGCAAGAGAAATGGCAGCCATCGGCGCGCACTGTGGCGCCTTATTTTGATCATCCAGAATATATTGATGCGCTGGCAAAGTCGGTTGAGCGGGCCTATGCCGCAGCGGAAAAAAAGCCTGATGTTCTCGTGTGCTCTTATCACGGCGTGCCACGGCGGTATTTGCTTGAAGGCGATCCCTATCATTGCCAATGTCAAAAAACCACGCGGCTTCTCAAAGAGCGGTTGGGCTGGCAAGATACGGAAATAAGAACAACCTTCCAGTCAAAATTTGGCCCCGAAGAATGGCTGAAGCCGTACACCGTAGAAGAGGTGGCCCGGCTTGCCGAGGAAGAGGGTAAAAAGAACATCGCGGTGATCGCGCCCGCGTTTTCTGCCGATTGCATCGAAACTCTCGAAGAGATCAATGAAGAAATTAAAGAAAGCTTTGAAGAAGCGGGCGGCGAAGATTTTCTTTATATTCCGTGCCTCAATGATGACCCAGAGCATGTGAGCGCGTTATGCACGGTGATTGACGAAAACCTCCATGGCTGGGCGGGATGACGCCAAGGCTGGCGCGCAATGAAAAAGCGCTAAAGCTTGATCAGCTGTTTTCCGAAATTCTGCCCATTTAACAGGCCGGTCAAAGCTTTGGGGGCGTTTTCAAGCCCTTCTGTGATATCTTCGTAAAACCGGATCTCTTCCGCCGCCACCCGCGGCGTAATATCCGCCAGGAATGCATCAAAAAGCGCCCAGTGATCTGAGATTATAAAGCCGTTGATTGAAAGCCGTTTGACCAGAATGCTGCGCCAAAACTTGGGCAGGTTATCCTGAGCCCCGCCGGCTGCATGCCCCCCCAAAGCCCCCTCATCATACCAACTGATCAAGCCGCAGATCGGAATGCGGCCGCCCGTATTCATCAGAGGCATAACGGCCTCTAGAACTTTGCCAGCCACATTTTCAAAATAAATATCGACCCCGTCGGGGCAGGCGCTTTTCAGCGCTGCGCGCAGATCTTTTGAGGTTGCAAAAGCGGTATGGTCCAAACATTGCTCGAACCCAAAACGCTCAATGGCCAAGGCGCATTTTTTTGCCCCTCCGGCGATACCAATGGCGCGCAGGCCTGCGGCGTTTGCCAATTGCCCTACCATAGATCCAACCGGGCCGGTGGCCGCGGCCACCACAAGCGTTTCCCCGCGTTTGGGGCGGCCCAGTTTTTCAAACCCGTACCAGCCGGTAAATCCGGGCATACCCAGAACCCCCAGCGCCGTGCTGATCGGCGCTATGCTTGTATCCAGCTTGCGCAAATGGGCCGCCGGACAACAGCCATGGCTGGCCCATCCAAAGGGGCCCATCACGTAATCCCCAATTTCAAAACCGGCGCTGCGCGACGCGATAACCCGTCCAACCGCGCCGCCCTCCATCGTGCTGCCCAAAGCAACTGGCTTTGCATAGGATCTCACATCATCCATGCGCCCGCGCATGTAGGGATCAACCGAAAGATAGGCAAGCTCAACCAGAACGTCGTCTTGCGCTGGCACGGGCATGGGTTTGGTTTCAAGCCGAAAATGGTTTTCACGGGCGGGGCCTTCGGGGCGTTGGGATAGAACAATATGCTGCATTGTCGGCTTATCCATGGTTTGGGCCTTTCGTAAATTTTTTGCGATAGCGAAACACGCCCGTTGCGCTGGCCAAAACGGTTTGATTTTCATCGGTGACTTTGGCATCGGCAAAAAACGTACTTTGTCCGCCGCCGGTGCGCCAGGCTTGCGTGATCAGCAAATCCCCTTCTGGCAAGCCAAGGAAATTGACCGATAAGTTTAGCGTCATGGCATAGCGGGGGCGTTCTGGATCATCCGAAAAGCAGCCCGAAAACCCCATTGCCGTATCCATCAATGTTGCGTGTATGCCACCATGTGGAATGCCTTGCCGGTTCATTAAAAAGCCTTGAAGCGGCAATTCAAGCCGGCAGTAATCAATCCGCCAATCGGTTACGCTAAATCCTAAATGGCGCTGCAAAGGATAGGGGGCTTCTTGAGGGGGGCTTTGAGAGGTCATCTGAATGAAAGGCCTTTATTATTGGCGGTTTAGAATTTATAGGCCTTGCGCGGCTTGGAGGCCGGCGCTGGCCAATGCCGGAACATGTTCGGCCAATTGCATCGCTTTTTCAGGATTAGAGGCATTGCCCTCCAGCGCCCGCTTTTTCACACCCTGCAAGATAGCGGCCATTCGAAAATAACAAAAGGCCAGATAGAACTCAAACCGTTCGATTTGCGCCAAACCGCGCTGGGCACAGTAAAGATCGATAAATTCTTGATCCTCCATTAACCCTTCGGCGCCGCGTGCAAGCCCTGCCAAGCCACGCCCCTGCGCCCCCACGGGCATCGACCATTGCATAAGCACGCCTGCCAAATCAGCATAGGGATGGCCCAGCGTTGACAATTCCCAATCCAAGACGGCCAAGCAGTTGGGCGCGTCTTTTGCAAACAGCATATTATCAAGCCGGTAATCTCCATGCACCAAGCTGCGCTGCCCGTCTTCTACGGGCATATTCTGATCAAGCCATGCGGCCAATGCGTCCATATCTGGCAGCGTTTCGGTTTCACTCGCGCGATATTGTTTGGTCCAACGGTCGGTTTGGCGGCGGTAATAATTTCCCTCAGGGCCAAAATCGGTCAGCCCCGTTGCGCTTAAATCAACGTTATGAATGGCGCCCAAGACGCGGTTCATTTCCAAAATAATCGCCCGCCGTTTTTCGCGCGCGAGATCGGGCAGATGCGGCTCGTTATAGGTCACCCCATCTATCATATCCATCACGTAAAACGGCGATCCGATGATGCTGGGATCTTCACAAAGCTTGTACATTCTGGCCACTGGAACTGCGCTGCCGCTGAGTGCGTTTTGCACGCGAAATTCGCGCTCAACCGCATGCGCAGATTTGAGCAAGATACCGGGCGGTTTGCGCCGCAAAACATAGCGCCCTGACTGCGCGGTTAACGCATAGGTTGGATTGGATTGGCCAAGGGTGAATTTTATGGCAGATACCGGGCCTTGAAACCCCTTTATGTGGTCGGCCATCCACAGCGCCACTGCATCCGTATCAAGGGGGGTGTGATCCGTCATCTGAAAAGCCTCAACTGTAAGATAAAAGCGGCGCGGTGGCTGCGGTGATATGCGGGGTTTCATTAAACCCGTGAAGATAGGTAGAGCGCGCCGAGAAAATAAACCGATTGACCGCGCAATTCTTCAATTGAAGTTGCAATTTTATCTGCTGTTTGGCGGGCGTTTGCAACAGCGCGGCGATCATTTGAGCAATCACGCCCCCCGAGCTGACTGCCAGCACGGTTTTGGGCCCTTCGATCATCATCGCTTGGCGCGCCGCTTCGACCCGAGCGCAAAATACGCCCCAGCTTTCTGGTGGATCTTCGATTTGGTTTTGCTGCCAAGCCAAAACCGTGTCGCGCAGAGTTTTGAAATGCACTTTGCGGTCTTTATGCATCAGCGCTGGCGCTCCGCCTTTGCGAAACCGGGCGTTTAGAAGCCCGGTGAAATCAAATTCATTCAAACCAGTATGAAGAATAAAGGGGCTTTTTTCATGCCCTAGCCCGGCTTGAATACCCTCTAAAGTTTCGCGGTGGCGCTGCATATCACCCGCGTAGAAAAGATCTGGGCTTACGCCTTGATCGGCCAAGGCCTTGCCCAAGCTTTGGCTTTGTTGATGGCCAAGGTCGGATAATTGATCATAGTTCTCTGCGCCAAAACTGGCTTGCGCATGGCGAATTAGGTAAAGCTCGGCCATTTAACCCCTTTTAGCTTTTCATCAGCGGGCCCTGCGATGCCTGCGGATGGCAGGTTGTTTTGGGCGCTGCGTTAAAAATATTGTTGCCCAATCCATTCAGCCACCAAGGCCGGGCGCTCTTGGCCTTTGATTTCAACGCTGACATCCCAGATATTGGTGAGTTGATCGTCTTTTATTTGGCGCACAGTGGTCAGAGTGAAATGTCCACGCACATAAGCCCCGGCTTTCACAGGTGACAGAAACCGCAGCTTATTAAACCCGTAATTCACGCCGAGTTCGGCGCCGTCTATGGCGGGCACGGCATCATAATACATTGCTGAAAGCATCGATAGGGTCAAAAACCCATGCGCGATGGTTCCCGCAAATTGCGTTTGCGCGGCGGCCTCTGGATCAACATGGATGAATTGATGATCATCGGTGGTGGCCGCGAAAGCATCGATGCGCGATTGATCAATCTGAAACCAGCGGGAGGGGGCAAATGTTTGCCCTAGACAGGCTTTAAACGCTTTCCGTGAGAGGCTGCGCATCGGCTAATCCTCTCCAAATATTGAGGGGCCTGTGGCAACGTTTATCCCGCCTGATAGCGGCAATATGGCCCCCGTTATATACGCGCCTCCGGCGCCGCATAAAAATTGAATGGCGCCTGCTATATCTTCGGGGCGCCCCAGCCGGCCCGCTGGAACCCGCGCCGCCACCCGGGCGCTGCCCTTGTCTTCACCAATGGCAAATTTGGTCATACCCGATTGAAAGGGCCCTGGTGCTAAAGCATTGACGGTGATCTGGCGCGCACCAAGCTCTTTGGCCAAAATCTTGGTCATGTGATGTACGCCGGCTTTCGAAACAGAATAGGAATAGGCTTGATCACCCATCGGGATTTCGCCCATCACGCTGCCCAGATTGATCACGCGCGATGGATCCTCTGGCTGCGCCGAGGCTGCCAAAATCTCGATCAGGCCTTGCGTGAGGTGAAACATACCCGTGACGTTCAAATCAAGCACTTTGCCCCAAGCGTCATGCGGGAAGACGCCCAGCGGTGCGCCCCAGCTGCGCCCAGCATTGTTCAGCAATATATTTAACCGTGCGGTTCTTTTTTGTACTTCGTTTATCAAGGCTTCAATGCCCGTTTGAGTGGCGATATCCGCGGCGAAGCCTTCCACCGATCCGGAGAAATTCAGCGCATTTATGTCGGCAGCGGTTTTGCGGCAATCTTCGCCCTTACGGCTGGCAATAAACACGCTGGCGCCCGCCGCGGCCAATCCCGTTGCCGCCATTTTTCCGATCCCTGTTGCACCGCCCGTTACAAGAGCGGTTTTGCCAGTCAAATCAAAAAGGTTCGATGGAAGCATAACCTTCCCCCTATTTAAGCTTATGCACATCAAGCCTTCAGCCCGAATGCGATAAGCCGATGATGGCCCATAAGCTTGTTATTGTTCAAGGCTTTGGTCGAAAACAATTTTTGAAGGCTTTCGGCGCGGGCTATGCATTGTGGTTAAATTTGCGCGGCCGCAGGCGCAGGTTGCGTGGCGCAAAACAGAAGTCGCAAACAGTTGCGGGGCTTAGCGATTGCCTTTATGGGTGCCTTGACAGCGCGGTTTTTACAGGAGCAGGGGCGTGGCCAATTTTTTCTACAAAGACGATTTGCCCGATGAATTGGATTTGGGCACGGTGGTCGCGATTGATTGCGAAACGATGGGCTTGAACCCGCATCGTGATCGGCTGTGCTTGGTGCAGCTTTCGGGCGGCGATGGCAATGCGCATTTGGTGCAAATCGCAGCTGAGGCTGCGCCCGCGCCAAATCTTTGCGCCTTGCTTGAAGATAGAGATGTTTTGAAGCTGTTTCATTTTGGTCGGTTTGATATTGCGGCTATGTATCACGCATTCGGAGCTTTGGCAGAGCCCGTTTATTGCACAAAAATCGCCAGTAAATTGATCCGCACCTATACAGATCGGCACGGGCTTAAGAACCTTTTGCAGGAATTGCTTTCGGTTGATATCTCAAAATTTCAGCAATCATCGGATTGGGGGGCTGAAACATTAAGCGACGCACAGTTGGATTATGCCGCATCTGACGTTCTTTACCTGCATCAGTTGCGCATCGCATTGGATACACGCTTGGCGCGTGAAAATCGCAGCGATCTGGCAGCGCGGTGCTTTTCGTTTTTACCAACGCGCGCGCAATTAGATCTTGCGGGCTGGCCCGAGGTCGATATTTTTGCACATTAACTTCAAAACCGTTTACACAAAGCAGTATGGCAGAGCCTAAAGCCTCTTATTCCCCGTTGATCGTAGCCTTAAAAATTGTGCTACCGCTCAGCGCTTTGGGGCTTTTGGCAACTTTATTCTTGATTTCAAAGCCGATGCCCACGCAAAGCCAATTGCCTTTTTCCGAAGCCAAGCGGCTTGATTTAATTTCAGATCAGAAAATAACCGCCCCCTATTATTCTGGGGTGACAGCGGGTGGTGACAGTGTCAGCCTTTCGGCCCGTCAGATCCTACCAGATCCTGCCAAAGAGGATACGGTTTTGGTCGAAGATATAGCGCTGCTTCTCAAGCCTCGTGAGGCTCGGCAGATACGGCTTACGGCGGGCTTGGGAAGCTATCAGGTTGAAAAAGATGAATTGGTTGTCGATCAATTGGTCGAGGTCATCAGCGATGCGGGCTATCGGGTGAGCAGCCCCAAAGTTTTGGTTAAGCTCAGTAAAACATGGTTGCGTGCCGAGGGGCCAGTTGAAGGTAGGGCTCCAAATGGCAGTTTATCGGCAGGGGAAATGGAAATTTTTCGTGAAGAGGCCACGCAAAGCCTGCAAATTATTTTCAAAGGTGGTATTAAACTGCTATACGACCCTAAAAATTGAAAGAGTATGGCGTGAATAAAGCAGTTATTATTGGTCTTGTTGGCTGGGCGTTCATTGGAGTGGCAATTGCGCAGCAGGGCGCCACGGGGTTTGGATCTGTCGTGGCGGATCGTGAAAAGCCGATTGAAATTTCTGCGGATCAATTGGCCATTAATGATGAGACCGGGGTTACGGAATTCAGCGGGATGGTTGAAATTTTGCAAGGAGATTTATCCCTGAACGCCGATTTTGTGCAAGCGACATACACGCCGGGAAGCGGCGCCATAGAAACGCTTCTGGCAACGGGCGAGGTTATTTTGCGGTCTGGTGAAGACGAAGCCAAAGCCGATCGCGCTGAATATGCGGTCGATTCAGACCAAATCATCATGACGGGCAATGTTTTCGTGCGACAGGCGGGAAATAATTTGTCTGCCGAACGGGCTGAAATCAATCTTGAAACGGGCGCGGCGACGCTGAGCGGCCGTGTGAAAACCGTTTTGGGAACCGGCGATGACTGAGCCGGAGGCCCATATTGCAGAGTTGGCTAGCGAGAACCCCGAAATCGGTTTGAAAATCCATGGCTTACGAAAAAGCTACCGAAAGCGTGTGGTTATTCGGGATGTATCAATGTCTTTACAGCGCGGTGAGGTTGTTGGTTTGTTGGGTCCGAACGGATCTGGAAAAACCACAACATTTTACGCAGTGGCTGGCTTAGTCTCTGCGGATGGCGGAAAAGTGAGCATCGATGGTGATGATATCACGGCGCTGCCGATGTATCGGCGGGCGCGGATGGGAATTGGCTACTTACCGCAAGAAATGTCGATTTTTCGCGGCTTAAACGTTGAACAGAATATCGGGGCTATTCTGGATCTCGCAATTGGCGATCGCCATAAACGGCGCGAAAGGCTGGAAGAGCTTCTTGCTGAGTTTTCAATCGAACATTTGCGGCGCACGCCCGCCATTGCTTTATCGGGCGGCGAAAGGCGACGCGTTGAAATCGCCCGTTGTTTGGCCGCCAATCCAAAATATTTGCTTTTGGATGAGCCCTTTGCCGGGGTTGATCCGATCGCTGTTGGGGAAATCCGGCAATTGGTCACGGATTTGAAATCGCGCGGAATTGGTGTGTTGATCACCGACCATAATGTTCGGGAAACGCTTGAACTGGTTGATCGGGTTTATATTTTGCACGATGGCAAGGTTTTGACGTCTGGCAAACCAGAAGATGTAGTGCAAAATGACAATGTACGCCAAGTTTATTTGGGCGATGCGTTTCGGATGCGATAGCCGCGTTTTAGCGGCGGATTTTTGCTCCTGCCCATTGACACAGACGCCTGTGTCGCCTTCAATAGCTGATAATGCAACCGATTACAGCTGAGTCTGTTGCAGGGAAGAAAGCCGCTTATTGGCTTTGACGTAAGGCCATCGCGCCATCGTCGGCAATGCTGTTGCCTACCATAATCTTAACACAATCTTATGACTTTAATTCCTAGATAAGGGGTCTCTATGCGGTATCAAATTTCAGGCAAACAAATCGACATTGGAGTATCGTTACAAACGCATGCAAAGGAGGCGTTAGGCGTTGTTATCGATAAATACGCGCAGCGGGCCACCGATGCCACGGTGATATTTTCCAGAAATGCGCATGAGTTTGTTTGTGAGGCGACCTTGCATCTTTCATCCGGTTTGACCGCGCAGGCTAAGGCGCATGATACTGAAATCTATGCAGCATTTGATGCCTGTAATGAGAAATTAGAGAAGCAATTACGCCGTTATAAACGGCGTTTAAAGAACCATCATAAAGAGCGCAGCGAACCGGTTGAACTTTCTCAAGCAGCCTCTTATACCCTCGCCAACGATTCTGGCATCGATGAAGCTGAGCCTGAGAGCTTGGAGCCAGTGATTATAGCGGAAACTGAATATGACATTGCGTCGCTCTCTGTGGGTGAGGCGGTGATGCAAATGGAACTCAAAGGCTCTACGTTCTTGATGTTTCGAACCGAAGGAAAAAACAGCGTTAATGTGGTGTATCGGCGCGACGATGGAAATATAGGGTGGATTGAACCACGATAACATCGGCGCTGGATTAGCGTAAATTTAGGGAATTGCGAAATGGAATTGTTTGATCTTCTGCGGCCAGAAGCGGTGCGGGTGATGTCCAAGGTGTCTAGCAAAAAGCGGCTGATTGCGGCGTTGGGCGATTTGGCGCAGTCTGCGCTGGGTTTGGATGCTGGCGATACCGTCGCCGCGCTGCAAGAGCGCGAAAGCTTGGGTCCGACCGGTGTGGGCAATGGTGTGGCTTTGCCGCATGCCCGCCTGCCGGGCGTTGAGCGGGTAATGGGCAGTTTCATCTTGCTGGAAACTCCGGTGATGTTTGATGCCGTGGATCAATTGCCGGTTGATATCGTGTTTGCGTTGTTTGCACCGCAAAATGCAGGGTTTGAGCATTTAAGCGCATTGGCAAAAGTGTCGCGGCTGTTGCGCGATATGGATCTGCGCAACAAGCTGAGGGCCAATCCGAATAGCAAAACGCTTTATGCCTTATTGACCGAGGCCCAAACGATGAAGGCCGCTTAAACGCTTTAATGCCGGTGGAGCCATCGTTTGGTTTACGTTGAGCTCCAGGCTCCAAACCCGAATGACAGATAATCCTGTTGATAGATATCTTGCAGGTGATTTTCTAAGTTTTGGTCGTAAATGGCCGTGAGCCAAGCCAAAGACGCCTCTGGTTCCAATACGGGCGTTGGGGGGTTTTTATACCCTGCCAGCTGCGCCAAAAAGGGCAAAAGAGTTTGCAGCTCATCCTCGCGAATGATCATATCTGTTGGGCAGAATGCAGAGTAGCTGCGCAACAGAGCCGTCTGGCTGGCCCAATGCGGATCAATCCTCAACGTTGTCTGGCCCCTTAAATTGTCAGCAAGGAAAGCGATAAACTTTTCAAAGGCATGGCGGTGAAGGTTGGGATCAAACCCCGCAATTTTTTCTGGAAGATGCAAATCATATTGAACGTCCAGCAGGTGCCGCAAAACCCGCGAGCGTTGTGGCCCGCGCGAGGTGAGCAAGGCGCAAAATGAGCTATGCGCTCGGGCAACCGGATGGCGTAAAACGGTAAAGCTGCGATGCGTGGCATGGCGGCGTTTCCAATCAATAAGGCTGGATTGCGAAAAATGTTTCTGCAGCGCGGCCGTCTCAACCCTATCCAAACTGGCCAGCCAGTTTTCAACGGTGAGATCTGGGCCAGACGGGATCGATAAATATAACAAAGGTGATCGCGCTGCTGCGATCGAATTTGGCAAGGTTGGCGCACGTTTTGGCTCAAAACTTGGAGTGCTGCTCAACTTAAAGGGATCCATATTGGCCAAGGCGGTTTGCATGTCTTCTGGGTTCACTACTTTTTCGTGCAAATAGGTTGGATTTTGCGGTTTATAGCGCGAAGAAAGATCCTTTAATTTATGCGCACTGCCCAAATAGTTTCCAAGGCCATTGATCACCGACAGATTGTTTAAATCATCATAGCGTAAATAAAATCCCGTTTGACCTGCCATTTGTAAGCGCTGCAAAATCAGCTCTTGAAAGAATTGCAGTTTTGAAAGCCGCGTTTCGAATTCTTCCGCAACAAATTTAACTTTTGTGGTTTTTTTCTGGCGCGTGTCGAAAAGGTTCCATTGGCCTGTTTCGCGGGCAATTTTCAATGAGACGAAACTGTCGATCGGATTGCGCGTTAAAATGATTTTTGCGCAGCTTGGATCTTTAAATAGCGCGCTTAATATCCTTGGATCATGGTTATGGAAATATCGAAACCCCTGTATCTTCGTGCGATTTTTCCTTATTTCTCGCAGCAGCGAGACGGGGTTTTTATCGCGATCAGCCATCGAAAGCCCCAAGGCGCTTGATTGGCCCGGACGATCAATAAACACTGGGTTAAACAATTCGCCAAAGCAGTGCAGGTCGGGAAATTTGTTTAAATGAGATTGCAAAAAATTCGAGCCTGTTCGCATTTCTGCAAAGATTACAAAATATTTAAAAGCAAAGGCCATCTTGTTCACCTTTCAAGGGGTTTGACTGGGCCGACATGTTTCTTTTGGGCCGTAAAAACGCGTTTGCTGTTCAGATCACCCTGAAGCGAGAGGGGAATGCCGCTGTCATTCAAACGGCTGCACAACGCGTAAAGAGCGTTTAAATCTTGCCTAAGGGTGCAAAACGCACCCCCCTGCGGTTCCCTTGGCAGGTGGTGTAGAACGCGTCCAAGGCATGTTTCAGGGGCTTTCAAAACCTCTGCTAAGGTCCAAATTTGTATGATTCCGCGGGCGGCGGGCTGGCGGAGGGCTGCGGTCAAGCCCAGTTCGCTTTGGTGCCACGTGGCGGCTAAATCTTGGATCACGTCAAACGGTGCGGACAGCTGCGCCAGTTCGATCAGCCAAGCTCCGGTAATAATCAGCTTGATCGCCTGCTTATCTGACACCAGAAAAGGCAGAATATCCGGTCTATCTTGCATGCCAAAATTTAGGCATTGAAACCGGCCTTGGGTATTCCAGATCAAATTGCGCAAAAATGCTTCAGGATCGCGGTCACGCAATGGCGCCGAGGCAATCAGGCCGCCTTTATAAACCGCCGTATTATGTTCAAAATATGCTTTATCCTTGGCAAAGAGATGCCCATGCACGGTCGCGTTGCTGGCGGCTTGAAGCCATGGGCTAAACCCGTCAAACAGGCTGCTAAACCCGTGTAAAACCATATAGGGTGCTGCGGTTCTTTCGGGCCGCGGGTTTGGCGCAGGAATCGAGCTTTGCATCACCAATCCGGGCCGGCCAATTTTGGCAATAGTATTGGCCCGATTGAATA
Source organism: Alphaproteobacteria bacterium US3C007 (assembly GCA_034423775.1). NCBI lineage: Bacteria > Pseudomonadati > Pseudomonadota > Alphaproteobacteria > Rhodobacterales > Roseobacteraceae > Thalassovivens > Thalassovivens spotae. Next base: position 1,352,491 of record CP139918.1, read on the forward strand.
TACTGTCCAAGGCGAAAGAGCTTGGCGGGTTGTCTGGTGTGGGGCTGCGTCTTGGAAAGGCGCTGTAAAGCGCATCGGCTTTGCCCCATATTTTACGCGCTAGAAAATGGTTTGAGCGCTGTAGCAGCTGTAGGTGATCGTCATAAAAGAGGAAGGGTTTGCCGTGGTGATCGAATTTTGAATAGGTCAGCGACCGGCTTTTGAGATTATCGGAATACAAGCGCGCCAGCGTCTGAAAATAGCTTTCATCGGGGATCCAAACCGATTTGAAAAACCGCTCATAGCCCTTGCGTTTTGGGGTTTCTAAAATTGCGCGTAGCGTTGCGCTGGTCAGGCACCACCATTGTGATCCCAAATGCAGGCGCAGATCTGGCGGTGGTTTCCGGCGCATCTTACAGGCTTTTTGAAAGGCCACAGCCGCTTTGAACAAACGCCGTTGGCTCTTCCAGTTGAAGGGAAAAAACCAGTAAAATCGTTCTTGTTCAAAGCCCCCACTTTGCCATGGAATTTTGTCAATCCAGACAGATTCAATAAAATCAGTGCGGGCGTTTTTTTTCAGAAATGCGATTAATTCCTCTGGTGGGCGCAACATCAGGCATGATTGAGAGGTCAGTAGAATATGCCCAAGCTCTGGTGATCTGCGCAGCAAAAGCGCTGCGGCAGCTTGGCTTGCTTTCACCAAGCCCCAACCGCCCCAAGCGGTTTTGTAGCGTGGAGCAAAGCTGATTAACCTATCGCTTTGAAACTGATCTTGAAACGCTTTGGCTGGCCGGCTGGGGGCGGCCTTATCTATATGAACCACAACCGGACATCCCGCATCGCGCCATAGGCGCGCGGTTTGGGCTGCGCGTTCAAAGGAAGAATGAATAAGCAGGATGATCCCCAATTGTGCCACAGCCCTGCTACGCCCATCCGCCTCTTGACATCACGCCAAGAGTTTCCAGCTGTGACCAGTTTTTGAAAGTGCCCGCGCTGGGAATAAAAAGCGAAGGGCTATTTGCCATTTGGTCTGTGTAGCGCCGATATTCGGCACTTTCCTGGTAATGTTCCGCATTGCAGAGTGCATCGTTGAGCTTTTCTTCAAGCGTGTTCAAGAATTTTACATGCAAGAGTGCGCCGCTTATTTTTTGCCCCCCTGATCGGTCATAGACCGCGTTCAAGCGTGACGGCAGCAGCGCATGCGTGCTGCTGGTATAGGCATAACCGCGCCGCCATTTGACCAAGGGAATTTTATTCAGGGCAGGGCTTTTATGAGGCAGATCGTTGAAGAAATGCCGTGCCCGCGGGCCGCCCTGAATCCAAAGGTTTTTATCACGATTATTTTGGGAGATTTGATAATTCCCTGCGTCAAAATATCGGCAGATATTCAACGGGTTTTGGCCAAGCTTATATTGCGCTTTTGCAACCGAGCCTTTGGGAAACAGATCCAGCAACAGGGCGGGAAAACTGCGTTGGCCTTGTTGGTCCAACCACGCGGTTAAGGCGCAAAGCGGGCGCGTGTTGAGATGGGGGTAGATCAAAAGCTCATCTGGATCCACAGTCAGGCACCAATGCCCATTCCCGAAGCGGTTCAATAAACCGTGCATCCAATCGATCCCGAAACGCGCAGCTTTATAGCTCTTTTTCGTTGACCAAAGCGAGACATCTTGTTGATTGGCCAAAAACCTGCGGCCCCCGTCTAGGCTGCTATTATCAACAATCAAAAAATGCCCTATACCAATTTTTCGGTAATAGTCTAAGAAATAGGGCAGTCGGATATATTCATCTTTTACAGTTGCAAAAAGCAAAATGTCTTGGGGTTTGATGGCGTTGCAGCGATTGCGGATCTGGGTAAGTTCTGCTGCCTTGCGATAGACGCGCATATTCAGCCAGCGGCGCTGCGCTCGCAGCTGGAACAGACGCGCAAGCTTCATCTCAGCGGCTCATGCGCGGGCGCGCACTTGCAAAACCGCTTTGCGTTTGGTGCCCAGACGCAGAATGCGCGCTGCGGTTTTGTTTTCCCCCCGACTTCATCCCCAACCTCCGGCCGACATCAGCCCCAACTGCTGCAATTGTCGCCAGCTGCGTAGACGTGTCGAATAGGGGGTCCAGAGCGTTGGGTTCTTGATCAAACTGTCATAATAAGATTGATAAAGGCTGCTATTTGCAAAATGTTGCCCGCGGCTTTTTTCTTCATGGCTTTTCTCGATGATCTGCGGCAGGAATTTAGTGTGCAAAAGGATGCCAGAGGCGGCCATAGCGCCGGTATCGTTAAACGCTTTGTTTAGGCGCCGCGGCAGTAAACTATGCGTCGCGCTGTTATAGGCAAAAGATTTGTGCCATTTGACCAAGGGTATTTTGTTCAGGGTCGGGGCTTTTCGCGGTTGATCGGCAAAAAAGCTACGGGCTCTTGGGCCCCCTTGGACCCATAATGCGCGTAGCTTTTCTTGATAGGTGATGCTGTAATTGCCGCCGTCAAAATGGGTTAAGACTTTCAGTGGATCAAAGGCGTTGTTTGGCGAAACCCCGCCTAATCGACCGATGGGATAAAGCTCTAACATAAGCGCGCCGAACATGTCTATCTTACCGCGTTCGAGCCAGTCGGTCAGCGCAGAAAGTGGCCGATTGTGCCAATGCGGATAAACAAATAATTCATCTGCATCGAAGGTCAGGCACCAATGGCCATGCCCGTAGCGCCGCAACAGCGCATTTATCCAATCCATGCCAAAACGCGAAAACCGATAGCTGGCCGTGGTTTGCCAAAGCGATACATCTGTTTGTGCGCGCAACAGCTCAAGGCTGCCATCCGTACTGCCATTATCAACAATCAGGAAATGCCCAACACCAAGCGCGCGATAATGCTGCAGCACACTTGGCAGGCGTTGAAATTCATTGCGTAGAACCATCGCCCCCAAAATCATATCATCTGTGATGCGGTGGGTGCGTTGTGCTACCGGTTGCAACGATTTTGATTTTCGCATTGCACGCCATAGAAAATATTTTCGACGCCAGCGCAGGCGATAGGCTATCTTTGCCTGATAGAGCGCGTTGAGCGCGTGCGCGGTTGCCACATTGGCTGGTAAATTAGCCAATCGCGCAAGCTGGATACGGCTATTGGGCATATCCGCCCCCTTGCTGCCAGCGCTGGGCATCTCGAATGATCATATCCAAAGAAGATCGCTGCGCTGACCAGCCCAAAGCTTGGGCCACCCGCGTTACATCTGCTTGCAGCGATGCACAATCGCCGGGGCGTCGGGGCGCCGCACTTATCTTGAGTTTTTGCCCGGTGAGTTTTGAAACCGCCGAAATCACTTGCAGCACAGAATATCCTCGGCCGCTGCCCAGATTGAAAATCTGACTGGCCTTGCCGTGTAACAGCCATTGCACCCCGCACACATAGGCCTGCGCGATATCGCTGACATGGATGAAATCGCGCAAACATGTGCCATCTGGGGTTTGGTAATTGGTTCCAAAAACTTGAATATTTTTGTCTGCTTCGGCCGCCTGTAGAAGGCGTGGTATCAAATGCGTTTCAGGCATGTGGCATTCGCCCAGCCGGCCCGTCGGATCTGCACCGGCAACGTTGAAATATCGAAAGATCAGATATTTCAATGGCATAATATGTTGAAAATTTTGTAGAAGATGCTCAGCAGCGAGTTTACTGGCAGCATAGGCGTTGCTTGGATTGAGGGGGGCGTTTTCGGTCAGTGGCACGCGCGGCTGATCCCCATATACCGCGCAAGTTGAGGAGAAGATGATATTGTTGCACCCGTTGAGTTGCGCGGCCTGTAAAAGGTTTAAGCTGCCCATCACATTGGTGAGCCAATATTGTGCTGGCTGATGCTGGCTTTCAGAAATATCGCTAAGGGCGGCAAAATGGCAAATGGCTTGCGGTTGATATTGTTGAAAGGCGTTTTTGAGGCATGATGGAGAATTTATATCGCCGAACACAAAAGGTCCGAACTGCACCGCATCGCGCCAGCCGCTGCTCAGGTTGTCAAACGTAACGGGCGTGTATCCGACCGCTTTAAGCGCTTTGCACGCATGGGATCCAACATATCCCGCCCCACCGGTGACCAATATGTTTACCACAGCGTCGTCTGAGCCATGCGGGTTTCCTTTTATAGGTGGTGCGGCGCGTGTAAATTTTGCCCCATCTACCTGCTTTTTTGTTGTAAGCCTGGCAGAGATTTGTGCCGGATCGAGACAGGGGTAGAGGTCAAAAAGGGTAAAATTGTGTCTTAATTTTGATCGTTTTTTGCTCTGTGCTCTCTTAATGCGTATTGAAAATATTGGGGAAGGACCCGCCTGGGCTTAAGCGGCGGGTGGTGGGCCGTTTGGAGGGCCTAAACGCCAGGCCTGCTCTGGACGCACGCGCTCTCAGTGATTCATTGGGTTCTTTCTTGGTGATAAATCTTTGTGCTGCGGCCTGCAGATTTGGGGCGCAAAAAACAATTTTTGCGCGCGGGCTAAGCCTGATATTAACGCGATCTAGCCTTAATTAAGCCATTTTCTCTCGATAGGGGCTGCTCGCATAGGCGGGAGGCACGTACCATGCATAGCGCCGTTAGGATGGGGCGCAGCAGCGCGCTACATCACGCAAAAAGGAACCGGTATGGCGCGTTTTGTAACCTCGAGAGCTGTTGAATGAGGGTTTGGCGGAACCTTGCAGGGCTTGGTTGCGCGGCCTATCAATTGTTTGATGCGGTGTTTCACGGCTCGGTGCGCAGCGTGCGCAAAAAGCACCGTTTGCCGGTCGTTTCATTGCTGATCGTGATTGCCCAATCGGTGATATTCACCATGGGCTTTATCGTGATGTTTCAAGTGCTGGGGGCCACGGGATCTGCCCTTCGCGGCGATTTTGTTATTTTTATCATGAGCGGTGTTTTTTTATTTATGACGCATATCGGTGCGATCACAGCAGTGGCTACAGCCGAGGGCCCTGCATCGCCAATGATGCAGCATGCTCCGATGAATACTGTGATCGCGGTTTCCTCGGCGGCATTGGGTTCTTTTTATATGCAGCTGCTCTCTATTATCGTTATTCTTGGATTTTATTACCTTGCCTTTACGCCTTTTGTGATCGAACAGCCGCTTGGCGCGTTCATGATGTTTGTGCTTGCGTGGTTTTCCGGATGCGCGATCGGTTTGGTGATTTATGCGTTAAAGCCTTGGGCTCCCAATATGGTCATGTTGGTGCAAACCGTATTTCAACGCCTGAATATGGTTGCATCGGGTAAGATGTTTGTCGCCAATAGCTTGCCGGGATCAGTTTTGGTGATGTTTACCTGGAATCCGCTATTTCATGTGATTGATCAGGCCCGCGGCTTTGCATTTATCAACTATCAGCCCCGCAACAGCGATCTTTTTTACCCCTTATATTTTTCTTTAGGCTTGCTGATGCTTGGCTTCATAGGCGAATATTATACCCGACAAAGGGCGTCTTCGAGCTGGCTGGCAAAGATTTAGTGTTATTTTTGCGTTTAATTTGTACGAAAAAGTCAATTAAATCATAATTTTATTTAAATTTAAGCATTCTTGGCCTTGTGAAAGCTTGCAGGTCGCAAACCCCCTGCCTATATACACACGGCGCAGATTTGCGCATTTACGCAAACATTTAATACGCCGCGCCAAAGCCGCATGGGTTGACGTTGGTGTATCGCCTGAATTGAAGAGGGATCAAATTTATGGCCAAAGTTATCGGAATTGATCTTGGAACGACCAACAGCTGTATTTCAATTATGGACGGGGCGCAGCCTCGGGTGATTGAAAACGCTGAAGGCGCACGCACCACACCGTCAATTGTTGCCTTTACAGATGCCGAACGTTTAGTTGGCCAGCCCGCCAAGCGCCAAGCCGTTACGAACCCTGAAAACACCATTTTTGGTGTGAAACGGTTGATTGGGCGGCGTAATGATGACGCAGATTTGGCAAAAGATAAAAAGAACCTGCCCTTTGCGGTGGTAGATGGTGGCAATGGCGATGCCTGGGTAAAAGCCCAAGACGAGACCTATAGCCCGAGCCAGATTTCCGCCTTTATTTTGCAAAAGATGAAGGAAACAGCAGAAGCTTATCTGGGCGAGGATGTGACGCAAGCCGTGATCACAGTGCCTGCCTATTTCAATGACGCGCAGCGCCAGGCCACAAAAGACGCTGGAAAAATTGCCGGTTTGGAAGTGCTGCGGATTATCAACGAGCCCACAGCGGCCGCGTTGGCCTATGGTTTGGATAAAAAAGAAACCAAAATTATTGCGGTGTATGATCTTGGCGGTGGTACATTCGATGTGACCATTCTTGAAATCGATGATGGCTTGTTCGAAGTGAAATCTACCAATGGCGATACGTTTTTGGGTGGTGAAGATTTCGACATGCGCATCGTGAATTATCTTGCGGATGAGTTCAAAAAAGAAAACGGCGTTGATCTTTCAAAAGATAAGATGGCGCTACAGCGGCTGAAAGAAGCGGCCGAGAAGGCCAAGATTGAACTGTCATCGGCCACGCAAACCGAAATCAACCAACCGTTTATTTCGATGGATGCCAGCACTGGTCAGCCATTGCACATGGTGATGAAACTCACGCGTGCGAAATTGGAAAGCCTTGTGGGCGATTTGATCAAAGCCTCTATGAAACCTTGTCAGGCGGCTTTGAAAGATGCCGGGCTGAGCACCAGCGATATTGATGAAGTGGTCTTGGTCGGCGGTATGACCCGCATGCCCAAGGTGCATGAAGAAGTCAGCAAGTTCTTTGGCAAAGAGCCGCATAAAGGGGTGAACCCGGATGAAGTTGTGGCGATGGGTGCGGCGATCCAAGCTGGCGTTTTGCAGGGCGATGTAAAAGATGTTGTTCTACTGGATGTGACGCCTTTGTCTTTGGGTATCGAAACCTTGGGCGGGGTGTTCACGCGGTTGATCGACCGCAACACAACAATCCCCACCAAGAAATCGCAGGTGTTCTCAACCGCGGAAGACAATCAGGGTGCTGTGACCATTCGGGTTTTCCAAGGCGAGCGTGAAATGGCGCAGGATAACAAAATTCTGGGCGAATTTAACCTTGAAAATATCCCTCCGGCCCCGCGCGGTATGCCGCAGATTGAGGTAACCTTTGACATTGACGCCAACGGGATTGTGTCGGTGGCGGCGAAAGATAAAGGCACCGGTAAAGAGCAAACCATTACCATCCAAGCCTCGGGTGGATTGTCGGATGAAGACATCGATAATATGGTGCGCGAAGCGGAAGAAAACGCCGAGTCAGACAAAGAGCGCCGCGAGTTGATTGAAGCTAAAAACCAAGCGGAAAGCATGATCCATTCCACAGAGAAGTCGATGGAAGAGCATGCTGACAAGGTCGACCCAACAACAATCGAAGCGATCGAGTTGGCGATTGTGGCGTTGAAGGATGATCTTGAAACCGATAATGCCGCAAAAATTAAATCTGGCGTTCAAAACGTAACGGAAGCCGCTATGAAACTGGGCGAGGCGATTTATAAGGCCAGCCAAGAAGAGGGTGGTGACGCTGAGCCATCTGCGGCGGATATGGGTGAAGGCGAAGATGATATCGTCGACGCGGATTTCGAAGATCTGGATGATCGCAACCGCTCTTAAACTGAGGCATTGAACCTTGCAAACCGGCCCTCGTAATTGAAGGCCGGTTTTGTGCTTCAAAAAGGAAAGATGGTGCATGTCAAAACGTGATTATTACGAAGTGCTCGGGCTTTCTAAAGGGGCCTCTGCGGATGAAATTAAAAAAGGCTATCGTAGCAAAGCCAAAGAGCTTCATCCTGATCGCAATACCTCTGACCCCAGCGCAGAATCAAAGTTTAAAGAGGCCAATGAGGCCTATGATGTGTTAAAGGACCCCGAACGCAAAGCGGCGTATGATCGCTTTGGCCATGCGGCTTTTGAAGGTGGCATGGGCGGCGGCGGTGGCCAGCGCCAAGGCGATTTTTCAAGCGCATTTTCGGATGTATTCGATGATTTATTTGGTGATTTCATGGGAGGTGGGCAGCGCGGTGGCGGACGGTCTCGGGCGTCTCGTGGATCAGATCTGCGCTATAATTTAGAAATCTCTTTGGAAGATGCCTATTCTGGATTGCAAAAATCCATCAATGTGCCCACCTCTGTGCAATGTAGCCCCTGTAACGGCAGCGGTGCCGCCGGAGGGTCAGAACCCAGCACCTGCCCAACCTGTTCGGGAATGGGCAAAGTGCGCGCCTCGCAGGGCTTCTTTACGGTTGAGCGTACTTGCCCCAGCTGTTCCGGTATGGGCCAGGTGATCAGCAATCCCTGCTCAAGCTGCGGGGGCCAAGGGCGTTCCAATAAAGACCGATCGCTCAGCGTGAATGTGCCAGCGGGCGTGGAAACGGGCACGCGCATTCGTCTGTCCAATGAGGGGGAGGCTGGGCTGCGCGGCGGGCCGGCTGGTGATCTTTATATCTTTATTGAAGTGCGCGAGCATAAAATATTCCAACGCGACGGGAACAGTTTGTTCTGCCGAATTCCCGTATCAATGTCGGGTGCTGCGCTGGGCGGCGATATAGAAGTGCCCACGATGGATGGTGGTCGCAGCCGCGTAAAAATTCCAGCTGGCAGCCAATCTGGCCGTCAAATGCGGTTGCGCGGCAAAGGAATGCCCGCGATAAAATCGGCGCAAAAAGGCGATATGTTTATCGAGATAGCCGTGGAAACACCGGTAAATCTAACCTCAAAACAGCGCGAGTTACTGCGTGAATTTGAAGCGCTTTCGGAAGATAACAATCCTGAAAGCAAAAGTTTCTTTTCATCTGTAAAATCATTCTGGGATACGATGAAGGGTTAGCAGGTCGCTGTTAAGGCTTTTTTAACCATGGCCCCCTCAGCATAGGCTATGGCACTTTCCAAGAGTTCATCACCAAAGCAGATATCCCTGTTTCCCTCTGAGGCTGTGGGATTATCGGCGGCCCCAGCCAAGCCGCTACCCTCTTATTTGAAAGACCATCGCAAACGCCTGCGCGAACGCTTTGACCGCGCAGGCCTGGCGGCGATGCCGGATTATGAATTGCTCGAACTGGTCTTGTTTCGCGCGCTGCGCCGCCAAGATGTGAAACCTCTGGCGCGCTGTTTATTAGAGCGGTTTCACGGTTTTAACGGGGTGATTTCTGCTCCGATTGATCAGCTCTTATCGGTGCCGGGTATCGGGGGCGCCGTGGTAACCGAGTTGAAAATCGTTGAGGCGGCTGCCCATCGTTTATCGCAGACGCGCATTTTGGGTAGGCAAATCCTTTCCAGTTGGGATCGGTTATTAGAGCATTGTCAAATCACCATTGCCCACCGCGCCTTAGAGGGGTTTTGGGTCCTGTTTCTTGATCGTAAGAACGTTTTGATCGTGCAAGAGCAGCAGAGTGAAGGCACGGTTGATCATGTGCCGGTTTACCAGCGTGAGATTTTGAAACGCGCGTTACAGCTCAATGCATCCGCGCTAATTCTGGTGCATAACCACCCCTCTGGAAATCCGCAGCCATCGCCTCAGGATAGAACTCTGACCGCGCAGATCGTGGCGGCGGCCGATGCAGTGGGCATTTGCATTCACGATCATTTGATCATTGGCCGCGGAGACAGTTTCAGTTTTCGATCAGAAGGGTTGCTTTAGATCTCTCAAGACAGGGCCCGCAGAGATCGCGTTTGCATGGTTATTGCAGCACGTTGACGAATAACACCACAAGTCCCAAGACCGCTGCGCCGATCAAGCAAATACAAAACATAATGGCCAATGTATATTTTAAGGCCTTCGCAACTGCGTCTGATCCTTCAGGGGCATCCATTTCGCAAACCACCTACCAATTGCCTATATTCACAGAAGACGCCTACAACCTTTATGGCCTGTTTTAAAGCCTAAACACCAATTGAATCGATTAAATTGATATTAATAAGCGGGTATCTTAAGGCTATGAGCGCGGCGACGCGTGCCGGGGCGCCCGCTGCAGCGCTAAATATCGCAGACTGTATGCTAGAACTGGCCGTATGCCCTGCGATCCAGCCCGCCGGTTAACACGGAAGCGCTGCGTCGAGCATGCATCGGTTTTTGGCCCTGTCAGAGCAGCGCTTTGCCCCGATACCTTGCTTTAAAAGGCTAGAAACGCCCAATTTAATCAAAACTAAGCGCTTTGCGTGCCAAGAGCGTGATCTTGCACCTATACAAAGCGGGTCAAACCGCTTAGGCACGCGGTTTGCGGAGATCGAACCGCCCCTTAGCTTAGAAAAGAAGACGCACGTGAAAAAAGCCCTTGCAGATGCCCTGACACAACGCGGGTATGAGACATTGACACCGGTTCAAAAGGCCGTGACGGAAGCCGATTTGCATAATTCGGATCTTCTCGTTTCGGCACAAACCGGATCGGGCAAGACGGTTGGTTTTGGATTGGCTTTGGGCGAGACCTTGTTGGGTGCGCAAGATAATTTTGGCAACGCCGAGGCGCCGCTGGCGTTAATCATCGCCCCCACGCGGGAATTGGCCTTACAAGTGAAGCGCGAATTGGCCTGGTTATATGCGCCTGCCGGGGTTGTGATGGCGTCATGCGTTGGCGGCATGGATATGCGCGACGAACGCCGGGCTTTAGGACGCGGGGCGCATATTGTGGTCGCCACGCCGGGTCGGTTGCGCGATCATATTATGCGCGGCAGCATCGATTTATCGGCGGTACGTGGGGTGGTTTTGGACGAAGCCGATGAAATGTTAGATTTGGGATTTCGCGAGGATCTTGAATTTATTCTGGGCGAAGCCCCCGATGATCGCCGCACCCTTATGTTTTCTGCAACTGTGCCCAAAGCAATCGCCACTTTGGCGAAAAGCTATCAACGTGACGCGGTGCGGGTGACCACCGTTGCTGAAACCAAACAGCATAATGATATCAAATATCATGCGATGACGGTTGCCAATCATGATGCTGAAAACGCAATCATCAACATATTGCGCTTTTATGAAGCCCCCAATGCGATCGTGTTTTGCAACACACGGGCCATGGTCAACCGCGTCACCACGCGGCTGTCCAACCGAAATTTTTCAGTCGTGGCGTTATCTGGTGAGCTGTCACAAGCCGAGCGGAGCCATGCATTGCAGGCGATGCGGGATGGCCGCGCGCGGGTCTGTGTTGCCACAGATGTGGCGGCGCGCGGGATTGATTTGCCGGGTTTGGATTTGGTGGTGCATGCGGAATTGCCCAACAATCATGAAACCTTGTTGCATCGGTCGGGGCGCACCGGGCGCGCCGGGCGAAAAGGCGAAAGCTGTTTGATCGTAACGGCCAAATTGCGACGCAAGGCGGAACGCATTTTACAAGGTGCGAAACTTGCAGCTGAATGGGGTGAGGCCCCCTCGGCTGAGGCGGTTCGCCAGCGTGATCAAGAGCGCTTGCTTGCCGATCAGATGTGGAACGATCCGATTGCCGCGGGTGAAGAAGAAATGGTTGATCGCTTGGCCGAAAAATTTGACCTTAAGCAGATCGCTGCGGCTTATCTACGTTTATATAATCAACGCGTCTCAGCCCCCGAAGAGCTTTCATCCCCAGGCGAATCTCGCGCTGCAAAACCTGCTGCATCCTTTGGCCCTTCAAAATGGTTTTCAATCAATCAGGGCCGCAATCAAGCTGCTGAAGTGCGCCGTCTTTTGCCCATTTTATGCAATGCGGGCGAGATCACGAAAGACGATATTGGCGCGATCCGCATTCAAAATGATGAAACTTTTGTAGAAATTTCACAACAGGCGGTCGCTGGTTTCACGCAGGCGCTGGGCGCTGACATGAAAATCGAAGGGGGGTTGGTTGTGTCTGCGCTTAACCACGTACCAGCGGCTGCAAAAGGGCCCAAACCTGCCTTCAAGCCGCCGCAGAAACCGGCCCGAGGCCGCAAGTCAGAGGCTGGCCCGTCCAAAAGCGATGCTCCAAAGCAAGACAGGCGAGCAGGCAAGCCCAAAGGGGTGCATAAGGGGCAGGCAGAGACAGCTCATCAGCCCTTTTCTGGCAAGCCGGATGGCGCAACACCGCAAGCGACCGCTAAACCCGCGGCCCCAAGCGATGGGGCGCAAAAAAATGTTGTACAAAATCGGGGGGCGCAACCAAAATCGCGGGCAAAATCGGGCAGTAAACCCGGCGCGTTGAACGTCTCGCGCCGTTTCGAAAAACCGCGTTCGCCCTTAGAACGGGCCCGCGATGATGGGGCAGTTGTTGATCGCAAAGCCCGCGGTGCCAAGCCCGCTGGCAAACCCTCAGGCAAACCGGGTAATAAAACAGCTGGAAAAAACGTCGGTAAATCCTCTGGGCCCTATGATGCCAAGCGCGGGGGGGGGGCAGACAAGCCCAAAGGCGGTAAAAATTTGGCACCTTCTGTGGGCAAGCCCAATAGCAAAAAGAATAAAGCGCGCCGCGCCGCGGCGCATGATGCCGGGCACCCTCCCCGCCGGGCTAAATCCTAAAAGACAATGCAAAGCGCAGCTGGGCATTCGCTTTTGGGGGTAGTGCCGGCTAGGGTTGGCTTGGCTAAAATGTCTGGACCTATGTTTTTTAAAGAGGTTGAATTTGCCCGTTGTGCTGGCGCGCGGCCTTGCTACTTTTTTACGGTTTTGGGTACATATTTGGATCGAGCCTTATCAAGGGGATGGCTGCCCGCCGATCAAAGCGCTTGGGCGGTTTGCTCTTCCCTGATATTCGGCGCTTTGCTCCAAACCTGTAAAACGGCTAGGGCAATTTCCTCTTTGATATCCGCGTAAATCGCAACCTCAAGCGGCTCTTGGCCATATGTGTTTGCAAGCGAAATCAAATCGCCGGTTTCCAATTCGCGGTGCACCATGCTGTAGGGCAGCCAACCCACGCCGATACCTTTTAGCGTTAGTTCTTTCATACCGCTGGAAAAAGCGGTTTCGCAAACCGGATCCTTGCTGTGATTTCGCGTGCCAAACAGGCGCTCGCCTGCGTTCAAAACCTCGCCAAAATAACTGTTATCCGGATATACGATTGCCGGCGTTGCGGGCGCTATTTCACCGCTATCTTTCACGGCATAGCGCAGCCTGCCACCTACAACGGGCACCAGATAATCTATCCCCCACAGGCCGCGGCGGATGGATGCATCAAAGGGCAATGGACCAGCATTTTTGGATTCATAGCAAAGCAACATATGCGTATCGCCGCGCAAAAACATTGTTACGCAATCGCGCAGGTTATCCGCCTGCAAGCGAAACTTAAGCGATGGAAAAACATGATTTGCGCGGAGCGCCATATCGGGAAAAGTGGAAAACACCGGTGCATGTTGTGCCGCAATCGACACGGTCGAGCTGGCGGGATTGAAATCGGCGATTTTGCTGCGTAAATCTTGCAATCGTAGCACCAAAGCCCGAATTTCTTTTTCGTTAGAGAAAAGGGCGGGGCTTATTTCAATTTTATTGGTTCCGCGTTGTAAAATGGCGATGCCCAGCCAATTTTCAAAGCCTCGAATACGCCGGGAAAAAGCGGGTTGGGTAATATTGCGCCGCGCTGCCGCGCGAGTCATGTTTTTTTCCTCTAAAAGTATCAAAACATCATCAAGCCATCGCAGATCCACAAGATCACCTCCTTTTGCTCAAACAATATGTATGAGCATCCGTAGAAAAAAGCATTATTTTTCTGTTTTGGTATTTGCAACGCTATGGATAGAAAATTTTCAATTTTAGGTTCTGTGTGTTCGAAGCTGCCCAAATTTTGGCTCGAAATAGCCCTTTGTCGACGGAAATGTCCCAAAGCTTGTGCAAAGATTTGTCTTTGGCTTTGGCGCGGTTTCCTAAAATACGACTTGGCCATTTGCCAACTCCGCTTGAACCTTTGGACAGGCTAAGCGAGATATTGGGCGGGCCACGCTTATGGGTGAAACGGGATGATTGTACGGGCTTGTCATCTGGCGGCAATAAAACCCGCAAACTTGAGTTTTCGATGGCGGATGCGCAAGCGCAAGGCGCAGACACTATTGTGACCCATGGCACCATGCAATCAAATCATGCGTGCCAAACCGCGGCAGCCGCGGCCAAGCTTGGGCTGGGCTGCCACATCTTGCTTGAAGAGCGCTCGGGCGTGGTCAAGGATAGTTATGCGCTGAGTGGCAATGCACTTTTAAACCATTTGCACGGGGCGTGCGTGTCAAAATTTGAGCCTTCTGCTGATATAAGCGCTGAGATCGCCTCTTTGGCCAATCAACTGATCCAGGATGGGAAAACACCGTATATTATTCCGACGGGCGGATCTGATTGTGTGGGTGCTTTGGGCTATGTGAATTGCGCCAGAGAATTGGCCGAGCAAGCTGCTGATTTTGGTCTTGAAATCGATGCGTTGGTGCATGCCACAGATAGCGCAGGCACGCAGGCTGGCTTGCTGGTTGGATTGGCGGCCATTCAAAGCGACATTCATTTATTGGGCATCGGCGTGCGCGCAGCCCAAGACCAGCAAGAGCAATTGGTTTTCAACTTGGCACACCGCACCGCGCAGCATCTTGGCACCGGCGTCAAAATCGCCCGTAAAGATGTGCATGTAAATTGTGGCTATGTCGGCGCTGGGTATGGACTTCCCAGTGATGGCATGGTCAGATCGATTAAATTATTGGCGCAAACTGAAGGTCTTTTGTTCGACCCCGTATATTCGGGCAAAGGTTTGGATGGTTTGATCACGTTAGTTAAGCAGGGTTATTTCGCGGGAATGAACAACGTTATTTTCCTGCATACGGGTGGCACTGCTGCCCTATTTGGGTATCCAGAAATCTATGACCTTCCCGGATATTCACACTCAAAGACCATAAAGAACACAACCAACTAGGAGAAGAAAAACATGTCAATCAGAACATCACTTATAACAGCCTCATTGCTCAGCGCGATGAGTGTGCCGGCTTTTGCTGGTGAAGAAGTAAAAATCGGTGTGCCGTCTTGGACAGGGGCGCAGGCGATTGCCCATCTTTTGGGCGCCGTCGTTGAAATGCGTATTGGCGGTACGGTTGAATATGTACCGGGTAACAACGCCACGATTTTCCAGGGTATGGATCAGGGTAAAGGCGATATTGATGTGCATCCTGATGTATGGCTTCCCAACCAAGAAAGCTTCACAAAGAAATATGTTGATGGTGCCGGCTCTGTCACGCTGTCTTCCAACCCCTATGAGGGCAATCAAGGGTTCTGCGTCTCCAGCGCGTTCGCCGAAGCCAATAATATAACCGATATCGCCGATCTTGGCCGCCCCGATGTTGCGGCGTTGATGGATAGCGATGGCAATGGCAAGGGCGAGATGTGGATCGGTGCGCCGGGCTGGGCCTCGGCCAATGTGAATGAAGTGAAAACACGCGACTATGGGCTGCTTGATTTTATCGAGCCAATTCGCGCTGAAGAAAGCGTGAAAACCGCGCGCATCAAGGATTCGATCGCCAAGGGTGAAGGCTATGCGTTTTATTGCTATAAGCCGCATGCGGTGTGGTTCATGTTTGATGTGAAAATGTTAAGCGAGCCAACATATGATCCGGCCAAATACGTCATGGTACAGCCCTCGGACGATGCCGATTGGTATGAGAAATCCAGCGTTGCAACCAAAGATGCGCTGAAAAAGGTACAGATCGCTTGGTCAAATTCATTAGAGAGCCGCTCGCCAGCGATCGCTGAGTTTTTTGGCCGCTTCGCGTTAACCGCTGATGATGTGAGCAATTTTGCCTTTGAAATTAGTGGTAATGGCCGCGATCCGGCAGAGGTTGCCCGCGAGTGGGTAGAGGCGAACCCTGATCGCGTTGACGCATGGCTTGGTCTGTAAACGGCAGGCTTGAACATTAAGATGGATGGCTTCAATCGGATTGAAGCCATCCTTTATATTTAAACGGGCCGTGCGCCCTATTTGTGAAACGATGTCGTAGGATGAGCATGGATACGGTCATTGAAATCTCCAATGTCTGGAAAATTTTTGGAGAGCGGCCGCAAGATGCGTTGCGCGCGATACGCGAGAAAGGTCTCAGCAAAGCGCAGGTTCTCGCAGAGTATAACGCGGTTGTTGGGGTTGCAGATGTGAACCTTTCGGTAAATCGCGGCGAAATATTTTGTATTATGGGCTTGTCGGGCAGCGGAAAATCAACGCTGGTGCGCCATTTCAATCGGCTGTTAGAGCCCACCGATGGCCAAATTCTGATCGAAGGCACGGATGTGATGGGCCTTGGTGTGAAAGAGCTGCAACGGTTTCGAAACCAAAAGATTGGTATGGTGTTTCAGAATTTTGCCCTGATGCCGCACCGGTCGGTGCTGGATAATGTGGCGATGCCGCTGGAAATCCGAAATATCAGTAAGAATGATCGCATGCGGCAGGCGGCCGCAATTTTAGATATTGTCGAGTTGGGGGCTTGGGGCTCGAAATACGCGCATGAATTGTCAGGCGGTATGCAGCAGCGCGTCGGCCTTGCGCGCGCGCTTGCGGCGAATCCAGATGTGCTCTTGATGGATGAACCGTTCAGCGCCTTAGATCCGCTTATTCGCCGCCAATTGCAGGATGAGTTTATACACCTGTCAAAAACCTTAAAAAAGACCACCGTGTTTATCACGCATGATCTGGATGAAGCGGTGCGGATCGGCGATCGCATTGCGATCATGCGCGATGGTCGCTTGATCCAAACGGGCACCGCAGAAGAGATTGTGATGAATCCTGTTGATGACTATGTCGCCGATTTTGTCGCAGGGATTTCGAGGCTTAAAGTGGTGCATGCGCATGCGGTAATGCAGCCTATCGAGGCTTATGTGCAAAGCCATGGACCCTTGGATGCGCAGGCTCCGCATGTGCAAATGGACGAAACGTTAAGCACGTTGATCACGCTTGCGATTGAGAATGACAGCCCGATCATTGTGGATTCTGGCGAAAAGGCAGTGGGTGTGATTTCTCGTACCGATCTCTTGCGCACCGTTGTTGAAGGAACCGAAATGTCATGAGTGAAACCGTGCAAAACCCCCTTGATCAACCGCAATCAGACGCTGCACTGGCCTTTGCAGCCGAGCGCCGAGAGGATATTCGAACCTTTGTGCGTACGCATCCTGATTATTACATCGCGCAATTTGATAGGATTGGCGAGAATGCAAATTTCACGCCTACGGCCAATCTTATGGCGGGTCTGTTTGGCCCGATATGGTTTGGTGCGCGGGGCCTATGGTCCTGGGCGCTGCCGTTTCTCATTTTGGAGACGCTGGCTTTTGTTCAAATCGCGCGGGGTCTTTTTGGCGATCTTGCGGCGGATGCGTTTGTGCGCATCGCCTCGATCGAGGGCACGCTGGAACTGCGCCGCAAGCAGTTGGCCGCGGCCATTGAGGCAGGCTCGGAAAAAGTGGCGGTGTATCAAAGGACGGTGGATTCTCTTGAAGCTGCGATTGGCGATATTCGCGCTGAGGCCGTGGCCTTGTCTGAGCAGGGAGCGACGATTGCCTTGCTGGGGCTTGGGTTGTTATTGGTGACAAAGGCTGTGCAGTTAACCGTTGCAAATTGGGCCTTAGAGGCGCGGTTTTCCGATTGGGTCTCAGATCGAAGCATGCGCTCTGGCCTACCTGTGTCGCAAATTCTGTTCAGCGCGGCTTTTGTGGTGGCGATCATCACTGCGGCGATGCTGCATTACAGTTTGCCCGGCAGGTTTGGGTTTTTAAGCGATTTCCCAACCGATCCAGAATACCGCCTTTCGAGCATTGCGGGGGTTGAGGCATTCTTTGCCTTTTGCGTAGCCAATGGCGATGTTGTATTTGATTTCATTACCTATGGCATTCGGTTGATCTTGGATGCGCTTGAGCTGATCTTCGTGAAAACCCCTTGGATCGTGATTGCCGCGATCATCGTTGTTCTTACATGGTTGACGGCGGGTATCCGCACGGCGGTTTGGTCGGGAGCCTTCCTATCTTATATGGGGCTGTTGGGATTTTGGGAAAAAGCCATGACAACCTTGGCCTTATTGGGAACGGCGGCCTGTTTGTCGATTGCAATTGGCATTCCTCTGGGGATGTTTTGCGCCCGCCGTCGCCGCTTCTATGCCTTTATCCAACCGATTATGGATTTCATGCAAACGATGCCGGCCTTCGTGTTTATGATTCCCGTCATTGCCTTTTTTGGCACTGGCAAGCCCGCCGCCGTGGTCACAACGATGATTTTTGGGGGAACGCCGGTCGTGCGCCTGACCGTTTTGGGCTTGCGCGGCGTGCCCGATAGCGTGCGCGAAGCGGCGATTTCTTTTGGTGCGAATAAATGGTATTTGCTCACGCGCGTGGATTTACCGCTTGCCAGCCCGTCGATACGCGCAGGAATTAATCAAACGATCATGCTTTCTCTGGCGATGGTGGTGGTGGCTTCGCTGATTGGTGCAAAAGGTTTGGGCGAAGACGTGCTTGAAGCCTTGCAATATGCCAATGTGGGCCAAGGTATTTTGGCAGGGTTTGCGATTTTATTTTGCGCCATGATTTTAGACCGTATCGTGCAAGGGCAGCGCAAGTGATCCCACTGGTTCTGGTCCATGGCTTTATGGGTGGGGGCGCGCAATGGGCCGGGCAAAAAGCGGCCTTGTCGCAAGATTATGAGGTTATTGCGCTGGATCTTCCTGGTTTTGGCGAGAATGCGCATTTGCCTGTTTTGGATCGTATTGAGGGGTTTGCCGATTGGGCCATCGCCGAGCTGCATCGGTTAAATCTGCCCCGCTATCATCTTTTGGGGCATTCGATGGGGGGGATGGTGGTGCAGGAAATGCTGCGCCGCGACGCCCAGCGGATTGAAAGCCTTGTGCTGTATAGCACCGGCAGTGTGGGCATTTTACCGGGGCGCTTTGAAACCATTTCCACCAGCAAGGCGCGCGCCGCGCAAGAGGGCGCCGCCGCCACCGCCCGCCGTATTTCTGCCACGTGGTTTTTGCAGCGCGCCGCAGCTGAGGGCTATGAACCCTGTGCGCAGATCGCGGAAAAAAGCTCGCTCGCGGCGATTCAAGCGGGCCTGACGGCGATGGAAGCTTGGACGGGCGCGGCGTTGTTGCAAGAGATTGATCTGCGCACCTTGGTTCTCTGGGGAGATCAAGATCGCACCTATTCTTGGCAGCAAACGCATTTGCTTTGGAGCTCGATATCGCAGGCAGAGCTGGCCGTGGTGCCGGGATGTGCGCATGCTGTGCATCTGGAAAAGCCCGACTTGTTCAACAGTTTACTGCGTGATTTCTTGAGCAATAATGCAAAGCGCGGTGCTTGAAAGCCGGCGTTTCTATTACTTGGGTGGTTTTGCCAAAGATCGGTTAGAATTCATCAGAAGATAAGCGCCGCCCGCCTCTGCAACTGGTTACGCGATGCCGCATAGTTTCCCGCCGTTTGGGTTATGCCTTACCTCATGTGCTGCAAAAACTCTTATAGAAGCGTTTGCTTTGCCTCAGGTGCTTTCAGAGCAGTTGTATCAGTGATTCACAAAGCCATGGCGGTCTATAAGAAAGCGATCCGACAGCGGCAAACTGGCGCCACCAAGGGCTCTTGCATCGCTGCCAATGGTGCCTGCTCGGGCTGTGGGCAGGTCGATCCCGGGCGCAACAACGCCTTGGAGCTTTGCATTGACGCCAGCCACGATCCGCGCGCGAATATCCTCTGGTAACCACCCTTCGACCATCACGCATTCGAAATCTATGATACAAGAGGCGGCGATAATCCCTTCAACCAATGCCGATACGGTTGCAGTGATCCATGTGTCGACCAGCGCCGGATCAATATCCCAATTCTGGGTGTTTTCCCAAATTGTTTCCGCTATGCCGCCCGCTTCAATTACGGCCTGTTCTAAACGTACAAGCGAGGCAAGATCCATCAACGAGATTGTTGTGCCATTGCTTTTGCGGATCGGCAACGGGCCCATTGCAGCGGCATTTCCAGTTTTGCCTGTATAAAGCGAATCGTCCAAAACCAGACCGCCGCCAATGAAAAAGCCAATGAAAAAATATAAAAAATCACGCGGGCGGTCTTGAGCGCCAAAAACCAGCTCTGCACCGCAGGCTGCGGAGGCATCGTTTTGAAGATAGATTGGAAAATCCCATTTCTGTGAAATTTTTTCGGCAATATCTTCGGTTTTCCAATCTTCCATATCTTTGGGGTCAAGGCCCAATGCTTTCGCCCATTCCCAGAGGCGAAATGGAATGGCAATGCCAAGCCCCGCGACGCGATCGCGCTCTTCATTGGTGAGGTTGTTAAGTAACCTTTCGATTGCCATATGCGTGAATTCGATCACAGCAGCGGGTGAGGGATAACTGTGCCGCTTGTTGATCCGCGCGCGGATCGCGCCGGTAAAATCAGTGATAACCAAATCCAAACTGCGCCGCCCGACTTTGAGCCCCAGAAAAAATGCGCCTTCTTTATTCAGTGACATTGGCACAGAGGGCTGGCCAATTTTGCCTCGAATCGGTGTTTCTTTTTGTAATAATTTATCGGCTTCAAGCGCGCGGGTGATCACCGAAACGGTTTGCGCAGATAAACCCGTAGCGCGGGCGATCTCGGCTTTCGCCATCGGGCCGTTTTGTCGGATCAATGTCAGCACAAGACGCTCATTATAAGCGCGCACTTTGGTTTGATTCGATCCGCGGGCATAGTGGTTATTGCCGCTATAAGTCGATGTTAAATCGGCCGTTTTCATTTTTCTTAAGCAACCAATCCCTTTATCTCTATATATTATTCTTAAAGCTTTGTTTCTCGAACTGCAATTTTTAAACTTAAATAAGAGTGATTTAATTATTGACAGTCCGTCAGAATCATTGTCCTTTTACATCAGATTGGAAGGTCTGATCTGTCGGTCTTATGGAGTGAATCATTCATATGGGGTGATCCATGGGGTCTGATAATATTTTTGGGAGAAAAGTATGAAACACACATTGAACAAAGCGCTTAAAACCGCGTGTGCCGCCTCTGCATTAGCCTTGGCCTCTAGCGTCGCCTTTGCAGGCGGGCATGGTATTTCGGCTTGCCTGATCACCAAAACGGATACGAACCCGTTTTTTGTGAAGATGAAAGAAGGTGCCACCGCAAAAGCCGAAGAGCTTGGCATTACTTTAAAATCCTATGCCGGTAAAATTGATGGGGATCACCAAAGCCAAGTGGCGGCGATTGAAACCTGTATCGCGGATGGCGCAAAAGGTATTTTGATCACAGCCTCGGACACCAAAGCCATCGTGGGCCCCGTGGCGCAGGCGCGTGACGCTGGTTTGCTGGTTATTGCGCTGGACACACCGCTTGAGCCGATGGATGCGGCGGATGCGACTTTTGCAACAGATAACTTCCTAGCCGGTGAATTGATCGGCAAATGGGCCGCTGCGGCTTTAGGTGCTGATGCGGCAAATGCCAAAATCGGTATGTTGGACCTGGCTGTGAGCCAGCCTTCTGTTGGCGTTTTGCGCGATCAAGGTTTCTTGCAAGGTTTCGGAATCGATTTGGGTGACCCCAATAAATGGGGGGATGAAACTGATAGCCGGATCGTTGGCAATGATGTAACAGCCGGCAATGAAGAAGGTGGCCGCAAAGCCATGGAAAACCTATTGGCAAAAGATCCGATGATCAATGTTGTCTATACGATCAACGAACCAGCCGCATCCGGTGCCTATGAGGCGCTAAAAGCGATTGGCCGTGAAAACGATGTTTTGATCGTGTCTGTCGATGGCGGTTGCCCGGGTATTGCGGATGTTAAAGCCGGTGTCATTGGCGCCACCTCGCAGCAATATCCATTGTTGATGGCCTCATTGGGTGTTGAAGCGATTAAACAATGGGCCGATGATGGATCCAAGCCCTCTCCGACTCCGGGTAAGAACTTTTTTGATACCGGGGTATCTTTGGTGACCGATAAGCCTGCTGCCGGTGTTGAGTCGATCGACACGGCTAAGGGCACAGATCTGTGCTGGGGATAAGATCGCTAGAAACATCAAAGCTGGATCTTTAGCGATATCTTTGTAAACTTTGCCATGGGCGGTGCGTGCATCGTCCATGGCTTAATAAAATTATGCCATAACCAAAATGGCAATTCGGGGGCAAAGCGGTGTCAATCAGCGAAGAAAAAGGCCTTGGGCTAGATCCCACTGCAGAGGAAGTTTCGGCGTTTATCGAAGAAGAAACGTTGTCTGATAGGGTTCGCTTATGGCTGAGGCAAACGCCGGCTGCGGTTCCATTGGTGGTTTTGCTCTGTTCTCTGGCAATCTTTGGGTTACTGCTTGGTGGTAAGTTCTTTTCCCCTTTCGCGCTGACATTGATTTTACAACAGGTTGCGATTGTTGGCATCGTTGCGCTTGCCCAATCTTTGGTGATTTTGACCGCTGGTATTGATCTTTCTGTTGGCGCGATCATGGTTTTTTCATCGGTGATCATGGGGCAATTTACGTTTCGCTACGGGTTACCGCCGGAAATCGCTCTGATTTGTGGCTTGGCGGCGGGCACGTTAATGGGGGCGATCAACGGCGTGTTGGTGGCAATCATGCGTTTGCCTCCCTTTATCGTAACCTTGGGCACATGGCAGATTTTTCTAGCGTCGAATTTCATTTATTCCGCCAATGAAACGATCCGCGGCGCTGATATTGCCGAACGCGCGCCGATTTTCCAATTCATGGGCAACAAGTTTAAAATTTATGGCGCGGTATTTACCTATGGCGTGATTTTGATGATCGTGCTGGCGATCATTTTGGCCTATGTGCTGCGCCATACGGCTTGGGGGCGGCATGTTTATGCTGTGGGAGATGATCCGGATGCTGCGGAATTGTCAGGTGTTCGAACCAAACGGGTTTTGATCTCTGTCTATATGCTGTCGGGGTTTATTTGCGCCACGGCCGGGTGGGTCTTGGTGGGGCGGATCGGTTCTGTCTCT
The DNA here is from genome assembly GCA_034423775.1 of Alphaproteobacteria bacterium US3C007. Lineage (NCBI taxonomy): Bacteria > Pseudomonadati > Pseudomonadota > Alphaproteobacteria > Rhodobacterales > Roseobacteraceae > Thalassovivens > Thalassovivens spotae. The sequence goes on from CP139918.1 coordinate 1,375,301, forward strand.
CCAACATCGGGTCAGTTCGCGAATATTGAGGCGATCACCGCGGTGGTGATCGGGGGTATTTCCTTGTTCGGGGGAAGAGGTTCGATTTTAGGCGCGCTTTGCGGCGCCTTGATTGTTGGCGTCTTTTCCTTAGGGCTCAGAATGATTGGTACGGATCCGCAATGGACCTATTTGTTGATTGGATTGTTGATCATCGTGGCGGTTGCGCTTGATCAATGGATCAGAAAGGTGGCGGTCTGATGGAACCAATTTTATATGCGCGCAACGCTGTAAAGCGATATGGTCGGGTGGTTGCGCTGGATCATTGCGATTTTGATTTATATCCGGGTGAGGTTTTGGGCGTTATCGGGGATAATGGCGCGGGAAAATCCACGCTGATCAAAGCGTTGTCTGGCGCCATTCAACTAGACACGGGTGACATCCATTTTGAAACCAAAAAGATGCATTTCAGCAACCCGCTTGAGGCGCGTTCTGCGGGCATTGAAACGGTCTATCAAAACCTGGCCTTATCGCCTGCATTGTCAATTTCAGATAATATGTTTTTAGGCCGTGAAATTCGCAGAAAAGGCTTGATGGGCAAGCTTTTTTGCAAGCTTGACCACGCCGAAATGGAGCGGCAATCCAAGCAAATGCTTGCGGATTTAGGCCTGTTGACGATCCAAAATATTGGTCAGACGGTTGAAACCCTGTCGGGTGGGCAGCGCCAGGGCATCGCCGTGGCGCGCGCCACCGCCTTTGGATCGCGGGTGATTATCATGGATGAGCCTACCGCGGCGCTTGGGGTCAAAGAATCCCGTCGGGTGCTTGATTTGATTAAGGATGTGCGCGAACGCGGCATATCGATTGTTTTGATTTCGCATAATATGCCGCATGTGTTTGAAGTGGCTGATCGCATCCATATCCACCGATTGGGCAAGCGCCTCTGCGTTATTGATCCCAAAGAATATGAAATGTCAGAAGCTGTGGCGATGATGACCGGGGCGATGAAGCCAAAAGACTCGGGCGATGTTGCTGAGTGACGAAACGTTCACCCTTTTCAGGCGCAAGCTTGAAACCCTAACCTCGGCAGACCGTAAGATTATCGCCATTTCTGGGCCACCGGGCTCTGGCAAGTCAACGTTTGCCGATGCGCTCTGCGCGCGGTTCAACCAAGAGCGCGATGCGCAATGTCAAATCATCCCGATGGATGGCTGGCATTACAATAACGCGGTGCTCAGCGCATTGGGGCTGCAGGCGCGCAAAGGCGCCCCCGCCAGCTTCAACATAGAGGGTTTAACCAATCTTCTGAGCCGTGTGAAAGAGGCTAGCAGCGATATCGCGGTACCGCTTTTTGACCGCGATTTGGATCTCTCGCTTGCCTCAGCGCGAATTATTTCACGCAAAACTGAAATCATTTTGGTTGAGGGCAATTATCTGCTGTTGGATCAGCCCGGTTGGCAAGATTTACGCCCTTGTTTTGATCTTACTGCGATGCTTGACGTACCCATGGATATTCTTAAACAGCGCCTGCTGGCGCGGTGGGGGAACCTATCAAAAGAAGCGGCGCAAGAAAAGGTAACGGCCAATGACCTGCCAAATGCACGATTGGTGTTAGACAATTCCGTATCTGCCGATCTAATAGTGGGAAACTCTTTTGAAGCCGAGCTGCGCCTCTAAACAATCTGGACTCTTGGCCCGATCAGGTTAATTTTCCGAAACGGGCTTGCTTTGCATTTTGCTTGCGGTTTCCCGTTGCGCGCGCTTGCACACCAGCGGTGGAAGGCCCCGATCCAAAAGCTGTAAGTCTTCCCAGACCATTTCCCCCATATCTTCAAAACATTGCTGCAAGGCGCCGGCGCGATGCGCAGATTTTAAAAACCCGGGAAGCTGACGCACGGGATGATCTGCGGGCATAGGTTCAAGCGGCCATACATCGCTTGCGGCGGTGATATGACCCTTTTCAACCGCGTTGATCAGCGCAGGGAAATCAATCACTTCGGCGCGGCTGAGCAAAACCAAACTGCTGCCTTGGGGCATGCGTGCGATAAGGTCGGCGTTTATAAAATGTTGGTTCTCAGTCGTGACCGCAGCTAACACAAAGATCATATCTGAGCTGTCGAAGATATCTTCTAAAGAGCTGGGCGTGCCGATCCCCGATAAGAAAGAGTTGGGAAGCCAAGGATCGTATATTTTTATCTGTGGTTTGAAACCGGTCAAAATTGTCGCCAAAGCCTTGCCCAGATCCCCAAATCCAATCATGCCAACCCTGCTGTTGAACAACAGTTTTGCTTGCGGATTGCCTTCGAGCCCCCATTTTTCGGTGCCGTTCTCAAAGGTTTGATGCGCGGCGGTAATTTGTCGGCTGAGGTCGAGCGCAAGGCCAAGGGCCAATTCGGCAACAGGCTGCGCGAAAACCGCACCCGTAGTGACAACATGAATCCCGCGCTCAAATAGCGTGTCATAGGGCATGTTATCCATCAAATTTGATTCAACGTTGAAAATGCATTTCAGCTGTTTCAGCTGCTCGAGCAGAAGATGGTCAAGCGGGGGTTGGCCGATGATATAACGGACCTGCGCGAGCACTTGTGGCGAAAGGTTTGCAATCTCATCTTCAGAAACCTCGATCACCTCATAGCTATCGCGCAGTTGTGCAAGGCGCTTTGCCGTAAAGATCAGCTCTAAAGACCGTGGATGCGGTGCGGAAAGGATGGTTGGTTTCATATCTGTTAATGTCCTTTTGCAAACGGCGGGCTTAAGAGGAATAAAACTCTATATATCTCAACTAATCAAATGCTTATCTCCTTGATTGGTCGATAAAAGAGCCAGTTTGATCTGCGGGCGCCAACGGATTTCGGGTTCTTCTTGAAATTACTTATACTGGCAGCATGGCGGGCAAAGCTGGTCAGCCCTGATGATCTTACGGAACGGATCCTTACGCGTCTATCGTAACTGTCATTCTATCGCCGCAGAGGACTATTGCACGCTCGCGCGCCAATATGGCTGATAAGATCTTATCACGCGCTGCCTGCTGAAAAAATAAGTTGGCCCCAGCGCGTTGGATTTTGATTTTTGGGGGCCGAAAAAGCCCAAGCCGGTACTGGTGGCCGTGGGTTTCACTGCTGTCTTGTGCTCTATTTAGATTTGGCTGACTTTGCCAGTTCCGGATGATGATAGGCCTCTGGATAGGGCCTTGGCTGGCGGGGGCCAAGCGGGATAACGCCATTCCATGAGCGCCCGAAATAGCCTTGCAGGCAAAGCGTCAAAGATCCGCTTTCTGCCACTCCTGGCAGCGCATAAACGCGACAGAGCCATCGCCACAGATCTGGGTAATGGAATATTTTCGCACCATTCAGCTTCATGCGAAGATAATAGACGGGGTCGTGGCGATATAGGGTTGGGAATAGCTTTAAATCAGCTTCGGTAAACGCCTCACCGGTCAGGTAGGCGCGGCCATCCTGCAACAGCGCGTTTAACTCTTCCAGCATATTGAAATATTTATGAAAGGCCGCCTCATAGACCGATTGATCAGAGGAGAAACCTGCCTTGTAAGCACCATTATTGACCGCGTCGTAAATACGGCCATTCAGCGCGTCAATTTGGGATCTTAAGCCTTGATCGGCAGGGTAGAGATCGATGCGCTCTGCATCGGCAAGGCGACTGCCCAGCGCGGCTGCGTTCTGGCCCATCATTCTTACAATCTCGGCGCTTTCGTTCGAAACGATGCTTTGACTGTGCTTGTCATAAAGCACGGGTACAGAGCGTTCTTGTGATCCTTCTTTGGCATAGATATTTTTAAGAAGTCGAAAATTTTGCCCTGTCGCGGTTTCCTGTGTGCAATCTGGTAGCGTAGCTTGGCTGATCGAGGCAATCCGCTCTGGTGCGAATTGCCAGTGGTTTGGCCCCTCGGGGTCAGCCTCATCGGTGCGGTTTGGAAAGGCCACGTCAAGCGTGATGCTATGCTGCAGACCTAAGAGATTGCGCGCCAAAGTCACGCGATGGCTCCAGGGGCAATTCAACGCCACGTAAAGATGATAGCGGTGCGCTTCAGCGGGAAAGGCGGCACTGCCCAGCGCGCTTCGGAACTGGCTAACACCGCGCATAAATTCCCCCTTGGCGCGCCGAGCAGCCGCATTGGTTTGGGATTCTTCAACCGAGCGATCCGGGTTTTGCCTACGCATGTATAGATCCTTTTTATATGGTAACGCCGTCACGAGGCGGGGCGTTACAGGCTTTGGGCTTTCTTGATCAATGCCTGTCTTTCTTCGCTGCTGCTCAAATCGACCCCCCGCGCCAGCAGCCCCTCTTTCAGATCAGCATCAGACAAGGCTTCAATTGCCGTATCCGTCATATTCATAAAATTTATTTTTCGCCTAACTGCTGGGTTTGTTGGGCCAAAGAGATGACTGGCCTGAAAACCAAATTCAGCCGCATATTTAGACATAAAATACTGCAAGAATGTGTTGATACTCGGGCGAATGCGTGGGTCATAATTTATCTGCGCATCGCAGGCCTGCAATGTTTCAATCATCAGTTTTGTCCAGCGTGCTGCGCCCTCGTTGGTCATCAGCTGGAAAGCATTATGCTGATGATGAAAGTTGAGCCTGAACTCAGCCCCGTGATAATGAAAGCCGCCACCCATCACATCAATCCACATCGCCGATTGGGTTCTGACATGGTGGGCTGCGTCGCCAACACGGGCGAAAACATCGCGAAACCAAGCCTCATCTTCATAGACGCGGCGGTAAAAATCATGGACGATGCGCAGAATACGCGTTTGGCCCATAACGGAAAATAATTGCCAAAATTGGATCGGTTTTGAACGATCTTCTGCGGCAACCAAAGAAATAATCTGCGGCATACGATGGGCTTGCGCGGGAAGCGTGTTTTGCGTGATGGCATAAGCGATATAGCTGCGCTGTATCGTTTCAGTCATGTAACCGGCGCTTGGGGAATAGTGCGTCATTGGGGTGTTTCTGTCTCTCTAGGTTCATCGGCAATCATAAAAGTAATTTTTTCAGTATATTAGCCGATTTCGTTCGAAATTTTAGAACCTATAGGGCTAAATATTATCCGATCCGTTTTTGTATCAATGGGAATATAAACTGGCAAGTTGTGCCAAATCTGCCATGTTCTTACATTAAGAATAAGGTGTTAAAAAACGGGCAGGGTGGTCTAAAAAGGAGAACAAAATGGGGCAAATGGAAGATTTGCGTCTGTTCACGGTGATTGTCGAAAATCACAGCATTTCAAAAGCAGCGGATCGGCTCAATATTGCAAAATCAGCGGTCAGCCGGCGATTACACCTTTTGGAAGACCGCTATTCAGCAAAGTTGATTGATCGTGCACCGGGGCGCTGGAACGTGACTGAAACGGGCCGCGAATTATACCAGAGGGCTTTGCGAGCGGTTCATGATTTTGAAGAAATCGAAACTGATTTCAGCAGCACGCATGCGGCTATATCTGGGCCGCTTTCGGTATCTTTGCCGCGGGAATTCGGGATCTCCTTTCTTAAAGAAGCTTTGATGGGCTTCATAGAGAAATATCCTGAAATTCAATTGACGGTCGATTTCGACGATCAACTGGTTGACCTTGAACGCGATAATTACGATTTTGCCATTCGTATCACACCCCAATTGAACCAAGCCCTTGTTGCCGAGAAAATTGGAATTATGCGGCATCATATTTGTGCTTCGGCTGCGTATTTGGCCAAATGGGGCAAGCCAAATAATCTGCAGGCTTTGCAAGAGCATCAGCTGCTTCATTTTGGCGCCGCTAAGCGCGGAAGATGGCCATTGATTTCTACGGCCACGCGCAAAACATATCCGATTGAGTTTACGCCAGCGTTGAACAGCAATAGCGGAGATTTTTTGTTGCATGTGGCGCTTCAAGGCCAGGGCATCGCCAATTTGCCCGATTTCATCTTAAAAGATAATTTGCAGACGGGCGCGCTTGTTCCGATTTTGCCCGCGTTTAGTATGCCAGAATTTTTTATCTATCTGATCCGTTCAGACAAGCGCCGGATGAACCGGCGCATGCGTTTATTTGCGCAGGAGATGACATTGGCCTGCCTTTGATCACTCTGGTATTTGGAAGCGCGCTTTGAAAGATGCGTTAAAAAATCTATGATCTGCGCCTTTGATGACAATCTGTATGTCTTGCAGCTTTGCTGATCCAGATGCCTCACCCTTAAATTCATTCAAAATGAACTGATATATCCCGTCTGAGGGCGAGTGTTATTTACCGGCGTCTAAAGTCTAACATCTGCCAGCAGGTACGTCAGTTGATCACAATATTATTTTTGGACACTTTGATCTGGTAGCCTTTGCCCGGAATATTTTGAATGAGATGCTGCGCGACAATCTGATTTCCGATATTGTCGCGCAGCCTTTTGATCCGCATCACGCCCGCGGCATCCTCACAATTGGCGGCGTTTTTCCTCGAAACCAAAATTTCAACATCTAAGCCGGATAGAAAATCACCGTCTAATGTCGCTTCTAAAAGCACGCTTAACGTTTCCATGCTGCCTTTGGTTAAGTGCAGCCAATCGCCATTTATTTTTACCGAATTTTCGGCTCGGCTCAGCTCGATCCCATTCACCTGCAGTGCGCTGTTTTTCAGCGCAACGAATTGCTGCCGCAGATGTATGTTGGACATCAAAGAGCCAAAACTTATCACCATCATAGAAATTGTGATGATAACCAGCGTGAAAATAATGCTTGAATAGAGGCTGATCGAACTTTCAAAAAGGCTGCCCGATGAGGCTAAAACTTCCAGCAGTTTGATTTCTGTTTGGGTTGAAAAATCATTTTCCAAAAAAACCTTCTCAATATTTTCATTGAAAACGCGTGGATCTGGTACCGACCATATTATCAGGGCCAACGCGCTGATTATCAAAAGCAATATGATCGCGGCGCCCCAAAGGATAAGGGTTTGCGGCTTAATATTTAAGAAAGAACTCACCCAAATCATTTTTGAACTTCACTCCGTCAATTTCAGGATATTGTTTGACTATCTGCATCAATTTCCAACCGTTTTGCGCTAGCCTGTCCGACAGCTGCGTTTGGTGCGGCCCTGAGCTACAGGTATCATTAATTTTTATCATCCCCAAATGCAGTTGAAGCGGGGCGGTTTTTTTGGCTTTATATAGGTAATAGCATTCGCCTGATGCAAGCGCTGCGGATCCACCTATACAGATCCCAAAAGCCAAAGCTGAGATAATCATTTTGGTCATAGCAAACATCCTTAGCGTGTAGGGTCTGCTAAAGTTGACCAAATTCGCCGCGTTATTCAATAACAAATGGCGGTTTTTGGATAACATGATCTTTTATTGTTTTCTGTCATCAATCAGAAACAAGATTGGAGATTATGATGAAAAATATATTGGGTGCGGCTTTGCTTGCAACGTTAAGTCCGGCGTTTTTGAGCGCTGAAAGCTATGCAACGGTTATTAAGATCAAGCCGAATTACCAGACAAAAACACTATCGGAACCGCAGCGCCGCTGTCAGAATGTGGAGGTGCCAATCTATGGAACCTCGCAAACCAGAGGCGCCAGCTCAAGCGATGTTTTGGGTGGTATGATTATCGGAGGTCTTCTGGGTGGAACCGTTTCTGGAAAAGACAGGGGCGCTGCAGCTGGCGCCGTGATCGGGGGCCTGATGGCGGCAGATCAGGGCCAGCAGACAAAGCGGGTTATCGTGGGGTATAGGTCAGAGCAGCAATGTAATCTCGTTCAGGTTAATACTGAGCAGTCGCATATAAAAAACTACCGCATTACCTATGAGTGGAACGGTATTCGCGGCAAAAGTTATACCTACAACAACTATCGTATCGGCGATCAAATTCCAATCAATGTGAGTATCAGCGCAAAGTGAGGGAGGGCTTATTGCTGGTAAAGCGGCGTGTTGCAAAGCTTGTAATTTTTTATGAGGGGTTTTCTGGCAGCTATACTGAATTGCGCCGCCTAACGCCAAGCCCGCCACCTATCAAAAACATTGAAAAGCGTGGGGTGTATCGGCACCCCGCGCTTTTTCTTGCGTTGGAGGGTAAGAAGATGGATCAGATCTGTGAAACCCCCTACACAGATTTCCGGTTTTGTGCTATTTTAAGCTTTGGAGGAAGCTTTATGAACCCTGTGTCTCAAACCACCTCAGCCCAACTGGCAGCTGCGTTAAAAGAGGCTCAGCGCCTAGATAGCGTTGAAGAAAAAGACAAAAAGAAGGTCTCGCCAGTGCCCGATATTGCAAAAGCTATCGTGGTTTCCATAAGCGCAGATGCCAAACAGCGCTTGCTGGATGATATGCTAAAATAAGCCAGCTCTCTGCCTCACGGTGGCGCATATGAAAAGGGGATCATTCCCTGCCCATATGCCAGCCGGCTGATCAAGAGGAACCTTCCTTCGCCGTTTAGACGCCCGATTTTATTTATTTGAGCGTTGCCATCATCCACGCTCGGTCAAGCGTTCCCAATTGCGAGGCTTTGACAAGCATGTCCTGAAACTCTTTTGACACGCCCACTTCATCCACCGCCTTTCCAAGCGTTGTGATATCGCGCCCCGAATAAACGATATAAAACCGTTGCATATCTGCAGCGATAACGGGGGCCCACATGTTTACGTCGACGCTATGACCGCTTAGCATTTTTTGAGCTTCGGGCAGCAGCGCAACCGCGCCCGTGATGTTTTCGCGCGGCAACACATATTCACGCACCATGGACGCTTCATTGTCATCTGCCCCATTTTCGCCCGCAACCCGCCTAAATAATTCTGGCCCAACAACCTCTGCCGAGGGCGATAATTCGCGTTCGAGCATCAATTTGGCCCAAGCTGGATCACCCATCAGATTTTGGCCCACAGTCATACTGTGCTCCATCGATTCAAAGGCCGTGTGCAAAAGCAGCGTTCCGGGGCTATAATAACCACCCAGCACTTGCTGCGTCCAAGCCGCCAAAGCGCCATTGCGCATCATAATGCCGGCTGCATTGCGCAGGCGATCGGCTGCGATTTCGCGTTTGCCGGTGAATGGCAGGCTTATTCTTCTTGATAAAAACATAGGTCCCTCCCAAATAGATCTACCCGATTAGGTTAAAAGCAGATCTGTGCATTTGGCTATTAAAATATGATTTTGAGATATATTTCTTCAGCCTAGCTTTTTATTGCGCAGATATATGCCCTAAAAATGGGCTTATTGGTTTGTGCGGGGCGCGCATAATTTAGAATTTTTTTGCGGGTTTATTGGATTTATCGCGCGCAACCCTCTGCCATTGGGATTTTGCGTTGCACTGTTCACACATGGTTGCGCTACTGCGGTTTTGCTTGACTTTCGCCTCCTGTCATTTTGGTGTGTTTTCAGCACGGTGAGGCATATTATGAAACACAGTCCGTTTTGGTGGGAAATTGAGCAGGGGCTCTGGCAGGCGTCTGGCGAGGTGAACCTGCCTTTAGAGGCTGATTATGTGATTGTGGGCGCGGGCTATACGGGGCTTTCTGCTGCCCTAACGATCGCTCGGCAGGGGCATTCAGTGCGGGTGCTGGACAGCGGCGTGCCTGGCTTTGCAGCCTCTACGCGCAATGGTGGGATTTGCAGTGGTCAAATCAGGCTATCGCATAGCGCTCTCAGCGCAAAAAGCGGAGTAGATTATGCGGATGCGGTTTATGCCGAAGGTATCGAAGCCCGGCTTGATCTTGCCAAATTTTGTGCCGAAGAACAGATTGAATGCGATCTGCAGATGACGGGTCGCTTTACCGGTGCAATGAGTTCAAAAGACTATGAAAATCAGTGCCGCGAAGCGGATAGGCTAAACACAATAGATGGCCATAAGGCGTTTATGGTGCCAAAATCTGACCAGCAGAGTGAAATTAAAACGGATTTGTTTTTTGGCGGCATGGTGCGTGAAGAAATCGGCGGGTTTCATCCCGGTAAATTTTTTGCAGGCCTTTTGAAGGCTGCGCAAGCTGCGGGGGCGGTCATTCACGCACAAACCTGCGTTGAAGAGATTACCGGCACGTCTTCAGGCAAGAAAACTGTAGTGACGAATAGGGGCAACGTTATCGGCGGAAAGGTGATTATTGCCACCAACGCTTATACGGGTACCAAATATCAGTTTGGTAAATTTCTGCGTCGTCGTCTTGTGCCTGCGCAAAGTTGTATTATCGTGACAGAAGCGTTGGGCACGGAAACGGTGAAAGATCTGATGCCAAAATTGCGGATGTATGGAAATACGGCGAAACTGTATAGTTATTTCAGGCCTACGCCCGCGCGCGATCGTATTCTTTTGGGGTCGCGTAGCTTTGATAGGCACAGGCCCAGCGCGCGGTCAGTGGCGTATCTCCACCAGAAGCTGGCACAAATTTTTCCAGAGCTTTCAGGCTGTTCTATCGCATATTGCTGGCTGGGAAATGTAGGGTTTACGCGGGCCGAATTACCTGCGCTTTTTGAAAGTGACGGTATTTTTTATGCAGCTGGCTATGCTGGGTCTGGAACGGTTTGGGCGCGCTGGCTGGGGAAAAAAATTGCCTCAACCGCGATGGGTACGGGCAATCAACCTAGTGCATTTTGGGGTCCACCCCCGCCACGGATCCCGTTATATGATGGCAATCCCTGGTTTTTACCCGCGATGCATCGGTATTTTGGCTTCAAAGATTGGATCAAACGCAGGTCATAGTTGGGGGATCTGTGCCGCGCCCCAGTGCAGATATTGTTTGCCATACTTACATTCAACTTCAGCTGACTAGATTGTGTAGGGGGCAATTGGTGATGTTTTGCGGTGGTTTTAGTTTTGGCCATCCTGTTCGATTATTGGCAGGATATCCAGAATTGATAGGCCTTTCATATTGTCTTTCTTGAAACGCCCTGCCGTGACCAATTGCGCATAGCCATGCACAAGGCTCCACATTGCAACTTGGCCCTTTCCCGTTTTGTCGTCTAGCGATCCGTGATGCCATCCAAGCTCAGCCGAACAATCTGCCAATATCACAAAACAGGCTCTGACCTGTTGTAGCAGGTCGGGATCATCCTGCACCAAACGGTCCCGCGAGAACATCAAATCATAGAGCGCGGGATTGGCTTGCGCGAAGGCGACATAGCCCAAAAGCGCCTGGTCTCGCCGTCGCTTGCGATCAGCGTTTGTGTTGGCATCTGCCGTCATCTTCACTGCGAGCTCTGCATATCCTGTTGTAACCATGGCTGTTAATAAGCCCGCTATATTGCCAAAATGGTTTTTGGGAGCTGCATGGCTGACGCCCACTTTTTCGGCGCATTTGCGCAGAGATAATCCTCCAAGACCGTCGCGTTCAAGCAGGTCACGGGCGGCCTTAAGAAAGGCTTCTTTGAGGTTGCCATGGTGATATTTGCGGGCAGCGTCCATTAGCTTTCCTATGATTATATTTACAGTGTAAATTTTAAATTGACACTCTACAAGCCACCTATTACCCATATTGACAGTGTCAATATTTCCGGAGTGTAAGGAATGAAAAAAATATTCATCTGGGTGTTGTCGGGGTTCACAGCTTTTATCGGCGTTGCGGCGTTTATATGGTTTGCAAATCCGTTTGATCTGAGAGACCGGGTGCTGGTCAGCCAGATTGTGAAAATGCGCGTGGCCCCCAAGCGTTTAGCAATTCCCAAAACCCCCAGCGATTATGCGATGCTCTATAGCGATGTCGATATTTTTACCAAGGATAATATTCGGCTGAGCGCGTGGGAAATACCAAGCCCGACCCCATCGGATAAGACGGTGATCGTGAACCATCCACTGACAACCACGCGCTATGGTTCAGATACCGGGCTTGACGGTGTTGCCGCGGAATTTCTGCCTATGGTGAAACATTTGCATGACGCCAATTACAACATCGTCATGTATGATCATCGCGGTCAAGGCGAAAGCGATGGTGGCCTCGGCGCAGAGGCGATCGGCAGCGAAGCACTGGTTGGCGCGGGGGTCACTGAGTGGCAGGATGTTGCCGCCTCTTTGCGTTATGTGCTTGCGCATCCGCAGTTTGGCGATGATGATATTTTATTTCTCAGCCAATGTATGGGTGCCAATGCAACTTTTCTGGCCTGGAAAAAAGAACCAGACTTGTTTTCGAACCCGCAAATTAAAGGGTTAATCGCCAACCAACCGACATTGTCTTACAATATGACTGATCGCTTCATTCGCGCCAAAACCGGATTGGATCTGGTTGGGCGTGTGCTGGACGCGCAGCGAGAAGAATTCGGGTTTGGATTTGCCGAAGCGCTTGATTATGTTCCAAGTCTTACGGTGCCCGTGCTCTATGCGCAGGTGAAAAATGACGTTTACACGTTCAACCAAAAGACCGGGCAGAACGATATTCAAGAAATTATCGATGCAACGCCAACGGCGCATAGCATCGTTTGGATTGGCCCCGATCAAGACACGCCGTTTGGTACAGGCCAACGGTTTGATGGGTACCAGTATTTCAATACGCATCCAGATGCGTTGCTTGCATTTCTTTCTGAACAAACGCGCTAACACCTATAAAATTGGCCTCGCCTTTCGGGCGAGGCGGCCCAGCAGATTTGTGCCATAGCGTCTCTGCGGCGGCTTTGAATATTCCAGTATCATAGACTCATTGGCCCGGTTCCTTGCGCCGGACTGTAAAGACCAGACCGCTCAAAACGCATGCGCAAAAGTTTTTGCTTTGATCTGCACGGCGCATATGGCGCAAATGGTCACTCAAGCAGCCCAGCGCTCTTTACCGGCGCGAACGCGTTGACACGGCTTCCACCCATATCTCATCCAACTTCGGGTGATCGGTTATCGCAATAAGGTTTTTCCTCCAAAGGTAATGGGGTTAAGAGATATTCATTTATACAGGCGCAAGCGTGCTGGCGCGGAACGACATATATGCCCTTTAAGAGTGTATTTAAGCCCTTTGGCGTGCAGGCTGACCTGCCCGTATTTGATGTGATTATCCGCCACTCAGTTGACTGCTACACCATATTGCTTCGCCGTTTCAGTCACGAGCTCCCAGAGTGACAGGGCAAAACTGCGCGGAATGAGCAGAGAATATGCACCTGCTTCGCGCCAAAGCGTAATGCCAACATGGTGCAGAGCGGTTGAGGCCACCGCCCCCGTCGCAAAGGCGCTTTCGCGCAAATCAATCGGCAGAAAATGGTTGAGCAATGTCGGGGTTTTATCGCCACTCAAGCGCAGCCAAGTTCGCGAATGCGATAGGTCCAAAACCGTGCCCAATTGACGATCTATGTCAGGCAAGTGCATATTTTCCCGCTCTGAGATCACCCACCACTTCAAAGGTTCTACGCGCAGCAAATGTTGCCCGCCACCAGTCAGCGATCGTCCAGGGCGCGCCACCGCGCTGCACCCGGCGGCTGTCGCGGCCAGGTGTCCAACCCGATCCAGCCTATCCGGCCAAGCAGAGATTTGTATCAGTGAAAAGGGATGAACCTCGTGCAAACGAATCTGCGGCGTTGCCGCTGCCGCCAATTGCGCGCGATTATTTAAGGCTGATAGGGGGCTAGTCATGCATCCGCTCTCCCGTCGGGTCAAACATATGCGGTGAAACAATTTCAACCGCTATATCATTTTTACGCAGCGGGTCGGTTGCTGTAACCGGCTTATCGGCCCAAAGGCGTTGCCCCCCCGAAATATAACCCAGCCCGATCCAATGCCCCAAAGCGGGGGAATGGGTTACGGCCGTTACCCATCCTTCGCCAAACCCCTCCTCATCGCTGGGGCTGATTAAAAGCGCGCCTGCATTAAAGTTTTGCGACCGGTTTTTGGGAAAAATACCAACCAATTGGGGGCGGTTTTCGCGGTTTAACTCGGGGCGCTGGCGCAGTGCATCGCCGATGAATGCTTTTTTGCGTGAGGCCATTTTACCCAAACCGGCATCATCCAGCGTCACGCGGCCGTCAAGCTCCGCTCCGGTCACATGGCCTTTTTCGATGCGCAGCGTGCCAAGCGCTTCTAACCCGTAGAGGCATCCATCGGCGGCCTTCGCGGCACCGTCGATCAGATCCATCATCGCCTCGCCATATCCAGCCTCGACAAAAACCTCAAAGGCCAATTCGCCGGAAAAGCTGATCCGCGCGATCCAAGCCGAAATACCCCCTTTTAACGCAGCTTTAGTAACGCCCATGAAAGGCAGGTGCTCCGCCGAAATAACGGCTGCGTCGATCAGGCAATCGGCAATCACTTGCCGCGCTTTGGGGCCGGCAACAGACACCGCAGCCCATTGATCTGAAACAGAGGTCAGATGCACGCGCAATTCGGGCCAGCGCGTTTGCAGCAGCTCTTCCAGCCAGACCATGACTTTACCAGCATTCGTGGTGGTCGTTGTCATTAAATAGTCATCTTCACCAAGCCGCCAAGTGGTGCCGTCATCCATCACCATCCCATCATCGCGCAGCATCACGCCATAACGGGCCTTGCCTACGGGCAGTTTGCCAAAGCCGTTCACGTAAACGCGGTTCAAAAACTCGCCACTATCCGGCCCTTGCACGGCAATTTTTCCAAGCGAGCTGACATCGCAAACCCCTGCGGTTTCGCGCACGCGACCCGCCTCGCGGATATAGGCGGTTTCAATGGTTTCGCCGGCTTTGGGAAAGTACCAAGGCCGGTGCCACAGGCCTGCATCGGTCATGATCGCACCGCGCTTGAGGTTCCAGTTATGCAGTGGCGTTCGGCGCAACGCTTTAAAATGGGCGCCCACCTGCCGCCCTGCAAAAGCGCCTATCGCGACGGGGGTATAGGGGGGGCGAAACCGCGTTGTGCCGACCTCGGGTATGGTTTTTCCCAGAGCTTCGGCCATCAAAGCAAGCCCGATCACATTGCCCATCTTGCCTTGGTCCGTGGCCATGCCAAGCGTTGTATACCGCTTCATATGCTCGACAGAAACAAACCCCTCTTGATGCGCCAACCGTAGATCTGAGCTGGTAACATCATGCTGAAAATCCACAAATGATTTTGCGTTCTGTTCTGGCAGGCGCACTTCATAAATAGGCTGAATGGGGTTTTCCCACCCGCCGGGTTTGGGAGGATGCGCAGGCTCTCCCAGCGCAGATTGTGCGGCAGCAACCCCCGAAGCTTCACAAGCTGCGTGTTGCCAGATCCCGCAGGCCGCACCAGCAGAGAACAGCGGCTCTGTTGCGGGTGTTGGTAAGAAACAGGCATTTTCTGAGTTCCAGCCCGGTGCCGCGCCGCGGTTGGAGGATAGGTTTACCACCGGTGACCAGCCCCCCGATACCAAAAGCAAATCGCAATCTAATTTTTGCGCGGCGTGCCAGACTGTTTCGTCGCGTTCAGCCAATTGCACGGCGGACAGGTTTTTCCTGCCAAAGGTTTGCAAGGGTGCATATCCTTTATCGTGGCGCAACCCATCCGGCAAAGACGGTGTGTTGGTGGCACGTGCATCCACCAGGGTGACTTCAGCGCCAGCTTTAGAGAGATCTCGGGCTGCGCGGTACGCGCTGTCATTATTGGTTGCGATTACAATCCGCTGCCCGGGTAAAATCCCGTAGCGGTTGAGATAGGCGCGGCCAGCATTCACCGACATCACGCCCGGGCGATCATTACCGCCAAAGGCGATGCTCCGTTCAATCGCTCCGGTGGCCAATATCGTGGCCTGTGCCCGCACGGTCCAAATCCGTTGTCTGGGCTGATACCGGGCAGGTGGGCCTTGATGGTCATTCACCTTTTCAAGCAGGCCCGCCGTTCCGTGATCATAAAGGCCGAAGGCTGTGGTCCGAGTCATTATGCGAAGACCGGCTTTTTGTACGGATTGAATCAGCGATTGGCGCCGCGCTTCGGATGTGTCATCTGCGCAGTTAAGAAGATCTCCGCCCAGTTCAAAATCTTGTTCCACCAAAAGCACGTCTTTGCCCGCCTTGGCGGCGGTCAGCGCCGCTATTAATCCTGCCGGGCCGGCGCCAATAACCAATATATCGCAAAACGCATGCGCGTGATCATACGCATCTGGATCGGCGGCGCGCGAGGCTGTTCCCATACCCGCGGCTTTGCGGATCAGCTTTTCATATTTCATCCAGATACCGGTGCCGCGCCCCCATTCAAAGGGCGGCAACCCCATGAAGGTTTTATAATAGAAGCCCGCGGCGAAAAATCGGCTGAACAGCCCCGAAACCGCGCCAAAATCATGGCGCACATTGGGCCATGCATTCTGGCCATAGGCTTCAAGCCCGGCATAAAGCTCTTGCAGCGTGGCTTTGGCATTTGGCTCTGCCCGATTGCCGCTGCCCAGCGTGACTATCGCGCCGGATTCTTCGACGCCCGCGGACATCACGCCGCGCGGGCGGTGATATTTAAAACTGCGCCCCAAAACGCGCTGCCCGTTCGCCATCAGTGCAGAGGCCAGCGTATCGCCCTGAAATCCCTGCAATTCCTGGCCATCCCAGGTAAATTTCACCGGCTTAGAGCGATCAATCCGACCGCCGGTTGCAAGACGGCGCGCGCTCATTGATCGCTCTCCAGCGCAGCGGCCATGCCAGGATGGGCGGGCGTAACCGAGTGAATTTCATGCGTCATCGTATCCCGTTCAACCCGCAACCACATGCGGCAACCCTGCAGATGCTGCCAAGTTTCGGTTTGCACACCGCAGAGATTATCGCGCAGGAATACCGCTTCATGCCAGTCTGTCATCGGGGCATCCAAGGCAGGATAGACAATGGATCCATCGCCGCCATAGCTGAATTCGCTGTGATCGCGGGTGCCGCAAAAAGGGCAGGGAATTCGGATCATGCGTTGCTTCCTTATCCGTGTAACTTGGGGTCTGATCCAGCCCCGCGTTCATCAATATGCAGCCCGCGTTCAAAGCGTTTTAGATCAAAATCGCGGATCATTTTATGGGGGCGGTCTTGGGCAATCAAATCGGCAAACCACCACCCTGAGGCTGGGGTTGCTTTGAACCCGCCATAATTCCAACCTGCGTTCAGATAGAGGTTGTCGAGCGGCGTTTTGCAGATGAAATGTGTACCATCCATCGACATATCGACCACGCCGGCCCATTGCCGCAGCAGCTTAACCCGCCCCAAACAAGGCAAGATCGACATCGCCGCTTCGGTCACATCCTGCACAATCGGCAGATTGCCGCGCTGCGCATAGGATTTATACCAGTCAAGGTCGCCTCCGAAGACCATTCCGCCCTTATCCGATTGCGAAATATAAAAATGCGCCCCGCCTATCCCGAACACCACAACTTGATCTAAAAGCGGTTTCAGCGGCTCGCTTACAAAGGCCTGCAATTTATGAGTTTCGATTGGCAATCCGCCCAGACCGGCCATTTGCCACAGGCGTGAGGTGCTTCCGGCCACCGCCAAAGCCACTTTGCCAGCGCGGATCGTGCCGCGCGTGGTTTCCAGCGCGGTGACGTTTGAGCCCGCGCGGGTGATCCCGGTTACCTCGCAATTTTGAATGATATCAACGCCTCGGCTATCCGCGCCGCGTGCATAGCCCCAGGCCACAGCGTCATGGCGCGCGGTTCCGGCGCGTTTATGCACCGCCGCCCCTAAGATTGGAAACCGCGCATTATCGGTATAATTTAGATGCGGAATGGCTTTCTTAAGCGACTCTAATCCCCATAATTCTACATCCGGTGCGCCGGTTCTGCGCATAATATTGTAATTGCGTGCAACCGCATCAATTGCGCCCGGGCTGTGCAAAAGGGTGATATGCGAGCGCTGCGAGAACATCACGTTATAATTCAATTCAAAACTCAGGTTTTCCCAAAGTTTCAGCGAATCTTCATAGAATTCCCGATTTCCCGGCCGCGCGTAATTTGAGCGTACAATTGTTGTGTTCCGTCCGGCATTTCCGCCACCGATCCAGCCTTTTTCAAGAACCGCAATATTTTTAAGTTTGTGGTTTTCTGCCAGATAATAAGCCGTGGCAAGGCCGTGCAACCCACCGCCGACAATCACAATATCATAGTGTTTTTTAACATCCGGATCACGCCATTGGCGGGCCCAGCCTTTTTGGCCTCTCATGCCTTCTTTAAATACGGTCCATGCGGAAAAGCGGGTCATAGCATCACATTGTTTGGGCCAGATGGGATCCGGCATATTGAAATATTTGCCCAAAACCGGGCAATTTGTCCATGATCCCGGCGCGCCGCAAGCAAGACCAGAATTGCGCTTGGTTTGATGTGATCACGGGTTTTCCGATCGCATCTTCTATCTCTTGTGCAACTTCCAAGGCCCGGATGCCGCCGCAGCTGAGAAAAACGGCATCGGCATCAGGGCGGTCCAGCTCTTGCGCAAATTGCTTCCAATAGGCGGGTGTCACTTGGCCAAATTCGATCCCGGTGGTGAGGTTCAGCCCCTGAATATCCAGAAGATCAAAGCCTTTTTGCAGCAAAAACTCGGCTTCTGAAGTGTTGATTTCATCCAGATAAGGGGTGCCCACCACAATTTTCTGAGCGCCAATTTCGCGCAAGGCATCCACCACGCCTGTTACAATGCACATGGGCTGGGCCCAAGGCGCGCCCCGTTTAATCTGGCGAAAAACATGTTCTTCGCCGCACACGATGGAGCCGGAGGTACAGCTATAGCTGATCACCTCTGGTTTGACATCAGGCTGAAGGCGCGCTGCGGCCTCGGCCATATGATCAATATGGCGCGCGAGCGTTTCCGTGGTGGTGTAATCCTCGGTTTTCAGGCGGGTGATGTGCACAGCCACGCCAGAGGGCACCATATCATAAAAATCGGCTTCGGCAGCAAGATCGGTCGACATTAGAATAAAGCCTAGTTTTGCCCGAGGATGGCGCCCTTTATTCAGCTCAGGCTGCCGTTTTTGTGAACACACGGTTTCGCCAGATCGAAACATTATAAAATCACATCCTGCACGGCTTTGGAATGCTGCGTCAACGGTTCCCAGCCATCCTCTGTCACGATCACGCTATCTCCAACTTGGGCCCTGAAGGTTTCAACTGAGACCGATCCATCAATCGCCAGAACCATACCGGGCTGGATAATCGTTTTATCTCCCGTCACAAGCTGCGGCGTTTCCAGAAAGCTGAAGCCGGTCGCGCGCCCACACCGGAAAGGATAGTCATAGCCGGCCTCTTGGATGACATTGGCATATTCGGCGTGAATGCTCTCTGCGGTGACGCCGGGACGCAGCGCGTTCAGCGCGGCTTTTTGGCTGGCCACCGCCACTTCATATACGGCGATTTGATCTTTTGGCGCATCGCCAATCCAGAAGGTGCGATCAAAACCCAGCTTGAAGCGATGAAAATTGGTCATACCGCAAAAACAGAGGAATACGGGATCACCCTTGTGCATAATCCGCGTTGAGGCGCGGTGGTGGGTTTTGATGATGGACTCGCCCGAAGCCATGATTTGCAGAAAATGGGTGTTGGGCGACATATCGGTATCGGCGTAATGCCGCGTCAGCAGATCTGCGGCTTTGCGCGTTCCCGCTTGCGAGGTTGCGATTGCCACTTCGAATTCTGGCACCCCATCTGCAATCGCGCCCCGCCCTGCCAGCATCATCGCGGTGGCCACTTCGCCTGCGTGGCGGGCAAGTTGCAGCTCTTCAGGCGATTTGATCATGCGCATGGCGCTGAGCAGAGCCGTTGCATTGCCTAATCTCTGCGTGTCAATCACTTCGCTCACATAGGCGCGCACCATCGGGGGCATATGATCCGGTTCGACGGCTATGGTTGTGGTGTTTCTGATCGCTTTGGGCAATTCTTCGCGCCATTCATTGCCCATCCCATCATTCCAAGGGGCAATTCGATCGACCTGGGCCGCCGATTGCGCGGCGTTTAAATCAATTGTTGGTGTGATTAAAACCACGGGGCCGTTTTGGGGAACGACCAATATGGTCGGGCGCCCAAATTCCATATGCAAATAATCATAATAGCCCGTGAGATAGTAAACATTATCCTCATCCGTTATAAATGCCAAATCAATATTTTTTTCCGCCAATTTATTTTGAAACAGAGTCAATCGGTTACGAAACATATGCGCATCCTTTTCAAGGCTGAGAGCAGGCGGGTTTTGACCGGTACTTATACCAGATTACGGCGATACGTTAATTACTGAAACGGTGGTTTGGAAGTAAAAAATTATCCTAAATTAGCATCGCTGACTTTTGAAGAAATCTCCAAATGCTGCTGAGATGCCGCTGGGGCAATCAAAGTCATCTTTATACCCACCCACGTCTAGCTAGCAGACGCTGATTTTAATCGGCGCTCTGCCCTATTTGTGCAATATTCGCGCAAAATTCTTGCTGGTTAACAGGAAACGCCCCATGGCCAGCGCCATTTGCAGTAGGATCATCCATTCTAGCGCCCGAGCCGCGCATAATTGCGCCGCGTAGTTGGCAACAGCCATGGCAGCTTAGGCTATGCCCCGTTTGCGCGCTGTTTGATCAACTTGATCGTCAAAGATCGCGCTCGCGTCCTGTTCTGCGCGCTGGGCGGAAAGCAGATCGCAGGCGCCAAGCGTGCGTATCTACGCCATTTCGAAGCAACCTATAGGCCACAAATGGGCTTGCGCCGACCTGATTTCGACTTTTTCGGGCTCGCCAAAATATCCAGACAGCCAAGGGATGATCAAACGATCTACTGCTCATTATACATTTAAAAATACGGTTTCACTTTCGCCGTTCAGATACGGATCAAAGTGGTTAGCATCGGCGCTAGCTTTTTGAACGATCAACGTTTGAACGCGTTTTTTTTTGGTTGGATCAAACAGAGCAGCGCGTCGCTGTAATTATCGTCATTTCTAAAATAAATCGCGGTAGTGATAGCGCGTGACATAATCCACAGGGGGCATCAGCGGCGTTTGTAGTTGGCCATCGCGCAGGCTGAGCGTGCCCGATCTTATGCCGCGCAGGTCAACGCGCCACTTTGTACGTTTGTGGCAAAGCGGCAAAACCCTAGAAGCAAAAGATGTGGGTTGGTTGCAGGCGCGCCAGCGAAGTTCTTTGCAGCCTCTGCTTTGAGCATTCCATCCTTCTCAACGCGGGCATTCTCAATACGGTTCTCTGCTATTTCTTTGCATTTATCTGGTTGGGTTGCCGCGCATAGTAAGCCCCTTATCGTTCAGATGCGCGTTGAGGCCTATGGGGTGCCTGCCAGACTGGGCCGGTCGCCAAAGCGTAAAGGATAATCTGGATCTGCGCAATTATTGCCCCTTTTGGGTTTAGCTCAAGCCGATGCGCATCCCATCCCATATCAATTTTAAAGAAATGATCATCAAGGCCCAAGTCACCAGTTTAAAGAAAAGCAATTCCGGAATGCGTTGCACCAGTTTAACGCCGATAAACACCGCGATTGACGCGGGCAGCATCAGATAGAATGACATGAAGACGCTATCTAGATTCACTTGCCCCAGCCACAGATAGGGGATCAGCTTGATCAGGTTGCAATAGCTGAACGCGATCACCGAAGTGCCTACGAAGATCGATTTTGGCAAGTTCAAAGGCAAAGTGAATATCTGCCAGGGCGGTCCGCCATTATGGCTGATAAAGCTGGTAAATCCCGCAATAGTGCACCAGAAATAGCCCGAAGCTTGGTGAATGGGCTGCGTGGCCTGAGCTTTTTGCTTGGGTTCCATAAGCAGTTTTAGGGCAAACACGGCCCCCATCAGGCCAATCAAGGCGGTTACCATCCATTCAATGACCAAATGCGCGGTTAAGCCGCCGATCAAAACGCCAAGGCTCATCGCGATTACGGCGATTTTAAGCACTTGCTTGTTGAAATCTCGCCGATAAGCGGCCAAAGCAAACACGTCGGACACGATATATACCGGCAATAATAAGCCCGCGGCGGCGATCGGCGACATGATCAGCGCCAAGCTTGGCACCGCTAAAGCCGCGACGACCGGCAAGCCACCCTTGCCAAGCCCGACAAACACCGCGGCTAAGGTGGCAAGGCTCCAAAATATCAGGCCGGATTCCATGCTAAAGATCCTGCGGGCCCGGATCAGGGTCAGCGCCGAGAGCTGATCTTATGGCCCCTGACGTAGGTGCCAAAAAAGATTGGATAAGATGCGGCGCGCGCATTGCGGGTAATCCCTATAATTTTGCGGTATTTTGGGCGGTGTAGCGTGTCTTTTGCATGCGGATTTGTGACCCGAAAATTGGTTGGAATGCAAGCTGCTTGATGCCATGCGCGGGAGGCGCGGGCTTTGGCTGCATTTGGGCTCCAAGATGATTCGCTTGGTCTGCCCCCCTGATGAAAAGTCACATTTTTGAACGCTGTTTCTTGCTGACTTTCTTCAAATTTGCATGAATTTTCTGCAGATCTGCGCGTGGTCTTCAAGGTGATTGCGCTAACACGATTGTGTTTGCGCTAACGCTTCAAATCGCAGCTTCCGTTGGGTTAAGCGATGGTGTTAGGAACCTGTATGGCGCAACACTGCAGTCCCATTAGGAGAGCGATAATGAAGCACGGTCGGGTAAATAATAACAACACGTTAGAGCAACAGGGTATCACTGGGCTTGGCGCTGTTTATTATAACCTTCAGGAACCCGCCTTGATGGAATTGGCTGTCTCAGCAGGAGAGGGGCAGTTGGGCCAAGGTGGTAGTTTATTGGTGTCGACGGGTAAATTCACGGGGCGCAGCCCGAAAGATAAATTTGTGGTCCGCACGGCGAATGTGATTGATAAAATTTGGTGGGATAACAACCCGCCAATGGAGCCCGAAAAATTTGATTTGCTCTATCAAGATATGCGCCAGCACATGCAGGGCGGGCGCTATTATGTGCAAGACTTGTTTGCCGGCGCGGATCCCGAACATCGGCTGGATGTGCGCGTTGTCAGCGAATTGGCCTGGCACAACCTATTCATTCGCCACTTATTACGCCGGCCGGCGCTGGAAGAGCTTGATCGGTTTGCACCAGAATGGACCGTGATCAATTGCCCGAGCTTTAAGGCAGATCCACAGCGCCACGGTTGCCGCAGCGAAACCGTAGTCGTGCTCAATTTTGAGCAAAATGTTATTTTGATCGGCGGCACCGAATATGCGGGTGAAAACAAAAAGTCAGTTTTCACCTTGCTGAATTATCTGTTGCCAGAAAAAGGCGTGATGTCGATGCATTGCTCGGCAAACCACGCGGTTGGCAACCCCGAAGAAACAGCGGTGTTTTTCGGCTTGTCGGGAACGGGAAAAACAACGCTTTCTACTGATCCAAACAGGGTTCTCATTGGAGATGATGAGCATGGCTGGTCGGCGCGGGGTACCTTTAACATTGAAGGCGGCTGCTATGCAAAAACCATTGATTTAACGCCCGAATCCGAACCTGATATCTATGCAACCACGCAAAAATTTGCCACAGTGATCGAAAATATGGTCTATGATGACGAGACCAAAGAGCTGGATTTTAAAGACAGCTCACTGACGCCGAATATGCGCTGTTCCTACCCGTTAAACTATATTTCAAACGCGTCGGAAACCGGGCTGGGCGGCTATCCCAAAAATATTATCATGCTGACCTGTGATGCGTTTGGCGTTCTTCCGCCCATTTCAAAGCTGACGCCAGCGCAGGCAATGTATCACTTTTTATCTGGGTTTACGTCAAAAATTGCGGGCACAGAGCGGGGTGTCACCGAGCCTGAGCCCACTTTCTCAACCTGTTTTGGCGCGCCATTCATGCCGCTGCGCCCAGAAGTTTATGGCAAGCTGTTGCAAGTTAAAATCGCCAATCATGGATCCCATTGCTGGCTTTTGAACACGGGTTGGACTGGCGGTGGCTATGGGGTCGGATCACGGATGCCCATCAAAGCCACGCGGGCGCTGTTGACCGCGGCGCTTGATGGCAGCTTGCTCGATGCCCCCTTTCGAAAGGATCCAAACTTTAGCTTTGAAGTGCCGATGTTGGCGCAGGGCGTTGACAGCGGCCTTTTGGATCCGCGCAGCACATGGGCCGATCAAGAGGCCTATGATCAGCAAGCTCAAAAACTGGTTAACATGTTCTCGGATAACTTTGCAAAATTTGTACCCTTTATCGATGATGATGTGCGCGCCGCCTCGATCAGTTAAAGGATAAACAACCCTTATCGGCCACTTGCGCGCCCGTTTCTGCGGGCCCGCAGCGGGCTGCGTCAGAGCCTTCGCCCCCATGCGCATCTGGAGTAGATTTCTATCGGCTGGTTGATCGATACTGCGTCTTGCGACCCGCCAAAGTACCAATCAGACGGCGTGAATGCTCTTAAAATATGAAGGTGCATTTTGTGTCCATGGTTTTTTTGCAGCGCCCGCATCTGCAAAAAACAAACGCCGTTGTGCATATTGCGCCAAGGCGCTAAAAAACTTCAGCGCGAACGTATGATATGTTTTTGGAGCTACCCATTATGGCATCACAGCAGGAACTGCCCGCAGGGGCCACGATTTATGATGCGGGCGATGTTTCAAAAGGCGCTTATCTGATTCAATCTGGCAAAGTGGATTTGATGACGGCCGAAAATTTTCGGCTTGTCACTTTGGGCGCCGGTGAGATGTTTGGCGAATTGGGTTTGGTGATTGATGACTTTCGCAGCGTGACCGCCGTAACGCGCACCGAATGTACGCTGATTTTAATTCCCAAAAAAACGCTTGAAAAAAAGTTTAAAACTGCCGATCCGGCCATTCGGGGAATTTTCAGATCGGTGGGTATTCGCTTGCGCGAAGCCAATCGCCAAAAAGATGAACTTCGGCAAGCGCTTGACCGGGTGCAAAAAAACAGCATCCGGCTTGAACAAGAACTAGAGCGGTATAAACGCCAAATTTAATGGGTGTTTTGCGCCCTTTACCTGCTGATTGGGGCGTGTCAGCCGCCAAAATGAAGGGGCGGGAGTGTTCAGCATTCAGTGTTTTGTACCGCGCGCCGCGTTGATCTATTTGGTTAAGCCTGATCGCTTGTATCGGTGCGATATGTAACGCGTTTTGGTGGCCTTATCTGTTTTTGTTCCCCGGATAAGAAGTATAGAGTATAAGACAGACAGACCGCGGCCCGTGCAGCAATCCCTCTTATGCTGTTCACGGCGCATCCTTGGGGTGAAAAAACATGAATGCCATCGTGCAGAAATTAAATATCAGCTGGTCATGCATACCAACATGGCGCAAGGCGTCTTTTAATACGCTTTGGTGCCTATTGGGATGCTCTATCGGCGATCTTGGAACGATTTTCTATTTTCAGGTGACGGGCATTGATTGGCCCGTGTTCAATATAATGCTTTTGGCAATCATAAACGGCATTTTGACGTCAATCCTGTTGGAAACAGTCATTCTAGCGCGCCAGATGCCGCTTAATCTGGCCTTAAAGACCGCGGCGGGCATGTCATTGATTTCTATGGTGGCCATGGAAGCCGCGATGAACCTCGTGGATGTGGCGATTACTGGTGGCGCAAAACTTACCCTTTTCGTAGTGCCGATTATGCTTTTGGCCGGCTTTTTGGCCCCTTTGCCCTATAATTACTGGCGGCTCAAAGCGCTGGGGAAATCCTGCCATTAGTGATTTTTATAAGCTGTTTTCTGTGTTTAGATTCAGCACCGATAGGATTGGGCGATAAATTCCGGGCAGGCCCGCTGGGCGGGGGGGTTAGAAATTCCTTAAAGATTTTCGAGATTTGCCGTAAGGTAGACGTTGGGGGATGGCTACATTGCGCCTTCAAGATAAGGTTTTGAAATGGCAGATGGGTTAGGATCGGTTGGTCAACGGCTCTCCAATGCGTTGGGGCGGCTTCAGCAATCTGAGGCTGGTCAGTTGGGAAAACCTGCGCAACCGCTGCAACAAGCTGCTGCGGGTCCACTTAAATCGGTGATGGTCAATGTGAAAGCCCAAGCGGCGCAGGCTGCAATGCGTGGATCGCCTGATGCGGCGGCAGCGGGCCATAAATCCGCGATTGGGCAACGCCTGTCTTCAGCCTTGGGCAGATTGAAAAATGAAAGCGAAGAAGTCGCCAAATTGCGCGCAGAGAATTCTGGCGCAACGGATACCAGTTCGGTCAGTGTTCAAATTAGCTCGGCCGCGCGGCAAAAATATTCTGAAGATATAATCATCCAGTAAACGGGGTTATGCAGTTTCGACAATTGCCGGATCTGCCGTGTGGGCGCTGGTCACAAAATACATCTGCATATCGCCCTTGCCTTTGACGAAGGTGATTGGGCGTTTGATGAATAACAAATCGGGTGCATCGGCCAATGCCAGATAGGTTTTCTGATCTATGTTGATGGATTGTGGCTCAGAATAGCTTTCCATCCGTGCGGCGGTGTTCACCGCGTCTCCAAATAGATCGAAAAGGTATTTTGTTTGACCCACAATACCCGCCACTGAATCGCCCGACGCAATCCCCAGCCGCAAGTGCCATTCTAGTTCATTCTGCTGGTTGCGGTTTTCCAAAAAAGCAATCATCCGCAGAGCAATTGAAATCAAATTGCGTTGTGGCGACTGGGCTGAGTGTTCAAGCCCGCTGACGCACATATACGCATCCCCGATCGTTTTGATCCGTTCGGAGGCATGGTTTTCCGTAATCCGGTCGAATTCGCTAAAAATATCGTTGAGTTCTGAAATCAACTTTGTGGCCGATATTTCTTGGGATATTTTTGTAAACCCGACAAAATCTGTGAACATAACCGAAATATTTTCTAAGCTGCGTGGCTCGGAAAAGCCTTTTTCTTTCAGATCATTGATCACATATTTGGGCAGAATATTTGCCAGTAACGCATCTGATTTTTTGCGCTCAAGATTGATTTGCGCCGTGCGGTTTAGAATTTGGCTTTCCAAATTGTTTACATAGGCCAAAAATCCAGCAATGATGACAACCCCCAAGACAGGAAAGATCATAACTGAGGCGGGAACAATCGTGGCAAATGAAAAAAACGCAAGTGCTCCAACCGCCAAAGCGAGCCCAAGCTTTGCCATAAAGCGTGTTCGTTGAAGCGAAGCAATGCTTTTGAAATTGAGCCTGTGCAGTAGATAAAGCCCCAGGTACAGGGCGATAAACCCAATTGCATTACTCCAGCAGCTTTGAAGGAATTCGGCCAGATTTGCGGCGGTTAACAAAGCGTATATGATGTAAAAATTTGCGTTTATTGCATATATCAGTAGCAATATATGCGCTAAAAATACCCGCGATCTTGGGAGCGAAACGCCGCGATTATGCCATGCATATAGCCCTAAAAAGATCAAAAAACTTCCGGTGGAAACCGAAAAAAGAAATAGATCCGGCGTTAAGCGCACCTCAAGTGCCCGCAGCAGCGCAACCGGGTTGAAGAGCGGCAGACCTAAATCAGCTTGAAGCGTGAAGATGAACAGAGGCGGATAGGCCAAGGTGCTTAAAATTGTGCCCGAGCAGATTAGAAAGCTGCGGCTGTTGGTCTGATCGTCTGGCCGGGTGATTTCCAGAAACACTTTTGAGAGTAGGTAAATCACCAGCGAAAAAATATATCCACAGATGCTATAGGCAATAATCGGCCCAATATCACCAGGTCGGTTTGCCAACGTGATCGCCGCTGAAACGCAAATCAAAAAGATGAAAATATGCGAGAGCGATAATCCCCAAAGAAACCGTTCAAACGGGCGGCGCTGCATATTTTGCACGGGGTTCAAAATGGCTAAAATTGCGGCCACGCTGATCGCGCCGAGCGAGCCGTTTATGTCAAATATATTCAAGAAAGATACATCCGGCTTTGACAAAAAATAGCCGCTTACAGCCAGCGGAATGAGGCCCATGATAAGGGCTTGAACGGCCAAAAATACTGGGGGTTTTAGGCGGCTCATTCGCGGCATATATCCTTGATAGGTGATCTGCTTTGAGCCAAGACTGCCCGAAATTTTTCGGTTGGGATACCCTGATTTGATATTTTTAAAAGATAGCGCCCAGCTCAAGGCACTATAAAATCAACTGCCGGCGCTTTTTGACCAGCTGGGGGCGGTAATCCTGGAAAAAACGTTTTGTGACGCTTGCCGCGATATACCCATAGGGGTAACCTTTCAGATAGAGTAAGCTGTCGCGAAGCAGCCGAAACATGGGCAGAAAAACGGTGCCACTGGTCTGCATAAGGATATGATGAAATGAAATGGGTGATCGCGATTATAGGAACCTTGCTTATTATCGGCGGTATGTTGTCGATCCTTTTGGGATTTTCCAGTCAGGAAGATAAGATCGTCGGGTATGGTTTTACGGTGGCGGTGGCAGGCGTTTTATTTCTGGCCGTGGTGCGCATTTTGGATTTGCTTGAGCAAATGCTTGCCGAGTTGAAAGCGTCACGCCAAATTCTGCAATTTGCCAATCCAAAGGCTGAACGTTTGTTAGAAGAAGAACCATGATGTGGCCTAGCGTTGCGGTTTGACCAGGCCTAGGGCAGAAATCAGAAGCGTCAGAATGATCAATCTCCAAACGTGATGGCCTGCCACAAAGGCAGGGTTTAACCCCATTTCCGCGGCGATAGCAGCCATCGCCTCGACTCCGCCCGGGGCGAAAGAAATAAGTAAGATTGCCAGATCAAGATCCAGCAAAGCTACAGCGCATAAGCTGCCCAGAGCCGCCACCACGATAGACAGGCAGGTCAGGAACAAGCCCGCAAAAAAAGCTGATTTTAACATTGAGGGCTGGATGCCATTAAAGCGGCTGCCGATTAACGCGCCTAATGCGATCAATGCGGCGGCCTCAAGTGGGTCTGCCAAGCGGCCATCAACCAAGCTGCTCAATTGGCCCAGGCTGGATATCACCAATCCGCCCAGCAAAAACCCTGCTGGCAAGCGCATATGTTGAAAAACGCCCCCAACCCCTAGTGCCAGCATCGCCAGCGTCAGGGTTTCTTTGAGGTTAAGCGTGGGAAGCGGCGCGGCGGCAAAGTCTGGCGCGGCAAAGAATATGGCAAGAATGGCGGGCACTCCTAAGCTGAGAAAGAGCACGCGAATGCTTTGGACAACGGCAACCACGGATGTGTTTGCGGCCACATCTTCGGAATATGCCAGCACGAAGCTTAAATGCCCTGGTAGCGCGCAAAGGCTGGCCGTTGCCCAGTCAAATCCGAACAGCCGATACAGCCCCCAGCGGCATAAAAGGGTGGTGCAAACTACGCATACGGCCAAAATGCTGAAGCTGAGCGGCCAAGCAAGCGCTGCGCGCAGCACATCGGGGGTTACAGTACAACCAATCACAATGCCCAAAAGCGTGAAGCACAGGGGTTTAAGCGGGCCGAGAAGTTGCATGCGCAACCCCAGCAAAGCGGCGCAGCTGACCAGCACCGCCGGCCCTGTCAGCATGGGCACCGGAAAGCCGATGACGTGAAACATAACAGCGCCGACAAGGCCAATGAGCAAGGTTAAGAGCGTGCTATAAATACGCGATGCGTTTTGCAAAATATGGGCTGCTTTCTGAAAATTAGTCGGATGCGGGGTTGACTTGCATGCGGCGCGCTCGATCGCGGAAAAGGGAGTTTGTTTTTTGCATAGGGTTGCCGGGCCTGCGCGAACTATAGGTCAATTTTGGATCAATGCCGCATCCCATTCGCTTAGGAAACTTTGTTTTTTCAAGCGGTCTAGAAAAACCAGCAACCCGGAATCAAGCCGGATCGGTTTGCGATTGGCAAGCTGGGCGATATCCGAATTGTTCAACGCGGATAATTTGGCCTTTTGATCCAAGATTTTTTGCCCATCATCGCTGACAAGAAAATTTAAGAAGGCTTGCCCGCTGCCAAAGTTCTGGGCGCTGCTTGGGATCACGGCGGTGCGCAATAAGATATGCGTATAATCTTGCAAGGTTATAACTTTTGCATTGCTGCCCGCAGGCAACGTGGCGTTGGCGTAGCTGCCCAAGACGTTATAGGCCAGCGCCAACTCTCCCGTATTTACCGCACGGATCATATGGCTGGTACAGCAATAGAGTTTTGTGCCCACGCGGCCCATCACTTCGGCCAAGCGCCAAAACGTATCTGACTGGCGGGCATCTTGGGTGGAAAATAAATATCCGGCCCCCGAAATATGCGGATCATAGGCACCGATGCGGTTTTGAAAAACCGTTGGGTTATTGCGGATCAGCGTTAATAAATCGCGCCGGGTTTTTGGTGGCTCTAAATCGGCAAAGTCGTGGCGCGACACAAGCAAAACCACCGGCTCAAGCGCAAAGCCGAACACTTCATGCCGCCAGCGGGCCCAGGCCGGAACATTTTTGGTTTCGGCATTTGGCACCGTTTGGGTGAACCCGTCATTGGCCAGTTTAATTTGTAGGTCCATGGCCGAAGAGATCACCAGATCAAATTTTTGTTTTTCCAGCGCGATCGCTTTGTAAATTTCGCTGGTTGAAGCCGTGACATAGGTGATTGAGAATTTTGGGTTCCGGTTTAGAAATTCTGAAATCACGGGTTGGAACCGGTCTAGATCGGTTGAAGATAAGATGCGCAATTGGGTGGGGCTTTGGGCATCTCCAAAACGCGTGCTCAGTTCGATTTCAAAGCTGAAAGCGCTGGATGCAAGCGCGCATAGGCTTAACAGGCAGGCAATTGTAAAACGGCGCATGCGCCAGCTCCTTTGTTGTTTGTTAGTGTCAATTCCCCGCCCATGGCGGTGCAAATTTCTGATGTGATTGCTAAGCCCAAGCCTGATCCAATCACATCATCCACGTTGCTGCCGCGGCGAAAGCGGTTATTTAAGCTGCACACATCAAGCCCCTTTATCCCGCGGCCCTGGTCTGTGATGGCGATGGTTGCAAATTCTTTGCGCCGCTGGGCGCTTACAGTCACCTGCATGTCAGGATCGGAATATTTGATAGCATTATCCAGCAGATTGCGCAGCGCCACCTCTAACAAAACGCGATCGCCCATCACCCAAAGCGGTTGGCTGTCATCAATATCGATATTCAACGTGATATCTTTAAGATCTGCGGTGGGGACCATGCTAGAGAGCACATGAGTTAAAATGAGTGGCAGATCTAGGCGGTCTTTTTGGGCTTGCTCATTGCGGTAAAGCACAAGCGCATGATCCAGCAATTGGCTGGCCGATCGGATACTTTCATCAACCGAGGTGATGACGTTGTGCAAATGTTTGCGGGTGTCTGGATCAACCGATTTGCGCAACACCAATTGGCTTTCTGATTTCACCAAGGAGAGGGGCGTGCGAATATGATGTGCGGCCTCTGCGATAAAGGTCTCGGTTTGCCCCAACGTGCTGCGAAGGCGTCCAATGAAGCCATTTAATGAGGTGAGCAAAGGCGCCAATTCCGGGGGAGTCGGGTGTTTGACATCGCGCAAGTCATGCGGGCCCCGGCGGCTGACAGCCCCGGCCAAAAGGTTGATCGGACGCAAAAAAGACGTGGTAACCAAAAGCGCCATGAAAATCGCAAAGCCAAAGAAGCTGAGCCCAATGATCGAAGCATTGCGCGATATTTCGCGCAGAATAGCTTCTTGAAACAATTGTGTTTGGGCCACGGTAACGCGCAGCATTTTTGCCTGACCATCGATCAAAAAGCTTTGCATGATGGTGGCTTGGCGCACGTGTTCGCCTTTGAAGCTTTGCGATGTTAGGCGGGGGCGATCCGAAAGCGGACCATCCATCAAAGGCGCTAAATCCTCATAGCCTGTTAAAAACACACCATCCAGATCAACGCGGTAATAAACTTTGTCTTGGCTGATCGCGCCCAGCATCGTGAAAATATCATAAGGAAGATCAATATCAACATTGCCGTCACGCGATCTGGTTTGCTGCAAGATCGAGCTAACGGCTGTGGAGAGCAAGGCATCTTGGGTGGCTTGTACCGCCTGTTTGGTGACTTGGCGCATGGTGACGAATAAAAGAATAGAAATGATCACGGCGGTGACCACAAGCGGCAATAAAAGCCGCCATCGCAAGGATAAAGGGTATCGCAATCGCGCGTTCATGCGGTGACCAATTTATACCCAAGGCCGCGAATTGTTTCTATACTTGCGTCGCACCCGGTCAGTTTTTTGCGAATACGCCCAATATACACTTCGATCGCATTTTCGGTTACCGCCTCAGAAATTGTGAGCAACCGGTCGGTGAGTTGATCTTTGGTGAAAATAATCTGCGGTGCATTCATAAAGATTTCGAGCAAACGCAATTCTCGATTGCGCAGCATATGCAGCCCTATCGGAGTGCGCAACTCCGCCGTGAGCGGGTTTAAGGTGATGTCACCAACGGTTAATTCTGTTTGCTCAGCACCTATATGACGGCGCAACACCGCGCGGCACCGGGCTTCTAATTCTACAAAATCAAACGGTTTTATAATATAATCATCCGCCCCAATATCGAGTAAATCAACCCTGTTCGACACTTCCGAGCGTGCCGTCATAACGATGACTGGCACCATGATTTTGCGTCGTCGCAAGCGGCGGAGAAAGTCGCCGCCATTGCCATCTGGCAGCATAATATCCAACAGGGCGATATCGTAATGTGTGACCGCCAACAGCTCTTCTGCGATTTCCAAAGAGCCTGCAATATCGCTTCCATGCCCGCCTAAGATGAAATGCTCTGCAAGCGATTCCGCTAGTTTTTGCGTGTCTTCGACAATTAAGACTTTCATTTTATTCGCATCGCCTCAGTTTGTGTCTGGCGCTGGATCAAACGTTAAACAGCTGTGAGCATTTGTCAAAATCAAATAAGCTGGCAAAATATGCGCGCTGCGTGGTTAAAGAAAGCATCCGCGCTTGATATGCGAGATGAGTGAAATTAGCCCTTGCGCTCAATCTCCATCCGCAATGCCTGCTTTTGCAATGCGAGCGCGCCGCGCTCGATAGCTAGGGACAATAATCAAAATCGCCGCCAAGACCAACAATCCCAGCGTCATTGGGCGCTCCAAAACAAAAGCCATCCCGTCATACAGCTGCATAGATCTGCTGAAATTATCTTCCAGCATCCGGCCGAGAATGAACCCGATCAGCAAAGGCGCCAGCGGATAATTGGCAAATCGCAGAACCGTGGCGCAAAGTCCAAACCCGACAAGGATTAACAGTTCAGTTGCGTTATTCTGCCCAATATAACTGCCCATCAGGGTAAAAAACAAAATAAACGGGATCAGATAATTGCGCGGTATCGCAAGGACCTTGGCGATATAGGGAATGAGTGGCAGATTCAACACGAGCAGCACCAGATTGCCAATATACATAGAAATGATCACCGCCCAGAAAATTTGCGGTTCATCCGTCATCAGGCGCGGGCCGGGATTAACGTTCAAAGCCAAAAGGGCCCCAAGCAGGATTGCGGTTGTGCCCGAACCGGGAATGCCAAGCGTTAAAAGTGGCACAAAAGAGCCGGTGCAGGCGGCATTATTCGCCGCTTCAGGCGCTGCCAGCCCCTTAATAGAACCTTGACCAAACTCGCGGCGCTCTGTTTCAGAGGCCAAATTGCGCTCGACCGAATAACCCAGAAACGAGGCAATTGTTGCCCCTGCGCCAGGCAGAACGCCGATGAAAAAGCCTTGTAAGGATTGCCGGCCGATCACAGGGGCAATGGCGCGGGCTTCGGCTTTATTGATGCGCAGATTTTCAATTTTGGCGCTGTCGCCTTGCGCTGCGCGGCTGGGATTCATGACCAGAAACAAAGCTTCTGGCAGGGCAAAAATAGCCATTGCAAGCGTGATGAAGCTGAAGCCCGATTGTAAATCCATCAGCCCCATCGTGAAGCGCGGCATGTTGAACAGCGCCCCTTCGCCCACGGTCGACATGATGAGCCCCAATATGGTCATTAAAAGCGCCTTTGACACTTGTCCGGACCCTGCAAAAGCGGCAATCGCCCCCAGGCCAACCACCATCAGCGCAAAATATTCAGCAGAGTGAAACAATAAGGCCACTGAGGAAAGGGCTGGCGCGAAAATCATAAGTAAAATGGCGCCGAGCGTGCCGCCGGCAAAAGAAGCAATGGCTGCAATTGTCAACGCTTTACCCGCCATACCGGCCCGGGCCATAGGATAGCCGTCAAAACTGGTGGCGACGGTGCCAGCAACGCCAGGAGCATTCAGCAGAATCGATGAAGTTGAGCCTCCGAAAATTGCGCCGTAATACACCCCTGCCAGCAAAATCAGGGCGGCGGAGGGATCGCCTAAAGTAACGGCAACAGGGATCATGATTGCAATGATCGACATCGGTCCTAACCCTGGCAGCATACCGATAAAGGTGCCTATCAGACAGCCGCCAATCACCATTAAAAGATTTTGGATTGAAAAAGCGGTTTCTAAACCGATTAATAAACCTTCTAACATGTTAAAGTCCCATTAAAAATGCGGGCAGTGGCCGCAAGAATATGCCCAATACTTGCTCGACCAAGTACCAAATGACAAATGTGGCGCTGCCCGTGATCACAAGTAATTTTATAAAACCGCGTTCGCCAAGTATGATTGAAGACAGGCTTAAAAACCCAATTGTTGATATAAAGAATCCCAAAGGGCGCAGCGTGAAGGCATAAAGCACCATCATCACCAGCAGTAAAATAGCCTGTCCTGAATTGTAATCTTGTAATCGTCGGTAATCGATATCGAGTTTTGTCTCTTCTTTAGCGGGCTTTTCCACACCCAGCAAAATACTCATAGCAACCAATATTGCCAGAACCGATAGGATTTTCGGAAAAGTTGACGGCCAGACTGGGTTGCGCTGCATGAATGGCGGCAAGAGGTGGTCCATCAAGAAAAATGCCGCATAGCCATAGGCCAAAGCAACTCCCAAAATTACTAAGGCGATCCAGCGATCTAAAGCCATCAGCTTCCCTCGTTTTATATTGAATGTAACAAGAAAAAAAATTGGCCCCGGTGAAGGGGCCAATTACAGTATTAAAACCTGACCTACAGGAAGCCCAGTTTGCGCATCAGATCACCAATGGCGGTTTCCTGACCTTCCAAAAAGCTGCGGAAGTCATCGCCATTGTTGTGAATGTTGACCCAACCGTTGCGCGCACGCACGGCTTCCCATTCGGGCGTGTCATACATTTTACTCAGCGCATCCTGATAGGCTGCAAGCTTATCTGCTGGCAAACCAGGGGCCGCGAAGAATCCCCGCCAATTGACAAAGGCTGTATCAATGCCCTGCTCTTTCATAGTTGGTGCGTCTGCATAAGCATCCACGCGCGCATCAGATGTCACACCAAGAATTTTAACTTCGCCAGCTTCGGCCAAGGCAACGGCTTCAGAAAATCCAGTCGACAAAGCGTTAATTTCCCCTGACAGCAACGCCGCCATCGCATCACCGCCTGCATCATATGGAATATATTTCACAGCTGTTGGATCTTCGCCGGCCGCTTGCATGACCATCGCCGCAACAAGGTGGTCCATACCGCCAGGCACAGAGCCGCCCCCGATGGCTGTATCGCGCGGGTTCGCTTTGTATGCGGCCAGCAGGTCATTCATATTGTTCAGCGGGCTGTCTTTGCCCACAACCATTGCTGCATAATCGCCAATTGTGCCTGCGACCAATGTCAGATCACGGAAGTTATGCGGGAAAACGCCCGTCAAAGAACGGATCACGATTGGTGTCGAATTGACCATCAAGGTGCCGTGGTTTGAATCGGCATTCTCAATCAGATAACCAATGGCTTTTCCGCCACCGCCGCCTGACATATTTTCAAATGATGCAGAGCCAACAAGGCCGGCATTGGTCAGTGCTTCGCCTGTGCCGCGTGCTGTACCATCCCAGCCGCCACCTGCACCACCCGGTATCAAAAAGTGAATGCTGTCTACAACTTGATGCCCGCCTGCCGTTACAGGGCCAGCCAATAAAGCGGCTGACGCCGCTGCGATCAGGGCCCGGCGGCCCAGTTTAATAGTCATTGATATTTCCTCCCATGTCCTTTTGGGCCTCGTTGCCCGAACGCGCGGAGTATTTCGTGTTAACCTGACATGAACCTGACATCTGTGAATTATTTTTGGCAAATGCGATTTATGGTTCGGTATGAGCTTGCGATAAATTTCACCTTTGAAATAGTTTTATGCTGGCATCTCAGCCCGTTTTGAACAGTGTGAAACCTAGCTTAGTTGCGCAAAGAATGTGCAGCGTAGATGATTGCGGTTGCAAGATATTAGAGGGCGATCCTGGTCAATGGAAAAGGCTATGGGCTTTTATTTGTTGGATTGGCAGGCG
Organism: Alphaproteobacteria bacterium US3C007; assembly: GCA_034423775.1. Taxonomy (NCBI): domain Bacteria; kingdom Pseudomonadati; phylum Pseudomonadota; class Alphaproteobacteria; order Rhodobacterales; family Roseobacteraceae; genus Thalassovivens; species Thalassovivens spotae. The sequence goes on from CP139918.1 coordinate 1,411,283, forward strand.
GCCTCGAAGGCGTGATGCGCCTCGGTTGAGTTTATATTGTCGAACAGCGCGCGGGCCAAATCGGGAGATAACGTTGCGCAGGGGGTACCGGCCTGCGCAACCTGGCGCAGCGTTTCCAGCGATTTGATCGAGGCCGCGAGCACCTCACAGCCGCTGCCCTGACTGATCATGTTCATTGCGTTAAGATGCGCCAAGGCATCGATGCCTTTGGCTTGCATGCGTCCAAGATAAGGGGCCAGATAATCTGCCTCAAGCGCGATTGCGGTGAGGCATTGAACCGCATCATAGCAGGCGGTCATCAGGATTTTCCCACCTAAGGCTTTGAGATTGGGCACCTGCGCAATCGCGGGCCGCACAAGTGGAATTTTGATCACGGCGGTGATCTCTTCTTGATGGGCGATTTTGTAAATTTCTGTGGCCCATTTTACATAGGTGCTGGGATCTCCAAACGCTTGCAGATGTAATTCTTGCGCGCCCAACGCCTTGGCATGCGCGAGCAACCCGCGCCAATCTGACTGTGCATAATCTAGCCCTGCACGTTGCGCCAAGAGGGGGTTGGTTGTGATGCCGTAAAACACCCCAAGGGGCAGGAGCTGAGCCCAATCTTGCGTGTTTGCCGTGTCCAAATAAAGTCGCATTTTCCGTGTTTACCCTAGCCCTTGTTGATTTGCACGTTGATTTAGAATGCGCGGCGGCCGCGTTGTTTTAAAAAAGCTGTTCGTAACAAACAGCGGGCGCGTCATCTGATATAAGGGGATGTTCGCAATTTAAATGCTCACAGGCGAGGCAGAGCAGATTGTCGGGCCGCGCAGCGCTGCAGCGGTCAGTTTTGTTTTTCACGGAACTAGATATCTTCAGGTTGTGCTGCGGTGGTCAAGATAATGGGTTACGCAATCTTGTATGCGGCGGAAGCGATCGCCGCCCAAAGGCGTGCCCCCAAACCAGCGCGTGACCACAATGACATGATCAACCAGTTCAGCGCGCTCAAGCATGCGCAAGATCACCATGCCCGCGCCGGCTTCCCCATCATCATGCTTTATCGGCCCATCCTCGCGCAGCACTGCGGCCCAACTGTTATGGCTGGCTTTGGCGTATTTTTTATTTTTTTTCAGCGCTTTGATTATCAAAAGGGCCTCTTGCTTAGTTTTAACCGGCGCGCCGGATACGGAATATTTTGATCCGCGATCGGTGAGAATGGCATTAAAGATCTGCATCCTCAAACCTTACCCGGGCGCTGCGGTGATGGCCATAGAAGAGGGCGTGCGCGGTGGGATTCTTTGGCCTTCAATGCTCAATTTCTGGGGGCTAATGCGGTTTTACCGGGCCAAGAGATTGCCGGTTGACGATCCGGGTTTCCAGCAAATGGCTTTCCACGGGGGTTTGGGTTTTCAGCATGGCAATTAGCGATTTTGCGGCGGCAATGCCCATTTCGCGGTGCGGCACATGCACGGTTGTCAGTTCAGGATCAATCAGTTCAGACACTTCAATATCGGCAAACCCCGTAATGGATAAATCCTCTGGAACCGCGAGCCCTAATTGTTTGGCGCGTTTTACCGCGCCCACCGCCAAAACATCATTTCCGCAAATAACCGCAGTTGGGGGGGTGGGGTTGGCCAGCAATTGGTCTAAGGCTTTTGCCCCTTCTTGAAAGGTATATTCTGCCTCAATCACCTGCAGCGGGGCAGTTTTGGCGCCATGATCTGCGATGGCGTGCTCAATGCCGGTGATGCGATCGCGCGCGCGGTCATTATTTTGCGTCAAACCGACGATAACCCCCAAGTTGCGATGCCCAAGCTCTAAGACTTGACGCGTGATTGTTTGCGCGGCGGCCTGGTTGTCAAAGCCGATATAGCAATGCTCGCTGTCTTTTTTATGAGCCCATGCCAAAACATAGGGAATATTGCGGCGCGCTAAGAATTGATAGGTTGCATCGGGCCGCGACTGGCCAATCAATAATAAAGCATCGGCTCCGCGCGCCACGAGAGATCGGATTTGCTCTTCCTCTAACTCAGGGCGATACGAGCAGCTGGCGATAATCAGCGTGATGCCATTTTCGGCCAAAGTTTCTTGAAAAGCCTGCATGCCTCGGGCAAAAATCGCGTTTTCCATCGTGGGAATGATTGCCCCAATGGTATTGGTACGTTTGGCGGCCAAGGCCTGCGCGCCAAAATTGGGCGAATAGCCAAGCGTTTGTATAGCCTGCTGCACTTTCAGACGGGTCTTTTCCGTGACATGCCCGGACTTGTTCAAACAGCGCGAGACGGTGGCCGTTGAAACGGCAGCCAAATCTGCAACGTCTTGAAGGGTGGGAAGAGGGGTGTGCGACACAAGCCTGTCTTTCTAAGCGTTGGGCATTTTGTTGAACAGGCTCATCGAAACGCGCCTTGTTGACGGATTTGTCTCATCTTAACGAATTTTCTTATTTCCGTGATAAATTCCAAATTAAGGATTGTAAACCAAAATGTAAGCGCTTACATACGGGGCAAATCAAGATTGAGTGAGTCGTTGCCGCTGCGCTTTATTGCGCTCTTCGTCAATGAAAGGCTTAGATCTGAAAAGTTTAAGCCAGCGGATAAGTCGCGGCGCTAAAAGGCAAAAGCGTGCAACAACGCGGCCAATGGGAGGATTACATCATGAAGGCACTTGTCTATATGGGCCCAGAGGTTTTGTCGTTCCAGGATATGCCGGATCCGCAGCCCGAACGCGGAGAGGTTTTGATTAAAGTTGCAGGCGTTGGTATTTGTGGCTCGGATATGCATGCGTTTTTGGGCCATGATGAACGGCGCCCGGCGCCGCTCATTTTGGGGCATGAAGTGGCTGGTACGATCGCCCAAGGGCCCGAGGCAGGGCGCCGCGTCACGGTGAACCCGTTGGTCTCTTGTGGGACGTGCCGCGCCTGCCTAGAGGGCCGCGATAATCTGTGTCCGGATCGCCAGATCATTTCCATGCCACCGCGGCAGGGCGGGTTTGCCGAGTATATTTCAATGCCGTTGGAAAATTTGGTCACCGTGCCGGATGGGTTTTCGCTGTTGGCGGCCAGCCTTGCCGAGCCAATCGCCTGTGGCTGGCACGCCGTTCGATTGGCCCGTAAAGCCTTGCATACGGCGCCAGAGCAGGCTCGCGCGCTTGTGCTTGGGGGCGGTGCAATTGGCGTAGGGTCTGCGCTGTGTTTGCAAGCGCAAGGCATTTCAAATGTTACTCTGGTGGAACCCAATGACCTGCGTCGCACGTATTTGGCCGAGATGCTGCCGGTCACCGTGCTGCACCCTGACGGATTGGCAGAAACAGAGCCGTTTGAGCTGGTGATTGACGGTGTCGGCTTTACCCAAACCCGCGCAAGCGCTTCGCAAGTGGTACGCCCTGGCGGGGTGATTATGCATATCGGGCTTGGATCCAGCGAAGGTGGCTTGGATATCCGGCGCGCCACCTTGCAAGAGCTCTCATTCATCGGAACATATACCTATACGGCGGCGGATTTCAGAGCCACTGCTGCAGCCATGTTTGCAGGCCAGTTGGGCCCGTTAGATTGGTTTGAAACCTGCGCGCTTTCTGCGGGTGAACAAGCTTTTCACGATATCCGCAAAGGTGCCATAAAGGCCCCGAAAATAGTTTTGAAACCCTGATAAAAGGAAACCACAATGTCAGAAATCCCCCATCTTTTGGTTCACGAGCAAGGCGATAGCGTCGGGGTCGTTGTTGTTGAAGGTTTGGAAGCCGGCACCGATATGTTGGTCTGTGTTACGCATGACAACTCAACCTTTCGGTTGGCCTCAGAGCAAGCGGCCCCGATTGGCCATAAAATTGCCCTGCAAGATATGACCAAAGGCGATACTGTCTTCAAATATGGCGAAGATATAGGCGTGATGACCGATGATGTTAAAAAAGGCCATCATCTGCATACGCATAATTGTAAAACGAAACGCTGGTAAGGAGCCCCTATCATGAGCGAACTTTCAAACATCACCATCCAAGGGTATCGCCGCGAAAACGGGCGTGTTGGCGTGCGAAACCACGTGTTGATTTTGCCACTGGATGATATTTCAAATGCGGCATGTGAAGCCGTTGCGAATAACATCAAAGGCACTTTGGCCATCCCACATGCCTATGGCCGGTTGCAATTTGGTGAAGATCTTGAATTGCATTTCCGCACTATCATCGGCACGGGCGCCAACCCGAATGTGGCCGCTGTTGTTGTTATCGGTATTGAGCCGGGTTGGACCAAGCGCGTTGTGGATGGCATTGCCGCAACTGGCAAACCGGTTGTCGGATTCTCAATTGAGCAAAATGGCGATTTGAAAACCATCATGGATGCCTCGCGCGCCGCGAAAGACATGGTGCATTTCGCTTCTGAATTGCAGCGTGAAGAATGCTCGATCGCGGATCTGTGGATTTCAACCAAATGCGGCGAATCTGACACCACCACTGGTTTGGGATCATGCCCAACCGTTGGGAATATGTACGATAAATTGTTGCCAGAAGGCATTTACGGGTGCTTTGGCGAAACGTCAGAAATCACTGGTGCCGAACATATTTGCCAAAAACGCGCCGTGAATGAAGAGGTTGGCGAACGTTGGTATAAAATGTGGAAAGCCTATCAGGATGATGTGATTTTTGCGCATCAAACCGATGATCTTTCAGACAGCCAGCCGACCAAAGGCAATATTGAGGGCGGCTTAACCACCATCGAAGAAAAAGCGCTGGGCAATCTAGAGAAAATCGGCCGGACTTCAAAATTCATTGATATTTTGGAACCCGCCGAAGCGCCAAAAGCTGGCAAGGGTCTCTATTTCATGGACAGCTCTTCAGCCGCGGCTGAATGCGTGACCTTGATGGCCGCCGGTGGCTATGTGTTGCATACATTCCCAACGGGTCAGGGCAATGTGATCGGGAACCCGATTGTTCCAGTGATCAAAATTACCGCCAACCCGCGCACAATTCGTACGATGAGCGAGCATGTGGATGTGGATGTATCGGGTATTTTGCGCCGCGATATGACGATTGATCAAGCGGGTGATGCGCTGATCGAAATGATCCGCCGCACCGCCAATGGGCGCAATACGGCAGCAGAGGCGCTTGGACATCGTGAATTCTCGATGACCAAATTGTATCGCAGCGCTTAAGAAACTAGACTTTGGCCCGCCCTCGTGGCGGGCCAGGTTTTTCAACAGTATCTATCGTTCTTGTGGCCGGACTTTTTCGAAAAAAGCCCAAATTAGGCTATTTCGCCGCGGCTTTTCTGCCCCCCCCCCTTTTCAAGCATGATTTCGCAAAACCTGCTTTGCGGTTGCGTAACACTCGCGCGCGTTGCGCCGACGGCGGTGGGTTGCAATCGCCGTATTCTGCCTCTTTGGGGTTTTAATCGGGGGTGTGACTCTGTAATCGGCCAAAGCCAAAGCCAAAGCCAAAGCCAAAGCCAAAGCCAAAGCCAAAGCTAGCGCGATGAAATTCGATAACGCGGCGTTCCGCTCTTGATATTTTGTGCTGCTTAACCAGCATGGCATGGCTTCTAGCTTAAAAATATTTCGCGGCGATATTGATTTAATCACCTGAAAAATAAAAGACTCGTGCAATCGAAGGTAAGGCAATGAGTGGGCCGTATCGGGTGCTTGACGCTCTATGCTGATCTTTCAAGGCACTACGCGTGGCTTCTTGGGGCATGTGCCTCAATTTAAAAATGTCATTTAAATATGTTGATTGAATACAGAGCAGGGAAATTACGCGCGCTGTGACGCAAGGTAATTCAAAACGTGTTCGCCTAAACAGCCTTGCTTTTAGGTAAATCATACCGCTCAATAGGGTCGGCGGAAAACGGGAGTGCTACTATGAAACGCAAATTTACAACTATACTCGCATTGGATGTTGTTGGATTTAGCAAAATGATGTCGCTCGACGAAGATCGCACATTGATGAACTTGCAAGCCCGACGTAAAATAATTGACGGCTTAATTGAACAAAAAGGCGGCCGCATTTTTAATACAGCGGGCGACAGCGTGCTCGCAGAATTTCCAAGCCCGGTTGATGCGGTAGAGTGCGGCGTTCAAATCCAGAATAAATCCGTGGCGCTTAATGGTCAGTCAGATGATGCAGATAAAATGAGCTTTCGGATAGGCCTGAATATGGGCGAAGTTCTTATATCAGATGGCGATTTGTTTGGAGATGCCGTCAACGTGGCGGCGCGGCTAGAAGCGCAGGCGATTGCGGATGGTTTATGCATTTCAGAGAGCATTTTTGAACTTGTGCAAATGAAGGTCAAAGTTTCATATGAAGATGCCGGTGAGTTGACTTTAAAAAATATCACTCGGCCCGTGCGCGCTTATAACGTTCTGAAATGCAAAGGCGCAACGCGCGGGTTGCTGAGTGCAGATTCAGAGCCCAAAGTTGCCGTTTCGCAGGCTGGAGCGGGCTCTGTGGCGGTGATGTTGTTTAAAAATCTTAGCAATGATGAAGAGCAGGGCTATTTTTGCGAAGGGTTTAGCGAAGATTTAATTTCGGCTTTGTCCCGCTATAAAAGCCTGCTTGTCATCGCCAGCAATGCCAGTTTTTCTTACTCGGTCAAAGATAAATCTCTGACCGAAATTGGCACCGAGTTGGGCGTGCGTTATTTGGTGGAAGGCAAGGTCAGAAAGATGGGGCAAAAAATGCGGATCAGCGTTTCTTTGCTGTCTGCAGAGGATGAAACGGGGCTTTGGAGCCAGAATTTTGATACCACGCTGGACGATATTTTTGATGTACAAGATGAGATCGTCGCAACCATTGTTGCTAAGCTGGTAGGGAAAGTAGAAAGCGATCAGGTCAAAAAGCTTGCGAATAAAAAGCCGGATGTCATGGAAGCGTATGATTTGGTTTTGCAGGGTTTAGAGTTTCATCGCAAAAGTTCAATTTCGGCTGAAAATAATAAAAAGGCGCTAAGCTTATTCACCCAAGCCACCGAGGTTGATCCAAATTATGCGCGGGCATATGCATGGAAAACATGCTCGCTCGCAAATAATTCCGAGTGGTTTCCCGATGACATGCCGCCAAATTGGATGGAAGATGCGTTTGCATCGGTGAACCGGGCGATGGAAATCGATCCGGACGACCCCGAAGCGCATCGGATTTTAGGCGCCATTAAACTGATGTTTGAAGGCGATATGGAAAAGGCTATTTTTCATCATAAAAAAGCTATCGAAATTTGCCCAAGTGATACTTTTCATTTGGCGCGTTACTCTGTTCTCCTATCCTATCTGGGCCAACCTAAAGAGGCTATGGAGCAGATCAATAAGGCACTCCGCATTAATCCGTTCGGATCTGATTTGATGTTCGAGACGCAGGGCGTATGCAATTATTTGCTGCAGGATTATTCAGGAGCGTTGGAATCTTTTAAACATATGCAAATTGAAACCAGAACCAGCCTGTTTTACGCAGCCGCTTGTTACAGCCATTTAAACAATGATGAATTGGCTCAGGATAAACTTGAATTGGCGAAAACGGATAGCGGCATGGAAATTGATAAGTTTGTGGCGACCCAGTTGTATCAGAATGATGAGATTTCTTCAGCGCTTGCAAAAACGCTTCTGTCTATCGAAGATATGGTATCAGTCAGTTAAGCCATCAATGCAGCCCGTAGGAGCGCCTTGGTAAAATATAATGCCTTTACTAGCTGTCATGAGCGATCTTGACCTGATCGAAAGTCCATCCGCAGATCAGGCTCGCAGTTGCTTAAAGTTAGCTTTTGCCGCGAGCCATACGATGATCTTCGAGCGTCTGCCCTGCGAGATGTATCTTTGTAACGCTAAGGCTGTGGTTCACAGTTGCTGCATCTTTGCAAAAGAGTGCCTTAAGGTTTATTCGTGGTTACTCTCACGGCATAGCCTGACGGCCGCTATACAACATTGTGGAATGTCTTGGTCTTGTTTGACCCCTTTGAGGCGCAGGTTCATCTCACAAATTTCAGTCAGGCTCAAATCTATGGGCTCCGCTATTGCGGGGTGTTTACCGCTATTCTTACCTCTAAAAGACATTAAGTGCTGAGCGTGCATTTCTGCGTAAGCGAGCCTAAGAGAATGCCGTTAGGATTCAAGCTTTGTACTAGCAGTCCGAGCCAGAGCAATGGCCTCACGTGCGGATTGTGTTCCAAGCCAAAAGGAAATCCGGTTGGTTTTATAATGCTGGCGGTCATCTTTCGGTGTATAAATGACATCTGCCTTAACAGCATCAGCGAGAAGATGCTTCCCTGGTAGATCATCCGAAGAGATTCTCAGGATATGCCAATGTCGATCCAATTTAGCGGCATCGCTCATAGCCCGAACACGAGCATCCTTGATGGAATTGGTTCTTAACGAGTAGGCGATCCTACCCGTTCTGTAATGCCGTCGTAAGTCTGCGGGAACTCTACGGGAGAAATACCAAACGCCGTCTTTTTGGAACGTGTAGCTATTAGATTTGGTTACCAGCATGGTCTACGGCTCACTGTCAAAGTCAAAATAGTGAGGTATTACGATGCGTTAGATTCAATTATGGTGCCGGTGATAGGACTTGAACCTACGACCCCATCATTACGAATGACGTGCTCTACCAACTGAGCTACACCGGCCCTAAAAGCGGTTTACAGGAATATATCAGATCAGGCAAAGCTCAATTTATAGGCTTTTCTTGGGCTTGTTCAGATAGCTCGATTGCCGCGCTTTCAGGGGCTGGAGTGTCAACATCTAACGCTTTCTCTGGATTTGGCTTGCCTCCTTCAGCTGTCTCGGGATTTGCCTCAGCCATCAAAAGTTGCACCATATCCAATCCGTTTGATGTGCTCAGATCCTCTATGGGGGCGGGCCTCCAGCTTAACGTATCAAAGGCTTCGCAATGCTGGCAGGTTGCGGACCAAACAGTGTTGACCCCATGACAGCTATCGCAGACCCAGCGCGGGCCGCGCTGCGCGGCCAAGGCTTTGGTTAACCAGCCTCGGATCACCTTGTCTGGGCTGCCCTGACCGCGTTCAATCGCTGCCATAATGGTAAGCACTCTTGCATCAGCTTCGGTCTCTAGCAAGGTGCCCACGGCGCGTTTTGCTGCTGGAAAATCCTCGGCATATAGGTGCAATTCGGCAAGCGCCAGCCGCGTTTCGCGATGCGCTGGGGCAAGTTTTTCCAGCACTGAAAACCGCTTGAGGCGCTGCTGCGGTGTTTCCTCTGGGGCCAGTTCGGCGAAGATACTCGCCAAATCTGGATGCGGTTGGGCTTGCCAGGCTTTCTTGATCACCCTTAAGGCATATTTGGGCTTTTCCGCGTCTAGATAGCTGCGCGCGGCCATCACCGCGGCGGGAACCAAATCGGGAGAAAGGCGGTTGGCTTCAATCGCGGCTTCGCGGGCCTCAATGCTTTGACCCTGCCCGAGCACGTCTTTGGCCTGCGAAAGCGCCAGCACCGCATCCCGGCGTTTATGAACATCGCGCGGCAAAGCGCCATGTTTCAGCTTGGCGCCAAGCGTATGGCGCGCGCCCTGCCAATCTTTTGATTGGGCTTGTAGCGCCAAAAGCGTGTCTTGCGTTTCAACGTGCTTTGGCTTCAGCGCAAAAGCCTTTTCCGCGAGTTTCAACGCGATATCGGTTTTTCCATCGGCTAATTTTTGTTTCATAATGCCGCGAATACCAACAAAGCGGGTGCTGGGTTCTTGAATGAGCTGCTTGTAAATCTCTTCCGCTTTACGTTGATCACCGGTTAATTCTGCGGCCTGAGCGGCCAACACGTTGGTCAAGGCAGGGCGGTTCAGGTAGCGCTCTGCTTTCACCGCTTTGCTCAAGGCAAGCGTGCCTTCACCCGAGGCCAGCGCCAGCAACCCCTCGGACAGCGCTTGATAGCCTTTGCGTTCGCGGTTGCGAAAGAAATAGCGCGTGACGGCGGTTTCATCGCCATTGATAAATTTCAAAACGGCGATAAGCAGCCCGAATATTTTCAACCCAATCCAAACCAAAACGCTGAATAAAAAGAGCGCAAGCACCGCCTGCAGCGGTGTGAGCGTATATTCCGTGCCCGCCACGATGGCTTGCACATTGCCTAGGATCAGGTTCTGCCCATCGATCAGATACGCAACCCCAAGCGCTAAGGCCGCCACAATGACCAGAAATAATAAAATCTTTGTCAGTGAAATTAACATAATGGCTATCTTACCCTTCAATCAACCGGCGTAAAGACAGCAGCGCGTTCTGGCGCGCCAGTTTCTGCTCTGCGAGCGCTTTCCAAGCTGCCATTTGGGCCGCTGGTGCGGGCGTCAGATCCGCAATCTCTGCCAATGCGGCGGATAGGTCGCCCGAGGCCAAAGCCGCTTCTGCGCGCGATAAGATTGCATCCGTGCTTGCGCCCGTTTGTGGAGCCAGCGATCGCGCATTCAATTGTCGCTTTAGAAACGCGCCCAGCCGGGCCGCGCTGAGATTAGCGGGCTCTGCGGGATCGCTGGCGGCCAAGGCCCGCCGCGCCGCTGACGGAAATTGCTGCTTCAATTGCTCTAAATCTACCCCGCCTTGATCGGCGCCAAGCTCAAGCGCCGGCGGTATCGCCAGATCGCTTAAAGCGCTGATTTTGATTAAGATTTGCCGATAGGGGCGGTTGTCGCGCAGCGCGTCTTCGAGGGCAGCTAGCAAATGCGTAAGTTCACGGCTTTGGTGTTGATTTTGCGCCTGCTCGGTGCTGTGTTTGTCTCTGCTGATCAAATCATCAATAGCTTTTTGTAGCGCGTTGATGCGTGTTTGCTGTGCGTCGAGCGTGCTTGCAAGCTCACTCAGCGCCACTGCCGGAGCAGATGGAGTTGTGTTGACGGCGTTTAAAGCGCCAAAGGCGGTCTGTAAATTTTGTACGTCATCGCGCAGCGCGCGCAGCGTTGCGTTGGCCTGTTGATTTTGCGTTTCAAGCGTAATTCTTGCAGTGTTATTGCTCAAATCTTTGATTTGCTGAGCCATTTGACCTGCATTTGCGCGCAGCCTGCCTGTCGCGGTGTTAAGGCTGCGCAGATCGCTTTGCAGCGCCGCGATCTCTGCCCCAAATTTTTGATCTGCACTGGGTGGCATCGTCCATGGGGTGATAAAAACGCCCGATAAAAACGCCAAAGCGATCACGGCAGCTGCCCCTGCCGCCCCCGCAATCGCAGTTGTAACGCGCGAGGGATAGCCTTGATTTTTGGGCTTTGCCTCAGCCGCGGTTGGCGTCGGTCTGGGGGCATCGGCCTTCGGGGCAGCGGCGGGATTAAGAGGCGCTTCAGACCCCGGGCCTTGGGGCAATTCTTCGGAGAAGTCGTCGGTCTTTTTATCCGGTTGATCTGCGCTAGGCACAGGTTCATTTGCCGCATTTTCGGTGTTATCTGCCATCGAATAGGGCCTTTGCTCCTTTATTTTTCTGCGCCATTATGTGCCTTTAATCGTAGGGTCAATCAACATCATATCCTGAAATCGGCGTAAAACAGCCTTAAGCATCGCGCCGCGATTTGGATGACATGCGACGGTTGTTTTGATATGCGGCTGCGTAGAAAAACACGCCGCTACGGTTTGGCTGATCGCGATGATCTCGCTGCCATTAGGAAGCGGGCCATAGCGCTGCAAAAGCCGCGCTGAGCGCGGCGAAAACACTGGCACCAGCAGCGCTTGCGGCTGGGTGAGCAAAGCGCGGGCCTGAATGCTGAGCGGCGTTTCAATTTGGTCATAAATCACGCATTCGGCGCAGGGGATGCCTTTTTTGGTGAGGGTCGTAGCAATCTGGCCCCGGGCATGCTGCCCGTGCGGGTGAATAACTGGCCCTGCTGCCCCTGTCTTTTGCACCAATAGGATAAGATCTTGCGCCGCTCCTGCGCTGTTTATCACTGAAAAACCCAATTTTTTTGCCGCCTCCGCGGTGGCCTCGCCCACGGCGAAGCAGGTCATTTTCTTGGGGATAGGCGCGTGGGCAAAACACGCGACCGCATGTCGAGAGGTGAAAACCACCGCGGCATAGGCGGATAAATCTGGCAGGGTGCCGATGGGCGTTATGGTAAGAACCGGGCTGATCAAGATCTGTGCGGCGGGCTGATGCGATAAAACCTCTTGCGCAAAGGCCTGCGCGTCTTTTTGGGGCCGGGTCAGCAGGAGCGTTGGGCGTTGAGGCAAGATATTGTTTGTCATGGATTAGAATGTTACCCCCCCAACATGTTTGAGACAATGGATGAAAACATCTCGGCTCGGCCGGCACTTTTCCTAGGGCTTGAAAGCAGCTGCGATGATACAGCGGCGGCCGTGGTTTCCTGCCCGCCCGAGGGGCGGGTTGAAATCAAATCATCGATCGTGATGGGCCAGTCAAATTTGCATGAGGCGTTTGGCGGCGTGGTGCCGGAAATCGCGGCCCGCGCGCATGCTGAGCGCCTGGATCTCTGCGTCGCAAATGCCCTTGAGGAAGCCGGGTGCGATTTACAAGATGTGACGGCGATTGGAGTGACAGCGGGCCCGGGATTGATCGGGGGGGTGTTGTCGGGTGTGATGTGTGCCAAAGGCTTGGCTTTGGGGGCAGATAAGCCTTTGCTTGGGGTGAATCATTTGGCGGGGCACGCGCTCACCCCACGGCTGACGGATCAAATTGCCTTTCCTTATTTGATGCTGTTGGTGTCTGGCGGGCATTGCCAGTTTTTGATTGTTTCCGGTCCGGACCAGTATCACCGCTTGGGGGGCAGCATTGATGATGCCCCGGGTGAGGCGTTTGACAAAACGGCCCGCTTGATTGGGCTTGGGCAGCCTGGTGGCCCTGCCATTGAAAATGCGGCGGTGACTGGCGATTGCAAACGCTTTGCGTTTCCGCGCCCGCTCTTGGATCGGGCGGGGTGCGATATGTCTTTTTCCGGTTTGAAAACCGCGGTTTTGCGCAGCCGTGATGCGCTTTTGGCCGAACAGGGGGGGCTGTACCCACAGGATCAGTGCGATTTAAGCGCCAGCTTTCAAACCGCGGTAGCGGATGTTTTGGCGGAAAAAACCAAACGCGCTTTGACAGACTATTTGGCCTGTGCACCGGCGCAACCATGCTTGGCTGTGGCTGGGGGCGTGGCGGCGAATAGGCAGATTTGCGCGGCTTTGCAGCAGGTGTCTGCGGCGATGCAGGTGCGCTTTGTGGCGCCGCCTCTAGCGCTATGTACCGATAACGCGGCGATGATCGCCTATGCAGCCGCAGAGCTCTACCGCCTTGGACGGCGCGATGATATGCACCTATCCGCCCGCCCTAGATGGCCGTTGGACACCCGGCAACCAAGTTTGATCGGCGCAGGCAAAAAAGGCCCAAAAGCATGAGGGTCTCGATTTTGGGTGCTGGCGCGTTTGGAACGGCTTTGGCGATCGCCTTGGCCAAGCACAGGCCCGGGGTTACGTTATGGGCGCGAGATGCCGCGCAGTTGCGGAACATGCAAACCGCGCGCTGCAATCAAAAACGATTGCCGAATATGGGGTTTCCCGAGGCGCTTGGAATTGCCGCTGATTTGGCCAAATGCGCCGCTGCCGAAATTGTTCTGCTGGCTGTTCCAATGCAGCAGCTTGGTGGGTTTCTTTCCGCGTTGCCCCAAAAGAATTCCCCTAAATATCTGGTAAGCTGTTGCAAAGGCATCGATCTGGAAACCGGGAAAGGGGCCTCTGCGTTACTGCAAGCGCAGGCCCCAAATGCGCAGGCTGCGGTGTTGACCGGCCCCAGCTTTGCAACGGATCTGGCTGCAGGTTCGCCAACGGCGTTAAGCTTGGCCTGCGCGGATGCTGCTGCGGGCCTGTACCTGCAAGCGCAACTTTCAACCCCCAGTTTGCGGCTGTATCGCAGCACGGATGTGATCGGAGCTGAGCTGGGCGGGGCGTTGAAAAACGTGATCGCCATCGCGTGCGGGGTTACGATTGGGGCCGGTTTGGGGGACAGCGCTCGTGCCGCGCTGATGGCTCGGGGATATGTTGAAATGCAACGGTTTGCAGCGTCTTTGGGCGCGCGAGATCACGCTATGGAAAGCTTGTCGGGTTTGGGCGATTTAAGCTTAACCTGTATGTCGGATAAGTCGCGTAATTATCGCTATGGTCACGCGCTGGGGCAGCAGAAAAAATTTGACCCTTTGATCACAGTGGAGGGCGTGGCCACCGCAAAGGCCGCCTTGGCTTTGGCCAAAGTCCAACAAATTGATTTGCCGATTACGCAGGTGGTGGTTCAGTTGTCCGAGGATAAAATAGAGGTCGCACAGGCGGTAGATCTTTTGATGTCGCGCCCTCAAAAACAGGAATGAGCATGGCGTTTTGGCTTTTTAAATCTGAGCCCAGCACATGGTCTTGGCAGGACCAAATTGCAAAGGGCGCGGCCGGCGAAGTTTGGGATGGCGTGCGCAATTATCAGGCCCGAAACTTTATGCGCCAAATGCAAATCGGAGATCGCGGATTCTTTTATCATTCCCAAGAAGAAAAATCGATTATCGGGCTGGTTGAGGTGATCCATGCGGCGCAGCAAGATCCCACGACGGATGATCCAAAATGGCAATGCGTAACGATAAAGGCTTTGCAAGGTTTGCCCAATGTGGTTTCATTGTATCAGATTAAAGCGCTTCCGGCGCTGGCTGATATGGTGCTTGTGCGCAATCCAAGGCTATCGGTGCAGCCCGTGCGCGTTGAAGAGTGGCGAATTATTCTTGAAATATCTGGTTTAAATCCACCAGGTTAATCAGCGGTGTCACCCCGGCAAAATGATAAATATTGAAACCGCAGCACGCTGTGTTGGGCTGGTCTGGCTTTTGAAAAAATAGGGCTCCGCCGTTGGGCGGAACCCTCTGTCACCCCAATGCGCTCCCACAGCACCTTCGGTTTCAGAAACGGGTTCGGCCATCCTGACGCGAACATGCAACAAACCTAGCGGGTATGCGCGTTTGGCACAAACTTTTACTATAAAGCATTTGTTTAAATTTTGAGAAAGTGCTGTGGCAGGCTTGTTTCGGGTGGCCGCTTTTCTTAACCGGGCCACCCGGTATTTTTAAGCGATGGCTTAATATCTGTAATGTTCTGGTTTGAACGGGCCTTCGGGGGTTACGCCGATATAATCTGCCTGATCTTTTTCCAATCTGGTCAGTTTCACGCCGATCCGCTCCAGATGCAGGCGCGCTACTTTTTCATCCAGATGTTTTGGCAGAATATAAACGTCATTCTTATAATTATCGCCTTTGCTCCAAAGTTCAATTTGGGCCAATACTTGGTTGGTGAAAGAGGCAGACATCACGAATGAGGGATGGCCCGTCGCATTGCCAAGGTTCAACAAGCGCCCTTCGGAGAGTAAAATCAAACGGCTGCCCGACGGCATTTCAATCATATCCACTTGGTCTTTGATATTGGTCCATTTGTGGTTTTTCAGATTGGCCACT
Organism: Alphaproteobacteria bacterium US3C007; assembly: GCA_034423775.1. Taxonomy (NCBI): domain Bacteria; kingdom Pseudomonadati; phylum Pseudomonadota; class Alphaproteobacteria; order Rhodobacterales; family Roseobacteraceae; genus Thalassovivens; species Thalassovivens spotae. The sequence goes on from CP139918.1 coordinate 1,426,628, forward strand.
TGGATTTCATTGTCAAAATGGCCGATATTGCCCACGATGGCCATATCTTTCATTTCGCGCATATGCTCGATGCGGATCACGTCCTTATTGCCCGTGGTGGTGATAAACACATCAGCGCTGTTCACAACATCTTCCAAAACAACCACTTCGAACCCATCCATAGCGGCCTGCAAGGCGCAGATCGGATCAACCTCTGTTACTTTGACGCGCGCGCCAGCCCCGGCCAATGAGGCGGCTGAGCCTTTTCCAACATCGCCATATCCACACACAACGGCGACCTTGCCCGCCATCATCGTATCTGTGGCGCGGCGGATCCCATCCACCAAGGATTCCTTGCAGCCATATTTATTGTCGAATTTTGATTTTGTGACCGAATCGTTCACGTTGATGGCCGGAAACGGCAATTGGCCTTGCTTGACCAATTCATAAAGCCGGTGCACGCCGGTTGTGGTTTCTTCGGATACGCCTTTGATCATTGCGCGTTGTTTGGTGAACCAACCCGGGGTTTCGGCCATACGCTTTTTGATCTGTGCAAAAACCGCTTCTTCTTCTTCTGATGTGGGCACGGCGATCAGGTCTGTTTCTCCGGCTTCAACGCGGGCGCCGAGTAAGACGTATAGCGTGGCATCGCCGCCATCATCCAAGATCATATTCGCGCCCTCTGGAAACATGAAAGACCGGTCGAGATAATCCCAATGCTCGGTCAGCGTTTGGCCTTTCACCGCGAAGACGGGTGTGCCCCCGGCTGCGATCGCGGCCGCTGCATGATCCTGGGTGGAGAAAATGTTGCAAGAGGCCCAGCGCACATCAGCGCCCAATTCAACCAGCGTTTCGATTAACACCGCCGTTTGAATGGTCATGTGCAAAGAGCCGACGATGCGCGACCCGCTTAATGGCTTGCTTTCACCATATTCGGCCCTCAGCGCCATCAGGCCCGGCATTTCGGTTTCAGCAATGTTCAGCTCTTTGCGGCCAAACTCTGCCAGCGCAATGTCTTTTACGATATAATCCGTGCTCATCGGCATCTCCTAAAGGTTTGGGGTCGCCTATCACAAGCATTTGCAAGCTTCAAGAATGTGCAGAGGCTCTCGGTGAGACCTGCGGCAATTGGCCTAGGAACCACAAACGCCTTTTTTTATGCATGGCGCTTTAGACGCGGCAATTTTGACCTTTTTGGATTTGAAACGGTGGCAGATGACGCGCAGCCCTTGTTAGCAAAAAGCCCGCATGTCATATTATTTCTGATTATTCGAGGACCCCATGAAACAACCACGCGCTTGGCAAAGAATGCTGTCTGGACGGCGATTGGACTTGCTTGACCCAACGGCAGTTGACATTGAGATTGAAGATATCGCCCATGGCTTGGCCTTTGTGGCGCGCTGGAACGGCCAAACGCAGGGCGAGTTTGCCTATTCTGTCGCCGAACATTCTTTGTTGGTGGTAGAGTTATCCAAACGGCTTTTTCCCAAAATCGAGGCCAAATGGCAGCTCGCAGCCTTGTTGCATGATGCACCGGAATACGTGATAGGGGATATGATTTCGCCGGTTAAAGCGGCCGTTGGCGCAGGCTATGAAGCTTTGGACGAGCGCCTGACCGCCGCTATTCATATCCGTTTTGGGCTACCCGCAAAACTGCCGGCCAAAATTAAAGCGCAGATTAAAAAGGCCGATAAGTGCAGCGCCTGGCTTGAGGCCACCCAGATTGCCGGATTTTCACAACAAGAAGCCAACCGGTTCTTTGGCAAAATGCCAATGGATCTTGTGCCAGCTTTCACGGTTAAACTGCGGCCACCCAATCTGGTAAAGCGGGATTATATTTCCAAATACCAGACCCTTATATCGAAATTATAGGCAGCGCGGGTTGCTTTACTGCGCCAAATCGGGGTGGTTTTACCGCGGGCTGCGCTTGGCCAAAATACGCTGAAGGGTGCGCCGATGCATATTCAGCCTTCGGGCGGTTTCCGAGACGTTGCGGTCGCAGAGCTCATACACCCGTTGGATATGCTCCCAGCGTACGCGATCCGCGCTCATCGGGTTTTCCGGCGGTGGGGGCAAATCATCCCCCCGTGCCAATAACGCATTGGTGATATCAATCGCATCCGCGGGTTTGGATAAATAATCGGTGGCGCCAATTTTCACTGCGGCCACTGCGGTGGCTATGGCGCCGTATCCGGTTAAAACTACAACCCTGCAATCGGGGCGTTTTTCGCGCAGCACTTCCACAACATCTAGGCCATTGCCGTCTTCCAGCCGCAGATCAACCACCGCATATGCTGGAGATCGCGCCGTTGCGATTGCACGCCCAGCGGCCACTGATCCGGCGGTTTCAACCTCAAAGCCGCGTTTTTCCATGGCTTTCGCAAGCCGTTTGAGAAACGGGTCATCATCATCAACCAGCAAAAGCGAAGGGTCTTCGCCCAGATCCTGATATGTTCGTTCTGACACGCGGTCGCCTCCTGAGCGGTTGCCTTTGATTTACATCTAATGCGGCCACCCGCCTTGGTCAAATAATACCAGTGTTTAAGCTGCGTTCAAAAAGCAGCTGATTTTCTCGGCCACTTGCTCGGCGGGTAAATCACGGCGGAAAAATTCGACAAACCCATGCTCGGGAAGCAGCAGATAGCTCATTGTTGAATGGTCGACCAAATAATACGGATCGTTTTGGTCATGGGCTTTGTAATAGGTCCGAAACGCTTTACTTGCGGTTTTGATTTGGGCATCGCTGCCTGTTAATGCGATCAGTCTTGGATGCATCACCTCGGCAAATTCTGCCAAGACTTGGGGTGTATCTCGCTCCGGATCGATGGTGATAAAAACGGGCGTTACGTTTTGTCCGGCCGTTTCCAGCAGATCCACGGCTTCAACATTGCGCATCGTATCCATTGGGCAGATATCGGGGCAGAACGTATATCCAAAATAAAGCAGAGCCGGAGTTTTGCTGACATCGTCTTGCGACATGCTCTGCCCGTGCTGGTTTACTAGCGTGAACGCACCCCCAATCTGTTCGCTGCCACCCGCAATCACGCTGGCGCGGCATTGCGCGAAACGATCGCTTGAACGGGGCATGAACAATGTGGAGACCGCCAGCCAAGAAAACAAAAGTAACAGGGCAAACCCGGCGCCCAACACCACTGTGAAACGGTTCTGCATAAGGGATTCCTTAGAGTAATTGCCATTGCTTGGCCTTTATGGGATCTATGTTTCCTAACAACCCACGTCAACCGGCAGGAAGATGATGACTGAACACGACGTCAATTTATTTTCAGATCAACGCCGCAGCAATTGGATTAGATTGCGCACTTTAATTCTGCTACGCTGGGTGGCGATTGCGGGCCAGTTGACGGCGATTTTAATTGCCAAAGAGGCATATAATCTGCAGCTTGAGCTGGGTCTTTGCCTTCTTGCGATCGCGGTGTCGGCTATTGGCAATCTGGTGGCCATGGTCAGCTTTCCTGAAAACAAACGTCTGTCAGAATTTGAAAACATGATGATGACCATGTTTGATCTGCTGCAATTGGGCTTTTTGCTTTATCTCACGGGTGGATTGCACAATCCGTTCAGCATTTTGCTTTTGGCGCCGGTTGCGGTTTCTGCCTCAATTTTGAAACTGCGATCAAATTTCATTCTGGGTGGCACCACGATCGTTTTGGTTACAATTTTGGCGGTGTATCATTTGCCTCTACGCACCCAAGCGGGCGCATTTTTGCGCATTCCAGAGTTATTTGTCTTTGGAAATTGGATCGCAATCGTGATCGCGTTGGTGTTCTTAAGCGTGTATTCGCGCCGCGTTACGAATGAAATGAACGCGATGGGAAACGCTTTATTGGCCACGCAAATGGCGTTGAGCCGGGAACAAAAGCTTACCGATTTGGGCGGTGTGGTGGCGGCAGCAGCGCATGAGCTGGGCACGCCTTTGGCGACGATAAAATTGACCAGTGCAGAATTGATGGAGGCCTTGCCTGATGGCTCGGAACTGCAAGAAGATGCAAGCTTGATCCGAGAACAGGCCAATCGCTGCCGCGATATTTTACGCTCGATGGGGCGCGCGGGAAAAGACGATTTGCATTTGCGCAGCGCGCCCTTAAGCGAAGTGCTGCGTGAGGCAGCCGAGCCGCATAAGGATCGGGGCGTGAAAATCAATATGTCTTTTGAACCGATCGAGGGCGCCGGGCTTGGCCAGCCGCTGGCTTTGCGGCGCCCGGAAATCATTCACGGTTTGCGCAATATGGTGCAAAATGCGGTTGATTTTGCCAAATCAGAGGTTTGGGTGGAAAGCTATTGGAGCCCCGATATGATCACTGTGCGGATCTTGGATGATGGGCCGGGCTATCCCGTTCACATGCTTGGGCGCATCGGCGATCCTTTTTTGCGGCATCGCAAAACAGGCGCGGCGCGTGATAACAGGCAAAGCTATGAAGGGATGGGCCTCGGCGTTTTTATCGCCAAAACATTGCTTGAAAGAACCGGCGCAGAATTAAGCTTTGCCAATGGATATGATCCTCAGCAAAGACCGGCAGCCAAAGCAACGCCGCGCGGCGCGATTGTGGAAATTCAGTGGCCCAGGGCTGCGGTTGAACAAATCACCGCTGCGCTGGGCGAAAACCGCGCTATGAAGATTTAGCATTTTGACGCTGGCGGAGTGTTTGCGATTACCGCTTAAAGCCTTGGGGGCTTGCGCGGCCTTTCAAAGCTTGCCTTGCACACAACCAAGGCTTCACGGGCTGCACGATCTGTCTTGTTTCGCGCAACTGGCGATGTCATCTTAGATTTATGAATTTATTTACAACCGAATTTCACATGCCTTCTGAGGCGCATATGCAAGCCTTCGCAGCCGCGCTTGGCAAAAGCTTGCGATGCGGGGATATCCTTCTGCTTGAGGGGCATATCGGCGCTGGCAAAAGTTTTTTTGCGCGCAGCCTGATCCAATCGGTACAAGATATTCCTGAAGAAGTGCCCTCACCAACGTTCACGCTGGTACAAACCTATGACACGCAAATCGGTGAGATTTGGCACGCAGATCTGTATCGCTTAACCTCGCATCAAGAGGCGGTTGAATTGGGGTTAGAAGAGGCGTTTGAAACCTCGATTTCTCTGATTGAATGGCCGGATCGGCTGGGGGATCTATCTCAATATAGCCCGTTAAATATCGCGTTTTCCAGCGGTGCAAGCGACAGTGAACGGCATCTCAAATTGCAGGGTTCGGCGTCTATTTGGGCGCCACGGTTGCAGGGTTTGAGCGATGAATGATCTGGGTATATCCGCCGAGTTGCAAGCGTTTTTGCGGCAGCATAAATGGCATAATGCGCAGATTGTAGCGCTGAAAACGGATGCGTCTCAGCGCCAGTATTACCGCTTATCGCAGAATGAACGCTCGGTCATTTTGATGGATGCGCGGCGCAGTGCGGTGGGTGAAACAAAGCGATTTCAACGGATTGCGTCACATTTGTTTGCGCAGGATCTCAGCGCTCCACAAATTTATGGCGCGGATCATGATTTGAGGGCTTTGCTTGTTGAAGATTTGGGCGATGATTTATTGTCGGGATTTTGGGCAAAGGGCGCGCAAAGCGCCTATCCAATTTATCAAAAGGCGGTTGATATGCTGCTTGCGGTGCAGGCAAGCGACCCTCCGGCCTTTTTAGCGCAGCCCGATGCACAGGATTTGGCTGTCATGATCACGCCCGCTTTTGAATTTTATAAAGGCTCAGCACGCGTTGAGGCGGATCAATCCGCCCTGCTTGCTGCGCTTACCGATTTGCTCGCGGCTGCGCTGCAAAGCGCGCCAGTTCTGGCGCTGCGCGATTGCCATGCGGAAAACCTTCTTTATTTGCCGGCGCGCCGCGGTGCGGCCTGTGTGGGTATTTTGGATTTTCAAGATGCGTTTCAAAGCCACCCCGCCTATGATCTTATGTCGCTTTTGCAGGATGTGCGCCGCGATATTCCCGCCAGTATGGAGGCTGGTTTGATCGCGTATTTTGTGGCGCAGGCGGGCCTAGAAGCGCGGGCCTTTCAGCGCGCTTATGCGGTTTTGGGGGTGCAACGCAATCTGCGTATTTTGGGGGTTTTCGCGCGGCTGGCCCTGCAAGAAAACAAAGCAAATTATCTGGTGCATATGCCCCGGGTCTGGCGCTATATCCAACGCAATTTACGCGCTCCGGGTTTGCAAGGGCTTAAGGCTTTGATCGATGCAGAATTTCCCAGCCCTGCAAATTTAAATTGGACGGTTTAAATGCACATGATGGCCAAAACCCCTTTTCCCGTGATGATTTTTGCTGCTGGTTTCGGGCGCCGCATGGGGGCGCTGACAAAAGATAAACCCAAACCCTTGGTGCCTGTAAAAGGGCGGGCGTTGATCGATTATGCGGTTGATATTGCGCGCGAAAGCGGCGCTCAGACGATCCTTGTTAATCTGCATTACAAGCATCAGATGCTTGCGGATCATTTGCGCGACGCGCCCGTGCAAACGCGGCTTGAACTGCCGGATATTCTTGAGACGGGGGGCGGATTAAAAGCGGCGTTGCCGCAATTGGGAGCGGGCCCCGTGGTAACGATAAATTCAGATGCGATCTGGCAGGGTGAAAATCCGATTGCCGCTTTGCGCGCGCGCTGGCGGCCAGAGCGGATGGAGGCGCTGCTGCTGTGCATTGAGCGGACCCATGCGCAGGGCCATAGCGGGGCAGGCGATTTTTCGCTGGCAAAGAATGGCTGTCTGCAGCGCGGAGGCAACTTGGTTTACACTGGTGTTCAAATCATAAAAACGGATGGATTGATGGCCATTGAACAACGCGCCTTCTCGCTCAATCTTTTATGGGCCCAGATGATAGAGCGCCAGAGCGTGTATGGCGCGGTGTATCGGGGCAACTGGTGCGATGTTGGCCATCCTGAAGGGCTGGCATGCGCCCAAAACATGCTGTCTCATTCCCATATGCCAAAGGCAAATTAGGTGAATTTTAAAGATCAGACGCTTTTTGGATTGCCCCCCGGTGCTGATTTTGCCGCCGCTTTGGTGGATGGGCTTTGCGCAAAGTTTGCCATGGCCCCACCGGCCGATCTGGCGCGCGTGCAAATCATCGTGAACACCCAGCGTTTGGCGCGTAGAGTGTCTGATTTATTCGCCGCAAAGGAAAATATTCTGCACCCTAAACTGCATGTTTTAAATGATTTAAGCGGATTGGCGCCGCAGATTATGCTGCCCGCAGCGCCGCCGGCCTTGAGCAGCCGCTTCGAGTTATTGGCGTTGGTCGAAAAGCTGCTTGTTCAGCAGCCCGATCTGGCCGCGCGCTCTGCCCTGTTCGATTTAACCGATAGCCTCGCCCAGCTGATCGAAGAAATGCAGGATGAAGGCGTGGGCGTTGCAGACCTAAAAGGGTTAAACGTGAGCGATCAATCCGGGCATTGGCAGCGCACCCATGCTTTTTTAACCATCGCAGCCGAGTATCTTGCAGGGCGGGCCGCGCATCCTGATATGGTCAGCCGGCAGCGGCAGATGGTCGAACAGATAAGCGCCTGCTGGCAAACTGCACCGATCCCCTCGCCGGTCATTCTGGCAGGTTCAACCGGATCGCGTGGAACAACGCTGTCTTTGATGAAAGCTGTGGCCGCGCTGCCGCAAGGGGCCTTGCTCTTGCCCGGGTTTGATTTTGATATGCCGCTGACGGCGTGGGCTGACATGGCGCATGCGTTGGACAGCGAAGATCATCCGCAATACCGTTTTGTGAAATTGCTTTCGGCATTGGCGGCTCAGCCGCAGCAAGTGGCGCGCTGGGCAGGGATGAAAGCGCCGGTTCCAGCGCGGGGCGCTTTGGTGTCTTTGGCGTTGCGGCCCGCGCCTGTTACCGATTGCTGGCTGTCCGAGGGGCCGGCTTTGCACGATATTGCGGGTGCCACAAGTGCCATGACCTTGCTGGAAGCGCCTAGCCCGCGCCTTGAGGCCATGGCGATTGCTATGCGGCTGCGCGAAGCAGCGGAAGAAGGTCTTACAGCGGCTTTGATCACGCCAGATCGGGGTCTAACGCGGCAAGTTAGCGCCGCCCTCAGCCAATGGGGCATCATCCCGGATGACAGCGCGGGCATGCCGTTACACCTTAGCCCTCCGGGGCGTTTGTTGCGCCAAGCGCTTGGCATATTGGGGCAGGGTGTCAGCACGCCAACGCTTTTGGCGCTTTTAAAACACCCTTTAGCGCATAGCGGGGGCGCGCGAAATGAACATTTATTGCTGACCCGCGATTTAGAGCTTTATTTGCGCGCCAAAGCGATCCCGTTTCCGCAAAGCGCTGGCTTGCATGCCTGGGCGCAAAAACAGAATAATCCTATGGCGCTGTCATGGGCTGGCTGGGTGTCTGAAATCTGCGCAGCGCATTGGCCGGCGGATTCTGCGCCATTTGCGGATCTGCTGTCGCAACATTTGACATATGCTGAAGCGATTTGCCGAGGATCGCGCCCCGATGAGGATGACGAGGCTGGGGGGTTGTGGCAGCAAAAGGCCGGGCGCCAAGCCCGCGAAACGGTCAAGGCGTTGGAAGCGGCGGCGGCCTCGGCTGGCGCGGTTTTGCCGTTTGATTACGCGGGGGTGTTCAACGGCGTTCTTGCGCAAAATGAAGTGCGCGATCGCGATGCTCCGCATCCTAAGATCTTAATCTGGGGTACGTTAGAGGCGCGGGTTCAGGGCGCAGATTTGTTGATTTTGGCGGGGTTGAATGAGGGGGTTTGGCCGCAAGTGCCGCCCCCGGACCCTTGGTTGAACCGGCGCCTGCGCCATGAGGCGGGATTGTTGCTTCCCGAGCGTCGGATTGGGCTATCTGCGCATGATTTTCAACAAGCGATTGCTGCAGGGCAAGTTTGGCTGACCCGCTCAGTGCGCAATGATGAGGCTCAAACAATCCCCGCGCGTTGGGTAAACCGCTTGACCAATTTGTTAAACGGATTGCCTGAAAATGGCGGCGTACAGGCGTTTTCGGCGATGCGTGCGCGCGGGGATGCCTATCTAAAACGCGTTGAACGCTTCGAGTCATGGCACCCAGCCCCAGTGGCGTTGCGCCCGGCGCCGGCGCCGCCAAAAGCGATGCGCCCTCAAAAACTCTCGGTGACGGAAATCAAAACGCTGATCCGCGATCCTTATGCGATTTATGCCAAGCATGTTTTGGGCTTGCGACCTTTAGAGCCGATTGAGCCTGTCCCGGATGCGCGGTTGCGCGGGGTGATATATCATGCGTTGATGGAGCAGTTCATCAAAGCCTGGCCTGATTGCGCGCCGGCGGATCGGCGCCTTCGGTTTGTTGAAATTTCAGAAGCTTTGCTGTGCGCGCAAGTGCCTTGGCCATCGCATCAGGCGTTCTGGCGCAGTCGTCTGCGGGCAATGGCAGATTGGGTTATCGCCGAAGAAGAGGTTCGCCAAGCGCGCGGCCAACCGCTTGCGCTTGAAGGCCGCGGGGCTGTGTTGCTGCCCGAGCTGCAATTTACCCTCAGCGCGATTGTGGATCGCATCGATATTTCGCAGGAGGCTGGGCTTTATATCTATGATTATAAAACCGGCGCGGTGCCCACGCCCGATCAACAAAAGGTTTTTGACAAGCAGCTTTATTTGCTAGCCGCAATCGCGCAGCAGGGGGGATTTGAAAATCTGCAACCCGGCGAGGTTGCTGAGGCGGCGTTTATCGGTCTGGGGGCGGCGAAAAAATATCAAGCCGCACCGTTTGACAAAGAACCGCTTGCGCAAGCTTGGGAAAAATTCAAACATTTAATTGCCAGCTATCAAAGCGAAGAGACAGGGTTTCAGGCACGCCGTGCTTTGTTTCGCGTTGAAGATTATTCACCCTATGATCAATTGTCGCGTTATGGCGAATGGTCGCTCAGCGCGCCTGCCCGTCAAGAGGTATTGAGATGAGCGCGCGTGATCCCGCCAGCGCGCGCCAACTTGCTGCGGCGCGCCCCGAAATATCAACATGGCTATCGGCCAATGCTGGCTCGGGCAAAACCAAAGTGTTAACCGATCGGGTGGCGCGCTTGTTGTTAAATGGCGTATTGCCCGAGCATATCCTATGCCTGACCTATACGAAAGCGGCTGCCAGCGAAATGCAAAACCGGCTTTTTGAGCGGCTTGGGGCATGGTCGATGCGCGCCGATGCCGCGCTGCGCGATGAGTTGCAGCAATTGGGTCTTGAAACCGAACTTGACGCGGCGATGCTGCGCAAAGCCAGAACCCTGTTTGCCCGTGCCATTGAGGCGCCTGGTGGTTTGAAAATTCAAACCATTCATTCCTTTTGCGCGGCGCTGTTGCGGCGGTTTCCGCTGGAGGCGGGTGTGAGCCCGCAATTTCATGAGATGGATGAACGCGCGAGTCGCTTATTGGCGGGCAGCATTCTGGATGACATTTCCGCCTCGGATCAGCAGTCGGTAATCGGTTCAGTGGCCGCTTATTGTAACGAAACGGATGTTATGGACCTGATCGCCTCTGTCTTGAAACACCGGCAGTTATTTGCGCAGGGCAGCGCCAAAGCAGAGATCTGGGGGCGATTGAATCTTCCCGTGACTCTTACCGGCGAAGCGCTGTGCGCAGGGGTATTCACACAGGATGCCTGGGGTTTGATTGGCACGCTGGTCAGTGTTCTCAGTACCGGATCTTCCACCGATCAGCGTAATGGCGAAAAGCTCGCCAAATTGTCTGCGCCAAGCCTTGAGGCGCTTGGCCTGTTGGAACAGCTGTTGCTTTGGGGTGAGGGTACAACAAAAAATACGCCGTTTTCCGCAAAAATTGACGCCTTTCCAACCAAAGCGCTGAGAGACGGCGCGTTGCAGCCCCATTTGCCTGCGCTTCACGCCTTAATGGCGCGCGTTGAAGATACCCGTGATCAACGGCTGGGGCTTATGGCAGCCCAGAAAACCGCCGTGCTCTATGCGTTTGCTGCGGTTTTTCTGCCGGCTTACGAGCGTGAAAAACAGGCGCGGGGATGGTTGGATTTTGACGATCTGATTTTAAAGGCGCGCGGGTTGTTAACGGATCAAGCTGTTGCAGATTGGGTTTTGTACCGCTTGGATGGTGGCATTGATCATATTTTGGTGGATGAGGCGCAGGATACCAGCCCCATTCAGTGGCAGGTGATCGAAAAACTGGCCCAAGAATTCACCAGCGGCCAAGGCGCACGGTCAAATCGCGGCCGAACGATTTTTGTGGTTGGGGATAAAAAGCAATCGATTTATTCCTTTCAGGGCGCAGACCCGGCTGAGTTTGATCGGATGAAAGCAGATTTTGCGGCGCGGTTGAAACCCACTGACACGCCGCTATTTGACGCCAGCCTGGCGCATTCATTTCGATCGTCTTCGGCAATTTTGGCATTGGTAGATAAGTTATTTGCGCCGGCACCGGGCGTGTCGGGTGCTGCCGGCGAACAGCATTTGGCCTTTAAAACTAAAATGCCGGGGCGGGTGGATCTATGGCCCGCGCTTGAGGCGGTGGAAAAGCAAAAAGATCGCTCTTGGGAGCGCCCTGTTGACCTACCGGATCAAGACAATCATTTGGTGCAATTGGCGCGCCATATTGCCGAAGAAATTGACCATATGATCACCCAGAAGGTGGCGATACCCGAAGAAATTGGAAAAACCGGCCGCTATCATATGCGGCCAGTGCGCGCCGCGGATTTCCTGATTCTTGTCCAGCGCCGTTCTGATTTGTTTCAAGAAATTATTCGCGCCTGCAAAGCCCAAAACCTACCGATCGCGGGCGCGGATCGTTTGAAACTGGGCGCTGAAATGGCGGTAAAAGATTTATTGGCGCTCTTGGCTTTTCTGGCCACGCCGGAAGATGATTTATCCTTGGCTGTGGTGCTAAAATCGCCCTTGGTCGGCTGGGATGAGCAAACGCTTTTCACTTTGGCGCAGGGGCGCGGCAGAAAGTTTCTCTGGCAGGTTTTGCGCGCGGCAACCGATCAGCATGGGCATTTGATTGCGATGTTGAATGATTTGTTGCTACAGGCTGATTTTTTGCGCCCCTATGAATTGCTCGAGCGCGTTTTGACGCATTACGCGGGCCGCAAGCTGCTTTTGGGTCGCTTGGGTCAAGAAGCCGAAGATGGGCTGAACGCGCTTTTAGGGCAGGCGATGGCCTATGAGCGCAGCGAGGTTCCCAGCCTGACAGGGTTTTTGGTTTGGATGCAATCTGACGGGTTGGAGATCAAACGCCAAGCCGATCAAGATGGCAATCAAATCCGCGTGATGACGGTGCATGGCGCCAAGGGATTGGAATCTCCCATCGTTATTTTGCCCGATACGGCGAAGCGTGACGCGCGGTTGCACGATGATTTATTGGTCGCCCAAGATGGCGCGTTTTGGAAAGTGCCTCGCGCCGAAATGCCGCCGCGATTGCGCGAATTGCGCGAGCGCAAGCTGCGTGCGGAAGAGGAAGAGCGCGACCGTTTGTTATACGTGGCGATAACGCGGGCGGAAAAATGGCTGATCGTGGCCGCTGCGGGGGATTTGGGGGCGGACCAACGGGCTTGGTATCAAAAAATCAGCCTTGGGGTTGAGGCTCTTGCGGCGCAATCGCAGCGTTTTCCAACGGGTATGGGGCGCCGTTTTGACTATGGCGTTTGGGGCCCGTGTAGCGCAGAGGTCGAAGAAGAACAAAGCGTGCCGAGCCTCGTTTTGGAAGAGTTCTTCAATGAGGTGGCGCCGCCGGTCCCGGCCCAACCAAAGCCGTTAAGCCCCTCTGATTTGGGGGGTGAGAAATCGCTGCAGTCGGATGCTGAGGAGACGGATGAAGACGCAAAGTTACGGGGACTGCAAATTCACAAATTGCTTGAAGTGCTGCCAAGTCTTGATCCTGCGCTCTGGCCCGATATGTGTTCTAAAATTTTGGATCAGGCAGGTTTGCCCGCCTCTGCAGAGACGTTTGAGGCGCTTAAAGCGGAAGTTCTGGGCGTTTTAAAGACCCCCGATTTGCAATTTTTATTTGGTTTTGATGCGCTTGCAGAAGTGGCCTTGTCAGGCCCAGTGGCGGGCCTTGAGAACAAGCAGGTTTACGGCATTGTTGATCGTTTGGTGGTGCAAGAGGCGGCTGTTTGGCTGGTTGATTTTAAATCAAATGCGCAAGTTCCAGAAAGCCCGGCAGAGGTGCCATTGGGACTTTTGCGTCAGATGGCCGCTTATGCTGCGGTTATCGCCCGTACCTATCCTGACCATCAGATAATCCCGGCGCTGCTCTGGACCAAACAGGCGCGTTTGATGCCCTTGCCGGACGCGCTCTTGGCAAACGTATTTTCCGAGCCATCCCTTGACCTTTAGGGGCGCGATGCCTAGGTTCCCGCTATCAGAAATGTGGTTTCAGGAGATACGAAAATGGCTACAGTTGCCGTCACAGACGAGACTTTCGACAGCGAAGTAAAAAACTCTGACGTTCCTGTCGTGGTTGATTTTTGGGCGGAATGGTGTGGCCCTTGCAAGCAAATCGGTCCGGCGCTGGAAGAGCTGTCGGTTGAAATGGCCGGCAAAATTAAAATCGCCAAAGTCGATGTGGATACAAACCCAAATTCCGCCGCCTCCATGGGGGTGCGGGGTATTCCGGCGTTGTTTATTTTCAAAGATGGCGAAGTGATTTCGAACCGCGCTGGCGCTGCACCGAAAGCCGCACTGCAAAGCTGGATAGAAGATAGCATTTAAGCTCTCTGAGATGCTGTGATGTCGAATTGGGCACCTTTGGTGCCCTTTTTCGCACCAAACCCGAACTTTATGCATGCGCGTTAATGCAGCGCATATCACGGATAGCGCAGAGCGTAAAAAGGAGAGGCGTATGAGCCAAAGTGATTTTCCCGGATGGCATGGTACCACGATTATCGGCGTTAAAAAATCGGGCAAAGTGGTGATCGCGGGGGATGGTCAGGTTTCGTTGGGGCAAACGGTGATCAAAGGCACAGCGCGCAAAGTGCGCCGCTTATCCCCCGGCGGTTTTGACGTGATTGCAGGTTTTGCGGGTTCAACCGCTGATGCGTTTACGCTTTTGGAGCGGCTTGAAGCAAAGCTGGAAGCCGCGCCTGGACAGCTAGAACGGGCTTCGGTTGAACTGGCCAAAGATTGGCGTACGGATAAATATCTTCAAAAGCTGGAAGCGATGTTGATCGTCACCGATGGCAAAAAGCTTTTTGTGATCACGGGCGCCGGTGATGTGCTTGAGCCAGAGCATAATATTGCGGCGATCGGCTCGGGTGGCAATTTTGCCTTGGCGGCAGCGCGTGGCATGATGGATAGCGATAAAGACGCAGAAACAATTGCCCGCGAGGCGATGGCGATCGCCGCTGATATCTGCGTCTACACGAATGGCAAACTGACGGTCGAGGATCTTTCAGAATGACCCTTATCCCGCCTGAAACGTTGCGGTCAGCCGTTCAGGCGGGTATTTTAAATGAAGCCCAGGCGGTACGTCTTTCGGTACATCTTCAAACAGAGTTTGGGTTTCGCGCCGCGTTGTCGCGCGATGATGAGCCCTTTGAATTTTTTAGAGGGTTTTCGGAAATTTTTGTCACTTTGGGGTTAAGCCTGTTATGGGGCGGTGCGCTGGGACTGATTGGACTGTCTGTATCTTGGATGTTTGCGCATTTTTGTTGTTTGGTTTTATGCCTAGGCCTGGCGCGCTATTTCACGCTGATACGCCGGATGAGCTTGCCCAGCATCGCTTTGGCGCTGGGCGCCGCGGTGAATGGCAGCGCGGTGTTTTCAATTGGTTTTTTCGAGCTTGGAAGCTTTGAAAAAGCGCCTCTTATGGCGCTGGCAGCGCTTGGTATGGGGGGCATGGCTTTATATTTTAAAGTTTTCAAACTGCCGTTTGCGATGTTTTTGTTTGGCCTGTTCGCGATGCTGTTGAGCTATAGCGTGGCGCTTGACCTAACCGATATCTCCCTTGCGCCCGCAAATTTTCCGGAAATGTTTTTCAATTTAGGCATCGGTGCACCGGTGGCCTATGCCTCGCTTGGTCTTGGCTTTGCAATGATGGCGCTGGGGCTTTGGTTTGACATGCAGGATCCGCACCGCTTGGGTCGATTTTCGGCAACTGGATTTTGGCTGCATATTCTTGCCGCGCCGGCCTTGGTGAATACGGCAGCTTTCTCCCTTTATAAATTGGGCGGGACAACTGGTTATCTTTCGATGGCGGGTCTGCTTTTATTGGTAACCGTTTTTGCGTTGATTATTGATCGCCGTTCTTTTTTAACAGCGGGCTTATTCTATTTTATCGCCGTGATTGTTTGGATCACAAACCAAGCGCTGGGAGAGGCATTTGGCGGGGTATCGATTGTGTTTATACTCGGCGTGCTATTTACGGCATTGGGCACTTGGTGGGTGCAAATGCGCGGCGCAGTGTTGCGTGCCTTGCCAGAGTTTCCCGGCAAATCTAACCTTCCCCCTTATCGATCAGAGGATTAAATGACTGACTTAACTCCGCGTGAAATTGTTTCAGAACTTGACCGTTATATTATCGGGCAACGCGATGCGAAGCGCGCCGTTGCCGTGGCGCTGCGCTCTCGCTGGCGGCGCAAACAACTTGATGCCAGCTTGCGCGATGAAGTTTATCCTAAAAATATCCTTATGATCGGGCCAACCGGCGTGGGTAAAACCGAAATAAGCCGGCGGCTTGCCAAACTGGCGAAAGCCCCTTTCATAAAAATTGAAGCAACCAAGTTCACCGAAGTGGGCTATGTGGGGCGAGATGTCGAGCAAATCATCCGCGATTTGGTTGATTCTGCCATCGCGATGACGCGCGCGCAGATGCGCGATGATGTGCGCGCAAAGGCCGCTCAGGCGGCGGAAGATCGGGTAATAGAAGCCATTGCCGGATCCGATGCGCGTTCTGCCACGCGCGAAATGTTTCGCAAAAAGCTGCGCGCTGGCGAGCTGGATGATCAAGAGATCGAACTTGACGTTGCCGATACCAGCACGCCCACACCCATGTTGGATATTCCCGGACAGCCCGGCAGCCAGATGGGGATGATGAATATAGGCGATCTGTTTGGCAAAGCGTTTGGTCAACGCACGGTGAAGCGCAAAATCAAAGTGTCTGATAGCCATGATCTTTTGGTTGGGGAAGAGGCGGATAAACTGCTAGATGATGACAGTGTTACCCGCGCTGCGATCGAAACGGTGCAAGAAAATGGCATCGTGTTTTTGGATGAAATTGATAAAGTCTGCGCGCGCAGCGATGCGCGTGGCGGTGATGTCAGCCGCGAAGGTGTACAACGCGATTTGCTGCCTTTGATCGAAGGCACCGTGGTCAGTACGAAATATGGCCCGGTCAATACCGATCATATCTTGTTCATTGCCTCGGGCGCGTTTCATGTGGCCAAACCGTCGGATCTGCTTCCTGAATTGCAGGGCCGATTGCCCATCCGGGTTGAATTGCGCGCGCTCAGCGAAGAAGATTTTGTGCGTATTCTCACCGAGACCGATAATGCGTTGACCCTGCAATATACCGCGCTGATGGGGGCCGAAGGTGTTGTGGTTAACTTTACCGAAGAGGGGATCGCCGCGCTGGCAAAAATAGCCGCGCAAGTGAACCTGTCGGTGGAAAATATTGGTGCGCGGCGGCTTTATACGGTGATCGAGCGGGTGTTTGAAGAGCTGTCGTTTGCCGCCCCTGACCGCGCCGGTGAGACCGTTGAGGTCACGGCTAAATTTGTGGAAGATAATTTGGGTGATCTGGCCAAAAGTGCCGATCTTAGCCGTTATGTTTTGTAACGCTGCTGGTTTGACCTTGCAGAGCGCTTTGATCCGTTGAAAGCGGGCATGCATACGTGCTGTCCTGCGTGAAAACCACGGCTGTGTGAACCCGCGCATCTTCAAAAGAGCGGTGCGTATGGGCAGTATCGCCCCGCATAGTGCTTGGATGGTTGGACCGTCTGAGCGGGCAATCAAGATTGAACGCGGTCTGAATATACGCGGAAATGTCAGTGCGATTGCCAAGAAAGGGTGAGGCCAGATTATAGGTGTCGTACAGGGCATGACTGCGCGTTGCTTCGTGCCAAGACCCGTTCAGCCTGAGACGGTCAAAAATCAGCCGCTACGCCGCCAAAATAAGCGCCGGGTTGCGCGGCTGCCAATAAACGCGAAAACAGATCAAAGCCTTTCTGGTTCGATTGAATTGGCCTGATGAGACGCACCAGCCTTTTCTGATCGCTTCCAGCACCATAATAATCGCAGTTTAGTCAGCGCCTATTTTTTCGGTAAGATTTTTCGAAAAGTCGCCTCTTTTGCGGGCGAGCGCTCATCGCCCCTGCACAGCCTGAAGCTGCGCAACGACCGGCGGTTTAGAGGTGGGCGAACCTCTTTTACGTTTAAAAAACCGGAATCAAATGTTTTTATTTATTTATTTTGCTTGCTGAAGGCTGGTGGGGCTGAGGCCACATTTTTTGCGGCGCGATAAACAGCGTGCGCGTGTGGTTCTGATGGCGCGGCTCTGCGGCTTTGGTGACTTTTAGCCAAAGCAAATCAGTATCAGTTCGGTATATTTGTTCATTTGAGCTTGCAAAATGTTCATATGGTCAGTTAAACGCTGCGTATGGTCTTCACATCCCGCCAAGAATCTTTCTTATCGCTCTTGCGCCAGCAAGGAGAGGTAGAAGTTGAGCTGTTGGCGAAAGACTGGAACATCGCCACGCAAACAGTACGGCGTGATTTGGGCGTCTTGTGCCATGCCGGCCTAGCGCTGCGTACGCATGGCGGCGCAAAACGTATCAGCGGAGCTTCGGTGATGGCTTATGAAGATCGCCGCATGGTGCATTTGAAGGCCAAGCAAGCGATCGCGGGCGCAACCGCGAAGCTGATCCCCAATGGCGCCTCAGTGGCGCTGAATATCGGCACCACAACCGAATTGGTGGCAGAAGCCTTGCGCCAGCACCGCGATTTGACGGTGTTGTCGAACAACGTGAATATGGTGCCTATTTTTCGCGGATCAGGTTTGAAATCCTTGCATTTAATCGGTGGTGAGGTGCGCATGAGCGATGGCGCGATCATCGGTAGCGAGGCGGCGCGCGCGATCTCGCATTACAAAGTGGATTTTGCGATTATTGGAGCTTCGGCTTTGGATGAAGAGGGCGCCATCCTAGACTTTGATCATCATGAAGTGGAGGTGGCGCGGGCAATCTTAACCCATGCACGTTGTAAAATTCTGGTGGCGGACGGGTCGAAATTTGGCGTGCCCGCGCCGTATAAAATCTGCGATGTGGATCAATTGGATCATATCGTTTTAGAGTCAGCCCCGCCGAAGGCTTTCGTTCAGCGCCTTAACGCGGCCTCAACCGCTTTGCATATTACACAGGAACAAACATATGTCTGAAACACGCGATCCAGTGGATCTTTTTGTGATTGGTGGCGGTATCAATGGATGCGGGATCGCCCGTGATGCTGCGGGGCGCGGCTATTCCGTTGCATTGGCTGAAATGAATGATCTGGCCTCTGCCACCTCTTCGGCCTCGACCAAATTGTTTCATGGTGGCTTGCGCTATCTTGAGTTTTTAGAGTTCCGCTTGGTGCGCGAGGCCTTGATCGAACGCGAAACCTTGCTGCGCGCGATGCCTCATATCAGTTGGCCGATGCGGTTTATTCTGCCCTATGACGCCTCGATGCGCTTTGACAGCGAAACCCCCGTCTCGCGGTTTTTGGCGCGTATCATGCCATGGATGAAGGGCCGTCGGCCTGCATGGTTATTGCGCTTGGCTCTTTTTCTTTATGACACTTTGGGGGGACGAAAAATTCTGCCGGGAACAAGCCGTCTGAATTTGCAAACAGATCCTGAAGGTGCGCCGTTGAAACCCTTTTTGAAACAGGCGTTTGAATATTCGGATTGTTGGGTGGAGGATGCGCGTTTGGTGGTGCTGAACGCCCGTGATGCGGCGGCGCGCGGCGCAAAGATTAATGTGCGCAGCAAAGTTGTTGCGGCGCATTATGCGGATGGGCTGTGGCATGTTCAGCTGCAAAGCCAAGATGGGGCGCAGCAAACCCTAAGCGCTAAAATGCTGGTAAATGCGGGCGGGCCTTGGGTTGAAACGGTGATAAACGGCGCCTTGCGCTTGAACAGCCGCGATAAGGTGCGTTTGGTGCGCGGCAGCCATATCGTGACCCGAAAGTTATTCGACCACGAGAAAAGCTACTTTTTTCAAGGTAAGGATGGGCGCATTATGTTTGCCATCCCCTATGAAGAGGATTTTACGCTGATTGGTACAACCGATGCTGATCATTCTGATCCAGGGCAAAAACCCGAATGCTCTGCAGAAGAACAAGCCTATTTGTTGAATTTCGCCAATCAGTATTTTGCTGCAGAGGTCACTGCAAAGGATGTGGTCTGGCGCTACGCCGGGGTGCGCCCGCTTTATGACGATGGGGCCAGTTCAGCCACCGCGGCCACGCGTGATTACGTGTTGCGGGTGGATCGCAGCGCCGGTGGGCCCGTGCTAAACGTGTTTGGTGGAAAAATCACCACATATCGGCGCTTGGCGGAATCTGCGCTGGAGTTGGTGGATGCAGAATTTGGTTCAACCAGCGCCAAATGGACTGCTGGTGTGGCCTTGCCAGGGGGTGATTTCCCGGTCGATGGTGTTGCGCAATTGCGCCGCGATTTGGCAGAGGCTTTGCCATTTCTGCAGGCGTCCACCATTCGCCGTTTGATCCGGCAATATGGCAGCGAGGCGCAGCAGATTTTTGCCGAGGCGGCCTCGGCGGAAGCGCTGGGGAATGATTTTGGCAGCGGCATTTATCAGCGTGAACTGGATTGGGCCATTGCGCAGGAATGGGTCCATGGGGCGGATGATTTTCTATGGCGCCGCTCAAAGCTTGGGTTGCGGGTCTCGCCTGATCAGCGGCAGGCGATTGAGGGGTATATTGCCGCGGCACTATCCGCCAAGGCGCCGGTTGCTTAGCTGCTAAACGCCGCCGCCGCAGGCTTATCACGCGGCAAGTCCATGCGGTTGTTATGCGCTGCGCGGCGCAACCCCGCCGCTGTAAAACTGCAAATGCTTTCCAGCCGACCCAATTCAGGATACGAATGCGTGAGGGGATAGCGCCGGCCAATTGGCCCTTGCGCAGCGTATTAGGGTGAAAACACATGTCGGAAAAAGCCCATTGGGATCAGGTGTGGCAGAACAAGCCAGCTGAACAAACCAGCTGGTTTCAAACCGCGCCAGCGCTAAGTGATGATTTTATCACGCGCGCGGGCATCGCCAAATCTGACCCAATTATTGATATAGGCAGCGGTGCCTCTTGCCTGATTGATTGGATGATAGCGGCCCGATATAGCAACATCACCGCGTTGGATATTGCCGCTGGCGGGATTTTAAAAACCAAAAAACGCCTAGGCCCCGCGGGCGATAGCCTCAAAATCATTGAGGCGGATATCCGCACTTGGTTTGCCAGTGAACAATTTATGCTGTGGCATGATCGGGCGGTTTTTCATTTTTTAACGCGTGAAGAGGAACAAGCCGCCTACGCCCGTATTCTGGCGGATGCGGTTGTGCCGGGGGGGTATTTCATCTGCGCAACATTCGCGCAAGATGGGCCGCTTAAATGTTCCGGTTTGCCCGTACAGCGATATAATATTCAGGCTCTCAAAAAGCGGTTTTCGGTAAATTTCCAGCTTCTGGAAGAGTGTCAGCAAGCGCATATCACCCCTGCGGGCAAGGTCCAAAACTTTCAATGGTCTTTTTGGAAAAGGCGCGCCTCGCCACAAAATAAGGCGCTTTGAAGAAGCGATCTGACGGCAAACTTGGGCTTGTTTCTAACGGAATTTAAGGCTCTTATAGGCTTGTCAAAAGGAGCGGTTGATGACGGAGATAGCGGATTTAAGCGGAATTTTAATGGCCGAACCGGTAACGGCGTTTTTGAGCAATCTGGCGGCTGCGATTGCAGCGATTGTAATCACGCTATTCGCCTCGCGGTTTGTGAAATCTTGGATTGCCAAACTGGGCTTTCGCTATGAGCAACTTGATGACACGTTATTTGTGTTTCTCAGCAAATTTGCACAAGTGGTCGTTCTTGCTGTCGGAAGTGTTTTTGTTTTAAATAGCTTTGGCGTTCAGACCACGTCAATCGTAGCGCTTCTGGGGGCGGCGGGTTTGGCGGTTGGCTTGGCGCTGCAGGGCACTTTGTCTAATTTTGCTGCAGGGATTATGCTGATTGTATTTCGGCCCTTTAAGAGGGGCGATTATGTTTCGGTTTCCGGGCAATCGGGTACGGTGAAAGAGATTTCTATTTTCACCACCGAATTGGGAACCCCGGATAACTTACAGATCATCGTTCCCAATGGCCAAGTTTGGGGCGCTCCGATCACGAATTTTTCTGCCTATGGAACACGGCGATTGGATGTGACCTTTGGCGTTGCCTATGCCAGCGATTTAAAACAGGTCGAAGAGGTGTTGGCGCAGGTTATCGCTGCCGATAAGCGTATTCACCAAGATCCAGCGCCGGTCATTAAAGTGAGCAACCTAAACCAAAGTTCGGTTGATTTCGTGGTGCGTATTTGGTGCGATTCAAGCGATTTGTGGACTTTGCGTCTGGACCTAAACCGCCAGGTGAAAGACAACTTTGATGCACAAAAGATCGAAATTCCCTTCCCTACAACCACGATTGTGCAGCAGGGTTCACAAGAATAAAGCGGCTTTCTTAATTTATGGTCTGGCGGGTCGGTGGCAGTTTTATGAATGCCAAGCCTTTAGATGAAGCTGATGGGTTATGAGGCGAATAGTACAGCGCTGGGCGTCGAACCGCGTTGGTGCTGCTTAAGATTGAAATTATATTTGCGCTCTTAAACGCTCTGGGGCGTTGATATTGGCGCGCCATGACTATTGTTGCAGAGGTTGAAAACGGTTTGATTTCCGGTTTGGTGGATCAAATCTAGCGCGCGCAGGGGCTGTATAATGCGCCAATCAACCGCAAAGGGTCGGTTTTTTATATCAATGTGGCGTTGAATTAGGTAGCGTCTAAAATACAAAGCTGGTCTTGGTTGAATTGTCCAACCAGATCACAGGAATAAATGTCTAGGGAGTTTAAGATGACAAAAATAAATAATAATTACGAAAAAGTGCATCCCGCAACGAAAATGTATGCGAAAGAGTTTCAGAAAGGTCAGCTCAGCCGGCGTGAGTTCCTATCCAGAACAACCGCCTTGGGGCTTACAGCATCTGCTGCCTATGCGTTAGGGGGGCTAACGCGGCCTGCTCAGGCGGGTGGTCATTTGCAGCAGGGCGGAACAATGCGCATGCAGATGGATGTTATTGGGTTAAAAGATCCGCGTACTTTTGACTGGACGCAATTGGCACATTTTACCGGCGGCTATTTGGAATATTTGGTTGAGTACAATAACGACGGGTCAATAACTCCTAACCTATTGGAAAGCTGGAGCGCAAATGAGGACGCTTCAAAATATACGCTGAACGTTCGCAAAGGTGTGAAATGGAATAACGGCGACGATTTTACAGCCGAAGATGTGGCGCGTAATATTGAGGGTTGGTGTGATAAATCAGTTGAAGGCAATTCAATGGCTGGCCGTATGGCTTCCCTTATTGATCCTGACACTGGGACAGCCGCTGCAGGGGCAATCAAAGTGATTGATAGCCACACGGTTGAACTGACATGCGTGGCTTCTGACATCACTGTTATTGCAGGAATGGCTGATTATCCCGCAGCCGTTGTGCATTCAACGTTTTCTGTTGACACAATGGGAACAAATCCAGTTGGAACCGGCCCATTCATGCCAGATGGTTATGAGGTAGGCGTCAAAGCTGCGCTGGTGAAAAACGAAGCGCATGAGTGGTGGGGCTATTCAGTTGGGAGAACCGTGCCGCTGGATCGTATTGAATTTATCGACTATGGAACTGACCCGTCAGCATGGATTGCCGCGGCGGAAGGCGATGAAGTTGATGTATTTTATGAAACTGTAGGAGAATATGTCGACATCGTACCGGGGATAGGCTGGGAAAACTCTACTATTGCGACTGGATCGACAATCGTTATCCGGCCAAACCAGGTCGCCCAAGATGCTGACGGCAACACACCCTATGCAGATAAACGCGTTAGACAGGCGATTGCTATGGCTGTTGATAATGCACTGTGCTTAGAATTGGGCTATGCGGGGAAAGGTTCCCCTGCGGACAATTCCCACGCTGGGCCTATGCATCCGGAGTATGATCCAAGCGTCGTAAGGTTGCCATATGATCCAGAGAAAGCCATGGCTTTGATGAAAGAAGCTGGCATGGAAGAGTATGAGCATGAAATCACATCGATAGATGATGATTGGCGAAAAAACACAACCGACTCGGTTGCAGCGCAGCTTAGGGATGCCGGTTTTAAGGTGAAAAGAACAATTTTGCCAGGCTCTACTTTCTGGAATGATTGGACAAAATATGCCTTCAGTTCAACAAACTGGAACCATCGCCCCTTTGCAACACAAGTGTGGGGCTTAGCCTATAGATCTGGAGAGGCCTGGAATGAATTTGCCTGGAATAACCCAGAGTTTGACGCACTTTTAGCCGAGGCGAATGCAATTTCCGATGCGGATGAACGGCGCAAAATTGCAGGAAAATGCCAAGCTCTGATCGCTGACGAGGGTGTGACAATTCAGCCATATTGGCGCGCTTTGTACAGAAGCCATCGACCTGACCTTCAATGTGAGCAGCACATCGCTTACCACCCACATCACTATAAGTGGGGCTTTAAAGCGTAAAACTTAAATTTATCAGGCCGCACTTAGAAGAAGTGCGGCCTTTTTACGTGTACGGTAAAGATTAAAACTTTAATCAGATAGAACAGGATTAGGAATGGCACTATTTGTTTTGCGGCGTCTAGCAGTCATGCTATTCACGGCTTTATGTTTAACTTTTGTCGTATTTTTCTTAACAAACCTATATCCTAACTTAGAAAAGCTTGCCAAAACCCAAGGCAACTTTCGGATGAACGATGAGGCCGTTCAATCTTACTTGCTCAATCGTGGGTACTTGCTACCCGTGCCTGTAAAATATGGTCAGTGGCTAGGTGTCTTGCCGGGATATGTGATCGAAGGCACGGATGGAGAAGTGCGCGGTAGATGCATCAGCTCTGAAATTTCCGTAAGTGATGCTCCTAAATATTGTGGGATTTTACAAGGCGATTGGGGATATTCAACGCGCTTTAAAGATGACGTTTCGGGGATCATTGGCACTCGGCTTGCTTTGACCGGTACGTTAATGTTTTGGGTCATGGCGCTTATGGTGCCAAGTGCGCTTATTCTGGGTATTCTGGCCGGCATGCGCGAAGGCAGCCGAACCGATCGATCGCTGTCAACGGTTGCGATTTTGACCACAGCGACCCCCGAATATGTCTCAGGCGTGATCCTAATATCTATTTTTGCATCCAGCGCCGTAGGGCTGAAATGGTTCAAAGGAACCGCAACCTCGGCGATGGAAAACCCTAATCTTGAGAATTTTTTATTGCCGGTTTTAACGATTGCGATCTACGGAATGGGCTACATTGCGCGGATGACAAGGGCCTCAATGACCGAAGTGATGACCGCCCAATATATCCGAACCGCACGTTTAAAAGGCGTTTCATTCCCGAATGTTGTTTTGAAACACGCGCTGAGAAACGCTTTAATTGCGCCGTTCACGGTGATTATGCTTCAATTTCCTTGGCTACTAAACGGCGTTGTAATTGTTGAAACACTTTTTAATTACAAAGGCTTTGGTTGGGTTTTGGTGCAGGCTGCCGGGAATAATGATATTGAGCTTCTTTTAGGGGTATCGGTGGTCTCTGTCGTGGTGGTTCTTGTCACGCAGCTCATATCTGACATCGGTTACGTTTATTTGAATCCACGCATAAGCGTTACGTGAAAAGGACCCTGCAATGACTTCTTTATCGTGGACGGAAATATTTTTGGGCATGATCATCCAGCTTGGGCCGGTCTGGATTTCTCTTGTGGTGCTTTTTGTTATCTCTATGCGATATAAAAGATCGCTGGGCCTATATGGAAAGCTTTTTGACTCGGTTATTGGAATGATCGGGTTTGCGATTGTAATGTTCTGGGTGTTTACAGGATTTTTCTCAGGTGCAATGGATCTGATAATTACGCAAGATCCATTGGCGCAATTTTCAGGTATGAAGAATAAAGTTCCCGGCACTGCCCTAAGGGGCGCCGAAGATGACAGTTACAAGCATTTTTTATTGGGAGGCGACCATTTAGCCCGAGACGTTTTCAGCCGCGTGATCGCCGGTTCTACGATCGTTATTGTGATTGCACCTTTGGCCACGTTATTTGCCTTTATGGTTGGAATCACATTGGGTATTCCTGCCGGCTATTATGCGGGGCGGCTCGACACATCGATCTCTTTTGTCGCAAATTTGATTTTGGCGTTTCCAGTCATATTGCTGTTTTATCTCTTGGTCACTCCGGAAATCAGACTGACCGGTTTGCCGCAATATATGGCGATTGTTTTGTTTGTGTTCCCATTAATTTTTTACTCTGTATTGATCTATTCGCGTTATCACACAGTTCCCGCGAAGCGGAATGCTTTGCTGGGCGTGGGACTGGCCATATTAGGGCTATTATATGTTTCGTTGATCAATGAAACGGGCAGTAAAATTGAGTTCTTTAACGCGATAGATCTGTTTGACGTGGATGCGGGATTGCTGACCGTTTTTGTGTCGGTGGTTTTTGTAAACTCACCAACTGTTTTTCGGATTATCCGAGGCTTAACCATGGATATCAAAACCCGAGATTACGTTGCTGCGGCGCAGACGCGGGGTGAAGGTGCGTGGTATATCATGCTTTGGGAAATACTTCCAAATGCGCGCGGGCCGCTGATCGTAGATTTTTGCCTTCGCATTGGATACACCACTATTTTACTTGGAACGCTTGGCTTTTTCGGTCTTGGTTTGTCGCCTGAGGATCCCAACTGGGGGGCAACAATCAATGATGGTCGAAAATTGCTTTCCATTTATCCCCATGCGGCTTTGGTTCCGTCCTTTGCCTTGCTGAGTCTTGTGTTAGGCTTGAATTTGCTGGCCGATGGTCTGCGCGAGGAAAGCCTGAAGGATTAGAAAGTTAAAACTCGTCAAAAATTGCGCACTTAAACGCGTCAACTGAATAGGCAAAGAAAAATGGATAAAACAGATTTTGACGGTCCGATTTTGGAAATCGATAGGCTTTCCATATCCTTTTTTACCCGATTAAACGAAATTCCAGCCGTGATGGATTTTTCCGTTGCTGTTCAACCTGGTGAAGCCGTGGGTTTGGTTGGAGAATCTGGGTGTGGGAAATCTACGGTTGCATTGGGCGTGATGCAGGATCTTGGTGTGAATGGCAAAATCGTTGGCGGTACGATCAAATTTAAGGGCCGCGATCTTGCTCAGATGAGCGCGGAGGAGTTGCGGAATATTCGCGGCAATGAACTTGCGATGATCTATCAAGAACCAATGGCCTCATTGAACCCGGCGCTGAAAATTTCCAAGCAGCTAACAGAAGTGCCGATGATCCACGAAGGGGTGTCCGAGCGAGAAGCTTATAAACGGGCGCTCGAGGTTGTCAAAGATGTTAAGCTGCCCGACCCTGAGCGCATCCTTAAATCATATCCTCACCAATTGTCTGGCGGCCAGCAGCAGCGGATCGTTATCGCTATGGCGCTGATGTCAAAACCGGCTTTGCTTATTTTGGATGAACCCACCACCGCGCTTGATGTCACGGTTGAGGCGGCGGTTGTCAAGCTGGTGAAAGATTTGGGCAAAAAATATGGCACATCCATGCTGTTCATCTCGCATAACCTTGGGCTTGTTTTGGAAACCTGTGACCGCATCTGCGTAATGTATTCTGGTGAAGCGGTGGAAACCGGCAGAATTAAAGATGTTTTTGAAAAAATGCAGCACCCTTATACGCAGGCCCTTTTTCGATCTATTCCGCTGCCAGGGGCAAATAAAACAACCCGTCCATTGGTGGCTATTCCTGGAAATTTTCCACTGCCGCATGAACGGCCGCCAGGGTGCAATTTTGGGCCACGCTGCGACTATTTCCAAGAGGGGGTCTGTGATAGTTCGGCTATTGATATGGTCCCAATCGAAGGTCATGCGCTTCATTTAAGCCGCTGCAAAAGAGTTCAAAATATCGACTGGTCGCAACCTGCCAGTGCTTCAAGCGCAAATTCTAAGTCAGAGCTTGGGGATGTGATCCTCAAAATTGATAAGCTTAAGAAATATTATGAAGTTGCTGCCAATGCGCTTTTTGGCAGCGCAGGGGAAAAGCGCGTTGTCAAAGCGAATGAGTCAATTTCGTTTGAGGCGCGTGAAGGCGAAACTCTTGCGATTGTGGGAGAGTCTGGTTGCGGCAAGTCTACCTTTGCCAAAGTTCTCATGGGTCTGGAAACGGCGACAGATGGCCAAATTTTATTAGACGGAAACGATATTCAGCAAATTGCAATTGAAGATCGTAGCACTCAAACAGTTGCAGATATTCAAATGGTTTTCCAAAATCCGTTTGACACGTTGAACCCTTCTATGTCGGTTGGCCGTCAAATTATGCGCGCGCTTGAGGTTTTCAAATACGGCTCATCCGATTCAGAGCGTTCGAACCGTATGCTTGAACTTTTAGATCTGGTGAAACTGCCCCGGGCTTTTTCGCAGCGGATGCCGCGCCAGCTTTCGGGTGGTCAAAAGCAGCGCGTAGGGATCGCAAGGGCGTTTGCGGGCGGCGCGCGGATTGTGGTTGCCGATGAACCGGTTTCGGCTTTGGATGTTTCAGTTCAAGCGGCGGTTACGGATCTTTTGATGGAGATCCAGCGCAACGAGAAAACGACGCTGCTCTTTATCAGCCACGATTTGTCAATCGTTCGCTATCTCAGTGATCGGGTCATGGTGATGTATTTGGGGCATGTGGTTGAGCTTGGGACCACAGAGCAAGTATTTTCGCCCCCCTATCATCCCTATACGCAAGCCTTGCTTTCGGCGGTTCCAATTGCCGATACGAGCGTTGAAAAGCAGAGCATCGTGCTTGAGGGCGATATTCCCTCTGCCATGGATCCACCCAGCGGATGCCCATTTCAGACCAGATGCCATTGGAAGGTGCATGTGGCAGATAATTTATGCGAAACAGAAATTCCAAAAAATCAAATTTTGGACAATGACCATCACATAAAATGCCACCTCAGCGATGCGATGCTGCAAAGAATGGAACCTGTGATTAAACTTGCGGCAGAATAGCCGGTTTCACGGTGTCTGCCAGTTTGTACCGCGGCGTTTCTTTTGCGATGGTCTGTTTGAAGCGCAGGGCGGCTTTGTCGAAATGGCATCTGGCGGTTGTGGTCTTGCTGAAGGTTAAAATAACCGTCCCGGCGATGATATAAAATATTGACCGTCAAAAAGCGATTAATGGGCTTAAGACGTTTTCAAGCATGACGGCTTAAATACAGTTTTGCATCGCATATATATAGGCGCTGTTTTTTTAACTGCGGGCCAACTTTAGGCGATGACGTGCATCTGGAGCCGGCGAAAGGTCTTGCTCTGGCAGTAAATAAGAAATCTTTAAAGTCAAAACGCATTGCATGCTTGACGGGGCTTAAATTTATCACTCACTTTGAGATAATTATTTCGGGGTGTTCTGAATGGCATTTTACTTTGGATATGGATCGAACATGTCGACGCGATATCTCTCTGGCGTGCGCAATATCACCCCGCTGCGGAGCCAATCCAGCTATCTTGACGATTATGCCTTGGTGATGGGGCTGGTTGGGCCAAACTTTATTGAACCGAGTTTTGCCAATATAAAGCCCTGTAAAGGTGGTCGGGTCGAAGGGGTTGTTCACGAAATTACCGAGAGCGATATGGCGCGGGTGATCGCCTCAGAGGGCGAGAATTATGAGGTGATCGAAGCCCCGATCCGTTTCGCCGGTGAGACGGTTTTGGCCCAAACTTTGCGCTGTAAAAACGAGGTGAATGATGATCTGCCGACCTCGCGCCGTTATATGCGGATCCTGCTAAAAGCCGCGCGACAGAATAATTTAAGCGCCGGCTATATCGAAGCTCTGCAGCGTAAAAAAACCGTCTATTATCCAATTTTATCAGAAATCTTTGCCATTCGCGTCTATTTATGGGTAAAACGCCGGGCCAAAAAGCAGCGCGTGTAAAGGGTTTTAAAATGTCTGAAAGTGAAATTCTTCGAAAAATTGCCGTGATTTTCGTAACCGATGTGGTCGGGTTTAGCACGCTCATGGCGCAGAATGAGGAACTTACCCTGCGCAGTTTTCGCAGCTGTAAAGAGATTCTGGACAATTTGTTTGAAGAGCATAGCGGGCGTATTTTCAACACGGCCGGAGATTCTGTTCTGGCTGAATTTCCAAGCGCGGTTTCGGCGGTTATTTGTGCCGTAGAATTTCAAAAGCTCATCAAAGCGCGCAATGCCTCGGTTCCTAACGCGGCGCAGATGCAATTTCGCATCGGCCTAAATATGGGGGATGTCATTATTGAAGGCACCAATCTCTATGGGGATGGGGTGAATGTGGCGGCCCGCTTAGAGGCGTTATCGCAAGCCGGTGGCGTGTGCCTGTCAAAAAGTATTCATGACTTTGTTAGCCAGAAAGTGGATTTGGGCTTTCAAGATATTGGGGCGCAGCAGGTTAAGAATACCAACGTGCACGCGTTTGACGTTTCCATTGGCGGGTTGGCGCCGCGCCAGATCGCGCCAACGCCGCCTGCAATCGAACCCGTTGAGGCTGGCGCACCGCCCTCGATTGCCGTTTTGCCGTTTAAAAATATGAGCACGGATGCAGAACAGGAATATTTTGCCGATGGGGTGACGGAAGATATCATCAGCCATTTGGCTCTATGGAAAACCTTTCCGGTGGTTTCGCGCAATTCAAGCTTTTCGGTGAAAGGTCTTTCGCTCACTGCGAACGAAATTTCCGATAAGTTAAACGCCCGGTACTTGGTTGAGGGCAGTATACGAAAAGCTGGAAATAAGGTGCGGATCAGCGCCAGTTTAACCGATGCCTTAAAAGATCGCACGATATGGTCTGAACGTTGGGATCGCCCTTTGGATGATATTTTTGAAGTTCAAGATGAAATTTCGATCGCGGTTGCCCGGGCGATTGATCCTGAAATTCGCCGCCAATCTCGCGAAAATACTGAGCTATCAAAGCCGGAAAGCCTCACCGCGTGGGATTTGTATTTACAGGCCCTGCAAAAATATCACCGGCGTGATGCACCAGAGGGTATTTTGTCTTTATGCGATCAAGCGATTCAAGCATCGGTAAATTTTCTGGATCCCTATCTGTTAAAATGCAAAGTCTTGCTTCGCGAAAGGTTCAAGCCGCATAACAGAGAAAGGCGCGCAGAACTGTCTGCTCAGATCTTTGAAATTGCTTCTTATGTTGTGGGAAAAGAAGCGTCGAATGCTGGGGCACTTGCGATGATGGCCAGCTATTATTTTCAGCTCAATGATTTGGATAATGCCCGACATTACGCCCATGAAGCATTTGGCATAAACCCAAATAATTCTGCGGCAACGCGGGCCTTAAGCCTGACCGAAGCTTATGCTGGCAATATTGAATTGGCCTATGATTATTTTTTGAAAACCCAAGCGCTTGACCCCTCTGAGTGGCGTGAATGGCCGCAATTTGAGGTCAGCCTTCTGATGGTTTTGGGGCGCATGAATGAGGCTTTGGATAAAATAACCCGCGCGGTTGAAAACGATCCGGAGAATAATTTGCTTTTGGGGTTTAAAGTGGCTGCGCTGGGTAATTTAGACCGATTGGCTGATGCGCAGCAGGGTTTGGAAGCATTTTTGCAGTTGCGCCCGGATGTAACCTCATTGGCAGATTACGCCCCATTGCTTCCTGATTTTGTGGTGGAGGCCGTGTTGCAGGGCATGCAGAAAGCAGGGCTTAAACAATAAACAGGTGGCAGGTTCCCGCCGGTGAGGGTGGGCCAGCGGGCGTTTGGCACGGTTCTCGCAAGGTCATGGTGTAAGGTGAAGTGATCAAGGCCAGGTCGGGCGCTTGGCACGGCGCGCGCGGTGTCGCAGGATGGAAATGAACGAAAAGCTGATTCAAGAAACCGTACAATTGATCAGGCTGTCAGGTCATGTGATCGAAGGTCAGCTGATGTTTGAACCTTGGTCGGACCGCGCGATGCACTTCATTGATGGCTTGGCGCCGCAAGGATATTCTTTGTACATCAAACTGCCCGAACCTTTAGAACAAGAGCTGATCGATTGGGCGCATAAAGATCGCCATATTTGGGCTTTGGCGCGTGGATATGTGCTGCGGATGGCAGCTGATAGGGTGTCAGTTGGAGCAGCAGCGCATGAATTTTCGCTTTTGTTGATGGGCGGATTTGAAAAGAAATGGCCGCGGGGGAAGAAAGAGAGTTTCTATCGGGATGATTTATTATGCATTTTGATTCAGTATTTAATCACCGCCCATAATATGAAAACGCGGGCCGTTTTTGGCAAAGAGCAAAGCGCTCCCGTGATCGTTTTTGAAGCATTTCAACGGTTGGGGTTTAAAGATCGGCTTAGCGCCAAAGACTACGCAAAAAGGTGGGACATCAATCGCAAGCGATCCAGCTATGCGACGGATTATTTCAAACGTAAGGCGCGTAATTTGGCCGAGTTGCTGCAGGCGAGCGGCTGGGCCTTTCAAGAGACATTGCCCGCCCCCGCCGTGCAGCCTGACCGGCCCGCCCCTGCTGATGAGGCGCGGGGCTCAGGTTGAGTTACCCTTCATTATTCGTGAAACAGGCCACCATCGCATCGGCAATATTCTGCAAAACAGCCTCATAGAGCCTGTGGTCCAAGGGCAGGCCTGCGCCAAGCGGATCCAGCTGTTTCAAGCGCACTGAAGTTCCGTTGATTAAATTGTCTAGAAGCTTCGCGTTATATCCCGGCTCGGCAAACACACAGCTGATTTTTCGATCTTGCATGAGATCCCGAATTGCCAAGATGCGCGCGGCACTCGGCGGCGCGGCGTGCCCATCTGAAATTGCACCTTGCGCGGCAAGCCCAAAGCGCGCTTCAAAATATTGGAAGGCATCATGCACGATTAAGAAGCGTTCCGCGTGATGCGGCGCCAGCTGCTGCGCGATATTTTTGTTTAACAGCTCTAAGCTTGCTTTGGTCTTTGCGGCATTTGCATAATAAGCGCCCGCATTCTCGGGGTCTGTCTGCGATAATATATCCGCAATTTTATAGATCCAATGTATTGCGTTTTCTGGATCCAACCAGAAATGTGGGTCTAACCCAGAGTGGTCGTGGCCTGCATGATCCTGATGATCATTCCCGTCATGCGCTGCGGTGTTTTTGTGCTTTTCTGCATGATTATTTTCTGCATGCCCGTTGACTTTACCGGGGCTGTCATGTTCGTCATGTTCGTCATGTTCGTCATGTTCGTCATGTTCGTCATGTTCGCCTTGGTTTTCAAACAGGGCCCCTTTGCGAAATGATAATTGAACCACGCCCGCTTGTTCGCCTAAGGCCACCGCGATAGGCGCCTGTGCAAGAGAGGCTTGCGCCTTTTCCAACCAAGGGGTTAACCCTTCACCAATCCAAAAAATAATATCAGCCTGTCCAAGGTCGCGCCTTTGCGAAGGGCGTAGCGCGAAATTATGCGGAGAATCATTGCCACGCAGCAGAAGCTTTGGCGTGCCTACGCCCTGCATCACGCTGCTGACAAGGCTGAAAACTGGTGGGATATCCACGACGATATTTGGCACATCTGCCCGCACTCCGCTAGCGCTGACAAGCAGAGCGGTGGCTAAAATTGGTAATCGGCGCATAGGAGTCTTTCTTTGTAATATTATAACATCGTTCACTCTTTATTTGTTACAGAATAACATATCAAGAGGAATTGGCATTGGAATGCGCAAATTACTTTAGTACACAGGCAGGATGAATTTAGGATTCCACAAACACGATCATGCCGCCTGTATCAGCGAGGGGGTGGCCCGCGCGGATGCGCTTTGCGTTGAAGAGGGCGTCCAATTCACCCCAGTGCGAAAGCGGGTGTTAGAGTTGCTCTTGCAGGCGCATCGGGCGATGGGGGCGTATCAAATACTGGATCAGTTGCGCGAAGATGGCTTTAAGCATCAGCCGCCGGTGGCCTATCGGGCGCTTGATTTTTTGGTGGCGCGCGGCTTTGCGCATAAAATTGAAAAGCTGAACGCCTTTATTGCTTGCGCGCATCTTGGGTTGCACCACTCGCCAGCGTTTTTGATTTGTCGGCGCTGCGCGTCGGTTGCCGAAACGCGCGTGGATGAAACCCGCGGCCCGTTAAGCGATGTGGCGAACTCGGCAGGGTTTGTAATCGAAAAAGCGGTGATCGAAGCCGAAGGAATTTGTCCCAATTGTCTGACTGATCAACCGGAATGAGCTTGATTACGGCAAAAAACCTGAGCGTTGCGTTGAATGGCCGAACGGTTCTGCAAAACGTTGATCTCAGCATTTCATCGGCCGAAATCCTCACTGTTATTGGCCCCAACGGGTCAGGAAAAACCACCTTGCTGCGCAGCCTTATTGGCTCAATAACTCCGCTGAAAGGCGCTTTAACCCGGCAAGCTGGCTTGCGCATTGGCTATGTGCCGCAAAAGCTTCATATCGATGCGACCTTACCGCTGACTGTCAGCCGGTTTATGGCGCTGCCACGCCGGGTGCCGGCCAAAGATCTTGAGGCGGCGGCGGCGCAGGCGGGGCTGGGGCATGTTTCGCAGGCGCAGTTATCACAGCTGTCTGGTGGACAATTTCAGCGCGTTTTATTGGCGCGCGCGCTGTTATGCCGCCCGCAGCTGTTAATTTTGGATGAGCCGACGCAAGGTTTGGATCATTCTGGAGCAGCTGCTTTTTATCGGCAAATAGAAACGGTGCGGCAAAATACTGGCTGCGCAGTGCTGTTGGTGAGCCATGATTTGCACGTTGTGATGGCGGCCTCTGATCGGGTGATTTGTTTGAACGGGCATGTCTGCTGCCAAGGAAGCCCAGAGCAGGTTGCCTCGAGCCCTGAATATCAAACGCTTTTTGGGGCCTCAACAGATGGTGCGATGGCGCTTTACCGCCATGAGCACGATCATGACCATGACCATGACCATGAGCATGACGATCACCACGATCATCACCATAATGATCACCCGCGCGGGCCGGTTGCGACAGTTACGGGGCCAAAGGTTGCGCCCGATGCCAATGCCAAAGAGCTGGCCTGATGGAGATGTTTGACGCCTTTTTGGTAAGGGCGATCTTGGCGGGTGTGGCATTGTCTTTGGCGGCTGCGCCGCTTGGCTGTTTTGTGGTTTGGCGGCGGATGGCGTATTTCGGCGATGCCACAGCGCATGCCTCAATCTTGGGTGTGGCCCTGTCTTTGGCGTTTGCACTGCCGGTGTTTATTGGCGTTTTGCTGATTGCGCTTGCAATGGCGCTGGCGATTTCTGCGCTGCAGGCCCGCGGTCAAACATTAGATACGTTGCTTGGGGTGATGGCGCATTCAACGTTGGCTTTGGGCTTGGTGACGGTGTCGTTTTTCTCGGATGTGCGGATCGATCTGATGGCCTATCTTTTCGGGGATATTCTATCGGTTGCTTGGTCCGATTTTCTGTGGATCGGCCTTGGTCTTTTCCTCGTGGTCGGGTTGCTTGGGTGGCGCTGGTCGGCCTTGCTGACCTGCACTTTGAACCGCGATTTGGCGCAGGCTGAAGGGATTAACCCCAAGCGTGAGCAATTGGTATTGACCCTGGCCTTGGCCCTTATTGTGGCGTTGGGCATTCAAATTGTCGGAGCCATCCTCATCGCGGCTTTGTTGATTATTCCAGCAGCTGCGGCGCGTAATTTTGCAAATACACCTGAAGCGATGGCCTTGATCGCGGCGGCGTTTGGTGCTTGTGCAACGCTTGGCGGTCTTGCGGCCTCATTGCATTGGGATACACCAACCGGCCCCAGCATTATTTGCTGTGCGGCGGCGTTGTTCTTTACATCAACATTGCTAGGCGCCTTGCGCGGGCGTGGTTTGTCTTAAGTAACGCCGCGCATCGCGCTGTTATTGATCCGCAGGGCTTTCGTTTGTCGTGGCAGGGCCCATCCGGTTGAACACATCCAGATCACGTATGGTGATCGCACCGGATAAGATGATCGATGTAATCACGGCCCAAAGCACCGCGGCGATCGCTGTGGTAATCCAAGCCTTCTTTTTCAAATTGTGATCTTCCGGCGCTCCGGCATGCGTGCCTGGCACGACCGTGCCAACATCGCCCTGCGTTTTGAGGCGAATAGGGATCACAACCAGAAAGGTTAAAAACCACAGAACGGCAAAGAGAACCAGCGCAGAGGTTATAGACATATTCGGTTTCCTATTCGCTACACTTGTTCAAGTTCAATCAAGGTGCCGTTGAAGTCCTTGGGATGTAAAAACAGCACAGGTTTTCCATGCGCGCCGATTTTTGGCTCGCCTTTGCCCAAAACCCGGCTGCCAGCCTCAATAAGTTGGTCGCGGGCTTTTCTAATATCGTCCACCTCATAACAGATATGGTGGATTCCGCCGCTTGGGTTTTTATCAAGAAAGCTTTGAATAGGGCTGGTTTCTCCCAAAGGATAAAGCAGCTCGATCTTGGTGTTTGGCAGCGTGATGAATACCACGGTGACGCCATGATCAGGCTCATCTTGGGCGGGGCCAACCTCAGCCCCTAGGGTGCTGCGATATTGCTCTGCAGCGCGTTCTAAGTCGGGGACGGCGATGGCCACATGATTGAGGCGTCCGATCATCTGAGCTCTCCTATCGATTGCGCAACCTTATGCGCTGAGAGTGGCGGCGGTGCAAGAGCCGCCCGCGCGTTCTGACTTGAATTAACCGCTTATTAGCCACCCTGAGGCAGGATGGTTTCAGAATCGCAGGAGGCGTGCATGAATTCATTGGATCTGGTAGAACTGACGCCAATGGGGCGCAACACTCGGCCCTTAATCGGAAAAACAGTTCTGATTGTCGAAGATAGCCGTTTTATCTGTGAAGCGGCGCGTTTGATGTGTTTGCACAGCGGTGCGCGATTGCGCCGCGCGGATAGTTTGGCGGCGGCGCGCCGGCATTTGAACGTTTACTTCCCCACAATCGTCATTATCGACGTTGGTTTGCCGGATGGATCCGGCCTTCAGTTGATATCAGAATTGGCGGGCGCATCTCCGCGCATTGGTGTGATTTTGGGCACCAGCGGGGATGATCTGATGCATTATCAAAGCTTGCAAGCGGGCGCGGATGGATTTCTTGCAAAACCTTTTGAAAACCTCTCTTGCTTTCAATCAACGATTTTGCAGCTTTTGCCCATCGAGCAAAAACCCAAAGGCCCGATTGTTCTGCAAGATGCGCCGGTCACGCCTGATTTGATTACCTTTCGCGATGATTTAGTGCAGGCGCTGATCAGTTTGAAAGATTACCCCTCTGCCAAGGAAGAAGGCTTTATCCGCAGTTTTTTAGCAGGGGTGTGCGCGGCCAGCGGCGATGATTTTATGCGAGAGGCCATAAAAACCGGCGATATTGATCAGCTCTGCGCAAAAATTGAACACCGCATTGGCCAGATCGCAATTCTATAAACCACGATTGTTAACATCGTGCGCTGCATATTGATGGCGCTTCTGCCGCTTTAGTCTTGCGGGATGACTCGCAGGTTCAACTCCATCAATTGATCTGCCATCGGCTGACTTGGCGCGTCCATCATAAGGTCTTCGGCGCGTTGGTTCATGGGGAACATGATCACTTCGCGGATATTTGCCTCATCGGCCAGCAGCATCACGATACGGTCAATCCCGGCGGCGCATCCACCATGCGGCGGTGCGCCAAATTGGAACGCGTTGACCATGCCGCCAAATCTTTTGCGCACTTCGCTTTCATCATAGCCGGCGATTTCAAAGGCTTTGAACATGATTTCGGGTTTGTGGTTTCGGATCGCGCCAGAAACCAATTCATACCCGTTGCAAGACAGATCATATTGGTAGCCCAAAACCGCAAGAGGATCACCTTCAAGCGCCTCCATACCGCCTTGCGGCATCGAAAATGGATTATGTTCAAAATCGATTTTTCCGGTTTCCGCATCCTGTTCGTAAATCGGAAAATCAACAATCCAAGCAAAGGCGAAGCGATTTTTGTCGGTTAGATTAAGCTCTTCGCCAATTACGTTGCGGGCGCGGCCGGCAACCGCCTCAAAGGCTTTTGGTTTTCCGCCCAAGAAAAACGCAGCATCCCCCACATCCAGGCCAAGCTGCTGCCGGATCGCTTCTGTGCGTTCTGGCCCGATATTTTTGGCCAAAGGCCCCGCCGCTTCCATGCCGTTTTCGCCGCTGCGCCAGAAAATATAGCCCATGCCAGGCAAGCCTTCTTTTTGCGCAAACGCATTCATTCGATCACAAAACTTGCGGCTGCCGCCCCCGGGTGCGGGGATGGCGCGAATTTCAGTGCCCTCTTGTTCCAATAATTTTGCAAAAATTGCAAAGCCCGACCCGCGGAAATGATCAGAAACGCGCTGCATTTTGATCGGGTTGCGCAGATCTGGCTTATCCGAGCCATACCAAAGCGCTGCATCGCGATAAGAGATTTGAGGCCAATCGGCATCGACCGTGCGCCCGCCGCCAAAATCTTCAAAAACCGAACGTAAAACAGGTTGAATCGTGTCAAACACATCCTGTTGCGTGACAAATGACATCTCAAGATCAAGTTGATAAAAATCAGTTGGAGAGCGATCCGCCCGCGGATCTTCATCGCGAAAGCAGGGGGCAATTTGAAAATATTTGTCAAAGCCCGAGACCATGATCAGTTGTTTGAACTGTTGGGGCGCCTGCGGCAATGCATAGAACTTGCCCGGGTGCAGTCGGCTTGGCACCAGAAAATCGCGCGCGCCTTCCGGGCTTGAGGCTGTGATGATCGGGGTTTGGTATTCGCGGAAATTACGGTCCCACATTTTGCGTCGGATACTGGCCACCACATCTGAGCGCAGCTTCATATTGTCTTGCAACTTTTGACGGCGCAGATCCAAATAGCGGTAGCGCAGGCGCGTTTCTTCAGGATAATCTTGCTCGCCAAAGACCATCAGCGGCAGCTCTTCAGCTTGCCCCAAAACTTCCAGATCGCGAATAAATACCTCAACCTCACCCGTTGGAATTTTGTCGTTGATCAGACTTTCATCGCGCAGCATGACATTGCCATCAATGCGAATACACCATTCGCTGCGCAGCTTTTCAATTTCTGCAAACACGGGGCTGTCCGGGTCTGCCATCACCTGCGTGATGCCATAATGATCGCGCAGATCGATAAACAGCAACCCACCATGATCACGCACGCGGTGCACCCAGCCTGAAAGACGTACGGTCTCTCCGACATTTGATTTATTCAGGTCGGCGCATGTATGGCTGCGATAGACGTGCATGGCTTTGGCCTTTCCAAGCAAAGATCAATTCTTGTGTCGATACACAGGGTTGTGGGGCTGATGTCAAGTCATCCCAGAAGCAGTTTGCCTTTGATTTCGCCTCTAAGCGCGTTGCCAAGCCAAAACGACTGGCAATTTTCCAAATCTTTAGCGGTGATTATTTTTGCCCGCACTTGACGTTTTGCCAGTTTGCGGGCTCGTAACACGCCGGGCAAGCACCCGCTGCTGATTGGGGGCGTCACCCATTCTCCGGTTTTAAGCTGGAGAAAAACATTGGTGATCGTGCCCTCACAGAGATGATTTTTTTCGTTGAAAAAGATCATCTCATCGATATGGGGTGGCAGCGCAGCGCGAGCGTCATCATAGATCTGGCGTTGGGTGGTTTTATGGCGCAGCCAGGGATCATAGGAAGTTAACCGCTGCGCGCTGATGGCAACCTGCCATTCGGGCTGCGTGGGGGCAAGCGGCGCCTGGGTTATTTCAACGGCTCCGGCTTGGTCAATGGTAAGCCTGCATCGCAAGACTTTGGTGGTTTTGATTGTTTGAAGTTTTTCGGTGATGAAGCCGCGCTGAAAAACAAATCCCAATTTTTGCGCGCTTAGGCACATGCGGTCTAAATGCCGTTTTATATCCACCGCCCCGCGCTGCGGATCAATCCGCAGGGTTTCAATCAATCGGCAGTTTTTTGGAATGTGGTTGCGAAGCGGGCTTTCCACAGAGCTTCCTCATATTCTGAGGCGGCATCGCTGTCATAGACCACGCCGCCGCCAACGTTTAATTGAACGCTTTGGTTATCGATCATCAGGCTGCGGATCGCAACGTTGAACTCAGAGCTGCCATCCGGCGCGGCCCAGCCGATCGTGCCACAATAAATTTCACGCGGCTCGGGCTCCAAATCCCGCAAAATTTGCATCGCCCGCAATTTTGGCGCACCGGTGATAGAGCCACACGGAAACAACGCCTTGAAAATATCAGACAGTGTTTGGTCTTTGCGCAATTGACCCAAAACTTGCGAGGTCATCTGATGAACGGTGGCATAGGTTTCCACGCGATAAAGCGAAGGCACTTTCACCGATCCTGCCTCGCAAATGCGCGAAATATCATTGCGCAGAAGGTCTACAATCATCAGGTTTTCTGCGCGATTTTTCGGGTCAGATTGCAGATAGTTTAGCCGTTTCTGGTCTTCAGGTTTCGTGATGCCGCGCGGCTGTGTGCCTTTCATCGGGCGGGTTTCGATCTGCCCTGACGCGTCTGTGCGAAAAAATAATTCTGGAGACCGCGATATGATCGCCCGGCCATCCTCTTGTTCGACCAAGGCGCCGTGTTTTACCGCTTGGTAAGCGCTGAGATCGTCAAACAAACGCGCAACCGATCCTTGGAATTCCGCTGTTAGCCCGAAGGTAAGATTGGCCTGATAAATATCCCCCGCAGCGATATAATGTTGGATGGTGGAAAAGGCCTTTTCATACTCGTCAAAC
This sequence comes from Alphaproteobacteria bacterium US3C007, assembly GCA_034423775.1. Taxonomy (NCBI): domain Bacteria; kingdom Pseudomonadati; phylum Pseudomonadota; class Alphaproteobacteria; order Rhodobacterales; family Roseobacteraceae; genus Thalassovivens; species Thalassovivens spotae. The sequence continues at coordinate 1,466,464 of CP139918.1, forward strand.
TGCCATTGCGGGGTAAAGGCGCCAAGCTGCGCGGCCCGGTGGGCTGTGGTTAAGACGGGTCGCCGCGCTGTTGGGCCTTTGTAAACGCCAAAACACAGCAAAGGCCATTGCCGCTTTTCCGGCATTGCCGCGTTGAGGCGCGGCTCGAGCGCATAGCCCATTTCATAGCTGGCGTAGCCCGCGATCCAGTGCCCTTGTGAAAGCGCCGCATCCAAAGCTGCCAGCGCGTTTGGCAGCGCTGAGGGGGAGGCAGCGCAAATCACCCTGATCGGGTGGTCAAAACTGCGCGGTTGTTGCGCATCGCCTGTGTCAAACCGAATCTTCATGTCACGTCCGCTGCTATTCTTACGTTCCTCATAGGACCAGTTTACCGAAGAAGACAGACACTTTTACTGCAAATAATGGTATTTTTGCCTAGGCACTTGCACCTTGCAGCGTGATCTCTATAACCCACAACAATTTGCCGCGTCTTGCTTGGCAGCGCTCGGCTGTTTCGCCGCTTTATCAAAGGTTTTATAATGCCCAAAAGAACCGATATTTCATCGATCATGATCATCGGAGCCGGTCCTATTGTTATCGGACAAGCTTGTGAATTTGACTATTCAGGGGCGCAGGCCTGTAAAGCGTTGCGAGAAGAAGGGTATCGGGTGATTTTGGTCAATTCCAATCCGGCCACGATTATGACGGATCCGGGCTTGGCGGATGCCACATATATCGAACCGATCACCCCAGATGTGGTTGCTAAGATAATCGAAAAAGAACGCCCCGACGCGTTATTGCCCACGATGGGTGGGCAAACTGCGTTGAACACATCTTTGGCGCTAGAGGAAATGGGCGTTTTAGACAAATTCAACGTTGAAATGATCGGCGCGAAGCGTGATGCGATTGAAATGGCTGAAGATCGTAAATTATTTCGCGAAGCGATGGATCGGTTGGGGATCGAAAACCCCAAAGCCACGATTATTACCGCGCCGAAAGATGCCGAAGGTAAAACCGATTTGAACGCCGGCGTTCGCATGGCCAATGAGGCCTTGGATGAAATTGGATTGCCCGCGATCATTCGCCCAGCCTTTACGTTGGGCGGAACAGGCGGCGGCGTGGCCTATAACCGCGATGATTTTGAATATTATTGCCGCACGGGCATGGATGCTTCGCCGGTGAACCAGATTTTGGTGGATGAATCGCTTCTGGGTTGGAAAGAATATGAAATGGAAGTGGTTCGCGACACAGCGGATAACGCCATTATCGTTTGTTCGATTGAAAATGTGGATCCGATGGGCGTGCATACGGGCGATTCGATCACCGTAGCGCCAGCGCTGACGTTGACGGATAAAGAATATCAAATCATGCGGAACCATTCGATCGCCGTGTTACGCGAAATTGGGGTGGAGACTGGCGGCTCGAACGTGCAATGGGCGATCAATCCCGAAGATGGCCGCATGGTGGTGATTGAAATGAACCCGCGCGTGTCTCGCTCGTCTGCGCTGGCCTCTAAAGCAACCGGGTTTCCGATTGCAAAAATTGCCGCCAAACTGGCGATTGGCTATACGCTTGACGAGCTGGACAATGATATCACCCGCGTAACGCCTGCAAGCTTTGAGCCGACAATCGATTACGTTGTAACCAAAATTCCACGTTTTGCCTTTGAGAAATTTCCCGGTTCGCAGCCTGCGCTGACCACAGCGATGAAATCTGTCGGAGAAGCGATGGCAATCGGCCGCACGATTCATGAATCGTTGCAAAAAGCGTTGGCGTCTATGGAAACCGGTCTCACCGGTTTTGATGAGGTTGAGATCGAAGGGGCACCCGAAAAAGCTGCGGTTGTGCGCGCGATCAGTTTGCAAACGCCGGATCGGATGCGCACGATTGCGCAAGCGATGCGCCATGGGTTGAGCGATGATGAAATTTTTGCCGTCACCAAATTTGACCCTTGGTTTCTGGCGCGGATCCGCGAAATCGTTGATATGGAAGAGGCCGTGAAGACAAATGGGCTTCCGCAAGATACAGAGGCTCTGCGCGAGTTGAAAATGTTCGGCTTTACCGATGCCCGTCTTGCCCATTTGACGGGGAAGAGCGAAACCGCGATACGCCAGCTGCGCCATGCGAAGGGGGTGACGGCCGTGTTCAAGCGGATTGATACCTGCGCGGCTGAATTTGAAGCCCAAACTCCTTATATGTATTCCACCTATGAAGCCCCGATGATGGGCGATGTGGAATGTGAAGCGCGCCCGACCGAGGCTTCAAAAGTTGTAATCTTGGGCGGTGGCCCAAACCGTATTGGGCAGGGAATCGAATTTGATTACTGCTGTTGTCATGCTTGCTTTGCACTGACCGATGCGGGCTATGAAACCATCATGGTGAATTGTAATCCTGAAACGGTTTCTACTGATTATGATACCTCAGACCGGCTATATTTTGAGCCGCTTACATTCGAACATGTGATGGAAATTCTGCGTGTTGAACAAGAAATGGGCACTTTGCACGGGGTGATCGTGCAGTTTGGCGGGCAAACCCCTTTGAAATTGGCCAAAGCGCTGGACGCTGAAGGAATTCCGATTTTGGGCACCACGCCGGATGCGATTGATTTGGCCGAAGATCGCGAGCGGTTTCAAAAACTGGTGCAAGATCTGGGACTAAAGCAACCCAAGAACGGCATTGCCAGCACGAATGAACAGGCGATTGAAATTGCCCAAGGGCTAGGGTTTCCTTTGGTGATCCGTCCGTCTTACGTGCTGGGCGGCCGGGCGATGGAAATCGTGCGCGATATGGGACAATTGGAACGCTATATCAAAGAGGCGGTTGTGGTCTCTGGCGATAGCCCTGTCTTGCTTGACAGCTATTTGGCGGGTGCTGTTGAATGTGATGTAGACGCGCTTTGTGACGGCACTACCGTGCATGTGGCGGGCATTATGCAGCATATCGAAGAAGCCGGCGTGCATTCAGGCGATAGCGCCTGTTCTTTGCCGCCCTATTCTCTTTCTTCTGACATTATTGAGGAATTGAAAAAGCAAACCCAGGCCTTGGCTCTGGCGCTGGGTGTTGTGGGGCTGATGAACATACAATTCGCGGTAAAAGATGGCGAGATTTATTTGATTGAAGTTAACCCGCGCGCCAGCCGCACTGTGCCATTTGTGGCCAAAGCCACCGATAGCGCCATTGCCTCAATTGCGGCGCGTCTGATGGCGGGAGAGCCGATGGAAAACTTTCCACTGCGCGCGCCTTATGGCGAAGCTTCTTATGAACAATCGGTGCCGATCGCAGATCCAATGACCTTGGCCGATCCCGATATGCCTTGGTATAGCGTCAAAGAAGCGGTGATGCCGTTTGCGCGCTTCCCCGGTGTAGATACAATTTTGGGGCCCGAAATGCGCTCGACCGGTGAGGTGATGGGTTGGGATCAAAGTTTTGCGCGTGCATTTTTAAAGGCACAGATGGGCGCTGGTATGGATTTACCACGGCCCAAGTCGGGGCAAGACACGCGCGTGTTTATGTCGATCAAAGATGCTGATAAAACCGAACAGATGGTGGAAACAGCGCAGATCTTGGTTGGGCTTGGGTTCGCTTTGGTCGCCACGCGGGGCACCGCGGCCTTCCTATCGGAGCATAAGATCAGCTGCGATGTTGTGAACAAGATGTATGAGGGACGCCCGAATATCGTTGATATGCTGAAAAACGAAGAGATTTCTTTGGTGATGAACACAACCGAAGGGGCGCAAGCTGTGGAGGATAGTCGTGATATCCGTGCGGTCGCGCTTTTCGATAAGATCCCCTATTACACCACGGCTGCGGCCTCTTATGCGGCGGCTCTGGCGATGCAAGCGCGCGAGGAAGGTGCATTAAACGTCAAATCTTTGCAAGGCTAGGGCGGCTGCAATTTTCGCAGGGCGCAGGTTTGCGCGGTTAGATCGGCTTTGGGGGCAGCCTGCGCCTTACTCGCGGCTTGGATTAGCCGTCAGGCTGGGTATCAAGCATCGATTTACGCTGTGAAAAACGGTGATGCCAGGCGCTTAATTGGTCGCGCCCATCGCGCCAAGCCCGCGCCTGATGGCGGAAATCAAGATAGCCTAAGCTGCAGGCCAACGCCAATTGCCCCATATTCAGCGGCCCATCTAGCGCAGAGAAATCCCCGGCATTTAATGCATCAAGGGCTTGCTCAACTTTTGCCCATTGGGCTTCGATCCAGCTATGCGATTGCTCATGCGCGGCGCGCAGGCGCAGTTCATAGACCATCGAAACGGCCGATTCTGCTATGCCATCAGCTAAGGCCTCTAGGGTCAGCACATCCCACAACGTTTCTTTGGGATATAAATTGCTGCCTGCAAAATCATCTAAGTAGCGGCAAATCACCCGGCTATCGAACAATGCCCCGCTATCTTCGGTGATCAAAGTGGGCAGTTTGGCGAGCGGGTTTGCTGCTTTCAAATCTGCGGCGCTGTTAAAGGCCGTGGTTTGCACGGTTTTTAAAGCGATTTTCTCTGTCAGTCCGGCTTCATGGATCAATACATAGACTTTGCGGGCAAAGGGCGAGGCGGCCGAGAAAATCAATTGCATTGTAAATTTGCCTTTACGTGATCAGTTGAGAGCAAGCTAGCGCTCGGCTGACTGCTTTTCCAGCGCTATTTGCGCTTTTCCTACTGACTGGGCAGCCAAGATTAGGTCAGCGTCTCCACAGGCGTAGATACGCCGCGTTGGGTTATTTTTTTCGGCCCGCTGGGACCAAAACTTTTTAAACCATATCCGGTTATTTAGACGTGGTGTTTTTGCAGGCTTGGAAACAGCGTTGGGGGATCGCCGTATTGCCATTTGGGATATTTTTGCATCACAAGATGAAATGCATCAGAGCCTAGAAAACCTTCTAGCCAGCGTTGCACATAGGGCCATGGCTGGGCGTCGAACCAGGGTTTATTGATAAAGGCGAATTGACGTACGAAAGGCAATATCGCGCTATCTGCCAGAGTTGCGGTGGGCCCGAATAAGAACCCTGCCTGCAGCTGCTCGTTTAAGAGCTGCAAAAATTCGCTGGCGATCTGGCGATTTTTTAGCGGATCATCTTGGGGAAAGCGGTTGGGGTATTTTGTGCGGTCTAATGCGGCTTTAAACGCTCCGTCATTCTGCTCAATCAGCGCATAGCCTGCATCGGGCATTTTTAGCCAGCCCTGTGGGTCATTTTGCCTTAACGCCCAAATCATAATATCGAGGCTTTCATCAATCACAAAATTTTCATGCTGCAGGCAGGGTACGCTTTGGCTCGGCGAAATGGATAAAAAAGCGGGCGCTTTGTCGCGCAAAACGATCTCGCGCAGGTCTGTAGAAATGGCAGAGATCTGCAGCGCAAGCCGGGCACGGATGGCATAGGGGCAACGCCGAAAACTATATAGAATGGGCAGGGTCATCTGAGCGCGGTGCATCTGGGGGTCATCAGGCGACCAGCTGTTGGTTCCGCATGCCGATGATTTTTGCGGATATTATGCACCCTTCGGCTTGCGGTGTTGAAAACACCACTTCGGTGAATTGTTCGGTGCGCCCCATTGAGGGGTTTTCCATTAAGATTGAATGGGTTTTGCCATATTGGGCTTTGAGATGTGCTGCAACTTTTTGCGAACCAAGCGCGCGTAATTTGGCGGCGCGGTGTTTTATATCTGGGCCTTTCACTGCCGGCATTTTCGCCGCTGGCGTGCCCTCTCGGCTGGAATAAGGGAAAACATGCAGCCAAGTTAAATTACATTCCTTCACCAGTTTCAGCGAATTGGCAAAATGCGCTTCGGTTTCGGTTGGAAAACCCGCAATGATATCTGCGCCGAACGTGATATTGGGGCGCAGTTTGCGCGCCGTTTCGCAAAATGCGATGGCATCATCGCGCAGATGGCGCCGCTTCATGCGCTTTAAAATCAAATCATCGCCATGTTGCAGGCTAAGATGCAAATGCGGCATTAAGCGCGATTCAGTGGCGATCGCAGTCAGCAGATTTTCATCCACTTCAATGCTGTCAATGCTGCTGATCCGCAACCGTGGCAAATCGGGAACAAGCTTTAAGATGCGCATCACCAGATCGCCCAGTTTTGGGGCGCTGGGTAAATCGGCCCCCCAGCTCGTGAGATCAACGCCGGTTAAAACAACTTCATTATAGCCTTTATCCACCAACCGCTTGATTTGCTCGATCACCACGCCGGCGGGTACGGATCGTGAATTGCCGCGTCCAAAGGGAATGATACAAAACGTGCAGCGGTGATCACAGCCGTTTTGAACTTGCACATAGGCCCTTGCCCGTGTGGCAAAGCCATCAATCAAATGACCCGCGGTTTCGGTCACTGACATAATGTCATCGACTTTGACTTTTTCGGTATCCCCGATCAGATCCCCCGCCATAGTCGACCATGTCGCCGGCTGCATTTTTTCATTATTGCCGATAACGGCGTTTACTTCGGGCATCTGTGCAAAGCTGTCTGGATCAATTTGCGCGGCGCATCCGGTCACAATTAATTTTGAGGTCGGGTTTTCGCGGTGCAACCGCCGTATTTCCTGACGTGATTTGCGAACCGCCTCAGCAGTGACCGCGCAGGTATTCACAATCACCGCATCGCCCACGTTGGCGTCTTCGGCCAAGGCGCGCATTGCTTCTGATTCATAGGCGTTTAACCGGCAGCCCAATGTGGTGATTTTTGGCGTTTGGCTCATCGCAGGCTGTCCAGAAATTGACGGGTTAAACGACCTGAAAAGACATGCATGGTCGGCCCCGTTAGCCAGACCCCATCTTCGCGCCAATCGATCTGTAAGCTGCCGCCATCAACGTCAATTTTAACGCTGCGCCCCGTCAAGCCGCGGCGCGCGGCCGCCACGGCTGTGGCGCAAGACGAAGAGCCTGAGGCAAGCGTTACCCCAACGCCGCGTTCCCAGACGCGCATTCGAATGTGATCTTTGCCAATCACCTGCGCAAATTGCACATTCGTGCGTTCGGGGAAAAGTGGATGATGTTCAATCGGTGCTGCATCCGCTTCTAGGTTGATTGCGGCGATATCCGGCACAAAAAAGGTACAATGGGGATTGCCCATACCTGTCGCGCTTGGATCCCCTTTGATCGGCAAAACAAGCGTCTCCATCGCTTCAGAAAGCGGAATATCCTGCCATGTGAGCAGCGGCTGCCCCATATTGATCGATACAGAACCATCGGAGGATGTTTCCGCGCGCAAGGCGCCGCGATCCGTTGTGAGATGCAAGCTGGATTTTTCAAGCTCATCCATCAAATATCGGGCGATGCAGCGGGTGGCGTTGCCGCAGGCTGCCGAAACCGAGCCATCGGCGTTGAAAAACCTTAAATGGGCATCGCCAGTGCCGCTTTCTATGACGGCGAGCTGGTCAAAGCCTACGCCACGATGGCGGTCGGCCAAACCGGTAATCAATGTGGCAGGCAAATCTAAAGCGGCCTTGCGCCAATCTAGGATCACAAAGTCATTTCCAAGACCGTGCATTTTTAAAAATGGCCAGTTAGGGGTAAGAGATTTGTTCATGAGCGAGGATATATCTCGCTCAGAGCAATGAATCCATAGATTGCGAGTTTTTCTTTGTTTTCGGGGTTGACCACACCTCGCGGTGTTTTTAAGTAAGCCGCTTAGTGGGCCGTTAGCTCAGTTGGTAGAGCAACTGACTTTTAATCAGTAGGTCGATGGTTCGAACCCATCACGGCTCACCATTTTAATTCATGATATCAATATCTTAGATGACTTTTAATGGATCTATTTATTTATAGTAGAAGTTATAAAGTGTTGTAAAGCTTTGGGTGAATGAATTTTATTGGTGTAGAGTCGTTTTAAGGCTGTGCTCAATTGGCTGACTTTGCTGTAATTTTGATAAATAAAAAAGTCTTTCTTTAAAGTCTAAAACCGTATTACGTTCTCATAGTGATACTAGCCGTAGCCAAAGATGAAAATTAATCTTATCAAAACTGAAAAAACTGAGGGAACCCAGAGGCGATTAGGGTTTACTCTGCTCGGCGTATTTGCGGCAGTTTCAACGTCTGAGCTATCGGCGAGTGAAACTAAAACATTTTTAATTCCACATAGCCCTAAAGTTGCATGGTTTTATGTGGATGAAAATAATGATTTTTGGATAAGACTTATTGATGCTTCTTGGATACGTGTTCCGCAAACTGAGTTGTTCCGAACAGAAAACTCTCTCTTGATTTCCACAAAATTTTTGAAGCAAAACGCTCCAGATTTAGTTCCCAAAAGTTTTGTCGATGGCGAGGTGGCTCTAGGGTCTTATTACCAAGACTTAGGAGAAGATGAGGGGCTAAATATAGTAGCGAACGTATCTGGAATTAGTTCAATTACGTTAATTAATACAAATACTCTAGAGGTTTTAAAGGATAATGGAGCACAGATAATAATTCAGGGAAGGCACTTTAACTTTTCGGACGGTTACCTAACGGTAAATTTAAATTTTTTAGAAAAATATGCTACGGATCTCATTCCATCGGGAAAGAATTTTCCAGATAATGTTTATCTCGGGCACTATGATGAAACATCGCCTTACAAGTTAACTGGCAAGCCGTCTGTAGAGTACAATTTCACAGACAGATCAACTCACTATAAAGGCGGTGGTTTTGAAATTGTTTTAGATAATGGCAAAGTAATTTTAGTACCTGAATATGCGGTAGTTTCTGCTACCTCTGGCGTAATTCAAATAAATAAAAATTGGGTTATTGAAAATTCTCAACACCCCGAAGTTTTCTGGAACCCTGATACTGAGTCATACCAAAATGCAGGACTAGGCGCATCAGGTGGATCAGAAGACACCAGTGCATTTTCCATCTGGGGTATTTTGGGTGGATTAGGGCTTTTAGGGGGCGCTGCTGGCAGTTTAACGGCATCAAGTGGTTCCTCGGAGGTTATACAAAGCGTCATTAATGTTTACGATGGTCCTTTGGAGAATGCTCTCGTTTTCATCGATGCTAATGAGAACGGAGAGCTTGATGAGGGTGAGTTACGTGGACGAACCGATGAGCAGGGTGACGTAACATTTAATGTTGATACATCTAATAAAAGTATCGTTGCCTTAACTGACGAACTCACAATAGACCGTATCTCAAATGAAGTATTGGCTGGACTGAAATTGACTGCTCCCAAAGGCTCATCAGTAGTTTCTCCAATTACTACTTTAATTGATCAAACAGATCTTACAGATGCTCAAATAAAGAGTACTTTTTCCTTGCCAGATTCCTTTGATTTTTTAAAAGATAATCCTTTTGATGGCTCTTTCTCAACTGTTGATCAAACAAAAATAATTTCTACAAACTCTCAAATTGTAGCAACTTCATCATCTTTCGCTTCAGTTTTGAAAGGGGCTGGAGTAAGCGAATATGATGCTTTTGAAGCCTCTTTCGCGGCTTTCGCAAGCGTAACTGAAGAGAAAGTTCTTGAAAGCTCTGATTTCAAAGTGGATCTCACCAATGCTAGTTTGCTTTCGGAGGTCAGTAATTATATCATTTCAAGCAATAACCATTCTACCGCGGTTACAAACACGTTTTCCGCAATCCAAACGTCATCAGTTACCGCGGTACAAAACATTAATGATTTATTTTCAGTCGAAAATTTAACTTCCGCGAATAGCATGTCTAATATCTTGTCGATTATGGATAGTGTTCCAAATCAGTTAGCTACTGCAGCTGGCGAAGAATTGAGCACGCCAGGTTCAGGAAGTGATAAAATTACATTTTTTGTTAAGCAAAATTTGATTGCCGAAGTTCCGCATTTACGAACTACACAGTCGGTTATCGCTTATGATATTTCCACTTATGATGAAAATACACCACTTTCTGATACAAACAAAGTTACATTTATCGGCACTGAAGAATTGATTTTCACGTTTAGTGAGGAGCCGCAATTACAATACGCATATACAAATGATCAGGGTGCTTTTGAATTCAGTGGGAATTCAGACGCCTTAACCGTTGAGTTCATGGATAAGGAAATTCCCTTATTTGAATTGGATAGCCAAGGTCGGAGCCCTATGGATGTTATGATTGATCGTAACACAGCCCCAGATGGGTCTTTTTGGGATACTATGGTTGTTCATGCTAATTCTGAAGATGGTGCCTATGTGGGTAGTTTTATGTGGGTCTTAGGGGGTGAAGCTTTATCAATAACTAGCCAGCAAGAATTTGACTCTCAGATGGCAGCTGTGGCGGGATATACCGAACAAAACATTCCTGATGATGTTGCCTATGGTCCAGGGCAAGACGATTGGCTTACTTTCGAACCTTCAAATTCTACCTCACAAGCCGCCTCCAATTCTGCAGATAACACTTTTGAGTTTTCAGTTTTGGCTTATGATATTTCCACTTATGATGAAAATACACCACTTTCTGATACAAACAAAGTTACATTTATCGGTCATGAAGAGTTAAAAATTTCTTCAACGGATGCAATTAGCCTCTCCTATTCTTATGGTGAGAATGTAGAGCCCGGAATGGAAGGCTTCAGCATCGTTTCATTTTCAGGAGATACTTCGACAATAGATATTGAATTCTTAGAACAAAATATACCACTATTTGATAATTCTTTGGAGGTTTTTTTGGAGCGTGTTATTTCCGCTGATGGCTCGGTTTATGACTCTTTATACGCTCATACACGCGATATTAACGGTGAATATGTAGGCAGCTTTTCTTGGAGTTTGAATGGGAACTCGGAAACTGTTTCAATTACAAATCAACAAGAATTTGACGCGCTATTGGAGTTAGGTACGTCTACGTCTACGTCTACGTCTAATTTTATTCCTAGTGATGTCGCCTATGGTCCAGGACAAGACGATTGGTTAATTGCTTTAGACATAATTTAAGACCAAACGGTTTTAACTATTGAAATGGTGGACGAATTTTTAAGTAATAAAGATCATTAGTAAAACATACTAAAACCCCTGCTAAATATTAAAAATTAAAGTATAATAGAGAAATAAACGTCTTTTAGAAGGGGTACATATTCCTAAGGAAACTTCCCCACGCTTACGTTTCTTAAATATCGCTTAGCGTTTTTAATATAACGGCTGACGATTGATTGAAGGTGATGATATCCGTTCTCCGCGCGTCGCTATAATAAACTGACTACTTTTGTCTGAGCTTCACTATCGGCATCAATATATCGCTGTGTCGTTTGAAGAGATGAATGCCCTGCCATCATCTGAATATCCCTCAAAGAACCGCCTACGAGAGAAATCTTTTTGGCGGTTTCTGTTATGAAGGTTCGCCTTCCGCTGCGGCTGGCCACCTGTAGCGAAAGCCAGCTCTCCGTGAATGTAAGGAAACACGCAAAAGCAAAGCAGGCCAGCTTTTCAAGACTGGCAGACCTTTCAGAGAGGTATAATAATCGCGACCAACTGCCCTTCAAGATATGGCTTAAAGGTTATGCGGGAGCAGACGAAGAAAGCGCGATACGTTTAAAAATTGTACGCAACCCCTAAGATGGCAGCGGTATTAGAACTTTTGCTGACAATCGGGCTGTCTTTAATTTTGCTGGGCAAAAGATTTGTAGTGATGTTTGCAAAGGCACCAATATTAGAAGTGATATTGAAAAACGTATTCACAGAGAGATAAGTGATTGCCGCCGCGCCGGGAGCATATGCCGCTCGGCTTCCCGTAGCCTCAGAGGGCTTTACACCAAAAAAGTATTCTGCGCGTTTGCTATCGTAGTTTTTCGATCCCAATGAAACGATTACAGGCTGACCGCCAATTGGGATAAACTGGCTGAACGCAAGATCAACGAGCGTGCCATTGAATTCATTGGTGACTTCGCGGGCCATTTTCAGCTTGAGTGTGGAACCCCGAACGATATCAAATGAACCCATGATCACTCCGTCAAATGTCATTTTGCGATCCATTCCCGAAAGTGAAGTTGAATCTGCGCTCTTATAGGGACGGAAATTGGGGGCGATTGCTGCGCGCATTCCGAAGGTTTGGGTGTCTATGAATTTATAAGATACGCCTTCTCGAAAATCGATTTTTACTTTATCGTTTTCGTAGGCGATCGAGGGCATAAAGCGCGAGGTTGATCCAACACCGGTGTAAATGGAGTTACCATTTATATAAGCAGCACCCAGAGAGAATTTTGAAGACGGGTCTGCCGACACACCTCCAGCAAAGCAAATGGATACCGCACAAATAAAACGTATGACTGCTCTAAACACCTTTTGATCTCCCATCGGTTAATAATTTGAAACTAATGTGAATACTCAGAATTCCAAGAGGATGTAAAAAATTCATATTCATATTCATATTCATATTCATATTGATACCTGTGCGCGAACCTCACAAGGGCTCTGCGACTTATGGATACGCCTCTCCGTTAGAGCTCAAGCGCTAGGAGAGGAAGAAAGTGTGAGCGTCAGAGAAGGGGAAAAATATGAGCAGTTCGAAAACAGGTTTACGCTTATTGAACTGAGCAACGCGACCAGCTGACTTAAGCTAAACGATAGCGATAATTCTGTTTGAAAGTGCGGAATACATTTATGATAAAAGACCCGAAATTGGTACCGATTGCAAAAAATTATCAAAACTTTCTGGCACATCGAGAGACGCATTTGAAAATGGTTTCAACGGGTGTTGAAAGCATCACGATATGGGGTGAAGCACTCTCCTGCAAGTGTGCAGCTTCCATGCAAGAAGAGCTTGTGGCCAAAGGGCTGGCCTCAGCTTTGTTGGTTCATGTGCTTGCACCAATCAAAGTCGTCATTTCGTTCGCCGCTCAACAGAAAACATTAGAGCGTTCAAATCGTTAACCGCCGGTTTCATAGAGAAAAGCATCGGATCAAAGAAACGGCTTGTTGTTTCTTAGACTGATTTGCAAATAGTTCAGCTGCTTTGCCGTCAAATGAAGTATAAGTCGCACAGGATCAGCCCCGAGCCGTGACACAGGTCGCTGAATTGTTGAGATAGCTGGCCTGAGTAACGCTGACGCCCAACCGGATGCTGCTTTCGCTACATTCGGATCAAGCTCTAGCCCCCGCCATAGGCTTCAAACGGGCGAAGATCATTGCGCGGAACATGGAAGGTCTCGCTACTATATATCAAGACTTAATCAAAAGAACAGAATGAGAGACGGTGATCATTTGTATCGCAATGCAAACAATTGCGAATAGCCGAGACATTCCCGCGTAATCCGTATGAGGCCGCGGCAGCTTGCTGCTATTATTTGCCAATACGACCCGTTTCAAAACATTTTGTGAAGGTTATCTGCAAAGTCATTCACGCGGCTACGTCGAGTTTAGGCGCCAGGGATCAGCATTGCCCTGTTGGTCTGGCGCGCACTTGGGCAACAAAACCTCAACGCCATCGGCAGCGATGAATGCCCTGCCTGTCATTCCCCTGCGGTATAAGCCTCTCTGCCAATCGCCGCTTACTGTATACGCTTATTATAAACGTACATCTTAACGCGGTGCTTGCAAAAGTTAAGCGCCTTCGATCAGCTATGAATTGATACCGGCAAATGTCACACCGCTCAGATCAGCCATCTCTTTTTTCCAAGTTGTAAGATCGGAATGGCGGAACTCGGCCAAGCTTGAATGGCCGCAAGCGCGTGCCAAAACTTGCATCAAAGACACGCTTGCCCCCAAGAAACGGGCCAATCTTTCCGCGCTGACCTGCACATCCAGCTTTTTGCGCAATTCGGGCTTTTGGGTGGCAATCCCGGCGGGGCAATTGTTTGAATTGCACATTCTTGCCGCCACACAGCCCACCGCTTGCATCGCCGAATTTGACAGCGCGATCGCATCAGCCCCCAACGCCATCGCTTTTGCAAAATCTTCAGCAACGCGCAAGCCTCCGGTAATCACCAAGGTCACATCGCGGCCGGCTTTCGCATCTAAATGACGGCGCGCCCGGGCCAAAGCTGGAATGGTTGGAACCGAAATGTGATCCCGAAAGATCAATGGCGCTGCGCCCGTTCCGCCGCCGCGCCCGTCAAGAATGATATAATCCGCGTTTGCCTCCAAGGCGAAATCGATATCCTCTTCGATATGGTTCGCGGATAGCTTGAACCCGATTGGAATGCCACCAGAGCGTTCGCGCACTTCATCAGCCAATTTTCGAAAATCTGCCGGCGTTCGCAGATCGGGAAATGTGGCGGGGGAAATTGCGTCTTGACCCGGCTGCAAACCGCGCACTTGGGCGATTTTACCCTCTACTTTTTCCCCTGGAAGATGCCCGCCCGTGCCGGTTTTGGCCCCTTGTCCACCTTTGAAATGGAACGCCTGCACCTGCGCAGCAAGCGCTGGGTCCCATCCAAATTTGGCCGAAGCCAATTCATAAAAATATCGCGTATTTTCAGCTTGCTCTTCTTGCAGCATGCCCCCTTCACCCGAGCAAATACCGGTGCCGGATAATTCAGCACCCCGCGACAATGCAATTTTAGCCTCTTCGGAGAGGGCGCCAAAGCTCATGTCGGAAATAAACAAGGGGATATCAAGCTGGAGCGGCTTATCTGCTTTTGGCCCAATGATCGTTGAGGTGGCAACGGGAGCCTCATCCAAAAGCGGCTTTTTGGCCATTTGCGCAGTCAGTATTTGAATATCATCCCAACTGGGAAGCGCAGTGCGGGGCACGCCCATCGATCCCATTTCGCCGTGATGGCCAAGCTGCGCAAGGCCATCGCGCGCAAGCGCGTGGATCCTTGCAACTGTTGGTTCTTCGGGCGTTGCCATCGGTTCGGGCATTGCACCTTTGGCTGCGGGCAAAGGCGCGAAATCACCCATTTTCAGATCGCCTAATATGCGATGACTGCCATCGCAGAAAGGTGCATTACCGCTTGATTTGCATTGGCAAAGCGCGGCGCTTTGCGTGGTCTGTGCGGTGAATTTAAGCGGCTTTATCTCGGTGCCGCGATGCGATCCGTCACAAAAAGGCTGCGCGGCCGAGCGGCCACAGCGGCACCAGAAATAGGTTTTACCAGCCTCTAATTGGGTTTTGATCGGATGTTTTGCCGCAATGAGGGGCACAGATTGATCGCTCATTCCGGTTAACCTCGATTATGTGGTTGGGAAAAATCAATAGTGGGCCCTTTGGGGACCACGCGTGATGGATTGATGCTGTCATGGCTGGCATAATAATGCTCTTTAATATGTTGCATATTCACCGTTTCAGCAATGCCCGGTTGCTGGTAAAGATCACGCAAATAGTTTGAGAGGTTGGGGTAATCAACAATGCGGCGCAGATTGCATTTAAAATGGCCCACATAGACGGGATCAAACCGGATCAATGTGGTGAACAACCGCCAATCCGCTTCGGTGATATCCGGGCCGGTAAGATAACGGGTGTTGGCTAAAATGCCCTCTAGCCAGTCAAGCGTATCAAATAAAGGCGTGATGGCGGCCTCATAAGCCGTTTGCGTAGTGGCAAAGCCGCAGCGATACACGCCATTGTTCAGCGTCGCGTATATACGCGCATTCAGGGCCTCGATCTCTGGGCGTAGGGCGTTGGGATAATAATCGCCGGATTGTGCGCCCAGCGCATCAAATTCCGAATTGAACATTCGGATGATTTCAGAAGATTCATTTGAGACAATCGTAGCGGTTTTTTTGTCCCATAGCACCGGAACCGTCACGCGGCCTGAATATTGCGCATCGGCCGCGGTGTAAATCTGATGCATGAGCTTGGCCCCATTCACGCTGTCTGGGATGACGCCAGCGCCGGGCTCAAACGTCCAACCATTCTCGGCCATATACCAATGAACGATAGAGACGGAAATCATAGCGTCCAAACCCTTCAGCGCGCGAAAAATCAGCGTTCGATGCGCCCAGGGGCAGGCCAAAGATACGTAAAGGTGATAGCGCCCCGCCTCTGCCTTGAAGCCGCCGGCGCCGCTTGGCCCAGCACCGCCATCCGCGGTGATCCAGTTGCGGAATTGCGCCTCTTTGCGCACAAAATGCCCCCCCTCTTTTTTTGTATCATACCACCGGTCGACCCATTTTCCCTCTTGCAACAACCCCATTTGATTTCCTTACTTTAATGATCTTGTGGTTTGATAAATTGGTTATTGCGTAAATCGCTAAAAGCTTGCTGCAATTCTGCGCGCGTATTCATCACAATCGGCCCATGCCACGCCACGGGTTCTTGAATGGGCGAGCCGGCCACCAGTAAAAAGCGCATGCCTTGGGGGCCGGCTTTTACAACAATCTCATCGCCCGTGCCAAAGCGCACCAATGTTCGATTGCCAGATAAATCGCGGATATTCAGTTCTTCGCCCATCACCTCTTTTTCCAGCAAGACCCCATGGGGCGTTGAGGCATCGGCAAATTTCCCAGCGCCTTCAAATATATAGGCGAATGTATTGCGGTACGTATCGACTTTTAGAACTTTTTTGCGCCCCGCTGGGATGCTGATATCCAGATAAAGCGGGTCTGCAGCGATCCCATCAACAGGGCCCTGTTTGCCCCAAAACTCTCCTGTTATGATCCGCACCACGCTGCCATCATCATCGATAATTTCGGGAATTTCTTTTGCGTCTACGTCTTGATAGCGCGGCGTTGTCATCTTTAGGCTACCCGGCAAATTTGCCCAAAGCTGAAACCCGTGCATTTGCCCCTTGGAATTTCCATTGGGCATTTCCTGATGCATGATCCCAGATCCGGCTGTCATCCATTGCACATCGCCTGCGCCCAAAGTGCCGGTGTTTCCCAAACTGTCGCTATGGTCAACGGATCCGTTCAACACATAGGTGATGGTTTCAATGCCCCGATGCGGGTGCCAGGGAAAGCCGCCTGCATAGGCGGCGGGGTGTTCGTTGCGAAAATCATCAAACAGTAAAAAGGGATCATGCGCTTCTGGCTCATTAAAGCCAAAGGCGCGATGCAAATGCACGCCTGCCCCTTCCCGAGTTGGTGTGGCTGCGCTGGTTGAGATAGCCGGTCGAATTGACATAGAAGTTTCCTTGAACGTGTACTGCAATATAGAAATAGACGCTTGCGAACAGAAATCGAGTTCTAAAAATAAGAACGATAAGGGCTAATTCAGATAATGCACTCTGGGGTGTCTCTGCAATTTTGAGATATTATCATGATCCAAGCGCTTAAAGGGCGCTCGACTTTACCGGTTTTGGTCCCGCCAGTCGGGCACTGAGCGCATATTTTTTGACCATTGTATAACGGTTCGCAGAAAAAGCTGCGGGTTTTTGAGCCTGCGGCCGTATGAATCGAACGTGAATGCGAAGCGCATGGCCTCGGATTTCTATGACGGGCGCGCTCTCTAAGGGAATAGAGCTGCCCATCATGAGACAGTTTTCCGGTTACATTGCTGTTCTTTGACGGGTCTGGGCATAGCTGCCCGCCGATTTTTCAAAACTGATGTCAACAGTATAAAATATCTGACCAGTTTCGCCTGTCTTATTTTGTGACCCAGCTCGATCAACGCGCCTTTTGTGATCAGATTGAGCGCGCAGCATGGGCAGGGCCCGGCGATCCGATATGGGCTGGGGCGCTCATGAGACGCGAAGAGCTGGCAAGGGGCCGTGACCTTGCGGGATCCGCCCGTTCCAGAGCGTTTGGGTTGCGAGCGGATTTTAGCCTTTGGCGGGGCTTTTAAAAGGCCGCGACCTTCGTGGGTTTGCGTGTTTTTGCAAAGGCGTTATACGCCCAAATAGTTTTCGGTGATATCGCGCGTCAGATGGGCTATTGGCCCGGACCACACGGTTTTGCCACGCTCTACTATCACCGCGTTATCCGAGATAGCGCTCAGCTCTTTGAGCGATTTATCGATCAGTAAAATAGCCAAGCCGGTTTGATGTTTTAGGTGTGAAATAGCCGCCCAGATTTCTTGTCGGATCAGGGGGGCCAAACCCTCAGTGGCTTCATCCAAGATCAAAAGCCGGGGGTTGGTCATCAAGGCCCGCCCGATCGCCAGCATCTGTTGCTCGCCGCCCGAGAGGGATGCGGCGGATTGGTCGCGGCGCTCCTCTAAGCGGGGAAAGAGTTTTGCGATCCGGCTCAATGTCCAATGGCCGGGTCGGGACGCGGCGATTAGATTTTCGCCTACGCTTAGATTGGTAAAGCAGCGGCGGCCCTCTGGAACCAACCCAATGCCTTTACGAGCCACTTGATGGCTGTGAAGCAGATGCAGGTTTTGACCCTCTAGCGTCAAACCGCCCTGCGAATTGATCATCCGGCAAATGGCTTTCACCGTAGTAGATTTTCCCATTCCATTGCGCCCCATAAGCGCGGTGACTTCGCCCTCAGAAATGCTTAGGTCAACCCCTGAAAGCGCTTGGCTGCTGCCATAAGAGGCGCGCAGGTTTTCTACCCTTAACAGGCTCATTCTGCCTCTCCTAGATAGGCTTCGCGCACCGCGCGATCGGCGCGGATCTCGCGGGCGCTTCCGGTGGCGATGATTTTTCCATAGACCAGCACACTGATCCGATCGGCCAGCGCAAAAACGGCATCCATATCATGCTCGACCAGCAGGATCGGCGCCTCGCCGCGCAATCCATCCAGAAATTTGGTCATTGTTTTAGAGCCTTCGCCGCCAAGCCCTGCCATCGGCTCATCCATGATGAAGGCTTTTGGTGCCAGGGTTAAGGCCACAGCTATTTCCAATTGGCGGCGTTGCCCATGGCTTAATTTTGCGCAGATCGTATCCTTTTGTTCCAAAAGGTTCACGCGCGCCAAAGCCGATTCTGCACGCGCGATCAGTGCCTGAGTGTGCAAAGCAGGTCTCCAGAACCGCCAGGTTGCACGCGTGGCTCCGATCCCGCCAAGCACAACATTTTGAAGAACCGTGTCTTCCATCGCAAGTTCTGAAATTTGAAAACTGCGGGCCAAGCCTTGGCGCGCGCGCGCCGCAGTCCCAAGCTGAGAAATATCTTTGCCCAGCAAATCCACCGAGCCGCTATCCGGCTGTAGGCTGCCGCATATTTGTTTGATCAAGGTTGATTTTCCTGCCCCGTTCGGGCCAATCACCGCGTGAATTTCCCCTGGCATCAGCGTCACCGACACGCGATCAGTGGCGAGCAAGGCGCCAAAGCTTTTCTGTAGCTTATGCGTGGCAAGAACTGGCTGGGCCATCACACTTTGGCTCCGTCTTTGCCGGTTAATAATCCGATCAGCCCGCCGCGCGCGAATAAAACGATGCAGAGCAGGATCAGGCCCAGATAGACGTGCCAAAACTCGGTCAACCCGCCCAAGAAATGTTCCAAAGCTACGAACATGCAGGCCCCAATTACAGGGCCCATCAAGCGTCCGACGCCGCCGATTATGATCAGCACGATCAATTCTCCTGAAAGCTGCCAGCTGAACATTGTGGGCGATACAAACCGGTTGAGATCTGCAAATAAAGCACCAGCAAGCCCGGTGATCGCACCCGAAATCACAAAGGCCAGCAACCGCAGTTTCAGCGGCTCAATTCCAACGGCTTGCGCGCGCAACGGCGTTTGCCGCGCGGCATTCAGCGCCAGCCCAAAAGGCGCAGATTGCAGCTTGGATTGTATAAAGAGCACGCTGCATAATAAACCAAAACATAGGCAGAAAAATTGCAGGGGCTTTAACGTATTTAACCCTGGAAAATCGTTGCGCATATAGATCGATAATCCGTCTTCTCCGCCATATTGGGGCCAAGAAATACTGAAATAGTAGAATAATTGCCCGAAGGCGAGGGTGATCATAATGAAATAGACGCCCGAGGTGCGCAGCGAAAGCAGGCCAATAAAAAAAGCGATAATGCCCGAAATCAGCATGGCAGACAGCCAAATCACGGGCATGGATTTTGTGCCTTCTATCGAGACGAAACCCAGATCTAACGGGGTATAGGTTTGCGCATGGCTGGCCAAAATGCCCATCACATAACCGCCAATACCAAAGAATACCGCATGTCCGA
Source organism: Alphaproteobacteria bacterium US3C007 (assembly GCA_034423775.1). NCBI lineage: Bacteria > Pseudomonadati > Pseudomonadota > Alphaproteobacteria > Rhodobacterales > Roseobacteraceae > Thalassovivens > Thalassovivens spotae. Next base: position 1,486,307 of record CP139918.1, read on the forward strand.
AGCTCACCAGCCCCCCGATTCCCAACGCAATATTCAAGCCCACCGCCGCCAGCGCAAGAATCACTGCGCGGGTGGCCAATGTGATCGTAAAAGGCGCATCTGCTAGCAGCGCGGCAAGCGGCAGCGCAATCAGCCCCAGAAGAACCGCGGCGTTCAGATATGGCTCGCGTAGCCTCATGCGCGGGCACCAAACAATCCGGTGGGCTTCCAAATCAGAACGCCGCCCATCAAAATATAGATACCCATAGAAGCAAAGGCCGATCCGGTTTTCTGCGCGCTGCCCGTTTCCATGAACAGCTTCAACAGCTCGGGCAGAAAAACCCCGCCAAGCGTATCGGTGAGGCCAACCAAGAGCGCACCGATAAACGCCCCTCGGATCGAACCGATGCCGCCGATCACGATTACCACAAACGCTAAAATAAGCACCGGTTCTCCCATCCCGACCTGCACCGATTGGATGGCGCCAACCAAAGCTCCGGCAGTGCCGGCCAAGGCCGCGCCAAGCGCGAATACCAGCGTGTAGAGTTTTGAAATATCCACTCCAAGCGCGGCGATCATTTCGCGGTCATTTTCGCCGGCGCGGATTTGTATGCCGATCCGGGTCTTTTCAATGAGGGCCCATAGCCCCAGTGCCACCGCCAAGCCAATCGCGATTAAACTCAGGCGGTAGAGCGGATATTGTATGCCACCCGGTAGTGAAATTGGCCCTGATAAAAGCTTGGGTATCTCTAAAAACAGGGGAAAGGATCCAAACAGCCAGCGCGTGCCTTCCGAGAAGATCAGGATCAGGGCAAAAGTGGCCAGTACCTGATCCAAATGCGCAGCTTTATACAGCCGTCTGATCACGACAATTTCGATAATTGCACCGGCTAGTGCGGCAGCAATCAGCGCCGCAAGCAGGCCGATAAAGAAAGAGCCGGTCAGGCCGGCCATGCTGGCAGCGGCAAAGGCCCCCACCATGTAAAGCGATCCATGCGCGAGGTTGATCAATCCCATAACGCCAAAAATCAAGGTAAGACCGGCCGCCATTAAAAACAGCATAACGCCAAATTGCAGGCCGTTCAGAATTTGCTCGATAATAAGGATTGCGGACATTGGAACCCCAAAGTTTAGCGCGCCTACAAGCAGGCGCGCTAAAGGCTACTTACATTTTGCAATCGCCCGCATAAGCATCCGAGTGGTTTTCGAAGGCCACCCCGATGATTTTATTGGTGAAGACATCCCCTTCTTGGATCACTTCGCGCGCGTATATCGTTTGAATCGGGTGGTGGTTTGGCCCAAAAGAAAACTTCCCCCGCGTACTGTCAAAATTTGCCGCACGCAGCGCGTTGCGGAAGCTATCCGCATCGGATGGATGGGCTGTTTCAAGCGCCGAAATCAGCAAATTGGCCGTATCAAACCCTTGGCTGGCATAAAGTGATGGCAAGCGCCCATAGGCCGCCTGAAAGGTTTCAACAAAGGCCGCATTGGTCGGGTTGTCGATATCCTTATTCCATTGTGAGGTGTTTACAACGCCCAAAGCGGCGGCTCCCACGGCCTGTAGGATCCCTTGGTCAAAACTGAAGGCCGGGCCCACAACCGGGATATCAATGCCGCTATCCGCATATTGTTTCAAGAAAGAGATCCCCATGCCACCGGGTAAAAAGAAATAAACGCTGTCAGCGCCGCTGGCGCGGATTTGCGCGATTTCCGCCGCGTAATCGGTTTGCCCGAGCTTGGTGAAAACCTCTCCAGCCAGATCGCCAGTGTGAAAGCGCTTATACCCTGTCAAGGCGTCTTGCCCGGCGGGGTAATTGGGGGCCATGATGAAGCTATTTTTATACCCAGCGCTGTTGGCATAGGCGCCAGCCGCCTCGTGTAGATTGTCATTTTGCCATGCCACATTGAAGTAATTTTCATGGCAACCCCGACCTGCCAAAGGTGACGGGCCCGCATTTGGCGAAAGGTAAAACACGTTTTGATTGGTCACGGCAGGCACCACGGCCATTGCAAGGTTTGACCAGATGATCCCGGTCATAATATCAACCCGTTCGGATTGGATCATTTTATCCGACAGTTGGACTGCGATATCAGGTTTGCGCTGATCATCTTCGATAACAACGTCGATATCGCTGCGGCCAGATTGTGCAACAGCCAACATGAACCCATCGCGAACATCAATTCCAAGGCCGGCGCCACCGCCTGATAAGGTTGTGATCATACCGATTTTTACATCCGCAACTGCGGTGGTTGCACCGAGTGCAAGCGCAGCCGTTGCCATCAGAAATTTATTCATTGTTTTCTCCCTTATATGGTCAATTAGAATGCTGAAAAGGTCAGCGTTGTCAGCGTTCGCTGGATACCCTCTATGGGGCCGATTAATTCATTGATATAACGCCCAACATCTTTGCCCTCTGGGACGTAGATTTTCAGCAGCAAGTCAAAATCGCCGCTGGTGGAATACATTTCAGAATGGACTTCCTTGAGGGATAGCGCATCCGCCACTTGATAGGTTTTTCCCGGTGCGCATCTTATTTGTATAAAAACGCATGTCATTCTTATCTCTCCTACAAGCGTTCAAGGTGATGGGCTTTATAGGCCCCCATTTTGCGGACGAGCCTTCATGATAGTGCAAGGTTTTAAAGAGGTCCATCGCTATGATCGGCCCCGTGCTGGCCGGCAAAGACCGGAGCAAATTCAGATGGCTTGCGCGAAAGTAAGCGCCGCGTGTTGCAGTAGCGCGCGGGGCTGAAATGCAGGTTGAAGATTAAAGATCACCCTTTTGGCGGCATGAGGTGGGTGCTGGCTGTCTTATTCTGATCAAACCATAGCTTTCTTAGGCCTATTGCAGAGGCATATCTTTATGTTTGTTTCGGTTTTTTTTAAGAGGGTGCGCTGCCGTTCGCGAAAGGTGGGCCGATCAGGCGGGGCATAAGCAAAAGATTAGGTTTTGTTATGAAGCGAAGCGGCTTATAAAGAGAAGCATTCCAAAAAGAAGGTCTTACATGCTTGTTCCCCGTCAAAAAACACCCAATCTAAGCGTTCCAACGCTTGATCAAGGACCGTTTGATCTTTCATCTGAAACCAGCCAACGTGGAACCGTGCTATGCTTTTACCGCGGATTGCATTGTCCGCTTTGCGCAACCTATCTCAAAGAGTTTCAGGCCTTGGTCAAGGCGTTTTCCGAGCGCGGCGTAGGCACCATCGCTATCAGTTCTGACGGGCAAGAGCGTACCGAGCAAATGGCGCAGAAAATTGGCGTCGATGGTTTGCGCTTTGGCTATGATTTGCCTTTGTCGATCGCCCGTGACTGGGGGCTTTATATCTCGACATCACGCGGTAAAACTTCGATCGGTATAGAAGAGCCTAAGCTGTTTGCAGAGCCTGGTCTGTTCATGGTTTCACCTGATCAGACGCTCTATTATGCGTCGGTTCAAACGATGCCCTTTGTACGGCCGCATTTTTCAGAGCTGATCGGCGCGCTTGATTTTGTGATTGCAAATAATTACCCGGCGCGCGGTGAATATACCGGGCCTGTTTGACGCTGCAATAGAGGCCAGCGTTCAAAGGTTTAAACGGATCAATTTGTAGGCATTTATTTAAGTTGGCGTTTGCGCGACAGGATAATTGCCAAAAGTTTCGCAGGCGGTGGGGCCCTATGTGGGCAGATAAGCAATTGTCCTTATGTTTCCCGTGTTCCGCCGGTTTTGCGGCCAGAATAGGCTTCACGACACAGGCTGATGCGATAGATTTGCCAAACCTAAAATGCAATTCCGGGCACCGTTTTAAAAGGCGCGGATGCTCCGATTGGCGCGCGAGGCTAGAGGCCGGACTCAACCGCTAGCCGCCAAGCTGCACCATAGGCTTGCAACGCTGGCTCATCCTTGCAAGCATAGGTCTGCGCGGTTGCGGCCTGTTTGTGCTGCGGCAAACATAACATGGCCGCACCAATACTTGTTCCTGTATGCGAAACGCTGGTCAGCAGGCCATCTGGCGAAAGCGCTGAGAGCATCCGGAGATATTCATCATTGTTTGAAAATGGGCCCTCTACAATCACCGGCCCGCGCGCGCCAATCAAGTCCAAGCAGGTGCGCGTCATTAAGGCTAGATAGAAAGATAAGGCCACGCTTTCCTCGCCGGCGCTGCGCTTTGTAACAGACCAAGTTGTCACACGGCCTTGAAATGGCCCAGTAGCAGCCTCAATGGCGGGCAGAAGGAAAATGCCTTTTTCTAGAACCGATTGCTCATCGGATTTGGTGGGTGCATAGATACGGCCCTTTTGAATAAGATCAAATTCCCGCCCCCCCATAAAACGGGCGGTTGGCACGGGATGCCCAAGCGCATTCACGTTGATCAAACTGTCGCGATCTGGATCTAGCGCCAGTTTTGAGCCATTAATGGCCATGGCGATGGTCCAAGTGCCCGAGGACACCACCGAGAAGCTGCCGCTCTGAGATAAAAGATGCGGATATAGCGAGGCATTGCTGTCATGAATGCCAACCATGACGGGTAGATGTGCCGGCAGCCCGAGCTTTTGCGCCAAGGCAGGTTTAACCTCGCCCAAAATCTCATCTGGGCGGCGTACCGGGGCAAAGCAGCTTCGAAGGCCAAGCGCGTCCAAAGTTGTGGCAAAATCGCGCGCATAGGGGTTCCATAAATCGCTGTGGCAGCCCAGGCTTGTAAAATCGCTCGCGCGCTCTCCGGTGAGCAGGTAGCCCCAATATTGCGGATAGGTGACAATGCTAGCAAGGTGTTTTCGGATCATCGGGTCAGTGGTGAGCATCCAATGCAGCTGCGCCCCGATATTCAAGCCATTCGGCAGGTGGGGTGATCCGGTTTGTGAGAAGTCTGCGCGCAGCTGAGCATAGTTGTCAGACAAAGAATTGACGGCGGAATATTCATAATCCAGCATCGGAAAGGCCTCGCCATTTTGCCCGATCAGCACAATTGAGGCCCCGTGGGTTGTAACACTGATCGCGTCGATGCCGTATTGTTTTTGAAATTGGGCCAATCCGTTTTGGATGAAAACCCAAATCCCAGCGAGATCGAAATGCGGCCAAGGCGGCGAGTCAACCACATGGTTGGGCTGGGTGATTACCGCTATTTCGTGAAGGCCGACGCTGTTGACCAGCGCAAGCTTGGCATTGGTTTTCCCGATATCAATAACGGCGATATGGCTCATGGCATATGAAATAGGTCGCTTAAGCGCCGCGCGACGGGTTCATTAGTTGGGCTGGTTTCCATGATATCCGCCATATAAGCCCACCAGCGCTGCATCAGGGGATGCGCGGGTAGATCATCCATTTTATGATCAATTTCACGCCATAAAACGCCAAATAAAACCTCGCTTTCGTCATCCAGAAAGATCGAATAATCGGATATACCAGCCTCTTTGAGAAGAACGAGTAATTCTGGCCATATTTCATCATGGCGGCGCTTATACTCCTCTTTTTGGCCGGGGTTTAGGCGCATTTTAAAGGCGAATTTCTCCATCACATCCTCCAGATCTGCCACAAGCGTGGCAAGGCAATCACGCCAATCAGCAAAAGGCCGATGAAAATCGACATAACGATCCCAGGAACGTTCAGCAGACCCAATCCAAACGTAACCAGACCCATTACGAAAGCGGCGATGATAACCCCGGTAATTGTGCCAGATCCGCCCAATATGCTGACCCCGCCCAAAACCACCATGGTCACCACTTCCAGTTCCATTCCCATTCCGATTGAGGGCCGCGTAGAGCCCAAGCGCGAGGTGAGACAGACCGCCGCCAAGCCTGACATCGCGCCGGTCATCAGGAATAGGATAAATTTAACGCGGTTCACGCGAATGCCCGAAAATAGCGCGCCGGTGGCATTGTTCCCAATCGCATAAACCGCGCGGCCAAAATTCGTCCAATGAAGTAGGATCCCATAGATCACCGCCAATAGAGCGAAGAGCACAAATTCAAAACTAATCACCCAGAACACATAGCCCTGTCCAAAAAAGGCAAAATCTGAGGGATAGCCCCGATAGGCTTGATCCCCCAGAACGATGTAGCTGATGCCTCTGAACAGGCTCATGGTTCCGATGGTTACAACGATCGAGGGCAGGCCAAAGCCCGTAACCAAAACCGCGTTAAATGCGCCGCAGGCCACACCGGTAAGAAGGCCGGTTATCACCAATGTCGTGGTCGACACGTCCAGTTGCGCGATTGCGCCCATCGCCGTTGAGGCAAGCGCAATAATTGAGGCGACGCTTAGATCAATTTCGCCAGCAATTATCAACAACGCCATTGCAAAAGCGATCATCGCTTTTTCGGTGAAATTGAATGTCGCATCACTGAGGTTCCAAGCATTTAAAAAATGCGGAGAGGCAAAGGAATTTGCGATGAAAATACCGATAGCAACCGCCAAAAGCAGCGTTTCCCAGCTTTTAATTTGCGTTAGAAATGGGTTTTGCAACCGGTCTGGAATGTCCCGCGCTTGCGTCATCATCCTTGGGCCTCCGCTGATTTAAGGATCACCCGGCCTTTTTTGCGCAGTGCGCGCGTGTTTAGGGCAATCGCAACAATGATGGCTGATCCCGATATTGCCATTTGCCAAAATGGGCTGATGCCAATAACCGGCAGGGCATTTTTGATCACACCAAGGAACAGCGCGCCCAACACGGCGCCGGCGATTGATCCGATCCCTCCGGATATCGCCACCCCTCCAATCACGCAGGCGGCCACCACTTCAAGCTCAAAACCAATCGCAATATCAACATAGGCTACCGAATAGCGCGCCACCCAAAGATAGCCGGCCAATCCAGATAGCGCGCCAGAAAACACAAAGGCCCAGAATTGCGTTTTGCCGACGCTTATACCTGCGTAAACTGCGGCGTTTGGATTTGATCCCACAGCAAAAAACATACGCCCCAGCGGTGTTCGCGTTAATAAGATTGTGAAAACTATAACCGCGAATATGGCAAACCAGCTCAAACCTGGAAGCCCAAAAATAACCTCGCGCGGCACCGCTTTGAAGGCCGGCGTCATTTCATGCGCATTGACCCATTTCCCATCTGAAATAACAAATATAATGCCCCTGAAAATGGTCATGGTGCCCAATGTCACCACGATTGATGGAATGCTTAATTTCCAAACAAGAAGGCCGTTCAGCGCCCCCAAAAAAGTTCCAATTCCGATTGCAATCAAAATCAAGATGGCAATCGGAAGATCGGGCGCCATGCCATTTGTCATCGCAACGATCATCCCAGAAAGGGCAAGGTTGGCTGCGACCGAGAGATCGATGCATTTTGTTAAGATCACGATCATTTGGCCGATGGCTAAAATAATTAGGGGAGAGGTGTCGTTAAACACCGCCAATAATTTTTTGGGCTCGATAAAGGCGGGAAACCGAGTGGCGATTAAGCCAAGCGCGATTAAAATAGCGGCAGACAGGATGGCTTCGCGGGATGAAAATATTGATTTCACTTAAGCCTCCTTTAATCCGGCTGCATATCTGACAAGATTTTCTGGCGTTAGCCCATTGCCCGCCGCTTCCGTTGCAATGCGCCCCTCGCGCATCACAATCACGCGATCCGACATGCCAAGAATTTCGGGAATTTCGGAGCTGACCATGATAACCGCCAAACCCTGCGCCGCCAGTTCCGCCATAAAAGCGTGTACGGCGGCTTTTGAACCGATATCGATGCCTTTCGTGGGCTCATCAAGAATGATAATTTTCGGGGTGGTCGCCAGCCATTTTGCGATCACCACTTTTTGCTGATTGCCTCCCGAAAGTGTCGCCAGCGGAACGTCAAGCGAGGCTGCGCGTAGCTCTAAGCGTTTGGTATATTCTCGCGTTAGTGCAAACTCATTTGCAAGTTGCAAAAAACCATTGCGCGAGGTTCGGTTTAAAGAGGGCAACGTAACATTTTGAAAAATCGGCAGCGGTCTTATGGTGCCCTGTTGTCCCCGGTCCTCGGGCACGTAGACAATTCCGGCCTCTATCGCGTCAGCAGGCGAATGGATCGGGTGGGGTTTCCCATCGATGGTAATTTCGCCTTGCGAAAGTTTGGTAATCCCAAATAGCGCTTGCATAAACTCGGATCTTCCAGCGCCCACTAGGCCATAAAACCCCAAAATTTCTCCTTCATGAAGCGTGAAGTTGATATTCTCAAATTCGGTGGGATGGGCGCAGCCAGACACCTCTAAAACAGGCTTACCTTTTTGATGCTGGCGCGGTGGAAAAATTTGATCGACAGAGCGGCCCACCATCATTTTGACCAGATCATCTTCGTTCAGATCTGCAATTTTTCCGTCACCCACAAAAGCACCATCGCGAAAAACGGTATAACGATCCGCAATATGAAAGATTTCATCAAATTTATGACTGATGAATAAAATGGCTTTTCCTTGCGTTTTTAGCAGCTCTACCAAATCATAAAGTTCGTTGATTTCCTTATGCGATAGGGCGGCTGTTGGCTCATCCAAAATTACAACTTGCGCTTGGATTGAAAGCGCTCGGGCGATCGCAACAAGATGTTTGGAGGCGATACCCAGATCTCCGAGCCGTGCCTCAGGATTTAACTCGGCGCCAATGCTGCGCAAAATGTTTTGTGCCTCTTGGGTTTGGGCTTTGCGGTCAATAAGGCCCAGCTTGCTGCGTGGCGCATGTCCAAGAAATATATTTTCCGCGACCGAGAGATCGTCAAACAAAACAGTTTCTTGGTGGATCGCTGTGATGCCGACCTGTGAAGCATCCTGTGCGCTGTTAAGCCGAATCGGCGCGCCATTAAATCGGATTTCGCCTTCTTCAGGCTGATAAATCCCAGTAAGAATTTTAACGATTGTTGATTTGCCCGCGCCGTTTTCGCCGACAAGCGCCATCACTTGGCCCGGATAGAGCTGAAGCTGAACATCTGATAACGCTTTCACACCGGGAAAAGATTTGGAGACCCCTGAAAGCGTTAAGATGGCTTGATTTGATGTGAGTTCAGGGCGCATTTTTATATCTTATAGGGCCTGAGGCAGCTGGCGCTGCCCCAAGCAATTCGCCTTAGAATATCGATTTGAATTGATCGATATTTGAGGCGTCATAGGTGAAGGGATCCGACATCGCGGCTTCATTACTCTCATTCAAAACCGCTTCGCCTATTCTGCCCATACCAACCGCTGCGCCTGGTTTTGCATCGGCGCCTTTGGCAATATTGTAGGAGAGCATGGTTGCGGCATAACCCAGATCAATCGGGTTCCAAATCGCGAAGCTTTTGGTTGCGCCTGATGCCACTGCGCCCGCCATTTCGGATGGCAAGCCTAGGCCCGTAACGTTGATTTCCCCGATTTTTCCAGCATCGGTCACTGCTTGTGATGCTGCGAGAATACCAACCGTGGTTGGCGCGATAATCGCTTTCAGATTTGGGTATGTGGCCATCAGACCTTCGGCCTCACGATAGGATTTATCTGAAAGATCATCGCCATATACTGTGGCAACGAGGTTGACCCCAGCATAATTTGGCAACACCTTCTTGGCTTCTTCGATCCAGATGTTTTGATTGGTGGCCGTTGCGCTGGCAGATAGGATGGCAACATCGCCACCGCCGGGCATGTGATCTGAAGCCAATTTGATGATCGTATTGCCGATCAACGCGTTGCTTGAGGGGTTGAGGTGCATTTGACGCCCCTCTGCGGCAACGCCCGAATCCCAAGAGATCACTGTGATGCCCCGTGACATCGCTTTTTTAAGCGAGGGAACCAGCGCGTCTGGATCATTGGCGGAAATTGCAATGGCATCCACGCCTTGGGCAATCAAACTGTTAATGACTTCGATTTGGCCTTCAGCGGTTGTGTCTGTTGGACCGGTGTAAATAATATCAACGCCGCCCAATTCAGCGGCAGCTTCTTCGGCGCCTTTTGCGGCAGCTTCAAAAAACCCGATACCCAAGGCTTTGACAACCAGAGCGATTTTCATATCCCCGGCTTGAACGGTTGACCCGATCATTGTGGCTGCAACAGCCGCAGTTGTTAGTAAACTTTTAAGAACACGCATGTTTTCCTCCCTTATGTGTGTTGGCGGTCTTTAAGAGGCTTCCCCCTGTGATTTTGCAGCCTCTTTTGAGACCACGTGAAGTGACACGCCTGCGGCCTCAAGCATTGAGGCGGCTTTATCAGGGATGCCATCATCTGTAATAACGGTGTGGATTTGCGTCAGCGGGCACAGCACAAGGCTTGAGCGTTTTGCAAATTTGCTGCTATCGGCCAATACCACCAATTCATCTGCCTGACCGATCAATTTTTGTTCGGCTTGCACCAAAAGTGGATCCGCCTCCATCAACCCAATCGTACCCAACCCATGCGCCCCCATGAACATACGATGCGCGTAAAAATTTCGTGTCACATCATTGTCAAAAGGGGACAAAACGATGTTTTGTTCTCGGTAAAGCGTGCCACCGGATATTGTGACCGTGTTTTTCGAATGCTTCAGCAAATGCTCAGCGATTGGAAAAGAATTTGTAAACACCTGCATTCTGCGTGTGGCCAGCGTATGAACCATTTGGAACGTGGTGGTGCCACCGTTTATGATAATGGATTCGCCATCTGCGCAGAGATTTACAGCAGCGCTGGCAATGGCTTGCTTTTGCGCGACTTGGAACGTTTTGTTGACATCGAAAGGCCGCCCTGCCAGCCCGACAGATTGTGGCGGAGCCAAAGCTTCTGCCCCGCCCCGGATGCGGCGCAGCTTTTTTTCAATGTGTAATGTTGCGATATCTCTGCGGATGGTTGCTTCCGAGGCACCGGTCAGGCTGCACATATCAATCACGGTAACCACAGGGCGGTCTTGAACCGCTGACAATATCACGCGATGGCGTTCTCGTTCATGCATTTTGTACCTCTCGCTTAAAATGCTGGCGTATACAGACCCATTTTGTCAATCATAAAATTTCATATTCAGTCATAAATTATCAAAAATTGCGCATTTTTGATTGTTTAGGATTGACAATCTGCCGCAGTATATGCAGCTTTTTATACAGGATATGGGCTAAATTTTGTTTAAGGAGGGTCCTATGACCATGAACAATGCGCAATTGCAGCTTGAGCATCTTTGGGATGACAAGGTCGCGCTGGACATGACAGAGCCCGAAAAGCTTCTATATCGCTCAAATTTATTGGGGTCTGATAAGCGGATTACCAATTATGGCGGCGGCAATACCAGCGCGAAGGTACTTGAACACGATCCGTTGACCCATGACGCGATCGAGGTGCTCTGGGTCAAGGGGTCAGGTGGAGATGTCGGATCTATCAAAATGGACGGGTTTGCCGCGCTCTATATGGATAAGTTGCGAGCGTTGAAAGCGTTGTATCGTGGCGTTGAGTTCGAAGATGAAATGGTAGCATTCTTGCCTCATTGTACGTTTAACTTGAACGCGCGCGCAGCCTCGATCGATACGCCCTTACACGCCTATGTGCCCAAGAAACATGTCGATCACATGCATCCAGATGCGATTATCGCAATTGCGGCCTCCAAAAACTCAAAAGCGTTAACCGCAGAAATATTTGGGGATGATATCGGGTGGTTGCCGTGGAAAAGGCCCGGATATGAGTTGGGTCTCTGGCTGGAAAATTTCTGTCTAGAAAATCCAAACGCGCGCGGTGTCGTTTTGGAAAGCCATGGTTTGTTCACTTGGGATGATGATGCGAAAACCTGCTATAGTCTGACGTTGGAAATCATCCAAAAGGCCATGGATTGGTTTGAAAGCAAGGCAGATAGCCAGCCTGCCTTTGGGGGCGCCGTGCATGAGAGCTTGCCGCCTATGAAACGGCGCGCTGTGGCCGCCGAGATCATGCCAGCTATCCGAGGCTTGATTTGCGAAAGCCAGCATATGGTGGGCCATTTCAATGACAGTCCAGAAGTGCTTGAATTTGTAAACGCGCAACAGCTGCAAGAGCTGGCGGCGCTTGGAACCTCTTGCCCAGATCATTTTTTGCGCACAAAAATCTGTCCCTTGGTGGTTGATTTTAACCCCAATGCGCAGGACGTGCAGCTAGTAATCAATCGATTGCCACAAGAGATCGATGATTATCGAAACGCGTACCGAGCCTATTATGCGCGCTGTAAACATGCCGATTCCCCAGCGCTGCGTGACCCCAATCCAATCGTGTATTTGCTGCCGGGGGTGGGCATGATCACCTTTGCCAAAGACAAAGCAACTGCGCGCATATCCGGCGAGTTTTATGTGAATGCGATCAACGTCATGCGCGGGGCGTCTTCTGTCTCGGAATATACCGGTTTGTTGGAACAAGAGGCGTTTGATATTGAATATTGGGCTTTGGAAGAAGCCAAATTGCAACGCATGCCAAAGCCAAAAAGCTTGGCGGGGCGGATTGCGTTGATAACAGGGGCAGCCGGTGGCATCGGGTCTGCAACAGCGCAAAAATATCTGTCCGAAGGGGCTTGCGTGATGTTGGCCGATATTGACGGTGATGGCCTGAGCGCTGCAGCGGACCGATTGAAATCCCAATATGGGCAGGACGTGGTGCGCGCCGTGGTTATGAATGTCACCAGCGAGGCTGAAATAGCCGCAGCTTTTCAAACAACGGTTTTAGAATTCGGAGGCTTGGATATTGTTGTCTCAAACGCGGGCATTGCGTCTTCGGCTCCAATCGAGGAGACAACGCTTGAGTTATGGAATAAAAACTTTGATATTTTATCGACAGGGTATTTTCTTGTCAGTCGGGCAGCCTTTATCACGATGCGTGCGCAATCCTTGGGCGGCGCGGTGGTTTTTGTGGCCTCCAAAAACGGATTGGCGGCCAGCCCGAATGCAAGCGCTTATTGCACTGCAAAGGCAGCAGAACTTCATTTGGCCCGTTGCTTGGCCCTAGAGGGGGCCGATCTTGGTATCCGCGTGAATGTGGTTAACCCTGACGCCGTGTTAAAAGGATCAAAAATATGGGAGGGAGACTGGCTCGAACAGCGCGCCTTAACTTATAAAACGGATAAGGATGGTCTGGAAGAAATGTACAGAAACAGATCTTTACTGAAGAAATCAGTGCTGCCTGAAGATATTGCCGAGGCGGCTTATTTTTTCGCGTCTGACCTGTCAGAAAAATCAACAGGTAATATTTTGAACGTTGATGCTGGAAATAAAGAGGCCTTTACACGTTAGGAGAGCATAGAATGACTGCGACATATGAGAGCGCCCGCGCGATATTTGCCAATTGGAACGTTGATGCAGAAGCTGCTCTCGCGCGGCTGGCGCAGGTGGCGATTTCCATTCATTCTTGGCAAGGCGATGATGTGCGCGGTTTCGAAGGGCTGACCGCCGCGTCGGGCGGTGGCATTCAAGCGACGGGTAATTTTCCAGGGCGGGCGCGTAATCCTGCGGAATTGCGTGCGGATTTGGATTTTGCGCTCTCGCAGATACCGGGCCGTCATCGTTTAAACTTACATGCGTTTTACATGGATACGGAAGACACGCCCGATCGCGATGAAATTGAATATAAGCATTTTGTACCTTGGGTCGATTGGGCGAAAGACAGTGATATCAAGCTTGATTTTAACCCAACGTTTTTTGCCCATCCGAAGGCAGATGATAATTTAACGCTTTCGCACCCCGACGCAGGGATTCGAGAGTTTTGGATCGAGCATGGGCGGCGCACGCGCGAGATTGCCGCGCAAATGGGGCAGGCTTTAGGCTCGCCTGTGATCAACAATATTTGGGTGCCCGATGGATCCAAAGATATTCCTGTTGATCGTATGGCGGCGCGGCAGCGGCTTGAAAAGGCGCTAGATACGATGCTTAGCGAAAAATTTGACCAAAGCCGCCTGATTGATGCGGTTGAGTCAAAGCTGTTTGGAATTGGCGTTGAGGCAATGACCGTGGGCAGTCATGAATTTTACCTTGGTTATGCCATCCGGCGCAAGATCGCGCTGTGTTTGGATATGGGGCATTTTCACCCCACGGAAAATATTGCCGATAAGCTTAGCGCAGTCGCGCTATCGGTTCCGGAGATTTTGCTGCATGTTTCGCGGCCGATGCGCTGGGACAGCGACCATGTGATTTTGCTGACTGACGAAATTTTGCAAATGGCACAAGAGTTGGTTTTTACGGATCTTTTGGAACGCACACATATTGGCCTTGATTTCTTTGATGCCACGATCAGCCGTACTGCGGCTTGGGTTGTGGGTGTACGCAATATGCAAAAAGCGCTTCTTCGGGCGCTGTTATTGCCCCAGAAAAGGCTGAAATCGCTTGAACATAATTTGGATTTCACGGGCAGGTTGGTCCTGACAGAAGAGCTGAAGGATCTACCTTTTTCTGCAGTTTGGAATGAATTTTGTGCACGGCAGAACGTACCAGTGGGCGCGCAGTTGATGGATAGCTTAGCGGCCTATCAAAGTTCTGTTTCAGGGAGGGACGGATGATAAACTGCTGTTGGTGGCAAAAAACTTAGGCTTTTAAGGCGCGGTGTCATAGGTGAGGCCGGCAACCGCGTCAGATGCCTGAAACAAGAAGCTTTCAGCGCATATATCGCATAAAAGCCTGCTCCCTAAAGGCTGAGCTTTTATAGAGCGGCGTGGCCGCTGAAAAATGAAGCAGGCTCGGATGCCCGTGTTTTCAAAGCTATGCGATGCGTTTTTTGCAATCCTGACCAATTCTTAGAGAAGATCTTCTATTGTATCTGCGCAGTTCACTCTTGGGACATTAAGAAAGACTGGTCTAATTAAGCAAAGGCAGTGATAGTAACGCGGCATATGAAAAGGCAGCAGCGTTTCGCCATGACGGACACTCATAAAGGTTTACTCTACACGTTTCTGGGCGTTTTATGCGTTGTACCGGATTCGCTTTTTGTACGATTGATCACAGCCGAGCCACTGGTGACGGCGTTTTGGAGAAGCTTAATCTCTGGTCTTGTTATTTCGGCCGGTTTGCTTGTGTTTAAGGGCGCACCGAGCTTTCGCAATATCTTATTGATGGGAAAGCTCGGCTGGGCTTATTGTTTTTTGATCGGTTCGACATCTCCGGCTTTTGTAATGGCGGTAAGTCAAACCAGCGTTGCGAATGTTGTGTTTATCTTTGCCTCTATGCCGGTGTTTTCGGCGATTTTCAGCAGCATGTTTTTGGGCGAACATATTTCAAGGCGCACTGGTCTGACGATAGTTTTCGTGGGGGTTGGGTTGGCGATCATCGCTTATGGCTCGGGTGAAAACGAATTGGCGAATTGGACGGGGGATCTTTGGGCGGTCTATGTGTCTGCTGCCTATGCTGGGGCGCTTACAATGCTGCGCCGATTGAAACATGTTTCAATGATTCCAGCGATTCCAATCGCTTATTTGGGGTCTGCGCTCGTGCTGTTTCCCACGCTTGGCTCTGGGCTTGAGATCGAGACGAATATTATGCTTTATATTTCGCACGGTGTTTTCATCGCTTTGGGCACTTGCTTCCTGACGCTTGGCCCGCGTTATATCAGTGCTCCGGAAGTGTCGCTCTTGATCTTACTTGAATCTGTATTGGCGCCGCTGCTGGTCTGGGCGGTGATTTCGGAAAATCCGGGCTTTTGGGCGCTTGCCGGAGGCGGTGTTGTGATTGGTGCTTTGCTGGTTTCGAATGGAAGTTTGTTCCTTAAAACCGCTAAATCGCCTAAAGTCCTTTGATATGTTTATAAATCGTTGTGCGCGACACACCCAATCTGCGCGCCACAAGACTGATATTACCGCCTGAATCCATCCAGGTTTTCTGGATTAAAACGCAGCTTTCTTTGCGCATGGGCGATTGCGCGCAAGGGGCGCAAGGGATAATTTCACCACCCGACATATTTTGGTCCCCTTCGATGGCCTCGGGGCGGATGATCGTGGTGGCGGAATTGGCAACCAGCACTTGCAGCATTTTTTTCAGCTGGCGTATATGGCCAGGCCATTCCCGCGTTTCCAAAAGGTCAAGAGCCGGTTTTGATAATATATGCTCGGGCGAAATCTCTTTCAAAAGCTCTGCCGCCAGCTTTCTAAAATCCATTCTTTGCGCTAGACTGGGCAACAATATCTGCGCGCCGAAAATGCTGTCTAGAAACTCGGGATCCATATCATGCTCTGTACGCAAGTCTTGCAGGGATAACCTGCTCGACACAAATACCGCCGCAATTTTATGTTCATAATCGCCCAACTCACATTCTTGGCGCGCCTCAAAGATTTGAACAAACGTGTTTTGTACGGGCAGCGGCAGATTTTCAATGCCGCTGATAAACAGGCTGCCACCTTGGGCTTTGCGCAGCTTATTCTGCGCCAAAGTTGACCCGTTTGGCTGAAAGTAAGCCAGCTTGCCTTCGGGGCCAAACAACAGCTCTTCGTGGTTTTCTGCGGTTAATAAATTACATTTTATTTCGACAAAAGGTCGTTTGGGCAGATATGTTTCATGTAATTCTTGCGCGGTGGCCTTTTTCCCAGAGCCCCTGGGCCCTTCGATAAAGATCGGCAAATCATGTGTTAATGCCCGCTCTGCCCGCATTAAATGGCGCTTTAAGCCCGAATCTTCGGAGATATAACAACGCGTTTGCGGTTTATCATCTGGCGTAAGTGTCCGACCGCCTTGATCTAACAGCGCGGCTGAGGATGTCGTTAAGAGCGACGCGCCTTTTGGATTAATTTCAATAATTCGTTTTGTGGTGGGCTCTTTCATCGCCATAAAAACGGCCGATCCCATCGCATCGTGGATGCGGATGATTTCATTCGAATTTAACCGATTGGCGATGCTCGAATAAGGGATCGCGAAAATATCACCAAAATGGCGCTTATGCGACAGGTTAAGCCCATTGAGCATAATTTTAGCATTTATATTTGCACCGTCGATAAAGCCATGTTCATCCACGGCCAGCAAAGCGGCGCTGGTGGTGGAAAGATATTCATGGCGCGCGTGAAAGCTGATGATCGATGAGTTGCGGAACTCATCAATAAACAATCTGTTTTCCACATTCTTACATGCCAGCTTCACCAAAGCCAGCGTATGTTGTTGGCGCGATGAAGCATCCGATGTTGCGTCTATCATGCCCACAATTTCATTGTTTTGGCCATATATCGGCGCTGCAAAGCAAGAAAGATCGCCTAATTTTCGAAAAAAATGGTCGCGGCCGGCAACGATTTGCGAGGTGCCCGTATGCAGGCACAGCCCCAAGGCATTCGTGCCGCGGTAATTTTCTGTCCAAATTGAACCAGGGATGACCGCGCGGCCCGCATCGCTGGTTTTGAACTCTTCATCCAGCAGCGCATCTAAAACCACTCCGCTGCTATCGGCATAGGCAACCATGAAATTGGTCCCCGCGATTTGATTGTATAAAAGCTCCAATTCCGGCGCGACAAATTGTTTTATATATTCGTTCTTTTGGGTGATTTCTAAAAACTCTGTTTCTGATTTCACTGCATCAACGGGCTTTCCATTTGGGTCTAATCCAAAAGAAGAACTGCGCCGCCAACTGGCTGCAAGCGAGGCTTGAGAGATCTTAATCTCTGTTCCAAGCGCGGTTTGCGTCAAGGTCTCATCTTTGAAACGATTGCCCAATTGGCTCATATCCACCTCCCTTCTTCATTTATAATAGCGCCAAATAACGGATGCCTCAAATTGGCCATTTGTTCACAAACTGAACACAAATTAGGCGGGCCTGCACATATTTGAACAATTATATGGATTGTTTAGCTGAAAAACCAAGCAATATTCAGCAGGAGTTCTGAGAATGAAAGGCATATTATGAAAGCGCAGGTGCTGAAGCAATACGACGATGATCTAACAGCATCGTCTTGGGTGGATCTGGAAAATGTTCCCGATCCGAAAATCGAAAAAGCCAGCGATGTCATCGTGCGCATCGGCGGCGCAGGGGTCTGCAGAACAGATCTTCACATTATTGAGGGCGTTTGGCGCGAGGCAACCGATGCTGACCGTAAATTACTGCCATTGATTATGGGTCATGAGAATGCGGGCTGGATCGAAGATGTGGGCAGTGAAGTCGAGGGGCTTAAAAAAGGCGACCCCGTCATCGTGCACCCTAAAATCACCGGTGGCACTTGTCTGGCGTGCCGCCGTGGTCATGACATGCACGGAGAGAACGGATCTTTCCCGGGCGTTGACTGCGATGGAGGATACGCAGAGGCGCTGAAAACATCTGTGCGCAACATCGTGAAACTGCCGCAGACTTTGATTCCAAAGGAAGTGGCGGCCTATGCAGATGCGGGCCTCACAGCCTATCGCGCAGCGAAGAAAGCATCGCGTCACCTGTTGCCGGGTGAGAAATGCGTTGTGATCGGATCTGGTGGTTTGGGCCATATCGGCATTCAGGTTTTGCGGGCCATGTGCGCGGCAGATATTATCGTTGTTGACCCCTCTGATATGGCGTTGAAGCTTGCGGAAAGCTGCGGAGCGGATGCGCTCGTCAAGGCGGATGGCAATGAGGTTGAAAAGGTGTTGGAGCTGACCAAAGGGTTGGGCGCCGAAGCAGTTTTGGACTTTGTGGCCGAGCGCGGCACAACCGCCAAAGGCCTTGCGATGACGCGGGCGATGGGCAGCTATTATGTTGTTGGATATGGCGAAGATATCAATGTTAGCGCGTTTGAGATGATCACGACCGAGAAGAATATCATCGGTAATTTGGTCGGAACATGGGCTGAGCTGACCGAATTGATGTCTTTGGCAGATAAGGGTCAGGTTCATTTGGCAACGCAGGAATACAGCTTGGAAGATGCAAATCTGGCTTTGCAAGATTTGAATAACGGCAAGGTAAAAGGGCGGGGCGTCCTTGTACCTTAATTAAAAACGAAACCTACTGGGAGGAAGTAAAATGAAGACAAAAATGAGCATAAGCCTATTGGCGGCGGGCGCAGCCCTGCTGGCTGGTACGGCGCAAGCGGATAAGTGGAGCGATCAGTTTCCGCATATCAAAAACACGGGTGATATCGCGGGCGAATGCTCTTATGAGTCGATGTCGCAGAAAGATTACAGCGGTCAAAAGCTGACGATCAACACCCATGCCGTGCCTGTTATGGGCGAGCCAACAGCGCTTCACGCTGAGCAGTTTAGCGCATTGACAGGCGCTGAGGTGAACGTCATTCACACGCCGGCAGGGGATCTTTATTCAAAGGCGATGGTTCCGTTTCAAGCCGGTCAGTCGCCGTATGATATCGTGTTTGGCTTTTCCAACTTTATCCGCGACTGGAAGCAATATTTGCAGCCCGTGCCGGCGAAATATGTCAACATGGCGCAAATGCAAGACGTTACGCAGAGTCATATTGATGTGAACTCTTGGGGCGGTGAAATGATCCAATTTCCAATCGATGGGGATCGTCATTATCTAAAATACCGCAAAGACGTGATAGACAACCCTGAATATCAGGCAAAATATAAAGCCGAAACGGGCAATGAATTACGCATTCCGCAAACGTGGAAAGAATATGGCGAGATGGCTGCATTCTTCAATGGTTGGGATTGGGATAATGACGGCGAACTGGAATATGGTTCAGCCGAAGTTATGAAGAAAGACGATCTGATGTTCGCGGCGTTTTTCAGCCGGTCAGTGGCCTATTCAAAGAACCCGCGGGTTAAGGGTGGTTTCTTCTTTGATCTGGAAACCATGGAACCATTGGTCAATGGACCGGGTTTTGTGGAAGCACTGACAGATTGGGTGGAAGCAACCAAATATGTGCCACCAGGTGGCATTAACTTTGGCCTTGGCGATGAAATCAACTCATTTGGCGGTGGACAGACATTGTTCAGCTTCTCATGGGATGATGCGTTTGTGGCAGCGATGCAAGATGATAGCCCGATCAAGAACAAAGTGGGCGCAGCACCATTGCCGGGGTCAAACCGGGTGTGGAACCGCAATAGCGCAGCTTGGGAAGATACGTATAACCAAGCGCCCTACATTGTTTGGGGTTGGACAGCTGCGGTTGCCAAGAAAAGCAAAAACCACGAGATGGCGTTTGACTATCTGTGCTTCTTTGCCAATGACGCCAACCACCAAGCCGATATTGCGATTGGTCGCTTCGGTGTGAACCCGTTCAAGAAATCTGATTTTGTGCCTGAGATTTATGTTGAGCGTCAAGGTTGGGATCCTGAAATTGCCAAGCAATATGCGGATACTCTGATGGAAATGGAAGAAGGCAGCACTAACCGTGTGTTCCCATTGCGGGTGCCAGGTGTCTTCCAATTCAACAGCGCCATCGCAACGGGCACATCGAAAGCTTTGGCGGGGCAATTGTCACCGCAAGAAGCTTTGGATGAAGTGGCCGCTGAGTGGACAAAAATTGTGAAACGTATCGGAGCCGATACAATTCGCGAAGCTTATGCTATTGGTGTTGCGCTGGAAGACGCAGAGTAAGCTTTATAGTAACTTAAGAGTATTGGAGCGTCCCTTTTCTGGGGCGCTTCTTATAAAACAGGGCGATGATCAATGAACTTCAAACATAAATATATGTTTTTGCTTCCGGGGCTTTTGGTCCTTCTGGGCATTTTGATATTTCCAATTGGGTTTACAGTACGCTTAAGCCTTTCAAGTTGGGACAGTTTCTACCCTGGTTTAGATTTTATTGGCATAGAGAATTATATCCGCTTGTTCACCGATGATACGCGGTTTTGGGAGGCGTTTGGCCGCTTGAGCTTGCTGTCACTCACCACCGTATTTCTGCAATATGTGATCGGGTTTGCATTGGCGCTCATGGTTTGGAAAGACATTGTATTTCAGAGATTTTTCCGGGTTTTGTTCTTAATCCCGATGATGACGACACCGGTGATTATGACCGTTATCTGGCGTACTTTTTTCCATGAATCGCTTGGACCGGTGAATGATTTCTTTAGTTTGTTCGGGATGACGCCACTTTGGCTCAGTAGCGAGCTGCTTGCTAAATTCACAGTGGTTTTGGTTGAGGTTTGGCAATGGACGCCGTTTATGTTCCTG
Organism: Alphaproteobacteria bacterium US3C007; assembly: GCA_034423775.1. Classification (NCBI taxonomy): domain Bacteria; kingdom Pseudomonadati; phylum Pseudomonadota; class Alphaproteobacteria; order Rhodobacterales; family Roseobacteraceae; genus Thalassovivens; species Thalassovivens spotae. The sequence goes on from CP139918.1 coordinate 1,507,179, forward strand.
CTGTTATTGGCGGGTCTTTTATCGCTGCCGAAAGAGCCGTTTTTGGCCGCCTCAATCGATGGCGCAGGGCCCATCCGAACCTTTGTTTACGTGACCTTTCCATTGATGGCGCCAATTTCGATCGGAGCGATTATTATCCGGCTGATTGAAGCCTCGAAAATTATGGATACGGTCTATGTGTTAACCTCGGGCGGGCCGGGCACGGCAACCGAGACATCTAGTTTTTATATTTTCATCAAAGGCTTGCGCGAATTCCAATTTGGCTATTCTGCAGCGCTGTCTTTGACCTATCTGATCATCATGATCATCAGTTTTACGATCATTGCAAAGATTTTGGTGAAACTGATGGTACGGGGTAATTAATCATGGGTTTCTTTTACACCACTCTTAAATATCTTGCTGTTACCCTGTGGTCCGTCTTTGTGATTGCGCCGTTCCTATGGGCCATTTCGACCTCATTTAAAGATTTCCAATCGGTCACCAATGGGGCCACCTACATTCCTTGGGTGGATTTTGAGCCCACATTGGAAGGTTGGCGGGCGCTTTGGAAATCACCGGCACAGGGCGGCGTGGATATTGTTGAGCCTTTCTTTAACAGCGTGTTTGTGACCTGCGCGGGCAGCTTGATCAGCATTATTTTGGGCACTTTGGCGGCCTATGCTTTATCACGGTTTACCTTTAAAGCGGGCCCTATTCGCAACGGCGATATAACCTTCTTCTTTATCTCGCAGCGTATTATGCCCCCTGTTGTTTTGGCGATCCCGTTCTTTATTATGTTGGGCAAATTCTCGTTGCTCGATACGTTGCTGGGCCTCATTTTGGTTTATATCGTGCTGCTGATGCCGATCGCGGTGTGGATCATGGTTGATTTTTTCAACAAAGTGCCGCGCGAAATCGATGAAACCGCGCTGATTGATGGATGCAATCCCTACCAGGCGTTTTACAAAGTGGTGCTTCCAAACTCGATCCCCGGGATCATCGTCGCGGGCATGTTTTGCATGATCTTCGGTTGGACTGATTTCTTCTTTTCCTTCATTTTGACATTCACAGAAGTGCAGCTTCTACCCGTTGCGATCGTGGCGCTGAATTCATCGATCACCCCATGGTGGAGCTTGTCGGCGGCCGCTTTGGTCAGCGTTGCCCCATTGATCGTGGTGGCCTTTATCGTTGAGCGGTTTTTGTCAAAAGGTAACCTGTCAGGAGCATTGAAATAAATGTCACTCATTGCCTCAAACCTGTGTCTAAAGCCGGATACGGAACATCATTTGAATGACGTTTGTTTTGAAATGTCTAAGGGTGAAATCTACACGATCATCGGCCGGACTTTGGCCGGTAAAACCACCTTGCTCAAAACCATTGCGGGATTGATCGCGCCTGAAAGCGGCAGTTTAACTCTGGATGGCCGGGACTTCGGCCGCATTCCAGTGTGGAAGCGCGAAGTGGCAATGGTGTATCAGCAATTCATCAATTACCCACATCTGAGCGTGTATGAGAACGTGGCCTTCCCTTTGAAGCAGCGCGGCATGCAACCCGGTGAAATCAACAACCGGGTGATGAAAGCGCTGTCGCAAGTGGGGTTAGACGGGTTCGAAAACCGCAAAATCCAAGCTTTGTCGGGCGGCCAACAACAGCGGGTGGCGCTGGCGCGCTCTTTGGTGAAAGAGGCCAATATTGTGTTGCTGGATGAGCCCTTGGTGAATTTGGACTATAAATTGCGCGAACAATTGCGCGAAGAGTTCCGGAACATCTTTAGCGCGAAAGCTTCCGAAAATTCTATTTTGATTTATTCTTCGACAGATCCGGTTGAGGCGATGCAACTTGGCGGGCAGATATTGGTCATGGATGAAGGGCGCATCCTGCAGCAGGACAGCGCCAAAGAAGTGTTTGAGAACCCCAACTCGACCAAAGTGTCGCAAATCACCAATGATCCGGCGATGAACCTGTTTGAAGGCACCGTGGCCGATGGCAAGATTATCTTAAGCTCGGAAATTCAATTCGACTTGCCTCAGCATTGCCAGGCGCTGCCGCAGGGCCCCTATACCTTCGGTTTGAGGGCCGCGGCGATCAGCTTGGCAGAGGGTGGATTTCCCTTCACTGTTGAGCTGTCTGAGATCAGTGGCTCGGAAACCTTCCTACATCTCAAGCATGAGCATGTGCAGGTGGTGGGTCTGTTGGATTCGGTTCAAAATTTCAATATTGGCGAGACCGTGACAGCGCAATTTGATACCGCCCATCTTTATGCATTTGCAACGGATGGAAGATTAAAATCCTCACCCTATGGCGGACTGAAGTAATGGCTAAAATTGAACTGCAAAATATTGCGCATTCTTACAACCCTCAGGCGGTGGATAAGACCTATGCGTTGAACCCGTTTAATATGACGTGGGTTGATGGCGGCCGTTATGCAATTTTAGGGCCCTCAGGCTGTGGTAAAACCACCATGCTGAACATCATGTCGGGTATCGTGCAACCCTCAGAGGGAAAACTGCTTTTTGATGGTGTGGATGTGACCACACTATCCACGTCTGAGCGTAATATTGCGCAAGTGTTTCAGTTTCCGGTGATTTACGGCACGATGACGGTTGAACAAAACTTGGCCTTCCCTTTGGTCTGCCGGAATTATGAACGCCCCGCGATTGACGCCAAAGTTCAGGAAGTGGCCGAGGCGTTAAGCCTGCAGGGTTTGCTGAAAAAATCGGCCAGCCGATTGACCGCGGATCAAAAGCAGCTGATCTCATTGGGGCGTGGACTGGTGCGCGATGATGTTGCAGCGGTGTTGATGGATGAACCGCTTACGGTTATTGATCCGGACCTGAAATTCCGCCTGCGCCGGCAACTCAAAGAAATCAATCAGAAATACCGTTCAACGCTGATCTATGTGACGCATGATCAGAATGAAGCCATGACATTTGCCGAAAACATCATCGTGATGGATGCCGGTAGTATCGTTCAAGTTGGATCGCCTGCTGAGTTGTTTGAGCGCCCCAAAACAACCTTTGTGGGTTATTTTATCGGCGCGCCAGCGATGAACTTTTTTGCGTGCAAAGCAGATGGCAGTACATCGGTTGCCTTTGGCGGCGCAACGATTGCAACCCAAACGGACCTTTCAAAAACTGGCTCTGCGGATTTGAAATTGGGTATTCGATCCGAATATATCCAGATCGCTCAGGCAAAGGGGCCCAATACGATCACCGCGCAGGTGCAGCGGGTGGAAGATTTGGGCAATCATAAATTGGTTACCGCGGCCTTTGACGAGTTTGTGATTAAGGTCAAGGTTGAGCGCGATATCGAAGTGCCCGCAGAGCATGTTGAGCTGCTGCTTCCGGCTGAAAATTGCTGCGTTTATGCTGATGATATCTTGATCTAGGGTCCAAAACGCGCGCCAAAAGCTTTCAAACGCCAAAAACTGGTTCTCGTGTTGGAAACTGCTTTGTAGGTTTGAGGCGCTTTTAAACGGCGCTGGGATACGACATGACGCGCCTGTTTTAGCGCAAGCCTTGAGCGCGTGCGCGGCAGAGCAAGGCTATCGGTTTGCCGGACAGTTTGAAAGCAGGCCTGACGGGAAATGTGGGCGTTTGTAGGGATATTTTTTTGCTCTGCGTGGCTTGCCCTTTCAATGCGTAAACTGAGATAAAGTTTATTGATTGCATCTGAAAACCCGCGGTTTGATTTTGTTCCTTTTCATTTAAGATTTAGTTTGTATATTTGGGGCATGAACGTTTTGGGCCAAAATATCAATTTACGCAATGCGCGGTTAAAAGGGCTGCTTGGTCTAAATCTACTAAGCTGCCTCTGAGCGTGCCGGTATTTGGTGCGTCCGCTCAGAGGAGGCAGTTCATATCGCACCCCGAGCTTAGTAGACAATAAAGAGACCCAGATATGACAGATATTCCCCCAAAAGACCGCGTTGTTATTTTCGATACGACCCTGCGCGATGGCGAACAAAGCCCCGGCGCAACAATGACCCATGATGAAAAGCTAGAAATCGCTGAACTGCTTGATGAGATGGGTGTTGATATCATCGAAGCGGGATTTCCAATCGCATCTGAAGGTGATTTTCGCGCGGTCAGCGAAATCGCGCGCCGCAGCGCCAATTCGGTGATCTGCGGGCTGGCCCGCGCCAATATTGGCGATATTGATCGCTGCTGGGATGCGGTGAAAAATGCAGAAAAGCCGCGGATCCACACGTTCATTGGAACCTCTCCATTGCATCGGGCGATCCCGCAATTGGATATGGACCAAATGGCGGATCGGATCCATGAAACGGTGACGCATGCGCGCAACCTGTGCGATAATATCCAATGGTCGCCCATGGACGCAACCCGCACCGAGCCGGATTATCTTTGCCGCGTGGTGGAAATTGCCATTAAGGCTGGCGCCACAACGATCAACATTCCCGATACGGTTGGGTATACGGCGCCCGTGGAATCTGCCGAGTTGATTCAAATGCTCTTGGCGCGCGTGCCCGGCGCAGAGCAGGTGGTATTTGCGACCCATTGCCATAATGATCTGGGTATGGCGACAGCCAACGCCTTGGCCGCGGTGGCGGGTGGCGCGCGCCAAATCGAATGTACGATCAACGGTTTGGGTGAGCGGGCCGGTAATACGGCGCTGGAAGAAGTGGTGATGGCGTTAAAAGTGCGCCGCGATATCATGCCCTATTTTACCAATATCGACAGTACGAAATTGATGAATATTTCGCGCCGCGTGGCCACGGTTTCTGGGTTTCCCGTACAGTTCAACAAAGCCATTGTGGGCAAGAATGCCTTTGCCCATGAAAGCGGCATCCATCAGGATGGAATGCTGAAAAATGCCGAAACGTTCGAAATTATGCGCCCCGAAGATGTTGGGCTTGCGGCGACAAACTTGGTGATGGGCAAGCATTCAGGGCGCGCGGCATTGCGCTCAAAATTAGAAGAGCTGGGATATAAGCTGGGCGATAACCAGTTGAAAGACGTGTTTGTGCGCTTCAAGGAACTCGCTGATCGGAAAAAAGAAATTTATGATGATGATCTCATCGCGTTGATGCGCGCGGGGGAAGATGCCGAAAATGACCGCTTAGTATTGAAATCTTTGCGCGTTACCTGCGGAACGGATGGCCCACAAGAAGCGGTGATGACGTTGTCAATTGAGGGTCAAGAGGTTTCGACCACCGCCACCGGGGATGGACCGGTTGATGCAACCTTCAATGCCGTCAAAGCGCTATACGCGCATACTGCGCGGCTTCAATTATATCAGGTACACGCGGTGACCGAAGGCACCGATGCACAAGCCACTGTCAGCGTGCGGATGGAAGAAGATGGTAATATTTCCACCGGAGAATCCGCCGATACCGATACTGTGGTTGCCAGTGCCAGGGCCTATCTGAACGCTTTGAATCGGTTATTGGTGCGCAGAGATCGTATTGGCGAGGATCATAAAGAGATCAATTATAAAGATTATAGCTAAAAGAAAACGGGCCCAAAGGCCCGTTTTTTAAATGCGATATCTGCCTATAAGACATATTTTATGAATAAGATATTCGGGAGCACGAACGCAAAGCAGATGCAAAATACCTTGGCCAGGCGCGAGATTTTTCCAAAAGTGCCTTGCCCCAATGCACCCTGCCCATAGGCAATTGCCCCGCCAACCACGGCATAGCCGTTGGCCAAACGCCGATTTTGTGATGCCTCAATTGAGCGCATCGCCGCCTCATAAATGGCGTTTTGTTCGGCTGCGTGTGAACTCTTCGTATTCATATTATATTCCTTTATTCCCATATGGTTGAGATGATGCAGCGCCGCTATAGGTCAAGCTTTTTGGTGAAAAGTTACGGGGTTTCTGTCTAAAAATTTGAACCAGTTTTCGCTGCGGTAGGCCGCCGTGAAGCCGGTTATCTTCCTGAGCGAATATCAGCTGGCAAGTCGTGGTTAGGTAGGGTGTTATTGCGGTGCACTGAACGGGTCTAGAGCCCTAAAACATATCTGGGCGTGATCGGATCTGTGCTTTCTGGGGCAAAAATCTTGCGCCAGCAGGCAGATCAAGGGTATCAAGGGCGAAATTTAAAGAAACCGCCTAGGAAAAAATGATGCTGTATCGTGAGCAAATTCAATGACCTATAACCGTATTCAACAGCGGGCGCTTGAGGTCTTAGAACCGGGGCGTTTGGGCGATTTATACAGTAAAATTACCGACTATTTGATCGCAGCTTTGGTGATTTTGAACATAATGGCCGTAACGCTGGAATCGGTCAGTGATTTTTCAGTCACCTATGCGTCTCAATTTTACTTTTTCGAAGTGTTTAGCGTGGCGATTTTTTCGGTGGAATATTTACTGCGCGTTTGGGCTTGCGCAGCACGCTCTGATCCCGGCTCAAAGCTATTTGGCAGTTACCGGCTGGGTTATATTTTCAGCTTTAGCGGATTGATCGATATGGTTTCAATCATTCCATTTTATTTGCAGGCTTTGTTTCCGGGGCTGGATTTACGCGTTTTGCGAACTTTGCGTTTGCTGCGCATTTTTAAATTGTCAAATTACAATACGGCAATCGAAGATTTGTTCAGCGCCATTTATGAAGAGCGTAAATCGTTTATTGCCGCTCTTTATCTTTTGGTGATTGCTTTCGTTCTGACCTCTTCTTTGATTTATTTCGCCGAAACCAAAGCCCAGCCCGACAAGTTCGGCTCTATTCCGGATTCAATGTATTGGTCACTGATCACGCTGACCACCGTGGGCTATGGCGATGTCAGCCCCGTGACATGGATTGGAAAAGTGATTTCGATCATTACCGCTTTGATGGGCGTATCCGTTGTGGCGCTTTTAACGGGTATTTTAGCCAACGCGTTTAGCAATCAAATCGCCCGTCGGAAGATGATTTTCGAAGATCAAATCCGTGAAGCGCTGCAAGATGGCGTGGTGGACGCTGTAGAAAGCCGATCCTTAGAGGCTTTGCGCAAAGAATTCGGCCTCTCATCGCAACAAGCAGATGCGTTAATGCGCCATGTTCAACGCGAAAAACGTATGGAATAACGCGCAGTCTTTTGCGCGTTAAAAAGCGCGGGCGCTGTGTCAATCTGTATCGCTTTATGCGATGGAAAACGACTTTAATGTCGGTAATGCGAGCGCATAATCGAGCATAATTTTTATACAGGTTTGTATATCCACCCATTTTGAGTGATCTGATTTATGCGCTTAGCGTCTTCCGTTTCAACCCCCGTATCGCGCGCTAAACTTTTGCGCGGAAACGGGATTTGTGTAGGCTCTATTTTTCTGTTTTCTTTGGCCTTTCCCGCCGCCGATCTGCTGTTGCAGGATTGGGGTGTTTTGGGGTTGATTTTGATCCGGAACATGCTGGCATTTGGCCTAATCCTATTATTGTTTATTGCGCTATTAGGCGCGCAGGGGCTGCGCGATTTACCATGGGCGAAAGGCTTCTGGATTGGCTTTACAGGCTTTGGAATTGGTTCAACCTTATTGATTTATGCGCAGGCAATAAGCGATCCGATCACCGCCGCTTTGGCGGCTGCAGCGATGCCGATTTCTGCTGTTTCTATTGAGATAATTTTAGATAAACGGCGGCTTACTCTTCCGTTTTCTATGGGGTTGGTGTTGGTTTTGATGGGGGGGTGTGTTGCCACTGGGGCGGGGCTTACTGGTTTTAATTTGGGTTGGGGCCTGATGGTCGGGTTGGTTTCCGTGTCGTTTTTTGCCTGGGGATCGAGGGCGAGTGTTGTAAACCTGCCCGACACCTCGCCGCTTGCGCGCACTGTCGTCACCACGTTTGGCATGTGGGGTTTTACGCTGTTCTTATGGGGGTTTGGGCGGATATTTGGATGGGCAGGGGCGCATATTCCCCTGCCAAGCGCTGAGCATCTCATTCCAATGTGTATTTACGCGCTTTTAGGAGTGGGAATTTCGCAATTGCTTTGGGTGAAAGGTGTTGGCGAAATTGGGATCGCAATTGCTTCTTTCCATCTGAACGCTGCGCCATTTTACGTTATGATCGTGATGGTGGCTTTTGGCCAGAGTTTGCAAATCACGCAGGTGATTGGCGCTGCTATTCTGGCATTTGGGGTGATCTTATCGCAAACTAAAAAGGCTTAAGGCCAAAATCTTTTATCGCGCCCCAGCTGCGATGTAGATCAAATATTAGGCTCGCCCTGCAGCCCTAACAGCTTGCGAAACCCTGTCCAATAGCCGGGCAGGCGGGGAGGCTTGGTGAGACCATCATGAATTTCATTTGACCATTGCGCCATTTCATCCGCGGCAAATGCGCGGCCCCAATCTAAAAATGCCGCGGCTTCGGCAGGGCGTAAGCGGCAGGCGCTTCCCACCAGCCCGATTAATGTTTCGGCCGGCGAATACCATTCATCTTGGATGCCGGTGACTTTGCGTTGCAAAATTGGCCCCATCAAGCGCATCAGGCGGTTTTCAGAAAATTGTAAGAGTAGCTTGCCCATGTCATCGCGCGTGTAGTGAATAAGGGGGGGGAACGTATCAAAAAAAACCGCTTTGCCCTGAACGATTGCAAAATTTCGGATTGAGGGGTGAAACCCGACGCGCCCATCTTCCGGGCTTAAATTATTCCAAAACCTGGCGATCACTTGGCCGGCCGCGTTCAGCATCTGCAACGCTTGTGCATGTGAGGCATTGATCATCAGCGGCCGCATCAATGCGTTGCTGTCAAGCGCTTCTTGAACAATCACTGGAAAGCGGCGCCCATCCATCTCTAACAATAAAAATTCTGTCTCTGGCAGGCCAACCCCGGTTTTATGCAGAATGGCGACATAATCGGTATGGTTTTTTGCAAGCTGATCCAGCGCGCCATGGTCGGACAGGCTTTGGTATATTTTGATGACTTTGCTGCGGAAAGGCCCCGTACGGGGTTGGAATGGCGCGCAAAAATAGCCCAGTTTTGAGATGGTGGTGCCACGCGCGGCGCTATCGGCGCGGATCAGTTGTTTTAGCGCGTCTTGATCAACCATCCTGTGCCCCTTTACCATCTTGTTTTCGTAAGGGCGCTATACGCGTTCGCGGGCGGGATGGCCAGAGCTGCAGGGTTAACGATCACAGCGCAGTTGGAGCCCCAGTTTGCCTTTCACCGCCTCGGGCCAAACGATGGCTGCCTGATCTTTATCGGATCCGTATTGCAGCTCGATATAAGGCAAAGCGTGTCGGCGCGCTCCAGACGGCGTCAGGATAGGACTTTTTGCGATCAGCGTATCCGCATCCAGGCACTGGGCTTGAAAAGGCAGGCGCTGCGCCGTGTCGATGGCCCAAAGGGTGGCGGCGCTGTTCTGATGATGCGTTAAGCGCAAGGGGTTGGCGCTTTGGGTGGTAATGTTGTTGAAATTATTACCATGAAATTGAATTTGAAAAAACCGCTCCCGGTCAAGATCAGATAGGCTGGTATCGACCGCCTCGATCCGGTCAATAGAGCCATTGATGGCACGGAAGTTATTGCCATTCACGCTCAGGTCCGACAGGCCGTGGCGCTGGCCATAGGGTTTAAGAACCAGAAAGGAAAAGGATGGCGCGACATTGCTGCATAAGAAAATATTATCGCTTATAGTGAGCGCCGAAAAGCCAAATCCGGTTGTATAATCAGGCTTGGCGTCATGTTCATTGGTCCATTCAATAAAACAATTATCGACATAATTGCCCGTGATGGTGCTGGTCGTGTTGGTTTGCGTCAGGGCAATTCCAGCCAGCCGAATGCCGTTTGATCTTTCGTCGCCCTGATAAAAATGATTGCCGCTGATGATATTATTTGAACCGCTTAAAATGGCGAAATGACGAAATCGGGACGCGCGGTTATCGCGCAGTTTGATATCATTTGCATTGGCATTCAACGCGATGCTCACCCGATCTTGTGCAGCAAGCAAGGATTCTGCGGTGATAAAATGGCAGTGGTCAATCAACATGCCTTGGCAGCCCCAGCCGGTTGAGGTGAGACCGCGATGGCGGGGTTTGGTAATCACGCAATCAGCGATATGAAACGTATCACCTGCCCGTGCCAGCATGATACCGTTGGCGATACTATTGCATTTGAGGTTGACGTTTTGCAGCATAAATTTCTGCAATTGATCAAAGCCGCTGAAATCCAGCATGTATTTAAAGCGTGTGAAGGTAAAATCTTGCGTTCCTTCGGCATCATAAAGCGCTTCTGAAAGCGTTGCTTCGCTGGTATTGATATCCACAGAGGTCACATAGATTTCACGGCCAACGCCATTGCCTTCAACCAGTGAGCCGGCTTGGATATTCGCACTATTGTTGAGATTGCGCAGCTTTTTGGGATCGGATGGCGAGTAGGTGCCGCGTGAGATGACAATATCGTTTTCCCATGCTGTATTGCGCCGGGCATATAACTCTCCGTTTCGAATAACCCGCCGCACCGCATATCCCTGCCGCGTAGAAACGGCTTCTTGAAGATCGATCGGGGCATTCACGCCGATGGTGCGCCCCCCCAGATCCAAGGCGTCATGATCGCCGCTGTTCAAAAGGGCTTGAAAGGCTTTTTTGAAGGCAAGCTCTTCTTCACCGAACGCATCAATATAGGTGGTGAAGTCGAAATTATTCTGCAGCACAAACGGTGCTGATACGGGCAATTTAACCGTACCGCGAAACAACAATTTCGAACGCAGGGTCAGACCCTTTTCAATATAAAATTGTCCTTCTGGCACCAATAATCTACGCCCTGCTGCGGCGTCATCCGCGGCAGTGAATGCATCATAATTTGGGGTTTCGCCATCGCCTATGGCGCCGTAATCGCGGATATCCAAGATATTTGTGCTGTGAAGCATGAATAAGGCGCTGACATCTTCGATCTGCAAGCTTTCAATGCGGATAATCCCACCATTCTGACCCGTCAGGTCAAGCCCGAAATGGCCATAATCGGGATCAGTGCCCCAAACCATATCCACCCCGTCGCGCAGACCAGGGCCAATAATAGCGCTGACGTTCAACAATTGGCTATAGTCTGTGGGCACCACCGAGGGGCCTATTTGGGTGACTTGGGCAATATGCGCGCCCGAAGCGGCACCAGCCCAGCCCGCGATGCGGACCCCCGGAAAATGCCCGCTGACCACCTTAACCCTACATCTTATCCTGAGATAGGTTTCTTTGAGTATTGGGGTTTGTGTGAAGCTGCGCAATTTTTGCACTTCGATCGATTTTCGCAGCTCGAGGCAGACGCCAAAATCGCTATCGCCCGTCACCAAGCTGGCATCCGAGCTTAGATCGTATCTGTGATCGCCGGCTACCCCATCGCCGCTTGACCAATTCTTTAGCCCTTCCGCAAAGGTAGGTGGCGTAAATCTGGCAGCCTCGATCATGCCCAAACCCATATTCTTCCCTTTTCACATGGTTGCGTGCAGCCGTGTTAGGGTTTTTGGGTTAAGATGGTCCGCGCGCAACGCGCGCTGGGCTGCCGGTTACACGCTGAAATCTGAGCTTGGTAAGATTTCCACCCCGGAAATTTTCCAGTTTTCTCCCAGCTTGACCATGTAATAACGCAGATAATGCGCCTTTTTGTTTCGATCAAAAATTTGGATATTCTGGGCCATACCATGGTGATAAGGGTCAACGCTTAAAAAGGTTACCTTCCCAGGTTTCCAGACCATAGGATAGCCGCGTTTGACCATCGATTCAAAATTAGCAGGCCCCCCAAAGATGGATTGGATAGACGGGCTTGCATAGCTGAAGGCTTCTGCAAAATCATCGAGCTGAAATGCCTCTAATTGCCGAGAGATCGTGGCTTGGATATCTTCCTTATCACCGGCGAAGATTGGCGCTGCCAAAAAGAACAGGGCGCATATAAATGAAATTAGTCGCATATATTTCTCCTCTCTTGCGCAAAAGTTAGATCAGAGATTTATAAAATCAATCTTTCACAAATCCGCCGCTTAAAGCGTGGTCGATCAAAGCCACGGTTTCTGTAAGGCCGTAAAGGGCAATAAACCCTCCAAACCGTGGGCCTTGGCTGGCGCCCAATAGCACCTCGTAAATGGCTTTGAACCAAGCGCGCAGCGGTTCAAAACGCTCGCGGCCACAGGCAAAGACGATGCTTTGCAGCTGTTCGGGGTCAAGCGGCCCCTGATAAGCTGCCAATTGATCGCGTAAATCCTGAAGCGCGCTGCGCTCAAGATCAGAAGGCGCACGGTAGGTTTTGGTGGGTTTGACGAAATCATTATAATACCGCACCGCAAACCCCGCGGCTTGATCTAGACCGGGATGACTGGCGGCTGAGGTATCCGGGGCGTAGCGCTGAATAAAGCCCCATAATTGGTCTTTTTCATCTGCATTGGCAACCGCAGCCAGATTGAGCAACATACTAAAAGACACGGCCATATCGGGCTTTGGCGCATTCTGCCCATGAATATGGAAAATGGGGTTGTTCAATTGCGCCGCCGGCTCTTGTGTGTGGAAGGCTTTCAGCTGCTGCTGGTATTCATCCATGGCCTTCGGAATCACGTCAAAATGCATCCGTTTTGCGGTTTTTGGTTTGAGATACATAAAATAAGACAGGCTTTCGGTGGTGGCATAGCGCAGCCATTCGTCAATAGAGACTCCATTGCCTGAGGTTTTAGAAATTTTCTGCCCCTGCTCGTCTAAGAAAAGCTCATAGGTGAAATGTTCGGGGGCGGGCGCGCCCAAGAGCCGGCAAATTTTGTCATAAATGGGTGTGTTGGTCGAATGGTCTTTGCCATACATTTCAAAGTCAACGCCCAGCGCTGCCCAGCGGGCGCCGAAATCAGGTTTCCATTGAAGTTTCACATTGCCACCGGTCACCGGAAGGGTGAATTCACGCCCGTCCTCATCATCGAATGTCACAGTGCCTGCTTGTGCGTCAACCGCCTTCATCGGCACGTAGAGCACCCGACCCGTTTCTGGGTGTATTGGTAGAAATATTGAATAGCTCTGGCGCCGCTCTTCGCGCAATGAGGCGAGCATTACCTCCATAATCGCGTCGTATTTTTCCGCCGCGCGCAAAAGGATTTTGTCAAATTGCCCTGATCTGTAAAAGTCTGTGGCTGAGTAAAATTCATAGTCAAATCCGAACGTGTCTAAAAACCGGCGCAGCATGGCATTGTTATGGTGCCCAAAGCTTTCATAATCTCCAAACGGGTCGGGCACAGAGGTCAGCGGCTTTTGCATATGAGCATGCAAACGCTCTGGGTTTGGCACATTTCCCGGAACTTTGCGCATACCGTCCAAATCATCCGAAAAACAGATTAACTTGGTTGGTATGTCACTGATTTGTTGAAATGCATGCATCACCATTGTGGTGCGCGACACTTCGCCAAACGTACCAATATGGGGAAGACCAGAAGGCCCATAGCCCGTTTCAAAGAGCACATAGCCTTTTTCCGGTGGCGCTGCGGAATAGCGTTTGAGCAGCCTGCGTGCCTCTTCAAAAGGCCAAGCTTTCGCACTTAGGGCGAGGTCACGCATATTTGACATTGGTTCATTCTCCGAGATTGCCAGCAGGTCTGGTCCCAAATTCCTGCTGAGGGTTGCGGCTTCCTATTGCGACTGGACCAATAGGTCAATATTCTCTAAAAAAGACCTGTTGCTGTAGGATCAGATAATGGCTGAAAATATCCCAAAAGTTTTAACCTCACAGGATTGTCTAGTGACATTGATGATGGCTATCTCGGCTTCGGATGGTCGCATTTTAACCGCCGAGCTGGTCAAAATTCAATCGGCTGTGAATCATTTGCCGATTTTTGCCGATTATGACGTGGATCGGTTCACGCTGATGTCGCAGGTGGTATTTAATCTTTTTGAAAAAGAAGAGGGGCTGGATATGCTTTTTGGCCTCATTCGCGAAAACCTACCGGATCGACTATTTGAAACCGCCTATGCTTTATGTTGCGATGTAGCGGCGGCGGATGGCATTATTCGTGAACCTGAATTACGGCTTTTGGAAGAAATGCGATATGAGCTGAATATCGATCGCTTGCACGCCGCCGCGATCGAGCGCGGCGCGCGCGCGCGCCACGTCACTGCCTAGCGCAATTTAAAGTTTTTGTGACCATTTGCGCAGCACGTTTTGCTGCAATTGCTTGGCCCGTCTGTTCCAGTAACGCGCATTTCGCGAGGTTTCTCGCGCTGAGGCCAATAATTTTTGCCGCTGCTCAAGATCCTGACAGAAAATGGCAAAGGCATAGGGTCGCACAACCCCTTCCGTGACATAGCCCGCCAAGGCGCTGACATAATGCAACGTACCGGTTTTCGCCAGGATCAGCGCCCCGGATGCGCGATCAAGATTGCCACGGGCATCTCGCGGTTTGATTTTCTTCATCAATTTTGGAAACTCTGGCCATATTAGCAGCGCTTTTTGCAGCGCGCCTACCATATCATTGGGGGTCACCCGCGACGCAGCTCCGAGCCCCGAATGGTCAATGAATAGGCTATTTTGCATGCCTAATCTGGCTTTTGCCCACCGGGTCATGTGGCGCGCTGAGGCCTCTAATTGCCCAATATTGCCACCTCTGGCGCGGGTGGCGGCCAAGCCCAGCATTTCGGCGGTGATATTGGTAGAATATTTCATCATATCTTTGATGATTTCTGCTAAGGGATCGCTTTGATAATTTGCCAGTACGGTCTGAGCAGATGGCATATCGGCCGCTTCGGCTTTGGGCAGCGCGACGCCTTGTGTCTTTAAAAGACTGCGCAGGACCTCAGCCGTATGGGCCGCGGGGCGCCTAACCGGCAACCAACGCCCACCAGTTTTGCCAAGGGCGCTGCGGGCAACATTCCATTCTTCATAATCAGATCTCGTAGAATATTTGAACACTGGCGCGCCGCGCTTTTCAATCACCAGCTTGACACCGCTCACTGCGGGGCGGTGGTTCAAGCCGCGCGCTTCAAGCCATGTTTGATAGCGCCCATTCTTTAACTTCCATTCAAAGAATATCCGATTGTTATTCAGGTTCAGGCCGGAAAGGGCTGGGTTATAACCCACATGTGCCGGTTGCTGGGGATCGATCTGATATATCTCTTTATAAGCGCCAGTGGCATAAAGAAAACGGCCCGTTATTGTTTTTAAGCCCGTCTTAGCCAGCGCTTTGGCCAATTTTCCCAAAGCATCAGTGGTAAGCGTTGGATCCCCATCACCTTGCAAAATAAGATCGCCGGTCAAAACGCCATCTTTCACGCGGCCGGCCGTGGCAAGTGTGGTGTTAAAGCGAAAATCCTTGCTCAGCGTATCGAGCGCATAAAGCGCGGTGATCGCTTTTGTAACGCTGGCCGGTGCAAACGTATCCTCTCCGCGGTGGTTCTCGATCAACCCGCCTTGCGCCAGATCACATACTGCGCAGCCGCGCTTGCCACTGATGCTGGGTGTGGACAAAGCGCTGCGCAAGGCCGCAAAAGGTTGCGGAGCAGGGCGCGGTTTGGGCCGTAAGCTGCGCAGAGGCGCCGTTGCGGCGGCTGGTGAGGCCAAAAGTGAAGCTGCCAGCCATACTGCGAATTTTCGCCTTGTTATTTTATCGCTCATATCTACACATATTCTTTGCTTGGGGCGTTTTAAATCCGAAATAAGGTTGTGTAATGCATAGGGCGATTTTGATTATGCTGGTCGCGATGTCGTTGATCCCTTTGGGGGATACGGCGGGTAAATTGATGACAGACCAAAGCGCTCTTTCACCGTTTTTCGCCGCTTGGAGCAGGTTTGCGGTTGGCGCCCTCATATTAGCTTTTTTTGTACGCCGCGCCGCATATAAACTGTTGTTGGATTGGCGTATTATCGCGCGGGCCAGCATATTGGTCTGCGGTATTACGTCCATTCTAACAGCCCTTTCCACTGTTCCAATTGCCACCGTGTATGCGGTGTTTTTCATCGGCCCTTTGATCAGCTATATCCTAGCTGTTCTTTTTCTGAAAGAGCCCATTGGCGGGCTACGTTTGGCTTTGGTTGCAGGCGGCTTTATAGGGGTTGTGATCGTATCGCAGCCGCAGGGACAATTTGATCCAAACCTTCTTTTTGCCGTGTTGGCGGGGCTGTGTTATGGGGTTTTTTTGGCTTTGTCTCGCGCGCTGTCCGAGATTGCGCCACCCGTGGAGATTGCAGCCACTCAATTGGCCTATGGGGCATTTGTTCTTTTGCCTTTTGCGGTTTGGAACTGGCCGGGCATAACCCTTGAGCTGGGTTTTTTGGGGGCGGCATCCGGGATTGCCTCAATGGCTGGCAATTTGCTTTTAATAATGGCTTATGCTTTGGCGCCGGCCACGCGTTTGGCGCCTTTTGTTTATTTCCAGATCGTTATCGCTACGATCAGCGGCGCAGTGGTTTTTGACGATTGGCCGAATATGCTCAGCTGGACCGGCATTGCGGTTATTTTACTCTGCGGCGGCCTCTCGGCCAGTCGAGTGAGCCGCCCGAAGGCGCAGCCGGGTTGAGGAGATATCTGTCATTGGAATGGGAAGATAGCACCAACAAGGCGCGCTTTGGCGGCCTAAAAGTTGGCTTTGATACCCTGGCAGGCGGGCCGCACGATAAATTCTGCTGGCGCGGGCGTTGAGCGGCGCCATCTGATCGCCGGGCCGCGCCAATATGCCGATGGGCACCGAATTCATAATGGTTTCCCATGCGTGCCATTTGTGAAACTGGTTCAGGTTATCGGCGCCCATCAGCCAAACAAAACGATATTGTGCAAAGCGTTGTTTTAAGGCGGCAATCGTGTCGGATGTAAAACGGGTGCCGAGGTCGCTTTCAATGCCGGTGACATCAACCTTTGGGTGCTCCATCACTCGTTTTGCTGCGCGTATTCTGGATAAAAGCGGGTCTGGCCCCGTTGTTTTGAGCGGATTGGCAGGGCTGACCATCCACCAAACCCGATCAAGCCCGAAGCGGCGCAGCGCATGCCGCGTTATTTCAACATGCCCCGCATGCGCAGGGTCAAAAGAGCCACCCAAAAGGCCAATGATGCGTTGTGCTGCCATATTCTGCTCGCGTCTTTCTGGTTCGTGCGGGGGCACGGATCATATTCTTCTTCAATAGCCACCCTAAGCGCAGAAGTCATCCCCGCCGATCCGGCGGTGTCTGCAGAGTTTAAAATTTAACCTGAGGCGTTGCCCCCGCGCCCCCATTTGGGTATCTAACCATTCTGAATTATCGCCCTAAGGAGCAATCGAGATGGCCGCGTATCAATATGTTTATCACATGGATGGTGTTTCAAAGACCTATCCGGGGGGCAAGAAATGCTTTGAGAATATTCGGCTGTCATTTTTGCCCGGTGTAAAAATTGGTGTGGTTGGAGTGAACGGCGCGGGTAAATCAACGCTGATGAAAATTATGGCGGGGCTTGATAAAGATTTCACAGGCGAAGCCTGGTCGGCCGAAGGCGCGAAAGTCGGCTATTTGTCGCAAGAGCCTAAATTGAACGAAGAGATGAACGTTCGCGATAACGTCATGCTGGGCGTCGCCGAGAAAAAAGCCATTTTGGAACGCTATAATGAGCTGGCAATGAATTATTCCGATGAAACCGCGGATGAAATGGCCAATCTTCAAGATAAGATCGATGCAGAAAATCTGTGGGATTTGGATAGCCAAATCGATGTGGCAATGGAGGCGCTGAGATGTCCAGATGATGAGGCTGATGTGGCGACGTTGTCGGGGGGGGAGCGGCGTCGGGTGGCCCTGTGCCGGTTGCTACTCGAGGCGCCCGATATGCTGCTACTCGATGAACCTACCAACCATTTAGACGCAGAAACCATCGCGTGGCTGCAGCAGCATTTGATCGATTATAAGGGTACAATTTTGATTGTGACGCATGATCGTTATTTCTTGGATGATATCACCGGTTGGATTCTCGAGCTGGATCGCGGCAGCGGCATTCCTTATGAGGGAAATTACTCAAGCTGGCTGGAACAAAAAGCCAAACGCCTTTCGCAAGAGGCACGCGAGGATAAGAGCCGGCAAAAAACGCTTGAGCGCGAATTGGAATGGATGCGCCAGGGTCAAAAAGCCCGGCAAGCCAAACAAAAAGCCCGGATCAACGCCTATAATGATCTGG
The DNA here is from genome assembly GCA_034423775.1 of Alphaproteobacteria bacterium US3C007. Lineage (NCBI taxonomy): Bacteria > Pseudomonadati > Pseudomonadota > Alphaproteobacteria > Rhodobacterales > Roseobacteraceae > Thalassovivens > Thalassovivens spotae. The sequence continues at coordinate 1,525,178 of CP139918.1, forward strand.
CAAATCAATCCGAGCGCGAGAAAATTAGCCGCGCGCAAATCGTTATTCCAAACGGGCCGCGGCTAGGTGGTAAAGTGATCGAAGTGGATGGTTTGCACAAAGCCATGGGTGATAAACTGCTTATCGAAAATCTTGAGTTTTCGTTGCCACCGGGGGGTATTGTGGGCGTGATTGGTCCGAACGGGGCCGGCAAATCAACGCTTTTCAAAATGCTCACGCAGCATGAAGCGCCGGATGCGGGTGCTATTACCTATGGGGATACGGTTGAGTTATCTTATGTTGATCAGTCGCGCGATGATTTGAAAGCCGATGCTACCGTGTGGGAGGCGATCGCTGATGGCCAAGATATCATCCATCTTGGCGATGCCGAAGTGAATTCACGCGCCTATTGTTCGGCGTTTAATTTTAAAGGGGGAGATCAACAAAAAAAGGTCGGGTTGCTGTCTGGAGGAGAACGCAATCGTGTTCATATGGCCCGGCTGCTAAAATCAGGCGGCAATGTATTGCTGCTCGATGAACCGACCAATGATCTTGATGTCGAAACCTTGCGCGCGCTAGAAGACGCTCTGGTCGATTTTGCAGGCTGCGCGGTTGTAATCTCGCATGATCGCTTTTTCTTAGACCGGATTTGCACGCATATTTTGGCGTTTGAAGGCGAGGCGCATGTGGAATGGTTTGAAGGAAACTTTGCCGATTATGAAGAGGATAAGAAGCGGCGTTTGGGCGCGGACGCTTTAAAGCCGAAGCGGATAAAGCATAAAAAGTTTTCTCGATAATAGCGAATAATTTTACATTGATCAGTAAAGTCTGAAATTGAGAGAATAACTTTTAAATTTTAGGCTGTTTCTCTGACAAATATATTGAACATGACGGCTGACCTTGTTTTACTATGAGAGGTAAAATGGAGAAAGAGCTGATGAAAAAATTTGTAATTATGGCCGCTGTAATCTGTGGTCTGGGTGGGTGTAACACGATGTCTGATTATAATGTGAACCCTGCAGACTGGTTTTCAGGCGCAAGCGAGTAAACCGTTCAGGGGCGCCTGTTAAGACGCCTCTGGGTGTCGCCCGATTATATTGCGCCAGATAGGCGCTAGCCTGCAACATCTCTTTGAGAATCGGCAGCCGTTCTTTGCCGGCGCATTATGAGCATCAAGAACAGGCAGACTACAAACAAGCCTCCGATATCCCCAATCACGAAGATCAGCGTGGCGAAGCTTTGTCCTCCCGTGAACCCGTTAAAAATTGCGGCGTTGAATATGCTGGCAAAGGATCCAACAAGGAAAACGGGTATGAATTTCGGAACGTGCATCGCTGTTGCAAAAAAATCAAAGCCGCAGCGTTTGAAACATTCGAATGTGAGAGGAACGATTACAAGACCCGCAATGATTCCGATCGCGGCGCCGCTGGTAAAGCCCGGCAACCCCAATATCATATAATGGCCCAGAACAACGCCGGGCATCAGTAAGAAAATCGATTTCCAGCCATAAAGCCACGCTGTAAGAACGCGCACAGCATGCGGAAAAAACAATAGACTGCCGAAAACCTCTACACCCAGCGCCCAATCTTGCACGGGCTGTACGATGTGGGTTGTCAATAAAAATCCAAATATATATGCCAGCGACGGTATGCAAAACTCAATTGCGCGCATAGAGATATCCCTCCGATGCGGTGAGTATATGCTGTTCACCATTGAGTTAAAAGTAAGGACATCCTTACCTTTTAACTTTGTTTAAGGCATTGTAATTATGGCTTTTTATTGCGACTGTATTATATATCCACCGCGACCCTTGCCATTATAAGCCAGGTGATCTTGATCAATAAGAGACTTCAACGCGCGGAAAATAGACGGGCGAGATGAGGATTCTAAAAACCGATGTGCAAGGATATCTTTGGTTTTCACAATCGGTGCTGCGTCTTTTAATTCGACGCATGCGAGCATCACATCACGCTCAAGGTGAGACACATCTGTGAGCCCAACTTCGCTTTCCATATCCAGCATTAAGCCTCTCAGTTTCGCTAAATGGGTTAACGATGACATGATAGGTTCCTTTGACCAGTTACGCTGCCTTATTATAACAAAAAAACGATTAATAAAATAGAAATTATCAAAACGAGCTATAAAATACGCATATTTTGTGAAAATCTATAAATGATTGCGCTATCAGATCCGGCTCCGTCCCCCGATAGCGGTGCGTTATGTTATAGTCTTAAAGTGAGGGCGGTGGCGTGCGTTTGCGATCCTTATCAGCCGCCGCGGTTAACGCGGGTGCGCTGTTTATAAGGCCGCCGGCGGCGAAGATGTTTTAAACAATAAATAAACGCCAAGGCTTGCCTTGACAAATATGCATTTAAACTGAACTTTTGATACAAGGCACGGGGCTTGTTTCATGCCAATGTGAGCAATGCCTGCGATGAAATTTGCCCCAGCGGAAGAATGCCATTGGATAGGTTAGCGGACGCTGATTCGGCATTGTACGGCTGTCTTTCCGCCAATTTTTACGACAATCTGGTCTCCAGATTGTACCAAATGCATGCCAAGGGCGGTTCCTCCCAGAACTATATTTCCGGATGCCATCTTCAAATCATACTCTGCCAAATGAGAGGTGAGCCACTCCAATGAAGATCTGGGTCCCCCGTCCATCGGCCACATGTTACCAGCATCGATTTCGGCGCCATTCACTTCTAGCGATAGAACCGATTTCTCGCCATATATGTTGGGCAGGCCTTTCCAATTTTGATCGGGCAGAATTATTCCTTTATTCAGACCATTATTCGCAATCAGTTCTGACAGAGATTTTTTGGGAGCGCGAAAAACGAAATTATGCAATTCAATCACTGGGAAGACGGAGGTGATTACGCCGCCTGCTCCGGTCTGAAAAGCCATTTCAGCTTCAATAGCTAAATTATCAAATTGATTTAGGTTTAGCGTGGCGCCGCTTTGATGAATTTCTTGGTTGAACAAAGTCCCGCGAATTGGCCCCTGCATGCCAAAAAGTTTTGTTATGCCAGGTCCGGTACATCCCACCTTGTAACCGGCTATTGTCTCACCTTTTTGTAGCCTCAATTTGACCATGGTGTCTTGGATGGCATAGGCCTCATTGATGGTTATGTGAAAGCCTTCATCCTTGAATATAGTGCCTGGTTTGTTGCTTTGGTAATCTGCCAGCTGTCGACGTGCCCAGGCATCGATTTTATGTGTCATTTAAAGTTATCTACCGCGCTCGTAATCTACAGTTCATTCACCTTGAAGCCTATCTTCGCAAAGAGCACTTGATCAAGGCAGCGCCCGACTTTCTTTTGCCTATGTGATGAAAGCTCGTTGAAGATATAACCACATTGTTGCGGTACAATAATGGGTGATCAGGTTAGGGTTGGCGCCTGTTTATCAAGGGCCACGCATCGAGCGTTTAAAATACCTTCCGACCAAATCACCATTGCCATGATTTTTAGAGCCTGCCATTGTCATGGGCGAAAATAACGAAACGAGCGATCGCAAATACTCACACTGGGAGGTTTTAATAATGCCTAGCGATATACAAGAAGCAAAATGCTTTTGTGGAGAGACAGCAATAAGTTTCAAAAATGATCCTATGATGCATTTCATGTGTCATTGCACCGATTGCAAGGTTCTTTTTGACGGTTCGTCCAAAATGTTTGTTTACACTGAGCTTGATGTTGAGCTGTCGGGAGCCTTTCAAACCTTTAGCTATAAAGGCGGCAGTGGAAATTTACTGAACCTGACTTTTTGTAGCTCATGCGGCATGAATGTGTGCACTAAGCCAGATTTACTTGAAGGGATGGTGTATGTGTTTTCGGGTATGTTACGCGCATTTTATGAATTCAAACCGAATGTAGAATTGTTTACAGATCATAGATTTCCATGGGAAAAACAGCCAGACACTGCGATTCAATCCTATGCCCATAATGGTACGGTTGAGCGGATAGGAGAGCTTTTGGAAAATTTGGATCAACGAGGATAAACAATCCATCTTGCTCGGGGTAATGATTGCAAACCCCCTTGCTATTTGCTGCGTGTCGTCGACTTGGGCTAAAGGCAATAAAAGCCATCTTTCTTGGGCGAAACAAAAACACATCTCATGATCAAAGGACGGTGGCTTTTTGGGCTTAACAGTTGGTCGACAGCGCTTTTTATTTAGCGTAACGTTCTTTTATGAAGATAGATGGAAATATAGCTGCGCAAGTCGCCCTACAAGCCAGAAACACCGCGCCTAAAGCGCCGGTGGTTGCGCATGAAACCACCGGGACTAAAGGTGAAAAATCTGCTGATGTGGTTCTATCTCAAGAGCTCATCGCGAAAAACTACCTTAAAGTGACGGCGTCCATGGAAGCGGGAAAATCCAGAGGAGCATCGCTGTCCAAAATTTCAGATAGCTACGATAATATTCCAGAGGTTGGCCTGTTAAATGCCAATTCAGGGCCAAAATCTGGACCGGCGTCGGTATCGCTAGAACTCTCTGGCATTCGCAGAGATACGATCACTATGATGAACGAATTGCCTGCCGAGGTGAATATCCAAGTGGCAGATGAGATTCGTGTGTTAATTGCCAAGAATGAATGGCCTACAGACACTAAGTCAATCAACGAAAAAATCAAACAGATTACAAACGCCATTCAATCTCAGCGTTGAAGCGGGATTATGCTTTTTAATTCCCGCTTTATTGTTGGGGACCTGATAAAAGGTTGGTCATTCGGTGATGTGCTGTCCGCTTCTCATTTAGCGTCATATCTGCCCGCCAGATGATCAACGACAACCCTCCTTGTTTTTGGCATTTTTTGAACTTCTTATATTTACGATTATTCAAGGGAACCACAGCATGGGCCCTGCTAACAGCTGTAAAAAAGCCTTTATAAGGTCACTGGAAACCCCAAATATTCCTATGCCTGCTGATAAGTTCTTGCACCTGATAGAGGGTTTTTACCTCTAGCTCAGGCGTTTTGGGGGATGTCGAAAACGCATTGGGCGTTCTAGCCATCTGGGTTGCGGTCAATTTTATCAGCGGCACGTTTGCCAGCTGACCTTTGAAGGTTATGCAGGGCGTTGAGAGCAGCACAAAGCGCGCAACTGACGGTATGGATATTTTCCAAGTGATATGGGCCTGATCACGCTGCAAACCCATTTTCTAAGAAGCTTTGACCGGCGCAAATACAGCTTCGATCGAATCTCACAGGAGCGCTAATGCTGTTAGTCTTTTTTATCCGGGTTTTTATGAAACATAAAATCTAAATCAACGTCAGTTTTCATGGCTGCACTTACTCCACTGGCTATAAAAACGATAGCCAAAAGAAATCCGATTGGCACCAATATCGCCGGTGCTGCAATCAACTGAAGGTGAATTAAGAGCGTAAGCCCCATAATGAAAATTGAAATATAGTACGCCCAGTAATGCATTTTTGATCTTTACCTCCGTCGTTTGGAAAATAGGTCGGCCCGAAAACCGGTCAAATACGACCTTTCAAATTTAAACGATATTACGATACTGGCTGAGTCAGCGGTGAGAGAAAAGGTATTGTTAAGGGCAACAGCCACATGAACTTGCGGGCGCGGTTATCTTTTTTATCGGCTTTGATTTAATCCGCTTTTTGGTCGGCGTTACCTGCAGCGGTTTTTCCAATGCTTCAGCTTCCTTAGTCAGTTTGTCTCTGACGTAATCGTGAAGTGTGAAAAAGCCGAGCTTGGCGGCCTTTTTTGTCTCATAATTGAGCCGGCCGCGTAGGTTAGAAACATAAATTTCTACGGTTTCTTCAGAAACTTGTATCAAGACATACCTTTCAAATCAGGCTTTTTTATACCGGTTTTGGCGAAAACAACAAGTTCTAAAATAAAAGGATAAGGCGAAATTGTCTGAACGGGCATTGCTGAAAGCTGATGATATAACAATTTTTAAGCTATTGGAAAATGGCAAGGAAATTTCTGATGCTCTGGCCCTGTATAAAAACTTGGTGGGCGCAGAAGAAGACTGGAAGGCGCGGGAGAACTGCACAAGGCGGGCCAGTGCGGTTGAACTAGAATCCTGGCGCAATGGCGCGCGAAAAGTCAATAGCGCTGGATAACGCTGTAAACTATTCCATCAAAGGTGATACCGGCCAGATATCCTGTCTGGTTGAATATATGCGTGTGTATTTCACTTAACCGAGCTTGTGTGGTGACAACCTGCGTTTTTGAAACGCCTTGTGCGGCATAACTTACCGTGCCTAGAATTTCAAAATTCGTACCATTCAAAATTGATTTTAGCCGGTTCTGCGTCATTACATACGAAACTTGGCTATATTGTTGCCCCCCTATCTGCGGCCCAATATTTCCACCCGTCATTCGGACACGTGCAATCGCTTTTCGATCCTTTACAACAAATCCCTCTGAATAATTTGCTCCGAATAGAAAGCCACCTTTCAAAGCTTTTGGAAACACGATTTGGGCAACCGATGCTTGCTCTAATGCACCGAGTGATGCGCTGTTTGCCTTAGCGGCGGCCAATGTTTCTATCGCAGTACGTTCCGAAACAGCGAAGCGTTGCTTTATATCTGATCTTGTTTGCTGCACGGTTTTTTCTATGTTGGTGCAGCCTGCCAAGATCAAAAGACAAGCCGCCGCAATACATGTTCGCAAAGTTATGTAAGGCATGAGTATGTTTCTTTCTTCACTCAACAGATCCTATGGCTTACCCATGATAAAATGCTTGCCGCGATTGTCGTGGCTGCGATGACGGGTGCCTTTGTCGCTCAGCAGCGTTAATATTTTGGCTCAGAAAAAACAACCTCTCCCGTAAGATTGAAGCTTTCTCAGGTTTGAACTGTTTTTACTGTAGCAGACCATTTTGAAAGCCTGCCAAAAATAATGTCTGCGCCCGCTTCATTGCGATAAATATTTCATGTCACCTATGAAGTTTCATCTGCCTTAATAAGCTGACGCTGGATCGCCTCTTTTGAAAGCGCGCTGGATTAAGTTTCATGTTTCACAACCCAAAAACCTTAATCTTCTGCAGTTTGAAAATTAAATTGCAAAATGCGGGCAATGGATGAACGCATCCTCATTTTCCTTTTTTAGTTTTGCTGGAAATAGAAGATATAGAAAGCTATCGATAAATGTGTGGATTGGGGGTGTCGCTTATAGGTATTCTGCTTATGATTGATCTCCAGAGTTTACCATTTTTTTTAAGACCAACATTAGTAACGATTTCATCTCTATCTCTCCAACGCCATTCAATACAAAAAGCATTTTCGTGAACGACCTCAGCTTTTAAATGCCAATCCCAATCTGGTTTGACGGCTAGCTCGTTGATGATTTCACAATGTTCATCGCGGGTGGAAAGCTCAAGCTCTCGAACCATCATAAAATTTTCATGGTGAAGGTCCTGAAAAACTTGCGGATCATAGCTTTGAAAGCAAGCGCAAAGCTCGTCATGAATGCTCATAGTGGTCTCCTATTCGATGAATGCTTTAAACCCTAACCCAATGTATCCAAAATAAAAGGATTACTCAGCAGGCTATACGCGAGTGACTGATCTCACCGATTGGTTGATGCCAGATAAAGCCGATGCTGCGCGCTTAGTGCATAAAATATCCAACATAGGCCAGCGCATGCCTGCCAGCGGCGCTGCGCTTTTTGGTTGAGATAAAGCGCGCAGCTTTTGCAGTTTGGTCCAGCGCTTCATATCAGTCATCGGTGCGTCAAACCTAACAGAAACGTGTTTTCATGAATACGGTTTCGTGCCAGTTGCTACCTCTGTTTCAGGGATAAGCGATTTGCGTGTTAGAACGCGATAGCTGCGTGCTTTACATCTGAGCTATCATTCGGGCGGGCGTTTGTTTCAAAATTGCATGCTGCGGCCTTTGCAATAAGAAGACGCCAAAAGATTTTTTCGCGGCGTTCCAGCTCCGTCTTGTTTTCCTTGATGGTTTGGTGTTGCCGTAAAATACGTCCGAACGAAAATTCATAACGCCATGCAGAGCACTCTCTCTATTTCAACGGCTGCCAACGTAATGCCTGATCAGAGCTGTTCAACTGTATGCTCTTCCATCGCTTAAGATACTAAACGCAAAAGCCAGATTGATGCCTGTTTCAAAGGGTGAATGTTTCTTTCAGGTCCAAGGCATGCTCCAAATTTAGAATGCGAGTATAAAGAGCGTTACGTTTTGCAGGGCTCCAACGGCGGGCGGTTAAGCTATTATATTTTTCTTTTAAAGCGGCCTCAGAATAGGGATCTCGCCAATCCCCACGGTTGGTTTTTACACTGGCGCGATAGGTGCTTCCATCTTGCATCGTAATGCAAATACTGGCTGGGCGATAATCGGGTAATTGCGCTGACATATCGGAATTTTCTTTAATTGATATTTTTGCAGCCAGATCCAATATTTTAGTCTTTTCAAGCATGTCTTGGGTAAAGCTCTGAACTTTTGAAGATCTATTGATTAAACTTGTGGCTACAGCAAAGGGAACAGAAAACCGTGCCGCCAGCATATTGCGCGGTTTAGGATCGGTCAGTTCGGCAGCCAGAAAATAGCTTTCAACATCGATATGTGCGATATTTTCGGGATTTTGAAGCTCTGAATATTGTTCCATCAAGAGCCAGAGCGCGTCTAAAGCTGCATGATTATAACGACAGCATGCGTGAAGCTTGAAATAGTTGCGGGTTACCTCAAATCGCGTTCCTAGCGCATCCAAAGCTGCGGCGGTATCAAGGCTGGAAGAAACAATATTGCCAAAAACAGAGCCGATTCCATCTTTTTCCCCACTGAAACCGGCTTGTAAAATTTGATACGCCAAATGCGCCATTTGATTTGAAATACCAGTGTAAGAATTGCGAACCGTGCCACCTTCCAGCATGGTTTTTCGGCTGGTCGCCAAGCTGAAGCTTGAGGAAATATTGATCAATTCGATAATTTTTTGTCTATCTAAGCGATTTAAGACGCCAATCGCGGAAGCAGCGCCGATAACGCCCCAGGTGCCATGCGGGTGCATATGGGGGTTCAGGTTCGTTGCAAGACCGATCCGCGCGGCAATGTCATATCCAAGGATAAACGACTGAAGAAATTCTTGCCCTGTGACCGGCGCGTCCGCGGTGTCGGAGGCGGCAAGCAATGCTGGGAAAACATGCATACCAGGATGCCCTCGTGCAAATTGATGACCTTCATCCATCTCAAGCGCGGTGCCCGCTGTTCCGTTCATCAAGCTTGCCGATTGTGCATCGCTGAAGTTTGAGCCGCCTAAGATACGCGCGCATCCGTGGCGCATGATTGAGGTTTCCAGGGCTTGATTTTCGGCCTCAGCACTGCCGCCTACAATGGCCGCAATGCAATCGGCTATAATCAGTTTTGCCCGTTTTACAGCCGGTTCAGGAATATCATCGAATTTTGTTTGCGTAAGGAAATCAGCAAAAGCGTGCAGGTGATTTGGCATAAGTTTGTTCCAACTTTACAAATTTGATTATCTGCGTTGCGTGCTATTTTATCATTATTGTTTGGACACAAGAAGAGTTTTACGTGTTTAATCAAAGTATAAGGGCCAAGTAATGGCTCATGTAAAACCGACAGGAGGGTTTAATGACTAAATCAAAGGATTTATTTACAGGCTCGCGCCGTAAATTTATGAAAGGGGCCTCGGCAACATTTGCACTTGCCGCAGCAGGTTTATCAGCTCCACAAATCGCGCGTGCCGCTGGTGCCGTTAAAATTGGCTTGATCCATCCCGCAACGGGCTGGGCTGCCTATCCGGCCGCACAATTGCGCTATGGTGCGCAAATGGCAATTGCCGATCTCAACGCCGCGGGCGGTATAAAATCTATGGGCGGTGCGGCATTAGAAGTGGTTTTGGGAGATTCGCAGACAAAACCAGAGATCGGCGCCGCCGAAGTTGAAAAAATGAACGAGGCAGGCGTGCACGCCATTCAAGGCTGTTATCAATCAGCCGTTGGACTTGCGGCCTCTGCAGCGGCGGCCAAATATAATATACCGTTCTCGGTTGATGTTGGTGTGTCGGATAAATTGGTGCAGCGCGGTCTGAGCAATGTCTTTAGAATGGCGGATGGATATGGCCGGATTGCGGCAGATGCATCCGTTAATCTTGCCGAGATTAACAAAGCCGCAGGCTCACCTGCCAAAACGGTTGCAATCGTGCATGAGGAATCAGAATTTGGTACAGGAACAGCCAAACTGGTGACCAAAGCCCTTGCCAGTCATGGTTTGGAGGTGATTGAAACGATCAAACATGCCAATCCAACGCGAAATTTTGATAATATCGCATTGCGGTTAAAATCGGCCAAGCCGGATATCATCATGCCGATCAATTATCCTGGTGAATATATCCTACTTGCGAAAACCTTGCGTCAACAGCGGGTTGATTTTATGGCCAGCTATTCTGTGCTTGGAGGCGGTTTTAACTTCAAGTTTGTGGATGAAATGCCTCAAATTGCAGAAAATATGATCGATGTGAACCATTGGTACGATCCGAGCTCGGCATCGGGGCAACAGATGCGTGCGCGCACCGAGGCAGATGGTAAGTATTTCACCTTCGAGGTGTATTGCGCTTACATGTCAATCATGTTCCTTGCCGATGGGTTTGAGCGTGCAGGCTCCACCGATAAAGAGGCTGTGAATGCAGCTTTGGCAAGCTCAACGCTGGATATTGATTTTATGCCCTATGGATCGACCAAAATGGTTGATGGTCAAAATATGGGTTCGCGCGCGGTGGCCATTCAGGCGCAGAAGGGCGATGTGCAAATCATCGCGCCCTCTGAATACGCGTCCGCCTCTGCGGTTTTCCCGCGTAGTTAAAAGAGTGGTATGAAATGGGGGCAGCCTTTTGTGAATTAAAGGCTGCCCCCCCACAACAAACCGTCATCGAGCAAAGAAATTAGATGTTATCAACCAGTCTTTCACTGCTTCCAGCAGGCATCATCAATGGGTTTATGTTTGGCGCTATTTACGCGCTGGTCGCTTTGGGCTTAACGCTGATTTACGGTGTGCTGCACATTATTAACTTCGCCCATGGTGCGATGTTGATGCTGGCGCTGTATTCCGCTTATTTTCTGTTTAAAATCTTGAATATCGATCCTTACGTGGCGATCCTTATTGTGACGCCGGCGAGCTTTATTTTTGGCTATGTCATTTATCGATGGGGAATCGGGAAGCTTTCCGGCGGCAAAGATCAAAATATCCTGCTGATCACGCTGGGTTTATCGATTATACTTGAAAACGCAGCGTTGTTTTTCTTCACGGGTGATCAACAAACGATAAGCCTTTCTTACAGTTATGACTCGCTCGATTTAGGGTTCTTGTACTTGTCATATCCCAAGCTGATTTCTTTCATTGCCTCGCTTGTGATCTGTGGATTGCTTTGGATGTTGATGACCCTCACAGATTTGGGAAAGGCAATACGCGCTGTTGCGAAACAGCGCGAGGGCGCCCGATTGGTTGGGATAGATGTCGAGCATGTTTTTGCCGTTACATTCGGCATTGGTATTGCCTGTTTGGGCGCTGCCGGTTGCATGTTGCTGCCAATTTTCTACGTAGACCCCTATACCGGAAACGTCTTTGTCATTATCGCTTTTACCATCGTTGTTTTGGGGGGTATGGGCAGTATCGTTGGGGCTTTGCTCGGCGGTTTTATTATTGGAATAACCGAATCTGTAGGGGGGCTGCTTCTGGGTGAAAGCCTTGGGCAGATTGGAATTTCTCTTATCTTTATTTTGATCCTAATTTTTAGACCGACAGGTATTTTTGGGAGCAAGGCATGAGTTTTAACGCCAAAAATACGTTGCTGTTCGGGTTGCTTCTGCTGGCAGCGGCGCTTGCGCCAGTTGGCATCTCGAGCAAATTTTACCTCGATGTTCTGACGCTGATTTTCTTTACCGCCTATATCGGGCAGTCTTGGAATATTTTAGGGGGGTATGCAGGTCAGTTTTCTTTTGGTGGTGTCATGTTCTTTGGAACCGGGGCGTATACATCTTCCATTCTTCTGGTCACGTTTGGTATTCCGCCGCTTATTGGTATTTTTGTGGCGGTTTTAATGGGGGCATTTTTAGGGTTTCTGGTCGGATATTTAAGTTTCCGATCAGGCCTGCGCGGCTCGTATTTTGCGTTGATCACGCTGGCTTTCGCCGAGCTTTTGCGCGTTTTGGCAAATTCGGTTGAATTTACGGGCGGAGGTGTTGGGCTTTTCCTCACCTATGCGCCCGGGTTGATGAATTTGCAATTTGTGTCTCCCACGGGGTTTTACTATTTCTCGCTTTTCTTATTGGTGATTTCTTTGGCAATTGCCCTGTGGTTGGAACGGTCACGTTTTGGCGCGCAGCTTATTGCGATCCGGGAGAATGAAGAGGCCGCGGAAGCTTTGGGCATTGATACGCTTAAATGCAAGCTCTATGCGATTATGATTATGGGGGGTATGGGCGGCGCCGCGGGAACATTTTATGCCCAGAAATATTTATATCTTGACCCGCCAATTTCCTATTCTATCGCCTTATCGGTTGAAATGTTACTTGTAAGCATCGTGGGGGGGCTGGGCACGGTGTTTGGCCCGCTTATCGGATCAGTTGTGTTGCATGTTGTGAACGAAGTTGCCCGGCATTTTATTGACACCCCGGGTTTGAGTCTGATCGTTTACGGTGTGATTTTGATTTTTATCATCTCGTATCTTCCAAACGGCTTGGTAGGGCTTTTTCGCAGAAGCCGCGGCAAAAAGGAGGATGGTGGTGCTTGAGGTAAAGCAACTTACAAAACGCTTCGGTGGTTTGATCGCCGTTTCCGAGGTAGATTTATCGGTGGTTGAAGGTGAGATCGTATCTTTGATTGGGCCCAATGGTGCAGGCAAAACCACATTATTCGCCAGTATTGCAGGTTTCTTGAAGCCCGATGGCGGTGACGTGCAGCTGAATGGGCGGTCGATTTTAAATCTGAAACCGCATAAAATCTGCCAGAGAGGCATGGTGCGAACGTTTCAAATTACCCAGCCATTCGCGGCGTTGAATACGCTTGAGAATATTATGGTTGGGGCCTATTCTCGAACCGGTGATAAAGCCTTAGCGCAACGTGAGGCGGAACGCGTGGCTGACATTGTTGGCATGGCCTCGCAACTGCATCAAAAAGCAGATGGTTTGACCGTTGCGGCCCGCAAACGCCTGGAACTGGCGCGGGCTTTAGCCACCAAACCAAAGCTGCTTCTGCTTGATGAGGTTATGGCGGGCCTTAATCCGACGGAGATAGACGAAATTGTCGACGTCATTAAGGGTATTCGCGATACAGGCGTGACGATTTTTTTAATCGAGCATGTGATGAAAGCGGTCGTGAACTTATCGGATAGAACATATGTTTTGAATGATGGAAAACTGATTGCGCAGGGCACGCCAGAATCGGTGGCATCGAACCCAACCGTTATTGAGGCCTATCTGGGCCATGGGGCGGCCGCGGCGATGGCTGGCGAGGGTGCAGCATGATCAGGATTGAAGGTTTAAACGCAGGCTACGGCCCGCTGCAGGTGTTGCGCGATATCACGCTTGATGTGGGTGAGGGGGAAATTGTCGCGGTTCTAGGCAGCAATGGTGTTGGAAAAACCACTCTGAACAACACACTTTCGGGCTTGATCAAACCAAGCTCTGGTTCGATCTATTTCGATGATGTTTTAATCTCGGGGCGCGACCCGGTTGAGATCGTTGATATGGGCCTGATACATGTCCCCGAGGGGCGCAAGTTATTTCCCAACCTATCCGTAAAAGAAAACCTCGAATTAGGCAGTTATCGCCGGGGCAAGCCCAATCGGGCCAGCAATCTTGAGCGGGTTCTGGGTGTTTTCCCTAAACTCAAAGAGCGCCTATTCCAAACCGCGGGTACGCTTTCGGGGGGCGAACAGCAGATGGTTGCCATAGCGCGCGGTCTGATGGGAGAGCCGCGCGTGCTGCTATTGGATGAGCCATCTTTGGGCCTTTCTCCTTTATTGGTGGAGCAGATGTTCACATTGATAAAACAGATCAATGAAAGCGGTCTCGCCGTGATATTGGTGGAGCAGAATGTCATTCAATCGCTTGCGATTGCAAATCGGGCTTATGTGATTGCAGAGGGTACGGTCGCTATGTCCGGCCCTGCTGCTGACTTACGCGAAAACAGTGATTTGAAAAGGTCATATTTGGGCTTGTAAGTCATTGCGCGGTGAACCCGCCATCTGCCACAATCACCTGACCGGTTATGAAAGAGGCCGCGTCGGAAAGTAAAAATGCCGCCAGGTTGGCGATTTCTTCGGCGCGTCCAAAACGGCCCAAAGGTATTGCTTGCGTCAAGGCTTCGAAGCGGGATTTGTTGGCGCGCGTCGCGGCTGTCATATCGGTTGCGATTGGGCCCGGTGCAATGGCATTTACGCGTATGTTATCTGGCGCAAGCTCAAGCGCCATCGCTCGGGCCAAACCATTAATTGCAGATTTTGAGGCGGCATATGCCGCTGCATTTTTATGCCCGACGAGGCCAATTTGACTTGAGATCATAACAATAGCGCTTGCTTTATTTTGGCGCAAATAGGGAATAGCGCATTTGGCAAGCTGAAAGCTCGCATTCAAATTCACATCCAGAATGCGGGCCCAATCTGGCGGGCTGGTCTCTTCGCTGCGCAGCAGTTTAATCATACCAGCTGAAGATAAAATCCCGTCTAGGCCCTGGGATGCCTCTGCGGCTTGCCGTATCGCGCTGTGCAATGCGTTTTGATCGGTGACGTCCAGCTCAAAGCAGTGATCAGCAGAGACTATCGGCGCAACTGCGTCACGTTGTGCCTTGTTGAAAACAGTCCCTGAAACATGCGCGCCAAGGCTTTTGGCAAGGCGCGCGCTGGCAAGGCCGATGCCACTTCCCATCCCGGTTATAAACAGACGTCTATTGACAAGCGATATCATTGGTGGCGTCCTAGATCGAGTAAAGCCTGTAGAAGAGTTGCACAGTGGTATGAATATATGAAGCAAATTTTGGTGATTGTTCCGTTTCCAATGTCAAAAGACAATTTGGCCCTGCGTAAACAACAGCTCGAAGCGGTTCAAATGTCTGAGCAAATGGCATTTACATTCAAAGCGGTGAAAGCTGCGCCTAAAAACTATATTTCAGAGGCTGATATGGTGCTTGCGGATGTGGCAATTCTGGAAGCTGGTCAAAGCGCTGTAGAGGATGGGTTTGATGCCGTTTGCGTGGATACGATGAGCGATTCCGGAGTGGCTGCGTTACGCTCGATTTTATCGATCCCGGTTGTCGGGCCCGGACGGGCTTCCATGTTAACCGCCCTGATGTTGGGGCGGCGGTTTTCAATTCTGACAATGTGGAAAAAATGGGATCATCTTTACCAAAAAACGGCAAAAGACTTGGGTCTTCAGACGCAAATGGCCTCGATAAGATCGATCGACGTGGCTCCGGACAATCAAGCCTTATTAGAAGGTAAAGAAGAAGAGATTTTTTCAAAATTATTGTCTGCTGCGCAGCAAGCGATCGATCAAGACGGCGCTGATGTTATTTTGCTGGGGTCAACCACAATGCATCAAGCCCATGCGTATCTTGCTGATGCGTTAGATATCCCGGTGATCAATCCCGGCCCATTGACTTATAAACTGGTGGAAACCTTGCTGGGTTTGGGGCTTATGCAAAGCGCGCGCGCCTATCCAACATCGCCAGCACCGCGCGATGCTATGGTGCAGGCAATGATGGACGCTGCCGGTGAATTTAATCACTAATCCGCATCAGCATGGTTCAGCGTGTTTTCGCCGGCCATATAAACGCGCACAGTGTGAAACTTTTCATCCTTAAGCGTGAAAAAGTTGCAGTTGGATTTATAGACCAGCTGACCCGTTTTTAGCATATTGGTGACTCTGAACCGGGTGGCAATTTCGGCATTCGTTGCATTTTCTACAAATGAAAACTGGTCATGGCGCACCCATTCATGCTTGGACCATAGCCGCTGGAACATTCCGCTAATCTCTTGATGCCCTTTTAGCACGATTCCATGCGTTTCGACCGAAAATAGACAGTCTTGGCATAATGTTGTTAATATAAGGGCCAAATCTTCTTGGTCGACACCACGAAAATAGTCCAACACGCGTTTCTGAAGAATTGTCTCGGCCATTGCGTTAGCGCCCCTAATGTTGATGCTTGTTCTCTGCTAAGTCATTCCAGACCTGCTGCTCTGTAATTTTGCCACCGCGTAAGGCGAACCGGTCGATGAAACGAATGCCCGCAAAGCTTTCGCCATTCAGCCAAGTGCCTTGAAGCGTTCCAAAGCAAAATACGGATGCGCTTTCACCTTCAAAAGCCGTTTCCATGCTTTCTATTGTTTTGGAAACGGATTGATATCGCGTTTTTGCCCAAGCCACCACTTGGTCAGGATGGCTGAAACTTACCCCGCCTGGGAATATCAGTTTGACGTCATCCGCCAGCCAGCCAACTGCCTCATCCAGCGCGCGCTTTTCCATTGCCGCAAGAAACGCCCTTACAATTTGATCGGGCTGTCTTGGCGCGGCGGCGGGCTTTTTGGGGCTGCGCCCGCGCATATAATTTTCGGGCGCAACTTCTTTTACCGTTACGATTACAAATTCAGGTGATGCCCCAATGGCAGAACAGGCCGCATCGGTTATTCGTTCGCAAACCAAACGGCGCGTCGGCGCATCATAGCCTTCGATCAACGTACATTCTATAAGCGGCATTCCATCTTCCTTTGTATTTTTGCCCGTTGAAATCCGAGCAATCGCCGTATCTTAATAGTAAGCAGCCGAGAAGGCCAAAGAAGATTATAGCAATGTGACAATTTTGTGATAGGCAGTTTGAATGGATACTTTAGCAAAAGCGCTTATTTCTAGGGCCTCTGGCCAGTCAAAGCTGCGCGTTGATGATGTTGTGATCTGCGAGGTTGATCTGGCTATGATCCACGATTCCGGCGGTCCGCGGCGGGTCAAACCGATTTTAGATCGATTGCAGCGGCAGGTTTGGGATAAAGATAAGATCGTTGTGGTGACGGATCATTATGTGCCGGCGGATAATGCGGAAACGCAAGCCATTCAAGCTTTGACAAAACAATGGGTCCAAGACCAATCTATAGATAAATTTTATGATGAGCAGGGCATTTGCCATGTTGTTCTGCCCGAGCGAGGGCATTTGGCTCCAGGGCTTTTCTGCGTTGGGGGGGATAGCCATTCACCCACCGGTGGCGCCTTTGGCGCCTATATGTTTGGCATCGGTGCGACTGAAATGGCCGGGGTGCTTGCAACGGGCGAAATTTGGATCAAGGTTCCAGAGACGATCCTTATGTCATGGCGCAATCAGTTAAGCGCTTATGTAACGGCGAAAGACATGATGCTGGCAATGTGTCGTAAAATCGGTATGGGGGGCGGGCGGTATCAGGCCATCCAATATGCTGGGCAAACCATTCAAGCGCTTTCTATGCAAGAGCGGATGACCTTATCTAACATGGCGGCAGAGCTGGGTGCGCAAGCCGGTTTAATTGCGCCAGATGAAGCTACCGTCGCTTTTGTACAGGCCGCGGGTGGCACGGTGCCTGCAAATTGGCGCGATTTTCAGATAGAGGCGGCGGAAAGCGCTGAAAATGTAATGCAATTTGATGCTGCCAGTTTAGAGCCGCAAATTGCGGCTCCGCATTCCCCTGAAAACGCTGATGCGGCAGATGCTTTTCGTAATATTTCCTTTGATGTGGCCTATATTGGGGCCTGTACGGGTGCCAAATATGTAGATCTGGCTGCAGCCGCAGAGGTTTTAAAGGGGCGGCGTATTGCAAAAAATGTGACGTTGAAAGTTGCGCCGGCCAGTTTGCGCGATCAAAATCGCGCCGCGCAGGATGGAATAATGCAAATTTTGCAGGATGCTGGCGCCGAGTTTTTAGCCAATTCCTGCGGTATCTGCGCTGGCTATGGAGAAGATCGTTTGGCAGAGAACCAAGTTTGTCTATCTTCGACGGCGCGTAATTTTAAAGGCCGCATGGGCGCGCCGAGTTCACAAGTTTATTTGGCCTCTCCTTACACGGTCGCCGCTTCGGCCGTCACGGGCAGATTGAGTGACCCCAGACAGGTTATGGGGGGCGGATAGATGGCGCGCTTGTGGCGGTTTGACACAACGATTGATACGGATGTTTTGGCGCCGGGCTTTTATATGAAAAAGCCCTTGGAAGAGCTGGCGCGCCATTGCCTTGAGGCGGTGCGGCCTGAATTTGCCGCTTCTGTACGGCCTGGCGATGTGATGTTGGCCAATGCCAATATGGGGGTTGGATCTTCGCGTGAACAAGCCGCTGAAGTTTTGAAATATTTGGGGATAGCTGCGGTTATTGCCCCCAGTTTTGCGGGTATTTTTTATCGAAATGCGATTAATTTGGGATTGCCTGTCTTGGTAATAGATGCAGCGCTTATGGGTTTGCCAGAATTGGTTGATGGAGCAGATGTGGATTTTGACTTTCACGCGGCTACATTGAGCCTAGAAGGGCGAGGCGCGAATATTCCGCTGAACCCTTTACCAGACTTTTTGAAACGCCTCATTTTGGATGGTGGTCTGGTGCCACATCTGGAGAAGCGGTTTCAACGTGAGGAGAGCGGCCAATGAGTTTGCGCGACGCGCTTGAAAAAGACGGTCTGATCATTGCGCCAGGTGTGTATGATGCTTTGTCGGGTTTGATCGCAAGCCAGTCGGGCGCTCAGGCTCTTTATTTATCGGGGGCCAGCCTAGCATATACGCGATTTGGAACCTCTGATATTGGCCTGATCAGCGTTTCTGAAGTGAATGACACGATCGCCGCAATCACCGATCGCATAAATATTCCGATAATTGTCGACGCAGATACAGGTTTTGGCAATGCGTTGAACGTTCAGCGCACGGTGCGTAGTTTTGAGCGTTCAGGCGCGCATGCGATTCAACTTGAAGATCAGTCTTTTCCAAAGAAATGTGGCCATTTGGATGGGAAAAAACTGGTCTCAACGCAAGAGATGGTTGGGAAAATTCAGGCTGCGCTTGACGCCCGTGCCAGTGAGGAGACGTTGATCATTGCACGCACGGATGCGCGCGCGGTTGAGGGGTTTGCCCAAGCGATTGAGCGCGCCTGGGCCTATAAAGAGGCGGGGGCCGATATCTTATTTGTCGAAGCCCCCCAATCGCTTCAAGAAATGCAGCATATATGCGCAGAATTTTCAGCTCAGATCCCCCTTTTGGCCAATATGGTCGAAGGTGGTAAAACACCGATTTCTTCCGCCAGTGAACTGGCAAAGCTCGGTTATAAAATAGCCATATTTCCTGGCGGGGCTGTGCGCGCGATTGCGCATCATTTGCAGGCCTATTACACTGGCTTGCTGACCCATGGAAATAATCAGAAATTTTCAGATAAAATGCACGACTTTAACGGTCTGAACGATTTACTCGGCACCAAAGACCTGATTGAGCTCGGGCGCAAATACGAAGATCAAGGGAATATTTGAACATATTATGACGGATATGAGTTTAGACCCGGTCACCCTTGCGATTTTGAAGGGCAGGCTTGAGCAAATCGCCGATGAGATGGATGCCACTTTGTTTCGATCTGCGTTTAACCCGATTATCGCTGAAGCGCATGATGCCAGCCATGGCATCTACGATGCGATCACCGGTGAAACCTTGGTACAAGGCAAGTCTGGGCTACCGATTTTTGTTGGAGTGATGGCTTTTGCGGTCAAGGCGGTGATCGAAAAAGTTGCGCGCGATGGTAATTTAAGCGATGGGGATGTGTTCATCTTCAACGATCCTTATGAGGGGGGGACGCATCTGTCTGATTTTCGACTGGTCAAGCCGATCTATCGAAATGGAACCGTCTTTTGTTATTTGGCTTCGGTTGGGCATTGGCATGATGTGGGCGGCAATGTTCCTGGAAATTACAATCCAGAAGCCACGGAATCTTTTCAAGAAGGCATGTTGATTCCCCCAGTAAAACTTTTTTCAGCCGGAGTTTTGAACACAGATATTGTGGATATTCTTTCCTCCAATTCGCGCTTGCCAAATTCACTTTATGGAGATCTTAACGGCCAAATCAATGCGCTTGATTTAGGCCATCAACGGTTGAACGACCTGCTTGATCAATATGGCGAAACCGATATACAAACCGCGCTGGGCCTTCTTAAATCGCGTGCAAATCGTATGATGCGCGACCATTTGCAGGCTTTGCCAAATGGTACGATCTCTGTCGAAGACTTTCTTGACAATGATGGCGTGCATGATGTGGCGCTTAAACTGGCGGTTGATCTGAGCATTGATGGCGAACGCCTCACGGTGGATTTCAGCCGTTCGAGCCAGGCCTGTGCAGGGCCAGTGAATATTTCCCGATCAACAACGATTGCCGCAACCTATGTAGCATTGAAACACATCTTTACCGATGTGCCGGCGAATGCGGGCGTTTTACAGCCCGTCGAGTTTATCATACCCGAAGATAGTTTTTTAAGCGTGAAAGCGCCAAAGCCTGTTGGGGGCTACACGGAAACCATCCTACGCCTCATTGATGTGTTGTTTTGTGCTTTCGAGCATATTGCGCCCGAGCGGGTGAATGGCTGCGCCTATGGAACCATCAATGCCTTGTCTATGGCGGGGCATCGCTCAAACGGCGCGCGTTGGGTGATGTTTTCGTTTTTTGGCGGTGGCCATGGTGGGCACCCAGAAGGAGATGGGCTGAACCATGGTAATGCGCCCATTTCAACCGCAACGATCCCGCCATTGGAAATCCTTGAAGCGGCCTATCCCGTGGCCTTCACGCAATGGGCGCTTCGTCCGGATTCGGGCGGCGTTGGGAAGCATCGTGGCGGGTTGGGAGCCATCTATGAAATTGAGTTGCTGGAAGAAAGTGCCACGGTGTTTTTGTTTGGCGAGCGTGGTAAATTCCCGCCTCCTGGAGTCGTTGGAGGAGGCGCTGGGGCGATGAATAAATTTGCTTACCAAAGCGCTGATGAAGAGACTGCTTTTCCCGATAAAACGCCGCCTTTGGCCTCAAAAATCACGGGCGTGAAACTGCGCAGAGGTCAACGGGTTCGTTTGGAAACTCCGGGTGGAGGTGGCTATGGTAACGCGCAAGAGCGCCCTGAAGAGCTGATACGCAATGATCTTGCGCAAGGTTACGTTTCTGGAAAAAAATCATGAGTAAATCAATCGTTATTGGTGTCGATGTTGGCGGCACATTCACCGACACGTTGGCGCTTGATGAGGCGACTGGCGCCGTCAGAGTTGAAAAGGTTCCCTCTACCAAGGGCGATCAATCCAACGGATTTCTAAGCGGTATTCTGGCGGCAACCGATCATGATCTCAGTTCTGTATCCACGATCATTCACGGAACCACGGTTGCAACCAACGCTTTGTTAGAGCGCAAGGGGGCAAAGGCCGGCATCATAACCACCGAAGGGTTTCGCGACGTTCTGGAAATGCGGCGGCGCGATCGCCCTTCAACCTGGGGGCTTTGGGGGCAATTTACGCCGGTCATTGAACGCAAATGCCGTCTGGAAGTGCCCGAACGTACCTTGGCGAATGGTACGGTTGTGAAAGATGTGGATGAAGCTTCAATTAAAGCGGCGGCGCAGGATTTGATTGCTCAAGGTTGTGACTCTGTCTGTCTGTTTTTTATCAATGGCTATGCAAATACGGATAATGAAACCAAAGCTGCACGGATTTTGCGGCAGGTTTGGCCCAATGATTATGTCAGTGTGGCGACAGAAATCCTTCCTGAAATTCGCGAATTTGAACGTTGCTCTACGGCGAGTTTGAACGCCTATCTGCAGCCGGTTGTTGCCAATTATCTGGCGCGTTTGGAAACCCGCATTGCAGAGGATGACGCTGGCTCTGAAATATTAATCGTTCAGTCTAATGGCGGGATTATGTCGGTTGATACAGCCAAAGCGCTTCCGGTGCGCACGGCGCTGTCGGGCCCTGCTGCAGGTGTTGTGGCGGCGCGACAAATTGCCAAGGCTGCTGGTTTTGAAAATGTGATTACCTGCGATATGGGGGGTACGTCATTTGATGTATCGCTGGTGGCCGATGGCCAAAACATGCTGACATCTCAAGCCAGTATTGATTTTGGAATGGTTATCCGAACCCCGATGATTGAAATGTCAACGATTGGGGCAGGGGGCGGCTCAATCGCGCATATCGATGAAACAGGCCTGCTTGAAATAGGAACCGATAGCGCGGGCTCTGATCCCGGTCCGGCGTGCTATGGCTTGGGAAATGAACGACCCACCGTTACAGATGCAAATTTGGTTTTGGGCCGCATTGATGCGCGCAAACCGATCGGCAACAAGCTCGAGGCTTTGGATCGTGACGCCGCCGTGGCCGCGATAAAAACGCATATCGCTGACCCATTGGGGATGGATGTCGAAGAAACCGCAGAAGCGCTTATTAAAGTGGCCAATTCCAAAATGGCGGGCGCGATACGGCTGATTTCGATTGAGCGCGGTCATGATCCGAAAATATTTGCTGCCATGCCTTTCGGGGGCGGCGGGGCGCTTCATGCAGGGGCCCTTATGCAAGATATCGGTTTAGCAGCGGCGGTTATTCCCCGCTACCCGGGCGTAAACTCGGCCTTGGGTTGCGTGATGTCTGACCTGCGCCATGATGAAGTGCGCACGTTAAATACGATGCTGGATGGCCTTAATTGCAAGGAGATAAGTGGGCTGATCCAGGCGATGACGCAGATGGGGCATTCGATCATCAAAAAATCAAAAGCGCAGTTGGTGGCAACAGAAAGCGTGATCGAATTGGATATGCTCTATATGGGGCAAACCCACGCTGTTGCGGTGCCAATCCCCAGCGATAAACCCATAAGCCCGGACCTTATCCGAGCCGCGTTTGAGGCAACCTATCTCAAAACCTATAGCCGATTGTTGGATCAAATCCCAATTCGAATTTTAAACCTGCGCCTGTCGGTGATTGGGAAGCGTCCGCAGATTGATATTAAAATGCTGGCACGCGGAAAACGTGCTGAAAGCGTTGCAGCCTGTTACTTGGCAGATCAAAAGATATTTGCAAATGGTGCCTGGCATGACGCGGGTATTTACGACCGCCTTTTATTGCCTCAGGGCAGCAAAATTTTAGGCCCCGCGCTGTTGGTGCAGCCAGATGCAACGATTTACGTCGACCCTGGTCTGAGTGCAGAGGTTGATGATTTTGGTAATATTATTATGAAATCAGAGGAGGATTAAATGTCTCAACATGAATTTATTCCCTCGCAAACGGCAGTGCTTATCGTCGATTTGCAGAACGATTTTTTGCACCCTGAAGGGGCTTATGGGCGCTCTGGAACCTCTAGTTCGGCGATTGCAGCTTTGCCCGAAAAGATTGGCCCTTTGCTCGATGTTGTACGAAGCGCTGGCGGTTGGATCGTTTCCACGCAGTTTACTTTGGTGCCCGGAAAACAAGGCGCGCCTTTTATCTCGACGCATCTGAAAAAATTAAGGCCGTTTCTCACGCGGGGTGATTTCAAGCCCGGTGGGTGGGGGCATAGTTTGGTCGATGAGCTTCAGCCTGCGGATATCACGATCGAAAAGGTAGCCTATTCGGCGTTTTATCAATCGCGCTTGGAGTTTGCGCTTAATCGCGCGGGGATCACAACCTTAATGGTTTGTGGAATTGTTACCAATGGCGGCGTCGCATCAACAGTGCGAGAGGCGCATGTGCGTGATTTCCACACCATCACATTAGAGGATGGGTGTGCCGCCTTTAGTGCCGAAACCCATGATATCTCGATCGCATCACTCGCCACGGTTGGGGATGTGATCTCTATACGGGATGCCATAAATTTATTTGAAGGATGAAAACCAGTGTCCGGCATTATCAGAAGAAACGCGTTTCCATCTGATATAGATGTTGATTGCCTTGTCATTGGCGGCGGCGCCGCGGGCCTGACGGCGGCTCTTGCCGCGCAGGAGGCGGGCGCGACGGTTCTGATCGCCGAGCGTGAAACGCGCCTGTCGGGTTCAACCGCGCTGTCATCTGGGCTAATTCCCGCAGCCGGGACCCGTGCCCAGCAGGCGCAACAGATCGATGACAGCGAAGATATTTTCTGTAGTGATATTTTGAACAAAAACCATCACAGCGCGGATCCAATTTATGTCCAACAAATCGTTCAGCAAATTTCTAAAACGATTGATTGGCTCTCTGGCAGCTATAATATACCTTTCCATGTTTTGGATAACTTTCTTTATCCGGGGCATAGCAATCATCGGATGCATGCGGTGCCTGAAACCACTGGGATTGGGCTTGTAAACCGGCTTGAAGCTGCCGTTACCGCTAAAGATATTTTGGTTGTAACTGATGCTCTCATCACGGATCTTATTGTGGATCAAAATGATATGGCGTTGGGCGCTATATGCCAACGGCCCAATAAGGATGTTGAACATATCGCGGCGTCATCTGTGATTTTGGCCTGTAACGGGTATGGCGGCAATCCAGATTTGATTGCAGAGCATATTCCTGAGATGAAAGATGCATTGTATTTTGGCCATCCCGGAAATCAGGGGGAAGCGATCATTTGGGGTGCAGCTTTGGGGGCTGAGCTTGCGCATCTGTCAGGGTATCAGGGCCATGGATCGGTTGCACATCCGCATGGCATTTTGGTGACATGGGCTTTGATGATGGAAGGTGGAATTCAAATCAATAAGAATGGCCTGCGCTTTTCAAATGAACATCAAGGCTATTCCGAGCAAGCAGTATCGGTAATTGGGCAACCTGATCAAGTTGCATTTAACATATTTGACCAGCGGCTTTTGGAGTTGGGGCGGGGCTTTGATGATTTTGTAAAGGCTGAAGAAAATGGCGCGGTTTTGCGCGCCGAGAGCTGCGATGCGCTTGCAAAAATGCTGGCAATAGACCGCGTGGCGTTGGAGCATACATTGAAAGAATGCCAAAGCTATGCGTCACAAGAAATTCCTGATCCCTTCGGGCGTCGTTTTAAACCCGAAAAAATGCTTAAGCCGCCCTATTACGCGGTTAAAGTGACTGGAGCGCTTTTTCACACGCAAGGCGGGTTGAAGGTGAATGCGCGCGCTCAGATTCAAAAGCCAAATGGTATAGCGTTTGAAAATATCTTTGCCTGCGGCGGAGCTGCCTGTGGCGTGTCAGGCCCGGATGTATCGGGCTATTTGTCGGGCAATGGATTGTTAACCGCGTTGAGCCTTGGTGAGATTGCAGGGCGCTTTGCAGGAGGGCGTGTTTAAAAACTTAGCCGTTACCATCGAAACGGGTCTCCGATTAGCATAGTGTATTCGCGGATCTCGAAGAGAGTACGCATTTGAGCATCATTTATTATCTTTGAGTTTGAACGTCGATTTTTACCCTTAAAAACAATTGCAAAAAAAATAAAAACCAGTCAGCCTTACATCTTAAACTTTCATGCAAGGGGCGCAAAAATGAAGATTATTTGGTTGGGCCATGCATCTTTTAAAATAGAGATCGCGCAGCAGGTTTTATTGATTGATCCGTGGCTCACTGGAAACCCCATTTTGCCGGAAGAAAAGCATGCAGAGGCGATACAGGGCGCCACCCATATTTTGCTAACGCATGCACATTTCGATCATATCTGCGATACGCTGCCGATCGCGAAGGCTAAAAATATACCTATTGTCGGGCAAGTTGATCTGATCAGTCATTGGGTGAAAACCGAAGCAATCGAAGGTATCGGGTTTAATAAGGGTGGAACAGTGATGTTGGGAGATGTTGCTGTAACGATGGTGCATGCGGTGCACAGCTCAACAATTTCTGGGCAAGGTGGGCCTCACTGTGTTGGAAGCGAATGTGGATTTATGATCTCTGCTGAAGGGCACACGATTTATATTTCTGGTGATACGGATGTGATGGCTGATATGCAGATTTTTAATGATCTTCACGCCCCCGATATCGGCATCTTATCGGCGGGCGGGTATTTCACCATGGATATGAAGCGCGCAGGCTATGCAGCTGCAAAATTTTTTGATTTTCAAACTATTATTCCCTGCCATTACAAAACGTTCCCAGTTCTTGAGCAATCTGCGGATAATTTGATTAAGGCGGTTCCAAATGCGCGGGTGATTGAGCCCGAGCTATTGGTTCCTATTCATATTTAAACTTCCCGCAGTGCGCGCTTTATGTGCAATTACTGGTCGCTTAGATAGCTATTATAACGTGTTAAATAAGACGGCTGGGTCATGCTGAAAATGCGGATACTCTTAAACTGCAAGACATGCGGATCGTCTTTGCTCAGTTCATTTTCTCACCATCCAAGCTTTTGCAATTGCGGAGGTGATTAAAATGCTTTGCGCTGGGCAGAGGCCCTGCGTTTATGTCGGCGAAAGGTATTTTTGGCTGGATTGTGGGTGATGATCTTTTCACCTGCCAGATCGTCAAAAAACGTGAAACCGCTTGCATGCTTTGGCTGGCAGCTGATGGCTGGGCTTTGATTTTTGGTGACTATGGGGGGACGTAAATTTACCTATCGCGCGCCCTGTGATTTGTGATGGGAAGAGGGTTTTTTGAATGCCCAACTCGCGTAACATCTTCTTCGAATGCATATGTTCTTCGTGTTTATGCTTTGAGGCATGGCTCAAGATCTTCTATTTAGCTTTACCAAGCTTCAGTCTCAGCGGCATTTGTTGAAACCCTTAATGTCAGGTTTCAACAGTTTTGCGCGGCAGAGTTGCTGCTGGATCTTCACCATTGCTGACTTTAGCCTTGAGCTGCGCAACGCGCAGGCGGGCTTCGTGAGGCGAGAGCAGGGGAGGATTGCGCAAATGAGAGGTACCCACTGACATAGAAATACACAACGCGGTTTCGCTCATTATAATTACACGCAGGTTTTCGGGCGGGGTTTTGGCCCGTGGTGGGATGCGGGGCGCTGTGACGGGTGCTTAATGTTACTTTTATGTATTTTCAACCGGGGCCATTGTTAATTCTGATTTCATAAAGGTCTCCTTTGGGTTATTATTGCACAAAATCAAGGGAGAAAAAGGTTGAAACATCAAGGTTCTTGTCTTTGTGGTCAGTTTCAATTCGAAAGCGACCTAGACCCAATGTTGATTATTCAATGCAATTGTATGAATTGCCGGAAATTATCGGGCAGCTATCAGTTAGGCTGCTTATATGCGGTTACGGAGATCACGCAATCCGGTGAAACGGATATCTATCAGTTTGAAGGTGGCAGTGGTTATTTGAATACGGCGCATTTTTGTAAAAAGTGTCATGTTCGTTGTAAAACCCATCCTGCGCCTGAAGTGATGGAAGGCATGGTTGGCATTCCATTAGGGCTGTTTAACACAGCAAAAGACCTGTCGCCAAAAGCCGAAATCTGGACATCAGAGAAGCTACCATTTCTTGGAACAGATCAATGCATTTCAGAAAGTTTTGAGGATAGCGGTATCGCAGAGCGTCTGATGGCGATGTTAGAAAAGATGGAAGATCGCTAAGAAAATATGCCTACTCCAATCATCTGGTTTTTGATGGCGCTCGCTCTGTCGCTGCCGCTATGCGTGTCAAGCAAAGCTGTTGCAGGCGCGCATGCGTTAGAACTGGCTTTGGAGACGTGCAATAACACAGAAGCTTTTGCAAAATTTGTTATAGAAAAAAGAAACGGCGCGAGACCTTTTAGCTATTATAACCGCATAGAACTGGGAAGCCCTGCCGCCTGGGAAATAATCATGGATGCCTATGAAGCACGGGTGGTGACCGGATTTGAAGAAAAGCAAAACCTGGCTTTAGAGTTCTCTCAAAAATGGTTTGAGCAATGCGTCGCGCTTAGTTGTAGCGGGTTTTGGGAAAATCTTGAGGCTGATTTGCAGCGCGTCTGGAGCGACTAGTTCATTCGGCTATCTGCTGCTCGCTTTTCATTCTGATATGGCGGGTTGGAAGATAGGCTTTACTGCTGCCAACGATTTTTAAGTTTTCGTTCGCATCGAGATATTGCTGAAGTTTTTGCTCGCTTTTAAAGGCCATATCAAAAGCATCGCCGTTTCGTTCATTCAATAGTGTGTAATTCAACATCATAAATCTCCTGTCTTGGTGGGCGCGTTGACCTCTAACTCGGCGGTTATTTGGGCTTTTAATAGCATGGCTTTCACCATTTTCTCGGTGCTTGTCAGCGCGCTCCAATCGATGGTATTTGGTGCGCACATTCCGCAATCGCAAGGCGTTTGATCGCGACCTGAAAACCCACGGAAAGAATCGGTTGGAATCATTTAACCCGCTCTCTCATGCGCTAGGTCCAATTGTAAAAACTGCGCCAAATATTCTCCGGAGCGTGTCAGTCCATTTGTCTCGTCAAAATAGCCAGATAAACGCCCGTAATGCATCGCTTGCTCTCTGTCTGTATTCTTTGTTTTTTTAAAACAATGCTGCAGAACCACCTCTGTGCTTTTGATGTTGCTATATGCGTTCATACTATTTCCCTTAAGGTTGACGATGCGATTGGTCGGTTCAAGCCGCGTCTTTTTTTGCAGCCTGTTTCGCGTCCCAGGCGGCTTTCTTTTCAAGGTACTGATCTTCATCCAGCTTGTGCCAGCCAACACATTTTCCGGTTGGCGAACGACCACAATTGCAACTCATATTCATCTCCATTTTCTCAGGGCTTAGCTTTGCTCCAAAGCGCGTGTTTTCACCCTCGACCCCTGCTACATCTTACATAGAATACGCCAGCGATAAGATTTTGGATCATTTATCGCTCTGGCGTTGTGTATCTTAGGCAATCAAATTAAGTTTGCGAAAAACTGGAACTTGAAGCTTTTACAAAAGGTGTGACGTTGGAAATTAAAGGAAAGATTGTTGAATTATTGCCCTTAAAATCGGGGCAATCGGCCAATGGTGAATGGCGCAAACAAGAATATGTTTTGGAAACGGACGCTAATTATCCCAAAAAGATTTGCTTTATGGCTTGGGGTGATAAAATTGACCAGTTCAATATTAACAAGGGTGACCAAGTAGAAGTTTCTATCGATCTTGAAAGCCGGGAATATAATGGCCGTTGGTACACGGATGTGAAAGCCTGGAAAGTATCCAAAGATGGTCAGGGTGCTGACGGTCCGGGACGCTTTGACAATCAAGATGCTTACCCTCCAGCGCAATCTGGCAGCGGGTCTTTTGAGGATGATGAAATTCCCTTTTGATGGGCCTATCCTCGCATCCGCAGAGAGAAGGCAGCGCCGCTTTCAATAGTGCGCTGTCGCAAAGTGGATTTGCTTTATGTTTTTTTGAGGGCTGGGCTGTGTCCAAGCCTTGGTTACATGGGCGGTTTGAACCGTGCGCTCTGATGATCGGATGTGTTGAAATTGATGCGATCACACGGGCAGCGTTTTTAATCAAGCGCGCAAGCTGCTTTTTGCAGCATTGAAGAAAAGTGAGGGCGGTGTTCTGCCGCGCCCTCGAGGTCGGGGCAAATTGTTCGATGGGCCGCCTGCACCATAATAATGGGCAAGATGAACCGGGTGTTGCTGTGGAATATCAACCAAGCCACCCCAAAGATCTTAACCGCTTCGCGCGCAACATTAATTTTTTTGTAAATAGTTGTTTTGGTGGAGCCTAGGGGGATCGAACCCCTGACCTCTACAATGCCATTGTAGCGCTCTCCCAGCTGAGCTAAGGCCCCGTTTAAAACAGGTTTAAATGCTGTCTAGGCAAAGCAGGGGGCGTTATCAAGGTTAAATTCCGCCCCATGCTATTTTCTTTATGTCAGCTATCGTCATCCGATGACATATCTGCGATTTCCTCCAAAGGAACCGTATCTTCTTCGTCATCTTCTAGGATGTCATCCGCCAGATTAACTTCTACATCATCGGCGTCTTCTTCCAGAACGATATCTTCTGATTCAAGCTCTGCTTCTTTATCGCGCACCGTCGACATATCTGCGGCATCTGCTGCGATCATGCGGTTTTTATTTTGATCCAGCTCTACAACTTCATTCGTGTAGGGGCTGACGATGGGCGATTTGTTCAGGTCATAAAACCGTTTGCCTGTCGTGGGGCAAACACGTTTTACACCCCATTCTTCTTTTGGCATGTGCTCTTCTTTCTAAACTTTTATCTTGCGAAATATCTGGGGCAACTGCCATAACCAAGCCATCGTGTCAAAGGCTTTAAGCCCGAAAAGCGGTACAAAGGTCATCTTTCGTTAAAAACGGGTCAAATATGCGCGCGATAATACTGTCTGGCCGGTCCGATATTGTTATTCAAGTGAAACGATCGGCACGCTCTAAGCGGCTGAGCCTCCGGGTCTCCTCGCTAGACGGGCGGATCACATTAACCGCACCGCCAAAAGTACCAGAACGCCAATTACAAGCCTTTATCGCGGAAAGAGAATCCTGGCTGCGCCAGAACCTAGATAAACTGCCTGGGCCAAGCGCGATTGCGCTGGGCAACAGCCTGCCCATTCTGGGTGTTGAGCATCAGATCGCCAGCGGCGCCAGCCATCGCGTTTCTCATGGTGGTGGCGTTGTGCAGGTACCCTTTGACAAGCCCAAACCTGCCGCGCGGTTGCAGGGCTATTTAAAGGCTTTGGCGCGCGATCATCTGGTGGAAGAATCGGATAAGTTTGCGGCCCGTCTTGGTATGGAATATGCGCGGTTAAGTTTGCGCGATACGAGGTCGCGCTGGGGCTCTTGCACCCAAGATAAAGCCCTTATGTATTCCTGGCGGTTGGTTTTGGCGCCCTTTGACGTATTGTCTTATGTGGCGGCGCATGAGGTGGCGCATTTGAAATTTATGGATCATTCAGCGCAGTTTTGGGATCAGGTTGGTGATTTATATGGTGAGTATGAGGCGCCGCGCGCTTGGTTAAAGGCGCAGGGCGCCAGTTTGCATCGCTTTCAATTTGTTGATTGACCTTTGGATTATTTGTGATCACACAACCCTATGAGGAACGCTTTTAAAAAAACTGATGCGGGCGCCTCCGCGCATGAGCACGTTTATCGCGGGCTTCGCAGCCGTATTATGCACGGTCAGGTCAGTCCGGGTACGCCGTTGACGCTGCGCGGGGTGGGGCAAGAGTTCGGTGTGTCCATGACGCCCTCGCGTGAGGCCATTCGCCGCTTGGCGGCTGAAGGGGCGTTGTCGATTTCGGCATCGGGCCGTATTTCAACGCCCGAATTGAGCAATGAGCGGATTGAAGAGCTTGCAGCGCTGCGCGCCTTGATCGAGGTTGAGCTGGCGAGCCGGGCGTTGCCGCGGGCGCATTTGGCGCTGATTGACCGTTTGGAGGCAATCAACGGATTCGTTGCTGCGGCCGTTATCGAAGAAGATGCGGTGGCTTATATTCGCACCAATCTAGAATTTCATCGCACGCTTTATTTGCGCGCGCAGGCCCCGGCTATGCTGGCGATGGCGGAAACGGTCTGGCTGCAATTGGGGCCCACGATGCGCGCGCTATACGGGCGCCTGCGTCGCAAAGAGCCGCCCCATTTTCACCGCGTTATTTTGGAAGCGTTAAAATCGGGTGATGAGCCCAGTTTGCGCATTGCAGTTCGCTCGGATGTCACCAAAGGCCTAAGGATGCTTAAGGCTTAAGGCTTAAGGCTTAAGCGCTGAGGCGCGAGGATCCCAACGCTAAAAATTTTTCGCGCCGATGTTTGATCAAAGCGTTTCGATCTTTGCCGGCTAAATCTTTCAGAACTTTGGCAATCGTCGTCTTAACATTGGCAAGCGCGGCATCGGGATCACGATGCGCCCCGCCCATTGGCTCAGAGATGACGTGATCATTCACGCCCAGCTTGGTGAGATCTTGCGCCGTTAGACGCAAGGCTTCTGCCGCCTCGCGCATTTTTTCCGAGTCCTTCCAGAGGATTGAGGCGCAGCCTTCCGGGCTGATCACAGAATAAATCGAATGCTCTAGCATCGCCAAAGCATTGGCTGTGGCAAAGGCCACCGCGCCGCCCGATCCGCCTTCTCCGATCACCACGGAAATCACTGGAACGCCGATTTGCAAACATTTTTCCGTTGAGCGGGCGATGGCTTCAGATTGTCCGCGCTCTTCGGCGCCTTTGCCAGGATAGGCCCCCGGAGTGTCGATCAAGGTGATCACCGGCAGATTAAACTTATCAGCCATATCCATCAGCCGGATCGCTTTGCGATATCCCTCTGGGCGTGCCATGCCGAAATTACGCGCGATCCTGCTTTTCGTATCATTGCCTTTCTCATGGCCGATCACCACCACAGGCATGTCTTCAAACCGCGCCAAACCTCCCATCACGGCATGATCATCGGCAAAATTCCGATCGCCGGCCAAAGGCGTGAACTCGCTGAACAAGGCCTTGATGTAATCTTTACAATGGGGCCGCTCCGGATGCCGGGCCACTTGACATTTGCGCCAGGGGGTTAGGCTTTTATATAGATCTTTCAACAAGGCTTCGGCCTTGGCATCAAGCGCTTGGGCTTCGTCTTCTATATCCATTTCCTCATTTTGGCGCGCCAATGCGCGCAATTCTTCCGCTTTGCCTTCAATTTCTGCCAAAGGTTTTTCAAATTCGAGGTAATGGGTCATTCAGCTCTCCTAAAGCCGCGCAGGTACGTCGCGCGCCAAAAGCAATCAATCAGACAGCCCAGACCCGCTGCGTTGAGCTTTAGCATTCTCCTGCGCTAAGTTTCAAGCATTTGCGTGCTCTCAGCGCGGCCGCGCCGAAGCGGGCATATGCACGGCACAATGGCTTTAAACTGTGGTCTTAAACTGTGGCTTTAAAACGCGGCGATCATTTCGGCTTGGTGCACGATGACCTCGGCTTGCTTGATCGACGCGATATCTACCAACCGGCCTTTATAAACCGTTGCCCCTTCGCCATTGGATTTGGCAATTTGCATAGCGTCTAATATGGCGCGGGCTTCCCTGACATCGTCTTCGGACGGGGTAAATACCTGATTGGCTAAGGCAATTTGTTTGGGATGGATCGCCCATTTTCCAACCATGCCTAAAGTGGCAGAGCGTTTGGCTTGCGCAATGAAACCGGCATCATCGGAAAAATCTCCAAACGGCCCGTCGACGGGCAAGATCCCATGCATGCGGCAGGCCGCAACGATTGCGGATTGGGCCCAATGCCAAGGGTCTGACCAATAGCGTTGATCCTGATGCTGCATGTAATAATTTTCTTGTGTGCCCCCAATGCCAGTTGTGGCCATCCCCATCGAGGCTGCAAAATCTGCGGCGCCAAGCGACATGGCTTGCAACCGCGGGCTGGCAGCGGCAATTTCTTTTACATTTGAAATCCCCGCAGCGCTTTCGATTATCACCTCAAAGGCGATTGGCTTTTCGCGGCCCCGCGCCGTTTCAATCGCGCTGACCAAAGCATCAACGGCATAAATATCAGCGCCATTCCCAACTTTTGGGATCATAATCTGGTCAAGCCGCGGTCCGGCTTGTTCCAACAGATCCACCACGTCGCGATACCAATAGGGCGTATCAAGGCCGTTGATCCGCACAGATAGAGTTTTTTGTCCCCAGTCCACGTTAGCAAGAGCGTCTATGACATTGGTGCGCGCGCTGTCTTTATCCGAGGGCGCAACTGAATCTTCCAAATCAAGGTTGATCACATCTGCCGCGCTGCTGGCCATTTTTGGAAACAGCGCCGGGCGCGAGCCTGGGCCAAAAAGCTGGCATCGATTGGGGCGGGCTACGGGGGCCGGTTGCAAACGAAATGACATGATATGAACCTCACAGAAAGTAATGATATTTCAAATTACACGCCGTATTGGTTATTTTGTTACTTTTTAAATTGCAAGCTTATTTTGCAGATGCAGCATAATGGGAATGATCGCGGTGGAATGCGGTTCCATTTTTTTATTTATATGGCTTAAATATGGGTTCAGAACTGCATCCTGGCTGGCAAAAGCGGGCGAAATTTTTTATTCTTTGGGCGCGCGATAGGGGGCGCATCAATGCAGGTGATGACAGCGCATCAAGACCGGTTTCCTTTGTCGCGGGTGTTTCGTATCGCCCGTGGGCAACGAGACAGCGCGCAGGTGATCACGGTAAATGTTGAGAAGAATGGCGTATCGGGGCGCGGTGAAGGCCTGCCTTATGCACGATATGGCGAAACGCCGGCCTCGGTTCTGGCACAGATCCGCGCATTGCCCAACGATATAGCGCTTGAAGGCTTATCGCAGGCCTTGCCCCCCGGCGCCGCGCGCAATGCGGTGGAATGCGCGCTTTGGGATCTGCAGGCCAAACAGCGAGGCTGCCGGGTTTGGGATTTGCTAGGCATAGCGGCGCCACAACCGGTGATTTCGGCGCTGACTATTTCGCTTGATACGCCAGACGCCATGTTTCAACAGGCGCTGAAACATGCCCATCACCCGGTGTTGAAAATCAAACTGGGCGCTGAAACGGATCTGCCCCGCCTGCAGGCTGTGCGCAAGGCCGCGCCGCAATCCGATATTATCATTGATGCTAATGAAGGCTGGAGCGCAGACGGCTATCTGGCTTTGCTGCCGGATTTACAGGCTGCGAAGGTGCAATTGATCGAACAGCCTTTGCCTGCAGGCGATGATGACGCTTTGCGCAATTTGCCGCGCCCGATTGCCCTTTGTGCAGATGAAACCTGCCATGACCGGCGCAGCCTTGCGGCATTGAAAGGCAAATATGACATGGTGAATATCAAACTGGATAAAACCGGGGGGCTGCAAGAAGCCTTGGCGTTGCGCGCGGCGGCGCAAAAACAAGGGTTTGGCATCATGATCGGCTGCATGGTTTCAAGCTCATTGGCAATTGCTCCTGCGACTTTGTTGACCCAAGGCGCGGATATGATTGATCTTGACGGGTCTTTGTTTTTGGCAGAAGACCGACAAAATGCTTTAATTTATGATGAAAAAGGCCTGCATCCCCCGCAAGCTGATCTTTGGGGATAACCCGAAAAGGAGAGTAAGATGAACCGGATTGTTTATGTGAATGGGGCTTATATGCCCGAACAAGAGGCAACCGTGTCAATCTTCGATCGGGGCTTTTTAATGGCGGATGGTGTTTATGAGGTGACCTCGGTCTTACAGGGTAAATTGATCGATTTTGAAGGCCATGCGCAACGGCTTAAACGCTCATTAGATGCGCTGGATATGGCAATGCCAATGCCGATTGATGAGTTGCTTGGCGTGCATCGTGAATTGGTTGCGCGCAACGGGATCGAAGAAGGGATGATTTACTTGCAGGTAACGCGGGGTTCGGCGGGCGATCGCGATTTTGCCTTTCCTGATCCAGAAGAAACACCCGTGACCTTGGTAATGTTCACGCAAAACAAACCAGGCCTTGCCGATAGTCCTGCGGCAAAAACCGGAATTAAAGTGATCAGCATCGATGATATTCGCTGGGGCCGCCGCGATATCAAAACGGTGCAATTGCTATACCCGTCAATGGGAAAAATGATGGCGAAAAAAGCGGGTGCTGATGATGCATGGATGGTTCAAGACGGTTTCGTTACTGAAGGCACCAGCAACAACGCCTATATCGTGAAAAATGGTCAGATCATCACGCGGGCGCTGTCAAATGATATTTTGCACGGCATCACACGCAGCGCTGTTTTGCGCTTTGCCGAAGAAGCGCAAATGGAGCTGGTGGAGCGTAATTTTACCATCGATGAGGCGCAAAGCGCGGATGAGGCTTTTGTAACCTCGGCCAGTACTTTTGTGATGCCCGTGGTTGAAATCGATGGGCAAACGCTGGGCGCGGGCATGCCCGGACCAATCGCGGCGCGGCTGCGTGAGATTTATTTGGAAGAAAGCCTCAAACAGGCGATTTAGCGCAGCTCAGCGCGCGCTGCGCTCAAAAACAGGTGTGCAAGCTAAAGAAGGGTCAGCTGAAAGCTGTGTAGCAGAGCGGTGATCGCCGAATTTTCAGCTGCGCTGATGTGCTGATGCCGGGGATAAAGCGGCGCGGCGCGATCATCCAAAACGGCGCAATTCCAATCTGTGCTTGCCATAAAACGTTTGGCTCCATCCAGACCGAAAACAGTCAAATAGCCCTGTAAAACAACATCGAGATAGCTGCGCAGGATCGGTACGGTGCAGGGGCGGGTGGGGGATGTGATTGGGGGCACGGCATAAACCGCGCAGGCGCTCTCATGGGCTGCGTGGTCGCCCTTATAGATCGCGGCGAGAGAGCTTAAACGATCATAACCCGCTTCTCTGGCATCCAAACCGGGCCATTGCTGCGGCTCGACGCGTGCCAATAAGCCGTCAATAATATCGCCCTCGCTGCGGCGAATGCTTAAAAATGCGTGATCTGTTGCTTCTATTTGGCACCAATATCGCCGCCATCCGCTGAGCCTCGCGGGGTTTGGAGCAAGAAAATCATGCGTCGATGCGTTTACCAGGCTGCCATATCCAAAAACACAATCTTGTATCATGCGCGTACCTTTGCCATTTGCGGTTGCAAGTTTAAAATCCGTTTAGATCTGGCCGCGCGTGTGAAGTAAATGCTTGTTCTGTCACCGTAGCTGGATTATGGTATGTTCATCAGAACGGGAGAACTGGATAAACCAGTGCCGAAGGAGCAACCGCCCCCGGAAACTCTCAGGCAGCAGGACCGCTCTGAACAACAGAACTCTGGAGAGAGATGCGCAAGCATCGGCCGAAGGGATAGCGATCTCAGGCAAAAGGACAGAGGGGGCATCATGGTATGGGCAGTTTTGCCTATGCGTCACAGGATGCCGGTCGTTTCAACGCAGATGATATGCCGGTCAACACGTAGAAGGTTGCGATGACCGAAGAATTACGGCGCACAGCGCTTTATGACTTACATGTCAGACACGGGGCCAAAATGGTGCCGTTCGCGGGCTATGAGATGCCCGTGCAATACCCGATGGGGGTGATGCAAGAACATCTTCATACGCGCGGCAAGGCCGGGCTTTTCGATGTCAGCCATATGGGGCAGGTGATTTTGCGCGAATCAAGTTACGAGGCCACCGCTATGGCGTTGGAAAAACTGATCCCGATGGATGTGCTGGGCTTGCCTGTGGGGCGGCAGCGATACGGGCTGTTGACCAATGAGGAAGGTGGTCTGCGCGATGATTTGATGTTCGCGAATCGCGAGGATCACATTTACATGGTGGTCAATGCGGGCTGCAAAGAGGCCGATATTGCCTATATGCGCCAGCATCTTGAGCCGGAGGTCACGCTTAAAGAATTATCCAACCGGGCTTTGCTTGCCTTGCAGGGCCCGTTGGCGCAGGCGGTTTTGGCCGAGCATCACCCTGCTTTTGCGTTGATGGCTTTTATGGATGTGGCAACCTTGCCCTTGGCGGGCGCTGAATGCTGGGTATCGCGCTCTGGCTATACCGGTGAGGATGGGTTTGAAATTTCTGTGCCAGAAAGCGCGGTTCACGATGTGGCAAATGCGCTGTTGGACAATCGCGATGTTGCGCTGATCGGTCTTGGCGCACGCGACTCGCTGCGCCTTGAAGCCGGGCTTTGTTTATACGGGCAAGATATCGATGCACAAACCAGTCCGGTTGAGGCGTCGTTGGGCTGGGCGGTTCAAAAGGTCCGCCGCTCTGGCGGTGCCCGCGCGGGCGGTTTTCCAGGCGCAGCGCGTATTTTGGCCGAATTTCCACAGGCCATCGTGCGCAAACGCGTGGGCTTGAAACCGCAGGGCCGGGCGCCGATGCGCCATGGCGTGGCGCTCTATGACAGCGCTGAAGGCGGCGCGGCGCTCGGCGAAATCAGCTCGGGCGGGTTTGCGCCAAGCCTCAATCACCCGGTGGCGATGGGCTATGTGCCCGTTACCCATGCCGCGGTTGGAACGCTTTTATACGGTGAGATGCGCGGCAAACGATTGCCGATTGAAGTTGTGGACCTGCCATTTGTGGCTGCCAATTTTAAACGATAAAAACTGAGGAGAGATAACGATGAAATTTACCGAAGAGCATGAATGGCTGCGCGTTGAAGATGATGTGGTGGTGGTTGGCATCACCGAGCATGCCAGCACGCAATTGGGCGATGTGGTGTTTGTTGAGCTTCCCGAAGAAGGCACCACCGTTTCAAAGGATGATGAAGTGGTGGTGATTGAAAGCGTAAAAGCTGCTTCTGATATCCTATCTCCGCTGGATGGCGAGATTGTCGAGGTGAACCAAGCCCTGATGGATGAACCATCGATGGTGAATGATGATCCATTGGGCGCCGCTTGGTTTTTCAAAGTCAAAGCGGATAATCCCAGCCAAATGGATGAATATATGGATGAGGCCGCGTATAATAAGCTGATCGGCTGAGGTCTTGCGCGCGGTCTGCGCGCGATGAATTTTCGTGGTGCCTCACCTGTTTTGGCACCGCTGCTGAAACCTATGAAAACTGGAGTGTCTCGTGCCTTTTACCCCAACTGACTACCTGCCTTATGACTTTGCAAATCGCCGCCATATTGGCCCATCGCCGCAGGAAATGCAGAACATGCTTGGGCTGCTTGGGTGCGATACGCTGGATGCGTTGATCGATGATACGCTGCCCAAATCGATCCGCCAAAGCCAGCCACTTGATTTTGGCAAGGCCAAATCTGAGCGCGAGCTTTTGCATCACATGCGCTTGACCGCGTCAAAAAATAAAGTGCTTAGCAGCTTGATTGGGCAGGGCTATTACGGCACCGTTACGCCGCCGGTGATCCAGCGGAATATTTTAGAAAATCCGGCATGGTATACGGCCTATACCCCCTATCAGCCAGAAATCAGCCAAGGCCGTTTGGAAGCATTGTTAAATTTTCAAACCATGGTCACCGATTTGACCGGGCTTGAAATTGCCAATGCCTCGCTGCTGGATGAAGCGACGGCTTGCGCGGAAGCGATGACAATGGCGCAACGCGTTGCCAAATCAAAAGTCAAAGCGTTTTTCGTGGATGAAAATTGCCATCCGCAAAATATAGCCGTGATGCAAACCCGGGCCAAACCTCTGGGGATTGAGGTGATTGTAGATGCGCCTGAACGTATGGTTGCGGATCAGGTATTTGGCGCGATTTTTCAATATCCGGGCACCTATGGGCATGTGCATGATTTCACGCAACCGATTGCTGATTTGCATGCGGCAAAAGCCATCGGAATAATCTGCGCAG
This sequence comes from Alphaproteobacteria bacterium US3C007, assembly GCA_034423775.1. NCBI lineage: Bacteria > Pseudomonadati > Pseudomonadota > Alphaproteobacteria > Rhodobacterales > Roseobacteraceae > Thalassovivens > Thalassovivens spotae. The sequence goes on from CP139918.1 coordinate 1,564,171, forward strand.
ATCCGCTGGCGTTGACGCTTTTGAAAGAGCCGGGCGCAATGGATGCCGATATCGCCGTTGGCAGCACGCAGCGCTTTGGCGTGCCGGTTGGCTATGGCGGGCCGCACGCGGCCTATATGGCCAGCAAAGAAGCTTATAAACGGGCCATGCCCGGGCGCATTGTGGGCGTATCGATCGACAGCCATGGGGGCAAAGCCTATCGCCTGTCTTTGCAAACCCGTGAGCAACATATCCGCCGCGAGAAAGCCACATCAAACGTCTGCACAGCGCAAGCGCTGTTGGCGGTGATGGCGTCCTTCTACGCGGTGTTTCATGGCCCTGAAGGCCTGAAAGCGATCGCGCAGCGGATCCATCGTAAAACCGTGCGGCTGGCCAAAGGCTTGGAAGCTGCGGGGTTCAAAGTAGAGCCGGAGGCGTTTTTTGACACGATCACCGTAAATGTCGGGGTACTGCAAAAAACGGTGATGCAGGCCGCAGTGGCCGAAGGGGTTAATTTGCGCGCCGTGGGCACGGATAAAGTGGGCATCTCGCTGGATGAACGGACGCGCCGCGCCACCACTGAAGCGGTGTGGAGGGCCTTTGGAATCACCCATGCAGATGATGATTTAAGCCCCGATTATAGGGTGCCAGAAACCTTGCATCGACGCAGTAAATATTTGGAACATGATGTGTTTCATATGAATCGCGCGGAAACCGAGATGATGCGGTATATGCGCCGTTTGGCCGATCGTGATCTGGCGCTAGACCGGGCGATGATTCCCTTAGGCTCCTGCACGATGAAGCTGAATTCAGCGGCTGAAATGATGCCGGTAAGCTGGCGCGAATTCTCCTTGCTGCATCCGTTTGCGCCAAAAGACCAGGCGCTGGGCTATGAAGAAATGATTGCGGATCTATCGGATAAATTGTGCCAAATTACCGGCTATGATGCGATTTCAATGCAGCCGAATTCAGGCGCGCAAGGGGAATATGCGGGTCTATTAACGATTGCAGAATATCACCGGTCGCGCGGTGAGGGGCATCGCAATATCTGCCTTATTCCAACCTCAGCGCATGGCACTAACCCGGCCAGCGCCCAAATGGTGGGCTGGACGGTTGTGCCGGTCGCCTCGGCTGAAAACGGCGATATTGATGTTGCAGATTTTAGAGCCAAAGTGGAACAGCACAGCCAGGATTTGGCAGGTTGCATGATCACCTATCCCTCAACCCATGGCGTGTTTGAAGAAACCGTGCATGAAGTCTGCGGGATCATTCATCAACATGGCGGCCAGGTCTATATCGATGGCGCGAATATGAACGCGATGGTTGGCCTGTCGCGCCCGGGGGATTTGGGCGGTGATGTTAGCCATCTCAATTTGCACAAAACCTTTTGTATTCCCCATGGCGGTGGCGGGCCGGGCATGGGCCCAATTGGCGTGAAAGCGCATTTAACGCCGCATCTACCTGGGCATCCAGAGGGCGAAGGCGAGGTGGGGCCGGTCTCTGCAGCACCATTCGGCTCGCCGTCATTGTTACCAATCAGCTGGGCCTATTGTTTGATGATGGGTGGCGAAGGCCTTACCCAAGCTACGCGGGTCGCGATCTTAAATGCCAATTACATCGCCAAACGGCTCGAAGGCGCGTTTGATGTTTTGTATAAAGGTCCAACGGGCCGTGTGGCGCATGAATGCATTTTAGATGTACGGCCCTTTGCCGATAGCGCTGATGTGAGCGTGGACGACATTGCCAAACGCCTGATCGATTGCGGATTTCACGCGCCAACGATGAGCTGGCCGGTTTCGGGCACGCTGATGGTTGAGCCGACGGAATCTGAAACAAAAGCCGAGCTGGATCGCTTTTGTGATGCGATGCTTGCGATCAGAAGCGAGATTGCCGAGATCGAGGCAGGCCGCATGGATCCGACGAATAACCCGCTGAAAAATGCACCGCATACGTCGAATGATCTGATTGGCGATTGGGATCGCCCGTATAGCCGCGAGCAAGGCTGCTTCCCGCCCGGCGCGTTCCGCGTTGATAAATATTGGCCACCGGTGAACCGCGTCGATAATGTTTACGGGGATCGCAATCTGGTTTGCACCTGCCCGCCAATGTCAGATTATGCGCAAGCGGCAGAATAAGGCCTTGATTTTCTAAGCCCGCGCTTGGCGCCGCTGAACTGTTTGTTTGGCGGCGGCATCGAGTCTTATTTATGGTGGCGCAGTTAGAGACTTGAACCCTGATTGGGAACGTGGTTTCCATAAGCTGAGACTTATCTGGGGGCGCAGATGGACGCATGCTTTCTTGGGATTGATTTGGGTACGTCGGGGCTTCGGGCGTTGCTAGTCACGAAATCGGGTGAAATCCTCGGCGAAGGAGAGGCGCATTATAGCGTTTCAAACCCGGCCAATGGCTTTAGCGAACAGGATCCCGCAGATTGGATTTCAGCGTGCCAAGTTGCCTTGGGTGCGTTGCGGCAAGCTTTCCCAGAAGCATATCGCAGCGTTGCTGGTATTGGCGTGGCTGGGCATATGCATGGCGCGACTTTGATTGACGCCGACGGCGCTGTGCTGCGACCTTGCATTTTATGGAATGACACGCGCAGCCATGCCGAGGCCGCCGCATTAGATGCTGTGGAAAACTTGCGCGCCTTATCCGGTAATATTGTTTTTCCCGGCTTCACCGCGCCAAAATTAATGTGGGTTGCGCGGCATGAGCCTGAGATCTTTGCCAAAATAAAGCGCGTTTTGCTGCCCGCCGCCTATCTCAGTTTTTGGTTAACCGGTGAAGCTGTGGCAGATCTATCAGATAGCGCCGGTACCGCGTGGTTGGATGTGGGGGCGCGCGATTGGTCGCCGGCGCTTTTGGCGGCCTCTGGCATGAAATTGGATCAGATGCCACGGTTGGTCGAAGGCTGTGCTTGCGCGGCTAAGCTGCATTCCGCGCGCGCCGCCGAATTGCATTTATCACCAGCGGTGCAAGTTGTCGGCGGAGCGGGAGATAATGCCGCGGCCGCCTGCGGGGTTGGGGCCCTTGATGAGGGCGATGGTTTTGTTTCTCTGGGGACTTCGGGCGTTTTACTCGCCGCGCGCGATGGCTACGCACCTCTGCCGGCTTCGGCGGTGCATACATTTTGCCATGCGGTGCCAGATCGCTGGTACCAGATGGGGGTCATCCTTTCGGCCACGGATAGTTTGAACTGGCTGTCAAATATAACGGGCTGCAGCCCTGCAAAGATGACGCAGGCCTTGGGTAAGACGCTTACAGGCCCTTCAGATGTGAAATTTTACCCCTATCTTTCGGGGGAGCGTACGCCGCATAATGATGCGCAAATCCGCGGAGGCTTTGCAGGGATTGGGCATCGCACCTCTCAGCAGGATATGACGCAAGCGGTTTTGGAAGGTGTCAGTTTTGCGTTGCGTGATTGTCTTGAGGCGTTGCGAAAAACCGGTGCGAATCCACAATCCCTTCTGGCGATTGGCGGGGGCACAGCGTCTGATTTTTGGCTGCAAACGCTGGCAACCGTTTTGAATGTGCCGCTTGACCTGCCCAAATCGGGTGAGTTTGGCGCGGCGCTTGGCGCGGCGCGCCTTGCCATCGTGGGAATCACCACACAGGCCCCTGAACAGGTGATGACAAAACCCGAAATTGCCCACCGCATCCTGCCAAATGCGGCGCTACAAACAGAATATGAAAAAGCCTATCGCCATTTCGCGACCCGGTTTGAATATGTGAAGGAGTTGCAATGACACATGCGTTTTTTGAAGGGTTTTCGCCCATAAAATATGAAGGTTCGAACAGCACGAACCCGATGGCGTTTCGACATTATAATCCCGACGAAGTGGTGCTGGGTAAGCGGCTGGAAGATCACTTGCGCTTTGCGGTTGCTTATTGGCACAGTTTTGCCTGGGAAGGCGGCGATCCCTTTGGTGGCCCGACGTTTGAGCGGCCGTGGCACCCACAAAATTCGATGGAAAATGCGCGTCTGAAAGCCGATATCGCTTTTGATATGTTTGCGCTTTTGGGGCAGCCCTATTTTTGTTTTCACGATGCGGATATTCGCCCCGATCAAGGCAATTTTGCCGATAATTTGGCAAGTTTGAACGAGATCACCGATTATATTGGCGCTAAAATGCAAGCGGGGGGGCCGAAATTGCTTTGGGGCACTGCGAATATGTTCAGCCATCGGCGCTGGATGGCCGGGGCTTCCACCAATCCTGATCCTGATATGTTCGCTTTTGCGGCGGCAACGGTCAAATCCTGCATCGATGCCACGCATAAACTTGGCGGAGAAAACTACGTTTTGTGGGGGGGGCGCGAAGGTTATGAAACCCTGTTGAACACCGATTTGGGCGCAGAACTGGACCATATGGGGCGGTTTTTGAACATGGTTGTCGATTACAAACATAAAATTGGTTTTAAAGGCACCATTTTGGTGGAACCAAAACCGCAAGAACCCTCGAAACATCAATATGATTATGATGCGGCCACATGTATCGGTTTTTTGCGCAAATACGGGCTTGAAAATGAGGTGAAACTCAATCTCGAGCAAGGCCATGCCATCCTTGCGGGGCATTCTTTCGAACATGAGTTGGCTGTGGCGGCGGCCGAAGGCATGCTGGGGTCGATCGATATGAACCGCAATGATTACCAGTCGGGCTGGGATACGGATCAATTCCCCAATAATGTTCCCGAAGTGGCGCTGGCCTATTATCATGTACTAAAAAGCGGTGGTTTCGGCACGGGCGGTACGAATTTTGACGCGAAATTACGGCGCCAATCCCTAACGGCTGAAGACCTGCTGGCCGGCCATATCGGCGCGATGGATATTTGTGCGCGCGGCTTGAAAGCCGCCGCGGCGATGTTGGAAGATGGCGGATTGGAAACGGCCTTGAAACAGCGCTATGCGGACTGGCAAACGCAAGAGGCGCAAAACATGCTGGCCAGTGATTTTGATCAAATCACCGCGCGTGTTTTGAACGAGGGTATCAACCCAGAACCGAAATCAGGGCGACAAGAGGTTTTGGAAAATTACGTCAACCGGTTTGTGTAAATCGCAGGGCGCCTTAAAACTGCTAATGCTTCTGATTAAACGCTTTTGGCACCCAGCCAACATCCTGCCGGTTCCAAAACCTGTTGGGATTGTCGATATCGGCGCCTCGTATATGCAGTGTTCTGAGGCAGTTCTGAATGAAAATTACGGGCTCTTCGTAAGGATGTGCCTGATAAATTGCAGTTACCACCTCCTTTAGGATGGTGTCCGATTGTTCGAAAAAAAGCAAAACTTGATCCAAGGGTACTTACACAGCCTGATCTGTCGTAAAATTGTGCTCAGTGCTCAGTGCTCAGTGCTCAGTGCTCAGTGCTCAGTGCTCCAAAGTATTTCAGACCCTCCGCAAATATGAAGCTAACCGACTCGTACGCCTCCCAATTCAATGCGCTTTTGCTGAACACATCCATCACCTAATGCTTTGTATTATGCTGCAATTTCTCCAACGTTATGCTTAAGCCGGCTCTGGGCGAAAACCGGCCTATCCTGTTTTGAAAAAACCTCATTCTTGATCGCCCGCCGTCAAAGCCTTTTTGCAGCTCATGGGCAGAGCCCAAGCCATCAGCCTTGTGCTCGCACTTCCTGCAAAACATAATTTCTTGTTTTGAAACCGCGAGCGGGTTTCATAAACCCTTTGCCCAAAAGCGATTTGAATGCACGATGATACGTGGCGTGCGAAATATCGCGCGCCAAAGTATGGCGGGCAAGATCATGCGCCACAAACTCTCCATCTTCACCGGCTACGTCGGTTGCTGCATATAAGATATCGCGCTCGGTTTGGGAAAGCGTATGCAGACCCTCATTCTTTTCCATATCTTTAATCATGGCGCGCAAATGAATTAATTGTGTGTAATGTCTCAAACTGGTCACCCTAAAAAACAAAAAAAATACTAGAACGAGGCTAAAATAGACGCCTCTCAAACTGAGCTTTACAGAAGAAAAAAGCAAAAATAAGGCAGAAAACCTGTCGGGATGAGAAAAATGAAAATTTTTCGCTGGCGGCGGGATCAGGACTGTAGAGCTGCGCGTGTTGAGATGCTTGATCGGCGCAGGGCAGGCGTAAAATTCGCCCGAGAAGAGAAGGCACGAACGCGCATCATACGCGGTGCGGCTGCCCCCTTTGCTTGGCCGTTATATGTGATAAAAAATGGCCAGCTGCGTTATGAACTGCGCAGCTGGCCGAAGTGAAAAACCTTTGCATGGCCATTTCTGGCCGCGTGTTTTCAGGTTTTACTTAAGGGCTTTATCGGTGATTGCGTGTGTCCAAGCACCGCTTGGTTTGGCGGTGATCACCGGATCTGACCCGCCTGCCATCAAGGTTGCGACTGTGCGCTCATAGTCGGCGGGGTCCAACGTGCCGTTTGAGCCGGCGGTGAGTTTTGCAATTTCTCCCATCATGCGCACTTGATGTGCCTCGGTTTGGGCGCCTGATTCATCATTGTCCAGCACGATATTTGCCGCTTCAGCCGGGTTGGCTTCTGCGTATTTCCAGCCCTTCATCGAAGCGCGTACGAAGCGCACCATCTTATCCGCAAAAGCAGGGTCTTGCAGATTGTCTTCCAACGCATAAATGCCATCCTCCAATGTGGCCACGCCCTGGTCTTCATATTTGAATGTGATCAGCTCATCTTCGGACACACCGGCATCCAAAACCTGTCCAAATTCATTATAGGTCATGGTGGAAATGCAATCGGCTTGGCGTTGCAACAGCGGATCAACGTTGAAGCCTTGACGCAACACGGTAACCCCATCATCGCCGCCCTCGGTGGAAATACCTTCCTGGCTCATCCAGCTTAAGAATGGGTATTCATTGCCATAGAACCACACACCGATGGTTTTGCCTTTGAAATCGGCGGGGCTTTTGATCCCTGTATCTTTCCAGCAGGTCAGCATCAAACCTGAGCTTTTAAAGGGCTGGGCAATATTCACCACGGGTAGGCCTTTTTCGCGCGCGGCCAAGGCAGAGGGCATCCAATTCAGCATCGCATCAGCGCCGCCGCCAGCCAGAACTTGCGGGGGGGCGATGTCGGGCCCACCTGGTAAAATTGTGACATTCAGGTCTTCCGCTGTGTAAAACCCTTTGTCCAACGCCACGTAGTAGCCAGCAAATTGGGCCTGCGTCACCCATTGCAATTGCAGCTTTACATCATCGGCGGCTTGCACGGTGGTGGCTGCGGCTGCAGCCATCAGCGCCAGGGCACTTGATAGAATGGTTTTCATCGTTTTTCTCCTAGTTGGTTTTGGTCGTTTATCATTTTCTCTGCTACGAGCCTCTTTGCGAGGGGTGCCAAAAGGTGACCCCCTTTTCTATTATTGCGACGGCGCCATAAAACGCGCTTCCCGCCAGCGCAGCGACAACGATTTCTGCCCAGACCATATCAAGCGCCAATTGCCCGACAGAGGCGGAAATTCGAAACCCCATTCCCACGACGGGTGAGCCGAAAAACTCGGCAACAATGGCGCCGATCAGCGCTAGCGTGGTTGAAATTTTTAACCCGTTAAACATAAATGGCATCGCGGCGGGTAGCCGCAATTTTAAAAACGATTGCGCCGGGCGCGCGGCGTATGTGTGCATTAAGTCACGTTGCATGGCTGTGGTTTCGCGCAATCCGGCGACGGTGTTCACGAGCATTGGGAAAAACACCATGACCACCACCACTGCGGCTTTCGATTGCCAGTCAAAGCCAAACCACATCACTAAAATTGGCGCGGTACCAATGATTGGAAGCGCCGCGATAAAATTTCCCACGGGTAACAGCCCTCGGCTTAAAAAATCAAACCGGTCCACCAGAAATGCGGTGAGAATCGCGGCGCTGCAGCCAATCAGATATCCGCGCAGAGCGCCTTTGAGAAAGGTTTGTACAAAGTCTTTCCAAAGAATTGCCAGATTATCTGCCATAGTGTCGACCACCAAGGAGGGTGGTGGTAAAATCACCAAAGGCACGTTGAGGCCGCGCACCAGCATTTCCCAAACCAGCAATAAGGTCAGGCCAAACAACGTTGGTACGATCACTTTGACCAATCGCGTGCCGGAGGCGGTGCCATTGGCCAATTTGACATTGAGCGTCCAAGCCGCGATCCAGACCACAATGCTGAAAAAAACAATGCTCATGACATTCCCATTTTTTTCAACGTGAGTCTTTGAACCACTCCAACCAGCGCCACCAAACTGGCGGCTACAATCGCGGCCATGAACAAAGCCGACCAGATTTGCACGGTCTGCCCATAATAGGATCCGGCCAAGAGGCGGGCCCCCAAGCCGCGCACGGCGCCAGTGGGCAATTCGCCAACAATCGCCCCAACCAAGCTGGCGGCAATTCCAATTTTTAGCGATGCAAAAAGATAAGGCAACGAGGCGGGCAGGCGCAATTTCAGCAGGCTTTGAGGCGCAGAACTGTTATAAGTCTTCAACAAATCAAGCTGCATCCGATCAGGGCTGCGCAATCCTTTCACCATTCCAACGACCACGGGGAAAAAGCTCAGATAGGCGCTGATAAAGGCTTTCGGCAGTAGGCCTTGGATGCCTATAGAATTCAGCACCACGATGATCATCGGTGCAATGGCCAAAATCGGAATGGTTTGCGAGGCGATTGCCCAAGGCATCACACTCATATCCATCGCCCGGCTATGCACAATCCCCACGGCAAGCAAAATACCCATGCCGGTGCCGATTGCAAAGCCAAGCAAGGTAGCGCTCAGGGTGATCCATGCATGAAACACCAGGCTTCGCTTCGAGGTTATTTTTTTCTCAACCGTGGTTTTCCAAAGCTCGCTGGCCACTTGATGGGGCGCAGGAAGCCGCGGGCGGTCTTGCGAAAAGGTTGCCGCGATGGCGAAACTATTCGTCGCCACAAGCCCAATAGCCGAGAGATCCCGCCGCTCTTTTGCACCGGCCGGAACCACGTCAGCTCCCGTGCGCTCGGCGGTGGTGAGAGCAGATTTTATATTCATCGGCACCACGGCCACATACCAAGCGGCCAGCAAAGCCAATATAACCGTTAGAATGGGCAGCAGCTTTTGTGTCATTCTGCGTCATGCCCCGCGCGAAGGCCTTCGCGCACCCGTTGCGCGATCGCGATAAATTCTTCTGAATCGCGAATATTCAGCGGACGTTCCTCTGGCAGGCTGCTCTCGATCACATCCGTGATGCGCCCCGGGCGCGGTGACATGACAACGATTTTTGTGGATAGATACACCGCTTCGGGAATCGAATGGGTGACAAATCCGATGGTTTTATGCGTGCGCTTCCAAAGTTTGAGCAATTGCTCGTTCAAATGGTCCCGCACGATTTCATCCAGCGCTCCGAAAGGTTCATCCATCAAGAGGATATCGGCATCAAAAGCCAAGGCTCGGGCGATGGAGGCACGCTGCTGCATCCCGCCTGACAATTGCCATGGAAATTTCTTTTCAAAATCGGACAGTTCGACCAGTTCCAGCACGTTTTTTACCCGCTCGGCCTGTTCGGCTTTGCTAAACCCCATGATTTCAAGCGGCAAGCGGATATTGCCGCCAATGCTGCGCCAAGGGTAAAGGCCTGCGGCTTGAAACACATAGCCATAGGCGCGCGCTTGGCGCGCGGCGCTTGGCGACACGCCATTGACGGTGATGTTGCCGCCAGTAGGCTGTTCGAGATCCGCCATTACCCGCAAGAACGTGGTTTTGCCGCAGCCTGATGGGCCAATAAAGCTGACAAATTCCCCTTTTTTTACATCAAGGCTCACGTTTTTCAGCGCATGAACAGCACCATCCCCCGTTGCAAATGTAAGGGATAAATCTTTGGCGGAGATCACTATTTCCTGCGCCATTTTAGGGGGTTTCTACTTGTGGCAAAAACATATTGTCCTTTCGCTGGTCTTTCGACGGGCTCTCCTCGCTTTTTAAATCCCGGCTGGAATATTCATTGGATCGCGATGGATTTGTTTTGGGGCTGTTAGGGCTTTCCATTTGCTTAAGGCCGCATTGGCATCTGGGAAGGCAGGGCGGGGTACGAAGCGGCCGCGGCCAGGATTGGGTTGGCTGTTTTGGCCCCAGGCCCAGATTACATCGCCGCGGCTGATCGTAAAGCGCGATTGGGCGCTGACATTGAAGCCCTCAAACACATTATAATCCAAGATGGAATGATGGTTTGAGACGCTGATGGTTTTGGAAATTTTTGGATCCCAAACCACAATATCGGCATCTGCACCCTCTACAATCGCACCTTTCTTTGGATAGATATTCAGAATTTTTGCAATGTTGGTGCTGGTGACGGCCACGAATTCGCTGGGTGTCAATCGTCCGGTTTCAACGCCCTCCGTCCATAGAACCGCCAAACGCTCTTCCAGCCCGTTTGAGCCATTTGGAATCAAGCAGAAATTATCCTTGCCCATCAGTTTTTGTTCGCTCGTAAAGGCGGCATGATCGGTGGCCACAACTTGTAAAGAGCCTGATTGTAAGCCGGCCCAAAGGCTGGCCTGATGCTCTTTATTACGAAATGGCGGTGACATCACGCGCCGCGCCGAATGCATCCAATCACCCTTGAAATACTCGCTTTCATCCAAGGTTAGGAATTGTGCCAACGGCTCGCCATAGACGCGCATGCCTTTTTGGCGCGCCCGCCGGATCGCTTCATGGGCCTGCTCGCAGCTGACATGCACCACATAAAGCGGCACGCCGGCTGCATCCGCGATGGTGATCGCGCGATTTGCGGCTTCACCTTCGAATTCAGGCGGACGGGAATAGGCATGGCCTTCGGGCCCTGTTATACCTTGCTCGAGCATTTGCTGCTGCATATCGGCCACCAAATCACCGTTTTCGGCATGCACCATCGGCAGTGCTCCGATTTCCTTACAGCGTTTAAAGCTGGCAAACATTTCATCATCTTCAATCATCAGGGCGCCTTTATAGGCCATGAAATGTTTGAACGAGTTGACCCCCATATCAACCGCATCTTTCATCCCGTTGAAGATCTCTTCATTCCAGCCGGTGATCGCCATATGATAGCCTACATCCGAACAGATTTGAGGCGCGGATTTGCGGTGCCATTCATTGATTGCGTTTTTGATCGAGCCATCTGCCCCTGGCAGGCAGAAATCCACCACCATCGTTGTGCCGCCTACGGCGGCGGCCCATGTGCCCGTTTCAAAGGTTTCGGCGGCAGTTGTGCCCATGAAGGGCATTTCAAGATGCGTATGCGGATCAATTCCGCCAGGAATCACATAGGCGCCAGCTGCATCGATATATTCATCGCCGGCCAGATCTTCACCGATTTGTTTGATGGTTTCGCCTTCGATAAGGACATCCGCCTTCCAGGCGCGGTCGGCCGTGCAAACGGTTCCGCCTTTGATCACTTTGCTCATCTTGGTTCTCCTTTTGCGCGCGGCTACTCTGTTATGACGGCAGTTTCGACAACCGCATGAAACAGCACATCGGTGCCCGCTGTTGCCCAGTCTTTTGATATATCTTCGGCTTCATTATGGCTGAGCCCATCGACGCAGGGGCACATGATCATAGCGGTTGGGGCCACTTGATTGACCCAGCAGGCATCATGCCCGGCACCCGAAATGATATTCCTGTGGCTATAGCCCAAGCGCTCTGCGGCGTTGCGCACAGCGCTGACGCAGTCCTCGTCAAAGGCCACCGGATCAAATCCGCCAACTTTTTCAAACGCCACTTCAAGCCCCATATCATCGCAAATTTGCTGCGCTCCGGTTTTCAGGCGGGTTTCCATATCTTCGATGACCGTTAAATCGGGGCTGCGGAAATCGATTGTAAACACAACCTGCCCTGGGATCACATTTCGTGAATTGGGAAACACATCAATATGGCCCGCTGCCCCCACGGCATCAGGGGCATGGCTCAGCGCGATCTCATCGACCAAATTCAAGACCCGCGCCATACCAAGCCCGGCGTTTTTGCGCATTGGCATTGGAGTAGAGCCGGTATGGGCGTCTTTGCCGGTAATGGTCACTTGCGTCCAGCTCAGGCCCTGACCATGCGTAACCACGCCGATATCCACGCCTTCGGCTTCTAAAATAGGCCCTTGTTCGATATGCAATTCGAAAAACGCATGCATTTTGCGCGCGCCCACCGCTTCTTCACCGCGCCACCCGATGCGGGTGAGCTCATCGCCGAAGGATTTGCCATCACTATCGGTGCGGGCATAGGCCCAGTCTTGCGTATGGACACCAGCAAATACACCCGAGGCCAGCATGGCCGGCGCAAAGCGGGTGCCTTCTTCATTGGTGAAATTGGTAACAACGATCGGGTGTTTCGTGCGAATGCCAAGATCATTGAGGCTTCGAATAATCTCTAAACCGCCCAAAACACCTAACACCCCGTCATATTTGCCGCCCGTGGGCTGCGTGTCCAGATGTGAGCCGACATAGACCGGCAAAGCATCGGGGTCGGTTCCGGGGCGCATGGCAAACATATTTCCCATCTGATCCACGCCCATGCTGCAGCCTGCTGCATCACACCATTTTTGAAACAGATGGCGCCCCTCGCCATCTTCGTCGGTGAGGGTCTGGCGATTATTACCACCCGCGACCCCGGGTCCAATTTCAGCCATATCCATCAGGCTGTTCCAAAGCCGGTCGCCATTGATCTTTAGGTTTTCTCCGGGTGCGGCCATCTGTGCCTCCTTTTGCCATGCTGCGCGTTTCGCACATCACAGCCGTTTCGAACATCTATGATCAAGGTCGCGCAACATGCGTATCGTTTGGCGTGTTTCAAACAAACGCTTGCTGGTGCCAAAGCCCCGATCGGTTGGTAATTCGCAGACTTTTTAATTTGCGATTGCTCTGTTAAACTCGAGCGTAACACGGTTGACCATCTAGTCAAGATTGTTTCTTTTGCAGCGAATGACTTGGGCTCCAGATTAAGAAAGTGCTTATTTTGAAAGCGGCAAAAGCGCATATTCGAGCGGAAAATGAACGGCTGATTCTGGAAGCGGGCGAGCGTATCTTTGCGCAGCACGGATTTCGCGGCGCAACCATGCAAATGATTGCGGATCAGGCGGGCCTTCCCAAAGCCAATCTGCATTATTATTTTGATTCAAAAGAAAAACTATATCGCTGTGTCGTTGAGAAAATTTTTGAGATCTGGTTGCAAGCGGCCAGTAGTTTTGAAAATTCGGATGAACCGAAAGAGGCGTTAAAACTCTATATTTATGAAAAGATGCAAATCAGCCGCCGGCATCCTTATGGATCAAAAGTCTGGGCCAATGAGGTGATGCAAGGCGCGCCTATAATTCAGGATTTTCTAGAAACGCAGTTGCGCAGCTGGACGGATGGGCGCATCGAAAGTATTCAAGCGTGGATCGCAGCAGGAAAAATTCGATCGGTGGAGCCGCGTTGGGTGATGTATATGATTTGGGCGACAACGCAGCATTATGCTGATTTTGGGCATCAGATAGAAACCTTGAACGCGGATGCGCCGCTTAGCGAGGCGCAATGGGAGGCGGCCAGCGAGACGGTGTTTGAGGTGATTTGGAACGGCTTGGCACCCAAACAGAGCTTATGAGCAAAACAACCTCTCCCTCAAAGCCGCAAACGCGGATTCAAAAACGCAATATCATGATCATTCTTGATGCAGCGCTCGAGGTGTTTTCAACCTATGGGTTTCGGGGCACCACACTGGATCAAATCGCGCGTCAGGCGGGCTTGTCAAAACCCAATGTGCTCTATTATTTTGATGGCAAAGAAGCGATCCATTTGGCGTTGCTGAGCCAGCTTTTGGAAACCTGGCTGGATCCGCTGCGCGCGATTGACCCGCAGGGCGATCCCAAAACCGAATTGATGCGCTATATCCGCCATAAGTTGCAAATGTCGCGCGACTTTCCCCGTGAGAGCCGGTTATTTGCCAATGAAATCGTGCAAGGTGCGCCGCGTATGCAGGTTTTTTTACAAGGGGATCTGCGAGATTTGGTTGATGAAAAAGCCGCCGTGATCCAAGCTTGGATGAAGGATGGCAAGCTCACTCAGTTGGATCCGTTTCATTTGATTTTTTCGATTTGGGCGCTGACCCAGCATTATGCCGATTTTGAAGCCCAGATTCGCTTGGTGCGCGGTTCTAATATCGCGCAACCGCATGATGGGTCAGAAGATTTTTTGGATCAGGTGTTTCAAAAACTCCTGACCCCTTAATTCTTTTACTCTGCCGCCTGCGCGCTTGGATTGTTTGGATGTTGTGTCCAATTCAAAGGTTCTGGTGTGATCACCCGGTTGGTTCGCTCATCCAAAGCGCCAATGGGAAGCGTTTCCATTGTGATACAATCTTCGACAGGGCAAACATTCACACAGAGATTACACGCCACGCATTCATCATCCTTAACCTCAAACACCCGATCGGCACTCATCGATATCGCTTGATGGCTGGTATCTTCGCACGCCGCGTAGCAGCGCCCGCATTGAATGCAATCTTCTTGGTTGATCCGCGCTTTGGTCACATGATTGAGGTTGAGATATTGCCAATCGGTGACTTGGGGAACGGCTTTGCCGATGAAGTCGTCTACCGCGGTGTACGATTTTTCATCCATCCATTCAGACAGGCCCGAAATCATCTCTTGCACGATTTTGAACCCATAGGTCATTGCAGCCGTGCAGACTTGTACATTGCCCGCCCCCAAAGCCATAAATTCAGCCGCATCGCGCCAAGTTGTAACCCCACCAATCCCTGAAATTGGCAGGCCTTGGGTATCTGCATGACGGGCGATCTGCGCCACCATATTCATCGCAATCGGTTTCACGGCAGGCCCGCAATAGCCACCATGGGTGCCCATGCCGTCAATCGTTGGGGTTGGGGCCATGACGTCCAGATCCACACCTGTGATCGAGGTAATGGTGTTGATCAGACTGACCGCATCCGCGCCACCGCGCATGGCGGCCTGCGCCGGTTGGCAAATATCGGCAATATTTGGCGTTAGTTTTACGATACAGGGCATCCGGCTATGCTGTTTGACCCAGCGCGTGACCATTTCCACATATTCGGGTACTTGGCCCACGGCAGATCCCATACCGCGCTCGGCCATACCATGCGGACAGCCAAAATTCAGCTCTAGCCCATCGGCTTCGGTATCTTCGACATGCGCCAAAACGGCTTTCCACGCTTCTTCCTCGCATGGCACCATCAACGAGACGATCAGGGCGCGATCCGGATAATCGCGTTTCACCGATTTGATTTCTTGCAGATTGATTTCCAAAGGCCGGTCGGTGATCAGTTCAATATTATTGAGGCCCAGAAGGCGGCGATCCGCGCCCCATATCGCGCCATAACGCGGCCCGCTGACATTCACAATCGGAGGGCCCTCTGAGCCGAGGGTTTTCCAAACCACGCCCCCCCAGCCGGCTTCAAACGCCCGGCGGACATTGTATTCTTTATCCGTCGGTGGCGCTGAGGCCAGCCAGAAAGGGTTGGGAGATTTGATGCCAATAAAATTGCTGGTTAAGTCTGCCATCGTGTATATCCTTTCCTTGCCGCCTGTTAAAAGCGGCGTCTCGGGGCGTCAGCCCATAAGCGTTTGATGAATGCTCTCGGCGGCATCGCGGCCTTGCGCCACTGCGGTCACTGTCAGATCATCGCCGCCCGCGGCGCAATCCCCTCCGGCCCAAACTTTAGGATGTGAGGTTTGGCCATTTTGGGAAACCGCGATTTTTCGCCCCTCAAGTGTTAGGTCTGCCGGGGCGTCATGTAAAGTTTGCCCAATTGCCTTGAATACTTGATCTGCGGCCAGCCGAAAGGTTTCACCTGTGCGTTCAAGGCCCTTTTCTGAACTTCGCGTATAGGCGAATTCAACTTCGCGCACGGTGCCATTGCCATGCACTGCGACCGGTTCTGCATTGGCGATAATATTCACGCCTTTGGTGGCCGCCAAATCCTGCTCATACAGCGAGGCATTCATTTGTGCGCGCCCCCGTCGATACACCAGATGGACATGCTCTGCCCCCAGCAGTTTTGCCTGCACCGAAGCATCCACCGCGGTCATTCCGCCCCCGATCACCACGATATTGCGGCCTATTTCAAGCGCGGCCAAGTTCTCTGATTGGCGTAATTCATGGATGAATTCGACCGCATTTTCGACGTTGTCAATCTGCTCTGAGGGCAGCCCAAGCGCGTTCACGCCGCCAAGCCCCATACCCAGAAAAACGGCGTCATGATCCTCAAGCAGCTGCGGTAATTGTAGCTCTTGACCAAGCCGTTGGCCCAGATGCAGCTGAATGCCTCCGATTTGAAGCAACCAATCCACTTCGGCAGCCGCAAAATCATTGGTCGATTTATAGGCGGCAATGCCAAATTCGTTCAAACCACCGGCTTTTTGCTGGGCGTCAAACAGGCTAACGTTATGGCCATGCATCGCCAAGCGATGCGCGCAGGCCAACCCGGCGGGTCCAGCGCCAATCACGGCGATTGTTTTGCCAGTTTCTGCGGCCCGCTTAAACGGGTGGGTGCCTGTATCCATCAGACTGTCTGTCGCATAGCGTTGTAAACGCCCGATCTCGACCGGCTTTCCCTCTGCGGCTTCGCGCACGCAGGCCTCTTCGCATAACGTTTCTGTTGGGCAGACTCGGGCGCACATACCCCCAAGGATATTTTGCGTTAATATGGTTTTCGCCGCTGCATCCGCTGTGCCAGTGGCGATTTGGCGAATGAATAGGGGAATATCAATATCGGTGGGGCAAGCGGTTATGCAGGGCGCGTCATAGCAAAAATAACAGCGATCTGCGGCCACCAGCGCCTCGTGCCCATCCAAAGCGGGATGCAGATCAGAAAAGTTCTGGTGATAGGCCTCCGCGCTGAGGCGATGTGTTGCAATGCCGGATTCAGAATGCGAGTGTGACATGCTGCTCTTTCCTTAAGTCTAACGGGTGCTGAATGGTGGCACATAATAAAAATTTTATCAATTGGTAAAAAAATTGAAGAATCAAAGCTGATTTGGGCTATGCTGCCCGCAGTTACTGCGAAAACGGAATGAAGGTTAAATTTGCACAAAACCACTTTATACGCGCATGCGAGCATGGTTTTGTTTTCGCTTTTGGTTGCCGGGTCGTTTCCGATCGGGCAAGTGATCGCCTATCAGATCGATCCAATCGCGCTGACTTTTCTGCGGTTTTTGCTCGCCTCTGTTCTACTGGGCGCGTTTTTAGCCTGGCGTGGCGCGTTTCGAAGCGCTGATTTTTGTCTTTTGTGGCGCTACCTTCTATTGGGGGGCAGCTTTTCCTTTTATTTTATTTTTATGTTCGAGGCGCTGGAAACTGCAACGCCGGTAGCGACTTCAAGCATTTTCACGTTGATGCCCTTCATTGCAATCTGCTTGGACCGTGCGTTTTTTGCCAAGCGTGCAGGGTGGCCGCTGCTGCTGTCTTTGCTGCTTGGCGCGTGGGGCGCCTTGATTGTTGTGTTCAGAGGCGAGCTTTCCAACCTTCTGGCGCTTAGTCTTGAGCGTGGCGAGGGGCTGTTTTTTCTGGGCACAGCGGCGCATGCGTTTTATGCGGTGATGGTGCCAAAGCTGCGTCGTGGAGAATCTGCGCTGGTGTTCAGCTTCGGCGTGATGGTGGCGGCAACCCTATTGATTTTTATCGCAGCGCCGCGCCCGATTTTGGCGCTTGATGTGACACAATTGGGGGTGCCAGTTTA
The DNA here is from genome assembly GCA_034423775.1 of Alphaproteobacteria bacterium US3C007. NCBI lineage: Bacteria > Pseudomonadati > Pseudomonadota > Alphaproteobacteria > Rhodobacterales > Roseobacteraceae > Thalassovivens > Thalassovivens spotae. The sequence continues at coordinate 1,581,806 of CP139918.1, forward strand.
TTGGTCTTTGGTATATCTGGCTATTTTCGCAAGTATTTGCAGTTTCAGTTGTTTAAATTACGCCTCTGCCTATTTGTCGAGCGGCCAACTGACCGCCTATACATTTTTAACACCGTTTTGGGTGGCCTTGCTTGGTCTGCAGTTTTTGGAACAAAAAATTGCGCCATATATGATGGTGGGCGGCAGCTTAATTTTGATCAGTTTGATTTTCCTGCTTCTTTCAGGCCGGCAAAAGGGGCAGGCGAAACCGTGAAACGGCTTAGCCGGGCGCGCAAAAGGGGGGTATGTCAAGACTGCGCACGGGCGCTTTGTCCAGTGTGAAGCATACTGCAGTGAAGCATGGCTGCGCCTTGTTTTTTGACGCGTTGGGGGCGGGGTGCTTTAGCTGAGCCAGGCGTTTAGCTGTGAAGTCTTGAGCGGGGCGCGGACCCGCGCGCGCTGCAATTCGATCAAACCAAGCGTTGTCCAGCCTACGAAATTGGTTTCAATAGGCTCGGCGCGCAAAGCGGCTTTCAGCGCCGTTTCAACTTGCCGGCGGTCTTTTTTCGCCATGGGCGCTGGATCAATCACGATTTGTCCGCCAAGGCCACGCAGCCGAAGTTGGCGCGGTAAATCGCGCGCCATGGCTAGATTTGTTTTTAATCCTGTTGCGGGTGATCCATCGCTGCCTGTATCCACATCCACGGCGGTAAAAGCCCGGGTTTGCTCGATATAATAACGCCCCTGCGCGATGGGGGTGTCGGCTTTGGCTAGGTCGCCAAGCTGATCCAGCACGCCGTAATCGGCAAAACAGCCATCATGGGTAATAATCTCGGCCGGCTCTGACCAATCCCGCCAGGCTTGCAGGTGCACGCCATCTGCGGCCGCCAAGCATAGCGGGGTACTTGACGTCTGCTCTGATATCTCTTGAGCGCGCGCCAGCATGGTTTCGGCATCGTCTAAAATATCTGTATCGTTACCCTCGGCGCAGGCTGATCGCAAAATCATTCCCATCTCCAAAGGCCCCAACGCGTCATGTATCAGGGCCTGCAAAGCCTCGCGCCGTTCCTCATCGCGAATGCTGCGCGAAACGTTCAATCCGGGTGCCTTTGGCGTGACAATAACATAGCGGCTTTTGAACAAGAGCTTGGTGGTCACCGGAATGGCTTTCCCTGGCTCTGCATAGCCGGTCACTTGTACATTCAGCGCTTGGCCTGGGGCCAATCCTTTAATCTGGCGCAAAAATGCCGAGCCATCGGGGGTGCGCAGGAACATACCGCCTTGGCCTTTCACAGGCCGGTCCGCAATTGCGCGATAGACCGTGCCGGGGGCGGGGCCGATGCCTTCAAATAAAAGGTCTTCTAAGCGCCCATCCAGCAGTTTTGCGGCCGCCGGCCGACCGCCTAAATGGTCAAGTAAAATCAAACGCCCGATCATGATATGCCCTGATATACCGGGTAACCGGCGCTTTGCAGCAACGCTGCGGTTTCGGCGAGTGGTAGGCCCATTATGGCGCTGAAGGACCCGCTGATCCAAGGGATAAAGGCCGCCGCCGGCCCTTGAATGCCATAGCCGCCGGCTTTGCCGCGCCAATCATCACTGTCTAAATAGGCCTGTTTTTCTAGCTGTGACAAGGGCTTCATTTTGACTGCGCTTTGCACCTCTTTTTGCCAAATCTTTTCACCTTGTCGTAGAGTGATTGCGGTGATCACGCGGTGGCGGCGCCCAGAAAGTGCGGATAAAAACCGGTCTGCTTCTGCGCGGTCTGTCGGCTTTCCCATGATCCGCCGCCCAAGCGCCACGGTTGTATCGCCGCATAAAATCATATCGCTTGGATCGGCTGCAATCGCCTGGGCTTTAAGCAAGCTGATGCGGCGGCAATAGGCCCGCGGCAGCTCGGTTTTCAGCGGCGTTTCATCCACATCGGGCGGCATAATCGCATCCGCGCGCAGGCCAATCTGGGCCAACAACTCTTTGCGGCGCGGGCTTGCAGATCCAAGAATAAGCCGCAAGGTTGTTATTTGAACCGGTAGTTGATGCGCCCTTTGGTCAGATCGTAAGGAGTCATTTCAACTTGTACCTTATCACCTGCCAAAACCCGAATACGGTTCTTGCGCATTTTTCCTGCCGTATGTGCGATGATCTCATGGCCGTTTTCAAGCTCGACCCGAAACGTCGCATTAGGCAAGAGTTCCTTAACGACACCTGGAAATTCGAGCGTATCTTCCTTGGCCATGGTCTCTCCTTTTAATCCGTTACGCCCTAGCAACAAGCGCCGCTCTCCCATGAAGCTATTTTGCCTTTAATTCAAGCCTTCAATCGCATCTGCCGCAGATATGTTGCCTAAGCGCATCGTATTCAGGCCTATTTTGGGCATGAGGACGGGTTTATCGGCGTTTTCCCATAATGACCTGTCGCTTTACCGCAACCGGCGCCTTTGCATTAGGTGCTTTGCCGCGCCATATGGAAAAGCCCTTGATTTATTACAAAAAACCCAGCATACACGCCACGCGACGTTATTTCTATCGACCTACTGCTCCAAACGGCCAGTCTTTCGATCTTGTTCTGACTGAGCCGAGCTGCCGCATGATGTGGGCAGATAATTTAGGAGATGACCCAATGGCAACTGGGACAGTAAAGTGGTTCAACAACACCAAAGGCTACGGCTTTATCGCCCCCGATGGCGGCAGCAAAGATGTTTTCGTGCATATTTCTGCGGTAGAACGGTCAGGACTGACCGGCTTGGCCGACAATCAGAAAGTGACCTTTGACATCGAACCCGGCCGTGATGGCCGCGAGGCAGCGGTGAACATCTCTGTCGCATAAGCGCAGAGTGATGAGAATTCCGAGCGCCCGTTAGGGCGCTCGTGCACAGTCTGAAGGTTGAAAACGTCGCTTTTCCGGCGCTGGTAGATATAGCTAAACCTTCAATATTTACGCCCATCATTTTATCATTAGACGGCTTGGCTTCGGGGTTCTTTGCCACTGGCTCCGGATGGTTTTTATGTTTTTCATTTAGTTTCAATGCAGCTCCGCATAGAAACATACAGCCCAGAGAAACTTGCTGTGAGGGCGTGGTCTAGCGCGGGTTTCAGGGATGCTATAGTTTCATCGACATCGCGACCTTGACGAAGAGGCTTTTGAATGCCCCATCTGTTTGAGGTTTAGCGCCAGCCCATCGCATGTTACAAATGAAGACAGCTGTCGTATTAAATATGGAAGGGCTCGTTTATGTCTGAAAAATCGGATCGCAGCGATAGCGTGTCCTTTCCTCGGCAGATCGCGGATAGGATTATTCAAGCAATACGGCTTGCGGCGCAGCAGGAAATCCTACCTCATTTTCGCGCTTTGCAGCCAGAGCAGATTGCGCAAAAATCCGATGCGTTGGATTTGGTGACAACGGCTGATTTGGCCTCTGAAGCTTTGATCACAGAGGCTTTGTCAGCTTTGTTCCCTGATGCACTTATCATCGGGGAAGAGGCCGTTGCGCGCAGCCCCGGGCTTTTGGATAATATCGAATCTGCCCCTTTATGCTTTATTATAGATCCTATCGATGGCACGTGGAATTATGCCAACGGATTGGCGACCTTTGGCGTAATAGTTGCCGCAACGCGGTTTGGGCAGCCTATTTTCGGCCTGCTCTATGATCCGTTGCAAGATGATTACATGATCGCTGAGCAGGGCGTGGAAGGCGCGGGGTTTGTGGCCTCTTGCGGCGCCAAAAAATCGCTCAAAACCTCAGTCGGGGGCGCGCTGAACCAGCTAAATGGTTTCATCCATCTCTATCAAGTGCCTGCCCCGAAACAGGCACGGCTTGCTGCTTGCTTGCCGCATTTTGGGAATATGTCAAATTTGCGCTGTTCCTGCCATGAATACCGTCTTCTGGCGCAAGGGAGTTTCGATTTTTGCCTGGCCGGAATCGTGAAGCCTTGGGATCATGCTGCAGGGGTTTTGATATGCCAGAAAGCCGGTGGTTATGTGAAAATGCTTGATGGTCGGGAATATTCTGCTGCCCATAAAGACGGATATTTGCTGGCCGCTTGCGATCGGGCAACATGGAATAGATTACAAGAGCTGTTTGCGTTTTTACTCACGCCATGATGCTTGTAAGCTGCGAAAATACTTCGCCCGCGTGCCGAAGGGCCTTTTGTTAGCGGTGCCGCGCGGCTAAAATATAAAAATGGATGATGCGAAAAAAGGAATATGATGGAACAGGAAGCTGCCGCATTCGCGGCCCGTTTGGAAGGGCTAGAAGTGCATCTGGCCCATATCAGCAAGGCCAATGAGGATCTTTCGGATATGGTGGCGCAGCATCAAAAAGATTTGGCGCGCTTGGCTCGTATGGTTGAAATGCTCGCGGCGCGCGAAGCAGAGCGTGAGGCGCAAGGCGCGGAAGTGATCGCGGATGCGCCACCTCCGCATTATTAAATGCAAATTTTATTTGTCAGATCTTTGTTGGTCCTTTAGGTTCCACATGTCCACAAGGGATAAAAGGCAGTACTCGTTATGAAATATCAGTTCCTATTGGTTTCACTGTTTGGCGCGCAATTGGCGTTGTTAAGCCCTGTTGTGGCGCAGAACGCCAGCGTGGTGACCAAACAATATGATGATGGCGGCGTCTATGAGGGAACTTTTAAGAATGGCTTGCAGCATGGCACCGGAACCTATCGCCTGCCCAATGGCTATGAATATACGGGCACTTGGACAAATGGTGAAATATTGGGCGAAGGCGTGGCAAATTTTCCAAATGGGTCGGTCTATGAAGGCAGCTTTGCCAAAGGTAAGCCCGAGGGCCAAGGTAAGATCACCTTTGCCGATGGCGGTACCTATTCTGGCAGTTGGGCTGACGGTAAAATAACCGGATCCGGCATCGCAACCTATGCCAATGGATCAATTTATGAAGGCGCCTTTCGAAACGCCATGCATCATGGTCGCGGTGTGATGACGAACCCGGATGGGTATCGTTATGAAGGGGATTGGGTAGATGGTGTAAAGGAAGGTACCGCGGAAATCGCGTATCCCGATGGCGCCATTTACAAAGGTGCGATCGTGCGCGGGGCGCGCGAGGGGCGCGGCGTGTTGGAAATGTCAGAAGGTTTGATTTTTGATGGCATTTGGAAAGATGGCGAAATAACAGGCCTTGGCAAACTTATTCAGCCAAATGGCGATATTTATGAAGGTATGCTGGTGGCTGGGCGCCGTCAGGGCCCGGGCCGGGTAACTTACGCCAATGGCGATATCTATGATGGCAATTTTGAAGCCGACCAACGCCAAGGGTTGGGGCAATTTATCGGCACCGATGGCTATGAATATAATGGCAATTGGGAAGATGGCCAAATCAAAGGCGATGGCAAAGTGATTTATCCCGACGGATCGGTCTATGCCGGTGCGTTTGAAGCAGGCTTGGCAAACGGTCTTGGTAAAATCGACTACCCGGATGGCTCAAGCTATCAGGGCGAATGGAGTCAAGGCGTGATTGAGGGCGAGGGGCTGGCCACCTACGCCAATGGCATCACGTATAAAGGCGGGTTCCAGAATGCAAAAAATCATGGCATGGGGGTGATGACCTATACAGATGGCTATACCTATGATGGCATGTGGCAAGAGGGTATGCGGCATGGGTCCGGCAAGGCCACATTTGCCGATGGTATGGTGTATGAGGGCGATTATGTTGACGGGAAGCGCAACGGCAAAGGCAAAATAACGCTTGCCGATGGGTTTACTTATGAAGGCGATTGGCAAAATGGCGAGATCACCGGAAACGGTGTGGCAACCTATGCCAATGGGGATGTCTATGAAGGCAATTTTGTAAAGGGCAAGCGGCAAGGGGAAGGCACGATCACCTTTGCAACGGGCCAAGAGCAAACGGGCGAATGGAAAAATGGCGCCTTGGTTGCCACGGATAAAGACGGCGTTGTCGAGGAAGAAAATTAAACCTTCCCTATAAGATCGCGGCGTGCTTCATCATCAAGCAGGCAGCGCGCACCCATTGTTTCGAAAGGGTGGCGCAGGCTCGGATCTGCTACACCATATTTGCGTTAAACATGGTCCCCTTTGCGCAGGCGCGTTAAAAAGCCTGCGGCATCGCTGAGCACGGTTTCTTTGCGCGTCTCATCCATGCGTGCCCATGTGCGGTACATTTGTGCCATCCGAGGGTTCTTGGCAAACTTTTCCTCGTTCCGCAGAAGAAAATCCCAATATAACAGGTTAAACGGGCAGGCGGATTCGCCAGTTTTTTGCGCGACCTTATACGCGCATGTCTTGCAATAATCTGACATGCGATTGATATAGGCGCCCGAGCTGACATAAGGTTTTGAAGCGATAATGCCGGCATCTGCAAACTGGCTCATTCCGATCGTATTGGGCGCCTCGACCCATTCAAACGCATCTACATAAACCGCAAGATACCATTCATGGACCGCGTGCGGATCAATGCCAGCCAAAAGCGCAAAATTGCCAGTCACCATCAGGCGTTGAATATGATGCGCGTAGCCTTCGCTGTGAGTTTGAGCAACTGCTTTTGAAAGGCAATTCATTTTTGTTGCGCCGTCCCAGTAAAACTTGGGCAATGGGTGAGAATGGTTCAAGGCATTGCGCGTCGTATAATCTGGCCCTTCATGAAAATAGATCCCGCGCATATATTCGCGCCACCCTATGATCTGGCGAATGAACCCTTCAACGGCGTTTAACGGCGCCAAACCCGCCTGCCAGGCGGCTTCAGCCGCCTGGCACACCTCTATCGGGCTCAGCAATCCAATATTCAAATAAGGCGATAAAAACGCGTGATATAAGAATTTATTGTCGTTCAGCATCGCGTCCTGATAATCGCCAAAACTTACCAAAGCATCGTGAATAAAGCGATCCAATGCTTGCAAGGCCTGGCTGCGATCTGTGGCAAACCAAAACCCCTCGGTGGTTCCAAAATGGCCTGAAAAGCGCCGGTCTACCAGATCGATTACCTGCTGCGTAAGCGCATCGGGTTCGAATTTTTTAGGCCCGGCATAGGTGATGTCTTTCGGCGCTGCTTTGCGGTTGTCATGGTCGAAATTCCATTTGCCGCCCGCTGGCAGCCCTTCTTCCATTAAAAAACCGGTTTTGCGGCGCATATCGCGGTAAAAATATTCCATCCGCAGGGCTTTGCGCCCTTCTGCCCAGCGATCAAACTCAGCATGGCTGGCGATAAAGCGATCATCCTGCAGCAGGGTCACATGCAAGGGCAGCGCCTCAAAGGCTTGGATAACCCGCCATTCAGCGGGTTCGGTCACAACCACTTGATCCGTGCCAGCCAAAGCGGCTTGGCGCAAAACCTCGCCGCTCAGGCTGCCGCTATTTTGGGCATCCTCCAGTTGCGTATACGCAACGTGCCAACCCTCTTGCCTGAGTTGCGTCGCAAATTTGCGCATTGCGGCCAAGATCAGCACAATCTTTTTAGGATGATGCGGCACGTAACCGGTTTCATCACTGACTTCGGCCATCACGATTAAATCGTTGGCTTTATCCGCTTGCTTTAGGGCCGCAAGATTATGCGAAAGCTGATCGCCCAGAATAACAACGAGCTTTTTCACCATGGCACTGGTTTTCCTGCCCAGTCAAAAAACTGGCCTGTTTTATCGGGGCCAAGACCCTCAAGTACGGATAAGAGGTTAAGAGCGGCTTGGGCTGCAGGAACCGAAGGATGCCGGCCTAGATATTTGGCGGTGAAGGGCGTTTGCACTGTGCCTGGATGCAGGGCGACACAAACTGCCTGTTTATGCGTTCGGGCCAACTCGATGGCGCCGGTATGGATGATTTGGTTTAATGCGGCTTTTGCCGCGCGATAGGAATACCATCCGCCGATTTTATTATCCCCGATCGATCCAACCCTTGCGGATAAGGCCGCAAACTGGCTTGGGCGGTCTTTTGGCAACAGGCGTGGTGCGTGTTTCAAAATCAATGCAGGGCCAGCGGCGTTCACTATAAACTGTTCGACAAGCGCCGATTGAGTCAGCTGAGATAAGGCTTTTTCGGGGCGTGCGCCGTTTATTTCCAAAGCACCACTGGCCACGAGAATTGCGTCAAAGGGCCCGCTTAGGGCGGATAACTGCCCCTCTATGCTTGCCTCATCGCTCAGATCTAAGCCGGTATCTCGCCGGGACAGGCCCGTAACCTTTGCTCCGCGCGCTTCTAGCGTGCCTTGCAGCGCATGGCCTATACCGCCGCTATTTCCAATTAAAAGTATCGATTTCATAGCTATTAACTAGAAGAGCCAACGGGCAGTTCAAGGGTAGGCAAAGCGCGGCCTTTGGCTTGCTCATTCTTAGAGGCTGGGCTACACCGCGCATCAAACGCCCAGATCAGGATGGACGGTATGGCCAAAGTGAAGAAAACCCCGCGCCCCAAGGCGCAAACCCCAAAAGGGTTTCGAGATTATGCAGGCGCCGAGGTGGCGCAACGCGATGCAATGCTGGGCCAAATTGCAGAGGTTTATCACCGCTACGGGTTTGAAGTGCTGGAAACCAGCGCGGTGGAAACGGTCGAGGCTTTGGGCAAATTTCTGCCAGATGTAGAGCGCCCGAATGCGGGAGTTTTTGCCTGGCAGGAAGAAGAAGGGGATTGGCTGGCCCTTCGGTATGATCTGACGGCGCCCTTGGCACGCTATTACGCACAGTTTCGCAATGAGTTGCCAAGCCCGTTTCGGCGCTATGCGATGGGCCCGGTTTGGCGCAATGAAAAGCCAGGCCCCGGGCGGTTTCGGCAATTTTACCAATGCGACGCTGATACAGTGGGCTCAGCAAACGTGGCGGCGGATGCCGAAATTTGCAGCTTGTTGGCAGATACGCTGGAAACCGTTGGCATTCCGCGTGGGGATTACCTCGTGCGGGTGAATAATCGCAAGATTTTAAATGGGGTTCTAGAAACGGCAGGGTTGATCGAAGGTGAGGATCGGGATGCCGTTCTGCGCACAATCGATAAATTTGACAAGATCGGTGCTGCAGGTGTGCAAGAGCTGCTTGGAAAGGGCCGGTTAGACGCGTCAGGAGCCTATATTGACGGGGTAGGATTAAGCGCTGATCAAGCGGCTCCAGTGGTGGCCTTTTTAACGTCAAAAGGCGCAGATGGGGGGGCAACTTTGCGCAATTTGCGCGAGGCAATCGGCGCGTCAGCGATTGGGTTAGAGGGGATAGCTGAACTGGAAACAATGGCAGCTCTGTTTACAGCCTCTGGTTATGGGCCCGAGCAAATCGAAATTGATCCTTCGGTGGTGCGTGGCTTGGGCTATTATACCGGCCCGGTTTTTGAAGCTGAACTGACCTTTGAAATACTGGATGAAAAGGGCCGTAAGCGGCAATTTGGATCCGTGTCTGGCGGCGGGCGTTATGACGATTTGGTCAAACGCTTCACCGGCCAATCGGTGCCGGCCACGGGCGTATCGATCGGGGTGGATCGTTTGCTCGCCGCGCTGCGCGCAAAAGGGCGGCTTTCCAGCGCTGGGCGGGGGCCGATCGTGGTGACGGTGATGGATCGGGACAAGATGTCTGCCTACCAGGCTTTGGCAGCAGAATTGCGCGGTGCGGGCTTGCGCGCCGAAGTTTATTTGGGCAATCCCAAAAACTTTGGCAATCAGTTGAAATATGCCGATCAACGCGACGCACCGATTGCGATTATTGAAGGTCAGGATGAGCGGGAGCGCGGCGTTGTACAGGTTAAAGATTTGGTGCTGGGGGCGCAGATTGCCAAAAATGCCACGTTGGATGAATGGAAAGACCGCCCCAGTCAATATGAGGTTGCGCGCGGCGATATGCTGGCGAAGATCCGCGAAATTCTAGCTGGGCAAGGGTAATGCAGAGCGCGCAAGACAGTTTGCAAGAAGCGCAAAGGCTACACCAGTATTTTCAGGCGCTGGGGGCACAAGATGCGCAAGTGCAGGTGCTGCAACCGGCGGAAATACTTCTGGATCTATATGGAGAAGATATTCGAAGCCGCGCTTATGTGACGCCTGATCCCTTGCGCGGCGATATGGTGTTGCGGCCTGATTTCACCGTGCCAGTGGTGCAGCAACATATGGCGAATGCTTTGATGCCGGCGCGTTACACCTATTCTGGTAAAGTGTTTCGGATGCAGGAAAGCGATGCCTTGCGGCCGAATGAATATATTCAAGTGGGTTATGAGCTGTTCGAACAGGGGGATCCTGCGGTCGCTGATGCCGAAGTGTTTTTGGCGATTGCAAAAGCGCTGTCTGATTTGCCGCTTCGGATTGCCACGGGCGATATCAACCTGCTCAGCGCGGCTGTGCGGGGGTTGAATACAACAGCCGCGCGCAAAGCCGCCTTGATGCGCCATTTATGGCGTCCGCAACGGTTTCGGGCGCTTTTGAAACGTTTTGCCTCGGCATCTGCTGACCGCAAAGCGCAAAAACAAAAGCTGTTCACCTCGGATCCATTTGCGCAATGCGGCCCCCAAATTGGCTTGCGCGGCAAAGGGGAAATTGAACATAGAATACAGGCATTGCGCCACGAGGCTGAGACCCCGGCTTTGTCTGAAACTGAAGTGGATTTACTGGAAGCGTTGTTAAAAATCAAAGAAAGCTGTCCCTATGCGCTGGCGCAGTTGCGCGATCTAGTGGTTGATATGCCGGCGATTTCAACCGCGGTTGAAGGGTTTTCACGGCGCTTGAACGCGCTTGATGCAAAGGGTGTGGATGTATCGTCATTGGCGTTTGAGACCAGCTATGGGCGAAGCTCCATGGAATATTATGACGGGTTTGTCTTTGGGTTTTATGCTCAAAATGGACAAAAGGGTCTCTCCGCTATCGCCAGTGGCGGGCGATATGATGCTTTAACCAAGCAACTTGGCAAGGGCGTTACAATGCCAGCCGTTGGCGGGGTCATTCGCCCAGATTTGGTGGTTGCCTTGCGAGGTGTAGAATGAGTTTGCGATTGGGAGTCCCCTCCAAGGGGCGGCTGATGGAGAAAACTTTTGCCTGGTTCGGGGCACATGGCATTATGCTCTCGCGCAGCGGGTCCGAACGCGAATATGCCGCCGAAGTGCACGGTATCGACGGGTTGGAATTGGTTTTGTTATCCGCAGGCGAAATACCACGCGAGTTGCAAGCTGGGCGCATCCATTTGGGTGTAACCGGAACCGATCTTATCCGCGAAAAGCTGGTCAATTGGGAGCAGCGGGTGGAACCGCTGGTTGAATTGGGCTTCGGGCATGCCGATCTGATCATCGCTGTACCGGATTGCTGGGTGGATGTGGAAACGGTAGATGATCTTGATGGCGCGGCCGCGGCCTTTCGCCAAACCCACGGATTTCGGCTGCGGATCGCCACAAAATATCATCGTTTGGTGCGGGAATTTCTACGCGGTGCTGGCGTGGCTGATTATCGTTTGGTGGACAGTCAAGGCGCCACAGAAGGCACGATAAAGCATCAAACGGCGGAGGCCATCGCCGATATAACCTCGAGTGGGGAAACGCTGCGGGCCAATCACCTGCGCATTCTGCAAGACGGGTTGGTGCTGAAATCGCAGGCCACGCTGTTTCGCGCCCGCGGCGAGCTATTGAACCCGCAGAGGGCTGAGGTGTTAGAGGCATTGAAAGCCCGCTTGCAGCTTTAAAACACTCCGATATCGGCCAAAGCCCCCGCCAATTCGACGGGCAAATCCTCTTCGTCTTGACGGTTGCCAGGCAAATCGGCTGGCGCCTGCTCGGGTTTTAAATAGCGCCATCCTTGGAAGGGGCGCTTTTGCGCCAAATGGGTGCGGATAATCTCGGGGTCAAGCACGATGGCACAGCGCCTGATGCCGTCTTCGCGATATATTTCATCCAGGCGCAAAATTTTTTGACGACATTGCAGCTGCCCTTTGATGACCCAGTAGATCGAGCCCCCTTTGAGCAAATCCGCCTCGCGTTTGGGCCACATCCGCGTGACATGGCGGGGCGCTCCATCTTCAGCTTGCGCGCGCTTCGTGGCCTGCCAGGCGCGCAGATCCTCAACGCCTTCGCTGCCAACGCTCAATTTTACCAGATGGATTAAACCTGCCATTTGATTTCCCAAAACTACCTGAACCGTAAGTTAACTTTTTCAGATGATTTGGCAAGTTGACCTGACGCAGATGCCGCTTTAGGCTAGAGGCCCCGTGAGTGATAGTCATCCGCCGCGTTGCCCTTTTGGAAGGCGCGGCTGCACATAAGCCAAAGGATCTGATATGAGCCGATTTTCTGCGCCGATTGCCGAACAGATTTGGGATATGAAATATCGCTTGAAAACGGCGGATGATGAACCGATCGATGCTTGCGTTGAAGAAAGCTGGCGGCGCGTTGCCAAGGATCTGGCCCGCGTTGAGGCGGAGCCCGGTATTTGGGAGGAAAAATTCTACGCTGCTTTGGAAGATTTTAAATTTTTGCCCGCCGGGCGGATTGCCGCTGGCGCCGGGACGCAGCGCAAAGTCACGCTGTTCAATTGCTTTGTGATGGGCACGGTGCCCGATGATATGGGTGGTATTTTTGATATGCTCAAGGAAGCCGCGCTGACCATGCAGCAGGGCGGAGGGATCGGGTATGATTTTAGCACGATCCGCCCCAAAGACGCTTTGGTCAAGGGCGTGGCTGCAGATGCATCGGGGCCGCTCTCGTTCATGGATGTCTGGGACAGTATGTGCCGCACCATTATGAGCGCGGGATCGCGCCGTGGCGCGATGATGGCCACATTGCGCTGTGATCACCCCGATATTGAAGATTTTATTGCTGCGAAATCGGATCCGGCACGGTTGCGCATGTTCAATGTTTCGGTGCTGGTGACGGATCCGTTTATGGCGGCGGTGAAGGCGGATGATGACTGGGATCTGGTGTTTGAGGGGCGAATTTACAAAACGCTTTCGGCGCGCAAGCTCTGGGATCAAATTATGCAATCGACCTACGAGTTCGCCGAGCCAGGAGTGATTTTCATAGATCGGATCAATCAGGCCAATAATTTGAGCTATTGCGAAACCATCGCAGCCACAAACCCCTGCGGAGAACAACCTTTACCACCCTATGGGGCCTGTTTGCTGGGCTCGATCAATCTGGCGCGCCTGGTAGAGGCGCCCTTTGAACGCGGCGCGCAATTAAGTGCGGCGGCGCTTCAGGATCTGGTGGCAACCGCTGTGCGGATGATGGATAATGTGGTGGATGCCTCAAATTTTCCGCTTGAGGCGCAGGCGCTTGAGGCGCGCAATAAGCGCCGGATCGGGCTTGGGGTGACCGGCTTGGCCGATGCGTTATTGATGCTTGGCTTGCGCTATGGCTCCGAGGCAGCGGCGCGGCAAACCGAAGATTGGTTGCACGCGATCGCGCGCGCCGCCTATCTGGCCTCGGTGCAATTGGCCAAGGAAAAGGGCGCGTTTCCGCTCTTTGAGGCAGATCCTTATCTGGCCTCGGGCGCGATGCAGGGAATGGATGAGGATGTGCGCGCCGAAATTGCAACGCATGGCATTAGAAACGCTTTGCTCACATCCATCGCCCCAACCGGCACTATTAGCCTTTATGCCGGCAATATCAGTTCGGGGATTGAGCCGGTTTTCGCCTATGCCTATACGCGCAAAGTGCTGCAAAAAGACGGATCGCGCAGCGAAGAAGAAGTTGTGGATTACGCCGTTCAAATGTGGCGCGATAAATTCGGTGATGCCGATCTGCCCGATTATTTTGTCAACGCGCAAACCCTTGCCCCAAAAGATCACGTAAAAATGCAGGCGGCGGCGCAAAAATGGGTGGATAGCTCAATCTCGAAAACCATCAATTGCCCCGAAGATATCAGCTTTGAGGCGTTCAAAGAAGTCTATAGCGCCGCCTATGAAAGCGGCTGTAAAGGCTGCACGACCTATCGACCCAACGCGGTGACGGGCTCGGTGCTAAGCGTGTCTGAAAGCAGCGAGACCACGCCCGAAACCGATCAGGGCGCCGAGGTGATCTATATGTCCGAGCCGCTGGACCGCCCGCAGGCCTTAGAAGGGCAGACCTATAAGTTGAAATGGCCCGATAGCGAGCATGCGATTTATCTCACGGTGAATGATGTGGTGGTGAATGGTCACCGACGCCCGTTTGAAGTGTTCATCAATTCGAAAAACATGGAGCATTTTGCATGGACGGTGGCGCTGACGCGGATGATTTCCGCCGTGTTCCGGCGCGGGGGCGATGTGTCTTTCGTGGTGGAAGAGCTGAAGGCCGTGTTTGATCCGCGCGGCGGCGCCTGGATCAAGGGCAAATATATCCCCTCGATTCTGGCGGCGATTGGCGGCGTTTTGGAAACCCATATGGTGGCGATCGGATTTTTGGAAGGCGAAGGGCTGGGGCTCAAGCAAGATCCGCAGGCCGTGATGCCGGCAGGGGCCTCGGGCAAGGGCAAAGCCTGTTCCAGCTGTGGGCAATATGATTTGCGCATGGTGGAAGGCTGCATGACCTGCGCCAGTTGCGGCTATTCCAAATGTGGCTGAGTTACTGTGGTTCTCGCTTTGATGTTTGAGGCGAGTTAGCGCGGTTCTGCCAATCAGCAATGCGCAAACTCACGGCCCAGTGCGCTGTGTTCAGGCGCGCTAATATCAAAGCGCCGGTTTGCCCTGCCCTAAAACGGCCATTATTCTTTGCTTTAACTGATGCGTTTTTAACGAGTGTTGGTTTATGCGGTATATTTTCATCTTGGCGCTTTGCGCATTAATGGGTTGCGAGGAAAAAGAGGTAATCGAACCTTTGGCCATTACGCCGTCCGGTTGGCCCGAGGCTATTTTTAAAAACAAAAGCCGAAAATCGCTATCCGAAACCTTTGCTGTCACTTGCGCTAAGATTGGCGCGACGATTGTCGAAGAATCCGAAACCCGCGTGAAATGCGATAAAAATATTTCCGAAGGCGTGAAAAGCTGGGGCCGCGCGTTTCTGGGCACGGGCCATTCCAGCGATATCCATGTCTATATTCAATTTAATCTGATCAAACGCGGCGCGGATACGCATGTGTAAGTGCTTGAATGGATGCAGCTGCAAATGCCAAGGGGGCAGATCCGGCGCAAAGACTATAATACGCCTTATTACAATAATGATGCGCAAGCCTATTTGTATAAAATTGGGGGGCAGCCGGTTTAACCGCCCTGCGGTTTTGGACTGGCCCCGAAATGCTGACGCATCGGGCGATCCAATTGCCCCGCCATTATGCCACCCTTTACCACATCCAAAATGGTGATCTCCAAGCCTTGGCCATCGGCGCTGGGGCGCGACTCGACCTCTGTATGCGAGGCTTGATTGTAAATATTTACCTTCATCCCGCCCAGCGCTTGCGCGCCGCCGCTGCCGCCCACCAGCCCGCCGGTTGCAAGCCCGCCTAACGCCTTTTTCAAACTGGCCTTTCGCGGCGCTGCAAATTACAACACAGCATGGCTAAACACACGGAAGATTTCAAAATTGAGGCGCTGCTTGAGTGCAGGCTTTGCGCAGATCAATTCGCCGCAACGCAAAATGCGCATCAGCCAAGGCCGGTTTTTCAGGGCAATCCGCGCGCGAAAATTTTAATCGCAGGGCAGGCGCCGGGCGCGCGGGTGCATCGCTCGGGCGTTCCGTTTAGCGATCCCTCGGGTGATCGATTGCGGGCGTGGATGGGGCTTGCGCCCGACCAATTTTATGATCCAGAGCGTATTGCGATTTTACCAATGGCGTTTTGCTTTCCGGGCTATTCCGCGCAAGGCGCCGATTTGCCACCGCCCAAAATCTGCGCGGCCACGTGGCGCGCGCAAATGCTTGCCCGTTATCCAAACCTCGAACTGCAGCTTCTGGTGGGGGGCTATGCGCAGAAATGGCATTTGAACACCAAGGCCAGTTTGGGGCAGGTGATGGCGCAGTGGCGCCGCGACCTACCGGCAATTTTACCCTTGCCGCACCCGTCCTGGCGCAATAATGCGTGGCTCAAGAAAAACCTGTGGTTTGAAGCCGATCTGCTGCCCGAGTTGCAGCGGCGCGTGAAGGAGCTGATGCGATGAGCGTTGAAACGCCGCTTGATCGGGCGCATGCCAAGATGCAATCTGCATCTGACCAAGATGCGGCGCTATTGGGCTTTTATGAGCGGCTGGCGGATGCCGAATTGTTTTTGCTGCTGACGCAGCCGCCGGTTGGAGAAGCGGTAGAGCCAGAGATTTTCGATCTGCAAGAGCATTCTTATGTTTTGGTTTTTGACCGTGAAGACCGGCTGTCAGAATTTACCGGCCAAATTTCACCCTATGTGGCGCTTTCCGGGCGCGCGGTTATCGCGATGCTGGTGGACCAAAAGCTTGGCCTTGGGGTGAATTTAGACGTGGCCCCCTCGCAAATGCTTTTGCCGCCCGAGGCGATTGGCTGGTTGTCGCAAACATTGGCGCAAACAGCCGAGGAAGTCTCGCTGCAGCCTATGGCGTTTTATACGCCCTCCGATATTCCGCAAGCGGTCTTGGAAAGTTTGGATAGCAAATTGGTGTCTGCGGCGGGTCTGGTGAAACAGGTTTGGCTGACCTCTGTGACCTATGCGGGGGATCAAAGGGGCCATCTTTTGGCGTTTATTGACGCGGTTGCCGGGGCCGAGCCAGCGCTGACAACGGCGGCGCAAGAGGCGCTGACCTTTTCTGGTATCGAGGCGGGCAGCATCGATGTGGGATTTTTCACCTCAGAGGATAAAGTGTATAAAACCTTATCGGCGCATGGGCTTAGGTTTGATTTACCGCAGCCAGAGCCAGCGGTGGCGCAAAACCCATCAGCGCCGGGCCGCGACCCCGCCAAGCCGCCGATTTTGCGTTAAGCGGGCTTGGGGCTCTGCGTCACCCATTTGACATCGCTTAAAAAAATATATCCGGCCCCGTAAATGGTTTTGATCAGCTGCGGGTTTTTTGGGTCTTCACGCAATTTTGTGCGCAATCGCGAGATCCGAACATCCATCGCCCGATCGAAACTTTCACTGGCCCCGCCGCCCAGCGTTTCCTGCATTTGGGCGCGGCTTATCAAGCGCTTGGGGCTTTGTAAAAACATTCGTAACACTTCGGATTCAGCGTGTGAAAAGGGGGTTTCAAGCCCATTTTCATCTTCCAGACTATAGCGATCGAAATGCGCCACCCAAGTTGAAAAATAGGCGCTGGTACCTGTATGCGCGCCGGTGCGATCTTGGCGCAGGCGGGCGCGAATGCGCGCCACCACTTCGGCCGGATCGAACGGCTTAATGATGTAATCATCCGCGCCCAACTCTAAACCTGTAACCCGATCTTGAACCTGCGCGCGCCCAGAAATAATGATCACCACCGCCCCTTTTTCAAGCGCCAAGCGATGCACCAGCGTTAACCCGTCGCGGTCAGGCAGGCTGAGATCTACCAAACAGACATCGGGTGTGGCCGTTTTCAGCGCGGCTTCAAATTCGGTGGCGCGCGAAAAACTAATGGTGCGAAACCCGGCATCCTCTAAGGCTTTGACCAACATGGCTCTGATTTCAGGTTCATCATCGAGAATAGACACCAAAGGAAGAGTCATAAAGAGGGCCCGCCGGATAAAATCGTTTCAAGGGTGCGTTGTGAAAACGGTTTGGACAAAACGGGCGCTAAAGTCAAAGCATCTTGATGCAATGGATCTGCAATCGGCAGCGATGTCATGAAAATCAATTCAGCCGATGGGTGCGGGCGCGCTTTGGCAAGCGCGGTGCCGTTTTCATCACCCTCAAGGTTTAAATCGCATAAAATCAGCGCAATATCGGGCAAGTTTTGGCACAGGTCTAAGGCTTCGCTGACCGAGCTGGCTTCAATTACCAAATGCCCAAGATCCGTCAGCATGACGCGCATATCTTTTCGCAAACTGGGATCATCTTCAACAATCAAGACCATCGCTTTATGGGGCATTGCGGGCACTTTTCGCAGCGGTAAGCGCAATTGTGCACGGGCACCAGAAAAGCTATTGCTAAGCCGCAAATCACCCCCGGCGAGCTTGGCGGCATCATAAACCATGGTCAGACCAAGCCCGTTCCCATCAAGGCCTTTGGTCGTGTAAAACGGGTCTAAGGCGTGCTTTAAGGCTTTTGCGCTAAATCCAGATCCTGAATCCGTGACGATAAAATCGAGCCAGATATCCGCCACAGGGCGGATTGAAAGCTTGATCCGCCCTCCCGCGCCACAAGCGTCTTTGGCATTTAGAATTAGATTGAGCAGCGCATCCTGAAGCATCCCAGAATCAAGAAAATACGCTTCATCCGGCACTGTGTTGTGGATTTTCAAAATGATGCTTTTGGGCAGCGCAGCCTCAGCCAATGGAAGCAGTTTTTCAAGAAGCGCCTCAATATGCGTTGGTGTCGGGTTTAAATTGCGGGTTCCTGTCATGTCGCCAATCGTGTTCAGCAGGCTTCCGCCGCGGGTTGCCGCAGTTTTGGTGGCCTCGATCAAGGCCAGTGATTCTGCATCATGCACGCGGCTGGTGAGCCGACTTTGTGCGCCCAAAATAATGGTAAGGAGGTTTGCAAAATCATGCGCCAAACCGCTGGTCAGCTGAGCGGCAAGTTCGCGTTTGGCGACCTGTTGCAAGGCGTTGCGCGCTTGCGTTTCCTCGGTGATATCCATCGACAGGATATAAGCGCCTTCGATGCCCGTTTCTTTTACATCAGGCGTGAAGGCCACGCGAATGCGCCTGGCGCTGAGATCATCGGTGAATTCCAGCACGCTTGGAGTTCCCAAAAACGCTTCGCGTAATTTTGGCGAAATTTGATTATAGGTGGGCGCGCCGAGCACCTCGGAAATAGGCCGGCCAATAATGTCATTCGGTCTGTCCGGCAACACCATAGATAGACGCCGATTGGAATACCGATAGCGCCCCTGGCGATCCACATGCGCCACATGGGCCGGAATCATTTCGCTTGTCAGGCGAGTGCGCGATTCGATTTCTGTAAGTTCGCGCTTGGCTTCCTCGAGCGCTGCGATACTGGACTCTAATTGCCGATTTTTCGCGGCCAGTTCCTCTGAATAGGATAAAAGCTGGTCTGAAAGCTCTTCAGAGCGCAGGCGCAATAAGTTTTCTTGTTTTTTTGTTTGGGTTATGTCGGTGTAGACGGTGACCCAACCGCCTTGCGGCAAAGGGGCGCCTTCGATGCTGATCACTTGCCCATTGGCGCGGATACGTTCTACGTAATGCGGCTCGAAGGCCTTTGCGATATCAACCTTTTCCTGAATAAAGGCTTCCGCATTTTCAACATCACCATATTCTCCGCTTTCAACCAAATAGCGGATCGTGTCTTCAAATTTAGCGCCCGGTGTTGTTAGGGATTTAGGAAGGTTAAACATTTCCCCGTGGCGTTGATTGCACAAAGCAAGCTCAAGATCTTTGTTATAGATCGACAGCGCTTGTTGAATCAAATTTAGCCCCGCCTGCGTCATGGCATTGGGATCGGTAAAGCGCTGCTCCATGGTGATGTCCTTCGGTTACGCCAAAGGGAAACGTGAAACATGCGAAAAAACAAGGGGCTGCTCAAAAAAAACTACTGATTGAAACAATTTGTAAGATTTCAGAAATTATCAAGAAACGATTGTCGCGCAGGGTTCTGTTTGAACAGAAAAGACGGCAAAAGCCGCAGCCCTGTTCGCAAGGGAGGATAAACATTTTGACACAGACGTCACAGGCGCTTGATGATCTGCGCTCTTTGCCACATTTGCTACGCAGAAATGCCAGCCGGTTTCCTGATCGCCCTGCCTTGCGGGAGAAGGAATTGGGTATTTGGCAAACCTGGACATGGGCGCAGGCCGAGCGCGAGATCACGAATATGGCATTGGGCTTGATTGAGCTTGGCGTCAAAGAGGGCGATTATGTTGCTGTGATCGGGCGCAATCGCCCCTATATTTACGGATCACTTGTGGCCGTTCAAATGGCGGGCGCTGTGCCCGTGCCGCTCTATCAAGACGCTGTGGCCGAAGAAATGTCGTATGTTTTAGAACATTGTGGCGCGCGGTTTGTGATTGCAGGCGATCAAGAGCAGGTTGATAAAGTTCTTGAAATTCAAGATGATTTAAAGGATTTTGAACATCTCATTTATCTCGATGCGCGGGGCATGCGCAAATACGATCACAGCAGATTGCATGATTTAAGAGCGCTGCAGCAAAGCGGTCTGGCTGCGGCTGACGGTTTGCAAAAAGAGCTCGATTCCCGTGTTGAGGCGCAAACCTTTGAGACAACATGCGTGATGCTTTATACATCAGGCACGACGGGTAAGCCCAAAGGGGTTGTGTTAAGCAACCGAAATATCATTATTTCGGCAAAGAATGCCTGTGAATTTGATGGGCTGAAGGAAACCGATAGCTTGCTGTCTTATCTGCCGATCGCGTGGGTGGGCGATTTCATTTTCTCGGTCGGGCAATCTTATTATGCGGCCTTGTGCATAAATTGCCCTGAAAGCCAGGAAACGGTTCTGTCTGATTTGCGTGAAATCGGACCTAGCTATTATTTTGCGCCGCCGCGGGTTTTTGAAAGCATGCTCACGTCGGTGG
Source organism: Alphaproteobacteria bacterium US3C007 (assembly GCA_034423775.1). Classification (NCBI taxonomy): domain Bacteria; kingdom Pseudomonadati; phylum Pseudomonadota; class Alphaproteobacteria; order Rhodobacterales; family Roseobacteraceae; genus Thalassovivens; species Thalassovivens spotae. The sequence continues at coordinate 1,602,256 of CP139918.1, forward strand.
TGTTGCGGATGCAGGATGCAAGCCGCATCAAGCAAGGCCTGTACCGATATTTCATGGCGCACGCCAGCAGGGTGGGTCAGGATATTCTGGATGGCAACGCGGTTTCGGCTTTGGATCGCTTGACCTATCTGATTGGTGATGCGGTCATTTACAGCCCACTTAAAAACGCGCTTGGGCTTAGCCGGGTGCGCGTTGGATATACCGCAGGCGAGGCTATCGGGCCTGAAATATTTGATTTCTTCCGCTCTATGGGGATCAATCTGAAGCAGCTTTATGGGCAAACGGAAGCGTCGGTTTTTGTAACTGTCCAACCTGATGGGCAAGTTTATTCGGATACGGTTGGGGTGCCCGCGCCGGATGTTGAAGTGAAAATCGCGGAGAGTGGAGAGGTGTTCTATCGATCGCCTGGGGCCTTTGTCGAATATTATAAAAGCCCTGAAAGTACGGCCGAAACGAAAGATCCCGAAGGTTGGGTGGCCACGGGGGATGCGGGCTTCTTTGATCCTGACAATGGTCATCTTAGAATTATTGATCGCGCAAAAGACGTTGCTAAAATGACTGATGGTTCAATGTTTGCGCCGAAATATGTGGAAAATAAACTGAAATTTTACCCAAATATTTTGGAATGCGTGGTGTTTGGTGCGGGACGAGATCGGTGCATGGCCTTCGTGAACATCGATCTGGCCGCTGTTGGAAATTGGGCCGAGCGCAATAATATTGCCTATTCAAGCTATCAGGAATTGGCGGGCCACCCAGAGGTGCTGCGCGTCATCGAGGGCCATATCGAAGAGGTGAATGTTAAAGTTGCGCAGGATGCGATGTTATCGGGCTGCCAAGTACATCGGTTTTTGGTGCTTCATAAAGAGCTGGATGCGGATGATGGGGAAATGACCCGCACGCGCAAAGTGCGCCGCAAGGTGATTTCAGAAAAATTCTCGGATCTGGTTGAGGCGCTTTATAACGGCGCTCAGGATGTGTTTACCGAAACAGAGGTCACCTATGAAGATGGGCGAAAAGGTAAAATTTCGGCCACTCTGGAAATTCGAGATGTCAAAACCGTAGCGGTCTCGGGCCGCATCGCGGCAGAATAGGGCGGGCAGAGGTGTTGGATAGTCAGGTAACGCAAACCACGGCTGATGGGCGTAAAATCGGCGGTGTCATGATGGAAATGAAAAATATCACCCTGCGCTTCGGAGGCGTGGTGGCGATCAAAGATATTTCATTTGATATTCTTGAAGGCGAGATCCGCGCAATTATAGGGCCCAACGGCGCCGGTAAATCATCAATGCTTAACGTGATTTCTGGATTTTACCATCCGCAAGACGGTGAAGTTTGGTTTCATGGGAAAAAACGGCCTGCGGTGAAACCTTATGAAGTGGCCCGGCAGGGCATCGCGCGCACATTTCAAAATATTGCGCTGTTCGAAGGGATGACGGTGCTGGACAATGTGATGACGGGCCGGTTGACGCAGATGAAATCGGGCGTGTTTCAACAAGCGCTTTGGTGGGGTGCTGCCGAGCGCGAAGAGCTGGAAAATCGAGAGATCTGTGAAAAGGTAATTGATTTCTTGGAAATTCAATCGATCCGCAAAACCCCTGTGGCGCGTTTGCCTTATGGTTTGAAAAAGCGCGTAGAGCTGGCCCGTGCGCTGGCCTCTGAGCCAAAGCTGCTGCTGCTTGACGAGCCGATGGCCGGCATGAATGTGGAAGAAAAAGAAGATATGTCGCGCTTTATTCTGGATGTGAATGACGAATTTGGCACTACGATTGCGCTTATTGAACATGATATGGGCGTGGTGATGGATTTGTCTGATCGCGTGGTCGTGATGGATTATGGGCGCAAAATTGGCGATGGCACACCGGATGAGGTGCGCAACAATCAAGACGTGATTGATGCGTATTTAGGGGTGAGCCATGATTGAGACCTGCGCGCGATTGGATGCCATGAAACCGATGTGTAACTTTGCACAGTCTGAAAGGACAATCTGATGCCAGAACAGGTGATTTTTGGAATGGAAGTGTTTTTGAACGGCCTGATGGCGGGCGTTCTCTATGCTTTAGTGGCGCTGGGGTTTGTGTTGATTTACAAAGCATCGGGCATTTTCAACTACGCTCAGGGCGTTATGGCGCTGTTTTCAGCCATGACCTTGGTGGGCATGATGAACGGGCAAGTGCCCTTCAGCCATTTGATCAACGCTGTGTTTGGCACCGATATCCATCATTTCGGTTGGCATTTACCCGCGCTTATCGGAATTTTGCTGACCATTGCGATTATGGTCTTGCTCGCCTGGCTTGTTCAAAAAATCATTTTCAAACATTTGGTCAATCAGGAACCGATTATCTTATTCATGGCAACGATTGGTCTGGCCTATTTCATGGAAGGTTTTGGCGACCTGATGTGGGGGGGAGAGATTAAAAAGCTAGATGTTGGCATTCCCCAAGGGATCAATCTTTGGATAGATGAAGCGACGTATAATATATTTGATTACGGCTTTTTCATCGACAATCTGGATATTTTTGCAACCATCGTTGCCGCTATTCTGGTTTTGGCATTGGTCGCCTTCTCTCAATATACGAAACAGGGCCGCGCGATGCGCGCCGTGGCCGATGATCACCAGGCGGCCTTGTCGGTTGGAGTGTCTTTGAATTTTATCTGGGTAATGGTCTGGTCGCTGGCTGGATTTGTGGCTCTGGTTGCCGGAATTATGTGGGGCACAAAATCCGGGGTTCAATTCTCGCTTTCTTTGATCGCGTTGAAAGCCTTGCCGGTGTTAATGCTGGGGGGATTCACGTCAATCCCGGGGGCGATCGTGGGCGGTTTGATCATCGGTGTGGGCGAGAAAATGTTTGAGTTTCTGGTTGGCCCGTTGATCGGGGGCGCAACTGAAAATTGGTTTGCTTATGTTTTAGCCCTGTTGTTTCTCGTCTTTCGGCCACAAGGCCTATTTGGCGAAAAAATTATCGAAAGGGTTTAAATCATGTTGTATCGCGAAGCCGGTGATTTCAAAACCACCTATAAAGAAGACAACCAAACCTTTCCGATCAAATTTGACCGTTACCGGTATTATTTTGTTTTGATCGTAGCCTTTTTGATTATCCCGTTTTGGATAAATGATTATTGGGTGAATGCAATTTTCCTACCCTTCCTGATCTATTCGATTGCCGCGATTGGGTTAAATATCTTGGTAGGTTATTGTGGGCAGGTTTCGCTGGGAACTGGCGGGTTTATGGCGGTAGGCGCCTATGCGGTGTATAAATTAATGACGGCTTTTCCAGATGTGAGTATTATGATCCACGTCGTGCTGGCAGGTGCGATCACCGCTTGTGTGGGTGTGTTATTTGGGCTGCCCTCGCTGCGGATCAAAGGCTTTTACCTTGCCGTCGCAACATTGGCGGCGCAATTTTTCCTCGTCTGGATATTTAACCGGGTTCCTTGGTTTTATAATTATTCAGCCTCAGGGCAGATCAATGCGCCCGAGCGCACATTTTTTGGCGTACCCGTCACCGGGGCCAATGCCGATAGCTGGGCGACCTATCTCTTTTGCTTAATCATCTTAACCGTCTGTGGCATTGTCGCCCGCAATTTGACGCGAGGCTCGATCGGTCGAAAATGGATGGCGATCCGGGATATGGATATTGCGGCCGAGATCATTGGAGTGAACCCGCTCAGCGCAAAACTTTCGGCTTTTGCGGTTAGTTCTTTCTTCATTGGCATATCCGGGGCGTTGTTTTTTGGGGTGTATCTGGGGGCTGTTGAAGTGGGCGAAGCCTTTGGGATCAATAAATCCTTTTTGGTGCTGTTCATGATCATTATTGGCGGGCTTGGATCAATTTTTGGCAGCTTTGCAGGCGCTGCATTTCTCGTACTTTTGCCGGTCTTATTGAAAAATCTGTTTGTAGCCGGTTTGGGCTGGCAACCAGATCTTGCCACGCATCTTGAGTTTATGATCGTCGGTGGCTTGATCATTTTGTTCTTGGTGGTTGAGCCGCATGGCATCGCTCAATTATGGCGGCTTGCAAAAGAAAAACTGAGACTTTGGCCGTTTCCGTATTAAGCGTTCAAAGGAGAAATTACCATTGAGGCTCTCGCCTCTAAAAGACCAACGTCGGATAAAAATGGGAGGAAAACCGATGAAATTTAAACTTCTAGCTGCTGCAGCAAGCAGTATAGCTATGGCAACCCCGGTCCTTGCAGATTTGGTTTTGCCGTGGATGTCATATCGTACTGGACCCTACGCGGTTGCCGGTATTCCATTGGCGGATGGATATGCTGATTACCTAACGCTGCTGAATGAGCGCGATGGTGGTATTGGCGGTGTTCCGGTTCGTTTGCTGGAATGCGAAACCGGATATAACACCGAAAAAGGTGTGGAATGTTATGAATCAACCAAAGCGGAAGGCTCTTTGGTGTATCATCCCTTAAGCACCGGTATTACGTATCAGCTAATCCCCAAAGTAACAGCGGATGGTATCGCGCTGCACAGCATGGGGTACGGGCGGACATCTGCCGCAAACGGGAAGATATTTTCCAATATTTTCAATTATCCAGCAAATTACTGGACGGCGGCATCAGCTGGGGTGAATTATCTGCTGAATGAAAATTCTGGTAGCCTTGACGGCAAGCATATCGCGTTGCTGTATCACAACTCAGCCTACGGCAAAGAGCCTATTCGTACGCTGGAAGAGCTTTCTAAAAAGCATAAGTTCGAGCTGACATTGATCCCGGTTGATCACCCTGGCCAAGAGCAAAAGTCACAATGGTTGCAGATCCGCCGTGAACGCCCTGATTATGTGATCATGTGGGGCTTTGGCGTGATGAACCAAGTTGCCATTCAAGAAGCGGCAAATGTGCGCTTCCCGATGGAAAACTTCATCGGAAACTGGTGGGCTGGCGCAGAACATGATGTGATCCCAGCAGGGGATGTTGCAGATGGCTATAAGTCATTGGTGATGAATGACACAGGCAGCGATTTTGACATCTATGCGGATATCCAAAAATACGTTGTTGATGCCGGAAAGGCAGCAGGAGCGGGGGATAATCTGGGCACCGTGATGTATAATCGGTCGCTTTACATGGCGTTTTTGACCCATATGGCGATTGTGAAAGCGCAGGAAATCACTGGAACGGCAGATATTTCTCAGGCTGATATGATCAAAGGCATGGAAGCGTTGGACATCACCGACGCGCTGATGGCGGAGCATGGATTGGCCAATGTTGGTCCGGCCTTCTCTGTATCATGCGAAAACCATGGTGGGCCCGGCCTTGGCGCTGTGTCGCAATGGGATGCAAGCGCAGGAAAATGGAAGCTGATTTCTGGCTATCTTGAGGCGGATATGGGTTTGATCAACCCGCTAATCCAAGCGGATTCACAAGCGTTCGCCAAAGAAAATAACATCTCCGAAAGATGTAACTAAACCAGTTGAACGGCTGCAGGTATTGCAGCCGTTCATTCTTTACAAAGGTGACACAATGGTTGTTGAAACTGAAAAGTCAGAAGTGCTTTTGGACGTGAACAATATAGAGGTGATCTATAATCACGTAATTTTGGTTCTGAAAGGTGTGTCGCTTGCCGTTCCAAAAGGTGGGATCGTGGCGTTGCTTGGCGGAAATGGGGCCGGCAAAACCACCACTTTGAAAGCGATTTCAAATCTTTTAAATTCTGAGCGCGGCGAAGTGACAAAAGGCTTTGTCAGCTATCGCGGGGCTGAAATTCACGGCGCAGATCCGGCGGATATGGTTAAGCGTGGCGTGATTCAAGTGATGGAAGGGCGGCATTGTTTTGAGCATTTGACCGTCGAAGAAAATCTGTTGACTGGCGCTTATACGCGCAGCGATAGCAAAGCCGATATCCAAGCCGATTTGGATATGGTCTATACGTATTTCCCGCGTTTGAAAGAGCGCCGCAAATCCCAAGCTGGCTACACGTCTGGTGGCGAACAACAGATGTGTGCAATTGGCCGTGCTTTGATGTCGCAACCTGAAACTGTTTTGCTGGATGAGCCGTCTATGGGGTTGGCGCCGCAATTGGTGGAAGAGATTTTTCAAATTGTACGAAATTTAAATGAAAAGGAAGGGGTGACCTTCCTTCTGGCTGAGCAGAATACCAATGTCGCGCTGCGCTATGCGCATTATGGGTATATTTTAGAATCTGGCCGTGTGGTCATGGATGGACCGGCTGCGGAATTGCGCGAAAACCCTGATGTGAAGGAATTTTATCTGGGCATGTCGGATGAGGGCCGCAAATCCTTTCGCAATGTGCGCAGCTATCGGCGGCGCAAGCGGTGGTTAAACTAACCTCAATTTTAAGGGGTAACTGTAGGGCCGCCAGCCAATGTGCGGTTTGGTAAAAATTATCATGATTGGGCCTGCCGAAAAGAGCAGGCCAGGATCTGGAGTGTAAACATGCGCTATTACGACGGCCTTGAAACCCAAACATCAGAGCAGCGTGCCGCCTATATTGCAGAGGCTTTGCCCGCACAAATTGCCCATGCCAAGCAATTGCCGGGCTATGCGGATCGGTTCGAGCGGGTGACGGCCAGCGAGATTACGGATGTACAGGCATTGGCGACTCTGCCAGTTTTGCGAAAATCAGAATTAAGCAATGCGCAAAAGCCGGGAAATATTTTAGGCGGATTTGTCCAAAAACCCCTCTATGAATTCAGTCACATATTCCAATCCCCGGGCCCCCTTTATGAACCTGGCGGCACCGGGCATGATTGGTGGCGCATGGGCCGGTTTTTGCATGCGGCTGGCATTGGGCGGGGGGATATCGTTCAGAACTGTTTTGGCTATCATTTAACCCCTGCCGGAATGATTTTTGAAAATGGCGCGCGGGCGGTCGGGGCTGCGGTTTTACCGGCGGGCGTCGGACAAACCGATCTGCAGGTGCGCGCTGCGGTTGATATTGGCACAACCGCCTATGCGGGCACTCCGGATTATTTGAAGGTTATTTTGGATAAAGCCGATGAGATGGGGGAAAGCTTATCAATCCGCAAAGCGGTTGTGGGTGGCGGGGCGTTATTTCCCGCGCTGCGCCAGGAATATACTGATCGCGGCATCGCCTGTTTGCAATGTTATGCAACGGCGGATCTTGGCAATATCGCGTATGAATCATCCGCCCAAGAGGGTATGATTGTTGATGAAGGCGTGCTGGTGGAAATCGTGACGCCCGGTACTGGCACTCCAGTTGCGGATGGCGAAGTGGGAGAAGTTGTGGTGACGGTGCTGAACCCTGATTATCCCCTTATTCGTTTTGCAACGGGTGATCTTAGCGCCGTATTACCCGGAAAATCACCCTGCGGGCGCAGCAATCTGCGGATAAAGGGTTGGATGGGCCGCGCCGATCAAACCACCAAAATTAAGGGTATGTTCGTGCGCCCCGAACAAGTGGCGGCATTGGTTGCCTCGCATGATGCTTTGGATCGCGCGCGCATCATTGCCCGGCGAAACGGTGCTAAGGATGAAATGATCGTGCAGCTGGAAACCACCCTATCCGCGGCCTCTGATTTTGATGGATTGGTGAAAAGTCATCTTAAGCTGACGGGCAATGTTGAGCTTGTGGCCCCTGGCAGCTTACCGCGCGATGGTTTGGTGATCGAAGATCAACGCGTATACGAGTAGCATTACTGGCGCGCGCGCCTGGCTGGCTTAGTGCGTCGCAATCGCCGCATAGCGCGCCGGATCATAGGGGCGCATATCAATATTTGGCAAACGCCCCGTGATCAAATCTGCGATCAAGCGCCCGGTTTTAGGCCCTGCGGTTAACCCAACATGTTGGTGGCCAAAGGCGGTGTAAATCCCGCTGCTGGCCAGCTCACCGATCAGCGGCAGGCTGTCTGGGGTTGACGGGCGAAAGCCCATCCACTCTTCGCTGCTGTCATAGGTCATCTGTGGAAAAGCCTCGGCCATGCGGCGGCGCAGCAATTGAATTGGCGCTTTGCTGGGCCCCAGTTTAATCCCGCCAAACTCGACTGTACCGGCGCAGCGCAACCCGTCTTGCATTGGGGTCACCGCAAATTTTCCAGTTGTCATCATCATCGGATTGCGCGGCATCTGTGATGGGTTTTTAAACATCACGTGATATCCGCGCTCGGTTTCCAAGGGGATATGCAGCCCTAATTTTCCCATCAACTCTTTTGACCAAATACCGGCAGTGATCACGGCTTTGTCACAGTCAATCGGGCCGCCTTCGGTTAAAACGGATCGTATGCGCCCGTTTTGTTTTTCAAAACCGGTGACGCTTGTTTGGCGAAACACGCCCCCTTGCGCTTCAAAGGCTTTGGCCAAAGCCGTGACATATCCCAAAGGGTTGAGAATATGCCCCTGGCCTTTCAAGATCGCCAAACATTGAATGGCGGGGCCCAAAGCCGGTTCGGCATCTTGCACATCGGGGCCGCTCAGAACGTTGGGCACCAGACCGGCCGCTTGTTTCAAATCCCACGCGTAGCGATCCTTTTGAAAGGCTTTGTGATCGCGATACGCGTAGCAGAATTGGCTGTCAGCGATCCAGCTTTCGGCCGAGCTGCCTTGCGACAGCGCCTTATGTTGGTCGACAGCATCCAATAAAAGCGGGCCCAAAGCCGCGCTGGCAGCTTTGGCGCTGCTGTCATTGGCCTGTTGCAGGAATTTCCAAAGCCAAGGCGCCAATTTGGGTAGATATTGCCATTTGATGAATAAAGGGCTGGCCGGATTAAGCGCGTATTTTGGCAGCGCCTGCCAAAGATCCGGCGTGGTGACGGGCGTTACCGCCCATTGCGCCAGCAACCCAGCATTGCCAAATGAAGCCCCCATTCCGGGCGCTGTTTTATCAATTAAAATCACCCTATGGCCGCTGCGTTGCAACCAAAGCGCGCTGGACACGCCGCAAATGCCCGCGCCGATTACCACAATCGGAAGCCCCATTGCCATTTCCCTTTATCTTTGTTCCGACTAATTCGGATTTCTCTTCAGGGTGCAATGGTTTTTTCGCCCTTCTATAAAAAATGCGCCTTTGCTGGACAAATCCTTGGCGCTATGAAAAACGACCCTCAACAGGAGATCAAAATGACCATCACACGCTTTGCCCCTTCCCCGACCGGATATTTGCACGTTGGCAATATGCGCGCTGCTTTGATGAATTACCTGATTGCGCGCAAAGATGACGGGCATTTTATTTTACGCATTGACGATACAGATCCCGAACGCTCAAAGGAAAGCTTTGTTGAGGCGATCAAAGAAGATCTAACGTGGTTGGGCTTGCAATGGGATCGTATCGAGCGCCAATCCGAGCGTTTGGCCGCCTATGATGCAGCGGCGCAGCGCCTCAAAGATAGCGGGCGCCTTTATGAATGTTTTGAAACCCCGGTTGAGCTGGATTTGAAGCGAAAGAAACAGCTGAATATGGGCAAGCCGCCAGTCTATGATCGCGCGGCGCTTGGATTAAGCACAGCTGAAAAAGCGGCGCTGCGCGCAGAACGGGGGCAGGGGCATTGGCGCTTTAAGCTAGAGCATCAGCGGATTGAATGGACCGATGCAATTTTGGGGGATATTTCAATCGACGCGGCCAGCGTGTCTGATCCGGTTTTGATCCGCGGCGATGGTCAATATCTTTATACCTTGGCCTCAGTTGTAGATGATATCGAAATGAAGATCACCAATGTGGTGCGCGGATCTGACCATGTGACCAACACGGCCACGCAAATTCAGATGATGCAGGCCCTTGGTGGGGATATTCCCAAATTTGGCCATCACTCGTTGCTGACAGGCCCGCTTGGCGAAGCCTTATCAAAACGGCTTGGAACTTTGGCGTTGCGTGATTTGCGTTCCGATGGCATCGTCCCTGCCGCTTTGATCAGTTTGATGGCGCGGCTGGGATCCAGCCAACCGGTCGAGCTGCAAACGGATTTGGCGGCCGTGGCTGCAGGGTTTGAACTGGCGCAGTTTGGGTCTGCGCCGACAAAATTGGACGCGCAGGATTTGCGTCCGTTGACGGCACGTTATCTGCAAACGCTGCCGCTGCAAGAAGTGGCTGACCAGATCGAAAGCTTGGGCGTTCCCGCTGAACTGGCCGCGCAATTCTGGCAGGTGACGCGCGATAATATCACTACCTTGCATGATCTGCCCGGCTGGTGGGAGCTGTTTTCAAACGGCGCAACGCCGGTGATTCATCCCGAGGATCAAGCGTTCGTGGCGCAAGCGATGGCTCTTTTGCCCGATGGCCCATATGACGCGCATTCATGGTCTGCTTGGACGGCAGAAGTAAAGGCAGCGACAGGGCGCAAGGGCAAAGGCTTGTTTATGCCGCTGCGTTTGGCCTTAACGGGGCAAAGCCATGGGCCAGATATGTCGGCCGTGCTGCCTTTGCTGCAAGTTATCAAAGCCAAGCCTTGATTGGATAAGGTTTGGCATGTGTGACAGGCCTGATTAATCGGGGGCTTTGACGTTTTCTACAAAAGCTTGCGTGAAGGCCTCTTGTTTTTCAGCGCTGGCCTCGGTTTGATGCTGGGCTTTCCAAACCTCCATCGGCATGCCGTAAAACGCTTCACGCGCTTGGTCTTTTGACATCTCGATTCCCCGGTCTTGGGCAGCCTCTTGATACCAACGCGACAGGCAGTTTCTGCAAAACCCTGCCAAGTTCATCAGGTCAATATTTTGAACATCCGGGCGCTTTTCCATCAAATGTGCGCGCAGGGCCCGAAAGGCGGCGGCGTCTAATTCAAGCTGCGTTTGATCATCCATGGTCATTTCCTTTGCGAAAGACGCGGCATAAATGCGCGCGATTTCTGTTATTTCGTTGCCAATCTCCTAACTTAGTTCCCGCTTGGCTCGCAAGCGCTTTAAAGCGATCCGCCTTTTGAATGCGGCGTTGGCCGCGGGTTGCAGCAAGGATAACGGTTGTGATTGTTGAAATTATTCGCCATAAGCGCAGCAGAAATGTTAACGCTAACAGCTTGCCTCAAACTGGATCTCTGATCTTAATTTCTTGCTGGCGGCTTGGCGGCTCGCAACGTTATAAGAGACGCCAAAGGGATTGAAGGGAATACATCATGAGACGCCTGCGCAATGTAAAAATTGTAGCCACGCTGGGGCCTGCCTCGCAAAGTTATGACATGATCCGCGCTTTACATGAAGCAGGAGCAGATGTCTTTCGGTTGAATATGAGCCATGGCACGCATGCCGAGATCGCCGAGCGTCATAAAATCATCCGCAAGGTTGAAGATGATCTTTCAAGCCCGATCGCCATTTTGGCCGATTTACAAGGCCCAAAATTGCGGGTCGGAGAATTTGCCTCAGGCGCTGAAGATTTGGTCGAAGGAGATCGATTCCGGGTGGATCTTGATCCGGCGGCGGGAGATAAAAACCGCGTACAACTGCCCCATGAAGAGATTTTTTCGGCGCTGAAGCCGGGGGCTCATCTGCTGGTGAATGATGGAAAAATCAAATTGAAAGTCGAAGAATGCGGCGCTGATTTTGCCGATTGTCTGGTGTTGAACGGTGGGACGATTTCAAACCGCAAGGGCGTGAATGTGCCGGATGTGGTTCTGCCTTTGGCAGCTTTATCAGAAAAAGATCGCGCCGATTTAGATTTCGTCTGCGATTTGGGCGTGGATTGGTTGGCCTTGTCTTTTGTGCAGCGCCCGGAAGATTTAACCGAGGCGCGTGAATTGGTGCGGGGTCGCGCGGCCTTGCTGTCAAAAATTGAAAAACCTTCGGCGGTTGAGCAATTTGACGCAATTTTGAAAGTTTCTGATGGCATAATGGTGGCGCGCGGAGATCTTGGAGTGGAATTGCCGGTGCAGAATGTGCCGCCGATCCAGAAGCGTTTGGTGCGCAAGTGTCGCGCAGCGGCGAAACCGGTGATTGTGGCCACGCAAATGCTGGAATCGATGATTGAGAGCCCAATGCCCACGCGGGCCGAGGTGTCTGATGTGGCCACGGCGATTTACGAAGGCTCGGATGCGATTATGCTTTCAGCAGAATCGGCGGCCGGTGGCTATCCGATCGAGGCCGTGACCACAATGAACAATGTCGCGGTCGAGGTGGAAAGCGATCCAACTTATACTGAAATTTTGGAATCCTCGCGCAAAGCCAAACGCCATACGGTGGCAGATGCGATTGTCGCCGCGGCGCGGGAAATTGCCGAAACAACTGATGTGAAGGCGATATGCTGCTATACGCAATCGGGCACAACCGCGCTGTTAACCGCGCGCGAGCGTCCGCGTGTGCCCATTATTGCGATGACGTCAGAAATCGGAACGTCGCGGCGTTTGGCGCTAAGCTGGGGTACCAATTGTGTACGCTCAGGCCCCAAAGAGCGCTTCAAGGAAGCGGTGGTCAGCGCCGTGCGGGCAGCGTTGTCACAAGGGTTTGCCGAAGAAAATGATCAGGTGGTTGTAACAGCCGGTGTGCCGTTCAATATTCCGGGCACCACGAATATTTTACGCGTGGCGCCGTGCAATGAACGGATGATTTATTCCACCGATCCAGAATAGCGCGATTTGCACTTGCGCTTATAGAAGGAGCGCCCTATACGGCAATCTCTTCAACGTGGCCGGCCGAAAGGGCATGCCGAGTCGCGTATAAACCGACCTTTGTTAAGACAGGAGACGGAAATGCCTAAGATGAAGACCAAATCGAGCTGCAAAAAGCGGTTCAAAGTAACGGCGAATGGCCGTGTGAAAACCGGTCAAGCCGGCAAACGCCACGGAATGATCAAACGCACCCGTAAATTCATCCGCAACGCCCGCGGCACAACAGTGATGTCAACGCCTGACGAAAGAATCGTCAAGTCGATGATGCCCTATTCGCGCTGAGGAGGATAAGATATGTCACGCGTTAAAGGTGGTACCGTAACCCACGCCCGTCACAAGAAAATCGTAAAAGCTGCGAAAGGCTATTATGGACGTCGTAAAAACACGTTTAAAGTCGCGGCGCAGGCGGTTGATAAAGCCAATCAATATGCAACCCGCGACCGGCATAACCGGAAGCGCAACTTTCGGGCCTTGTGGATCCAGCGGATCAACGCAGCCGTGCGTAGTCATGATGAGGCGATGACCTATTCGCGCTTTATCAATGGGCTTGGCTTGGCGGGTATTGAGGTTGACCGGAAGGTTCTGGCCGATCTGGCCGTGCATGAGCCGGCAGCGTTTGAGGCGATTGTCTTGCAGGCCAAGGCGGCCTTGGCCTAAACCAGCGTTTAAAAATTGAGTTTTAAAGCACTGCAAACAGCGTTTGCGGTGCTTTTTTATTTTGGCCAAGGCCGCCAATTTGATCGGAGGCTTTCTTAGTTTATAAAGCCTGTCGGGCTTGGGCCTGCCCTGCTAAGCGGGTTGCACCCGGTTCCAAATATGATAGCAGAGGGCGTCTGGATTTGGAGAAGATCTATGGATGGTCTACGCGAAAAATATATAGCTGCGATTGCGGCTGCGCAGGATGAAAGCGCCTTGGAAGAAACCCGCCTCGCAGCGGTTGGAAAAAAAGGCGAGGTCAGCCTGAAGCTGCGCGAATTGGGTAAGATGACACCCGAAGAGCGGCAAGTGGCGGGCCCGGCGCTGAACGCGTTAAAAGAAGAGCTGAATTCGGCGCTGATGGCGCGTAAAGCCGCGCTGGCTGATGCCGCGCTGGACGAGCGTTTGCGCACTGAATGGTTGGACGTTACATTGCCAGCGCGTGATCAACGCCGCGGTACGATCCATCCGATTTCGCAGGTAACCGAAGAAGTCACAGCGATTTTTGCCGATATGGGTTTCGGCGTGGCTGAAGGCCCGCGGATTGATACAGATTGGTATAATTTTGACGCGTTGAATATCCCCGGGCATCACCCGGCGCGCGCGGAAATGGATACGTTTTACATGCATCGCGCAGAGGGTGATGATCGCCCCCCCCACGTGCTGCGCACGCATACCAGTCCGGTACAAATTCGCACGATGGAAAAAACTGGCGCGCCAGTGCGGGTGATTTGCCCCGGCGGCGTGTATCGCGCAGATTACGATCAGACCCATACGCCGATGTTTCATCAGGTAGAAGGTTTGGCAATTGATAAAGATATTTCCATGGCCAATCTCAAATGGGTTTTGGAAGAATTCGTAAAAGCCTATTTTGAGGTTGATGATGTTGAGTTGCGGTTTCGCGCTTCGCATTTCCCGTTTACGGAACCTTCTGCTGAGGTGGATATCCGTTGCAGTTGGGCAGGCGGGCAGTTGAAAGTGGGCGAGGGGGATGACTGGTTAGAAATTCTGGGCTCTGGCATGGTACATCCCAAAGTACTGCAAGCTGGTGGCATCGATCCGGAGAAGTGGCAGGGGTTCGCCTTTGGTATGGGCATCGATCGCATCGCCATGCTGAAATATGGAATTCCGGATTTACGCGCCTTCTTCGACAGTGATTTACGATGGCTGCGTCATTACGGGTTTTCCAGCCTGGATCAGCCCAATTTACACGGAGGCCTGTCATGAAGTTCACGCTCTCTTGGCTGAAAGACCATCTGGACACTGATGCTGCATTAGACGATATTTTATACGCTTTGACCGATCTCGGGCTTGAAGTGGAAGAGGTGTCAAACCCGGCGGATCGGTTGAGTGATTTCCGAATTGGCAAGGTGATTGCAGCCGAGCAACACCCGGATGCAGATAAACTGCGCGTCTGCCAAGTAAGCACTGATCAGGGTGAGTTGCAGATTATTTGTGGCGCGCCGAATGCGCGCGCGGGCATCACCGTGGTGGTTGCCACGCCGGGCACTTATGTGCCAGGCATTGATACTACGATCGGGGTCGGCAAAATTCGCGGTGTCGAAAGCTTTGGCATGATGTGTTCCGAACGCGAAATGGAATTAAGCGACGAGCATGACGGGATTATTGAATTGCCATCTGGCGAAGTCGGGCAAAGTTTTGTTGATTATTTGGCTGAAAATGATCCATCGAAAGTGGATACTCTAATTGATATTGCGATCACGCCCAATCGCCCAGATGCGCTGGGCGTGCGCGGGATTGCGCGCGATTTGGCCGCCCGCGGGCTGGGCGTGTTGAAACCCTATCCGGTCGAACCGGTTATGGGTCAGTTTCCCTGCCCAATCTCGGTTACGATTGATGAGGATACGCAAGCGCAATGTCCGGTTTTCTTTGGCCGGGTTATTCGCGGCGTCAAAAATGGCCCCAGCCCTGCCTGGTTGCAAGACCGGCTGAAAGCGATCGGCCTGCGTCCAATTTCGGCGCTGGTCGATATCACGAATTTTTTCACCTATGATAACAACCGCCCCTTGCACGTCTTTGATGCGGATAAGGTTGAAGGTTCAGCCTTGCGGGTGCACCGTGCGACGGGCGGCGAAGTTTTCGCCGCCTTGGATGATAAAGACTATACTTTGAGCGAAGGTATGACGGTGATTTCCGATGCCGCCGGGGTGGAAAGCCTGGGCGGAATTATGGGGGGATTGCACAGTGGCTGCTCTGAGGGCACAACTTCTGTGTTTCTGGAAGCGGCGTTTTTTGAGACGGTGCGCACCGCCTATACGGGGCGCGCGCTGAAAATTAATTCTGATGCGCGTTATCGGTTTGAACGCGGTATCGATCCCGCTTGGACACCCTTAGGCGTTGAAGCTGCCACGGCGATGATCCTAGATTTATGCGGCGGTGAGGCCTCTGAGGTGGTGATGGCGGGAGCGGTGCCAGATCATGCGCGCGCCTACCGATTGGATACGGATCGCATTCAATCTTTGGTTGGTATGGAAATCCCCGAGGCTACGCAGCGCCAAAGCCTGACCGCGCTTGGCTTTGTGCTGGATGGCAAAACGGCGCATGTGCCCAGTTGGCGCCCGGATGTTCTGGGCGAGGCGGATTTGGTGGAAGAGGTTGCGCGGATAGCCTCCTTAACAAAATTGCAGGGCAAGCCCTTGCCCCGGGTCTTACCCGGCGTGCCCAAACCGATTTTATCGCCCGTGCAAAAACGCGAGCAAGCTGCCCGGCGCGCAGGCGCGGCTTTGGGCTTTCACGAATGCGTAAGCTATTCATTCATCGATCAAGCTGCGGCCGCGCTTTTTGGCGCTGGTAGTGATGCAACCCGGCTTGAAAACCCGATCAGCGCGGATATGAGCCATATGCGCCCTGATCTGTTGCCCGGGCTACTGGCTGCGGCGCAGCGCAACCAAGCGCGGGGGTTTGCAGATCTTGCCTTGTTTGAAATTGGCCCCGTCTTTAGCGGCGGTGAGCCCGAGGAACAAGATTTGCAAATTGCCGGTCTTTTGATTGGGCGCAGCGCTCCGAAAGACGTGCATGCCTCTGACCGCGATGTAGATCTTTTTGATGCCAAAGCCGATGCTCTGTCGATCCTTGGCGCAATTGGAGCGCCTGTGAAAACGCAGATACGGCGCGGCGCGGCGCCTTGGTGGCATCCGGGCCGGCATGGTCAGATTTGTTTGGGTCCGAAAAAAACATTGGCGGTGTTTGGTGAGCTGCATCCCAAAATATTGGCGGCTTTTGACATCAAAGGGCCGGCCGTTGGCTTCACCATTTGGCCCAATGAGGTGCCCTTGCCGCGCAACAACTCGGCCACGCGGCCTGCGCTGAAGCTAAAAGATTTGCAAGCCGTCGAGCGTGATTTTGCCTTCGTCGTGGATCATAAAACCGAGGCGCTGGATTTGGTGAACGCGGCGCAAGGCGCGGATAAAACGCTGATTACCGATGTGCGCGTGTTCGATGAATTTATCGGTGGCAGCTTAGGGGTTGATCGAAAATCAATCGCTATTCGGGTGCGCTTGCAGCCCATAGAGGTGACGCTGACAGATGCTGAGATTGAAGCCGTGGGCGCCAAAATTGTGGCCAAAGTGGCCTCTGCAACAGGCGGCGCCTTGCGGATGTAAAATGCAAATTCGCGTAAGTAAAACCTTTGGATGAGGAAACGGTCATGATGCTAACAGTTTATTTATCTGGTGAGATTCACACAGATTGGCGCGATCAAATCGCGCATGGTGCGCGGGATCTTAATGTGGTGTTTACCGGCCCAGTCACGGATCATGCCGCCAGTGATGATTGCGGCGTTGCCATTTTGGGCGCAGAATCCAACAAGTTTTGGCACGACCATAAAGGCGCAAAGTTGAACGCGATGCGCACCCGTAAAGGCATCGAAGAGGCAGATATTGTGGTGGTTCGCTTTGGCGAGAAATATAAGCAATGGAACGCGGCCTTTGATGCAGGCTATGCGGCCGCCTTGGGGAAATCTTTAATCGTACTGCATGGGGCAGAGCATCAGCATGCGTTGAAAGAAGTTGACGCAGCGGCTTTGGCCGTTGCGCAAGATCCCAGCCAAGTCGTTGCGATACTAACCTATATTCTTTCGGGCGATTTACCGGCTTAAAAGCGCCGGGCTGGATTTTAAGCAGAGTGATCAAGGGCCTTTGGGCCCTTTTTTTGCGGCCTAAAAACAATTAAAAATATACAAGACACGCTAAATATGCCTTAAAAGACGCGCAGCCTCAGAGCTGATTTTTTATTTTATTATTTAAATTTATTTTTGAAAGGCACGTTATGTTGAAAGAGTTTCAAGGTTTTATTGCCAAAGGCAATGTGATGGATATGGCCGTTGGCATCATTATCGGTGCGGCGTTTACGGCGATCGTCAAATCAATGGTCGGGGATTTGATCAATCCGTTGATTGGATTATTTTTGGGCGGGGTCGACTTTGGTAACTTATTCGTGGTTCTGCGGGGCGAGGGCGATTTCGTGTCTCTTGCAGCGGCGCGTGAGGCGGGGGTTGCGGTGTTTGCCTATGGGGCGTTTATCATGGCCGTGATCAATTTTTTGATCATCGCTTGGGTGGTGTTTTTGCTGGTACGTTACGTCAATAAGCTTAAAGAGGCGCAGAGCAAAGCGGAAGAGGTTGCGCCTGATGCCGCGCCTTCAGGGCCGAGCGAGTTGGATATATTAATCGATATTCGCACGGCCCTTCAGCGGGAGGTCTAAGTTTTAGCCTGTGTTTTAGCCTGTATTTTAGGCTGCGGTTTTAAGCGTTAGATTGGGCTGGCTAAGTGCATAGCCCAATGCGTCTGCCACAGCGGCATGGGTCACCGTTCCGGCGTGAATATTCAAGCCGTTCAAAAGGTGGGGATCGTCAGCGCAAGCGGCCTGCCAGCCTTTATCTGCCAGCGCCAATAAGAACGGCAATGTGGCATTGCCCAAAGCTTGCGTAGAACTGCGCGCAACCGCGCCGGGCATATTGGCCACGCAATAATGTTGGATCCCATCCACTTGATAGATCGGATCTTGATGCGTTGTGGCGCGCGATGTCTCAAAGCAGCCGCCCTGGTCAATCGCCACATCTACCAGCGCGGCGCCGGGTTTTAAGCTGTTCAATTGATTTTTTGTGATCAATTTTGGCGCTGTGGCGCCGGGTACCAATACGGCACCGATGATCATATCGGCGGCGCTGGCCAACTCGGCGGTTAGTGCGCTATTGGCATACCCCGTTTTAAATTGCCCACCAAAGACATCATCCAAAAATCGCAGGCGCGGCAAAGAACGGTCAAGCACGGTGACATCTGCGCCCATACCCGCGGCAATTTTAGCGGCATGTGTGCCGACAACGCCGCCCCCAATGACTAAGACATTGGCCGGTAAAACACCTGGCACGCCGCCCATGAGTACGCCGCGCCCGCCATTGGCTTTTTGCAAGGTCCATGCGCCAACTTGCGGTGCCAAGCGCCCCGCAACTTCGGACATGGGCGCCAATAAAGGCAATCCGCCCGCCTGGTCGGTTACTGTTTCATAGGCAATTGCAGTGCAACCAGAGGCCAAAAGATCCTGCGTTTGCGCCGCGTCCGGTGCCAAATGCAAATAGGTGAATAACAGTTGATTTTCGCGCAATTGAGCGCGCTCAACGGCCTGAGGCTCTTTGACTTTTACGATCATATCGCAACTGGTGAAGACTTCTTCTGCTGTCTCAACAATTTGCGCCCCGGCGCTTTGATATTCAGCATCCGAAAAGCCCGATCCAGCGCCTGCACCTGCCTGAACCATCACTTTATGCCCGTGCCGGGTGGCTTCGCTTACCGCATTTGGTGTCATTCCAACGCGGAATTCTTGCGGTTTAATTTCTGTAGGACATCCTATTTGCATGTTGAGCTCCTTTTTGCTTTGCGCAAATTATGACAGGTATCACACGCAATTTTCTTGAAAAGATTGTGATTGAATTACACTATTTTTCAAATATAATATAAATAATTGATAAAATATTAGAAGATTATTGCAAGATATGCAGATTGACTCAACGGATCGTCGAATCTTGGTTATCCTGCAGCGGCAGGGGCGAATGTCAAATGCGGATGTGGCTGAACGGGTAAACCTGTCTGCCTCAGCCTGTCATCGGCGGATCCAGCGGCTGGAGGCAGAGGGCTATATAAAAGATTATGTGGCCTTGCTGGATCCGCGCAAATTGCAAAAGCCGACCACGGTTTTTGTGGAAATCACCTTATCGGGTCAAGCGGATGAAATTTTGGATAGCTTTGAAAAAGCCGTTGCGCGGGTACCCGATGTTTTAGAGTGCCATCTGATGGCGGGCAGCGCTGATTATTTGCTGAAAGTGGTGGCTGATAGCACAGAGGATTACGCCCGCATCCATCGTCAATCTTTGGCCCGGCTGCCCGGCGTGGCGCAGATGCAATCGTTATTTGCGCTGCGCACTGTTTTTAAAACCACGGCCTTGCCTTTGTAAATTTGCGCATGCTGACCGCGCGGGTTTATGGAATATTTGTGCATCGAGAGCTGAAAAATATCTGCTAGATTTCTTTCAGCCTTAACAGTCATCAAGCGCTTCGATTTTTGAAATAACGCAGGCATCCGACCAGCCCTTCTTGCTTGGCCCTGCTGCGAAAACCGCCAATTCACTTTTGGGTGGGAATACGGTTTTCATTCTTGATTTCAGATCTTGCGAATGTAGTTTTGCCAATTCGTTATGTAGTTTTGGAGCGATTTTTGGATCGCGTTTATCAAGGGCCAATTCTAAAATTGTTTGGGCAGCGATATTTACATAGGTGACATTTTTTTGTGTCTGATTAACCATACCATTTCGCAGATCTGCCAAGGTTTCAAAATTGGGATCTAAGCGATATTCTTCATATATTTCGGGGATATCTGCCGCCACTTCTGCGGCTTGCTCTGCGGCAACGGCGCCGGTTATAATCAGGGCTCTATTCTGGCGGTTATAATTGAAAAATCCAGCCTGAAAGCCATAACTCGCGCGCTGTTCGGTGCGCAGAGCAGAAAATAAAGGGCCTGACCCGCTTTGCGAAAAATGCGATAAGGCTAAGCGGTCGGTTAAGTCATTGCCCTGAGAGGTGGCAGGTAGGCGGCCTAATATCCCGATTGTTGTTTTCTCAGCCTCTGGTACATGCAGAAAAACGGTTTGCGGTTTTATCGTTACGTTTACGTCATGCGGTGGAGATACGCGACCTTTTGGCAGATCAAAAAGCAAGGTATCCACTGATTTGCCGGCATCTTGCCGGGAAATGGCGCCAGTGACCACGATTGTTAAGCCTGATTGCGTAAAGGTTTGCTTATGCCATTGGCGTAACATATCCACAGATACCTCATCAATCACCCTAAGATCGGGCAACGTCAGAAAATGGTATAGAGGGTTATCGCCCAAATTCGCTTTTCGAGCTAAATTCCACATTTTTGTTTCTGTTTTTAAATCCGCAGACTGCATGTTTTGGCGTATTGAACCCTTAATTCTGTGAACCCAACGTGGATCAAATTTCGGGCTGCGCAATGTATCAGAGGCGAGTTTAATGACGTCTTCGCGGTAGTCTTTTGGAAAGTTGATTTCGCCATACACGTAGTCTGCAGTGGGAGTGAGCGATCCGCCTGAATTTCTGTCCGATAGAAATTCATTCAATTCCTTTGGAGAAATATCTTCCGTTCCTCCACTTAAAAGGGTTTCTGTGCCAATATATGGAACGGCCGGATTGCGCGATGCCTCATAGGCCCAGTTGGAAGGCCAGGCAATCATGATCGTTATATCCGTTACACCGGGTTCATAGATCGGCATAAAATGAAATGTATGCCCCAGGGGGGTCGTGGCCAAAATAACGCTGCGGTTTTCTTCTGGTAACATTTTGAATTCTGCTGGACGTGTTTCGTCACTGGCATCTGCATTTAGATCATCCTCTTGGCAGCTCAAAAGCATGCTTGTCGCAAAAATTAGAAAACATCTTATCATTTGGATTTTCCTTTTTCATAATTCATTTGCCCGGTAGATAACTGTGCGTCCGGATTGGCCGAGGGCGGTTAACAAATCGTTGATCTTTTGCGCGGTGACGCTTCGCAGAGCCCGCCGTTCAGCTGTGAGCCCGTAATAAGGCTGACGGTTGGACACCCGATCAATAAGAAGGTTTTTTCTGTAATTTTTGCGTTTTAAAACGTCGTTAAGGTGACCCTGAAATCGCTTTTTGATCTGTTTGATTGTTTTTTCGGGGATACCTTGCTGGACGATTTCGTTGAAAACTTTGGTAAATTCGGTTTCGAGTTTGCTTAAAGAAATATTCAAATCGGGTTCTGCTGTGAATTCAATTAGCAGATGCTTTGACCCTATGGCGCGCAAGTCAAACCAGAAGCTGCGCGCGAAAAAATTATCAAACCGTAAAGGGCCGGCTATCCCGCCGGGTAAAGATGAGTCGAGCGCTGCGCGTAAAACTCGAACTGTTTGATCGCAAAAGGCCGCATCCGAGCAGGGGGGGCGTTTAATTAGTTTTCGATAGAATAAAGTCGGGCTGCCAAGCCTTGCA
The DNA here is from genome assembly GCA_034423775.1 of Alphaproteobacteria bacterium US3C007. Taxonomy (NCBI): domain Bacteria; kingdom Pseudomonadati; phylum Pseudomonadota; class Alphaproteobacteria; order Rhodobacterales; family Roseobacteraceae; genus Thalassovivens; species Thalassovivens spotae. The sequence goes on from CP139918.1 coordinate 1,624,001, forward strand.
ACGTGTATATCTGCCGCGACACGTTCGTTTCCGACCTCAGGAGTGGGCAGAGGTGTCGGCGCAATGGGAGCGGCAGGTTTTGGGGAATTTAAGTTTCTTAATGCTTTTTGTAAGGTGGTCTTTGAAATATTCCCGGTAACGATTAAAACGGCATTGCCCAATTCATGGCTTTTACGGTGTAATTTTTTTGCGTTGATTAAGCTGAAATCTTCTATTTCAGTCGGGGATCCAAGTACCGATCTCGCCCATGGTGAGCTTGGGTAAAGTGCTCTAGTTATATTTTGTTCAATTTCGAAATAAGGGTTTTCTGCGACACTCGCCTCATATTCGCGCAGGATAATATCCCGCTCTTCCAACATAAAGCTTTTAGCCAAGGTGAAGGGAGCGCTAACCTCGACCAAGCGCTGCAACTCTTTGGTTAACCACGTCTCTGAACTATGCGTGACATAGGCTGTGCTGGTTAAATTGGTCCATGCATTAGAATGGCGAAGGGCCTCAAAATCTTTGCTTTGCGTCACGTTGAGCCAAGCCAAATGTTCGACATAATGCGCAAGCCCTTCAGCGTAGGGGTTGTCTAATTCACCGTTTTGGAAAATCAATCTGGCCTCAAAAGACCGAGCGTCAGGATCGGTGATGAGATAGATATGTTGAAAATTCGGATGCTGTATCGTGGAAACCAGATCTGCGGCGGTTTCCGACACGGCTTGGGTTGAAACCGCGGCCGCCAAGGAAAGTATCGCGGATTTTAGAAATTTAAAAAAATACATTACAAAACTTAAAGAGAAATACAAAAACAAGAAACACTTTTAAAGTGTATTTATTTTCCAAAGACCCTGCAAGCTCAATCTCGCCCTTTACACATTAAGCAGAGGATTTCTGTGGGTGGCTCTGTTTGGCGCATTTGGGCTGTATTGCAGACTGTCAACGCTTTGACGATTGCAGGAGCGCAAGAATAACCGCGCCAAGCGCGCTTGTCGTGCCAAGAATTGTAACCTCAGTGACATCTGCCATTGCAGCGTTTATTATGGTTCGCATTACAAAGGAATAAGAATGAACGAAACCTCCTCAACCCCGCGCGATTGGCTGGAAGCCGAATTGGAAGATACGCTGGATGAGCTCTATGAAAATGAGTTCAGCGAACCGATGCTGACCGAAGAGATCCGCAAGATTTACAAGGATAAGCATCCGGATATGCTGGATCGGCGGGTCTATTATCGCAACCTGTTGCGCTTGCAGATGGAGCTGATCAAGTTGCAGCATTGGGTTGAAGCCACAGGTGCCAAAATCCTAATCATCTGCGAGGGGCGCGACAGCGCCGGCAAGGGCGGTGTGATAAAGCGCATTACGCAACGCTTGAATCCACGGGTTGCCCGGGTTGTGGCGTTGCCAAAACCCTCAGAGCGCGAGCAGACGCAATGGTATTTTCAGCGTTATGTCCCGCATTTGCCAGCGGGTGGAGAAATTGTTTTGTTCGATCGCTCCTGGTATAATCGCGCCGGTGTTGAGCGGGTGATGGGTTTTGCTGAAGAAGATCAGGTCGAACAGTTTTTTCGCGATGTACCTGAATTTGAACGCATGTTGGTGCGTTCGGGTATTCTTGTTTTGAAATATTGGTTTTCTATTTCAGATGAAGAGCAGCAGATGCGGTTTTTGATGCGCATCCATGATCCGATGAAACAATGGAAGCTTTCGCCGATTGATTTGGAAAGCCGCATTCGTTGGGAGCAATATACAACAGCCAAAGAAGATATGTTTGCCCGTACCAATATTCCAGAGGCGCCTTGGTATATCGTGGAAGGCAACGATAAAAAGCGCGAACGGCTGAATTGTATCGAACATATTCTGGGCAAGATTCCCTATCAGGATATGCCGTCTGAAAAGATTACTTTGCCAGAACGGGTGTTTAACCCTGATTATGAACGCCGCGTGCTGCCCGATAAATTATACGTGCCAAAGATTTACTGAGCGGCGTTATGCAAGCGGGTCTGAGGCAATATTGCCCCCGCAGACCAAAACTGCCAAGCGCTCGTCTGGCTCAGGTGTATAGGCGCCACTGAGCACAGCCGCCAGAGCGGCCGCGCCTGCGGGTTCAACCACCTGCTTATTATCTTGCCAAAGCCTGCGCTGGGCCTGCGTGATGGCAGCGTCAGAAACAAGCACCGACTCTATGCCGGTAGATTGCGCCAGATCAAAGCAGATAGTCCCAATTTTTTGCGCGCCCAAAGCATTTGCCGCAACGCCCGAGACCTCAACATTCACGGGGGCGCTTGCGCTCAGTGCCGCGTGTAGCGTGGCGCAGCGTTCTGGTTCAACGGCAACAATTTTGCACCGCCCCTGAAACCATCCCAAAGCGCCGGCGATAAGCCCGCCGCCGCCCACCGCGATAAGCACCGTATCTGCATTTAGCCCCTGCTGTTCCCATTCAACGAAACAGCTGCCTTGGCCTGCAACCGTGGCCTCAGCATCATAGGCGTGAATTTGCATCGCGCCGGTTTTTTCTTCCCAGGCTTTGGCTTGTTCTAAGGCGTTTGAATAGGCCCCTGGCACCACCTGAAGATCGGCGCCGCAGGCGCGGATAAGGGAAGTCTTTGCTGGGCCGGCAATTTCCGGCACATACACGCGGGCGGGAAAGCCCAGCCTTTGCGCCGCGTAAGCCACGGCGGCGCCATGGTTGCCCCCCGAGGCTGCCACCAACCCAGCCGCGGGCGGTTCTGTGCCAAGCAAAGTGTTAAAGGCACCGCGGGTTTTGAAGCTGCCAGCGTGTTGCAATTGCTCTAATTTAAGGGTCACAGGCTGCGTTACGGTGCGGGTTTCAAATGTCACAATTGGCGTTTGTCGAATATAGGGCGTCACGCGGGCGCTCGCGGTCTTTATAAGATTGGGCCAATCCATTATGAAATCCTTGATTGTCTAATTTGGGCAAATCTACTCAAAGCTGAGGCGTGCCACAAGTCCGGGGTCACAAGCTTGGAGCGGGGGCGCGGGCTTTTTCATCCCGCTTTATAGATCTGCGGTGCCATTTGCGTCACCGGTAAAATAAAAACCCCCACGACGTTAATCATGGGGGTCAAACGACTTTGCCCAAAGGCGTGGGCTTTTACATCATATTTTCGCGTTCGGCCTTTTTACGGGCCAGTTTGCGGGCACGACGGATCGCCTCCGCTTTCTCGCGCGCCTGTTTCTCCGACGGTTTTTCGAAATGTTGCTTCAGCTTCATTTCTCGAATAACGCCCTCGCGTTGCAGCTTCTTTTTCAGAACCCGTAGCGCCTGATCAACATTGTTTTCGCGAACACTTACCTGCATGTGGTTGTCACCACCTTTCTAGATTAAAGTTGCATAAAGTCGCAGGAGCTGGTCCTCTAGCAAGGCGCGGCTATTTTGTCTAGAGTTGGCATTTAGAGAAGGTTGTGAAGAGTATGAATGATCCCCAACATGACGCAACACAAGCGTTGCTCGCGGCCATATTGATGCATGTGCCCTTTGACGGTTGGTCTGAAACCAGCTTCCGGGCGGCTTGTGCTGATGCGCAGATATCCGAGCCAGCGGCGCGTTTGCATTTTCCACGTGGGGCCTTGGATCTGGCGGTTGCCTTTCACCGCGCAGGCGATCAGGCAATGCTAGAGGCGATGCAGGCTGCGGATTTGTCAGAATTAAAAATTCGCGAGAAAATCATCTTTGCGGTGCGAACTCGATTACAGGCGGTGGCGGATAAAGAAGCGGTTAGACGGGGGTCAACCTTATTTGCTTTGCCGCAAAACACGCTTGAAGGTGCCAAATTAATCTGGGGCACAAGCGATGCCATATGGCAGGCGATTGGGGATAGCTCGCGCGATCTCAATTGGTATAGTAAACGCACAACGTTAAGCGCGGTTTATACATCCTGCGTTTTATATTGGTTGGGCGATGACAGCGTCAATTATCAAGCAACATGGGATTTTTTAGAGCGGCGTATCGCCAATGTCATGCAGTTTGAAAGCTTCAAACATAAGATGCGGGAAAACCCTGTATTCAGCCGTTTAAGCGCCGGCCCAAGCAAGATTTTCAGCAAAATCAAAGCGCCCTCTCCTTCTGAAGTGAGCTCTTTGCCCGGTCAATGGCGTGGTCGATCATGAGCGCGGTTCAGGAGCCGGAATTCGCTGCCCTTTCAAGAATGCGCGCCGTTGAGATTGAGAAACCGGGTGGTCCGTCTATGCTGCGGCTCTGCACCCGCCCTGTGCCGCAACCAAATTATGGCGATGTGGTGATCAAATTGGCCTATGCCGGGGTCAATCGCCCTGATGCTTTACAGCGCGCGGGCCTCTATGATCCACCGGCAGGGGCCAGCGATTTGCCGGGGTTGGAAGCCTCGGGCACGATCTGCGCATTAGGGGCTGGCGTGCATAATCTGCAGCTGGGTGATCAGGTATGCGCCTTACTGCCAGGTGGGGGCTATTCAGAATATGCGGTCACCCCTGCTGCGCATTGCTTGCCGGTCCCGAATGGTATGGATTTAAAGCAGGCGGCCTGCTTGCCTGAAACCTTTTTCACCGTGTGGTCAAATGTATTTATGCGCGGGGGATTGCAGGCCGGTGAGCGGTTTTTGGTGCATGGAGGATCATCCGGTATTGGCACCACAGCGATTCAATTGGCCCATGCATTTGGAGCGCGGGTTTTCACGACGGCTGGCAGCGCTGCAAAATGTCAGGCCTGTTTGGATCTTGGGGCTGAGCAAGCGGTGAATTACCGCGAGGCGGATTTTGTGGCGGCGCTGCGTTCACAGGGCGGCGCCCATCTGATTTTGGATATGGTTGGAGGCGATTATATCCCGCGCAATCTCAACGCTTTGGCCGATGATGGGCGGTTGGTACAAATCGCGTTCTTGGCAGGTCCCAAACTAGAGCTGAATTTTGTGCAGATGATGACGCGGCGCTTAACCTTAACCGGCAGCACGCTGCGCCCGCAGTCTGATTTGGCAAAAGCGCGGATTGCCCAAAGCTTGTTGCAAAACGTATGGCCGCTTCTGGAAGAGGAGCGGATTGCACCGGTGATGGATAGCAGTTTTGCTTTGGAAGAGGCTGCAGCCGCGCATGAGCGGATGGAAAGCAGCGCCCATATCGGTAAGATTGTGCTTCAGGTTTCATAAAGCTACAGCTTGCGTTGAGCAGGCTCAACCAGCCCGTGCACGCCTATTTTGCGTGGGGCTTTTTAAGAGCAGAAGACATGTGGGTTGGGCTGTGTTATCCTAGGTGTTGCCGCAGCATGCAAGAGGGCGGTTTGCGAGATATAGCGACAGGCCATGGCGGTTTGAGGGTGGCCGGTCGCACATTATAATCGGGTCTCTGCATATGAGTTAAGCAATAGGGTGCGGTCAAAGAACATGCATTAAAGTGTGCCCTAACCTTTAAAACTGGACACGGTCATCATTGACGCCGCTAGGCGCTTTTATTTACGAAATCTTGGCCTTGCCTATAAAGGCCGGCAGCAAAGAAGAAGGAGTTGCTTATGCAAGATGTGCGTCGCGGGGCGTTTGAAGTGTCAGAAACGGCCGAACAACGGTTGAAAAATATTGCCCTGGTGTTTGGTCTGTTAAGCGTCGCAGCGGTGGTTTTTGATTTTTACCCCTATACGATGTTCTTTTCACTGCCCTTTTGTGCGATTTGGATTTTTTGCGCGTGGCTGCGTAGCGAACCGCAGTTAAAATGGATCAATATTGTATTTTTTTGCCTCTATGTGTTCGGTATTTCCCGGTATTTTGGGCTGGTGTGATTTAGCCGTGCTCGGCTTTTAAAGCGCGTAATATTATAGGGTTAAATTTGTAAGAGGCGCAAAGGGAGAGCACAGAAATTCAAAAAAAACTGACGGTTTAAGCGGCGCTGAGATACCCGCCTAGAAGCGAGATGAACGCGCCAATATGCACCACCATAATGGCTCGATCTTTCCACATCACACCCACTGCGAACCAAAGCAGAATACCTGCAAAAAATAAATATATATTCCAAGGGGTGATCCCCATTCCGGTTAAACCATACCCCACCAATTGAACGGCTGTCGCCAGCCATTTTACATGATCTACTGTTTGCATATTAACCTCTATGTTAAGCTTGGCTTCGTGCGGCGCAAAAGCCTGCGCCGCACCGCCAGTCATACGGATATGAACTGCATGTTAACGGCTTTGCGCAGGTAACAGCCCGCATGGATAAAATGTTTATCTGTGATGTGACACTTAGGCTTTCACCCGCGTGGCGCTTGGATCATAGAGTGGCCGCAGTGAGGCTGTGGCTTTTATGCGCGTACCAGCAACGTCAATTTCATACGCCGAGGCCAAAAGATCCTCTCTGGTTTCGCCCTTGCAGGGCACATAACCCATGCCAATCGCAGCCCCGAGGGAATGGCCATAAGCGCCCGAGCTGAGATAGCCTACAATTTCGCCATCACGCAGCACGGGTTCATTGTGATAGAGCATCGGACCCGGATCTTGCAGTTGAAATTGCAGCAGGCGGGTGTTCAGCCCCGCCTCTTTCTTGCGCAGCACCGCATCGCGGCCGATAAATTCGGGTTTATTGGTTTTAACAGCAAACCCCAAGCCGGCTTCTAAGACATGATCTTCGCAGGTGATATCATGGCCGAAATGGCGAAAGCCTTTCTCAATACGCCCGCAATCCATCGCATGCATGCCACAAGGTTTTAGATCAAAGGCGGTGCCCGCTGCGCTCAGCGTGTCGTAAAGATGCAGCGCCATATCGCTGCTGACGTAAATTTCCCAGCCCAGCTCACCCACATAGCTGACGCGATGTGCACGCGCCAAACCTAGGCCGATTTCGATTTCTTGCATCGTGCCAAAGGGGTTGGCCTCGTTGCTAAAATCATTAGGAGATACGGCTTGCAACAGCTGGCGCGCCTGCGGGCCCATCACAGCCATCACCGCCTCGCCTGCGGTCACATCGGTGATGACAACGGCGCGGTCGTCTAAATGGCGGCGCATCCAAGTTTCATCGGCCAAGCGTGTTACGGCGGGCGTTATCACTATAAAGGCGGTTTCGCTGAGCCGGGTTACTGTGATATCCGCTTCAATACCACCTGCGTGATTGAGAAACTGCGTATAGACAATTTTGCCAATTGGTACCGATAAATCATTGCCGCAGATATAGTTTAAAAACGCCTCTGCATCGGGGCCTTCGACGCGCAATTTTCCAAATGATGACATATCATACATGCCCACGCCAGTTCTTAAGGCGGCTAGCTCTTGGGCGGCATTGTCAAACCAGTTCTGGCGTTTCCAGCTATAGTGATAGGCGCGCTGTTGGCTTGGCTTGGCAAACCAGTTGGGCCGCTCCCACCCGCCAGCTTCGCCAAAAACCGCGGCATCAGCATCGAGTTTTGAATGAAACGGGGAATGCCGGATATGGCGTGCAGAAGCTTTTTGCCGATAGGGAAAATGGTCGGCATAAAGCAGGCCCAGCGTTTCTTTTGAGCGCTCGAATAAATAATGTTTATTGCCCTGAAAAGGTTGCATTCGGTTAATATCGACATCCCCCAGATCAAAGGGCTTTGAGCCGCTCTCCATCCATTGGCTCAGCGCCATACCCGCGCCACCGGCCGACTGAATGCCGATCGAATTAAACCCGGCCGCTACCCAGACATTATCCATTTCAGGTGCAAGGCCCAAATGATAGGCATCATCGGGCGTGAAACTTTCCGGGCCGTTGAAAAACGTATGAATGCCGGCTTCACCTAACATTGGCATGCGGTTGATCGCCATTTCCAAAATCGGTTCGAAATGATCAAAATCTTCGGGCAATTGATCAAACTCAAAACTGTCAGGAATGCCATTCATCGCCCAGGGTTTTGCCTGTGGCTCAAAGGCACCTAGCATCATTTTTCCGGCATCTTCTTTATAATACGCACATTCATCGGGCACCCGCAGCACGGGAAGTTGGCTCAACCCTTTGATGGGTTCTGAGACGATATAAAAATGTTCACAAGCGTGCAGCGGCACATTGACCCCCGCCATACGGCCCACCTCATGGCCCCACATTCCGGCGCAATTCACGATCATATCGCAGGTGATATGGCCGCTACTGCCATCTTCCGCCCGCCAGTCAACACCGGTCACCCGTCGGCCTTGACGGGCAATCGCGCTGACTTTAACGCGTTCTTGGATCAGCGCTCCACCTTGACGGGCCCCTTTTGCCAAAGCCAAGGCAATATTTGCCGGATCGCCTTGGCCATCTTTGTCTAGAAATACGCCGGCCTTCACGTTTTCCAAGTTAAGATGGGGGTATTTTTCGCCGATTTCCGTTGGGGTGATTTCGTCAATATCGACGCCAAAGGCCCGTGCCATCGCGGCAGAGCGAAAAATTTCCTCTTTGCGTTCGTCAGTCAAGGCAACGGTGATCGATCCAACCCGTTTAAACCCCGTAGAGACGCCGGTTTCAGCCTCCAATGCCCCATAGAGCTCTTGCGTATATTTTGCCAGTTTGGTCATATTCGAGCTGGCGCGTAATTGCGCGATCAATCCGGCGGCATGCCATGTGGTGCCCGAGGTCAGCTGTTTGCGTTCAAGCAGCACCACATCTTTCCATCCCAGTTTGGCCAGGTGATAGGCCACAGAACAGCCGATAACGCCCCCACCGATGATGACGACACGCGCGTGAGAAGGAAGGTTTGTCATGTGCGGATACCTCGTTTTTTTGGGCGCGCTCAGGCGCGCGCTTTTAGCGGGTTAAATAATGCGATAGCCATTTTGCGAAAGTTGCTTTGCGATTTCTGCGATATGCGCTGGGCCAACTTCGCAGCAACCACCAATGATGCTGGCGCCCTGAGCAACCCAGCCCATCGCATGGGTCGCATAGGCTTTGGGGTCTAAATCCTGCCGCTCTTGCAGCGCATCCACAGTTGGCGCTTCGGTCAGGAACCCATCCGTTATTTTAGTGAATCCATTGGCATAAGCGCCAAAAGGCAGCCCAAAATCTTTTAGAATCTCAAGGCCCTCATTTACCGCTTCGGGGCGGGCGCAATTGATTAAAACGGCGTCAGGCTTATGACGGTCGAGCACGGGTTTTAAAGCCTCGAGCGGCTCGCCCGATCGCAGCGTTTTGCCATTGAAATCATCCACGGAAACCGCCAGCCAGCTGGGTGTATCGGTTTTACCCGTGGCTCTTAGAAGCCCCTCAGCCTGATCGGCCGAACACATTGTTTCTAATATAAAAACATCCACATTTGGCGCCAGCGCAGCCACGATATCTGCATAAAGCGCTTCCGCCTCTGCCGCGGGCGGGCAAAGTTCAGGGCGATAAGAGGCCACCAGAGGGCCAATTGCACCAGCAACACGGCCCGCGCCATGGGCCTGGCGCGCCGCGCAGGCGGTTTGCACCGCGCGCGCCCAAAGGGTTTCGATTTGATCGGCCAATCCCTCGCGCTCGAGCCGGTCTTTTAGAACCGGATATGTATTGGTCGTGGCCACGCTCGCCCCGGCTGAAAAATAGTCGTTATGAACCTCTCTTACCAGATTTGGTTGATCAATCAGCACCGCGGTTGACCACATAGCAGTAGGCTTTTTACCGGCGCGTTTCACCAGCTCTTGGCCAATGGATCCGTCCAATAGGGTTATGTCTTTCATGCACGCAGCCTTTCGTTTTGCGGATCCCAACTTGGCTCATCCGTTTGTACGATTGCTCTACGCCGTTCACCGTAAATTTCAACCTCAACTTCGGTCCCTGCCGCGCTCAGATCGCTGCGCAACATGCCCAAGGCCAGCGAGGCATTCACCCGATAGCCCCAAGCCCCAGAGGTGGTTTCTCCAACGATCTCACCATTGTGCCATAGCGTTGACATATAAGGTGCATCGCAGGCGCCCGCATCAACGCGCAGGGTGACAAAGCGTTTTTTGCTGCCTTGTTGTTTTTCGCTTAGAAGCGCAGCTTTGCCGGTGAACGCTTCGGGTTTGTCAAATTTCACAAACCGTTCCAGCCCGCCTTCCAGCATCGAATAATCGGTGGATAAATCACCCTTCCAGGCCCGGTAGCCTTTTTCGATGCGCAGTGAGTTCAGCGCGTACATTCCGAAAGGTTTGGCGCCGGCCTCTAGAACGGCGGCATAAATTTCCGGCATTGCATCGTTTTCGGCATGGATTTCCCAGCCCAGTTCACCGGCGAACGATACGCGGATCAGAAAGGCTTTTTCACCGACCACATTTGCCCATTGATGGGTCAGCCAGCCGCGCGATAGATCCGCATCGCTGATCATGGATAAGATATCGCGCGATTTGGGGCCGGTGACGATGAGTGTATCGCGCTCGGTTGTGGTTTCGCGCAATGAAATCTCGGCTGGCAGGCTGTTCTTGATCAATTCCCCATCATGCCATTGCGCCGTGGCGGCCGTGATCAACACAAAATTATCCACATCTAGCCGAATGCAGGATAATTCGGTGAGGATCCGCCCACGGCGATCCGCCACATAGATCAAATTCATTCGCCCGATTTTTGGAATGGCGCCGGTGCAAAACCCGCGCAGCCAAGCATCAGCCCCCGTGCCTTGGATCCAAAATCGTGAAAACCCGGGCAGGTCAAGCACGCCGCAATGATCGCGCACGGCTTCGCATTCTTCGCGGATACGCGCCTCCCATGGCCCCGCGCGGTTCCAGGTTTTGCTGGTTTCTTCGCTGGTATCATCGCCAGGTTTGGCAAACCAATTGGCGCGCTCCCAGCCGTTATAGGCGCCCATGACACCGCCCAGCTCTAGAATTTTCTGGTGATTGGGAGAAAGCTTTTTATCGCGCCCGGCGGGCCATTCATGCCAGGGGAAATGCATGCCATATTCATGGCCATAGACTTCCATGCCTTTTTGCACGCAATAATCTGGATCTGTGTAATCGGTGTAGCGCCGCGGATCGCAAGACCACATATCCCATTCGGTTTGGCCTTCGGTCAGCCATTCAGCCAGCACTTTACCCGCGCCACCGCCCTGCGCGATGCCAAAGGTAAAGACGCAGGCTTCAAACGCGTTGGGTACGCCGGGCATTGGCCCGATCAGAGGCATTCCATCTGGCGCGTAGGGGATGGGCCCGTTGATTACTTTTGACACACCGGCAGAGCCCAGCAAGGGCACCCGCGCCATCGCATCTTCAACGTACCATTCCAAGCGTTCTAAATCATCCGGATACAGCTGAAAGCTGAAATCCTCGGGCATTGGATCTTCGGGATTTACCCAATGGGCTTTGCAATTGCGCTCATAAGGCCCCAAATTCAGCCCGTGTTTTTCCTGGCGCAGATAATAGCTGCTATCGACATCGCGCAGCAGCGGCAGCTTATGACCTGATTCAGCGCTCCAGGCTTCAAGCTCGGGGATTTCATCGGTGAGCATATATTGGTGGCTCATCACCATCATTGGCAGCGTACGTCCGCCATAAGGTTTGAACCATTCGCCAACGCGCTGGGCGTAATAGCCCGCTGCATTCACCACATATTCACAGCGAATATCGCCTTTTTCGGTTTTTACAATCCATTCGTTATTTTCGCGCGCAACCCCAGTGGCGGGGGTGAACCGTAAAATTTGTGCCCCCAGATCACGTGCGCCTTTGGCCAAGGCTTGGGTCAGCTGCGCCGGATCAATATCGCCATCATTGGGATCGTATAGCGCGCCTTTCAGGTCATGTGTTTCGAGAAAGGGATAGCGGGCTTTGATCTCATCCAATCCCAAAATTTCCAGCTCCATCCCTTGGGATTTGCCCATACCTTTGGCGCGCTGGAATTCTTGCATGCGCGCGTCCGAATGGGCCAGTCGGATCGAGCCGGTGACATGGTAATTCATCGGATAATCCACAGCCTTGCCAAGCCCGCGGTAAAGTTCTGTAGAATAGCGCTGCATATTCATCACCGACCAAGAGGTGGAAAAGGTGGGCACATTGCCCGCCGCATGCCAGGTGCTGCCCGCCGTCAATTCGTTTTTTTCCAGCAGAACACAATCGCGCCAGCCGGCTTTGGCCAAATGATAAAGGCAGGACGCGCCCACGGCGCCTCCTCCGATGATAACAACGCGTGCTGTTGATGGAAATTCTGACATGGTCCCCTTACTCCTTAAGGCCAAATATTAGGATCTGTGATGTGAGGCTGGTGAGTGCGCCCACCTGCTGGGCTGCTTCGCGAATGGCGCGGCTGTGTGCCTCTGCATTAAAGTTATTTGAAGCGTTTTGAGCTAGTCTGACCATCTGCCGCTCCACTGCTGATGCTGGGGCAATTGATCGTAAACCTTATAAAAGGCGCCCTTAGACGCGGTGAAAATCTGCGCTGTTAAAGACAGCTCATCTTGGTCTTCAAGCGCGCGAGGGCTGATGGCAATTTCAGAGTGCTGCTCATCATCGTAAAATAAATTTGAGCCACAGATGTTGTAAAACCCCCGTCGAACATGCTGCGAGGATTTATACCATTGCAAGCGCGCATTGGAGTGAAAAACCAATCTTTCAGTGGGCATTGCCGTTGCGGCCCCGTAATGGCAGGCCAGCTTGCAAGATTGGCCGCATTGACAGGCGATAACATCGCGCAAGGATTTGGGGCGTTCAATTTTGATTGCTCCGCGCCCGCAGGCGCCTTTGATGCACGCCCTCATGCTCAAACCCCTTTTCCCATTTGGCTACTGCCCAATAGAACTCCGTAAAACACAAAGAAGAGTGCCATAATGCGGCGCAAATTTGTGCTGAAAACGGCATTTATTGCGGTTTGGCCTAGCTTTGCCCCGATCGCGCAATAGCAAAGGTAAGAGCATGTGGTCAGACAAAGCGCGGTGGGAAAAATCGTGCCCATTTGCGCCCATATCGGAATATCCGGCTGAACAAATTGGCTGAAAGCCGCCAGATATCCAGCGATTGATTTGGGATTGATCGTGGCGATCATAAAGGCTTTGACATAGATTTTCCGATGATCGGGTTTTTGCGCGGTAACGGGTTGCGCCGCGCTGATCCACCCCCGTAGGCCCAAATAGATCAAAAACCCTGCGCCCAACCATTTGAAAAGGTCAAATGCCAAAGGGGAGGCGGCGATGAGCGCGGTGATGCCAAATGCCGAAAGGGTTAGAAACAACGATGCTTGTGTCAGTATCGCCAGCACGCAAAAAAGCGCGGTGTTAAAGCCGTAATGCAGGGCCACCGTGATACAGTTCAGCGCGTTGGGCCCCGGCGTGGTGACAAACAATGCCCAAAAACTGACAAATATGATCCAGGCTTCAAAGCTCATCAGCGCCTCAATAGACGGGCGGCGCGATCACCCAGATCGCAACGGCCGCTGTTGTATAGGGGTTGGCATATTGAAACGCTTCTCCGCGGATGCGAAAGCTGTCGCCGGGGTGGATGGTAAAGGCTTTGCCCGCAATCACCATATCCAGTTTTCCTGATAGCAAATACCCGACTTCTTGCGTGGGGCGGCTGATGGGGGCGCTTAACGCAGCACCAGGTTCAAACGTAGAATGGAGCATTTCAAAATCATCCGTCAAATCGGGCGATAACAGCTCTTCTACCAAGCCCGCCTCGCCCGAGCCTAGAGGCCGGCGCGCGCCATGGCGCACGACAAAACCGGCCTCATCGGCGGGGGGTTCGCTTTGTCCAAAAAACACCGAGATCGAAACATCAAGCGCCGCTGCAAGCGCGCGCAAATCGTCGATAGAGGGTTGCGAAATATCGCGTTCGACCTGGCTCAGCCAACCGACTGATTTATCAACCTGTTCTGCCAAATGTGCCAAAGTTTGGCCGCGCGCTTTGCGCAGCGAACGCAGATCCGCCCCTAAGGATTTGAGTGATGATGCGGCTGCCGCGGCCATAGCTGCTCCGTGAAAAACATTACTATTTTTTCATTTTCAGACGTTAATGAAAAAATCAACTCTTTTTTCATTTTTTTTGCATGCTCAGATAGGGCGGGTTGAAGCCGAGGAACAAATTCCAAATAGGGTTAGTTTTACAAAAGCCGTTCTGGCCTTGGTTGGGGGCGCGCTCATGGCGGTTTGAATGCGGATGCTCAACGCCGTACGGGGCCTTTATTTCAGGCTTAATGTGCCTAAAAACTCAAAAAGATGCATGAACCTAAAAAGTATATGAAGAGGTTTTGGATATTAAAAATTATTCAAAAATGCAGTGTGGTCGGTGGGGCAAGCGTCAATGCTATTTGGATCATAAATCACATCGCATCTGTGCAGGGGGCAGCGCTATCCCTGTTCATTATGATGACTTGAGTATTTCATTTGGTCTTGTGAAGTTGCGATCAGAAAGCAACAGGTGATCTATCAATGAGGGTTTTGAAACCTGCATAGGCAGCAGCGATCTCTTTTTTGGTATATTTTGTGTTATTGATGGGCAAATCCCTCCCTAATGGCAGCGCAAAGCCTTGGGGATAGACAGGGTTCTGCGCGCGCGTTATGCCCCTGATATGAGCAGTGCGTATTCTCCTCCTGATGAGCCATTGAATATCCTTTACGATGATCATCAGATCGTTGTGGTGGACAAACCGGCGGGCCTGCTATCGGTGCCCGGGCGCGGGCCACATTTGGCCGATTGTCTGATTACCCGGGTCCAAGCGGTTTTCCCCAGCGCGCTATTGGTGCATCGGCTTGACCGGGATACATCCGGCGTGATGGTCTTTGCGCTGAGCGCGCATGCGCAGCGGCATATATCGCTGCAATTTGAGCAGCGCAAAACCCAAAAAACCTATATTGCGCTTGTTGCCGGGCAGGTGCAGGACAAAACGGGCATCGTGGATTTGCCCTTGATTGTGGACTGGCCCAACCGGCCGCGGCAGATGGTGTGCCATGAAACCGGAAAGCCGGCTGTTACCGAGTGGCAGGTGATGCGTGCGAAAGACACGGAAACCCGTTTGCGTTTAAAACCCAAAACCGGACGCTCGCATCAATTGCGCGTGCATTGTTTGGCGCTTGGTCATCCGATTTTAGGCGATCCGTTTTACGCCAGCGACGCCGCGGCAGAATATCCGCGGATGATGCTGCATTCGGAAGAGCTTCGCCTCAAACACCCTGAAACGGGCAAAGGGCTGAAATTTCGCAGCCCCGCGCCGTTTTAACTTTTTTAGCCAATCTTTAGCAGCCTGACCATGAGCGGTGTTTCCTCTGCATGGATCAATTGTTTTCTGTGCATTCTGGGGTAAGAAGCGGACGGATCAGCGCAACGGGATGGGCCTTTAGGCTGAAGCGTGTGGCAATATAATCTTCTACCACCTCTTCCCCCAGCCCCATCTTAGGCAGATTGGCAGCCGGTTCTTGGATCGCTTCACCATCCATATCATGCGCAAAAAGCGGTAATTGATTGGGGGCTGTGATGGCTTTTGCCTGCCAAAGCGCCGCGCGGCGTGAGAGGCCTAAAGATGCAAAAACATCGGCTTCGGCCAAGCGCGTCAAGACGTGTGGAGGGGTGCCGGCGCGGCGCCAGATATCTTCGATAGATTGATAGCCATTGCCTCGCGCGGCGGCGATCCAGCCGGCCTCTTCTTCGCGCAGCCCTTTGATTTGGCGAAAGCCAAGCCGCAAAGCCAGACCGCCACGCCCATCCGGCTCCAGCTTATTTTCCCAATGGCTGGTATTGATACAAATAGGCCGGATCGCCACATCATGATTTTGGGCATCACGAATGATTTGAGCTGGTGCATAAAATCCCATGGGCTGCGAATTCAAAAGCGCGCAGGCAAAAATCCCTGGATGGTGGCATTTTATCCAAGCGCTGGCATAGACCAGCAGCGCAAAGCTGGCAGCATGGCTTTCGGGAAATCCATAACTGCCAAAGCCTTCGATTTGAGAAAAGCAGCGCTCGGCAAATTCGGCTTCATAGCCATTTTGGCGCATACCATTTAAAAACCGGCTTTTTAACGCGCCGACATTGCCGTGCTTTTTAAACGTGGCCAATGCGCGGCGCAGTTGATCGGCCTCATCGGGGCTAAACCCCGCCCCGATAATCGCGATTTGCATCGCCTGCTCTTGAAACAGCGGCACGCCAAGCGTTTTGCCAAGCACATCCCCCAATGCATCCGAGGGAAATTCAACGGTTTCCTCTTTGTTACGCCGGCGCAGATAAGGATGCACCATATCCCCCTGAATGGGGCCTGGCCGCACAATCGCCACTTCGATCACCAAATCATAAAAACAGCGGGGTTGCATCCGTGGCAAAAAGTTCATCTGCGCGCGGCTTTCCACTTGGAACACGCCAATACTATCGGCTTTACAGAGCATTTGATAGGTTTTGGGATCCTCGGGCGGCAGGCTGGCCAGCGTATAGTCTTGGCCCAAATGTTGCCGGATCAATTCAAATGACCGGCGCAGACAGCTGAGCATGCCCAGGCTCAGCACATCCACTTTTAAAATCCCCAACGCATCAATATCATCCTTATCCCAGCAAATGACGGTGCGATCCTCCATACTGGCATTTTCAATCGGCACCAATTCATCCAGCCGCCCTTCGGTGATCACAAACCCGCCCACATGCTGGCTGAGATGGCGTGGAAACCCGATAATCTCTTCGATCAAGGCCAAAGTTTGACGCAATCGGCGGTCGCTGGGATCAAGCCCGATGTCGCGCAACCGCTCCGCACTTGGTCCTTCGCTGCTGAAAAAACCCCATAATTGGGAGGCGATCAGAGCCAGCGTATCTTGGCTGAGCCCCATTGCGCTGCCAACTTCGCGAATGGCGCGTTTGCCGCGGTAATGGACCACCGTGGCGCAAAGCCCAGCGCGGTGGCGGCCATAGCGTTGGTAAATATATTGGATCACCTCTTCGCGCCGCTCATGTTCGAAATCAACATCAATATCGGGGGGCTCGTCGCGGGCTTCCGAGACAAAACGCTCAAACACCATCGTGCCAATTTCCGGGCTGACCGAGGTAACGCCCAAACAATAGCACACCACGGAATTGGCCGCAGAGCCGCGCCCTTGGCAGAGGATATTTTGGTCGCGGGCAAATTTTACAATATCATGTACGGTGAGAAAATACGGCGCATAGGCCAATTTTGCGATCAAGCTAAGTTCATGCTCAAGCAGTGTTTTTACTTTCTGCGAGGCGCCATCTGGATAGCGCCAGGCCAAACCATTATAGGCCAAACGACGCAAGCGTTGATCGGGGGTTTCATGGCCATCGCGCTCTGAGGGGTAATCATAGCGCAGCTCTGAAAGGGAAAAATGCAGGGTTTTCAAAAGCGCAGGCAAGGTGGAAAGTGCCTTTGGATAAGCGTGGAATATTCGGTGCATTTCAGCTTCGGAGCGCAGCCGCTGCTCGGCATTGACGAGGGCCGAACGCCCCAGCTGTTCGACTGTTTTACCGTTGCGAATAGCGGTTAAAACATCGGCCAGCCGGCGCCGGCTTGCATGGTGCAAAATCGGTCGGGCACTGGCCAAAAGCGGCAGGCCTAACTGGTGGGCGAGGGCGGCGATGGCCGCAAAACGATGCGTATCTTGCCCGTCATAGGCCGGCGCCATGAGCATATGCATTCTGGTTTCAAAGCGACGGGTCAGCTGATGCGCTTGTTCCCGCCAGTCTTGCCCGCCGCCTTGCTGGTGAAGCGCTGGTGGCGGATGCAGCAGCAGATGGAGATCGCCGCTATGTTCTAGCAGATCGTTTAAATCCAAAATGCAGGCTCCCTTTTTTGCCCGCAATCGGCCCTTTGATAATATCCGGCATAAATTTGCCCAGCCAAGGCGGGTTTGGCAAAGCGTGGTCGCGCGCAATCCGCTTTGCAGCACCAATTGCGCGGCGGGCAATACGCGCGGTATATTTAAAATGGCTGCCGAAACGTAGAATTGATCCTGAGCCGGTGCCGCTGGCCCGTAAATATCCGCCGCTTGTCTGAGTTTGACTTGGCGTGCAATTTTTTGCGCTTGGCTATGCGCGCGCACGATGCCTGCAACCGAATTGACATCGGCAATGGCGATTGCCGGATAGCCGAGCAAAGCCGCCCGCTCCATATATTCTTCGGGATGCGAGGCTCCGGTGAGGAAGGTGAAATTGGATGTTATCGAGAGTTCCGCGAACATACGTCCTTATATGTTCACTATTTGTTCTATTTCTAGGGTGCATTTGGATAGGTTTGTTTCTTTTGCGGATTATGCGTTTTCAGAAGGGGGCCGAAGCTGTTTCTTAAGTTGCAGCAGCGCCACCAAAGCGGCATCGCGCTGGGCTCTTAATTGTGCAGGCGAGGCTTCGTTTAGGCTGCTTTCGAGCCCGTTCACCAGTTTGTCTTTAATGTCGCTGGACAGCTCTGGCGTTCCAAGGTCGCGCCAGCGGGCTTCTTGGCTGGGCCCCAGATGTTGCAGATATTGGGCATAGCCGCCCGCGCCACCTCCCAGATGATAAACCAGATTGGGCCCTAAAAATGCCCAGCGTAAGCCGGGCCCGTGCACCATCGCCCGGTCAACATCCTCAACGCTGGCGATATCATCGGCCACGATATTCACCACTTCGCGATAAAGCGCCGCGTTGAGGCGGTTGGCAACATGTCCGATGGCTTCTTTTTTCAACACAATCACTTCGCGCTCGAAATGCTCATAAAATTGCCGAGCCTGCTGCAGAAGCGCCGGATCGCTTCGCGCACCGCCCGCCACTTCAACCAAGGGTATCAAATGGGGCGGGTTGAACGGGTGGCCAACCAAAAGCCGCTCGGGATATCGCATTTTCTCTTGAAGAGCGCTGGGCAGCAGCGCGGTTGTTGACGAGGCGATCGGGGTATCAGCGGGAAGGTAGGCTTCAACCTCTTTCAACAGCTTTTGCTTTAGATCAAGTCGGTCTGGTGCGTTTTCCTGAACCCAATCGGGGTTTTGACAGGCGGTTTTTAAGTTTGTGGTTATTGACAGCTGCGCCCAAGGCACTGCAGCGCTAAGCGGGCTGAGTTTCGCCAAATCTGCCCAGGCGGTTTTTATATAGGCGGTGATCTCGTCTTCGGCAGATGCTTTGGGCTCATAAACCGTAACGCGAGCGCCTTTGCTTAGGAAAAGCGCAGCCCAGCTGGCTCCTATTAAACCTCCGCCCAGAAGCGTGATGCCGTTTTCATACATTGAGGCGCATTTCACACATTCAGGTCAATCCACAGCCCGGATTAATTTGCGCTCGAGCACGCGCAAAACGGTTGCCAGATCATGGCCGCGTTTCAAAATCTGACCATCCATGCCAATCACCGCATATTGGCCCTGCCGCTGGCGCAGCTTTGGGCGTTTTTCAATTCGGTAGAGCGGATGCTCTGCGGTTCTGCGAAACACCGAAAAAATCGCCACATCGCGCAGCGCGGAAATGCCATAATCACGCCATTCGCCAGCCGCCACCATACGCCCATAAAGCGATAAGATGATGTTTAGCTCTAAACGTTGAAAGGATACGGTTTCGCTGGATCGCTCCTGCGGGAAGGCGGTGATACTGTTCATGGTTTAAATCTTGCTGCCTTTGCGCGTGAAATCAAGCGCTTTGGAACTGAATTGAAAAAATAGTTCATATTAAGACAGAGTTTTAAGATCTATGTCCGCCGCAAAGGCGGCGGACATAGGAATATTTTATCCCAAATGGGGGGATTTAATCCTCTTCTGGTATCAGCAGGTTCAGCACAATCGCCAAGAAAGCGGTTGGTGCAACGGCAGAGGTGGCCAGTGTTTTCCAAACGCCCGGCAAATACTGAACCGCGCTTGGAACCAAGTTCAGCCCCAAACCAGCCGTCAGTGATATGGCGATGATGATCATGTTGCGGCGGGTCATTTTCACCTCAGACAACACGTTCATTCCCGCAGCCGCTACCATCCCGAACATCACAATCACTCCGCCGCCCAAAACTGGCATTGGCATCGAGGCGATTATGGCTCCGATTTTTGGCAGCAAGCCGGCCAAGACCAGGATAATCCCAGCAATCGTGACCACGTGCCGGCTCATCACGCCGGTCATGCCAACAATCCCTACATTCTGGCTAAAAGAGGTGTTTGGCAAGCCGCCAAAGACCCCGGCAACCGCCGTGCCCAGACCATCCGCATAGGTTGCGCCAGAAATTTCTTCATCTGTTGCCGTGCGCCCGGCGCCGGCTTTGGTTGTGGCCGAGGCATCGCCAACTGTTTCAACCGCCGAGACGATCGAGATCAAGGTTACCGCGATCACCGCACCGAGATTAAACTCGAACCCGTAAGGCATGACTTGCAAGTTGGTGATCATGCTGGCTTTGGCCACGCCGCCAAAGGACACCATGCCAAGCATATAGGCCAGCGCATAGCCGGCCAGCAAGCCAATTAAGATTGCTGCATTGGATAATGCGCCCGAGGTGCGGAATTTAACCAAAAGCGCCACGATGATCACAGTCAGTGCGACCGACCAATGTTTCAGCGAACCAAAGCTGTCTGCTGTCATCTGGAAGTCTGCGGCGCCGCCAGCGGCGTATTTAATCCCCACAGGGATAAGATAAAGGCCAATTGCCAAAATCACCAAGCCGGTGACCAAAGGTGGGAACCAACTGCGAATGCTGCTGATCACCGAGCCAAGCGCAAAATGGATCAGGCCTGCGATGATGCATGAGGTAAGCGCAACGCTTAACCCTTGCGTGGCTGCCAGCCCAGCAAGCACGCCGACAAAGGCAAAGCTTGTGCCTTGCATGATCGGCAGACGCGCCCCAACTGGGCCAATGCCAATGGTTTGAAACAGTGTTGCAATACCCGCGAAAAGCATCGCCATTTGGATCAGATAGATTTGCTCTGGACTGCCAAAACCAAGCCCTGCGGCACCGGCGACAATAATCGCGGGTGTGACATTTGAGGCAAACATTGCCAATACGTGCTGCAGGCCAAGCGGCAATGCTTGCCCCAGCGGCGGCGTTATATTCGGATCGCTGTAGCTGTTATTCGATGTCGATGTCATCTTGTCCTCCTATTGACTAAATAGTTAGAATACCGCCTCTTTTTTGAACGGTTAGGAACCTTGTGGTACAACTATATATGGTATGTCAAAGAAAATCTCTTCTAGATTTTCTCCTGATCCGATCCGATCTACCACTGCAAACAGCCCAGGATCCTCTAGCGGGGTCAACACTCCATGCCAAATATTACGATGGAAATTGATCGCTTGACCGGGATCTGACAGGAAGGCAAGGGGCCTGCCGGGGCGGTTGTTTTTGTCTGAAGCCACGATAATTAGAAAGCGATTCATGCTCATCGGAATAAAAGCTTGTGAGCCTTCAGGGTGGCGTTCCATCATCGTTAATTGATAGGGTAGGGTGCGCGGCGTGGCGTTAAAGAGGCTTATGCCTGCCCTACCATCGGAAAAATTCAAACGCGCCAAATCATGAAATCGCCCGCAAAGGCCCTGATTGATGATTTTATCGGCTGTGCCCTTTGCCTCTAAAATATCGCCAAATGGAGCAAACGCGGTGGAAGTAAGGGGCTGGGTGACGATCTCTTGGCTCATGGCAACAGTTGCTGCAAACGCAGCTCGGCAATGCGCTCGACCTGCCGGCACGCGGTTTCAAACTCATCCGCGCTGTCATGCGCCAGCCGCGTTTGAAAGGCTGATAAGATCTCCGCCTTGCTAAAATCGCGCACGGCAATGATGAACGGGAAACCGTGCTTTTTCACATAGGCTGCGTTTAACTGGGTAAATTCGGCATGCTCTGCCTCGGTTAATGCATCAAGGCCCACCGAGGCTTGCTCTGAGGTCGACTCGGCGGTAAGACGGTCTGCCTGCGCCAGTTTTCCCGCCAGATCCGGATGCGCGCGCAAAACACCCAGTCTGGCCTCACCAGAGGCGGATCGGAAGATCCGCGCCAGCGCGTTATGCAGCCCGATCGCGCTGTCATGCGCAGGCCCCAATTCCAGATCAAACGCGCCCTCGGCGATCCAAGCCGAATGTTCAAATACTCCGCCATATTGCTCTATAAATTGATCCTTTTGCATGGAGGAGGGCCGCTCAAATGGCTGCGGGGGGTGATGCTTGGCCCAGTGCTCGGCGATCTCAATGCGGCGGGCAAACCACACATCTTCATGGCTTTTTGCATAATCCATGAAGCGGCGCAGCGCCATAATGCGCCCCGGGCGTCCGATCAGCCGGCAATGCAGCCCGATTGACATCATTTTGGGAGCGCCTGCGCTTCCTTCGGCGTAAAGCGCATCAAAACTATCTTTCAAATAGCTGTAAAACTGATCACCTGAATTAAACCCTTGGGGGGCGGCAAAGCGCATATCATTGGCATCTAACGTATAGGGAATAATCAGCTGATCATGCCCGTTAATCTTGCGCCAATAAGGCAGATCATCCGCATATTCATCCGAAATATAATCAAACCCGCCTTGCGCAGCCACAAGGTCTACTGTGTTCATTGAGCAGCGCCCCGTATACCAGCCGCGCGGCCGCTCGCCCACCACTTCAGTGTGCAGCCGCACAGCCTCGGCGATTTGCGCCTGTTCTTCTGCATGCGGCATGTCTTTATGCTCGACCCATTTTAAGCCATGGCTGGCAATTTCCCACTCTGCGCTTTGCATCGCCCGCATTTGCTCGGGATTGCGCGCCAAAGCTGTGGCAACGCCATAGACCGTTGCTGGGATCTGCTGTTCGGTAAACAGCCGGTGCACGCGCCAGAATCCGGCCCGTGCGCCATAATCATAAAGGCTTTCCATATTCCAATGGCGTTGCCCTTGCCATTGCGCCGCCCCAACGATCTCTGACAGAAACGCTTCCGAAGCTGTATCGCCATGCAATAGGCAGTTTTCGCCACCCTCTTCGTAATTGATCACGAATTGCACCGCAATCTTCGCCTTATTTGGCCAGTTCGCATGGGGCGGGGTGGCGCCGTATCCGCGCATGTCGCGTGTATAGCGGTTCATTTTCTGCTCTCCTTACTGCCGCCAATCATGGCCCTACCGGCGCAATATATGTTAAATTTTATTTCTGCTTAGGACCAGTTGCCGCACAGGCTTGTGCCTTTTGAAAATTCAGCCAATATAGCCGGGATTTGATTTGTGAAAAGAGTACTTATGCAAGGCTATTTGACAACCCATGTTTTGGATACCGCGCGGGGCTGCCCCGCTGCGGGACTGAAAATAGAGCTAATCCGCCATGTGCCTGAGTCTGGCCCGATCGCTTTACAAACCACAATAACAAATGCAGATGGTCGCACCGATGGGCCGATTTTACCGCAAGATGCTTTTAAATTAGGCAGTTATGAATTGATTTTTCACGCAGGCGCCTATCTGCGCGCGCAGGGGCAGATTGAGGAGGCTGCGGTTTTTCTGGACATGATTCCGATCCGATTCGAAATGCGCAGCGCCGATCATTATCACGTGCCGTTATTGCTGTCTCCTTACGGGTATTCAACCTATCGCGGCAGCTAGCAAAATCTGTGGAGAATAAGAATGTATGAGCTGTTTCTAATCTGGGATTGGTTTGAATTTGCCCTGCGCTGGTTGCATGTGATCACGGCGATTGCATGGATTGGCTCTTCGTTTTACTTTATCGCGCTTGATTTAGGGCTGCGCAAAGCACCTGATTTGCCCGCAGGCGCGCATGGCGAAGAATGGCAAGTGCATGGCGGTGGCTTTTACCATGTGCGCAAATATTTGGTGGCCCCCAGCGATATGCCCGCGCATTTAACCTGGTTCAAATGGGAAAGCTACGCGACTTGGCTATCGGGCGCGGCGTTGCTGATGGTGGTTTATTGGGCAGGTGCTGAGCTGTATCTGATTGATTTGGCAAAAGCGGAACTCAGCGTTTTACAGGCTATTTTGATTTCGGCTGGATCCTTGGCTGTGGGCTGGGTTATTTACGATGCTTTATGCAAATCACGGCTTGGAAATACCCCAACAGCTTTGATGGTTTTACTATTCATTCTATTGGTGGCGATGGCTTGGGGCTATGATAAGGTCTTTACTGGCCGCGCAGCTTTGCTGCATTTGGGCGCCTTCACTGCCACCATCATGTCTGCCAATGTGTTTTTTATAATTATGCCAAATCAACGCATTGTGGTGGCAGATCTGCAGGCGGGGCGCAGCCCCGATGCGAAATATGGTAAAATCGCCAAGCTGCGATCGACCCATAATAATTATCTAACTTTGCCGGTGATTTTTTTGATGTTGAGCAATCATTATCCGCTGGCTTTTGCCAGCCAGTATAATTGGTTGATAGCGGGTTTGGTGTTTTTGATGGGGGTCACTATTCGCCATTATTTTAACACGCGCCATGCGCGCGCGGGGAACCCAACTTGGACATGGCCGGCCACCGTTATTTTGTTTATTTGCGTGATTTGGCTGTCAGGGCTGCCGCTTTGGCAAGACGAAGATTTGGACAGTCGGGTGATGTCTGAACAGCAAACCCTGTTTGCCAATGCTGACGGGTATGCGGCGGTTCATGATATCGTGGTGGGGCGCTGTTCGATGTGCCATGCGCGCGAGCCGGTTTATGACGGAATCCGCCGCGCACCCAAACAGGTATATTTGGAAACCGAATTTGACATCACGGCAGAGGCCAGGGCCGTGTTTTTGCAATCGGCGGCCAGTCACGCGATGCCCCCGGCGAATGTCACATGGATGGAAGAGGGCGAACGAGCACAAATTCGGCGCTGGTTTCGAAACGCCACCGAGCACATGCCGTTGCGTGTCGCGCTGCAGTAAGCGCAGTCCAACAAAAAGAGGGTAGTTTTACATTCAGTGGCGGTTACAGCCGCTTCTGTGAGCGATTGGAAACCTAGCTCAGCAGCCCCGCATGCTGCATTGCCTGCTTGATTAGCGCTTTTGTTGCATCACTCAGTGGGGTAAGCGGCAAGCGCACGCTATCTTCGCAGCGGCCCAGAAGCGATAAGCCGTATTTCGCTCCAACCAAACCGGGTTCGGTGAAAATCGCCTGGTGCAGCGGCATTAGCCTGTCTTGGATGGTTAAGGCAGCGGCATAATCTCCTGCCAAACAGGCCTCTTGTAACTGCGCGCACAGCGCGGGCGCAACATTCGCTGTAACCGAAATACACCCAATACCACCCTGCGCGTTGAACCCATGCGCGGTTGCATCCTCGCCCGAGATCTGCAGAAAATCCGGCCCGCATGTGATGCGCTGTTCGCAGACGCGTGCCAAATCCCCCGTTGCGTCCTTGACGCCGATAATACGCGGCAGCTTGGCCAATACACCCATCGTTTCGGGTGACATATCCACCACTGAGCGGCCCGGTATGTTATAAATCACAATCGGCAGATCGCAGGAATCATGCAATGTTTTGAAATGCGCGATGAGCCCCTCTTGCGTGGGCTTGTTGTAATAGGGCGTCACCACCAAAGCGGCGCTTGCGCCTACGTCTTTGGCGTGATGCATAAACCGCAGCGATTCGGCGGTATTGTTCGAGCCCGCGCCGGCCACAATCGGAATGCGCCCAGCCGCGGCCTCGACAACCGCGCTGACCACTGCTTCATGTTCTTCATGGCTTAAGGTGGGGCTTTCTCCGGTTGTGCCTACCGGCACCAAACCATGGCTTCCCTCAGCAATATGCCACGCAACCAATGCTTTCAAACCCTCAAGATCCACGGCACCATTTTTGAAGGGCGTGATTAAAGCGGGCATAGATCCTTGTAACATGACGGACGTCCTTGATTAGCTGGTTGGGTCGGGCAGCGCATCGGCTCTTTGATCCCAGATTGATATTAGGCAACGCTTCGCCGATGCAAAAGAGGCAATTGGTTTCGGGCGAAGGCTGCGCTACACTTTCAGTGTCTAGCCTTTTTGGAGCAAAAGTTGCAAGCGATGTTGCGTGTCTTCCTATTTTTTTTGCTCTTACCAGCCACGTCCTTTGCGCTGATCGACGTGCCGCGCCCTTTTTCTCAAGCCTTCACGGCGATGGCGGCTGAAAAATGGGATCTTGCGCTGCGTTTTGCGGCAAAAGAGGGGCCGGTTGCGCGGGATGTGATCGAATGGCATTTGCACCGCGCCGGCAAGGGGACGGCGCCCGCGGCCTTATCATTTTTGAAACGTCGCCCAGATTGGCCGGGGCTGCCCTATTTGCGCAAAAATGCCGAAGCAAGTTTTGCCGATGCCAGCCCCGAACAAGTGCTGGCGTTTTTTCAGCAGACCGCCGCGCAGACGGCGCAGGGCGCCTTGATACACGCTCGGGCTTTGGAGGCGATGAACCGCCCAGAGACGGCAACGCTGGTGGTGCAAGACGCTTGGCTTGGGTTATCCATGTCAAAAGCTGTTCAAGCGCGGTTTTTGACGCGCTACCAAGCGGATCTATCAGGCTTGCATGTTTCACGATTGCGCTGGTTACTCTGGCATAATCATATCTCGCAGGCGCGCAATATGCTGGCCTTGGTGCCCAAGCCTGAGGCCGCTTTGGCGCGGGCTCGGCTGGCTTTGGTGCAACAGAAGCCGGGCGTTGATGGATTGATTGCCCGGGTTCCAAAATCTTTGCAGTCGGATCCGTTATTGGTGCATGCGCGCTTTATTTGGCGCGCGCGTAAGGGGCGCGCGGATGCGGCCTTGGCGCTGATTTTAGAGCAAAGCAGCTCGGCCAAAACGCTTGGTTATCCCCCTGCGTGGGCCGAAAGACGGCGGCGTTTGGCGCGTGATTTATTGCGCAAGGGCGCCTATGAAACCGCCTATAAAATTGCAGCGCAGCACCATTTAAGCGCGGGCAGTAAAAAGGCCGAGCTTGATTGGCTTGCCGGTTATACCGCGCTGAAATTTTTGGCAAAGCCCGCTGCTGCAGAAAAGCATTTCAGCGATTTCCTCACCTCGGTGGAAACGCCAATTTCCTTGGCGCGCGGACATTACTGGCTGGCATTGGCACAATCGCAAATGGGGCGCAATCAGGCGATGGCTGCAAGCATCAAGCGCGCTGCCAGCTACCCCACAACATTTTATGGATTGCTTAGCGCTGAATTGGCGGGTCGTGTCTTGAACGCGCCGGATTTTGTCCGCAGCTCTTTGCCTGATTGGCGCGGGGCTTCGTTTCAAGGCAGCTCAGTCTTTCAAGCGTCCATCGTTTTATTTGCCGCCCAGCAGGATCTGCTGGCCGAACGTTTTCTAACGCATATGGCAGAAACTCTGCCGGATCCGCAGATTCTGTATTTGGCTGATTTTTTGGAAGAGCTCGAAAAACCAAGGGTTCTGGTGATGCTTGGCAAGCGTGCCGCCAGCCAAGGACGCTATTTTCCGCGGCCAACATTTGCGTTGCATCCGTTAAGTGAGCGTGTGGTTGCGGGCACCTCTGGTGAGCTGGCGCTGGCGATCGCACGCCAAGAAACTGAATTTCGGACCGGTGCAGTCTCGCCAGTGGGGGCGTTGGGCATGATGCAGGTGATGCCGCGCACCGGGCGCGAAATGGCCCGAAAGCTTGGGTTGCGCTACCGCAGCGCGCGGGCGCGAGATGATTGGCCGTATAATGCCCGCCTCGGCTCGGCATATTTAGCAGAATTGAATAAAAAATATGATGGCAATATCGTGTTGGTGGCAGCGGCGTATAATGCTGGGCCTGGCCGCGTGGATGCATGGATCCGAACATTGGGTGATCCGCGCAATCCACAGCAGGATACCGTACATTGGATTGAGATGATACCATTTCAAGAAACCCGGAATTATGTGATGCGGGTTACCGAAAGCCTGCCTGTCTACCGCGCACGGCTTGGAAAAACGCCTTTGCCGCAGGCATTTCTGACGCAGCTTTCAGGGGACAGCTTTTAGCCGCTCGCGCCAAAGCGTGAAAAGACCGGCCGCAATCACCAAACTTGAGCCAATCAGCACATTCTGTTCTAATGTTTCGCCGAACACGCTCAGACCGATCATCGAGGCAAAGACCAGTTGCAAATAGGCAAAAGGCTGCACCGCGTTGGCTTCAGCCACTTCGTAACATTTGATCAACAGCCAATGCCCCAAAACCCCGGTGATACAAAGCGCTGCCATCCACAGCCAATCGGTTTGCACCATTGGTTGCCAAAACCAGATACCGACCGCGCTCATTACGATAGCGCCGATTGTTCCGGTCCAAAAAAAGCTGGTTTCCGCCGCGTCTTGACGGGCAGCATAGCGCGTCAGCAGGCCGTAAAGCGCGAATAAGATTGCGGATAAAAGCGGTATCGCGGCGGTGGTTGAAAAAACATCCGAGCCTGGATTGAGAATGATGACAACGCCAATAAATCCGACAAATATCGCAATCCAGCGCCGCCAACCCACTTGCTCGCCCAAGATCGGTCCAGACAAAGCGGCGATCAACAAAGGATAGCAGGCAAAAACGGCATGGCTTTCGATCAGGCCCAGCAGCTCGAAGGCGCTGATCATGACGCAGATTTCCACCGCCAAAAGCGCGCCGCGGAAGATTTGCAATGCCGGCTGGCGGGTGTAGGCCTGCTTGCGCAGCCCTCCGGGCTTGCGATTGGCAAGGGCGATGACAAAAGCGGCAAAGAACCAATAGCGGATCATGACCACCATCAAGACATTATATTCCGTTGCCAGATGGCGTGATATTCCATCTTGCGCTGCAAAAATCAAAGTGGTCAGGATCATCAAAAAAATCCCAAATTTGGGGTTATTCTGCATCGATTAATCCTTTGGTGGCCAGGCTCATATGCCGTTTACGCCCAAAGCCGGGCAATCGAGCCACGTTGAACCCTGCCGCTTGAAGATTACGCCGTACCTCGCCAGCGGCGCTATAGGTGCTGGCGCTGCCGCCTGCCTGGGTTTTGTCATACAGCGCTTGCAACAGATCTGCTTGCCATAATTCGGGGTTTTTAGCCGGTGAAAACCCGTCGAGGAACCAGCAATCCGCTGCCCCCTGCCACAGGGGCAGGCTCAGCCGGGCATCCCCTTGCACAAGCCTGAGCGTAATATCGGTGGTTTCAATTTGTCCGGTGGTCAGAAGGGTTTCCCAGAGCGATGCGAATTCTGCGCTCAGCGTTTCCAGCATCGGAAAGGCAGCCTGCGCTTTGATCATATCTTTCGCGCTTAAGGGAAAGGCTTCAAAACTGGTGAACAGCAAGCGGCCCGGGCGATCTATGCGCCGCCAGCTGTCTAACAGGGTTAGAAAATTTAGACCTGTGCCAAACCCCAATTCTGCGATCGAGAACCCATCATGCAAACGCTCTGGCAAGCTATTGGCGTTTAAAAACACATGCTTGCTTTCTTCAAACCCGCTTTCCAATGAATAATAAGGGTCATCAAATTGCAAAGAGACGGGCACATTTTGCGCGCGCCATTCAAGTTTGGGATCTTGGGGTGTCATTTCAGAGGCCTTGTGAATGACGCGCTGCGCCGATAGGGACAATGCACCAGAAGCAAGAGGGTTGGCAATGGTCGATGTAACGATCAGAGGGGCGGGTATTTTTGGCCTGTCCATCGCGTGGGAATGCTTGCGGCGCGGCGCCTCTGTGCAGGTGATCGATCCTTATGGTGTGGCGTCGGGGGCCAGCGGTGGCCTTGTTGGGGCATTGGCGCCGCATGTGCCCGAAAACTGGAATTCCAAAAAAGCCTTTCAATTCGAAAGTCTGATGATGGCTGACAGCTTTTGGACATCTGTGCAGGCTGCGTCTGGCCTATCAGCCGGTTATGCGCGTTTGGGCCGCGTGCAGCCCTTGCCCGAGAATGCGGCGCTTGATCTGGCGCTGGCGCGGGGCGAAAATGCGCGTCAGCTCTGGCAGGGGCAAGCGGGCTGGCATGTGCTGAACGAGCGCCCCAGTTGGGCGCCCGACTCGGCCTCTGGATATTGGATCTTTGATGATTTATCGGCCCGCATCAATCCGCATGCGGCTTGTTTGGCTTTGGCCGAGGCGTTGCGCAGTTTAGGGGCGAGTATTTCAACTGAGGGCGATGATCAAGGCCGCGTGCTCTGGGCCAGCGGCGTGCATGATTTGGCGCGCATCAGCGGGGCGCGCAATCGCTCGTTCGGGGGGGCTGTGAAAGGCCAAGCCGCGTTGCTCCAGGTCGATCGCGCAGAGCATCCGCAGGTTTTTGCAGAGGCTTTGCATTTTGTTCCGCATGAAGATGGAACGCTCGCGATCGGATCCACATCAGAGCGCGATTTCAGCGCGGCCACCAGCACGGATGCGCAGCTTGAGGCCTTGCTCAACAAAGCTTATGCGATTTTCCCCGCACTCGCAGGCGCGCCTGTGGTTGCGCGCTGGGCTGGGTTGCGCCCCAGAAGCCGCAGTCGCGCTCCGGTTTTGGGCCGGCATCCTTTGATTTCGGAGGCGTTCATTGCCAATGGTGGCTTCAAGATCGGGTTTGGCATGGCGCCTAAAATTGCGCAGGTCATGGCGGATTTGATGCTATTGGAACAAGACCATATTCCAGAGGCCTTTCGGCCGGAGGCATCGTTTTAAGGGGCGGAAATTTGCATTTAAGGCGCATCGTGGCCTAAAATCCGGATGGGGCATGTTTTGACTTTTGCGTAGATTTATTGACATTGATATGAGAACGCATTCATTCAAGAGGTCCGCATGCCGCCAAATCCAACCTTGCGTCCACAAGAGGTGGTGCTGATGCCCGATCCGGCCGAGCGCGCGGATGCAACTTTGGCCTTTATTGGGGTAATTCGGTCGCCCTGGCAGCGGGAAAATTGTCCAAAAAACTTAACCCAAGCCCGCCGACGTGATGCGGGGCGCGCGGTGGTGGAAATACAGCCAGAATTCCGCCCGGGTCTTACCGGGCTGGCGGTGGGTGATCTGATTTGGCTGCTGCTTTGGTTTGATCGCGCGCGCCGTGATATTATTCTTCAAGCACCCTCGCATGCTGATGGATTGCGCGGTGCCTTTGCGCTGCGCAGCCCGGTGCGCCCCAATCCAATCGCAATGGAGGCGGTTCAAATCCTAGCCATTGATCCTGATTCTGGCACGTTTGAAATTGATGCCACTGACGGATTTGACGGCACACCGGTTCTGGATATTAAGCCTTGGCGTGGCGGCATTGATATACCGCCGCCCGCCTAGACATGGCGGTTGGTTGCGCCCGCGCTTTAGGCGGCTTCCAATACGCGCCGTGCGATCACTTGGGCCTGAATTTCTGCAGCGCCTTCAAAGATATTCAGAATCCGTGCATCGCAAAGAATGCGGCTGATTTTATATTCCAGCGCGAAGCCGTTACCCCCATGAATCTGCAACCCATTATCCGCCGCTGACCAGGCCACGCGGGCACCAATCAGTTTGGCCATACCCGCTTCAACATCGCAGCGGCGGTCATTGTCTTTTTCAAAGGCGCTAAAATAGGTCAGCTGGCGGGCGATCATAATTTCAACTGCCATCATGGCCAATTTATTGGCCACCCGCGGGAAGGCGATGATGGGTTTGCCAAATTGTTTGCGATCCTGCGCGTATTGCAGCGATATATCCAAAGCCGATTGTGCCACACCCACGGCGCGGGCCGCTGTTTGAATGCGCGCGCTCTCGAAGGTTTGCATCAATTGCTTAAAACCCTTACCCTCGGCGCCGCCCAGCAGGTTCTCCGATGCCACCTCAAACCCGTCAAAAGCAAGTTCGTATTCTTTCATCCCCCGATAGCCCAACACTTCAATCTCGCCGCCGGTCATATTAGGGGTGGGAAATGGGTTTGCATCGTCGCCGGGGGTTTTTTCGGCCAGAAACATCGACAGGCCGCGATGGTCGCTGCTTTGCGGATCCGTGCGCGCCAAAAGGGTCATCACATGCGTGCGTGAGGCATGGGTGATCCAGGTTTTATTGCCAGTGATACGATAGCCATCTTCAGATTTTACCGCCCGCGTACGCAGGGCGCCCAAATCAGACCCGGTATTTGGCTCTGTGAAAACCGCAGTGGGAAGCGTTTCGCCGCTGGCGATCTTGGGCAACCATTTTGCTTTTTGATCATCTGTACCGCCGCATAGAATCAGCTCAGCTGCGATTTCAGAGCGGGTGGCCAAAGATCCAACCCCAATATAGCCGCGCGATAGCTCTTCTGAAACAACCGCCATTGACGCTTTGGACAGGCCAAACCCGCCAAGATTTTCTGGGATTGTCAGACCAAACACACCCAATTCTGCCAAATCGCCAATAACATCCATCGGAATCAGCTCATCTTGCAAATGCCACTCATGCGCGTGCGGCTCGATGCGTTCCAAAGCATATCGGCGAAATTGTTCGCGGATCATTTCCAGCTCTTCATCAAGCCCGCTGGTGCCGAAAATCAAATTGCCTTGATCCTCTTGCATCAGCGTCACCAAAAGGGTTTTCGCGGCCTGGCTATTGCCGCTTTCCATCAACTGCACAACAGCGCCTTGCTGAAAGTCCCCTATGTCTTCCGGGGTTAACCCGATATCTTGCGGTCGCAAGATTTCGCTTTGACTCATCGGAATACCGCCGATGATTTGCTGCAGATATTCGGCAAACCCAATTTGTAAAATTAACTGGTTTGACGTTGAAAATTGGTTTTCAGCCGCCAGCGCGGCAGCCCAATTGTGCATTTGGCGCAGCGATTCGGTATAGGTGGCCAGCCAAGCCAACCCATGCGCTTGGACCTGATGGGTTTCAAGCCGAAGCGGATCAACGCGTCCCTCGTCACACAGCACGCCTTGGCAATGCACCTTGGCCCGTTGCAGCAACTGCTCGAGGCGTTGCGTTGCGGTTTTTGTCAGTGTGAGCAAATCTTTCAATACTACATTTTCATCTGAAAAATTACGCTTCGATCCATCTGGCATAACACGGCTCCTTTTGCTTGCGCCCCTGATAAGCCTTTTGCAACTGCAGCGCAATATAAATTCAAATTAATGTTTAAATTTGTTCAAAAATTTCGCGGTAAACGTAATCATTTACTCTAACTGCGCTGAATTGCCTGTGATAAAGCCCCATGATGGATTTGATTTTAAGCAATATGTCTCAGTGGCATTGGATCGTTGCGATTGGTGTGGGGTGCTGCGCGGGGTTCATCAAGGGTGTGGTTGGATTTGCCATGCCGATGGTGTTCATCGCGGGGCTCAGCTTAATTGTGCCACCAGAATTGGCTTTGGCAGGGCTTATCCTGCCAACCGTAATCACCAATATCTGGCAGGCCTTTGCACAGGGCCGCGCCGCAGCCTGGCAATCCGTTAAACGCTTTCGGCTTTTTTTGATCACTGGGTTGGTGTGCGTTTTGATCAGTGCTCAGCTGGCCTCGGTGCTTCCAGATATATTGTTTTTGGGCAGTTTGGGTGGGCTGATCGTATGTTTTTCGCTTTTGCAACTATGTGGCCTTGGTTTGCCCGTGATGCGCGCGGGGCCTAAGGCCAGCATCATCTTTGGCAGTATCGCGGGGCTTTTGGGTGGCGTTTCGGGCATTTGGGGGCCGCCAATTGTGGCGTATTTGACCGCTTTGAATACAAATAAAATCGAACAAATACGGGTGCAAGGCGTGATTTACGGATTGGGCGCTGTGGCCTTGGTGGTGGCGCATATAGGATCGGGTATATTGACCCTCGCAACGGCGCAGTTTTCGGCGCTTCTTGTCCTGCCCGCGGCGCTTGGGATGTGGCTTGGGGTGCAGATTCAAACGCGCATCGATCAAAAGCTGTTTCGGCGGGTCACTTTGCTGGTTTTGCTTGTGATGGGCTTGGTCTTGCTGCGCCGCGCCGCGTATGCCTAGGGCGGCGTTGGCGCGCTGATATAAGGATCAGAGCAGTCGCGTAAAACATCCCGTCCACAGCGACGCGGGGAGAGTTGTTTATCCAAACAGATCCGCAGCTCATGCAATAACCCTTTTCGACAGGTCACCACCAGGTTATTGGGTTGCAATTGGGGATTATCGCGCAGAACGCTGTCTATCAGACTGGTCGGTGCAAAACGCTGCTCGGAAAGCGGCAGGGTCAGCTGGTCTGGTTTTCGAATTGCCTCAAACGCGGCGCGCGAGGCCTGAAAATAATCATCCGCAGCAAGGTTCGCGCAGGTGCCATGCTTGCGCCAAGCGTGCAGCGCCAAGCCTTCGCTGCCCATAATATGGCGCATGGTTTTGAGCTGTTTGGGCGTTGGCGCGGGCTGCGTCGTTTTACAAAATTTTGGCCAGCCATTCTCGTATTGTGGCCAGAGCCCGTGCAAAATCCACGCGAGGTCACGCGTGGCATCGCATTGTTCAGCACCGCGCTTGAGCCCGGTTAACTGGCACCAACTGGGCGACCAGCTGAGCGATAACACGTAATAATCAAACATCTGCGCTTTTGCGCTATGGCCCGTAAAGACCCAAAGCCCGACACATATGATCTGTATAAACTTCTGCATGGCCTCTTTTCTTTTCGATATGCCTTATATATAGCATCAGTAAGTTCCCCGACACCGGAAGCCCGCCTTACGCAAGGCAGCCTGACTTTCAGGCACCGGGAGAGGTTTACGTGACGCCAGATGTAGCAAGGAGTAACCCTATGTCAAAACCAATTATGGCCCGTGCGACCGCGGTTTGGCTGGTCGATAATACCACGCTGACGTTCAAACAGATCGCAGATTTTGTTCAAATGCACGAACTCGAAGTGCAAGGCATTGCAGATGGTGATGTGGCCACTGGGGTGAAAGGATTTGATCCGGTTGCGAATAATCAGCTTGAGCAATCTGAGATTACGGCGGCCGAGGCTGATCCTTTGCATAAATTGAAGCTGAAATTCAACGCCGCCGCGCAGGGGGAAGAAAAACGCCGCGGCCCACGCTACACGCCGCTCTCCAAACGCCAAGACAGACCAGCGTCAATCCTGTGGTTGGTGAAATTCCACCCCGAATTATCCGATGGGCAAATTGGTAAGCTGGTGGGCACAACCAAACCCACGATCCAAGCCATCCGTGAACGCACGCATTGGAATATCTCAAACATCCAGCCGATTGATCCGGTTGCGCTGGGCCTGTGCAAACAATCTGAACTTGATGCGATTGTTCAAAAAGCAGCTGCGAAAAAGGCCGCCGATGGTCCCGTTATGGACGATGATGAGCGTCGTAAGTTGGTGAGCACTGAGCAATCTTTGTCAATGCCGGCAGAACCAAAAATCCCTGCTGCGATTGAAGGGTTAGAATCCTTTTCGCTGCGCGAAGATGAGCCTGCTGACACTTCAGAAGATGACTTTTTGGATGCGGATAGCTTTTTCAATTTGCCCGAGGGCGATCAGCCAGAACTGGACGATTGATCTTTTTTTGCTGCGCGCATTCGGCCCAAGCCGCCGGATGCCGCTGCAAGGCTGTTGAATCAGACCGCTTTGCGCGCCTTTAAAGCGGCGGTGATGGTGCCGTCATCTAAATAATCCAACTCACCGCCTATGGGCACGCCTTGCGCCAACGTGGTGACTTTGGTGCGGCTTTCCAATTGATCTGCCAGATAATGCGCGGTGGTTTGCCCCTCGATGGTGGCGTTCAGCGCCAAGATCACTTCGGTGATATTTTCACTGCTAACGCGATCAATAAGTTTAGGGATCCGCAATTCATCGGGTCCGATCGCATCCAGCGCCGAGAGGCATCCGCCCAAAACGTGGTAGCGGCCTTTGAAAACCTTCGCCCGCTCCATCGCCCAGAGATCGGCGACATCCTCCACCACGCAAAGTTCCCCCGTGGCGCGCCGCTCGTTGCGACAAATATCGCAAATATCTTCGGTCCCAATATTGCCGCAGTTCAGACATTCCTGCGCGGTTACCGCAACCGTTTGCATCAAATCGGCAAGCGGGGTTAGCAATAAGGCGCGCTTGCGGATCAAATGCAAAACCGCGCGGCGGGCAGAGCGCGGGCCCAGGCCGGGCAGTTTCGCCATGAGCTCTATCAAAGCATCAATATCTTTGGTTTTGCTCATCGCAAGCGCTTACCCGTTTTTTGATATGGTTTGAAAATCTATGGCGCCCTCTTAAAACGGCAGGTTCATCCCAGGGGGTAAGCCAAGGCCTTCGGTCATTTTGCCCATTTCATCTTTGGCGCGCTCAGCCGCTTTTTGCTGGGCATCTTTGATCGCCGCCAGAATCAGGTCTTCAACAACTTCTTTATCATCACCCGAAAATATAGATTTATCGATATCCAAACCGGTCAAATCGCCCTTTGCCGTGCAGCTGGCTTTTACCAAGCCCGCGCCGGCTTCACCGGTGACGATAATGTTGTGCATATCCTCTTGCATTTGGGCCATTTTGCCCTGCATTTCGGTTGCAGCCTTCATCATTTTGGCCATATCGCCCATGCCGCCTAAGCCTTTGAACATGTTCTATCCCCTTTGTCTTCGATGCTCTTTCCTACGCAGTGTTACGCCCAAAAACAAGCGTTTTGACGGGGCGGCTATCCGCGCTGATCGCCAATCTGCGCTGCAGGTGATTTACAAACCATGCTTGCAGGATTTAACTTTGGCCCATGGATGAGCGCTGCCGCGCAGAAAGAAGAGGGATATGCAGGGCCAAGAGCCAATATTGACGGGAATTGATCCCACTCTGGCCGTTCAGGCGGCGGGTTTGACGTTGAGCGCCTTGATTGAGGTGCAAACCCGCTTGCGCCCGGATCATCTGGCCGTGAAGGATGCCATCACGGGCTATAGCTATCGCCAGCTTGATCAACGCAGCAATCGCATGGCGCATTATTTTACAGCGCGCGGTGTTGCACGTGGAGACCGTATTGCGATTTTGTCAGAAAACCGGATTGAATATATTGAAGTGTTTCTGGCGGCTGCTAAAATTGGCGCCATCGTGGCCTGTCAGAATTGGCGTTTGACGCATGACGAGCTGCGCCATTGCCTGAGCTTGGTTGAACCACGAATTCTGCTGGCCTCGCCGCGCAATCAGGCGCAGGCAGAAAGTTTGGCCGATATCGCGCCGGTTCAAATGATCGATGATGTCTGGGTTGAAGCTCTGACGGGCTATTCCAGCAGCGCTGTGCCGGAACGTGCCACGCCAGAAGACGGCATCGTCATTCTTTACACAAGCGGCACCACCGGCCTGCCGAAAGGCGCCTTGATCAGCCATCGGGCGGAAATCGCGCGGGCCGCGACGCAAATGCTGGATATGCCAGCCGATCCTGAGGATGCGTTTATTGCTTGGGCGCCTTTGTTCCACATGGTCTCAACGGATACGGTGTTTAAAACCTTGATACTTGGAGGAACCGTTATCGTGGTGGACGGGTTTCAACCAGATCAGCTTGCAGATTTGATCGCCACCGAAAGCTTGGGGCGGTTGACTTTGATGCCCGGAATGATTGCGCCGCTTCTTGCGGCGATGCGAGCCAAAGAGGCCCGTGTAAAATCTGTAAAATGGGTTGGCGTTATGGCGGATTTGGTGCCGCTGGATCAAATTGCCGAAGTCACAACGCTTTTTCAGGCGCCTTATCTGAACACATTTGGTGCCACCGAAACCGGCTTTGCCCCTGCATCCGCAGGCCATATTGGGATTGGTGACATTGCGACCAGCTTGGACAAACAACAAAGCGCGCTCTGCCAAATCAAATTGGTTGATGCGCAAGATCAGGAGGTACCCGAAGGAGAGACCGGAGAATTGGCGATTCGCAGCCCGGCATTGTTCAGTGGCTATTGGAACAACCCCAAAGCCAATGCTGAGGATTTCCGAAATGGTTGGTTTCATATGGGGGATATGTTCAAGCGCGGCTCAGATGGAGGCTTACGCTTTGTAGATCGTCGTAAATATCTGATCAAATCAGGCGGAGAAAATATTTACCCGGCCGAAATCGAACGGCTAATTTTGGCAGATCCGCGGGTTTTAGAGGCCGCGGTTGTGCGTCAGAAACACCACCATTGGGGAGAAGTTCCCATTGCCTTTATTGCCCGCAAAGATGCCAGTTTGAGCGAGGCAGATATTTTGGCGCATCTGTGCACAGCGCTTGCGCGCTATAAGCTGCCCAAAGCCTTTCATTTTATCGCCGAATTCGAGTTTCCCCGCAGCACCACCGGCAAGATAATGCGCCATGTATTAGAGCAGCGTCTTGGATGACGCCTCTAACGCTTTTTCAGCCTATCAGAACGGACCTAAAACCCTGTGACAGAAAGCGGTCCACCTTATTCTTCGAACGGATCCCATTCGTCTTCGACGGGCTGCAGCGCGTCGGTCTCGGCCTCCGCAGCCAAATCTTCAGGGGTGCGGATTTCTATGATCTGCGCCTTTGGAAAGCTGTCAAACACCGCTTTTACAAGCGGATGGCTTAAGGCTTTTGCCTTCAGCGCCTCTTCTGCACTGCTGCGCATTCGCGCTATGGTCTGGGCACCGCCATCATTTACCAAGCTCACCGCCCAGCGCTGGCCCGTCCATAATTGCAGCCGGCTGCCTAGGCGTTGGGCAAGATCGGCGGGCGCATCAGCGGTGGGAACGAATTCAATCCGCCCCGGCTGATACCGCGCCAGCTGTACGCAACTTTCCACTTCGACCAAAAGCCGAACATCGCGCTGCGCGCGTATCAGATCTATAATATGATCGAAACTGGGGTAGGCGGCCAGCATCTGTTGCGTGTTAAGGGCCAAAGCCTGTTCAGCGCCGCCCAGTACCGCGCTTGGGGTCGAGACATTTTGATTGCCGCTGGGGCTTTGCGCGGATGGCGTCGGGGATGCAGTGGCAATCGCGCCCGGTTTGTCGGTTAAAGCGGTTGCGGCGCTTAGCCCAGCACCAGAGCCCGAACTGCCGCCCGAACTGCTGGCTAAACCCGCCCCTGCGGGAGGGGGTGGTATGTCTTTTAATTTTCGCACCAACTCTTCGGGGCTGGGAAGATCTGCCACATGGGTAAGCCGGATCACCGCCATTTCGGCCGCCATCATCGCGTTTGGTGCTTGTGACACTTCTTCAATACTGGTCAGCAACATTTGCCACATGCGGGTCAGGGCGCGCATTGGCAAGGCCTTGGCCAAGCTCAATCCGCGCATCTGCTCGTCAGGAGAAACGGTTGGATCCTCTCCCGCATCTGGGGTAATTTTAACAACCGAAACCCAATGGGTAACTTCGGCCAAATCGCGCATCACGGCCAAAGGATTTGCGCCATCGGCATATTGCCCGCCCAGTTCGCTCAGCGCAGAGGCGGCATCGCCGCGCATAATCATTTCGAACAGATCCATCACCCGGCCGCGATCTGCCAGTCCCAACATTGCGCGCACTTGCTCGGCCGAGGTTTCTCCAGCGCCATGGCTGATCGCCTGATCCAAAAGCGATGTGGCATCCCGGGCTGAGCCTTCGGCGGCGCGCGTGATGAGGGCTAGGGCATCGGCAGCAATTTCTGCCTGCTCCGCCGCGGCAATTTTTTTCAAAAGCGCGATCATCACATCTGGCTCGATCCGACGCAGGTCAAACCGCTGGCAGCGCGACAATACCGTGACCGGCACTTTGCGAATTTCGGTTGTGGCAAAGATAAATTTCACATGCTCGGGGGGTTCTTCCAGCGTCTTCAGCAGCGCATTGAACGCATTGGTCGACAGCATATGAACTTCATCGATGATATAGATTTTATAGCGCGCGCTGGCGGCGCGATACTGCACGCTTTCGATGATTTCTCGTATATCATCAACGCCGGTCCGGCTGGCCGCATCCATTTCCAGCACATCCACATGGCGGCCTTCCATAATCGCCACACAATGCTCGCATGTTCCGCAGGGCTCGGTGGTGGGCCCGCCGCTGCCATCGGCGCCAATGCAATTCATACCCTTGGCAATGATCCGCGCGGTGGTTGTTTTGCCCGTACCACGAATTCCTGTCATCACGAAAGCTTGCGCGATCCGATCTGCCTCAAAGGCGTTGCGCAACGTGCGCACCATCGCCTCTTGGCCAACAAGATCGGTAAAGGTTTCTGGCCGGTATTTGCGGGCCAGAACTTGATAGCCTTGGGTCGGGGTTTCGCTCATGCTGGGTCTCGGTTATACTCTTATCCTATACGCTAAGCTGTTGTGAGGCGAAGGTCTAGGGGCTGCAGAGACGGCTGATCGAAAAAGGGAGGCCTGCGCGTGTTTTCAATTTTTGACGTTGCGATTGGCGATGCGGCGCTGGCCTTATGCCCGCTTCCGGGGCGGTTTTCGCCCTATCTGAATGATTTTGCGGCGATTCTGGCTTGGCGCCCAGATTTGGTGCTGAGCCTGACGGAGCGCTCTGAAATGAAACCCGTGGGCGCTGCAGATTTTCCGGCAGATTTAAAGGCCCAAGGCATCCAGTGCTGCCATTTTCCAATTTTAGATTATCAAACGCCAAAGCCGGAAAATGCCAAGCGATGGCAATCGGTTGAGGCAAAGGCAGGTCGTATGCTTGGCCAAGGGGGGCGGGTTTTGGTGCATTGCTTCGGTGGCTGCGGTCGCTCGGGGATGGTCGCTTTGCGGCTTATGCGCCGGACGGGTCTATCCGCTGATGTGGCGTTGTCTCATCTGCGCGCTGTTCGGCCCTGTGCCATCGAAACGCCTGAGCAAGAGCGTTGGGCGCGCGCCGCCTTTGAAGAGTGAGAAAAAAGTGAGAGGCTGGACAACGACCCAAGCGGGGCTCGTTACGGCTGCTTCCTTCCGGATCTGACCGGGTTGGCGAGGTGCCTGCCCGCGCCAACCTCTCACCTGCTCTCTTAGGGGGTTTTAAAAAAAACTGCAACCTCCCCGCGCGGGTGATTGCTCTGCCTTGATCATCATGTCATCAGGGCGCTTAAGGCAAAGAGAGGGCAAAGAATGAAACTGGCAGAAACCGTGACATTTGGAGGGTCGGCCCTTGATCGTGCAGCAGAGTTGCGGGGCAGCGCACAGGGCCAACCGCAAGCTGGCGATCAGGTCATTCTTTTATGGCGGGGTAAAATTCTGGTTGATAAGGCCGCAGAAACGCCCCTAGTGCGATTGCTCCTGCCGCAGCCTTTAACGGTGGGGGCGCCTTGGGTTTTTTTGGGCCAAGAGGCGGGGCAGCGTATCTTTGCCTTTGATATTTCCAGTTGGTCGCCAAACGATCAGGACCTTCCGCCAGAGGGTGCTTTTAACGATCCGTCAGAGCAATATCATCCAGAGTTGGCAGAAGGGCTGCGATTTTGCGAATTGCGCTCGTATATGACAGCCTTGTCGCCGCGCGATGCAGAATTATCCGCAACCGCAAAGGCGATGTTCCATTGGCACGCATCGCATAGGTTTTGTGCCCGTTGCGGGGCGGCCAGCGATAGCGCACAATCGGGCTGGCAGCGGGTGTGCCCGCGCTGTTCGGCGAGCCATTTCCCGCGCACGGATCCTGTTGTGATCATGCTGATCACCTCTGGACAAAACGTCCTTTTGGGGCGCTCTCCGCATTGGCCCGAGGGGATGTATTCGCTTTTGGCGGGGTTTGTGGAACCTGGAGAAACCATCGAAGCGGCGGTGCGGCGCGAAGTTTTGGAAGAATCGGGCATCCGAGTGGGGTCGGTAAGCTATTTGGCATCACAGCCTTGGGCCTTCCCAAATTCGCTCATGTTTGGCTGCCATGGCGAGGCGCTCAACACAGATATCACCATAGATCCCGACGAATTGCAGGATGCGCTTTGGATCAGCAAGGCCGAGCTGAATGATATCGTAGCGGGGATCCGCACCGATATTCTGCCCGCCCGGGCTGGATCTATCGCGCATTTTCTTTTACAGCATTGGCTTGCAGATCGTTTAGACTAACTTCATTTTAATCATCATAGGCCGATGCATTTAACGGCGCGACATAGATTGAATCATTCGCTGGAGTTCGTCAGCCAAAGGCTGACAGATTTCCAACGCTTTGAAGCGCTTGCTGAAGCGCAGGGCATTTTGCAGGATCGGCGGGGCGATTTGCAAAAGCCTTTAAGCTGTAACTGGGCTTTAGAGTTTTGGTTTCGTGGTAAAATGCGATATCCTGAACTAAGCGTGCCGCGTTTTGATACGCCGCAAGACTGGAGCTTTGAGCTGCAGGAGGCCGCGCTATTCATTCGGTGCGATATTGCGCTTGAGGCTGGCGATGAAGCGCAATGCTTTTTGCGCATTTCCTGCACGCTGCACCCGTTAAGCCTTCGCATGTTCATGCGCTTACAAGCGATCCAACTGGCGGCCCATAAAACACAAAAGCGTTTTCAAGCCGGAATTGAGCATTATATCGCGCTGGCCTTAGCGCTGCCCTAAAGCAGCAGGCCCATGGCGCGTCTGTAAAAAATATAGGGTTGAAGGCTCAGCGCGCGGTATCTGCGGGATAAGCCCCCAAAATTTTGAGCTCTGAAGTAAAATATGCCAATTCTTCTAGGGCCAATTGCACATTCTCATCCTCGGGATGACCTTGGATATCGGCGTAAAATTGGGTGGCTTGAAAACTGCCCCCCACCATATAGCTTTCCAATTTGGTCATATTAACGCCATTTGTGGCAAACCCACCCATGGCTTTATACAGCGCGGCCGGAATATTGCGCACTTGAAATACAAACGTGGTCATCATCGTGCCAGAGCCGCGGCGTGTGAAATCCGGGGCGCGAGCCATATGCAAAAACCGGGTCGTATTATGGCCATGATCTTCGATATTTTTTGCTAAAATATTCAACCCGTAGATCTCGGCAGCCAAAGCGCTGGCCAAAACGCCGCGTTCGTGGTTTTGACTCTGCGTCAGATCAGCCGCGGCGCCCGCGCTGTCAACCGCGCTGACCGGCGCAATCGCGTGATCGCTTAAAAAACGCCGTGCTTGTGGCAGCAAGACCGGATGCGCGAAAGCCTGCGTGATCGCGGATAAGGGCACACCGGGCAAGGCCATCAAACTGATCCGTACCCGGGTGAGCGTTTCGCCAATGATATGCAGCCCCGAATCGGGCAAGAGGCGGTGGATATCGGCCACCCGTCCATAGGTTGAGTTTTCCACTGGCAGCATAGCCAAATCCGCCTGATGGCTGCGCACCGCTTCGATCACATCTTCAAAGCTTCGGCAGGGTAACGGCGTCATATCGGGGCGCGCCTCTTGGCAGGCTTCATGGGAATACGCTCCCAACTCGCCTTGAAATGCGATTTTTCCGGTCATTTTTCTCTGCTTTTCTTCAACTTGGTCGTTTCGTCGCGGTTTCTACACCTTGCATACCGCGAGTGGAAGCGATTAGAAAGCGCTCAGGCATATTCAGATGGAGTTCACGCAATGCTAGACACGATGACACTTACCAAAGTTGTGGGCAGCCTTTGCGGCGCATTGTTGGTGTTTTTGCTTGGCAATTGGGTTGCCGAGGAAGTCTATCATATGGGGGGCGGGCATGGCGAAGAACACGCGGCTGGCTATTATATTGAAGTAGAAACCGCTGAAGAGGAAGCCGAAGAGGAAGAAGAAGTTGATTTTTCCGAATTGGTGGCGATGGCCGATACGGGCAAAGGCGCGAAGGTCTTTGGCAAATGTAAAGCCTGCCACAAGTTGGAAGATGGCGCCAATGGCACCGGCCCGCATTTGTATCAAGTGGTGGATCGCGACGTTGCTGCGGCAGATGGATATGGCTATTCGGGCGCCTTGATCGAAGTGGCAGATGTGTGGACAATCGAAAATCTGAACGGGTTTTTGGAAAACCCAAAATCATATGCGCCTGGCACCAAAATGGGTTTTGCGGGTCTTAAGAAAATTCAAGACCGGGCGAATGTGATCGCATATTTGGCTGAGGCCGCTCAGTAAGCTATTCGTAGAAAATTCCTTTAGAGTCTCTGAAGCGTTGCGAACGGCCGCTGCGCACGCTTCGCTGAGCTTGTGATCAGCAAGAGGGCTTAGGCTCTTCGAGGCCCATATTGCGCATAGATACCGTTTTATCAGAACGCTTCCCAATAAAGCCCATGCATCAAAACTTTGTGTTGTTTTGTGGCTTGGATATTTTGTGTCGTAGCCTATGTTTATCATTAGCGTTAAAGGGAGGTGCGGCCTGTGGTACGACATTCAAGCAAAACAGTGGTGAAAACGACATCGTGGAGCGTTCAAAACAGCCGAGTTTGGATTGGCTTATGCTTCGGATGGGCAACTCTGCTTTTGGCCAGCAGCCTCTGGGCAGAGAGTCATAGCACAAAAACCCATGGCTATTCCTTTTTTGGCGAATTGAACTATCCAGCAGATTTCGCGCATCTCGCCTATGTCAACCCAAACGCGCCCAAAGGCGGTGAAATTTCGATTTGGGGGTTTGGTACGTTCGACTCAATGAACCCTTATTCGCGCAAAGGGCGCGCCGCTGCCTTGGCCTCGGCGCCGTTTGAAAGCCTGCTCGAGGGCACCGCAGATGAGGTAGGCGCGAGCTATGGGTTGCTGGCTGAAAGCCTTGAATATCCTGAAGATGTCAGTTGGGTGCGCTTCCACATTCGCCCCGAAGCGCGGTTTTCCGATGGCAGCGCGGTAACCGCGCAGGATGTGAAATTCACCTATGATTTGTTTCTTGAGCAGGGGCTGGTGAGTTTTCGCGCCGTGCTTGGCGAATTTGTTCAAACCGTCGAAGTGCTCGATAGCAAGACGGTGCAATATACATTCTTGCCCGACTCGCCCCTGCGCGATCGGATCCCCACCGTGGGTGGATTGCCGGTCATGTCGCAGGCCTGGTTTAAGCGTACGGGCGCAAGGTTGGATGAAAGCCGCATGGAGCCCGCGATCGGCTCTGGGCCGTATCTGCTCGATCGCTATGAGATTAACCGCAACGTGATTTATACGCGCAACCCCAATTATTGGGGCAAAGATCTTCCAATCAATCGCGGCCGCAGCAATTTTGACCAGATACGGGTTGAGTATTTTGCAGATGGCAATGCAGCTTTCGAAGCCTTCAAAGCGGGCGCTTACACGGTGCGCATCGAAAATTCCTCGAAAACATGGGCAACCGGTTATGATTTTTCGGCTCTGGATGACGGTCATATGGTCAAAAAAACTCTGCCCGACGGGGGCATGGCCACGGGTCAAAGTTTTGCGATGAATTTGCGCAAAGACAAATTTTCTGATCCACAAGTGCGCGCTGCGCTGAGCCTTTTGTTCAATTTCGAATGGTCAAATGAATCGCTGTTTTACGGACAATATGCGCGGATTAATTCCTTTTGGGAAAATTCTGACATGGCCGCCTCGGGGCCTCCCGGTGTAGATGAGCTGGCCTTGCTAACGCCGCTTGTCGACCAACTTCCGGAA
The DNA here is from genome assembly GCA_034423775.1 of Alphaproteobacteria bacterium US3C007. Taxonomy (NCBI): domain Bacteria; kingdom Pseudomonadati; phylum Pseudomonadota; class Alphaproteobacteria; order Rhodobacterales; family Roseobacteraceae; genus Thalassovivens; species Thalassovivens spotae. The sequence continues at coordinate 1,668,887 of CP139918.1, forward strand.
GGTATCTTAACCGATGACGCGGTGATGGCACCCAAGTCTGGGCCGCGGGCAACAGATCGTAAAAACCTGCGCAAAGCCTCAGCCTTGCTGGAGGCTGCAGGTTGGATCGTTGGCGAAGATGGCATGCGGCGCAACGCGGCAGGCGAGACGTTGCAGATCGAATTTATCGAACGCAGCCCAGCCTTTGATCGCGTGGTTTTGCCTTTTGTTGAAAACCTGCGCGCCGCCGGCGTAGACGCAATTTATAACCGCATCGATCCTGCGCAATATACCGATCGTACGCGCAATTTTGACTTTGATATCATCACGGATCAATTCTCGATGAATTTAGAGCCCGGCGCAGGCTTAAAGCAGTATTTTGGTTCTGAAACAGCGGATGTCTCCGTGTTTAACTCGGCTGGGATTTCATCGACTGGCATTGATGCGTTGATCGATCATGTCACCGCCGCCAGCAGCAAAGCTGAATTACGCACAGCGGTCAAAGCGCTTGACCGCGCACTTCGGGCCTACCGGTTCTGGATTCCTCAATGGTATAACGCCACGCATCGCGTTGCTTATTGGGATATGTATGAGCATCCTGACATCATCGCGCCATATTCGCTGGGGTACTTGGATTATTGGTGGTATAATGACCAGAAAGCCGCCGCGTTAAAATCGGCCGGTGTATTGAGGTAACGTAACCCATGGGCGCTTATATCGCGCGGCGACTGTTATTGGTGCTTCCGACTTTGTTGGGCATCTTGGTGATCAATTTTGCGCTGACGCAATTTGTGCCCGGTGGGCCAATTGAACAGGTTCTGGCCAATATGGAAGGCCAAGGGGATGTGTTTGAAAGCTTTTCAGGCACCAGCAGCGAAGTGGCAGAAGCCAGTGAAACCAGCGATTATGTTGGCGCGCGTGGGCTGCCCCCAGAATTTATCGCCGAGCTTGAAAAGGAATTCGGCTTTGATAAGCCGCCCCTAGAGCGGTTTTTAACCATGTTGTGGAATTACCTGCGGTTTGATTTTGGCGAAAGTTATTTTCGATCGATCAGCGTGGTGGATTTGGTCTTGGAAAAAATGCCTGTTTCGATTTCGCTGGGGCTGTGGTCAACGCTACTGGCCTATCTGATCTCGATTCCTTTGGGGATCAGGAAGGCGGTTCTGGATGGCTCGCGCTTTGATACTTGGACCAGTTGGGTGATTATTGTCGCCTATGCAATTCCGGGGTTTTTATTCGCAATCTTGCTGCTTGTGCTCTTTGCTGGGGGCTCTTTTTTGCAAATATTTCCGCTGCGTGGGCTCACATCAGATTATTTTGATCAGCTTTCGCCGGGCGAAAAAATCGTAGATTATTTCTGGCACATCACTTTGCCGATTATTGCATCCACCATTTCAGCCTTTGCCACGCTGACCTTGCTCACCAAAAACAGCTTTATGGATGAAATCCAAAAGCAATATGTGATTACAGCAAGGGCCAAAGGGTTAAGCGATCGCCGCGTGCTGTGGGGGCATGTGTTTCGCAACGCGATGCTGATTGTGATCGCGGGCTTTCCGGCGGTATTCATTGGGGTGTTTTTCGGCGGATCTTTAATTATTGAAACCATATTCTCGCTCGACGGGCTTGGGCGCATGGGGTTTGAAGCGGCGGTTGCGCGGGACTACCCGGTCATTTTTGGAACATTATTTGTGTTTGGATTGATGGGGTTGGTCGTGGGGATTTTATCGGATCTGATGTATGTGTTTGTAGATCCGCGAATTGATTTCGAAAGACGCGAAGGATGAGCCGTTTATCGCCGCTCAACCAACGTCGCTGGCGCAACTTCAAAAGCAACCGGCGTGCCTATTGGTCGCTTTGGATCTTTAGCGTGATCTTTGGGCTGTCGCTATTTGCAGAAGTGATCGCCAATGATAAGCCTATTTTGGTGCAATATCGCGGAGAATATTTCACCCCGATTACAAATTTTTATCCCGAAACCGCCTTTGGCGGTGATTTCAAAACCGAAGCGGTCTATAGCGATCCCGTGGTGCAATGCTTAATCCGCAGCGGTGGGCTGGAGATTTGCTTTGACACGCCAGAAGAGGTGATCGCACAAATTTCAAGCGGCGTGTTTGATCCCGAAACCCCAGGTTTTGAAAAGGGTTGGGCCTTATGGCCGCTGATCCCTTATTCTTATGATACGTCTGTCGAGCGCCCGGGCGCGGCGCCTTTGCCTCCGAATGCGCAAAATTGGCTGGGAACGGATGACACCAAACGCGATGTGCTGGCGCGGGTGATCTATGGGTTTCGCTTGTCGATCGTGTTCACGATTATCGTTACCACCCTGTCCAGCCTGCTTGGTATTTTTGCGGGCGCTGTGCAGGGGTTTTTTGGTGGTTTGACCGATCTTTTGTTTCAGCGTTTTATCGAAATTTGGAGCGGTGTGCCCTCGTTATTCATCATCATCATCATGTTTGCGATATTGGGGCGAAGCTTCACCTTGCTTGTGGTGTTGACCGTCTTGTTTGGTTGGATGGGGTTGGTGGGTGTGGTGCGCGCTGAATTTTTGCGGGCGCGCAATTTGGAATATGTGCGCGCGGCGCGGGCGCTGGGTGTCAGCAATTGGACGATCATGTTTCGCCATATGTTGCCAAATGCGATGGTGGCCACCCTAACGCTTCTGCCTTTTATCGTTACCGGGACCATCGGTGCCTTGGCCAGTTTAGATTTTTTAGGCTTTGGCCTGCCTTCTTCCAGCCCGTCTTTGGGCGAATTGACGCTGCAAGCCAAGCAAAACCTGCAAGCGCCTTGGCTTGGGTTCACCGCCTTTTTCACTTTTGCCATTATGCTCGCCCTTCTGGTGTTTATTTTCGAAGGGGTGCGCGATGCGTTTGACCCCAGAAAGACGTTTCAATGAGCGCCGTGCTGCAAATCCAAGATCTCAACGTGGCGTTTTCGCAGGATGGGCGGCAGGTTGACGCGGTACGCGGGGTCAGTTTTGAGGTGGCCCGCGGTGAAGTGGTGGCTTTGGTTGGCGAAAGCGGATCTGGCAAATCTGTGACCGCGATGAGCAGCGTGGCGTTGCTGGGGGCGAATGCAAAAGTCACGGGTTCTATCCGTTATAATGGCCAGCAAATGGTTGGGGCAAGCCGGGATTTGCTGCAGCAAGTGCGCGGCAATGAAATCAGCTTTATTTTTCAAGAGCCGATGACCTCCTTGAATCCATTGCACACGATTGAAAAGCAATTGCGCGAGTCAATTGAGCTGCATCAGGATCCGCGTCAAAGCCTGACAGGCGCAGAGATAGAGGCGCGGATTATCGCGTTGCTTGAGCGCGTTGGCCTGCCCGATCCCGCGTCCCGCTTGGGCGCCTATCCGCATCAATTGTCGGGCGGGCAACGCCAGCGCGTGATGATTGCGATGGCCTTGGCGAATGGACCTGAGCTTTTAATCGCGGATGAACCGACCACCGCGCTGGACGTTACTATTCAAGCACAGATTCTCGATTTATTGATGCTGTTGAAGCAACAGGATGGGATGGGGATGCTGTTTATTACCCATGATCTTGGAATTGTGCGTCAGATTGCGGATCGCGTGTGCGTGATGCAGGATGGGAAAATCGTAGAAACCGGGCCCACCAAAGATATATTCAAGGCCCCCCAGCACCCTTATACGCAAAAACTGTTAAATGCGCATTCGGTCGGGGCGCCGCAACCGTTTGACCCATCTGCCTCTGTGATTGCGCAAGCCACGAACGCTAAGATTTGGTTTCCCATCCAGCGTGGCGTGTTGAAGCGCACCGTTGGACATGTGAAGGCGGTGAATGATGTCAGTTTAACGCTGCGGGCGGGTGAAACTATTGGCATCGTGGGGGAAAGTGGATCGGGGAAATCAACTTTGGCGATGGCCATCATGCGGTTGATTTCTTTCGAGGGAAAAATCGCATTTGACGGGCGCGATATTGGCGCGCTTAAAACCCGCGATTTGCGCGCGCTGCGCAAGGATATGCAGATCGTGTTTCAAGATCCTTACGGGTCACTGTCGCCACGAATGACCTGCGCGCAGATCATTGCAGAAGGGTTGGGGGTGCATGGCACGCCAAGCGGCAGATCGCAAGAGGATCTGGTGGAAGAGATTTTGCAGGAGGTTGGGCTGGACCCTGAGATGCAGCACCGCTACCCGCATGAGTTTTCAGGGGGCCAGCGGCAGCGCATTGCGATTGCCCGCGCGATGGTGATGCGGCCAAAGCTGGTTGTGTTGGATGAACCCACATCGGCGCTGGATATGACGGTGCAAGTGCAAATTGTTGATCTGTTGCGTAATCTACAAAAAGCCCACGGCCTGGCTTATTTATTCATCAGTCACGATTTGCGTGTTGTACGCGCTATGTCGCATACTGTGATCGTGATGAAAGAGGGTGACGTGGTGGAACATGGGCCTGTTTCTGAGGTGTTTGAGGCACCCAAAACGCAATATACCCGCGGTTTGATGGCGGCGGCGTTTGGGCCGTCTGCCGAAATGCCTTTGGACACAGGGTCGGTTTAGCCAGGGCCAATCATCAAGCAATTGATGCTGCGCGCCTGCAGCTTGCGGCAGGCCAGATCTGCGCCCTCGCGCGTTAGGCCCACAAAATTTGCATCATAACCGGATCTTTGGATTATTATCTTGCGCTGTGTGCCCTGCAATGTGGCCATTTCTGAGAGCGCGGTTCGCAGAAGCATTTTTTCAGCGGCGAACCGGCTTGCGAACCGGCCAATATTGATCGCCCAATCCGGCTGGCCGCTCTGGGCTGAAATGCGCGTGACAATTTCGCGGATTTCGGCTGCGTTCTGTGTGCTCTGGCGGGTATCTCTTGGCCGCGGTTTTGGCCCTAAGCCTGCAAGCGTAACATCTGGGTTTTTAACCCCCTGATTTTGCGCTTGTTCTAAGGCTTTTTTCACGTGCTTTTGCAGGTTTTGATTGGCAAGGTTTTCGCTTGTCTCGCCCAGTATGGGCCGCGCTTTGGGGCGCAGGCTGGTTTTCGGAGCCATATGCTGGCGGGTGGTTATGCCCGCTTGCGCATAGGTCGGTTTGGTGGGCTTTGAAACCCGCGCTTGACTTGGCGCTTCACGAAAGCCCAAATCCATCAGTTTGGCCACTTGCGCGTTGCGTGTTTTGGTGGATTTTCCACCAAAAACGGTTACGATGACCCGTTCTTGATTTCGCTGCGCTGAGGCCACAAGATTAAAACCGGCAGCGCGCGTATAGCCGGTTTTAATACCGTCGGCGCCTTTGTAATTTCTTAAGAATTTGCGGTTTGTATTCCGCACATTTTTATTTGCTGCTTTATGTGTGATCCGTGAAAATAAATGATAATAATCGGGATAGTCGTAAAATAAGTGCCGCCCCAAAATGGTCATATCCCGGGCTGTTGATAAATGCCCTTTCTCGGTCAGGCCATGGGCGTTTTTGAAAGTTGTACGGGTCATGCCCAAAGCTTTTGCGGTTCGGTTCATTCGCCGCGCAAAGGCCGCTTCCGAGCCCTCAATTGCTTCGCCAAGCGCGGTTGCTGCATCATTGGCAGATTTAATCGCCGCGGCGCGTATCAAATGGCGCAGCGCCACGCGCTGGCCTTCGCGAAACCCCAGTTTTGAAGGTGGCTCTGAGGCTGCCGCGCGCGAAATGCGTACCTTCTTATCCAGTGAGATTTCGCCGGCCTCAACGGCTTCAAAAACCACATAAAGCGTCATCATCTTGGTAAGAGAGGCGGGGTGTAAGCGCGTGTTGGCGTTTTCTGAATGTAGGGTTTTGCCGGTGCGGGCATCGATCACCATGGCTGCGTAAGGGGCGGCGCTGGCGCTGAGCGGTACGATGACCATCATCCAAATCGCTGCTGCAATACATAGCCCGATGCGAGCCGGCTTTTTATGCCGTCTTACCATTTTGATCGTCCTTATCTGCCTCATGCCGCCAATTTTTTGGCTGACTTTTTATTTTTTTTATGTGTAACACATCAGACTCTACGAATAAAGCTTTCAATTCTATGGTTAAAATAGAAATTTAAGAGAATGGCTGCGCAGGGTCTGGCGCCGCGTGGCCATCCCTTTGGGCTGCCCTGTTGTGGTAAAATCACAATGCTTCAAAAACGCAGCGTTGGCGGTTAGGGTTGTTGGCGCCGTTTTTGTTCTAAAGAATTGGGTTTTGGGCGAAAGATCTGGCTGGGTAGGTTTTACAACAATGCGCGTGACGTTCGAGAAACGGTCTATTTGTAATTATCCGTATGATAATTTTGACAAGGGAGTGCATAAATTTTTGCAAAAGGCTCATTTATTTATCAAGTTTGAAGCAGAGCGCATATATGGGAGGGGTCGGTTTCTTCTTTTATAGAAGCCTCAACCCTTTTCTCTTAAGCAAGACACGTTATATTAAAGCGAACGCAGCGCAGCTTTAGTCCGAGGATGATATGATAGGGTTTGATCTTGATGTGATCGCTTCATCTGAGAATGACACAGATCAGAATGTTTTGGTTGATACGCGCAGCAAGACCAAACGGCCACCGCTGTATAAAGTTTTGCTGTTAAATGATGATTATACACCGATGGAATTCGTGGTGTTGGTACTTGAGCGCTTCTTTGGCATGAACCACGCGCAAGCATTTGATATTATGTTGACAGTTCATAAAAAAGGCTTGGCGGTTGTAGGGGTGTTCAGCCATGAGGTGGCCGAAACCAAAGTTACCCAGGTGATGGATTCGGCGCGCCAAAACCAACACCCCTTGCAATGCACGATGGAAAAAGAGTAGGCGGCGCCTGAACATTCAAACACAGGGCGCTCTTTTCCTATGTTCCATTCCCGTTTAGATCATGCGCTGGTGGAGACTGGCCTGCGCTTACCCGAGCGCGGCCGTTGCCTGGCTTTGCACCCGGAACAGGCGCTGGATTTGGCCCCTTTAAAGCGGTTGGATCTGCAATTCCTGCACCGATTTAAGCCGCAAATCACCGCCCTTGAAACCGCAGGCTATACATGGCGCGAGCGGCCTGAAGCGCCAGTTGATCTGGCCGTGGTGTATGTACCGCGCTCAAAGCGTTTGGCGCGGCATTTGGTGTTTGCAGCCAGCCGCGCCGCTCCAGATGGCGTGGTTCTGGTTGACGGGGCCAAGAGCCAAGGCATCGAAAGCCTGATCAAAGCGCTGAAAGGGCACGAAACCCTTTTGGGTTCAGTTTCCAAAGCCCATGGTAAACTTGTATGGTTTCGCCCAGAAACCGGCCTGCCCCAATGGCAAGCGGATGCGTTTGAGCCCATCGAAGAGGGGTTTGTCACTCGCCCGGGCGTATTTTCTGCCGATGCTATTGATCAGGCCTCGCGGTTTTTGGCCGAGACATTGCCCAGTGATATTTCAGGAAATGTGGCAGATTTTGGCGCAGGCTGGGGGTATCTAAGCCGGCATTTATTGCAATCGCCGGCGCTTAAAAAGCTGTATTGCGTTGAGGCAGATCGTGCCGCTTTGGATTGTCTGGCCAAAAACTGCCCCGATCCGCGGGTACAAGCAGAATGGCAGGATGTGGCGCAGTGGCGGGCACCACAAAAGCTGGACGCCGTGATTATGAATCCGCCTTTTCATATTGGCCGCGCCGCAGAGCCAAGATTGGGCCAAGATTTTATTCGCGCTGCCGCGGACAATTTAACGCCTAGGGGGCGTTTGTTTTTGGTGGCCAACCGGTCATTGCCTTACGAAACCACCTTATCGACCTGTTTCAAGCAGTGGCAGACGCTGGCGCAGGCAAATGGGTTCAAAATCCTCACCGCAGAACGGCCTCTCGCTCGCAAGGCATAAATCCGGTAGGATGCGCAGCGAATCGGAGGCGCTCATGTCTTTTTCAATTGATGGGAAAACGGCCATTGTGACGGGGGCCGCGCATGGAATTGGCCTCGCTATTGCGCGGCATTTTTCGGCGCTTGGGGCGAATGTGATGTGCGCTGATATGGATGAAGCGGGCTTGTCCAAAGAAGTTGCGGCCGTGCCAGATGGGGCTCAGGTTGAATATTTCGCGGGAGATCTGCGCGAAAAATTGACCATCGCAAATTTGCTGTCTGCGACGTTAGACAGTTTTGACCAAGTGGATATTTTGGTCAATGCATCGCGTCAGGTGATGCCATCTGATGTTCTGAATCAAGATGATAAGTCCGTTGAGACAATGCTGGAACAAAATGTTATGACGAGCCTGCGCCTATCACAATTGGTGGCCAAGCGCATGATTAAACAAAGCGCGGGTCAAGAGCTGGGGCAGGCGGGATCGATTGTGAACTTATCTTCCGTCGCGGCGCGCCGCGCGCATCCTGATTTGCTGGCGTATTCCATGTCAACTGCGGCGCTAGATCAGATGACGCGCTCAATGGCGGTTGGCTTGGCGCCGCACCGGATCCGCGTGAATGCGGTTGCCTTCGGCTCGGTGATGTCCTCAAGCCTGCAAATGGCTTTAAAAGAGCAACCATCCTTCCGCAAAGATATTGAAAATCACACACCGATGGGGCGGATTGCGCCCGCGTCAGATGTGGCGGAAACCGTGCAATATTTAGCCTCGGAAAGTTCTGGCTTTGTGACGGGCCAAATTCTTACCGTGGATGGTGGAAGAACCTTGATTGATCCCGTTGAAGCGCCCGCGCATTAAGCCCCGCAGCTGATTAAAATGCTTTGTGTTTCGCTTGACGGTGCCTGCCTCACAGGCAATGGTGTGCACCAATTCATCAAGAGCAGCGGATATAAAATCATGGGCGATATTACAGAGATTGAAAAACAACAGGCGAGCGCTTGGTTTCGCAGCTTGCGTGATCAAATCGTCTCGGCCTTTGAAACGCTTGAATCCGCGCATGCTACAGGGCCTTTTGCGGATGCGCCGATTGGCCAATTTGACGTGAAAGAAACCAAACGCAGCTCGGACGATGGCTCGGATGCAGGCGGCGGTTTGATGAGCGTAATGCGCAATGGCCGCGTTTTTGAAAAAGTGGGGGTCAATGTATCAACCGTCTATGGGCAACTGGGGGCGGAAGCGCAAAAAGCCATGGCGGCGCGCATGGGCATTCCTGGCATGCAAGAGGATCCGCGGTTTTGGGCGGCAGGGATTTCGCTGGTGGCGCATTTGCAAAACCCGCATTGTCCAGCGGTGCATATGAACACACGGATGTTCTGGACCCCGCATGCCTGGTGGTTTGGCGGCGGATCTGATTTGAACCCTTGCATCGAATATTCTGAAGATACCGCGCATTTTCATGCTACACAAAAAGCGCATCTGGATCCCCACGACCCCGCGCTTTATCCGAAATTGAAGCTATGGGCGGATGAGTATTTTTATATCCCGCATCGCAAACGGGCGCGCGGCGTGGGGGGGATTTTTATGGATGATCGCAATAGCGGCGATTGGGCTGCAGATTTCGCCTTGACCCAAGATATCGGTCGGGCCTTTTTGCCCGCCTATATTCCGCTGGTTGAAAAACATCTTCAGGACGCGTTCGATGCGCAGGATAAAGAGGTTCAACTGCGCCATCGCGGGCTTTATGCAGAATATAATTTGGTGTATGATCGCGGCACCAAATTTGGTCTGACAACCGGCCATGATGCGGATGCGGTTTTGATGAGCCTGCCCCCCGTGGCCAAATGGTATTAGGCCTTATGGAGCTGCACGATAAACGCGCCTGGCATGGGCTTGCTTCCTTTTATAACTGTTCGAGGCGGTGATGATGGATCAACTGATTTCTGATTTAGGCCAGATCGTTGGGCCGCGCCATGTTTTGACGGGCACAGATATGGCGCGCTATAGCAGCGATTGGCTTCATCAATATCAGTGGCAACCCCGGGCGATCATTCGCCCAGCAACCACAGAGCAGGTGTCAGAGGTGGTGAAATTGGCCAATCGGCTGAAGATTCCACTTGTACCGATGGGGGGGAATACGGGCCTTGCCGGGGGCACCTGCGGCGAGGCGGCGCTTGTTCTATCGCTCGAGCGGATGGCCGCTATTCGTGAAATTCGGCCCAAATCAAAAGTGGCAATCGTTGAGGCAGGTGTGATTTTATCGAATCTTCACGCCGCAGCAGATGCCGAAGACCTTTTATTTCCGCTGACTTTCGGCGCGCGCGGGTCAGCAACGCTTGGTGGCGTTCTCAGCACCAACGCGGGTGGATCAAACGTTTTGCGCTATGGCAACACGCGCGATCTGTGCCTTGGCCTAGAGGTTGTGCTGCCCAATGGTGAAATTATGAACCTGATGTCAGAGCTGCATAAAGACAATTCTGGCTATAATTTGAAGCATTTGATGATCGGTGCTGAAGGTACGCTTGGGATTATCACCGCGGCCGTGATGAAATTGCAGGCAAAACCCAAAGTATACGCAACGGCAATGATCGCCACTACATCGCTTGCATCCGCGCTGACGCTGTTGAACGATCTTCAGCACGCGACGGGCGGCGCGGTTGAGGCGTTTGAATATATGCCCGGGTTTTACATGGAGCAGCACCAAAAGCTGTTTCCAAATGCCCGCCAGCCTTTTGCACAGGTTCATGACACCAATATTTTGGTTGAGCTTGCCAGCACCAGCGCGGATTTGGCGGCGCAGGATGTGACGGGCCAGCCCAAATTGATGCAACATTTCGAAACGCTGCTGGCAGCGCATCTTGAAGCGGGCGCGATTCTTGATGCGGTGGTGGCGCAGAATCAAGCCCAGCGCATTGCATTTTGGGAGCGCCGCGAGCAGGCGGCAGAAGTAACGGCCAGCCATCCAAGATTGGTCAATAATGATATAGCGCTTCCGCTTGAGTCTGTTGCGGCGTTTTTAGATCAGATGAAAACACGTCTGGCAGAGATAGATCCGCAGGCCGCAGCTTTGGTGGTGTCGCATTTGGGCGATGGCAATGTGCATTATGCGGTTTGGCCCGCAAGCCACGACAAAGCCGTGCAGGATGATATTATGGAAGCGGTTGAAGATGTAACGCTTAGCATGGGGGGCAGCTTTTCCGCCGAACATGGCATAGGCTTAACAAAATTACCGTCGATGCGGCGCCGTAAAAATAAAGCGGCTTTGCAGGTGATGCGGGCGATCAAACACAGCCTTGATCCAAATAATATCATGAATCCAGGTAAAGTGGTGCCCGCGGCCGATTAAATCCGATTACGCGTGGCGCCAGTCAAAAAAACCGGGGCCGGCCCGCTCTAGCAACCTATTGGCCATTTCGGTCCCAAGCAAAGCACCATCTTCGATGGGCGCACTCATTGCCTCATCCAAGGTTTCTGATCCGTCTGGACGCAACACTTCGCCACGCAGATGCACTTGTCCATCCTTCAGCTCGGCCAGACCCGCGATCGGAGTTTCGCAAGATCCGTCCAAACCTGCCAGAAATGCCCGCTCGGCGGCCAAACGTTGCCCTGTTGGCCCGTGATGAATGGCCTCTAACATTTCAGCGGCCCGCATATCATTCGCGCGCCGTTCTATACCGATGGCCCCCTGTGCAACCGCCGGAAGCATATCCGCGACGTCAAGCGCCGATTTTGCCAGATGTGATAGGTTCAAGCGGTTTAAACCTGCCATTGCCAAAAACGTACAGCTTGCCACGCCGGCTTCAAGTTTTTTCAAACGGGTTTGCACATTGCCGCGAAATTCCACCACTTCAAGATCAGGCCGCCGATGGGTGAGTTGGGCTTTGCGGCGCAACGAGGAGCTGCCGACCAAAGCGCCTGCGGGCAGGCTGGCCAGATCGTCATGATGCAGCGATACAAAGGCATCGCGTACGTCTTCCCGCGGCAAATAGGTTTCTAAAACCAACCCATCGGGCTGTAAAACCGGCATATCCTTCATCGAATGCACTGCTATGTCAATTTTTCCTGACAGCATGTCATCTTCGATTTCACGCGTGAACAAGCCCTTGCCGCCGATTTCTTTGAGCGGTCGGTCGAGCACTTTATCACCCGTGGTTTTGATCACAACGATCTCAAACGCCTCTTCTGCAATGTCAAACGCCTGAGAGAGGCGTGTTCTGGTTTCGTAGGCTTGGGCAAGCGCCAGAGGGGAGCCTCTTGTGCCTATGCGCAGCGGTGAAGCGGGGGTGGGGTATTGCTGAGTCATAATTATCGTTTTAATAGTGTAAACTACACATGACAAGAACCGATGCTTGACATTAATGTCGGAAGTGGTGAGCTAGGCACGAAAGAAGGGTAATTTATGGCTGAGAATAAAAAAATACTGCGTGCATTGGCCGGTGAAGTTTTGGAGACACCACCGATTTGGATGATGCGGCAAGCGGGCCGTTATCTTCCTGAGTATCGGGCCACGCGCGCTGAGGCGGGCGATTTCCTCTCACTTTGCTATAACAGTGAGTTGGCGGCCGAGGTGACGTTGCAACCTATTCGCCGTTATGGGTTTGATGCGGCGATTCTCTTTGCCGATATTTTACTGCTGCCACAAGCTTTGGGGGCTGATCTGTGGTTTGTCACCGGGGAAGGACCACGCCTGTCCACCTTAACCAAAAGTGCGGAATTTGATGCGCTGAAGCCGGTTTCGGCAATCCATAAAACCTTGGATCCGGTTTATGAGACGGTGAGAATTTTGTCAAAAGAGCTTCCCGCTGAAACAACGCTGATTGGATTTGCTGGGGCCCCGTGGACCGTGGCAACCTATATGATTGCGGGGCGGGGCACCCCAGATCAGGCGCCTGCACACGCGCTGAAGCGCCAAGACCGAGAACTGTTTGAACGTTTAATTGACCTGCTAACCGATGCGACGATCGAGTATTTAAGCGCCCAAATCGACGCAGGGGCTGAAGTTGTGAAGCTTTTTGACAGTTGGGCGGGATCCTTGCGCGGAGATGATTTTAAACATTATGCGTTGGCGCCGGCGCGCCGCATAACGCAAGCGCTCAAGCAACGTTATCCGCAGGTGCCGGTGATCGCCTTTCCGCGTGAGGCTGGAGATAATTATATCGGTTTTGCAAAAGCAACCGGTGCGGATTGCGTGGCGATTGACAATTCGGTTACCCCGGAATGGGTTGCGAGCCATGTGCAAGTTGATGGCTGTGTGCAGGGCAATTTGAAATCCTCGCATATGGTGACGGGGGGGCAAGAGCTAGTTGATGACACAAGGCGCATCGTAAAAGCGCTGGGCAAGGGGCCTCATATTTTCAATTTAGGGCATGGGATCACACCGGATGCAGATCCAGAAAATGTGAAGTTGATGATCGAGACCGTGCGCGAAGGAGCATCTGGCTAAATCTTTTCCTCGGGGGCAAAACGGTTCAGGTTCGGGCGGCTATTTTGCGCAGCGGTGTTTGCAATCTCTGCGTTCTGGATTAGGTCTGAGCCCAAAGCCGGCATCGGGGCCGTAGCTTGGTGACATGAAAAGAGATGAATGTCGGATATTTTGCAAATCAGCGGCCTGTCGAAATTTTATGCGAACGGGTTTCACGCGCTCAAAAATATAAATTTGAACGTGCACGAGGCAGAGATTTTGGCGCTTCTTGGGCCGAATGGTGCGGGTAAAACCACGTTAATCTCAACAATTTGTGGAATTTCGCGCTTCAGCGCGGGTTCGGTAAAAATGGCCGGTTATGATATCGTGCAGCAATATCGCGCGGCGCGCAGTTTGATCGGTTTGGTGCCGCAAGAACTGGCCTTAGAGCCTTTTGAAACGGTTGAAAATACGCTGCGCTTCTCGCGCGGTTTATTCGGCAAAGAACCAGATGAGGGGTATCTATCCTCTTTGCTGGCGGCGCTGTCATTATCTGATAAAAAAACGTCCCAAATTCGAACCTTATCGGGGGGAATGAAACGCCGGTTGAGCATTGCCAAGGCCTTGAGCCACCAACCGCGCTTGTTGTTTCTAGACGAACCCACAGCCGGTGTGGATGTTGAATTGCGCAAAGATATGTGGGCGCTGGTTGAGCGGCTGCGCGCCAGCGGCGTAACGATCATTCTTACCACGCATTATATCGAAGAGGCCGAAGCCATCGCAGATAGGATAGGGATTATCGATCAAGGTGCGTTGCAACTGGTCGAGGCAAAAGACTCGTTGATGCAGCGGCTGGGTAAAAAACAGTTGCAGATCGATTTGTTGAGCCCGTTACCAATACTGCCGCCGCCGCTTTTGGCCTTGGGTGTGACCTTGGCTGCGGATGGTCTGTCGTTGATTTATCAATATGATTTGACGGGGGCTGGACCGGAGATCGAAAAGCTGTTTTCGGAAATTTTGGCTTTGGGGCTCAAAGTCAAAGATCTTCAAACGGGCGAATCATCTTTGGAAGAAATCTTCCTACAGCTGGTCAGCGAGGCGGCATGAATTTTCACTCGGTAAAAGCCATTTATAAATTTGAAATGCAGCGGTTTTTTCGTACAATTCTACAGAGCTTTGTCTCGCCGGTTTTGTCCGCTTCGCTCTACTTTATCGTGTTTGGCGCCGCCATGGGCAGCCGGATTTCGCAGGTTGAGGGTATTGCCTATGGCAGCTTTATTGTGCCGGGTTTGATCATGTTAACGGTGATTACACAGGCCATTTCAAATGGTGCTTTTGGAATATATTTTCCAAAATTCATTGGCAGTATCTATGAGGTGCTTTCAGCGCCGATCAGCGCTGCGGAAATCGTGGTGGGATATGTTGGCGCTGCGGCCACCAAGGCGATCTTTACCGGTCTGGTTATTCTGTTGACCTCATTATTATTTGTTGACCTGACGATCATACATCCTTTGGCCATGCTGTTTTTCCTTGTCATGACCAGTATCGCCTTTGCCTTATTGGGCTTTATCGTGGGCATCTGGGCGGGTAATTTTGAACAATTGCAAATGGTCCCGATGTTGATCATCACCCCTTTGGTATTTTTGGGCGGAACGTTTTATTCGATTTCCATGCTACCCCCGTTTTGGCAGACGATCTCGTTGTTTAATCCCGTGGTCTATTTGGTTTCTGCGTTTAGGTGGTGCTTTTTTGGAACCGCGGACGTGCCTATCATGGTCAGCTTGCTAGCAGTTTTTGGCTTCATTTTATTGTGTTTTGCCGCGATTATGTGGATTTTTAGAACGGGTTGGCGGTTGCGCAGCTAAAAAGCAGGGTTTGCAGGGATTTTGCAACCTTCCTGCGCGGCGCGTCTTGTGCCCGTGCGGCAAGGGCTCTACATACAGGGTATGAAGTTTAAACTGCCTTTTATGAAAGCCAAAAAATCCGTGGCTGTGGTGCATCTCTCTGGGGTGATTTCGGGTGGATCACGCGGCCAGTTGAATGATAAGGCGCTGGCGCCTGTTTTGGAAAAAGCCTTCAGCAAAGGCAAACCGGATGCGGTGGCGCTGGTGATCAACTCGCCCGGCGGTTCGCCGGTGCAATCGTCTTTAATCGGTGCGCGGATCCGCCGGTTGGCGGCTGAAAATAGCCTTCCAGTGTTTGCTTTTGTGGAAGATGTAGCCGCCTCAGGTGGCTATTGGTTGGCCGTCACCGCCGATGAAATCTACGTAGATGACAGTTCAATTTTGGGCTCAATCGGCGTTATTTCGGCTGGCTTTGGAGCGCATGATCTCTTGCAGCGCTATGGGATTGAACGGCGCGTTTATACCGCAGGTGCTTCAAAATCGACATTGGATCCTTTTAAGCCGGAAAAACCCGAAGATGTTGATCGGTTGAAAAAACTACTTGAGCAGATACACAGCGTTTTCATCGCACATGTCACCAAGCAGCGTGGCGCTAAATTGAGCGATGACGAAGATTTGTTTACGGGTGAAATTTGGGTGGGCGAAGAAGCTGTATCCGTCGGCCTAGCGGATGGGCTTGGCCATCTGGTGCCGGTGATGAAACAGCGTTTTGGCGAAAACGTGAAATTTCGAACATACGGGCAGAAAAAAGGCGTCTTGCAAAGGTTTTCATCTTCACTTGTCCAATCTGCGGATCTGTATTTTGAGGAAAGGGCTGCGTTCGGCCGCTTTGGTTTGTGATATGATCGTAAAAATTGTTTTCCTATTCTTGATTGGGATCGCTGTTTTGGCGATGTTTGGACGGATCAAACTGCCCGGACAAACCAAATTGGAAGCGATGAGATGCAATGCGTGCGGCCGCTTCCGATTGGGCACATCCGGCTGCTCTTGCGGTTCCAAATAGGCAGGCCTGATGACTTGGCTGCTCTCTGCATTGGCGCTGATCATTTTGGTGATGTCCGGAGATTTTCTGGTTAAAGGTGCCGTTGCGCTCAGCGATCGGCTTGGGATTCCGGCATTTATTGTGGGATTAACCATTGTGGCTTTTGGGACATCAGCGCCCGAGCTGCTGATTTCTATTCAAGCGGTGCTGTCCGGGGTGCCCGGAATGGCCATTGGGAATGTGGTGGGATCAAATACTGCAAATATTCTGATGGTTTTGGGGTTGCCTGCAGTGTTGTTTGGGCTTGATGCGGCAAAAACCGATCTAAGAAAAAACTATGCGTTGATGATCGGTGGCAGCCTATTGTTTATTTATTTGGCGTCGCTTGGAGTGTTTTCCTATGGCAGCGGGATGATTTTGCTGGCGGCGCTGGCAGTCGTGCTGGGGTTAGCTTTGCGCGATACGCTGCAGGAGCCAAAGCGCGCAGATGCGGCGGATATCAGCCTTGAGGGCGGCGCCGTGCAAGATGCAGCGCTGCCGGTTTGGAAAATAACCGGGTTGATTTGCATTGGTTTGGTGGGATTGCCATATGGCGCAAATCTTTTGGTGAATAATGCCACTGAAATTGCCCGCAGCTATCAAATCAGCGAAACCACTATCGGGTTGACCTTGGTTGCTTTGGGAACCTCGCTGCCAGAATTGGCAACCACTTTGGCCAGTGCAATACGCAGGCAAGCGGATGTGGCGCTAGGCAATGTGATCGGGTCCAACGTTTTCAACCTGTTGGCAATTATGGGCGTCACCGCCTTTGTGGGCCCAATTCCGGTTTCTCCGCAGCTTTTATCGGCGGATCTTTGGGTGATGCTGGCTGCCTCTTTGATCCTTGCCCCCTTCGTGGTTTACCGATTGCGAATCAACCGCTTAATGGGCGCACTCTTGACTGCCGCATATCTGGTCTATGTTTGGTTGGTGGTTATGTAACGCAAAGGGATTTGAATGATGCGGGCTTTGGTAACGGGTGCAGGAAAACGGCTTGGGCGCGCAATGGCGCTCTATCTTGCAGATCGTGGCTATGACGTGGCTGTGCATTTTGCCAGCTCTGAAACAGCCGCAAAAAGCCTTGTGCAAGAGATTATCGCCAAAGGCCGGAAATCCATCGCGTTACAGGCCGATTTGTTACAAGAAGATCAAGTTGAGACTCTGGTTGATCGGGCGGTACACGGCCTTGGGGGCAATTTAACCTGCCTGATCAATAATGCCTCTATTTTTGAATATGATACGCTGGAAAGCGCCACGCGGCGCAGTTGGGATCGCCATATTGAAAGCAATTTGCGGGCACCATTCGTGTTAATGCAATGTTTTGCGCGGCAGGCCCCCCGCGCCCGTCAGGATGACCAAGGCGAGCCTTTGGCGCAAGCTTTGGTGATCAATATGTTGGACCAACGCGTGCGTAAATTGACGCCTGAATTTTCCAGCTATTCCATCGCTAAAATGGGTCTTTGGGCGTTAACGCAAACGGCCGCGCAGGGCTTGGCCCCTGATATCCGGGTGAATGCGATTGGGCCCGGGCCGACTTTGCAGGGCGCGCGCCAATCGGCGGATCATTTTCAAGACCAACGGAAACATACGGTTCTGGGACGCGGCGCAAATGCGTCTGATATTACTGCGGCTTTGGGGTATTTTTTGGATGCTTCGGCGGTTACGGGGCAGTTGATTTGCGCAGATGGTGGCCAACATTTGGCTTGGAAAACGCCAGATGTGCTTGGGGTTGAGTAAGCCACGGCGCCCAAGTTGTACACGGGGTTACATAATTGTGACAGCGTTTTAACAAAAATGGTTTGTTTTCAGTCATTTGCGTATAATTTAATTAAAATATCAAATGATAACAGCACCTTACAAAAACGCCTATTTTTTAGGCAAATAGGGGAAGTTACCAAAAAGCAAAGGAAAATTTCCAATAATTCAGAGTTACCCCCAATGTTATCCACAGGATCAGTGGACAGCTTTTTCCTTGAAACCGACGCCAGATCATTGCAGGACAAACAGAATCATGGCCAGATCGGTAGCCAGACCAGACGAAGGCGATAAAAATGGCATATACAGGCTACGCGCTGATACAAAAGTATACAAAATCGCTTGAAACCTCGCCAGGCGTCTATCGGATGCTCGATGATCAATCGCGCGTTCTTTACGTGGGCAAAGCCCGCAACCTCAGGGCACGCGTTTCCAGTTATGCGCGCCCAACCGGACATTCGGCGCGCATTGCCCGTATGATCTCTGAAACAACGCAGATGATGTTTTTAACCACGCAGACCGAGACCGAAGCGTTGCTGCTGGAGCAAAATTTAATCAAGCAGTTAAAACCGCGCTATAATGTGTTGCTGCGCGATGATAAATCTTTTCCCAACATTCTCGTGACCACAGAGCATAATTTTCCCCAAATTAAAAAGCACCGTGGCGCAAAAAGCGAAAAGGGGGCGTATTATGGCCCCTTTGCTGGGGCGGGGGCTGTCAATCGTACACTTGCCCAGCTGCAACGGGTGTTCTTGTTGAGAAATTGTTCAGATGCGATGTTTGAAAGCCGCACTCGCCCCTGTCTGCAATATCAAATCAAACGCTGCAGCGGCCCATGCGTGGATCGCGTGTCAAAGCAAGAATATGGTGCCGCCGTGCAGGATGCCCAAAAATTCTTATCGGGCAAATCAACGCAAATTCAGGAAACGCTCGCCACCAGCATGGCGCAGGCCTCCGAAGCAATGGAATTTGAACGCGCGGCCGCGCTGCGCGACCGTATTCGCGCCTTAACGCAGGTTCAGACCACGCAGGGCATCAACCCGCGCAGCGTCAGCGAAGCCGATATAATCGCCTTGCATCTTGAGGGGGGGCAGGCCTGCGTGCAGGTGTTTTTCATTCGCGCCAATCAAAATTGGGGGAACCGTGATTTTTACCCCCGCATTAGCGCCGATATGGGCCATGATGAAGTTCTTGAGGCGTTTTTGGGCCAATTTTATGACAGTAAAGAGCCGCCGCGGCAGATTCTGCTTTCGCATGGGTTTGACGATATGGATCTGATGACCGAACTGCTCAGCGATAAACGCGGCCGGCGGGTGGAAATTTTGGTACCCCAGCGTGGTGAAAAGCAAGAGCTGATTTCTGGCGCGTTGCGCAATGCAAAAGAAAGTTTGGCGCGCAAACTCGCCGAGACAGCGACACAAACCAAATTGTTGCGTGGTGTTGCAGAACTATTTGAGCTTGAGTCGCCCCCCAAGCGGATCGAAGTGTATGACAACTCGCATATTCAAGGCAGTTTTGCGGTTGGGGCGATGATTGTTGCAGGCCCGGATGGGTTTTCCAAAAACAATTATCGCAAATTCAATATACGCGGCGATGATCTGACGCCGGGGGATGATTTTGGGATGATGAAAGAAGTGCTGACGCGGCGGTTTAAGCGCTTGGTCAAAGAAGACCCGGCGCGGCAAAGCGGGGATTGGCCTGATTTACTGGTGATTGATGGTGGCGCGGGGCAAGTCTCGGCCGTGGCGCAGATCATGGCCGAGTTTGGCGTGCAAGATATTCCGATGGTCGGCGTTGCAAAAGGCGTTGATCGCAATTTGGGTAAGGAAGAGTTTTACCGCATTGGCAAGCCGGTCTTTGGTTTGCCGCGCAATGATCCGGTTTTATACTTCATTCAACGCATGCGCGATGAGGCTCATCGCTTTGCCATTGGCAGCCATCGCGCCAAACGCAGCAAAGCCATTGGGGCCTCGCCTTTGGATGAAATTGCCGGTGTCGGTGGCGCACGCAAGCGGGCGCTTTTGGCGCATTTTGGATCGGCAAAAGCCGTGGGGCGTGCCAATTTGGCCGATCTGAAAGCGGTTGAGGGCGTATCGGCTTCTTTAGCGCAAAAAATCTATGATTTTTTCCATGAAAAAGGCTGACTAACGATTGCACTCTTGCCATGTTGGCAAACGGTCATTGGGGGCTTTTTCAGCATGATATATGGCCCGCGCGATGGCGCGCGCAACGCAAAGGCTGGCGCCGTGACACAGCTCGGCCATGTCGGTTGGACTCAATTGCCCCTGCGCTGATCCCGTTGCCGCTGTAAAGATTAAATCGCCATCTTGGGGCATATGCGAAGGAATGAGCGCGCGCGCCACACCATCATGGGCGCTGATGGCAAGGCGTTTGGCCGCTGCTTTGCTGAGGCTAGCATCCGTGGCGACTATTCCGATTGTGGTGTTTTCCCCCTCAACCAAGGGTCCAAGATTCTTCAACCTGAAAGCGTGTGGCTGAGGCGAAGCTTGTGGCCCGCCCAATCCGCCAAATTCACCATTTGCTTCGAAAGGTCCAGCCCAGAAATGCCGTAAATCTTCGCCTGTTGCATTGCCGACGGCGTTGACCGCCATGATTGCGCCCACACGAATTCCATTTGACAGAATGAACGAGGCCGAGCCAAGGCCGCCTTTTAGGCGCCCTGTGGTGGCACCGCATCCCGCGCCTACGCTGCCCAGTTGGAATTCTGCGCTCAAATCGTCAAAAGCCTGACGCCCTAACGCGGGATAGGGCGATAGCGCCCATTCTTTTTCGCCGCCATTGTTGAGATCAAACAGAATCGCTGCTGGCACAATTGGAACCTGCGTGCCAGCAACCGCAAACCCCGCCTGCTGGGCGCGCAAACGCTCGACCACACCGCTGGCCGCATCCAGACCATAGGCAGAGCCACCCGACAGCACCAAAGCATCAATCTGTTGCAAAGATTTATCCGGTTCCAGCAGATCCGTCTCGCGCGTGCCCGGCGCACCGCCCATCACCGCATAAGCGGCGGTAAAGCGCTGCGCGGCGCGCAGCACCGTGACGCCGGATTTCAGCCGCTGGTCTTCGGCATTGCCCACCATTATGCCCGCGATATCTGTGATCAGGTTTTTGGGTCCCGGTGTCATGGTTAAATACAGCGCCCGCCATCTACCTGCATGCAGACCCCGGTTACCATGCTGGCTTCCTCCGAGCATAAATAACAGGCGGCATTGCCCATATCCTCTGCGGTGGAAAACCGCCCAAGTGGAATGGTAGACAGGAACTTTGCGCGCATCTCGGGCGTGTCTTCGCCCATGAATGAGGTAAGAAGCGGGGTTTCTCCGGCCACCGGGTTCAGCGCATTCACCCGCACCCCAAAGGGTGCTAGCTCAACCGCCATCGTGCGGGTGGTGGTGTTTACCCAGCCTTTTGAGCTGTTATACCAATTCAAATTTGGCCGCGGAGAGACACCGGCGGTTGAGGCAATGTTCAAAATCACGCCGCTGCGGCGGGTTTTCAGTGCTGGAACGAACGCGCGCGAAATCAGATAGATAGATTTGCAATTCACGGCAAAAACGCGATCAAAATCTTTTTCGCTGACGTCTTCTAACGGGCTGGGTAAATGCGTAACGCCCGCATTGTTCACGATGATATCGACCGCGCCAAGCGCTGTCTGCGCCGCGTCATGCATCTGCGCAATTGACGCAGAACTTGCCACATCTGCGCGCATTGGAATCGCCAATTTTCCCAAGCGCGAGGCCTGATCGGCCACGGCTTCACCATTGATATCGGCCATTAGGACCTTGGCGCCCTCGGCCAAGAACTTTTCGGCAATGCCTAAGCCAAAGCCCGAGGCTGCGCCTGTTACGATGGCTGTTTTTCCTGCAAGTCGCATATTGGCCGCTCCCTTTCTTTTCGGTTATCCGTGATAGCTTGCCACAGTTTTTAAAGATGAAAACCCATAAAGCGCTTCAAAGCCTTTTTCGCGCCCATGGCCGGATAGGCCGCGGCCTCCAAAGGGCAATTCGACACCACCGCCAGCTCCGTAATTATTGATGAAGACCTGCCCCGATTTAAGCGTTTTGGCCAAGCGCATTTGGCGCGCCCCGTTTTGTGTCCAAAGGCTGGCGACCAATCCATAGTCAGTGCCATTGGCGATCTCTAACGCTTCCTCGTCACTGTCAAAGGGAATGATAACCTGCACCGGTCCGAAAATCTCTTGTTGCGCTAGCCTATGGCTGGGGGCGACATCGCAAAACAGATGTGGTTTGACATAGGCCCCCGCGGCGGGGGCTGTGTCTGAAATTTGACCTGTCGCTGCCAAAGTTAGGTCATGGCCTTGACTTAGGAAGTTTTCGACAATCGCTTTTTGCCGCTGCGAAATCAGCGGCCCCAAATCGCCATCTTCTATCGCCGGCTTTGCAACCAGCGTCTGATAGCGGGCGGCCATTGCCTCAACAATTGTATCATAAAGGCTGCGCTGCACGAGAATCCGGCTGCTGGCCGAGCAGGTCTGTCCGGCATTTTGAATGCCCGCATTGATCAAAAAGGGCAGCGCTGCGGCGACATCCGCATCTTCAAACAGGATTTGCGGAGATTTCCCCCCCAGCTCCAAGGTCACCGGCACAACATTTTGCGCCGCTGCTGCCTGTACAAGCCGCCCGGTGGCCACCGAGCCGGTGAAACTAAGGTGATTGATGCCATCATGCGCCGCAAGCGCTGCGCCAGCTTGCGCGCCCAGCCCCGGCACCACGTTCAGAACCCCGCTGGGTAGGCCGGCCTGCCGCGCCAATTCGGCGAACATCAGCGCGCTAAGACAGGCTTCTTCTGCCGGTTTGAGAACGCAACAATTGCCCATCGCCAAGGCGGCCCCCACCGAACGCCCAATGATTTGCATGGGATAATTCCAAGGCACGATATGCCCGGTCACGCCATGCGCCTCGCGCAATGTATAAACCGTATATCCCTCAAGATATGGTAGGGTTTCGCCGTGGATCTTATCGGCGGCGCCGCCGTAAAACTCCATATAACGCGCCATGGCAACAGCATCCGCGCGCGCTTGCTTAAGCGGTTTGCCCACATCCAATGCTTCAATCTGCGCCAACAGCTCGACATGTTCTAAGATTAAAACGCCAAGCCGCACGAGCAGCCGGCCGCGCTCTAGTGCGGTGCTGCGCCCCCATTCGCCCCGCGCCGCCCGCTGCGCCGCCACCACAGCCAAATCGATATCTTCAGGTCGGCCATCCGCAATCGCAGATAAGGCCGCCCCGCTTGAGGGGTTGATCAATCCAAGCGTTTGAGCGGTGCTGCTGGGCTGCCACTGGCCATCAATAAAGCAAAAGGCAGGGTTAAAGGGCAAGTTTGGAAGCGGCATGGTTTAAGCTCCTGTCAAGATTTTGGGCAGTTTCGGCGCAGCGCGGAGCAGCTGCTGGGTGTAAGGATGGGTGGGGGTATTCAGGATCGAAGCGGTTGGCCCCTGTTCAACAATCTCCCCCTCCTTCATAACCATACAGGTATCGGTGATGCTGCGCACAACTGAGAGATCATGGCTGATAAACAGATAGCTGAGGCCGTATTGCTCTGCCAAATCTGCGATCAGATCAAGAATTTGCGCCCGCACCGAGACGTCAAGCGCCGAAACCGCCTCATCAAAAATCACCAGTTTCGGGCGTGTTATCAAGGCGCGAGCGATTGCGATACGCTGGCGTTGGCCACCTGAAAATTCATGGATATAGCGGTCACGATCATCCGGGTTCAGGCCAACCGCGCGCATGACATCGCAGGTGCGATGCTCTTGATCTTCGCGCAGCGGTGGGCGCTCATAGAGATGAAACGCCTCTTGAATGAGCTTGGCCACTTTATGGCGCGGGTTGAAAGAGCCATAGGGGTCTTGAAACACCACTTGCAGATCCCGCCTGATGGCGGATGAAGCGCCCCAAACTGCCTTTCCATTCAGGGTGATTGTGCCCTTCTCGATTGGATCCAATCCCAATATTGCCCGCGTTAACGAAGATTTTCCGCAGCCTGATTCCCCCACCAGCCCCATCCGATCGCCTGTCTGAAGCGAAAAACTCACATTCTTGACGGCAATATTGCGGGGTGGTTTTATCCAGGGCCATGGCCGTTTGGCCGGATAACTGCGCCGGACATTTGCCACCTCTAGCAACGGCCTAGGGCTGTGTTCTGCGCTGGGTTGCCGCGCCATATGGCTGGCTGCTTGCAGCAGCTTTTGCGTGTACGGATGCGTGCTTGCCTTTAAAATTTTGCTTGTAGCTGCCTGTTCCACAATTTCACCCTGATGCATCACCGCGATACGATCCGCCATATCGGCCACCACGGCCAAATCATGGGTGATCATGATCAGCCCCATATCATCCTCGCGCACCAAGCGTTTGAGCAGCGCCAGAATTTGCGCTTGCGTTGTGACATCAAGCGCGGTTGTGGGCTCATCCGCGATGAGTAATTTTGGCTGTCGCGCAATCGCTAGGGCGATCACCACGCGCTGCCTTTGACCACCTGATAATTCATGTGGATAGCGGCTCGGGGGCACGTGTTCGGGGGCCAGTCCAACCCGCCCTAGGATCGCGCCGGCGCGGTTTTGGGCCGCTGCTGCGTTTGTCTTTGGATCCAGTCGAAGCGCCTCAGCAACTTGCGCGCCAATGGTTTGTACGGGGTTTAACGCGCTCATCGGCTCTTGAAACACCATCCCCATTATACCGCCGCGTTGGGCGCAAAGCTGCGGCTCGGTGAGGTGTAACAGGTTTGTACCATCCAGGGTAATTTTTCCGCTCAACCCTGCGGCATCGGGCAGCAATTGCAAAAGGCTAAGCGCAGTCATCGATTTTCCAGAGCCGCTTTCACCTGTAAGCGCCAGAATTTCGCCGGGCTCCAGCGTGAAATTAAGCTGTTTTAAAATTGGGGACCCGTAAAGCGTTAAGGTCAAATCCTGTACGTTAAGAAGGCTCATCGGGGGGCCTCGCGCAGTTTTGGATCCAGCAAGTCGCGCAAACCATCGCCCATCAGGTTGAGCCCTATCACGCTGAGGATGATCGCGCTTCCGGGCACCAACGCCAGATGCGGGGCGAAGCTGACCATGGTTTGCGCATCTGCCAGCATCCGCCCCCAACTGGGCGTAGGCGGTTGGGCGCCCAAACCCACATAGCTCAGGCCGGCTTCCGCCAAAATGCCAAGGCTGAATTGGATCGTGCCCTGCACGATCAGCAAATTGTTCAAATTGGGCAGAATATGCTCGATCGCGATGCGACCAGTCGATTTTCCGCAGACCCGCGCGGCCAGAATGAACTCGCGCTGCCAAAGGCTGAGCGCACCGCCGCGTGTTACGCGGGCGAAGACCGGGATATTAAAGATCCCAATCGCGATGATTGCATTCACCGCACTTGCGCCAAAAAGCGCGGTGATCAATATCGCAATCACCAAAGAGGGAAAGGCAAAAATCAAATCATTGCTCCGCATGATGACCTCGTCCAGCCAGCCACCTTGCCTTGCGCTGGCTGCCAGCCCGAGGGGCACGCCAAGCCCAATGCCAATGCCCACGGCCACCAAGGCCACCGCCAGTGAGGTGCGGGCCCCGACCATGATCATTGACAGCAAATCGCGCCCGAAATGATCAGTGCCGAACCAATGTGCCCGAGAGGCGCCCTGCAATTTTTCGCCGATGGAGAGCACGGTCACATCATAAGGCACCCAAATAAAAGAGAGCAGCGCGGTGCTGGCAATAGCTGCGCTGAGCAGAAGGCCGATGAGAAATGAGCCCCCCAGCTTCATGCTTGGCTCCGCAAGCGCGGATCAACCGCCGCATAGGCCAGATCGACCAGAAAGTTGACCATGATCACGGCAAAGACCAGCAGCATAACCACGCTTTCGACCACGATCAGATCGCGCTGGGTGATCGCCTGAAACACCAAACGGCCCAACCCGGGCAGAAAGAACACTTGCTCGATAATGATGGCGCCAGCCATCAGAAAGGAAAATTGCAATCCAATAATCGTTAAAACCGGAATTAAGGCGTTGCGCAGGGCGTGGTGCCACAGCGTGGCGCGTTTGCTCAAGCCCTTGGCGCGTGCGGTTCGAATATAATCTTCGCTTAAGGTTTCGATCAACGCGCTGCGCATCACGCGCGACAGAATAGCCGCTTGCGGCAAGGCCAATGCGATCGCCGGTAAGGTCAGCGATTTTAACCCGCTGAACACACCATCATCCCATCCGGCGAAGCCACCGGCTGAAAACCAGCGCAGCTTAATTGCAAAAATCACCACAAGGATCATCGCAAACCAAAAATTCGGAATCGCAATCCCTAATTGCGTTGCGCCCATGACCATAGCATCGCCGCGTTTGCCGCGCTGCGCCGCTGCATAAAGCCCAGTTGGAAAAGCGATGAGAACGCTTAATCCCAGCGCATAAAGCGCCAATGGCAACGACACCCAGAGACGTTCACCCACCATATCGGCGATTGGGCTGCGATAGGTATAAGAGAGGCCAAAATCACCGCTCAGCATCCCGCCGATCCAAGAAAGATAACGCGCAAATTTACCCTGATTCAATCCCAGTTCTTTGCGCAGCGCCAAAATGGTATCGTCTTGGGCGTTTATTCCAAGCATGAAGGCGGCCGGATCTCCGGGCGCCACTTCGACCACCGTAAAAATGACGATAGAAGCCAGGCATAGGCTGATCAGTAAGGATAATAACCGCTTGAAAATATAGGGTATCATTGGTTCAGATTAGGCACAGGCGATGCGCGGGTCCAGCGAAATAAAAGGGGGCCGTAAAGCCCCCTTTGGCGCCTTGTTTTCGCGCCGATTTAATTCGCCCAGCTGACCCCTGTCAGATCTGTGGCTTGCGTGGGGGCATTTTCCCACAGACCGCGGATTTTGGCATTGGCAACGGTTGGTACGGCCAGTTCGAACAAAAATCCATTCACATAATCTTCGGAAATGATCGTTTGTGCGTTTTGCAACATCGCGCTGCGGGTCGCCGGATCGCTTTCTGATCTGAGATCGGTCATCAAAGTTTGAAAAGCTGGATTGTCATATTGGAAGTAATAATCCGGACGCGCATAAATTCCGATATCCATCGGTTCGGTATGGCTGACGATTGTGAGCCCATAATCCTTGCCGCGGAACACTTGCTCGAGCCATTGTGCCCATTCCAAATTACTGATTTCGGTTTGAATCCCCACCGCGCGCAACTGCGCTGCGATGATTTCGCCGCCGCGGCGTGCATAAGAGGGCGGCGGCAGTTTCAATGTGGTTTCAAAGCCATTCTCAAACCCGGCTTCGGCCAAAAGCTGTTTGGCCAAATCAGGATCATAAGCCGAGTTGGCCGTCAGATCGAGATAGTCTGGATGGTGCGGCGCGAAATGCGTGCCAATCGGTGTGCCAACGCCAAACATCGCCCCGTCAATGATCGCTTGGCGATCAATCGCATGCGCGATGGCTTTGCGCACTTTTACATTATCCAAAGGCGGCATTTTGTTATTGGTAGAAAGAATAGTTTCGCCTTCTGTGGAGCCTACAATCACTTGAAAGCGCGGATCCGCCTCAAATTGTGGTAGGTTTTCAGGAGCTGGAAAATTCACGAACGCATCCACATCTTCGGCCATCATCGCCGCAAATCCCGCTGTGGGATCGGAGATGAATTTAAACGTTGCGCTTTCTAGTGCCGCAGGGGTTCCCCAGTAATCGGCGTTGCGAGTCAGCTCAATGCGATCACCCTGCACCCAATTGCTGAATTCAAACGCCCCGGTTCCCACTGGGTTTGTTTTGATAGTTTCGATCGTTTCGGGGGCAACAATCACCGCATCGCCCCAAGCCATGTTGAACAAGAAGCTGCCATTGGCGGCGTCCAAACTCACTTTGACGGTCAGCGGATCAACAACGCTTACATCCGTAATGCCGGCGAACAGCGCCTTTTGGGCATTGGCACTGTCTTCCCCGCGCGCCCGATCTAATGAGAATTTGACGTCTTGGGCATCCATGCTGCTGCCATCATGAAAGGTGACGCCGGCGTTTAAATGAAATGTATAGCTGGTGCCATCTTCGGAAATCTCCCATGATTTTGCCAGGCCGGGAATGATAGATCCGTCAGAGGCAAAGCGGGTAAGCCCCTCAAACACATTTGAATAAAGCACGCTGTCAATCGCGCCAGCGGCAGCGCTGGTGGGGTCTAAATGCGGGGGCTCGAGTTGCAGGGCAACGGTGAGATCGCTTTGCGCGGCGGCAACGGCGCCGCCAGTCAAAGCCAAAGCTGCGGCGCTGATTCTTAGAAGTCTTCCAGTCTTGATTGGCATGTTACTCTCCCTATTAAATCGGCCCTATGGGCCTGAGATGCTGCGGCTTGGCCGGCGCAGCTTATGCTAAACTATAGGAATAAAATTCTATCTTAGGCTAGAAAATAAATCTGTTTGGCGCCAAAAGTTTCAGCTGCCCAAATCAAATTTTAAAGAAATATCGGCCACTTGATCGCCCAAAAGGGCTTTTAAGGGCAACATTAGCGCGGTTAGAACGGCCCAGCCGCTGTTTAGGTTTGCCACTTTAATGCCAAGCCAGCCTTGGGGCGGCATGTCCCCATGAAAATTGACCATACCATCAGAAATAAGCGTTTTCCCATTCATTTTTATAATAATATTCTGGGCTGATCGCGTGGCCTTATTGTCGTGCATATCTGGCAGGTCGGCGAAAAGCTCTAGCGTCATCTCTGCGTCGGGGCTGAGCGGTTGCGCGGTGGTTCCCTTAGCGTAAACGCGTGTTTTCTCCAAGCGTTGTTCGATCGAAATTTGTACGTTTTCAACGGGTAAGCTTAAACCTGGATTGGCGGTAAAGGTTAAATTTTCAGCGGTTGCCGTTGCGCGCCATTGTGCGCCCTCGCTCTGGGTTACCGAGGCGCGCAAAGTTTGACTGGTGAGGCGCACGGGCTGACCTGCAAGCGTTAAATCATGCGTGTCGGGCCAAATAATAAGCCAATGGGTCGGGGTGTAGGTCAGGCGCATGATTTGCAAAAACGCCGCTTGCCAATCGAATGTACCCGCAGCATTGCCGATTTGCGGGTTACGCAAGGTGACATCATAGCGATTTGGAAATCCCATTTGGCTGATCTGGTCAAACTGAACTTGCCATCCGCTCTTTTCAGCCCCCGCGACCAGGGCCGCAATACCGGCCTTGTTGCGTTCCGCCCCCCAGAACCAAAACCCGGACCAAAGGATCGCGATACCCAATACGAGAATAATCAAACGTTGCATTCTTGGCCCCTTTCCGATCGCGGCAAATTAGTATTTACAGACACTAACTTGGAAGGGCCAGACAAATGCAGATGTGGGTTTTTGGATATGGGTCGTTATTGTGGAACCCGGGCTTTGACTTTGTAGAAAAGCGGTTGGCGCGGTTAAGTGGCTATCGCCGTAATTTTTGCATGCGGTCAATCCACCATCGTGGCACGCCTGCTGCGCCTGGTTTGGTGTTAGCTTTAGACGCCGCCAACGCGGCGATATGTGATGGTTTGGCCTTTCGCATCGCGCCCAAAGATGAAGCACAAGTTCTTGTTTATTTGAGAGAGCGCGAGCTGGTCTCATCCGCGTATTACGAAAAAACCGTGCGCTTGGATTTGCCAGAGGGCGGGCAGCTTGAGGCTTTGGCCTATGTGATCGATCAAACCAATGATCAATACTGCCAAGGCTTGTCATTGGAAGAGCAAGCCCGCATTATTGCAACAGCGCGCGGTGGGCGCGGCGATAATAGTGAATATCTGTTTAAAACGGTTGAACAAATGGAGAAGTTGTCGATCCAAGATGCTGATCTTCAATGGCTGGCACAAGACGTGCGTGCAAGGCTTGCCGAAAAGGGTCGGGGGGCCTCCCCCGGTGTCAGCCATGGATAGGCCCCGTTTCCCAATCAAGGTAAAACATCATGCATAAAGCTGATCTAGAACTCAAACTTCAGTTCTCGCGCCCCATACGCCAAGGCATGCTGATGTTGCTTGTGGTTGGCCTAACCGGCTTTGGCGCTGTCATTGCCGCGCCGCGCATCATGCCGGTGGTGCAGTCTAACCTTTGGCTCAACGGCTTTATCTGTTTGGTGTTTTGTATCGGGGTGATCAGTTGCTTTGTGCAGGTGTTTCAGCTGGCTTCATCGGTGCGCTGGATCGAAAGCTTTGTGCGCAATCAAGGTATTTCAGAGTCAACGGCCCCGCAGCTGCTGGCGCCGCTGGCAACTTTGTTGCGAGATCGCGGCGCGCGGATGCAAATTGCTGCATCCTCAACACGCTCGATCCTAGACTCGGTTGGAACGCGGATCGAAGAAGCGCGGGAGATCACCCGCTATATTGTTAATCTGCTGATCTTTCTGGGGCTTTTGGGCACGTTTTACGGATTGGCAACCACGGTGCCTGCCTTGGTTGATACCATCCGCTCTTTGGCTCCGAAAGCCGGCGAGTCGGGTTTTGCCGTTTTCAGCCGGTTGATGAACGGGCTGGAAAGCCAGCTTGGCGGTATGGGAATTGCTTTTGCATCCTCGTTGCTGGGCTTGGCAGGCTCTTTGGTGGTGGGACTTTTAGAGCTGTTTGCAAGCCACGGCCAAAACCGCTTTTATCGGGAATTGGAGGAATGGCTTTCCTCGATCACGCGTTTAGGATTTTCCTCCGGTGACGGGGATGGCGAAGCCAGCCATGAGCAAAATATTCTGGGCACCGTGCTAGATCAAATGAACGAGAATATGGAAGCCATGCAAATGATGTTTACGCAAGCGGATGCCGGGCGGGCCATGGTGGATGATGGGTTGCGGGGCTTGTCGGAAAGCCTGAATCAGTTGACCGCTCGGATTGAGGCCAATGCACCCAGCAATGACGCGTTATTGCGGGTGGCGGGCGGCCAAGAAAAGCTGCTTGAAGTCTTGCGCAATATTGAAAATAGCGAGGCGGCGGATGCTGAAAGCCGCATGCGTTTGCGCTCGATTGATGTTCAGCTTTTGCATCTGACCGAAGAAATGGCCGCGGGCCGCCAGGAAAGCACCGTGGCGTTGCGCGCAGAAATAAACGCTTTGAGCGCTGCAATTTTGCATGCCAGCGCCAGCCGGCCATCGGGTGACGGCGGATCAACCAGCTCTGATGATAAGGGCTGATCATGGCACTTTCCCGCCGAACTGGTCATCGATTTCAAGCCTCAATCTGGCCAGGTTTTGTGGATGCGATGACTGGCCTTCTTTTGGTGTTAATGTTTGTTTTAACCATTTTTATGGTTGTTCAATTCGTCTTACGCGAAACCATCACAGGGCAAGAAAATGAACTTAACCTGCTAAGTGCCGAGATCGCTGCGATTGCAGAAGCGCTTGGCCTCGAGCAAGAAAAAGTGAGCGCTTTAAAAGGCGAAGTGGGCGCCTTGACCTCTACGCTAAGCGATACCCAAACCGAATTGATGGCGCAGGCCAACTTGATCGATCAACTGACTTTTCAGCGTGATTCAACGCAGCAACAATTGGTCAGTGCCCAGGCGAAAATCACCTCTTTTGAAGCGCAGGTTGCCGGCCTTTTAAAAACCCAAAGCGAGAAAACTGCGCAGATTACTGATTTGGAAGGGGAAAAATCTCTTTTGATGTCTCAGCAAGAGGCGTTGAATTTGGCCCTTGCAACGGCGCGTTCAGAAATTGACAAATCGGTGGAAGAGGCGCGCCGCAAAGCGGCTGAGCGCGATGCGCTTGAGGCGTTGATCGCATCGCTGAAAAACGAAAATAGTGATCAAAAAAGCTTTTTAAACCAGCAATCTGCGGATCTGGAAGCTCTGCAACAGCGCTTAAGCGCCGAAGAGGAAGCGCGGCTGCTAGAAGCCGCGGCGGCGCAGGCGCTGCGCAAAAAGCTTGAAAACGCCGACGCGGAATTAACAGCGATGAGCTTGGCGCTGGAAGAGCAGCGCCGCGCTGCGGAAGAAACGCTTACCATGTTGGCGGCGGCCGAAGCCGCGCAGGAACTTGTTGCGGCGCGTCTGCAAGACAGCGTGTTGGCTTTACGTGCAGCGCAGCTGCAACTGGCCGATCGCGATCAAGATATTCAGCGCTTGCAGTCGCAGGTTGCCGATGGCGCTGCAGAGCTAGATCAAACCGAAGTGGCTTTGGCCGCGGCGCTTGCGCGGCAATTGTTGTTGGAAGATCAAATCGCCGCCTTGCAGCGCCAAAGGGCGCAGTTGGAAATACAAGAACGCACTCTATCGCAAACGCAGGCCCAGCAAGCGGATGCGATTAAACGCTTGCAAACTGCGCTGGAGAACAGCGAAAAAAGTCGAACGGAAAGCCAAGATAATCAATCCAGCGCGCTTGAGCTGGCAAAGGCCTTACAGGCGCAGCTCAGCGCCGCCTTGGCTGCCGTTGCGCAGGCAGAAGATGCGCGCGCGCTTTTGCAAGCAAAGGTCGATGCGACCACAAAAGAGCTTGAGGCGGCCACGAATCAGGCGGCAAATCAAGCGGCAAATCAAGCCGCCGCGCAGGCCGCTCAAATCGCGCAGGCTGCAGAAATCGCGCAGGCTGAAACGGCAAAAGCCAGCCTTGAAGAAAACCTAGCGGCGGCGCTTGCCGCGAAATTGGCTGCCGAAACCGATATGAATAAAGTGGCCGCGCAATTAAAGGCGGCCTTGGCGGCAAAACTCGCAGCCGATCAGGATTTTGCCGCGCAGCTGGATGCGCGCGCACAGCAGGAAATTTTGCTGAAGCAAGCCCAGCAGACCTTGCTGGACAAGTCGCAAGAGTTGCAAAAAAGCGACGCGCAGCTTTTGAAGGCAGAGCGCCAAGCTGCTGCGTTGAACCAGCAGGTTACCGCATTGCGGCAGCAATTGGCGAAAGTGAGTGATTTATTGGAGATTTCCGAAGAGAAAGATGTCGAAAGTCAGGCGCAGCTGCAAAACCTTGGTAACCGGCTCAATGCGGCTTTGGCGCGGGCCGCTTCCGAGCAGCGGCGCCGTTTAAAACTGGAAGAGGCCGAGAGCCAAAGGCTCGAGGCGGAAAAGCTTAAACTAGAGGCCGAGCGCGACCTTTTGGCCAGCCAGGCCGAAGATCTGGCAAAATATAAATCAGAATTTTTTGGAAGCTTGCGCATATTGCTCGCGGATCAAGTTGGGGTACGCATTGTCGGCGATCGGTTTGTGTTTTCTTCAGAGGTGTTATTCGCCCCCGGCGCGGCCGAGCTTTCGCGGCTTGGCCAGAGCGAAATCGTAAAAGTGGGCAGCATATTGAATAAGATTATGTCGGAAATTCCGCAGAATATAGATTGGATTATCCGCGTTGATGGGCATACGGATGACCAACCGCTGAGCGGTACGGGAGAATTCAAAGACAATTGGGAGCTGAGCCAGGCGCGCGCTTTATCCGTGGTCAAGTTCATGATTTCGCAGCTCAATATACCAGCTGACCGTTTGGCGGCGAATGGCTTTGCTGAATTTCAACCCGTCAATGCGGCAAATACGGTGCAGGCCCGCAGCCAAAACAGGCGCATTGAGCTGAAATTAACCGAGCGCTAAAGAAACAGAGCGAGGCCTCGTTTGGTGCGCCAAGCCCTTGGGGCATTGGCAGCATGACCGGCCGCCTTTGACACCGCCGGTCAGATGCGCGCTGTTTTAATCTGCGGTCAGCAAAGGCGGCTTATTATTGGTCAGGCGCGGATTTTGCGGTCCTTCCAATTTAAGATGCAATTCGCCTTTGCGCACGCCAACTTTCACCAAGCCGCCTTTGGCCAGCTTTCCAAACAGCAATTCTTCGGCCAGAGGCTTTTTGATATGCTCTTGGATCACCCGGCCCAACGGGCGCGCACCCATCTTCTCATCATAGCCTTTATCTGCCAGCCATTCGGCGGCGGCTTCAGTGATTTCGATAGAGACATGCCGGTCCATCAATTGCGCTTCAAGTTGCAAAACAAACTTTTCAACAATCTGCATAGTGACGGGTTTCGGCAATGGTGCAAAGCTTATTACAGCATCCAAACGGTTGCGAAACTCTGGGGTAAATTGCCGTTCAATCGCGGCGGTGTCTTCGCCCTCGCGGCGGTCGCGGTTAAATCCGATCGCCGATTTCGCTTGCTCAGCTGCACCGGCATTCGAGGTCATAATCAAAATCACATTGCGAAAATCAACCGAGCGGCCATTATGGTCTGTGAGAGTGCCGTGATCCATCACTTGCAACAGCACATTATACACATCGGGATGGGCTTTTTCGATCTCATCCAACAGCAAAACGCAATGTGGGTGCTGGTCAATCCCGTCTGTCAACTGCCCGCCTTGATCAAATCCAACATAGCCCGGAGGCGCGCCGATCAACCGGCTGACCGCGTGTTTTTCCATATATTCGGACATGTCAAAGCGCAGCATTTCCACGCCAAGACTGTCGGCCAATTGCTTGGCAACTTCTGTTTTCCCAACACCGGTTGGGCCGGCGAATAAATAGCTGCCAATGGGTTTTTCCGGCTCTCTTAATCCGGCCCGCGCCAGTTTGATCGCTGAGGCCAGCGCATCAATTGCTGGATCCTGCCCAAAGACCACGCGTTTCAAGCTGGTTTCAAGATCCTTCAGCACCAGAGCATCGTCTTTGCTGACGTTTTTGGGTGGAATGCGCGCAATTTTCGCCACGACCGCTTCGATTTCTTTGATCCCTATGGTCTTGCGCCGCTTGCTTTCTGCAACCAAATGCTGCGCAGCGCCGGCTTCATCAATCACGTCAATTGCTTTGTCTGGCAGCTTGCGATCGTTGATATAGCGCGCTGATAGCTCGACCGCTGACTTGATCGCATCACCGGTATATTTGATGCTGTGATGCTCTTCAAAATAGCCTTTGATACCTTGCAAAATTTTCACCGCATCATCGACACTGGGTTCATTCACATCGATTTTTTGGAAGCGGCGGCTGAGCGCGCGATCCTTTTCAAAATGTTGACGGTATTCTTTATAAGTAGTCGAACCCATTGTGCGTAATTTTCCACCTTGCAGCGCGGGCTTCAACAGGTTTGAGGCATCCATAGCGCCGCCGGAGGTCGCGCCTGCGCCAATCACGGTGTGGATTTCATCAATAAACAAAACTGCATCCGGATGGCTTTCCAATTCATCCACCACCGCTTTAAGGCGTTCTTCAAAATCGCCCCGATACCGGGTCCCGGCCAGTAACGCGCCCATATCAAGCGAAAAGATCGTGGTGTTGGCCAAAACTTGCGGGGTTTCCCCTGAAACCACTTTGCGGGCCAAGCCTTCTGCGATGGCGGTTTTGCCCACGCCTGGATCGCCGACCAAAAGCGGGTTGTTCTTGCGACGACGGCACAGAACCTGCACGCAGCGCTCAACTTCATGGCTGCGGCCAATCAGCGGGTCAATATCGCCCTCTCCTGCTTTGACGTTCAAATCAACGCAATATTTGGCCAGCGCCGATTCTTTCTTTTCGTCTTCTTTTACGTTTTCAGGCGCGCTGGTTTCCTCTTCGAATTCGGGTGAGCCCGAGACGGGCCGCGCCTCGCCAAAATTGGGGTCTTTGGCCACGCCATGCGCGATGAAATTAACCGCATCATAGCGCGTCATTTCCTGATCTTGCAGAAAATAGGCCGCGTTGGATTCGCGTTCAGCAAAGATTGCAACCAAGACGTTTGCGCCGGTCACTTCGGTGCGGCCTGACGATTGTACATGGATCGCGGCGCGTTGGATCACCCGCTGGAACGCAGCAGTGGGCACCGCCTCTGATCCTTCCACTTCGGTCACCAAAGATGCCAGATCGGTCTCGATGAATTCAACCAAGGTTTCACGCAACTCTTCTGTATCCACATCGCAGGCGCGCAACACCCGCGCTGCGTCTTTCTCATCCATCAACGCCAAGAGCAAATGCTCAAGCGTTGCAAATTCATGCGATCGCTTATTTGCTAAGCCAAGAGCTGCGTGGATTGCCTGTTCGAGCGTGGTTGAAAATGAAGGCACGTTGGGTGCTCCTGTTAAGTTGCGTCGGGGGTCGGCCCCAACATGATTGCTGTACCTTAAAGTGTGGTCGTTATTTTTGCGGCTTCAAGTCTTTTTTTGCGAAAACTGTGCCAGTTTGTTCATTTTTCCCGTTTTCATAGCGAATTTAATAACTAAAACTTATCTTTTAGACGCCGGATCTCGGCAAAAACCTTCGCATTGCTGGCGCCGGGCATTTGCAACCGCTCTCGGATCTCGGGGCTTTCAGGCCTTAAGAATGGATTGGTGGCGCGCTCTAGTGATAGACGCGAAGGAACCGTTGGCTTGCCCTGTTGATTGGCCGCGATCGTATCCGCCTGGCGTTTGATCAAATCCGTATTTTGCGGTTCTATAGTGATTGCAAATTTCGCGTTGGCCAGCGTGTATTCATGCCCCGAGCATACCAGCGTGTCTGCCGGCAGGTTGCGCATCGCATCCAAGCTTTGCCACATTTGCTCTGCCGTCCCTTCAAATAAGCGGCCGCAACCCAGCGCCATCAGACTGTCAGCAGAGAAGAGTAGCTTGGCCGCTTCGAAATAAACCGCGATATGCCCCACCGTATGCCCGGGCACATCCATCACGCGCCCCCGCTGCGATCCGATAACAAGCGTATCCCCCGCAACAACCGCTCGGTTCAAGCTGGGCAATCTATGTTGATCCGCGGCTGCGCCGATCACTTGCGCGCGATGCACGGCCAAAACATCTGCTAAACCCGCAACATGATCATCGTGATGGTGGGTTAATAGAATATGCGTGAGAGACCATGCTTTTTCTTTCAAGATTGCAAGGATTGGCGCGGCGGCGGGCACATCAACCAGTAGCGTTTCACCACTGGCGTGATCGCGCAGAAGAAATGCGTAATTATCCGATCGGCAGGGGATGGTTATCAGCTCATATGGCATAGGCAATCCTTCTTTCACTTGCTACACTGATATATGTTTGGCGTATCCGAGAGGTCGGTGCAATGCATCTTGATGTACAAGATCTTCGAAACTTTTATTATCGTGAGCCGCTTGGCCGCGCCGCGCAGCGCGCATTGCGCAATAAAGTTTTGCAGTTTTGGCCAGATCTGAGCGGCCAAACCATTACCGGCTTTGGGTTCGCAACCCCTTTATTACGGCCCTTTTTGCCCCAGGCGCGCCGCGTGATTGCCTTAATGCCAGGCCCTCAGGGGGTGCTGGCCTGGCCCAACCCGTCGCAGAACGTATCCGTTCTGACTGATGAGCGGTTTTGGCCGCTTGAAACGGGGCATGTGGATCGGTTGATCGTTTTACACGGGCTAGAAACCAGCGAGGATGCCAATACCGTCTTACAAGAAGCTTACCGTGTTTTGGGGCCGGGTGGGCGGGCGCTTTTTATCGTGCCCAATCGGGCTGGATTGTGGTCGCGTAGCGATAAAACGCCTATGGGGTTTGGCAGGCCTTACAGCACCAGCCAGCTGGAAACACAGTTGCGACTTCACGGCTTTTTGCCGCAAAAAGCTTCGGCTGCCCTGTTTCAGATCCCTTCCAATCGGCGCAGTTGGCAAAAAATGGGACCGTTTCTTGAGCGTATTGGCAATCGGCTGCCGCGGCTTGCCGGCGGCGTATTGATGCTGGAAGTGTCAACGCGCACGCCGCCGCTGCCGGGGATGAAAACCCCCGTCTTGCGGGCGCGACCCCTGCGCGTGCTAGAGGGGTTGCGCGCCGCTGATCCCAAACCGGCCTTAGAACGGGCGAAAGAACGCTGCTGAGTTTGGCTGAGGAATCGTGTTTTTCGATATCACGGTGCGATTTTTTTGGCTTAAAAATAGGCAATAGCTTGTGTTTTTAAAAAGCGCTTTGTTTTTATTGGTTTTTTTGATCTTGCGAAATGTAGCAAGGGCGGTTGCTAGGCGGGAAAGGCTCTGCTAAACGTGCCCCGATTTTATTGATTTGCTTTGCGCAGATCTTCTAACGCTTAGTGATGATCGCGTGGTGCGAGGTCTGATCTGGCCTGACAGTGGAAGGATAACAGTGTCCGAACCAGCTTCTTTTACGTCCAGCATCGCTGCCCGTTATGCGTTGGCAGTTTTCGAAATCGCCCAAGAGGCGGATCAAGTCGCTGATCTTGAAAAAAACATCGACGTGTTATCCGAGGTGCTTGATACGAGTGAGGATTTCAACGCGATGCTCAAATCGCCCTTGTTGAGCCGTGGCGCGCAAGGTCAGGCGATTGCGGCTGTGGCCGCAAAATTGGGGCTGTCGGAGGATCTGTCAAACACCTTGGCTTTGATGGCCAGCAAGCGGCGTTTGTTTGTTGTGCCGGCATTGATTGGCCAGTTGCGCGCGCTGATTGCTGAGCAAAAGGGCGAAGAAACGGCGGATGTGACATCGGCCAAAGCGCTTACGAAAACGCAAACTGACAAGCTGACTGCCGCGATCAAAGCGCAGATTGGCAAGGATGTGAAAATTAATGCAGCTGTCGATAAAGATCTTATCGGTGGTTTAATTGTTAAGGTGGGATCTAAAATGATCGACACGTCGATCCGGTCCAAACTTAACGCCCTTCAGAATGTAATGAAAGAGGTCGGATAAATGGGTATCCAAGCAGCCGAGATATCTGCAATTCTCAAAGAGCAGATTAAAAACTTTGGTCAAGAGGCTGAAGTGGCAGAAGTGGGGCGCGTGCTCTCCGTTGGAGATGGGATCGCGCGGGTTTATGGTCTTGATAATGTGCAAGCGGGCGAAATGGTCGAATTTCCCGGCGGCATTCAAGGCATGGCATTAAACCTAGAAGCCGATAATGTGGGTGTGGTTATTTTCGGGTCTGACCGCGATATCGTTGAAGGCGATACCGTCAAGCGCACGAAATCAATCGTGGATGTTCCTGTTGGTGACGCGCTTTTGGGCCGTGTGGTTGACGGCCTTGGCAACCCGTTGGATGGCAAGGGGCCGATCGCAACCGAAACGCGCGGCGTTGCCGATGTGAAGGCGCCGGGCATTATCCCGCGTAAGTCGGTGCATGAGCCGATGGCCACGGGTCTGAAATCTGTTGACGCGATGATCCCGATTGGCCGCGGCCAGCGTGAGTTGATCATTGGCGATCGCCAAACCGGTAAAACGGCGATTGCGCTGGACACGATCTTGAACCAGAAATCCTATAACGAAGCGGCTGGCGACGACGAAAGCAAGAAATTGTATTGCGTCTATGTGGCCGTGGGTCAAAAGCGTTCAACGGTTGCCCAATTGGTGAAGAAACTGGAAGAAACCGGTGCGATGGCCTATTCAATCGTGGTTGCGGCGACCGCGTCGGACCCGGCACCTTTGCAATTTTTGGCGCCTTATTCAGCCACAGCTATGGCCGAGCATTTTCGCGATAATGGCCGCCATGCGCTGATCATTTATGATGACTTGTCCAAACAGGCTGTGGCCTATCGCCAAATGTCATTGTTGCTGCGCCGTCCACCCGGACGTGAAGCCTATCCGGGCGATGTTTTCTATTTGCATTCACGTCTGCTCGAGCGCTCTGCAAAGCTGAACGAAGACAATGGTGCGGGGTCTTTGACGGCGCTGCCGGTGATTGAAACGCAAGGCGGCGACGTGTCAGCCTTTATTCCAACCAACGTGATTTCGATCACGGACGGCCAAATCTTTTTGGAAACCGAACTGTTTTATCAGGGCATCCGCCCCGCGGTGAACACGGGTCTATCGGTGTCACGCGTTGGATCTTCTGCGCAAACCTCAGCGATGAAAACAGTCGCCGGCCCTGTGAAGTTGGAATTGGCGCAATATCGCGAAATGGCAGCCTTTGCCCAGTTTGGCTCAGATCTTGACGTGGCCACGCAGCAATTGCTGAACCGTGGCGCGCGCCTGACCGAGCTGATGAAGCAGCCCCAATATGCACCCTTGACCAATGCCGAGATTGTTTGCGTGATTTTCGCGGGAACAAATGGATATTTAGATGGGATCAGCGTGGGCGATGTTGGTCGCTTTGAAAAAGGGCTTTTGGCGCATTTGCGCGGCAAGCATGCAGATCTTTTGGCCTTCATCACCGATGAGGATCCAAAGATCAAAGGCGAAGCCCAAGATAGAATTAAAGCTGCTCTTGACGAGTTCGCCGCCGATTTCGCGTAGGAGATCTGCTAGATGGCAAATCTAAAAGATCTTAAAAACCGCATCTCCAGCGTTAAAAACACGCGGAAGATCACCAAAGCCATGCAGATGGTCGCAGCTGCAAAGCTGCGGCGGGCGCAGGAAAGTGCCGAGCAATCGCGCCCTTATGCCGAGCGGTTTATGGGCGTGTTATCCGGCTTGGCAGCCTCTGTAGGCAAAAGCGAGGGCGCGCCAAAATTGTTGCGTGGTACGGGCGAAGATCAGGTGCATTTGCTGGTTGTCATGACCGCAGAGCGGGGGTTGTGTGGAGGATTTAATTCCAACATTGCCAAACGCGCTCGGGCCCATATCGCACAGCTTCAGGAGGCGGGGAAAACCGTAAAAATCCTGACAGTGGGCAAAAAGGGTCGCGATCAGCTGAAACGTGATTTTGGCGATGTGTTTATTGACCATGTTGATCTGACCGAAGTGAAACGGGTTGGCTATAGCGATGCCCAAGCCATCGCGCGCGATGTGGTTGTTCGCTTTGATGCTGGAGAGTTTGACGTTGCAACGCTCTTCTATTCAAAATTCGTAAATGTGGTGACGCAGGTGCCAACAGCGCTGCAGGTTATTCCAGCTGCGTTTGAGGAAGAAACCGAAGCGGATAGCACAGTTTATGATTACGAACCCAGCGAAGAAGCGATTTTAAGCGACCTTCTTCCGCGCGGCGTGGCAACGCAGATTTTTTCCGCTTTGCTGGAAAATGGCGCGTCCGAGCAAGGCGCGCGCATGTCCGCAATGGATAACGCCACGCGCAATGCAGGCGATATGATCGACAAACTTACCATCGAGTTCAACCGGTCACGTCAAGCCGTGATCACCAACGAACTTATTGAAATTATCTCGGGCGCAGAAGCGCTCTAAAGACCGGAGACGAAACTATGGCAAACTCAAAAGGCAAAATCACTCAGGTGATCGGCGCCGTTGTCGACGTTCAATTTGGCGAAGACTTACCGCCAATCTTGAACGCGCTGACCACGGACAATAACGGTAAAAATCTGGTTTTAGAAGTTGCGCAGCATTTGGGTGAAAACACAGTGCGGGCGATCGCGATGGATGCGACCGAAGGATTGGTGCGTGGACAGCAGGTGTCTGACACAGGTGGCCCC
The DNA here is from genome assembly GCA_034423775.1 of Alphaproteobacteria bacterium US3C007. Taxonomy (NCBI): domain Bacteria; kingdom Pseudomonadati; phylum Pseudomonadota; class Alphaproteobacteria; order Rhodobacterales; family Roseobacteraceae; genus Thalassovivens; species Thalassovivens spotae. The sequence continues at coordinate 1,709,890 of CP139918.1, forward strand.
ATTCAAGTGCCCGTTGGCAATGGAACATTGGGCCGGATTTTGAACGTAACGGGGGATCCGGTCGATGAGCAGGGGCCTGTGAAATCAACCGAAACGCGCGGTATTCATGGCGATGCACCGGATTTTGATCAGCAATCTACAGAAACCGAAATTTTGGTCACTGGGATCAAAGTGATTGACCTTCTGGCCCCCTATACAAAAGGTGGGAAAATTGGTCTGTTTGGCGGTGCTGGCGTTGGCAAAACCGTTTTGATCATGGAATTGATCAATAACATCGCTAAAGTACACTCGGGCGTGTCGGTTTTTGCCGGTGTGGGCGAGCGGACGCGTGAAGGTAATGACCTGTACCATGAGATGATTGAATCGGGTGTGATTGTGCCCGACAATCTCGAAGAGTCAAAAATCGCGTTGGTTTATGGCCAGATGAACGAGCCTCCCGGAGCGCGGATGCGGATTGCCTTATCTGGTCTGACTTTGGCCGAGCAGTTTCGCGACGATACGGGATCTGATGTGCTGTTCTTCGTTGATAATATTTTCCGCTTTACGCAAGCGGGTTCTGAGGTGTCTGCGCTTTTGGGCCGGATCCCGTCAGCGGTGGGATATCAGCCAACATTGGCGACCGATATGGGTGCGATGCAAGAACGCATCGCTTCCACGAAATCGGGCTCAATTACCTCAGTGCAAGCGGTCTACGTGCCTGCGGATGACTTGACTGACCCCGCGCCGGCCACCTCTTTTGCGCATTTGGATGCGACCACAGTTTTGGATCGTGCGATTTCGGAAAAAGGTATTTACCCGGCGGTGGATCCTCTGGGATCGACCTCACGGTTGCTTGACCCAATGATCATCGGTGAAGAGCATTATACGGTTGCAACGGATGTGCAGCAGGTACTTCAGCGTTATAAATCCTTGCAAGATATCATTGCGATTTTGGGCATGGATGAATTGAGCGAAGATGATAAGCTGGCGGTAACTCGGGCGCGTAAGCTCGAGCGTTTCTTGTCGCAGCCCTTTGACGTGGCGAAAGTGTTTACGGGCTCTGATGGTGTTCAGGTGCCTTTGGACGAAACCATTGCCTCTTTCAAAGCGGTTGTCGCGGGCGAGTATGATCATCTTCCCGAAGCAGCATTCTATATGGTCGGTGGCATCGATGAAGTGATCGCTAAGGCCGAAAAACTGGCTGCAAGCGCGGCCTAGAGGAGCCTCTTATGGCGAATATGATGCAATTTGATCTGGTGAGCCCAGAAAAGCTATTATCTTCTCAGCAAGTGGAAGCAGTTTTGATTCCAGGCGCGGATGGGGATTTGATGGCGATGCCGGGTCATGCGCCGGTGATCACGTCTTTACGCCCCGGTATTTTGCGGGTTCAAACCGCAGCCGGAAGCGAGGAATACGTTGTCACGGGCGGGTTTGCTGAAATTGGCGAAAGTGTGTCGGTTCTGGCCGAAAAAGCGGTGCCAAGCGCTGAGCTGACCCAAGAGGGCTTTGAGGCGTTGGTGGAAGAAGCGAAATCTGCCTATGGGCAGGCGCAAGACGCGTTTGTAAACGAGCCTGGCCCTGTTGATGATGCCGCTAAAATGCTGTCGGATATGGTGGCTGTTGGCGACCAAATGGGATTATCCGGTACCCGCTAAATCTGCGCTCTAGTAGAAATTTTAAAGGCTCGCTTTTGGCGGGCCTTTTTATTTTTGGGCTGCCATGGCCAGCCTGATGAGGGCGCGCTCAACAAGCTCTAAGGCGGGCGCGTGTTGATTGGCCGAGCGCAATTGTAGATCGAGATCGGTTAACGTTTGAAGCGCCATTTTAGATTTAGACAGGCTCCAGCGCGTCGCGCTGCGTTGAAAGCGGTCACGCCGTGGGCCGAAGACCGGTGGTCGAAGCTTTGAAATGCCCGCGCTGGCACCTGCTGGGTCGCTGGCGATGCTGAATAGAATTTTGAAATGCCGCACCGCGCTTATGCATAAGGTTACGGGCTGCATTCCCTGCGATTTTAACCGCTGCATTAAGGGTCCGATCGCCTCTGCACGCCCTTCGCTGACCACCCATAGAATATCATCTAGCGCAGCTTCTTGGGAATTTGGCGCACAGTTTTGGATATCTTCCAGCCCCAGAGGCGTTGCATCATGCAGTTTGTAAAGCGCTAGCTTTTCAAGCGTTTGCCGAAAATCGCCCGGCTCCAATTCGCGCGCCAAAGCGCTAAGCGCTTTCAGGCCGATATCGCCAGGATTTTGCAACCCGGCCTTTTGCAATTCAGCGGCTATTTCAGCTTGGCTGGGAGGATCATCATAAATGGCAATCGCATAGGTATTAGGATGCGTTTCAAAGGTTTTTCTTAAGTTTGAAGAGGCCCGCAATTGCCCTGCGGTCACGATAATTTGGGCGTCGCCTTGCTGCCAATCCTGCAACGCGGCGGCAATGGTTTTGGTCAGCCCATCGGCCGCGTCTTCCAAAAACACCACCCGTTGACCTGGAAAAAATCCCTGCGCTTTCACGGCGTCAATCAGGGCGGCCGGGTCTTTGCGCAAGTCGGCACCAGAGAGGCGTGTGAGGCGCATTTCTTCGCTGCCTTGGGGGCCCAACAGCGCTAGGATCATGCTTTGTCGGCGCATCGATACGCGCATCGCATCGGCACCATAGATCAAAACTCCTGCCCGATTGGGGTCGGGTTTGGCGCAATATGTGGCAATATCGCGCGCGGGCAGTTTCATGGCTTGGCCTGGGGTTGGATCAAGATCAGGGCATCCAATACTTTATCGGCCAGCTGGATCATTAGGCGGTCATAGGCATCATTGCTCGCGGCTAGAATTGCCACATTAGAGCCGCTTTGTGCGTAACCGGTAAACGATTTTACGCTGCCCGATTGCACCTCTTTTCCATCGGCTATTTGAACAATGGTATAATCAGCAAAGCCGGTTACAATCTTGCGTTGCGCTCGGCCGTCCGCAGCGATGCCTGCTCTGGCTTCGCTTTTGCGCGGCGTAATGCTGAGCAGATATCGGGTTCCTTGCCCGCTATGTAGCCGCTCTGAAAGGCGGTTATAAAGCACATAGCTGTCGCGATCTTTGGGCACATCCAGCTCGATATTTTGCAGAAAATCTGCGGTCTCTGATCCCGATTTATAAAGTGGCTCAAGCGTACATCCGGCAAGCGCCAGCCCTATCAAAAGGCTTGCGCTGTAAAGGATATTGCGCCTAAACCACCACATTCACAATGCGCCCCGGCACTACAATAATTTTCTTCGGAACAGCCCCGTTTAAGGCGCGCTGCACCGCCTCTTCCGCCAAAGCCAGGGCTTCGATCTTGTCTTTTGCGAGATCCTTCGCAACGGTTATTTCCGCCCGCCGCTTGCCGTTTATTTGAATTGGCAGCGTGAGCGTGGTTTCAACCAGCATAGCCTCATCTGCCTGCGGCCATGCGGCGTTTATAACCAAGCCGTCGCCGCCTTGCCGGGCCCAGATATCCTCTGCCAGATGCGGGGTCATTGGCGCCATCAGTTGCGCCAATATCCGCATCGCATCGCGTTGCACGCGCCCGCCGGCCTGTGATTTGGCCAGCGTGTTGGTAAAGCCGTATAGCTTTGCAATCGCGGCGTTAAAGCCAAATGATTCCACGCCCAGCGTGACATCACGGATGGCTTTATGCATCTCGCGGAGCAGGGCCTCATCCCCGTTCCCGGTCTGCGCCATATCCATTTGCGCGATCTTTTCACTCAGCGACCAGACGCGGCTAAGATGGCGATGCGCAGCCTCCGCGCCGCTGGCGGTCCATTCCACATCGCGTTCTGGCGGGCTGTCAGAGAGCACGAACCAGCGGGCGGTATCCGCGCCATAAGCTGAAATAATATGCACCGGATCCACCACGTTTTTCTTCGACTTTGACATTTTTGCCGAAGGAATAATTTCGACAGCGCTGCCATCTGCCAATTTCCCATCGCTTACATCTTCAGGAAGGTGATAGACGGGGCGTCCCTTTCCATCACGGGTCTGATAGATTTCATGCGTGACCATGCCTTGCGTGAACAACGCATTAAACGGCTCAACATTCGCACGGCTTGGCAAATGCCCGGTAAGCTGCATCGCCCGCGAGAAGAAGCGCGAATAGAGCAAATGCAAAATCGCGTGTTCAATCCCACCGATATATTGATCCACATTCATCCAATAGGCGATATCTTCGGCCGTGGTGGGTTGCGCGGCATGCGGCGCGGTAAAGCGGGCAAAATACCAAGAGGAATCAACGAATGTGTCCATGGTGTCGGTTTCACGCAAAGCCGGTTTCCCGCAGGCGGGGCAGGCACAATTGCGCCATGTCGGGTGGCGATCCAGCGGATTTCCGGGTTTGTCAAAACTGACATCATCGGGCAGAATCACGGGCAGGTTTTCTTTTTTCTCGGGCACCACGCCGCAGGCATCGCAATGTACAACGGGGATCGGGCAGCCCCAATAGCGCTGGCGCGACAAGCCCCAATCGCGCAACCGGTAATTGGTAACGCCCTTGCCCCAGCCTTGTGCTTCGGCGAAGGCAATCGTGGCATCCACTGCCTCTTGCCCGGTGGCCATGTCGAGCCCGGCGAAGTGGTTGGCCCATTTCACTTTTTCAGATTTAGGGGGCACAAACGCCAGATCCGCAACCGGCGTGTCATTATCGAGCGCAAAAAAGGTATCAATCACGGGCAGGTCATATTTGCGAGCGAAATCCAAATCGCGTTGATCATGCGCAGGGCAGGCGAAAATTGCTCCGGTGCCGTAATCCATCAAAATAAAATTCGCGATCCAAACGGGCAAAGTCCAGTCAGGGTTTAGCGGATGGCGCACGCGCAACCCCGTATCAAGGCCGTTTTTATCGGCTTTTTCCATATCGGCTTCCGAGGTGCTCATCTGCCGGCATTCTTTGTTAAAGGCTGCAATCTCGGGATTTGAGGCCTCGAGCTGCCGGGCCAGCGGATGATCGGCCGAAATACCAATAAAAGATGCGCCAAGCAATGTATCCGGGCGCGTGGTGTAAACAGCAATTTGTGAATGATCGGTCGGCCCATCGATCACATCAAAGGCAAATTCCAACCCCCGCGATTGCCCGATCCAATTGGATTGCATCAGTTTGACCTTGGCAGGCCAATCATCTAGCCCGTCGATCGCCTGCAAAAGATCTTCGGCATGGTCGGATATTTTGAAAAACCACTGCGTAAGCTCGCGCCGCTCGACCAACGCGCCCGAGCGCCACCCGCGGCCGTTTTCCACCTGTTCATTGGCCAAAACGGTCATATCCACCGGATCCCAATTGACCACAGCGTTTTTACGATAGACGAGATCTTTCTTTAAGAAATCCAAAAACAGCGCTTGTTGTTGCCCATAATATTCCGGATCGCAGGTGGCAAATTCGCGCGACCAGTCGATCGACAGGCCAAGCGGCTTCATTTGCGCGCGCATATCGGCGATATTGCTATAGGTCCAATCTTTGGGGTGGCCGCCTATTGCCATCGCGGCGTTTTCAGCCGGCATTCCAAACGCATCCCAGCCCATCGGGTGCAACACATTATGCCCGGTGCTGATTTTATGGCGGGCAATCACATCGCCCATTGTGTAATTGCGCACATGGCCCATATGGATCCGCCCCGAAGGATAGGGAAACATCTCAAGCACGTAATATTTTGGTTTGCTTTGATCGCGTGTGGCCGTGAAGACGCCAGCGTCTTCCCAGCTTTGTTGCCATTTCGCTTCTATTTCACCCGCCTCATAGCGCATCTTTTTGGAATTCCTTGCAAGCATTTCTGTTGGTATGGTGATAGTGGTTTCGGCGCGCAGCGTCCAGAGCCGCGCTGGGCTTTCTCGCAATGGCTGGTTCGGGTATCTGCTGGCTTTGCGCATCGGGCAGTGGCCGCCCGAAAGGGCACGCAGGATGGCGACATGCAGTGCCGAACTGGTTTGGCAAACTGTGGCATTCCTGCATCAGATTGAAGCCGCTCTTGTCGGCCGCGCATGGCAAAGCTTGCAAAACACCCCCGAAACACGACAAGAGGGTTTCATACGCCGCGCTGACTACCGGTGCGGCTATCTAAGTTTTAACTTCGAGGAAAAAAAGATGAAAAATGTTCTTCTCGCGACTACAGCGATTGCGTTGACTGCAGGTTATGCAGCAGCGGACGTATCTTACAGCGCTTCAGCAAAATTGTCGTATGGCAACTTTGGTGAAGAGTTCCAAGCCGGCGCCGCAGGCGTTCAAGGTGTAGAAGGTACAACTAACGTTGGTACCGCAGGTACAGGCTATGCATATAGCAACACATTCGATTTCGTTGTGTCTGGTTCAGGTGAAGCCGGCGGCGTTGCATATTCAGGCAGCATGACAATTGACGAAACGACCCCTGGCAATGCTCTGGGCGCGTTCTCAATGAGCTCAAACGGCTTGTCATACACATATGATGCCAACGATCTGGGCGGTCTTGTAGGTGATACAGCGGCCACCAGCTTGGAAGAGAGCGAAGGTGATTGGAAGATCGCTTATGCAGCAAATGGTCTGTCAATTGGTCTTGAAGTGAAAGACAATGATGGCAACGGCACAGCTTCTGACACCATCAACACTGTATCTGTTGGTTACACAATGGGCGCAATGTCAGTGTCATATGATGCAGATGATCAAGCTACTCAAAATTATGACGCCAAAGTGACCTACACAATGGGCGGAACCGTTTTGTCTGCTGGTACAGATGAAATCGAAAGCCACTATGTCGGTATCACAACAACAGTTGGTGGAATGGCTTTGACAGCACGATCTGAAACTGATGGCAACACAGCAGCTGATACAGCCGAAAACGAATTGTCAATCTCATATACAATGGGCGCTTTGACCATTGCTTATGCGAAAGACACAGGCGATGTGGGCAAATATGGTGATGAAGCCGAAACGCTGACAACATTGACGTATGACTTGGGCGGCGTAACGCTGGTTGCCAAAGGCAACGACCAAGAAGAAACAGAAGTTTCAGCAGCATTCTCATTCTAAGTTAAACAACTTAGTTTGGATGGAAAGAGCAGCCTATGGGCTGCTCTTTTTTTTATGGACGTCCTGCTTTTGCAGCTTTTGGCGCCTGTGAATGCGGGGGCCGGTTCTATCCGGGGTGATGTGCGGCAGCGCGGCTTTAAAACGCCGCGTCATTGCATATGGCTTTCGAATTTCGATCGGCATGTTGTTTGGGTTCTGTTGCGCGCTCCTTTAAGGTTTAAAACAGCGTCGAAGGTTGAAATCACCCGTAAAACCCTATCCTATTGAGGATAAACTACGAGCGAAGAGAAAAGCGCATGAGCCTGGATCAAATTAAACAGCGGATTACACGCGCGGTTGAGGCGGTTGCGCCGCCCGCGGCGGGCATTAAAACCCCTCCTGAATTGATCGCCGTGTCAAAAGTGCAACCCGATGAACGCGTGCGCGCGGTGTTGGCGCAAGGGCATCGGTGTTTTGGTGAGAATAGAGTGCAAGAGGCGGCGCAAAAATGGCCGAATTTCCGTGCTGAGTTTTCCGGCATAGATCTGCACCTCTTGGGGCCGTTGCAAAGCAATAAAGCGCGCCAAGCGATGCAGCTATTTGACGTGATACATTCACTTGATCGGCCAAAACTGGCAGCCGCCTTGGCCCGATTGGCGCAGGAACTGGGACAATGTCCAAAACTGTTTATTCAGGTTAACACGGGGTCCGAGCCGCAAAAAGCCGGGATTTTAAACGCCGATTGCGATGCGTTTATCGCCGATTGTCGCGCGCTTGATTTGCCGATTATCGGGCTGATGTGTATTCCACCGGCTGAAGAAGAGGCCGGCGCCCATTTTCAGCTTTTGGCCGATATGGCGGCGCGCAACGGCTTGTTAGGGTTATCGATGGGCATGTCGGCAGATTTTGAATTGGCCATCGCCCATGGCGCCACGCATATCCGCGTTGGATCGGCTATTTTTGGCAATCGGGTGCCAGCGGCTAAGCAATCACCAGCTTAGTGCCAAATCTAAGGCCTTTGGCGATGCGGCGCAGATCCGTGCGCGACACGCCGATACAGCCTTCGGTCGGATAATGCGGCCGCCGCCATTGGTGCAAAAAGATCGCCGAACCGCGGCCTTTCACAGCATAGGGCCAGTTCCAATTGGTGAGGATTATCAGATCATAAAGCGGATCCGCCCGCATTAACCTTTCATGGCGGCCTGAATAGGGCGTCCGCACCATCATATTATAGTCTTGATCGGTTGGATCATCCGACCAAAGATCGCTTGGGCCAATCGGGTGCGCCCAGTCGGTTGGTGCTGCTAACCTATCGGGGCGATAGAGCAGGCCAACGATTTCATGGCTGCCGGACGGGGTTGCCCCATCGCCTTCGCGCTTACGATCGCTGATGCCGCCGCGCCCAATGCTGCAAGGATAGTATCGGCCCTGAAACCGCAGGCCGCGTTTGGTAAGCACGATATCCTTTGGCCTCACCCTCACAAAAGATGCCCGGATTTTTGCGCCTTTGTCGACAAATAGCTTGCGTTGAGCGGGTTTTCCCCCCGCTTTAAGGGCACGCGCTCTGCGACGGTGATGCCTTGTTGCTCCATCATCGCCACCTTTGCCGGATTATTGGTAAGCAAGCGGATTTGCGAAATGCCCAATTTGCGCAGGATTGAAGCGCCGAGGCGAAAATCGCGCTCATCATCTTCAAACCCCAAGCGGTGATTGGCTTCTACCGTATCAAAGCCCTGATCTTGCAACGCATAGGCGCGCAATTTATTTGTCAGGCCGATTCCGCGCCCCTCTTGGTTGAGATAGAGCAAAGTGCCCGCGCCCTCTTGCCCCATCTGCTGCAGCGCCCCCTGCAATTGGGGGCCGCAATCACATTTTAAACTGCCCAGAACATCGCCGGTAAAACAAGCCGAATGCAAACGCACCAAGACGGGTTGGGCACGGTCAAGAAGACCGATTTCCAGCCCGTAATGTTCTTCACCCCCATCATCAGGTCGAAACACATGTAAGCGGGTGTTTGCTGCAGGCGCGGTTGGGATTTGCGCTGCTGCAACCGAAGATAACACGCTTTGCGCCTCTAAAAACGGTTTGGTTTGCTCGGCGTTCAGGCGCGTCAGCATTGCAAGATCCGGCCCGCTTATTGATCCGGGAAGGCTGGCCATCAGCGCAGCCGGCAAAAGATGCGCCGATTTCACCAAGGCCAGCGCAATCCGATCCAGGTGAACCTCTCCCCCGCGCAGGGTTTGAAACGGACCTTTCAACGGAACACTGAGGTCATCGACCGGGTTTGCAAGGCTTCGAAGCCAGGCCAAATTGCGATCTGCAGGCAGCGCAAGCCGCGCCAGATCGCCGTCATAGGCAGCAATTTTCAGCGTTTCTGCGCGCTGTTTGGTCAGCACCATATGCAGGTGATGCTTGGACGCAATCATCTGATCTAGCCGCGCCTGGCTCAGCGTTTCGATGGGCACCACCAAAGTTTGCGCTGGCCCGGCGCTTAAGATCACGGGCACGCCCATGCGCAAATCAGTACGCGCGCGCGCGATTTGTTCAATGATTGTTAACGCGACCCTCATTTTGCGCCTGCAAACCCTTCACATTGCTTCGTTTGGGTTGTGCTGGAAACGCAGAAGCGGGTCAATGTTTCATTTTTGGGTGATTTGGCTGCAAAACCCTCACAATCCCACACGTCCGCGTGAACAACCGGAGAGAAGTCTTGCATAAAGATTTAAAGTTTCCCATGTCTAAAGGCACAGAAGAGGGATGGGTTAAATGACGCAGGTAAGTTCGGTTTTATTGGTTGAGGATCAGGATGATCTACGAGACGCCCTTTCAGATCAACTGCTCGTCACGCAGGAATTCATGGTGGAGCAGGCTGCAAACGGGCAAGAGGCGCTGCACCATATCGCGCAAAAAAGCTTTGATCTGATTATCTTGGATGTTGGGTTGCCAGATACGGATGGTCGCGAGCTGTGCAAGGTGATGCGAAAGCAGAATGTGAAATGCCCGATCGTGATGTTGACCGGCCATGATGGTGATGCGGATACGATCCTTGGTTTGGATTCAGGGGCCAATGATTACATTACAAAGCCTTTCAAAATGGCTGTGCTTTTGGCCCGTTTGCGCGCCCAATTGCGCCAACATACGTTGTCAGAGGATGCAAGTTTTACGCTGGGGCCCTACACGTTCCAACCCTCCCATAAGATCTTGACGGGTGCGGATGGCCAAAAAGTCAGACTGACTGAAAAGGAAACCAATATATTAAAATTTCTGCTGCGCGCCGGCGCTGTGATCGTACCACGGGAAAAATTATTGCATGAGGTGTGGGGGTATAATGCGGCCGTCACAACCCATACGCTGGAAACGCATATTTACCGCCTGCGGCAAAAGATTGAAGTGGATCCATCGCAGGCCAGTCTTTTGGTGACAGCGGCGGGCGGATATAAATTGGTGGCCTAGTCTATTTGGCGGAGCATTTTGGTGGGATTTAATCCGAATCGGATGCCGGAAAAGGCGCCGCCTGCAGTGCAAACCGCGTTGGACCGGCCCCTTGTTTGGCCAGGTGATCCTGCGCATTGAACAAATGGCAGGCTTTCATCGAAAGGCAACCGCAGCCAATGCAGCTTTCCAATTGATCCCGTAAGTTGGTTGTTTGCTGGATTTTTCTATTCAATTCAGCCCGCATGGCCTGCGAGACCAAGGCCCATTCAGCGGCGGTTGGCGATCGGTTCTGCGATAAAGGTGCAAGCAATTTTTTGATGTCGCGCAGGCGGAAACCACATTTTTGGGCTATGATTACAATTGAAACGCGGCGGATATCCGAGCGGGGATAGCGCCGTTGACCGGCACGGTTGCGCCGTGGTTTTAAAAGACCTCGCGTTTCATAATAGCGCAATGCCGAGGCAGCAATACCCGTGCACCTTGCCAGAAAGCGGATAGAAATTTCCTGCATCTTTCAAAAACCATTTGTCTTAAACCATGGTTGAACCGCTATCAGAAGAATCAGGTATTTTTAAGATGCGAGGTATAGGGTGGAACATATTAGTTTAGAGCATGCGAATATTACGGTTTCTGATCCTGAAAAAACCGCGGCCTGGATGCAAACAGTTTTTGGGTGGCGCATACGCTGGCAGGGTCCAGCACTAAATACTGGATATACGGTTCACGTTGGAACAGACGCTCAGTATCTGGCGCTGTATTGCCCTGCAGATCTGCAGAAAACACCGTCTGATCCAGATGGTTTTCTGGGCGGCTTGACTCATATTGGAGTCTGCGTGCGCGATCTTGTGGCCTGCGAATCCCGCGCGAAAAAAGCGGGGTTTACACCCCGTGACCATGCAGAATATGAACCAGGGTCGCGATTTTATTTTCATGATTTTGATGGCATTGAGTATGAAGTGGTCAGCTATTCCTTTGAATAACGCTGTTGCATCAACAGGCCCTGTGCTAGAGGCCTTCTAGCACATTTGAAAGGAGCCTTGTGATGTCTTTTACGCTTGCCACTTGGAATATTAATTCTGTTCGCCTGCGCGTTGATCTGGTGGCGCGCCTGCTGCAAGAAAAGGCGCCGGATGTGCTGTGTTTGCAAGAATGTAAATCGCCGGTTGAGAAAATTCCCGCCGAGGTTTTTGCCGAAATTGGTTATCCTTACATGGTTGCACGGGGCCAGAAGGGGTATAATGGCGTTGCGATTTTTTCTAAGCGGCCGATGGAAGAAGCCGCTGGGGAAGATTTCGCAGGATTGGGCCATGCCCGCCACATTGCCGGCCGTCTGGACAACGGGGTGACGATCCATAATGTCTATGTGCCGGCAGGCGGCGATGTCGCGGACCGGCTTGTGAATGAAAAATTTGGTCAGAAATTGGATTATCTGGCGGATTTGCGTGATTATTTTGGTGCCGCCAAGCCGCAAAAATCAATACTTGTGGGAGATTTAAACATCGCGCCACGCGAAGATGATGTTTGGAGCCATAAGCAATTGCTGAAAGTGGTCAGCCACACGCCGATAGAAGTTGCCGCTTTGGCTGAAACTCAAGCTGCGGGTGATTGGGTGGATGTGACCCGCCAGGATATCCCGGAGGGGCTTTTATATAGCTGGTGGTCTTATCGCGCCAAAGATTGGAACGCAGCGGATAAGGGGCGCAGGTTGGATCATATTTGGGCCAGCAAAGATATTGCGCCGCTTGCCCATTCGTCAAAAATTCTGCGCGACGTGCGCGGATGGCAGCAACCCAGTGATCATGTGCCGGTTTTTGCCAGCTTTGACCTTTGAATTTCGCGCCACAATCGCCATATAACCATTTAAGATAATTAAAGAGGTAGCAAATGCTTGAATTAGGACAACCCAGCGCGCCGGCAGCGGCTGATGTGATTGCTGATGTGAACGAAAGCGAATTCATGACCGCAGTCGTCGAGGCCAGCAATACTATTCCTGTGATTGTTGATTTTTGGGCGCCATGGTGCGGGCCTTGCAAAACATTGGGGCCGCAATTGGAAGAGGCGGTGAACGCCGCCAATGGCGCCGTAAAAATGGCGAAAGTCAATGTTGACGAAAACCCGATGGTATCTGAGCAGCTGCGCGTGCAGTCAATTCCGACGGTTTATGCATTTTGGAAAGGCCAGCCGATTGATGGCTTTCAAGGCGCGGTTGCCGCCTCGGAGGTGAAAGCATTTGTAGAGCGCGTGGTGGCCGCTGGCGATGGGGCGCCGGGGGGCGGTTTGGCGGATGCGATCGAGGCGGCTGAAGAGATGCTGGCCGAAGGTGCTGCGGAGGATGCCGCCCAAACCTTTGCCGCCGTGCTGGAAGAAGAGCCAAATAATCCGGCTGCCTATGGCGGTTTGGTGCGTGCCCATATTGCTTTGGGCGATCTAGAGCAAGCAGAAGCTGTGCTGAACGGAGCCCCTGCTGAGATTGCGCAGAGCCCAGAATTGGAAGCCGCCTTCGCTCAGCTTGAGTTGGCCAAACAGGGCCAAAATGCCGGCCCGCTTGAGGATTTGCGATCCGCGGTTGCGGCAAATCCGGATGATCATCAGGCGCGGTTAGATTTTGCGCAGGCGCTATATGCAGCTGGTGAGGCTGAACCGGCTGTGAGCGAGCTTTTAGAGCTGTTTCGCCGCGACCGTGAGTGGAATGAAGGCGCCGCCCGCGCGCAGCTTTTCACCATATTTGATGCGTTAAAGCCAAATGATCCGATCGTTTTGGCGGGCCGACGCAAATTAAGCTCGATGATATTTGCCTGAACGGTATCGGGCGCTAATATTTGCATATGACAAATTCTTCTGATTTTCCCGATATCATACCCGTATTCCCCCTGCCCGGGGCGTTGTTGCTGCCTCGCTCGCGTCTGCCTTTGCATATTTTTGAGCCGCGTTATCTTGCGATGATCGAAGATGTTTTGAAAACACCGCATCGCTTGATTGGTATGATACAGCCCCGCGGGAAAAAAGCCTCGGACCGCATGCAAGCGATTGGATGTGCCGGCCGCGTGACCCAATTTTCGGAAACTGAAGATGGCCGTTATATGGTGACGCTGAGTGGGGTATCACGCTATCGTATCGGCGCAGAAGTAGACGGGTTTACCCCTTATCGCCGCTTTGAAACCTCTTGGACGGGCTTTGAAGGTGACCTTGCAAAATCTGAAAAAGATCCCGGATTTAGACGTCAAACGTTTTTCAAATTGTTGGAGCGTTACTTTGAAAATCGCGGTTTATCGACGGATTGGGAAACCTTGAAAGACGCTGATGATGAATTGTTGATCAATTCGTTGTCGATGCTGCTTGAGTTTGAAAGCGAAGATAAACAAGCTTTGCTCGAAGCCCCCTCATTGATGACGCGTCGGGAAACGCTGATCACCTTGATTGAATACAGTATGCGCGGTGGCAATTCTGATGAGATGTTGCAATGACTGATGCGGCGGCGCAGGCAGATCGGCGGATGCTCGAAGCCTTGGTTTGCCCGCAAACGCATACGCGGCTTGAATATTTGCCCGATCGTCAAGAATTGGTGTCAAAAGCCGCGGGCGTGGCCTATCCAATTCGCGATGGTATTCCGGTCTTACTGCTTGATGAAGCGCGCCCTTTGGCGTGAGGCTTTTGCCTCGCGGCGCGCTGAGATTATGCACCTGGCTTGGCGCTGAAACCAAAGCGTCGATAAAAAATGAAAACAAGCGTCTTTTAGGCTGCGAATAAAGCCCATCTGGCCCCACGAAAAGCGCGTGCAATGGGTAGGTTGCTCTGCAAGCAGTTCTGCACGGGATCTGTTCGGGGGTCAGGGGGCAATACGTATATGCGCGGGTGGTTTCTGTTCAACCCAGCGCTGATAGGCGGCGCGATAGCCTGTTTCCAAATGGTTGGTAAGCAAGCCTGCATCAAATAACGGGCTGGTTCTGCGGTTTTGCGCAAGCTTTTCTGTAACCGTCTGAAGCTGCTGGGGCGAGCGTGCCAGATCAAGAATAAGCGCCTCATAGGCCGCCTCGGTTTCTACGATTAGCTCGGGCAGTCCGATGGCGGTTAACAGGCTGGCGGCAACCCGCGCTGCAAAGCCTTTGCCGGCTTTTGTGACCAGCGGAAGGCCGGCCCAAAGCGCATCACTGGCCGTGGTATGGGCATTCACGTTGAACGTATCTATAAAAAGATCCGCGCAGCTATGGCGGGCCAAATGTTCGTGATGGGCAAGCTTTGGCGCAAAGATCAAACGGCTTGGATCGATCCCGCGGGCTTGGGCGGCGTTGCGCAAGTTCTGCGAGACCCATTTATTTGCCTCCAGCAGCCACAGTACGCTGCCCTCGATTTGCGATAGCAGGCGCATCCAAATGTCGAATTCACAGGGGGTTATTTTATACGAATTATTGAAACAGCAGAGCACAAAAGCGTCTGCAGGCAAGCCAAGCTGGGATCGGCTATAAACGGTGTTTGCGATTGGGCGCATATCATCATTGGCCTGATAGCTATGCGGTAAAAAGATAATTTTCTCAGAATAAGCGCTTTCATATGCGCGAGGTATAACGACTGGATCGGCAATAATATAGTCGATGAAAGGCGCTCCAAGGCTGCCCGGATACCCGATATAACTGATCTGTATCGGCGCTGCTTTGAAGGCGAAAATGCCAAGTCTGGTATTTTGCGTATAGCCCTTTAGGTCGACCGCTATATCAATTTCATGGTCGCGCGCCAAAGCGGCGATGTCAAAATCGCTCAACTGGCGCACATTGTGAAATTTATCCACGGCGGCTGTAAGCCTTTTGCGCATGCAATCATTGGTGTTTGGCCCATAAGAATAGGCGTATATTTCAAAGTCTGATTTGCTATGCTTTTCAAACACGCGCGCCATCAAATACATGGTTGCATGATCATGAAAATCTGCCGAGAAATATCCGATGCGCACCGGTTTAGCGCGCTGTGCAGGGCGCGCGGCTTCGGCGAGGGGTTTTTGATTATATTTTTTCTCAGCAAAAAGTTTTGAACGCTGCAAATGGCGCATTGGATGATCTTCAAACCCCAACATATTCCAAGGCGTAACATCGGGTGTGCTCACACCGAGTGTTGCAATCATCGTTCGGTCTTGCTGCAACGCGCTCCAATCGCATAGGCTGGCTTGCTGGAACATTTTTTGACCATATGCCACAAGATGGTTCGGGTTTATCGCTATGGCTTTTTGATAACTTTCAATCGCGCGCGTCACTGCGCCCAATTCTTGATGGGCAACACCCATATTGTTATAGGCATCTGCGTAATTTGGATTTAGGTCTACGGCTTTTTGATAGCTTTTAAGCGCGGTTTCCAATTTTCCTTGGCCATAAAGCGTTAAGCCAAGATCGTTATGCGCCTCAGAAAATTCCGGCTGCATCGAAATCACTTTGCTAAAGGCGTTACAGGCAGCTTGGAAATCACCGTTTTCTTTATACGCGCGGCCAAGGTTTAAAGAGGTGATATAATTTTCAGGCTGCAACTTCAGCGTTTTCAAAAATGCTTTAATCGCATTTTCAAACGCGCCTTGTGCCATCATTGCATTGCCCAAGTTACCCTGCGCTGGAACAAATTTGGGATCAATTTTAAGCGCTGCTTGATACTGGCGAATAGCTTGCGCGATATCGCCGATTGCCTGCAATGAGAGCCCTAAATTGCAATGCGCGGGGGCATGGTTCGGCTCTAAAGTAAGCGTTTTTTTATAATGTAGAATCGCTTTTTGAAATTCAGAATTTGCCCGAAAAGCATTGGCCAATTTAAAATGTGCCGCGCCGTTATTTGGCGCAAGCTCTATAACGTTTTGAAAGCAGGCAATCGCGTTTGCCAGATCCTGATTTTTTTGGTGGGCGATGCCCAGATTGAATTGGGCGTCGATAAAAAACCTATCCAAGCGTAAGGCGCCACTCAGCAACGTGATGGCTGCTTGAGCTTGGTTCAGTTGGTTGAACACAGATCCAAGCAAGTTGAGTAAGGCTTTGTCTTTTGGAAAAGCATTTGCCAGGCCTTGTGCTTGATTTGCCAAGTCAATGAAATTTCCTTTTTGATACTGTTCTTTGAGCGCATTGAACTCTGTCAGGGGCATTTGCCCTGGCCTTGCAGGGGCTGATACGCCTTTAAGCATAGCAAGGGCTTTTAATGCGCGCGGGTTTTTTGGGAATTTGGTCAATACCGCTTGATACAGCTTTATGGCCTCAGCGATGCGGCCGGCTTTGTGCAGCGCGGCGGCGTCACGCAATGTTTTGTCGACAGATTGAGTCATAAGAAACACGCTGTTTGGTTGCTGGGCTTTGGGCAGTTATAAATTATTTTAATCAAGCCACAATCTAAGAGTTAAGCGTGAACGCGGCTTACTCGATGCCCTGCCTCAAGGCTCAAACTGCGGTGATCAGGGCTGTGGGGTACGCTTGAAAAATATTTTTCAAACAGGCATTTCAGGATGCTTTGTTAGCGCATCAAATCGGGCAATGTGCCTGTTAATCCTGCGGCTTCGCGGATGAAACTGCGGCGGGCTTTAGGTACAGCGTTGATCATGGCCATCCCCATGTCGCGCCCCAATCTTAGCAGGCTATTATCATTTGAGAATAGACGGTTGAATGTATCGGTTGCCAAAGCCAGACTGGTTGCGTCAAAGCGCCTCCATTCTTGATAGCGCATCAACGTAGCACTGGCCCCAATATCTTCGCCGCGCAATTTTGCTTCTTTCAGAACTTGCACAAGCGCTGCGATATCGCGCAGGCCCGCATTCAGACCTTGGCCCGCAATGGGATGCACGCCATGCGCGGCATCGCCGATCAAAGCCAACCTTGGCGCAACGAAACTTTCCGCCAAAGTCAGATCAAGCGGGTAGCTGTAGCGCTGGCCGGCCATGCTGATTTTGCCTAGATAATCGCCAATACGGGGCTGCAATATCGACAGATAATCGGCCTCGCTCAGCGCCATGATCTGTTTGGCGTTTTGCGCGGTTTCGCTCCACACGATGGATGCGCGGTTTTCTGTTAAGGGCAAGATTGCCAAAGGGCCGGCCGGTAAAAAATATTGGCAGGCCACCCCATTATGCGGGATCTCGTGCTGTATTGCGCAAACAAGCGCTGTTTGTCCATATTCCCAGCCGATGCGTTTGATTCCGGCGCGGCCCGCAGAGGGGCTTTTGCGCCCATCTGCCCCGATCAAAAGGCTGGTTGAAATTTGGCGCCCATCTGACAGGGTCAGCTGCATTTCACTGCCCGATATCGACTGCTCAATCAGCGCGGTGCCAGCGATATACTCAATGGTCTCATAGCGCGCCATCGCCCGTTGAAGTAGGGGGCGCAAGAAACGGTCCTCGACCATATGCCCCATCGGACCTTCTTCAATTTCGGCATGATCAAATTGCATAAATAAAGGCGAGGGGCCCGTGCTGGGGCTGCCATCGGCAACTTTGATTTTCAAGATAGGCTGGGCCGTTTCTGCAAGATCCGCCCAAAGCCCCAAGGCCTTAAGCAACCGCACGGAGGTAAGAGCCATCGCGTAAGAGCGCCCGTCAAAGCCCTGCTCGACTTGCGTATGGGCCGCAAGCTGATCAACAACAACCACCCGAAACCCGGCTTGCGCGGCGGCCAAGGCCGTGGCGGCGCCGGTTAAACTGCCGCCCACAATTGCGATATCTGCGTTCTTCATCATGCGCTGTAATATGGGCTTTTTCTACGCATTGTCCATGCGCGGTGATGACGCTAGTCTAGGGGTAACATATTGTGGGGATATAAGAATGAGCTCAGTTTTAAAGATGAGTGCTGCAGAACAAGGTAGGGCGATCGCCGCAGGCCGTGTGGATCCGGTTGAGCTCACTGAGGCCTATCTTGAGCAGATGAAAGCGCATGCAGATACAAGCCGAATTTATGCTTGCAAAACGCCTGACCGCGCGCGCGTTGAAGCTGAAGCGGCGCAACAGCGGGCGAAAACTGGCGGATTGCGATCGCCATTGGATGGTGTGCCGATCAGTTGGAAAGATTTATTTGACAGCGCCGAATATCCAACCGAGGCAGGCTCGGCTCTTTTGGCGGGGCGGGTGCCGGCGGAGGATGCTGAGGTTTTGGCAAACGCGACGGCGCAAGGTTTGGTCTGCCTGGGCAAAACGCATATGTCAGAGCTGGCTTTCAGCGGTTTGGGTCTGAACCCTGTCACCGCGACACCAGCCTGCATCAATGATGCAGCGGCGGTGGCGGGCGGGTCTTCTTCGGGGGCAGCGGCGTCTATCGCGTGTGATTTGGCCGCTGGAGCGATCGGATCGGATACGGGCGGTTCAGTGCGCATTCCAGCGGCGTGGAATGATTTGGTGGGCTTGAAAACCACAGCTGGCCGCGTCTCGGTTCAGGGGGTGGTGCCGCTATGTGCTACGTTTGACACGGTTGGCCCGCTCAGCAAAACGGTTGAAGATGCCGCGTTGTTATTGGCGGCTTTGGAAGGCCGGACCCCAGCGGATTTAACCGCAAGCAGTTTGCGTGGAAAGCGCCTTGGTGTATTGCAAACGGTTGCGTTTGATGAGCTGCGAGAGGCCCCAGCTTTAGGGTTTGAAACGGCATTGGCAAAGGTGATCAAAGCGGGCGCGATGGTTGAGGATATTGAAATCGAGGCGGTTTCCAAAGCGATGCCACTAAGCCCGATATTGTTTGCTTCAGAGGCCTATGGCACGTGGAAAACGGTGATTGAAGCACAACCCGAGGTGATGTTTGAAGAAATTTTAAATCGCTTTCGGGGGGGGGCTGATTTTGCCGCATGCGATTATATCGCCGCCTCGCAAATGCTTGCGGCGTTGCGGCAGGACTATCTTGCGCTTACGGCTGGCTATGACGCCATTTTATGCCCAACCGCGCCGATTTTACCGCCCAATGCCGCGCGGCTGATGGAAGATGCTGACTATTATGTAAAGGAAAACCTGCTGGCGCTGCGCAATACACGGATCGGCAATCTTATGGGATTATGCGCGATTACCTTACCAAGTGGCACACCAAGTTGTGGGCTGATGCTGATGGGACCGCCAGGCGCAGAAGAGGGGCTTTTGCGCCTTGCACAGGCTGCTGAGGCTGCAATTTTGGCCTAAAGAGGGCACCCTAGGAGCGAAAAAACGTTTTTTTGCCCTATTTTTTTATTTTTTTTGGCTTTGTATAGACGAAAGCGCTTTGCTTCGGTAGTCTGCACCTTAACGGGGCAAAATGATCCCGATTGATTGAGGCATATATGGCGTTTCCTGAGCGGTTTTCGAACCTTCCCGCTTATGCATTTCCGCGCCTGCGCGCGCTGTTAGACTCGCACCCTCCGGGCGGCGAACCCGTTGCTATGTCAATTGGTGAGCCCAAACACGCTTTTCCTGCGTGGATTCAAGATATCTTGGTCGCGCATATGTCTGAATTCAACGCCTACCCGCCCAATGATGGCAGCCCCGAATTGCTTAGCAATATCGCGGCATGGATTGCGCGGCGATATGGCGTTTGCGTCAATCCAGTGACGGATATTTTATCTTTGAACGGCACCCGCGAAGGGCTTTACAACGCCGCCATGGCGTTATGCCCAGAAGCCAAAGCCGGACAACCGCCATTGGTTTTGCTGCCCAATCCCTTTTATCAGGTTTATCTTGCAGCAACCTTTTCGGTCGCGGCGCAGCCCCATTTGGTGACCGCGCGGGCTGCAAACGGCTTTTTACCTGATTATGCCAGTTTAAGCCCTGACGTGCTTAATCGAACCGCCATTGCCTATATTTGTTCGCCCTCCAATCCGCAGGGGGCAGTGGCTTCGCCCGCCTATCTGAAATCTCTGATTGAACTGGCTGAAACCTACGATTTCAAGATTTTCGCGGATGAGTGTTATTCGGAGATTTATCGTAAGGGCGCGCCGTCAGGGGCGTTGCAGATTGCAAATCAGATTGGCGCTGACCCTGAACGGGTGGTGGTGTTCCATTCGCTGTCAAAGCGCTCAAATCTGCCCGGGCTGCGCTCGGGTTTTGCCGCTTCGGGGCCGCAAACGATCGCGCGGATGAAGCATTTGCGAGCTTATTCGGGGGCGCCTTTGCCATTGCCTTTGCAGCGGGTGGCAGAAGCTGTCTGGGCGGATGAGCAACATGTGATCGAAAATCGCGGATTATACCAAGAAAAATTCGACATAGCGGATGCACTTTTCGGGTCTGTGCCCGGTTATATCAGCCCAGAGGCCGGATTTTTCCTTTGGCTGCCTGTTGAGGATGGAGAACAGGCTGCGCTTAAATTATGGCGCGAAACCGGTATTCGCGTTCTTCCGGGTGCCTATTTGGCGCGCGACACGCCCGACGGAAATCCCGGGCATGGTTTCATTCGGGTTGCCTTGGTGGCCCCAAAATCAATAACTGAGCAGGCGCTGACGCGGCTGCATGCATGTCTTTACACCTAAGAGGCCCCAATGGCATATCCTTCTGCAAGAGTAAGACCCCCCATTTTTGACAGCGCGTTGCAGGCCGCTCTGGAACGGCGCGCGGTAGAGTTTTTGGGCCTAGGACTTTTGGCTCTAAGCGGGCTGACCGCCATGATGTTTACCAGCTATGCACCTGAAGATCCCAGTTGGCTTTCTGCCTCTGATGCACCGGTACAAAATATTCTGGGCTCGTTTGGGGCGATGATTGCGGCCCCGATCATGTTGATTTTCGGTCTATCGGCCTGGTCGTTGGTCGCGATACAGGCCGTCTGGGGGCTGCGCTGCCTATTGCATCGCGGCGCGCATCGGGCGTTGGGGCGGTTGATTTTTGCGCCCTTCGGCGTTGCGGTTTTTGCAATTTACGCCGCTGGGCTTGTGCCACCTGCCAGCTGGGGTAATAATTTTGGCCTTGGTGGTTTGTTTGGCGATACGGTTTTGAAAACGCTTTTGCGGCTGTCACCTTTGCCGGCGCAACCCACCTTAACCTATACATCTTTTGCAACGGGGATCACCTTGGTGCTGATTGGGCTGTATTGTTTGGGCGTCTCTAAGCGCGAGCTTGGCTATGCGCTGCGATTCCTGCGCGGGGGGGTGTTGCAATCCGGGCGCGCAGTCGCAAGAGGCCTTGGCCGGGGCAGTATGCGCTTGCTTGCAGCACGCACCCAACAGGTTGATGCCTCTGCGCCCTCGGATATTATCCGCCGAGGCGGAGGTTCCGAAACATTTGTGCCCCAGGCTCCATCTGAGTTTTCCCAAGATTTGGCCGTGCCTCACACAGAGGTGAAGCGGGGTTTATTTTCCAGATTGCCTGGATTTATCAAGCGCGAAGAAGATCCCTCGCCTCTAGAACCGCCGCTCAATAGCCACGCGCATAGCTCTGCGCCGGCTGGCCCGGAAGACCGTTTGCAGGCGCGGATCAGTGATGCTGTGAAATCGCGATTACGGGTTGAACCCGCCTTTGAGGATGCCGCATCTGAGGCTCAGTCGCACGTGTTTCAGCCTCAAGACGCTTCGCCAGAAGGCGCTGCTGGAGTGCCATCACAATTTGCACTGGGCGAACCGCTTTTAACCGGATTACGCCGCGAGCCGCAGCTTTCGGCGGATCGATCTTCGCAAGTCTTTCAGACAGAGGGGCAAGCTTTGGTTTCAAGCGCTGGAGATGAAGATGCGCAACCGCTTTATCCAGAGCCCGAATATGGCGAGCAGGACACCAATTTTTCTTTGCGCTCCGCGATACCCCGCCCCGAGGCGCGCACAATCGTTCACCCGCCACTGAAAGTGTCTCAAGCGCAATCGGCGCGCGCGCAGCAAGAAGCGCAGCCAAGCTTAAAATTTGAAGACCCCAAAACCGATTTTGAATTGCCGCCTTTGGGCCTGTTGGCCAGCCCAATCAGCGTAGCGCGGCATCAATTGTCTGATGAATCGCTGGAAGAAAACGCGCGGCTGCTCGAATCTGTTTTGGATGATTATGGGGTGAAGGGGGATATTGTCAGCGTGCGGCCTGGGCCGGTTGTTACGATGTATGAATTAGAGCCGGCGCCGGGTTTAAAAGCCAGCCGTGTGATCGGTTTATCTGATGATATCGCGCGCTCAATGTCGGCCTTATCGGCCCGCGTCTCCACGGTGCCGGGCCGCTCTATCATCGGGATAGAATTGCCCAATGACATACGCGAAAAAGTGGTTTTGCGCGAAATTCTTTCGGCGAAAGCCTTTGGCGATAGCAGCCACCGCCTGCCATTGGCGCTGGGAAAGGATATCAGCGGCGAGCCGATGGTAACCAATCTTGCAAAAATGCCGCATCTGCTGATTGCAGGCACCACTGGATCTGGCAAATCTGTCGCGATCAACACGATGATTTTGTCCTTGCTCTATAAGCTCACACCCGATGAGTGCCGGATGATTATGATCGATCCGAAAATGCTGGAGCTCAGCGTCTATGATGGCATTCCGCATTTGCTCAGCCCGGTTGTGACCGACCCTAAGAAAGCCGTTGTGGCTTTGAAATGGGTGGTTGGTGAAATGGAAGAGCGCTACCGGAAAATGTCAAAAATGGGCGTGCGCAATATTGACGGCTATAATGGGCGCGTGGCGGATGCCTTAGGCAAAAACGAAATGTTCAGCCGCACGATCCAAACCGGGTTTGATGATGCCACCGGCGAGCCAGTTTTTGAAACTGAAGAATTTCTGCCTGAAAAAATGCCATATATCGTGGTGATTGTGGATGAGATGGCGGATTTGATGATGGTGGCCGGTAAAGAAATCGAAGCCTGCATTCAGCGCCTTGCTCAGATGGCGCGTGCCTCGGGTATTCATTTGATCATGGCAACGCAGCGCCCATCAGTTGATGTGATTACGGGAACGATTAAAGCCAACTTTCCCACCCGGATCTCGTTTCAAGTCACCAGTAAAATCGACAGCCGTACGATTCTGGGCGAAATGGGAGCTGAGCAGCTGCTTGGTATGGGGGATATGCTCTACATGGCGGGCGGTTCAAAGATCACCCGCTGCCATGGGCCTTTTGTAAGCGACACCGAAGTTGAAGAAGTTGTCAGCCATTTGAAATCTTTCGGCCCGCCCGATTATAAAAGTGGTGTCGTTGAAGGGCCAGATGACGATAAATCTGACTCAATTGACCTTGTGCTGGGGTTGACCGGGGCATCTGAAGGCGAAGATGTGCTCTATGATCAAGCCGTGGCCATTGTTTTGCAGGATCGCAAATGCTCGACCAGCTACATCCAAAGAAAGCTTGCCATAGGGTATAATAAGGCGGCCCGCTTGGTTGAGCAAATGGAAGAGGAAGGCCTTGTTAGCCCTGCAAACCATGTTGGAAAGCGTGATATTTTGGTGCCAGAGCAACCGTAACCTTGCGCGAGAGGTCACAAAATTGCGACTTTCGCTGGCGGTGGCTTCTGGGATGACTAGACTGCATATATGAAACGTATATTTTCAATTTCGCTTGGTATTTTTTTTGGGTTAGCCGGCGTTGGTCATGCAGAAAAAGCCTCTTTGGCGGATATTTCCGCGCATCTAAATAGCTTGCGCAGCATTCAGGCGACGTTTGTTCAAATTGCCGCTGACGGATCCTCTGCGCAGGGACAGTTTTTTATGAAGCGTCCGGGGCGCTTACGCTTTGAATATCAAATCCCATCGGAAGTATTGGTGCTGGTCTCTGCCGGACAAATGGCGATTTTTGATCCTAAAGGCGATGGTGAGCCAACCAGTTTCACAACATCTGGAACGCCGCTTTCCCTGATTTTGCAGGATAGGATTGATCTTCAAAAATCTGCTTTGATTACGGATCATCGTTATGACGGAAAGCGAACATCGTTGTCCTTGCAGCATCCGCAACATCCCGAGCGCGGTGAAATCACGCTTGTGTTGCGGCATAACCCATTAGAGTTGGCGCAATGGATTATTGAAACGCCTGAAGGCGATCAAACGTTACTTGCGCTTGAGGATTTACAAAAAGGCGTCTCACTTAAAGATTCGATATTCAATATTTTGCTGAATATTGAGAAGCGCAAGCTGCGTTAAAGCCGCCCGCAGCGTGACAATTGCCGCTTATACATATCTGAGCGATTGGCCACTTTGCCGGCAATATTGATCAACCATTTTTTGCGCTTATAGCTGCCGCGCGCAAACCCGGTTTGCCCCTCATGATAGGCGAGATATTGATTGCGTGTATCGGCCAGCGAGATCCCGTTGCGCCGCTTTGTTTTGGTCATATACCAGCCCATAAAATCCGATGCATCACGAATATTGCTGCGGCGGGCTAAGATCCGGCCGGTATCATCCTTATATTCGCTCCAAGTGCCATCCAGGGCTTGCGCATAGCCATATGCCGAACTTTGGCGGCCATTTGGAATGAAGCCCAGAATATATTTTCGCGGCGTTTTTGCCTTACTTTTGAAACGGCTTTCTTGATGGATGATCGCCATTTGAACGTTAACGGGCACGCCCCAACGGCGCTTGGTTGCCTTGAAGGCGCGGGCAAACTGCGGTTTTTGGTCAAGAATAGAGCAGGCATTGTCAAGGTTGCCCGTTACATCGCCGGTGCTAAAGATGCTGCAGGATCCCAGCGTAAAAACCAGGCATAATATAATGATCGTTCTGCTCATGGTCATTTCAACTTTGTTTTTTTATAGGTTATCAAGTTTCGGATGATTTCAAAAGGCCAAACCGTTAGCGCAAAAGCATTATTATGCCTCTATTTGATACATTTAAACTGCGTCATGTTTGGCAGAGCTGGCCTGAAAAAGATCTCAGTGCTTTGGCAATCGTGAAAGCCGCTTGGATCGAAGCGCGGGCAAATTTACTTCTGGGCACTTGAAGCCGGATCGCGCAACGCGTAGGATGGCTACCTGATGTATTTGAAAAATGCTAAATATCGCCTCGGGCAAGTTGTTTGTCATAAAAAACACCCTTTTAGAGGGGTGATTTTTGATGTTGATCCAGAATTCAGCAATACGGATGAATGGTATGAGTCGATTCCAGAGGATCATCGCCCGGTCAAAGAGCAGCCCTATTATCATTTGCTTGCAGAAAACGATCACAGTTTCTACGTGGCCTATGTGTCAGAACAAAATCTCGTGGAAGACCCTTCGGGTGAACCCGTCGATCATCCCGATATTCCTGATCTCTTCGGTCCCTTCGAAAATGGCCAATATCCGCTGCATTTTCAACTGAATTGACCCGCCGCGCGAGCGGCTAGCATGCGGCGCCCCCCGCAGGATC
The DNA here is from genome assembly GCA_034423775.1 of Alphaproteobacteria bacterium US3C007. Lineage (NCBI taxonomy): Bacteria > Pseudomonadati > Pseudomonadota > Alphaproteobacteria > Rhodobacterales > Roseobacteraceae > Thalassovivens > Thalassovivens spotae. The sequence goes on from CP139918.1 coordinate 1,735,471, forward strand.
AGCCTGAGCGTTAGTAACCCAGTGCGCAGCCATCTTTTCTAGGATCCGAGGCGCCCTCTAGCACACCGTTTTCATGCATCATAATCGCCTGAGCGCCGCCGATTGGTTCAATATCCTGCTCGATTTTATGGCCAATATCTGCTAGTTTTTGCACCTCTTTTGGATCATAGCTGCGCTCAACTTTCAAATGGCCCAATTCAGCAAAGCTGCGCGGTGCGTCTAGTGCCTCCTGCGGCGCCATACCGTAATCGAGCATATTCGTCAAAACGCGGGCATGGCCATTCGCTTGATATTGCCCCCCCATAACGCCAAAGGGCATCACAGGCTTTCCACCTTTGCACAGCATGCCGGGGATGATGGTATGCATCGGGCGGTGCCCGCCCCGCAATTCATTGGGATGCCCGGGAATAAGGTTAAATCCTGCTCCACGATTATGCATCAAAATCCCGAATTTATCGCTCGAAATGCCAGAACCAAATGTGTTGAAGATTGAGTAGATCAACGAAACCGACATTCGGTCTTTATCAACAACTGTAATGTAGACAGTGTCTTTATGAACCGTCTCGCTGATCGCTGTCACATCTTGAATTACGGCATTAGGATCGATTAAAGCAGCCAGTTTTTCCGCGGTTTCTGGTGCGAGCAAATGCGCGGTGGCATCGGTCATCCGCGCATCCGCAATAAAGCGGTTGCGCGCATCATAGGCCAATTTGGTGGCCTCGGCTTCGATATGCGCGCGCTCCGCGCTGAAGGGCGCCAGAGCGGCCAAATCAAAATGTGATAATATGTTTAACAGCAAAATGGCTGTGGCGCCCTGACCATTGGGTGGATGCTCAACCAAGTCCATTCCCTGATAGTGGCCCGAAATCGGATCCGTGTAAAACGCGATTTGGTCGCTGAAATCTTCTTTGGAATGTACCCCACCAAGCGCGGTCAACGTGTTTAAGATATCCTCTGCAACGGCGCCGTCATAAAAGCCGCTGCGGCCATTTTTTGCGATCGCGCGTAAAACTTCAGCTTGTTTTGGGAAGGCAATTTTTTGCCCTGCTTGAGGTGCTTTTCCCGAGAGTAAGTAATCTGCTTTAGCGCTGCCTTGCAGCACATCTACGCTGCCGGCCCAATCATAGGCAACCCGCGGGGCGACGGGAATGCCCGCTTCAGCATAGTGAATGCTTGGCGCCAGCAGCGCATCAAGGCCAAGTTTGCCCCAATCATTACTCAACGTACAAAAGGCATCCACGGCGCCGGGAATGGTTATCGCCTCCACGCCGCGCTGCGGGATCACCTTATGACCTTGGTCGCGTAGCAATTGGGCTTGCAGCGCCTGCGGTGATTTTCCCGATCCGTTCATTGCGCGAATCTCATCGCTGCCTGCGGGAGAAAAGAGAACAAAACAATCTCCGCCAAGCCCCGTCATCTGGGGCTCGCAAAGCCCCAGCAAGACGGCCCCTGCAATCGCCGCATCCATGGCATTGCCGCCACGCTGCAATATCTCGAGCGCGGTTTTCGCAGCCAAAGGATGTGATGTCGCACACATGCCGTTTTCTGCGTAAACTGCGGAACGACCGGGAAAATGGAAATCGCGCATGAGGTCACCTTGTTGTAGATTCATAACATTACTTAACGTGCTTGGCTTTTAAAACAACATGAAACCGCGCTATTTGGGTGCGGCGATGTCGCAGATGGGGCCTTTATGCTTAAGGCGCGTTGATGGGTAGGCAGAGGCGCAAAAGGTTTCGCCCGCTTTTATGACGATACTGGATCCTTGTACAAAGTTGGAGGATGATCATCCATCCATATCCGCTTTCAGAGGGGTTCAGCGGGTCTGTGCCCGAGGGCATTTTTGGGGGGGGATACGCGCAACCTGTATCGATCAGTATGATTTCAATGCAGTTTTGACAGCTGAGATGCCGCACCCTGAGTTGACCGGAGCTTTTAAAATTTACGCCATGTTGAATGCTGTTGTTTAAAACCTCTGCGACGACCAACGATATCGGGAAAAATGCAAATGCCGCGCCTTGCGCTGCGCCCACCTCTTCGGCCATTCTTTCTAATATATCCCGGACCGGCCAAAACCCTTGCGTTTGATCAAAGGAAAAGTTGATGCGGATATTCAATCCTCATCTGCCTTGAAAGCGGGCGCCGCACTGGCCGCCTTCAGCGCGGCTTCAGCGGTGGCATAAATATCGAAGACCTCGTCCATACGGGTCAGTTTGAAGACTTTGGCCACCTGTGGGTGTAGGCTGCAAATGGTAAGTTTTGATGCGTTTTGCTGTGCTTTTTGTAGGCTGATAAGCGCGCCAAGCCCCGTAGAATCAATAAAATTTACCTGCTCTAAATCGATGATCTTTTGCTGCAGGCTTGGCGTAAGCGCCCGGCGCATCAGGTCCTTAAATTGAATCGCAGCGGCGGCATCAATCCGCTCTGCCTGCACTTTGAGATAAAGGCACCCGGGCTGATCAATAATTTTAAGTTGCATCGCTGACTTCTGTGTTATGCGCTGTGGTTACACTAGACGGCAAAGGTTACTTTTTTGTATGCCTGAAAAAAAAGCGAGAGAGTTGATGGAAAACGTGGTGATATGCGGCGCGGCCAGAACGCCAATTGGTGGGTTTCAAGGGGCGTTTGATGCTGTGCCCGCAGCAAGGCTGGGGGGGGCGGCGATAGAGGCGGCTTTACAGCAAACTTCTCTGAGTTCGGTCGATGAGGTTGTGATGGGCAATGTGCTTGGCGCGGGGCAGGGGCAAGCGCCGGCGCGACAAGCCAGTTTTCACGCCGGCCTTGGCGCGCAGGTGCCTGCAACAACGTTGAACAAAATGTGTGGTTCGGGGATGAAGGCAACGATGATCGGCTTTGACCAGATCGCGCTTGGCCAAACACAGGTGATGGCGGTTGGCGGGATGGAGAGCATGTCAAACGCCCCCTATCTATTGCCCAAGATGCGCAGCGGGGCCCGTTTGGGGCATAGCCAAGTGGCAGATCATATGTTTTTAGATGGGCTAGAGGATGCGTATGAGAATGGCCGCTTGATGGGCAGTTTTGCTGAAGATTGCGCCGAAAAATACCAATTCACGCGAGAAGCGCAGGATGATTATGCGTTGCGCTCGCTGATACGGGCGCGTGAGGCTCAAAGCTCCGGGGCCTTTGAGAAAGAAATCACCCCATTCAATTTGGCGCGTAAAAAAGGCAATGATGCTGTGATGCAGGATGAACAGCCTTTAAACGCAAAGCCGGAAAAAATTCCGCATCTGAAACCCGCTTTTCGGGCAGATGGCAGTGTGACCGCGGCGAATGCCTCTTCTATTTCTGATGGGGCCGCAGCCCTGATTGTATCAAGCCAGACGCATATGCAGCAGGCGGGTCTGCCTTGCCGCGCGCGCATTTTGGGCCATGCCAGCCACGCGCAAGAGCCTGCATGGTTTTCGACCGCGCCAATTTTTGCAACGCGTAAATTATTAGACCGTTTGAACTGGCGGGTGGAAGATGTAGATTTATGGGAGGTCAATGAAGCCTTTGCTGTTGTTCCAATGGCCTTCATGAACGAGCTGGATATTTCTGGCGATATCATCAACGTTCATGGTGGAGCCTGTGCGCTAGGACACCCAATTGGGGCTTCAGGCGCGCGGATTATTGTGACGTTGCTGCATGCAATGGAGCGGCGTGATGTGAAGCGGGGCATTGCTGCTGTGTGTATCGGCGGCGGCGAGGGCACTGCCATTGCACTTGAGCGGCCATAACCTGCCAGGGCTGTGCTTACGGGCTGTTCACAGGCAGTCGCCTTTTTAAATGGGTCTTTATGAAGGCAGCTGGCTACGGTCGGCGCTGTCTTGGCGGGCGGCTTCATAGGCCAGAAGCGCGCGTTTGACTGGCAAGCCCCAATGATATCCGCCCAAAGCACCTGTTTTGCGCAGCGCCCGATGGCAGGGGATCAACCAGCTTATCGGATTGCGGCCGACCGCGGTGCCAACCGCCCGAACGGCTTTGGGGGCTTGGATCGCGCGAGCAATATCGGAATAAGTTGAAACATGCCCCGAGGGGATCTGCAGCAGCGCCTGCCACACTTTGATTTGAAACGGGGCCCCGATTAAGTGCAGCTTGGCGCTGCTTTTGGGTTTGAACAGATTCTCAACTGCGCTTGAAAGCCCCGTTTGTTCTGGCCTTAGAGCAGCCATTGGCCAGCGCGTGGCCATATCCTGAAATGCAGCCTCTCGACCAATATCAGCGGCGAATGCAAGGCCGCAGACTCCCCGGTTTGTGCGCATCACCAACGTCTCACCAAACGGAGATTCAGTCCAACCATAAGTAATCTCCAAAGTGGCGCCGGCTGCAGCAAATTCGCCCGGGGTCATGGCTTCCCAGCGGATAAAAAGATCGTGCAACCGGCTGGTGCCTGATAATCCTGTTATGAGGCTGGTTTCCAGTAGATTGTGACGCGTTGCCAGCAAGTGTTTGGAATGTTCCAGCGTTAGATATTCCTGATACTTCTTGGGCGAAACTCCCACCCATTCTGAAAATAATCGCTGAAAATGCGCTGGGCTTAATTGCAGCCGGCGCGCCAATTCCGTCAGGTTCAACGGGTGATCAGCCGCGTCTATTTCGGTTAACGCCCGTTCTATCACGCGATACGAATAGGCTGTAGACTCTTTATTCATGCGGCACCTTGTCACTATGTGCCCTCAGAGTAGAAATCTTCGGGCCTGAAAGCGACCCGTTTCTTGCTTAAAATGCCGCAAAGCTCTTGTGAGCCGGGCGAGAAAACGGCATATGCCTTCGATATGGTAAAGCAGCTTGATTATAAAACCATTCGGAAAATTTTTCAGCGGTTTCAAGCGGCTGATGCCGCGCCTGTGGGCGAGCTTGATCATGTAAATGTCTACACGCTTGTGGTCGCTGTGGCGCTGAGCGCGCAATCCACCGATGCGGGCGTCAACAAAGCCACGCGGGCATTGTTTAAAATTGCTGACACGCCGCAGAAAATGCTGGAATTGGGGGAGGCGGGGCTGATTGAGCATATCAAAACCATTGGCCTCTATCGCAATAAGGCCAAGAATGTGATCAAACTGAGCCGGATATTGGTTGAGGAGTATGACGGCGAGGTGCCCAATTCACGTGCGGCCCTGCAATCTTTGCCGGGCGTCGGGCGTAAAACGGCGAATGTGGTTTTAAACATGTGGTGGCGGCATCCGGCGCAGGCCGTTGATACGCATATATTCCGAGTCGGAAATCGAACAAAAATTGCGCCTGGGAAAACCGTTGAGGATGTCGAGCGGGCGGTGGAAGATCATATTCCCGCTGATTTCCAATTGCACGCGCATCATTGGATGATTTTACACGGCCGGTATCATTGCAAAGCACGTAAACCCTTATGCGCAACCTGTTTGATCCGCGACCTATGCGCCTATGAAGATAAAGATCTATAATGCTGAAGGAGCAGTTTTTGTGAAAAAATACAAAGTTGTGGGTATTGGTAATGCCGTGGTTGATGTGATCAGCCAATCAAGTGATACGTTTCTTCAGCGGATGGGCATTGAAAAAGGCATCATGCAACTGATCGAAAAAGAGCGCGCGGAAGCGCTGTATGATGCAATGGAAAACCGCGTTCAAGCGGCGGGCGGCGCGGTTGCGAATACGTTGGCAGGTTTGGGCGCACTGGGCCTTGAAACGGCGTTTGTGGGGCGCGTCAGAGACGATGCGCTGGGGCAGTTTTACGCGCAAGCCATGCAGGAAGGTGGAACCCATTTTGTGAACCCGCCAGTTCAGGATGCGCATTTACCAACCTCACGTTCGATGATCTTCACCTCTGCCGATGGGGAACGCTCGATGAACACCTATTTGGGAATTTCGGCGGAGCTGGGCCCCGAAGATGTCTCGAGCAGCGTGGCAAAAGAGGCTGAATATGTATTCTTGGAAGGTTATCTATTCGATAAGGATAAGGGCAAACAAGCCTTTGTCGAGCTGTCGCGGGCTTGCCGTTCAGCCGGTGGCAAGGCCGGAATCGCGATTTCCGATCCCTTCTGCGTTGAACGGCACCGCGCGGATTTTCTGAATTTGATTGAGCATGAGTTGGATTACGTGATCGGCAATGACGCTGAAATTAAATCTTTGTTTGAAACCGATGATCTTGAAACGGCGCTGGCGAAAACCGCAGAGATTTGCGAATTGGTGGTCTGCACCAGAGGCGGTGAGGGCGTGAGCGTGATCGCCAAGGGGGCGCGCGTGGACGTGCCGGTTGACGAAATCACCCCGGTGGATGCGACGGGCGCGGGCGATCAATTCGCTGCTGGATTTTTATATGGCTTGGTGACCAAACAGCCCATTGAGATTTGTTGTAAAATGGGATGCATCGCGGCGGGCGAGGTTATTCGCCATATTGGCGCTCGGCCTGAAACCTCGGTGCGCGGTTTGTTTGAGGCGGCAGCGCTGTTGTAAGCTTACCCCGGGTTTTCCAAGAGGGCGGTATGCAGGTTGTCCAAATGTATTTCGCGCTCTGGATTTGCGTTTTTGGGATCGTTTAATCGATAACCAAAAAGCTCAAAATCCTGCTGGTAAATACCTTCCATCAGGAAAAGGGCTGTTTGATCAAAATAGGCCTCTAACGGGAGGTTTGAGCTGTTCGTTACCTTGTTAAACTGGGTGTGTGATACGTGTTGCGGCCGGTGGTTTGGTGAAAGGTGATCAAAAATATAATCCATGCCATGATCAAAATACTCAACCCAGATTATTTTATCAAAACGCCCGCCTTGCCGAATAAAATCACCAAGTTGCGCGGCCATTGGACGCCAGTGAATATCCAGCTGGGCCATGCTATCACTGCGGGCACAATCGTGAACAAAGACTAAGAAGCGACGAAAGGCGTTGATCCGCGCCTCGGGATCGCCATAAAATGCAGGCTCTATCATATTTGGATCAAGACCATAGGCTTGGCTTAAGATCTCATGGATCTTGTGACTGTAAAACATACCATCATGCTGCGGGCTACAAATTTTGTCTAAAAACGCGGAAACGATGCGCGCATAGGGATTTCTAACGCAGCTGAATGTGAAGGTTGTTCGCGCCGTCACATGCGCCATCAATATTTTGCGGCTGGTGTCAAAATCCCATTTATGAAGACCGGTTTTCAGATTGTGAAATTCACCCTTGAAAAAGTGACCATGGTCCGAAAAATATAACAATTGCCCGATGCTGGAACAGGCGCATTTGGGCAGCGAGCGGTATAAAACTGTTTCGCTTTTCGGCATCCAAAGCCCTGGTAAATCCATCTCTAAAATCTCAATATAAAAATTAAACGGTGGCTCAAAAAATTATAGCAACAGGCTAGCATAGTTTAAGCTGCGCGCGATATTTTTTGTTGTAGCCCCCCGAGCCTGCCGGGTTTTTCTTTGAAAGAGCCCGTTTAACGCTTTTGCGCTTTTGCGCATCCTGTTAGGATTTGCCCAGAGTTTGAGAGTGAAGCCATGGGGGTGAAATGGGCTATACATACGATCCGGATAATATTTTTGCAAAAATTTTAAGGGGTGAAATCCCAAACAAGACGGTGTTGGAGACCGAGCATAGCTTGGCGTTTGAAGATATTCAGCCCCAAGCACCGGTGCATGTGCTGATTATTCCCAAAGGCCCCTATGTGAGTTTTGATCATTTTTCCGCGGCGGCCAGCGCCGATGAGATCGTTGATTTCACGCGCGCCATTGCAGCGGTGTGCAAGCAAATGGGGGTGGATGTGCCAAGCGGCGGTGGCTTTCGGGCGATCTCCAACGCCGGTGCAGACGGGGTGCAGGAAGTGCCGCATTTGCATCTGCATATTTTGGGCGGGCGTGGCTTGGGACGGATGCTTTCAACGGTTTAGGCTGAAAATATTCTTGTTTAAGCCGATTTGGTCAACTCTAAAAATACGTCTTCAAGATCGGCTTGCGAGGTTTTGACATCGCGAATGGCGATTTGATTTTGGCGTAGCATTTGAAACACCTCTTCGGCTGAGGTTTTCGTGGCGCTGTAGCGAATATTCAAAGACCCATCCTTATTCAGGCTACTGGTCATATCCGGGTGGGTTGGAAGCGTTTGAACCGGCTCTTCAGGCTGAATATGCATGGTTTTTCCATCAAGCTGCGCCAGCAGATTTGGGGTGCTGTCTTGTACGATCAATTTTCCATGGTTCATAATTGCAATCTGATCACACATTTTTTCGGCTTCTTCCAAATAATGCGTGGTTAGAATGATCGTCATGCCGGTTTCTTGGTTCAACCGGCGAACATTGTCCCAAAGCGTTTGCCGCAATTCGATATCAACGCCGGCTGTGGGTTCATCCAGAACCAATATTTGCGGGCTATGCACCAAGGCTTTTGCCAAAAGTAGGCGCCGGCGCATACCACCGGATAAAGACCGCGAATAGGCATCGGCTTTTTCGCTAAGGCCGACCATTGCAAGAATGTCTTCGCTACGACGTTGCGATTTTGGAATTCCGTAAAGTCCGGCTTGCACATCCAACGCGGCGCGCGGCGTAAAAAAAGGATCAAGGTTCAGCTCTTGGGGCATAACGCCGATCGCCGCGCGTGATTGCCTTGGGTTCCTGTCTTGGTCAAACCCCCAAATTTTTACCTGTCCCGTGGTTTTCCGCACAAGACCGGCCAGAATGTTGATTAAGGTCGACTTGCCCGCTCCGTTCGGGCCCAGCAACCCGAAAACGGATCCCGCCGGGATTGATAAGTCTAAATCATAGAGGGCTTGCCGAGCAGGTTGGCTCTTATAAGCGTTATAAATTTTTGACAGCCCAGAAATTTCCACTGCTGTATGTGGTAACATGCTCTTGACCCTTTGTTCCCTGATCGCTCATAAGGCAGGTAGCCTAAGCGCGAAAAAAAGGGAATGGGAAATGACAACAGACGCACCAGAAACCAGAGTGGTAGATCAGTTTCGCATCGCCTGTGATGGCGGTGGAGGGGCGCTTGGCCATCCGCGTGTTTGGCTGCAGATACCAAAAGAAACCGGATGGGTAGAGTGCCCCTATTGCGATTGTAAAATTATACATCGCGATTTTGCAGAGGCGGTGCTGGGTTAAGGTGCGCCGTTGGCCGCCCAGCGGTCGCGAAGGTGGGGGCTGAGGGATCACTCCAAAAGAAGCGCGGCGCGCGTTCTGCGTCTTTGGTGTTTTTAACGCCAGACATGTTTTTCAAAGAAATTCCGCTTGGTTTTACCCGCTTCCAAATTGTGCGACAGCGCCATCCTGCAAGCGACCATGCCCAAAAGGCAATGGCGCAGGCTTTTGCAAACCAAACAAACTGAGGCTGGCCCGCGCCGGGCATTATCACGGGCAAAGCCGACCAGCCCAAAATGCAACTTCATTGTTTCAAATCTGCAATATATTTGCGTCCACGAGCGGCGCGAAGGAAGCCGGTCGTTTTGGCTTTGCCACTGGGGGTGCGGATAAAATAGTGCGAAGGTTCTCGTTTGCGGCGCCCCGCCCTGGCTTGCAGGTTTGCCTCTGCTATCCGGTGGGCCTGCGCGGTTGTTCATCTGCGCGAAGGCATAGTGGGCAGCAATGTTGAAAGGATCACAAAGATGATGGTCAAGCTGCCTTTGCTCATGTAATCCTCTTGTAAAAATATTTGTTCAAAAAGGAAAACCCAGCATGAATTTTGGCAAAGGGCACCATTTGCACTTGATCGATGGCTCGGCTTTCATCTTTCGCGCCTATCACGCTTTGCCACCTTTAACCCGCAATTCAGATGGATTGCCTGTGGGCGCGGTGAGCGGGTTTTGCAACATGCTGCAGCGCTATGTCGAAAGCAATACTGGCCCCGATGCGCCCACCCATGTTGCGGTGATTTTTGACAAAGGCAGCCATACGTTTCGCAATGATCTTTATGATCAATATAAAGCCAATCGCGATGAAATGCCCGAAGATCTGCGCCCGCAAATGCCCCTGACGCGCGCTGCAACGCGCGCGTTCAATATCGCCTGCGAAGAGGTCGAAGGCTATGAGGCCGATGATATCATCGCAACCTTATCGGTTCAGGCGCGCGATGCAGGTGGACGGGTGACGATTATCAGCTCAGACAAAGACCTTATGCAGCTTGTTGGGGGCGGCGTTGATATGTTTGATGCGATGAAAAACCGCCATATTGACCGCGATGGCGTGTTCGAAAAATTTGGTGTTTTCCCCGAGCGGGTTGTGGATGTGCAGGCTTTGGCCGGAGATAGCGTGGATAATATTCCCGGCGCGCCAGGTATTGGGGTGAAAACAGCCGCGCTTTTGATCAATGAATATGGGGATCTTGAAACGCTGTTAGAGCGGGCTGAAGAGATCAAACAGCCCAAACGCCGCGCAACCTTGATCGATCATGCCGCGCAAATTCGCCTATCACGTCAATTGGTCGAGCTGGATTGCGCCACGCCGCTAGACTTCACGCTGGAGGATTTAGAAGTGCGCGCGCCCGAGCCCGAAACCCTATTGGGTTTTCTGGCGGAAATGGAATTTCGCACATTAACGGCGCGTATCGCCAGCAAGCTGGGCGCGGAACCGCCCCAAATTGCCACCGCCGCTGCGCTTGAAACGCCCGCGCTTATCGAACAGCCGGCCTTTGATCGTAGCGCTTATTGCGCGCTACATGATCTTGCATCTTTGCACGCGTGGATCGATAAAATCCGCCAGCGTGGCTATGTGGCCATCGATACGGAAACCACGTCTCTGGATGAAATGCGCGCTGAGCTGGTGGGGATTTCTTTGGCGGTCGCGCCGGGTGAGGCCTGTTATATTCCGATATCGCATAAAGAAGGCAGCAGCGATGATTTATTCGGATCATCAAAATTAGCTGCGGGCCAAATGAAGATGGATCAGGTGATTGGGCTTTTGCAACCCATCTTGGAAGATCCGGCGATCCTGAAAATTGGCCAAAATATGAAATATGATGCCAAAATTCTTGAGCGGCAGGGCATTCGCATCGCGCCGATCGACGATACCATGCTGTTATCCTATGCACTGCATGCGGGCTTGCATAATCACGGCATGGACAGTCTATCGCAGCGCTATTTGGACCACACGCCTATTCCGATCAAACCACTTTTGGGAAGTGGGAAATCAGCGGTTACCTTTGATCTTGTGCCGATTGAAGAGGCCACACCCTATGCTGCTGAGGACGCTGATATCACGCTGCGCCTTTGGCAGCTTTTGAAGCCCAAATTGCATCTTCAGAAAGTGACTCGCGTTTATGAGGGGCTTGAGCGGCCTTTGATACCAGTTTTGGCCCAGATGGAGATGACCGGGATCAAAGTGGATCGCGATACGCTGTCTCGCATGTCCAACGCCTTTGCACAGAAAATGGCGGGTCTTGAGGCTGAAATTCACGATATGGCGGGGGAAAGCTTTAATGTGGGCAGTCCAAAGCAACTGGGCGAGATTATGTTTGACAAGCTGGGCTATGAGGGGGGCAAGAAAGGTAAAACGGGGGCTTACGCCACTGGAGCGGATATTTTGGAAGATTTGGCCACCATACATGACTTGCCCAAGCGCGTGCTGGATTGGCGTCAATTGAGCAAGCTCAAATCCACCTATACCGATGCGCTGCAAGATCATATCCACCCCGAAACGGGCCGCGTGCATACCTCTTACTCAATCGCTGGGGCCAATACCGGTCGTTTGGCCTCTACCGACCCGAATTTGCAGAATATCCCGGTGCGCAGTGAGGATGGTCGACGCATTCGCGAAGCCTTTATTCCCGAAGAGGGCAAGGTTTTGGTGAGCCTGGATTACAGCCAAATCGAATTGCGCATTCTGGCGCATGTCGCGGGCATTGATAGTCTGAAGCAAGCTTTTCGTGAGGGGCAAGATATCCACGCTCTGACGGCTTCGGAAATGTTTGATGTGCCATTGGACGAGATGACGCCGGATATTCGTCGGCAAGCCAAAGCAATTAATTTTGGCGTTATATATGGTATTTCAGGCTTTGGGCTGGCGCGCAATTTGCGTATTCCGCGCAGCGAGGCACAAGGGTTTATCGATCGCTATTTTGAACGGTTTCCGGGGATCAAAGAATATATGGACGATACGGTTGCCTTCGCCAAAGCCAATAACCGCGTGGAAACCCTGTTTGGCCGTGTCATCCATACGCCTGAGATCAATGCCAAAGGTCCAACCGCAGGCTTTGCCAAGCGCGCGGCGATCAACGCGCCGATCCAGGGCACCGCGGCGGATATTATCCGCCGAGCGATGATCCGAATGCCGCATTCGATCGCTGATTTGCCGGCGAAGATGCTTTTGCAAGTGCATGATGAACTGCTATTCGAAGTGGAACGCCACGCGGTGGATCAATTGATTGATGCTGCGCGAGGGGTTATGGAAAACGCCGCAGATCCGATCGTGAAGCTGGACGTTCCGTTGATCGTTGACGCGGGGCAAGGGGCGCATTGGGCTGAGGCGCATTAAAGCAAAAAGTGATCCGTAAAGGGGATAAGAATGTCAGAGTTAAATAAAAATTTTATCGCCGGAGACTGGGTTGCTGGCAGCAGTGAAATTGAAAATCGAAGCCCGTCTGATGTTTCGGATTTAATCGGCTTGTTCGCGCAGGCATCGCCAGATCAATTGGATGCAAGCTTGGCGCAAGCGCAGCAGGCGCAGCGCGAATGGGCGGCCTATGGGATCGAGCGCAAATATAACGTGCTGATGGCGATTGGCACCGAAATGATGGCGCGCGCCCAAGAGCTTGGCACGTTACTGTCGCGCGAAGAGGGTAAACCCGTCGCCGAAGGCAAGGGCGAAGTGTACCGCGCCGGGCAGTTCTTCACTTATTATGCAGCAGAAACCCTGCGCCAAATGGGCGAGACGGCAGAGTCGGTGCGCGAGGGCATTGAAATTGACGTACGCCGCGAGGCTGTTGGGGTGGTGGCGATCATTTCGCCGTGGAATTTTCCAACCGCAACCGCTTCTTGGAAAATCGCTCCGGCGTTGGCCTATGGCAATGCTGTGATTTGGAAACCAGCGAATTTGACCCCTGCTTCGGCGGTGGCGCTGACCGAGATTATTTCCCGCCAAGATATTCCAAAGGGCTTGTTCAGCCTTGTCATGGGCGCCGGGGGCAGCATCGGGCAGGCCTTGGTGGAAAGCCCGAAAGTAAACGCAATATCCTTTACCGGCTCGGTACCTGTGGGCAAAGGTATTGCAGCGGCGGCAGTGCAAAACCTGACCAAAGTGCAGATGGAGATGGGATCAAAAAATGCGCTGGCGGTGATGGAGGATGCGGATCTTGATTTGGCCGTTTCTTTGGCGCTGGGCGGGGCCTATGGGGGATCCGGCCAAAAATGCACTGCGTCCTCGCGTTTGGTGGTGCATGCGCGAATTCACGATGCGTTTGTTGAAAAAATGATTGCAGGTGCCCAGGCGATGGTGGTGGGTCACGCGCTTGAGGCTGGCACTCAAATCGGGCCCGTGGTGAGCGCCCAGCAATTGCAGGAAAACCTTGCTAACGTGGCGTTGGGCCTATCGGAAGGCGCCGAATTGGTCTGCGGCGGGCAGCAAGTTGAACGCGCGAGCGAGGGGTTTTACATGTCCCCCGGGCTGTTCATCAACAGCACCAATGCCATGCAGATCAACCGCGAAGAGCTGTTTGCCCCGCTGGCGGCGGTGATCAAAGTGGACAGCTATGACGAAGCGCTGAGCGTGGTCAATGATACGCGCTTCGGGTTGACCTCTGGTATTGTTACCACCAATTTGGCGCGGGCCACGCATTTTAGGCGCAATGCCAAAACCGGCTGCGTGATGGTAAACCTGCCCACTGCAGGCACCGATTATCATGTGCCATTCGGCGGTAGAGGGGAAAGCTCTTACGGGCCGCGCGAACAGGGCAGTTATGCGGCTGAATTTTATACGGCGGTGAAAACGGCCTATATTTCCTCGGGTATGCCTGCATGAGGATCATTGATAACCTGCAATACGCAAATTGGTCGGAAAAGATTTTTCGCCAAATGCAGGCGGGCGGCGTTGATGCGGTGCATGTCACGATTGCCTATCATGAGAATTTCCGCGAAACGGTTTTGAATTTTGAGCAATGGAACCGTTGGTTTGAGACCTATCCCGATTTAATCATGAAAGGCTTGACTGCTGAAGATGTCGATCGTGCCCGTGCGAGCAATCGCACGGCTATTTTTTTCGGGTTTCAAAACCCTAGCCCGATTGAAGATGATATCGGGCTTGTGGAAATTGTGCATAGTTTGGGCGCGCGGTTCATGCAGCTGAGTTATAATAACCAATCGCTGCTGGCCACAGGGTGTTATGAGGCAGAAGACCCCGGTATTACCCGCATGGGACGGCAGGTTATTGGCGAAATGAATCGCGTTGGTCTGGTGGTGGATATGAGTCATTCTGCGGATCGCTCAACCATTGAGGCGGCCGAGATTTCAACGCGCCCGATCACCATCACCCATGCCAACCCCTATGAGTGGCAGCCCGCCTTGCGTAATAAACGCCCCGAGGTGATCAAAGCCGTTACCGAAGCGGGCGGCATGATCGGATTTTCACTTTATCCGCATCATTTAAAAGATAAATCGGCCTGCACGCTTGAAAGCTTTTGTCAGATGATCGCCGAGGCGGCTGCGCGCTATGGGGCGCAGCATTTGGGGCTTGGCTCTGATCTGTGCCAAGATCAACCCGATCGCGTGGTGGAATGGATGCGCGTAGGCCGCTGGAGCAAAGCGATTGATTATGGCGAAGGCTCTGCCAGCGCGCCGGGATTTCCTCCAATGCCAAGCTGGTTTCAAGACAATCGTGATTTTGGAAATATCGCCGAAGGTCTGCGCAAAATAGGCATGTCAGAGTTGGAAGTGGCGGGCATTATGGGAGAGAACTGGTATCGGTTTTATCAGGAAAATTTTGGCGCTAAAGCGTAGTTTCTGATTTGCAACAGAGCCCATTTGCACGCTGTTTTTTGTGCAGTCGTTTTAAAATTGGCGGATAAGTCATCTGGTAAAGCGGTTGGATGGCGAAGAAACGCAAATGCGGGGATGTAAACGAGGGGGCTTTGCTTTGAATTATCTGGCGTTACTTGGCACCAAAGGTGGCCCTGCAATCCGCCCCGGCTCTACAATGCCCACCGCGCATCTTTTGCACTTAGAGGGCTGCCCGATTGTCATAGATTGCGGTTTGGGCGTGGCTCGGGGCTTGATTGATCAAGGCTTGGCGTTGAAAGATATTCGTCATATTTTTATCACGCATTTGCATTCGGATCATTATTTAGAACTGGGCCCTTTGTTGCACACGGCTTGGACCGCCGGGCTCACTAAGATTGTGCAGATATACGGACCTGCCGGGCTTGATGCCTATTGGGCAGGGTTTCTGACCTCGATGCAGGCGGATATCGATCTGCGTATCGCGGATGAAGGGCGCCCGGATTTGCGCCGGCTGGTGCGTTTTCATGTGATCGATACACCAGATGTGGTGCAACTGGGCGATATTCAGGTTTCGGCCTTGCGCAATATCCACCCGCCATTGGTGGACACGTTTGCCTTATCGTTTAAAACGGCGCGTTCGCATGTCGTGTTTAGCGGCGATACGGCGTATTTTCCGGATCTGGCCGGGTTCGCGCAAGGGGCTGATCTTTTGGTGCATGAGGCAATGCTGGAAGCAGCGATTGAGGCGTTGCTGACCCGGGTTGGCAATGGTGATGAACGCTTGCGGGCGCATTTTTATGCTGCGCATAGCACGGCGGCAGAGGCTGCAAAGATTGCGGTGGCTGCCAACGTAAAAGCCTTGGCGTTGAACCACCTTATCCCGTCGGATGATCCAGATTTTGGCGAAGCTGAGTGGCTGGCCGCCATTCGCCCGATATGGGATGGTCCGTTTTATCTGGGTCATGATGGGCTGCGGATCGCGTTTTAAACACTTGCTCGCGTGTCTTTCGACTTATGTTTTAGACGGAGTTTATCGCGTATTACCAGCGGTTTTATATTATGCGCCGCCACAGTCTTTCAGTGTGTTTTAGGGTTGAGTTTAGGTTTGTTCGTCTGACATCCTAATAAGGGAATAAGTTTACAAACATAAAATTTTAGCAAGATCTCTCTCAGTGGGCTAAGGTTTAATCACCGGGTCCAACATTTGTAAGCCTTTTGGGAAATTTATAATTCGGCTTAAAATCTACAAAAACACCACCGGCAAGCGGAGCTGGATCAAGCCGCTGCGCTATGATCTCAGGTGACTGAGAGCGCTGCGTTAAAATAGCGGATCTTTCTTTTCGCAAGCCGGGCCTTTACCCGCCATAGGGCAGGCTGGAAGAACCGGCAGATATGGGGGTTTTAGGCGTGGTCATGCAAAAATATATGGTGATAGAGCGGTTTAAAGCGGGGTGTTGGGACGCAGCCCATGAAAGGTTTCAAAGGCAGGGCTGATCGCTCCCAAATGGGCTTTATTATTTGAATTCTTGGCCAAATAAAGATTTGTTGATCTGCTATTAGTTGATGGAGACGCAGAGCCCTGTTTTGTAGGATCTTTGGTTTGAACGCTGGAACGATTTTGTTGAGTTCGACGTGGTGCCAATCGACGCATAAAATCTGTTCGCCTGCGTCTTAAAAGGTTAACGATCTACCCAAAGGCCCTTGTGAAAATAGCGCCGGTTTGCAGCCAGCTAAGTTAATTGAGCTCATCTGCTAGAATAATCGGAAAAAACACCCCATCGGAATAAATGCCATACCAAGTTTGGCCCTGATGCTCGGCTTGTTCGCCCCGCTCGACCAAGCGGTAAAAGCTTTTGCGATCGATCAAAGCCTCTAGCCCGGCTCGGATATGAATATAGGGCGCGGGCTCGCCAGTTTCTGGGTGCTTTTCAACGCGAATGGGGTTTTCCCGCCCGGCTTGCGAAAAATCACCAACATGCGTTTCAAAGCACAAAACGGGCCTATCTGGGGTGCCGATATTTTCAAAATCGACAGCCACAAAGGGGGCGTCATCGACGGTGATTCCCACTTTCTCAACCGGGGTAACCAAGACGTAGCTATCTCCGTCCTTGCGCAGGATGGATGAAAATAGCCGCACCAGCTCGAAGCGGCCGATGGGCGTGCCCTGATAAAACCAGGTGCCGTCGCGGGCGATGCGCATATCCAGATCCCCGCAAAATGGCGGATTCCACAAGTGGACAGGCGGCAATTTGCGCCCGTCGCTGGCGGCTCTTGCAGCCTGCGCCAGCCCTTCAGCACTGGGCGATGGTATTTTTTCTGCACTCATTGGTTTTGCCATTTTGTTTTGTCGCAATACACTCAATAACACCTATATATTTGTCAAAGGGGAAAAAGCCATGTCTTCGTCACAGGATATTGCGGATCAGATAGAAGATCTAACGGCAGATTTGGCCCGGATGAAGGCCGAAATTGCTAAGAAATTCATCGGTCAGAAATCGGTTATAGATCTAAGCCTGACCGCGCTGTTATCGGGGGGGCATGGATTGTTGGTTGGGGTGCCTGGGCTGGGAAAAACCCTGCTCGTGAACACGTTAGGGCACGTGCTGGGGCTGCACACCCAACGCGTGCAATTTACACCTGATCTGATGCCGGCTGATATTTTAGGGTCTGAAATATTGGAAACGAAGCCCGATGGGGCGCGGCAATTTAAGTTTATTGAGGGGCCGATTTTCAGCCAGCTTTTAATGGCAGATGAGATCAATCGCGCCAGCCCGCGCACGCAATCTGCCTTGCTGCAAGCGATGCAAGAAGGGCAAGTGTCGATCGCCGGGCAAACGCGCCCGCTGCCGCAGCCATTTCACGTTTTGGCCACTCAAAACCCAATTGAACAAGAAGGAACTTATCCGTTGCCAGAGGCGCAGCTGGACCGGTTTTTGCTACAAATCACTTTGGATTATCCAGATCGCGAGACCGAGCGCGAGATTTTGCTTGAAACCACCGGTGTGGGGCAGGTGCGGGTTGAGCAGGTGTTTGATCCGGCACGGTTGATGGCGGCGCAAAGGGTGGTTCGGCAAATGCCAATAGGAAACAGCGTGGTTAACTTTATCCTTGATTTGGTGCGCGCCTGTCGCCCCGAGGATGCGTCGGCGTCAAAAGAGCTATGCGATACGGTTGCGTGGGGCCCGGGGCCGCGCGCGGCGCAATCTTTAATGCTTTCTGCGCGCGCCTGGGCGCTTTTGAACGGCCGCTTATCGCCCTCGGTGCAGGATGTTCTGGCATTGGCTGTTCCCGTTTTGGCGCATCGCATGGCGTTGCGCTATTCGGCGCAGGCCAATGGGGTGGATTTGTCGGATCTTATTCGCCGTATTGCAGATCAGCTTGACCACGCGCGCGCTGCGGCATGAGTTTAGCAGCCTCTCTTCATGGCAATGCGGGGCAATTGGCGGACCCATTAGGGGCGTTGCTTTTGGCCGCAGACCGCTTGGCGCAAAACGCGCTGATGGGCGGGCATGGCCGCCGCCGGTCGGGTGTCGGTGAGGATTTCTGGCAATATCGGCCCTATCAACCGCAGCAGGATACGCTGCGGGCAATTGATCACCGCCGCTCGGGCAAAAGTGACGGGTATTTTGTGCGCCAGCAAGAATGGAGAACCGCGCAATCGCTTCAGATCTGGGTGGATAGCGCCCGCTCGATGCAATTTTCATCTCAAACGACCCCCTCAAAATTTCAGCAGGCGGGGGTTTTGGCTTTGGCGCTGGCGATTGCAGCTGAGAAAGCCGGTGAAAAAGTGGGTTTGGCGACCACAGGTTTGCCCCCAGCGCGTGGCCGTAAACAGATTTTCAGATTGGCGGATGCGTTTTTAAAACCTGGCCTTGAAGAATATACCACAGCTCTGGAACCGGTTTTCCTACCGAATGCCCGCGCGCTGTTCATCTCAGATTTTCTGGGAGATTTGGATCCGTTAAAACTGGCGTTGAGCAAAGCCGTTGATGCCGGAATTAATGGCGTGATATTGCAGGTTTTAGACCCCGCAGAGGTTGAGTTTCCTTATCGCGGGCGGGCTGTTTTTCAAAGCCCGCTTAAACGCCTGCAGCATGACAGTTTACAGGCGGCAGATTTGCGCGCGCAATATTTACAGCGCTTGGCGGCGCGGCGCGATGGATTGGCAAATTTAGCAAAAGACGCAGGCTGGCAGTTGATCGACTATGTCAGCAATGCAAACCCAATATCGGCCCTTTTACAATTGCATAAAGCGCTTGGCCAAGAGGGGCGCCGCGGCTGATGCTGGGCTGGAGCGCCATCGCGTTCAACGCCCCCTGGGTGCTTTGGGGGCTGCTGCTTCTGCCGCTTCTTTGGATCTTGTTGCGGGCTCTGCCGCCCGCACCTGTGCAAAGGCTGTTTCCGGCGGTGGGTTTGTTGCTGGGGTTGGAAGATGAAACCCAAACCAGCGCGCATGCGCCTTGGTGGCTGCTTGTTTTGCGCAGCCTGGCAATTGCGGCGGTTTTGATTGGGTTTGCAGGTCCGATTCTCAACCCGCAAACGCAGCTTGATCGCGGCCCAGACCTTTTGATCGTGGTGGATGGCGCATGGGCCGCAGCACCTGAGTTCCAGTTTCAACGGGATATGTTAAAGGCCGATTTGCGCAAAGCTGCGCGGGCGGGGCAACGGGTTGGCGTGATTCTGGCAACCGCTCCAAACCCGATTGCATTTCAAAGCGCGCAAGCGGTGGTGCAAGAAATCGAAACGCTACAGCCGCGCCCCTATGCCCCGCGATGGACGCAGGTGAACGCGCAGCTAGAGGCGTTAAGAGGCCTAAAATTTGACACGCTTTGGCTCTCGGATGGTTTAGATTATGACGGCGCTCGTCAAGATATCCTGCAGCGGTTGCGCGCGGCAGGCAGGGTGCGTTTGATCTCTGCACAGACTGAAATTTTGACGCTGGGCGAGTTGCAATACGCGGCAGGGCAGGTGTCTCTAAGCCTGCGCCGCAGCGCGCATGGATCAAATCGCTCGGTACGTATTTTGGGAATTGGCCGCGATCCTGCAGGAACAAGAACGGTTTTGCTGCGCGAAACACTTAATCTGATCGCTGGCGAAACAGATCAGGAGGTAAAGTTTAAAGCGCCAGCAGAAGTTTTATCACGGCTTGAAAGGTTTGAGATTGAGGGGCAAGATCATGCGGCGGCGCTTTATTTGTTGGGCAATCAAATTAAGCGCGCCGAAGTGGCCTTATTTGGCGGGCCGGCAAGCGCCGAAAGCTTGGACCTTTTAGATCCGCTGCATTTTGTTCAAAAGGCGTTGGCGCCAAAAGTGGCCTTCATCACTGGGGCGTTAGAGCAGGTTTTGCTGGCCAATCCTGATCTTATCATTTGGGCCGATATGCTGCCTTTGGCCGATCCTGAACCGCTGCTGGATTGGGTGAAAGCTGGGGGGACATTGGTGCGGTTTGCGGGCCCAAGATTGGCGGCTGCAAATCCAGCGGCCTTGCGCGAAGATCCTTTGCTGCCAGTCGTGTTGCGGCAAGGCGGGCGTCGGCTTGGCGGCGCAATGAGTTGGGAACAACCTAAAGCAATTGAGCCCTTTGCGCTTGATGGCCCGTTTTCCGGCTTGACCCTGCCCCCTGATATTCGTGTGAGGGCCCAGGTTTTGGCGCAACCCAGCCCAGATTTGGCCGCGCGTGTTCTCGCCCGGTTGCAAGACGGAACGCCACTGATCACCCGCAAAGAAGCTGGTTCGGGGCAGATCGTGTTCTGGCATATCACCGCCAATACAGACTGGAGCAACTTACCCTTAAGTGGTTTATTCTTGGATATGCTTAACCGGCTGAACGCGGCGCGGGGCTGGCAGGATGAGGTGCCGTTGGCGGCTGGGACGGTGTGGAGTCCAGTTCAGGTTCTGGATGGCTTTGGTGAAATAATGGATGCGGATTACCTGCCAGGAATTGAGGCCGAGCAGTTACAGCAGCGGCGCTTTGGAGCGCTTAGCCCGCCAGGCTTGTATGAATTTAAGGGGCAGCTGGCGTCTCACAATCTTGAGCCAAAATCTGCAGATTTGGCGCCCATGATCTGGCCGGACTGGGTACAAAAACTAGATGTCACGCAACAGACACGCGAGCTCAGCGGGTGGTTTTTAAGCTTGGCTCTTATTGCTCTGGCGGTGGATGTTTTGGCCAGTTTGGCGCTGAGTGGCCGCACCATAATCGCGGGGGCGATTTTGGCCACCGCCACTTTGGCTCATAATCCAACCACCGTTCATGCCCAAAACAGGCTGCCAAGTGATGTCACAGCGGCCAGCTCAACGGTGACGTTGGGGCATGTCATAACAGGGGATTCAAAGCTGGATCTTTTGGCTTTTCAAGCCCTGGATGGGCTATCGCGCCGCATGGGAGAGCGCACATCGGTTGAGCCAGGGCAACCGCGGGGCGTGAATTTGGACGAGGATGAACTGGCGCTTTTCCCGATTTTATACTGGTTGATCAGTCCCGATCAGCCAGCGCTGAGCGCTAAAGCGGCTGATAAATTGAACGGATTTATGCAAACGGGCGGTGTGCTGTTTATCGATACGCGCGATGCCGATCTTGGCCAGATCACAAGCCAAAGCCGCGAAAACCAAGTGTTGCGGCGCCTCGCGCGCATCTTGGATGTGCCTGCGCTTGAGCCGGTGCCAGAGGGGCATGTGCTGACGCGCAGTTTTTATCTATTGCAGGATTTTCCCGGCCGGTTTCGAAATGGCCCGCTTTGGGTGGCACAAAGCATGGCGAGTGACGCTGGTGAAAGCGGCTTGCCCTTTCAAGTGCGCAATGACGGGGTGACCCCGATATTGATTGGCAGCAATGATTGGGCCGCGGCCTGGGCGGTCGATAGGCAGGGGCGCGCCCTATACCCCGTGGGCCGCGGATATATCGGGGAAAGACAGCGCGAAATCGCGTTTCGCTTTGGCATTAATCTGCTGATGCATGTGTTGACCGGAAATTACAAATCCGACCAGGTGCATGTTCCTGCATTGCTTGAGCGGCTTGGGCAATGAGCTATAGCGTTTTCCTTGATCCTTTATTGCCACTGCCGGTTTGGATTGGCCTGTTGGTGATCTGCGCGCTGGCGGCTGGGCTTGGTTTGCTGCGGGGATTGCGGGGCTGGGCGTGGCGTATGGCTGCGTTTTTGCTTTTGCTCGGGGCTTTGCTAAACCCGCAATTGCTCCGCGAGGAACGAATTCTGAAACCCGATATTGTGCTGCTTTTAAAGGATCAAACGGCTTCGAACCGTTTGGCTGGCCGCATTGCGCGCTTAGAGGCGGCCGAAACGGTTTTAGAGCAGACGCTTCAACGCCAATTCGGCGCTGAGGTGCGTAAAATTTCTATAGAGGATCGCAAAGAAGAGGGCACTGCGCTGTTTGCTGCGTTGCGCGAAGCCTTGGCGCAAGAACCCGCGGGCCAAATCGCTGCGGTGATCGCCTTGTCTGATGGGCAAGTGCATGATCGCCCGCTGCCCGGATTTTCCTTCCCAGCGCCTTTTCACTTGCTGCTCACGGGCGAAAAGGATGAGTTTGACCGCAAGTTAGAGATTAAAAATGCTCCGGCATTTGCGATTTTGGGTGAGCCGGTCACGGTGACGTTGAAAATTGAAGAGAGCGGGGCTGTAACCCGGGCCGATCCGCGCGCAGATGTTTTCATTTCGGTGGATGGTGCGCCGCCAACGCAGTTTAACCTGCCGGTCGGAACCGAAGTTGATGTGGAATTATCGGCCCTGCATGGCGGTGAAAATATTTTTGAATTTCGCGTAGAGCCCTTGGCGGGGGAAGTCAGTGAAAGCAACAATGCAGCGATGCTGTCCGTGAACGGCGTGCGCGAGCGATTGCGGGTTTTGCTGGTCTCGGGCGAGCCGCATCCGGGCACGCGCACATGGCGCAACCTATTGAAATCGGACAGCTCAGTGGATTTGGTACATTTTACAATTCTGCGCCCGCCGGAAAAACAAGATGGTGTACCGGTTGATGAATTATCCTTAATCGCCTTTCCAACCCGCCAGCTCTTCTTGGAAAAAATTGATGATTTTGATTTGATTATTTTTGATCGTTACAAGCGGCGCGGTATCCTGCCACCGGCCTATTTGCAAAACATTGTGCGCTATGTCGGCGATGGCGGCGCTGTTTTGGTGGCGGCCGGGCCTGAATATGCCTCGGCCAATTCGTTGTTTCGATCTCCCCTGCAGCCGATTCTTCCGGGGGCACCCACCGCGCAGGTAATTGAAAACGGGTTTTTGCCGGCTTTAACCGAATTTGGGCAGCGCCACCCGGTGACCGCGCAATTACCAGAGACTGGCGATTGGGGGCGTTGGATGCGCCAGATTGAATTGCTGCCGCTCGAAGGCGATGTGATTTTAAAGGGCGTCCAAGACCTGCCACTTTTGACATTAAACCGGTTTAAAGCCGGGCGCGTGGCCTTATTGGCCTCTGATCACGCCTGGCTGTGGGATCGTAATTTCGAAGGGGGAGGGCCGCAACAAGAATTGCTGCGCCGCTTGGCGCATTGGCTGATGAGTGAGCCAGAATTGGAAGAGGAGGCGCTGCGTGCAGAGCAAATGGAGGAGGGTGTTTTGATCACCCGACGCAGTTTAAACGCCGTAGTAGATCCGGTTGAGGTTGTTGCGCCGTCTGGAATTTCGCAAAAACTTCTCTTAGAAGAACGCGCGCCGGGTCAGTTTCAAGGCCTTTATAAAAATACCCAAACAGGGCTTTTTAAGATGTCGGATGGAGCGCTCACGCGCGCTTTTGCGATTGGCAGTGCCACCCCAAAAGAGTTTGAAAACCCGCTCAGCACCGCCAGCCTGATGATGCCAATCATACAAGAAAGTTCGGGGGGCGTCTTTTGGCTGCAGGAGGGTCTGCCGCGCGTAAGAGCCGTGAATATAGGGCGCGCTGCGGCTGGGCGCGGGTGGCTTGGGATTACGCCCCGACAGGCTTACGAAAATGTTCAATTGAGTCAGTTTTCGTTGGTTCCGGGCTGGCTGGCGGCGTTTTTGGTATCTTTAATTGGGGTGCTGGCCTGGCTGCGCGAGGGCAGAAAACGCGTATAGCCCTTTTATGGTGTCTCTGCGTTTACCACTGACCTGTTGCATGCCGCAGCAAGCACCGGATCTCAATGTTATTCTGGTGCTGGTATCTTTACGCAGCCTCGTAAACCATCAGCAGAAGCCCTGCGGGGGAAGAACGGATTATGCTTTCTTTTTAAGCAAACATATTGCAAATAGTCAAAATTGGTTATAAAAGCTTACCAATAAGGAGAGTTTAATGCAGATGCCCCGGCCAAATCCCGATGTTTTGACGCGCAAAGCTGAATTGGTGCGCCGGTTGCATGCTCTATTGCCAAGCGATTCTGTGATCTCGGATCCTGTGGAAACCAAAGCCTATGAATGCGATGGGTTATCGGCCTATCGGTGCCCCCCTATGGCTGCGGTCTTGCCCCGCAGCACGCAAGAAGTCGCTGCCGTTTTAAAGC
Organism: Alphaproteobacteria bacterium US3C007; assembly: GCA_034423775.1. Classification (NCBI taxonomy): domain Bacteria; kingdom Pseudomonadati; phylum Pseudomonadota; class Alphaproteobacteria; order Rhodobacterales; family Roseobacteraceae; genus Thalassovivens; species Thalassovivens spotae. Next base: position 1,759,835 of record CP139918.1, read on the forward strand.
TATGTCACGAGATGAATGTGCCCGTTGTGCCGCGCGGGGCGGGAACGTCATTGGCCGGCGGGGCCTTGCCGACCGCAGACAGTCTTATTTTGGGCGTGGCGCGGATGAATGACGTGCTTGAAACCGATTATGAAAACCGCGTTATCAAGGTTCAAACGGGGCGCACCAACCTCAGCGTGACCGGCGCGGTTGAGGCGCAAGGTTTCTTTTATGCCCCGGACCCTTCCAGCCAGTTGGCCTGCGCGATTGCCGGTAATATTGCGATGAATTCTGGCGGCGCGCATTGTCTGAAATATGGCGTCACATCGAATAACTTGTTGGGGGTGAAAATGGTCACCATGCAAGGCGATATTGTTGACATCGGTGGAGCGCATCTTGATGCGGCCGGTTTGGATCTTTTAGGGGTGATTTGTGGTTCGGAAGGGCAATTGGGCGTGGTGACGGAAGCAACGTTGCGGATTTTGCACAAGCCAGAAGGAGCGCTACCGGTCTTGATGGGCTTTGACAGTAATGAAGTGGCCGGAGCCTGCGTGTCGGATATTATTCAGGCGGGGGTTTTGCCCGTAGCGATCGAATTTATGGATCGCCCCTGCATCGAAGCGACCGATGCGTTTTCCGGCGCCGGCTATCCTGATTGCGAAGCGCTTTTGATCGTTGAGGTCGAAGGCAGCGCTTTGGAAATTGACGAGCAATTGGAAAAAATCACGGCGATTGCCAGCCGCCATAATCCGGTAGAATTGCGGCAGGCGCGGGATCAGGATGAGGCCGCACGCATCTGGTTGGGGCGTAAATCTGCCTTTGGCGCCATGGGGCAGATAAATGATTATATGTGCCTGGATGGCACAATTCCGGTGAGCGAATTGCCTTATGTTTTGCGCCGCATAAGCGAGTTAAGTCAACAATTTGGCCTGGCCGTTGGCAATGTTTTCCATGCGGGTGATGGCAATATGCACCCGCTGATCTTGTATGATGCCAATAAGCCGGGGGATCTGGAAACCTGCGAAGCCTTTGGCGCTGAGATATTAAAACTATGCGTCGAAGTTGGTGGCTGTTTGACCGGAGAACACGGGGTTGGTGTTGAAAAACGTGATTTGATGAATGTTCAATTTGGTCCAATGGACCTAGAGGCACAAATGTGGCTCAAGGATGTTTTTGACCCTAAATGGTTGCTCAATGCGGCTAAAGTTTTTCCGCTTGAAAGCGCGCAGGCGCATCGCGCGGCGCAGCTTGCTGCTGAATAATCCAACGTTGGAAGCATGATCATGACGCCGCAAACCACAGCTGATCTTTCAGATATTATGCGCGCTGCAGAGGCTCCTTTGCGGATCGTTGGCGGCGATAGCCGCGGCATTGCACCCGAAGCGGGGGCGACCCTTCAGACCACGGGTTTGGCGGGAATCAAAGCCTATCAGCCGGGCGCATTGACCATGGTCGCAGGGGCGGGCACCTCGCTGCAAGAGGTTGAAGATACGCTTGCTGCGCAGGGTCAACGATTGGCGTTTGAGCCGATGCGCTATCACAAAATACTGGGCGGCCAAAAGAGCTCTACCATCGGCGGGGTGTTCGCGGCCAATATTAGTGGGTCGCGGCGTATTCAGACGGGCGCGGCGCGGGATTTTTTGCTGGGCATCGAATGCGTAGACGGCCAGGGTCAGGTTATTCGCAATGGCGGTCGGGTGATGAAGAACGTCACCGGATATGATTTGGTGAAATTACTTTCTGGCAGCTGTGGCACTTTGGGCGTCCTGAGCGAGGTGGCCTTTAAAGTGCTGCCCGCCTCAGAAACCGAAATCACCTTTGTTTTGGAAGGGCTTGATAGTCAGCAGGCGGTCAAAGCGATGACTGGCGCTTTGGCCACCCCCTATGATGTGTCTGGCGCCGCATATGACATGATGGCTCAGAAAACATATATCCGCATTGAAGGTTTTTTGAAGTCGGTTGGGTATCGGGCTGAAAAACTTTCTGAGGTTTTGGGCCGTTTTGGCGCCCAGATATCGCGCCTGCCAAAAGACGCCTCTGCTGATTTATGGCATTCTGTACGCAATCTTGAGGCGCTGGCCGATCTTCCAGGTGATATTTGGCGTATTTCTGTCAAGCCAAGTGATGCGCCTGCGGTATGTCAGGCGGCAGGCCTGCAGAAGGGCTTTTTGGATTGGTCAGGTGGATTGATCTGGGGGGTTTTAGAGGCCGGTGCCAATCCGCGCCCCGCTTTGCAGGGGTTTGGGGGTCACGCGACCTGCATCCGTGGCCAAAAGGGTGCGCTTCCCCGGTTTCAGCCAGAGGCGCCCCAGCTTGCCGTGCTGAGCCAAAAAATTCGTCAGAAATTTGATCCGCGCGGGATTTTAAACACCGGCTTGATGGACTGAGATATGCAAACTTTTTTCAACGAAGACCAGTTGCTAGAACCCGATTTTAAACGCTCAAATGAGGTTTTACGGGCCTGTGTTCATTGCGGGTTTTGCACTGCTACATGCCCGACCTATCAAGTCTTGGGCGATGAATTAGACAGTCCGCGCGGGCGCATTTATCTGATCAAGGACATGCTTGAAAACAACCGTGTGCCGGATCAAAAAACCGTAAAACATATCGACCGCTGCCTGTCATGCCTGGCTTGTATGAGCACATGCCCCTCCGGGGTGCATTATATGCATCTGGTTGATCATGCGCGCGCCTATATCGAAGATAAGTATAAACGCCCGCTTTTTGAGCGCTTGTTGCGCTGGGCTCTGGTGAAAATTTTACCCTATCCAACGCGGTTTAGGCTTGCCCTTTTGGGGGCGAAAATGGCGCGGCCTATTGCTCGTTTTTTGCCCGATCCACGGCTGCGTGCGATGATCGCGATGGCGCCAAAACAGGTCCCTCCTGTCAGCCGCAATGATGATCCGCAAAGCTTTGTGCCAAGCATCGCGCGCAAGAAACGCGTTGTCTTGATGACCGGCTGCGCACAACGCGCGCTGAATACGGATATAAATGATGCAACCATTCGTCTGCTTCAGAGGTTGGGCTGCGAAATTGTTATTCCGCAGGGGCAGGGGTGTTGCGGTGCCTTAACGCATCATCTTGGCAAAACCACCGAAAGCCATGCGGCAGCCGCGCAAAATATTCGGGCGTGGCAAAGCGAAATAGACCATGGCGATTTGGACGCGGTGGTGATCAATACAAGCGGGTGTGGCACCACGGTAAAAGATTATGGCCACATGTTCCGCGACAGTGATTTGGCGGAAGAAGCTGCGCAGATTTCAAAGCTGACGATGGATGTATCCGAGCTTTTGATGCAGCTCGACATGCCCGACCTAGAGCAAAAAAATATCAAGGTGGCCTATCACGCGGCCTGTTCGCTTCAGCATGGTCAGCAAATCAAAACATTCCCCAAAACGCTTTTACAAAAGGCTGGTTTTACGGTTTTGGAACCTGCAGATCCGCATTTATGCTGCGGATCAGCGGGCACCTATAATTTGATGCAACCAGAGATATCCAGCCAATTGAAAACGCGCAAAGTGGCAAATCTTGAAGCCTTGCAGCCGGATATCATCGCTGCGGGTAATATTGGCTGCATGATGCAAATTGGATCTGGAACCGCCGTGCCTGTTGTGCATAGCGTTGAGCTTTTGGATTGGGCGACCGGGGGGCCGCAACCGGCGGCGTTGCGGGCGGGCCATGCCTCGCATGGTGATGGAATTCCACGTCTGCGCTGAGCAATTTGTCCTTTCGGACGATCCGATGATCGTTTAGCCATGGGGGCATGCGCTCTTGGTTTTTAACAACATATTATTGGATGCTGGCGGGGTGCCTTATCTGCTACATTGGGCTGGCACTGCCCAGCCACGCCGAAGACAGCCATCTGCTCTCGCAAAAAGAAATCGCGACCCTTCTGCCCTCGGTTGGGCGATTGTCAATTGATCAGGGTGACGGGTTTTGTACGGCGTCTTTGGTGTCAGAAAAAATCATTGTCACGGCAGCGCATTGTCTTTTTGACAGCGCCACAGGGCAGGCATTTTCTGCGGAAAAATTGCGCTTTCAGGCTGGGTGGCGCGCAGGAAAAGCCTATTTCACAACAGCGATCAAGCGGGCGGTCACGCATCCGGATTACCAGTTTGAAGATATATTTTTTGAGACCCGCCGGATCCGTAACGATATTGCGCTGCTGGAATTGAAAGAGGCTGTACCTGTCGGGGCAGCTATGCCGTTTAAGGTGGATGGGTTCCCCGCTTTGGGTGCTGCTTTGGCATTGGTTTCTTACCAGCGCGGTAAATCTGACGGGCCGCATATACAACAAAATTGCCGCGCAGCCGGTGATCAAATTGGCATGCTTGTCTTGGCCTGCGAGGTTACATTCGGATCCTCTGGGGCCCCAGTTTTTTACAAATACCCCGATGGGCGTTTCACCATGGTCTCGCTGATTTCCGCCAAAGCACAGTTGAATGGTCAGGATGTTGCGCTGGGCCCGGCGCTGCAGCCAGCTTTGGCGCGCATGTATGCGCGGCTTTACGCGCGCCCATAAGCTTCAGGATTATTTTTTGGCTTCTGGGGGGCTTGAAACTGCAAAAGTAGAGTCCCACTTAAAGATCACAGGCGCCGCAAAGGGCCTGTATTTTAACGCTCTGGTCTACAAATGACAGGGCCCCACGTTGTTGCTTCAGAAAGGACAACCTATGAGAGATTTTGACTTTACACCGCTATATCGTGCCAGTGTTGGCTTTGATCACATGGCCACACTTATGGATCGGCTGGCCTCAAATCAGACCACGCAATCAAGCTACCCTCCTTATAATATCGAGAAAACCGATGCAGAAACCTATCGGATCTCTTTGGCCGTGGCCGGATTTTCGGATCAGGATTTAAACGTTGATGTTAAGGAAAACACTCTGAGCATTGCCGCACAAAAACCGCAGACCGAGGCGGAAGGGCGGTATTTGCATCGCGGTATTGCCACTCGATCTTTCGAACGCCGTTTCCATTTGGCGGATCATATTCGCGTGAATGGTGCCAGCCATGCCGACGGAATGCTGCATATTGAATTGAAGCATGAAATTCCAGACGCGTTGAAACCGCGCAGGATCGAAATTTCTTCGGGCGACGGGGCAAATGCGCCGCGCCCCGCTTTGAATTGATATTTGCTCAAGGCGAAAAATGAACCAAGCTACGGCGCGGTCTATACGTTTTGAAAAGGGCCTTTTAGGGGCCCTTTTTTGCTTTTGGACGGATGATGATCTGCGCGTTGCAAAACCGCGGGTGTTATGGATAAAGCGAAGCTTCATATCGCGGCGCGGGCGCGTAAAAACAACGAAGACATTATGTTCAAACCCAAAGCCGGCCGGGTTATCGGATATGGGCCGCGGCAGGCTATGCTCGGGACACCAGTTGAGAATAACGGTTCCTGCCCTAGGAACCGAACACTTATTTATCTCTGTCTTTTCTATTCATCGTTGAATAAATTATATAATATAATCAGTTATTTGAGAATTTAGCACATTTATCCAAACCCGAATCTATCCTATACTATCCTATGAAAACTGTGGGACTGAAATGCCAGCCGAAAAGCGTTTAACCGATCGCCAAATCAAAAATAGCCCCCCCGGCAAGCTATATGATGGGGGCGGTCTTATATGTGTAAAGGGCGCAAATTCAGCTAAATGGGTTTATAGGTATACGCTATATTCTGCGCGCCGCGATATGGGGTTGGGAACTTATCCACAAATTTCGTTAGCCCAAGCGCGAGAGCTACTGGCAGAGTATCGAACTCTTGTGGCTCAAAAGATAGATCCCATTAAACAACGTCAAAAAGCTGCTATAGAGGCTGCTGGTTCGGACAATAGTTTTCATGCGGTGGCAAAAATCACCTTTGAGGCGAAAAAGCCAGAGCTTAAGCATGATGGCTCAGCAGGACGATGGTTCTCTCCATTAAAGGTGCACATTATTCCAAAACTTGGGAACCGTGATGTGCAGGAGATTGATCAGCGCGATATTTTTGAAGTGCTTAAGCCTATTTGGCATATTAAAGCAGACAGTGCTCGAAAGGCTCTAGGTCGCGTTGGTCATGTGCTTCAGCATGCAGCCGCAATGGGGCTGTCAGTTGATCTAAATGTGGTTCCGCTTGCAAAGGAGCTGCTGGGAAAGTCTAAACACCAATCCAAAAAAACACCATCTCTCGAATGGCAAAAAGTCCCAGAATTCTATCAAAGCTTGAATGAGAATACGCCGATCCAATTAGCTCTGAAGCTCTTAATCCTCACAGGTTCGCGCTCGGGGCCTGTAAGATATATGACGACCTCTCAAATAGATCAGGATACTTGGATTATCCCTGCGGAAAATATGAAGGGTAGAGTTGGCAAAACTGCTGATTTTCGTATTCCGCTTTCAGATGCATCTCTTGATATTATTGATTTTGCCAGAAGATTTTCGCGTGATGGTTTCTTATTCCCCGGTCTGCGTAAAGGGGTCATTAGCGATGTAAGCATGGCGCGCGTAATGCAGCGTCGAGGTATGCAAGAACGCCCACATGGATTTAGAGCCAGCTTGGAGACATATTTAGCAGAAACCACAGATGCTGATTATGAGTTAAAGAAATCTATGTTGGGCCATGCAATTGGGGACCAAGCTTACAGAAGTTATCAGCGCTCTGATTATTTGGAAAAGCGCCGAGAGCTTTTGAGTAATTGGGCGAATTTTTTAACTCAATCGTCGAATATAATAAAGCTAAGGGTTTAGATTTATGACATACACATGGACAGCAGAAACTTTGCTTAGACCGATAGAATGCGAAGGTGATGTAGTTGATTTTCTTACCCGCGGTATGTCGAAAGCTGACTGTAAGGACCTATTGCTCCTAGGCCTATATTGCAGGCACAAAATTTTGGATAACAGCAAAAAGCGTTCACGTAGAGGCCGCCCGATCAAGCTCAATTCCATAGATAGCGAGCGGGCCGCAATAATTTTAAATCTTGTAAAATGGCAAAAACGTTCGATGCCGATAAGGAAATGGGTGGACTTGGCTCAGCAATGCGAGGCAATTTTAAAAACTGTCGGCGACAAACGGGGAAAGACGCTTCTCCCGGATGGAAAGAGTTATTTTCCTAAGACTATGATAACCGCAAAAAGATTAGAAAATTCGGTGTGCCGAGGCATGAAAGAACTTGGTGTGAACTTTCGTTTATATCAAAAAAATCCTGAAGAATATCCCGAGATTTAATCAATAAATTCATAGTGGCATGTCCAGATCAGTTTTAACTCATTTGAGGATAGCTGATCATGAAGTTGATTACCTTTGACGAACTCAGAAACAAACTTGGCGGCCGGGCTCGCTCGTCAATATATCTGGATCTTGAACATGCGCGCTTACCAATTCCGCTTAAATTAGGCGGTCGGCTCTACTGAGAAGAAGACCAGATTAATAAATGGATCAAAGAACGCCTACGGCAGGGGCAAAGACCATGATTGCACCTTGCAAGATTACCGCTGCAGCGGAACTGCTCGATCTGAAAATTCTTAGTAAGTCTCCATCTGAATGGCGGATTGGTAACAAAGGCTCTCTGTCTTTGGACTTAAATAAAGACTGTTTTTATGACCATGAACATTCAAAAGGCGGTGTTGTTTTGGATCTAATTCAGCATTTAGGTCGTGCTTCAAACACGCAAGAAGCTGCGCAATTTTTGGAAGATAATGGTTTAATCGAGAATAAGCATTCCGTTTCACCAAAGTCTAAAAAGCCGCTGCGAGAGCACGTCTACGTTGATGGGTCAGAGAAGAACGTTCGAAAATCCGTCAAATATACTGATGGCAGTTGGAAGAAATTGCTTTGCGTTACGCGCCCAGCTGTATCATTATTGATACTGTGCGAGCGTTTTAAAGCCACATGAAAAAACTGGTAATTATAATGTTTCCGTTGATAAATACGCTGCGCTTCGCAAACTTGCTCACAAACAAAAAATTGCAATTCTGGTCGTGCATCATACCAAAAAGACAACGGAAGTAAGCTTATCCCCATTAGAGCAGATCCTTGGGAGTACCGGTATCACTGCTACTGTTGAAACGATTCTGGTGATGGAGAACATCATTGGGAAAAAGACCGTAAACTTCATGTAACTGGCAAAGATGTTGAACAAAACGAGTTCTACTTAGCTTGGAACGGTGCGGGATATGATTTTTGTGAGGACGCAGAAGTCGCGGGTCTAGGTTCGGCTCAACTGGAGGTGTATGACCTGATTAAACAGTATCCCCGCTGCTCTCAGGGTAAGCTTGTTAAGATGATCGGAAAAGATCAGGGGCAGATCTCAAAAATACTATACGCTCTCCAAGATAAAGATTTGATTATGAAGCTTGAGCAGGGTTATGTCGCAAAATAGATGCCTTAAGTATCATATTGATCATATATCATATGCATCATAATTACGTATTAATGTGATATTTATAATAAATACGGCGCTTATTTCTTTGAGCCCTGTAAATTTTAAGTATTGATTTAAGCCTTCTTTTGAGGAAAGCTTATTCTATGTCTCAAGCCTTGGAAAATTTATTAATTACTGCCGAACTTGCATCCCCAATAATAATTGGTGGGGGCTTTATGACTTTTGATGCTTTACTAGCGGCTATTGTTTTTGAGACGACAGAGGATCTTGAACAGGCTCATAATGGCTTGCCCCTACATCGGTCAGGCGAGTTATTTCATGCAAGTGCTGCGATCATGTTCCCGGATGCAAAACAAGATCAAACCTTTTCGGCCAGTATGCGCTGGGATCACGACTTTTCGCCAGACGTATTTAAAAAAACCAGTAAGGGCAAACTTCGTAAAGTTAGTGCAAAACGAAAACGCGATTTTGGAAATATTTTCAATACTTATAAGTCGTTCATAGCCCCTGAAATACTCTGGTATTGTGAAGGCGACAGGTCGGAAATAGGAAGACTACTGGCTAATGTTGAATTTATAGGAAAGCGTCGCGGAAGTGGCTTTGGACAGGTGAAGAACTGGAGGGTAGAGCCGGGTAAATATGATGGTTTACTTGGTCTAAATCAAAACCCACTGCGGCCAATACCGGAAGTCTTATATGAAGGAAATGATAACGCTTTAAAGATCGAAGCATCTTGGAAGCCCCCCTATTGGGAACCAGCGCATAGGGCTATCTGCTATGTGCCGGAGTTTATCAAATGAACAGCTTTATTTTTTTTCATGATCATTTTGGAAAGTATTTTTCTTCTGAGCGTAGTAATAAGTTACATATGGATGCCAGCCGAGTCCTGCGAGCTTCTTATCCATTAAAGGGAAAACCAAAGCCAACAAGATTGGCATTCGGTTGGGCGATCATTCGGCCGGGTACAAGCTCATTAAAATTAAATTTAGACATTTCAGGGCTTGCTTGTGATCCAAGGCCAGAAAGCATGTCTTTCTTGGAGGAGCTTAAGAGTTGGGACGACACTCCGAGGATGTTTTTATTATTTGGTAAAGCGCCAATCCCTATTTCAAATTTATTTCTAACGCTTGATTTGCGCGCGGTTAGGATCTGTAGCCCAAAGGGGGTGGAGACCTTTGATTTCACAAAAACGCCAGAAGAAACCGGCAGTAATTTCCACAAGCGGCTGGTGAATATGGATAAAAAAAATGCTGCGTGATCATGTGATTCCAAAGCCAGAAACCATAGTGGGTTATAAGCTTCATCAACTAGTTGAAGGCCTAACTGAGGGTGATGCTCCACTATTCTTAGATCGCGGGAAGTCTTTATTGATAAGGACTGAAAAAAAGATAACGGAGACTGGCACTGCCGTAGAAATTCCCAGTGGGAGCTCGATTATTGGATTTGAACTGCGGGCATGCGTTTCGAAAAAAGTAAAAGGAAAGCACCGCTATTTTCCGGTATCAAATTATCAAATCAGGCACGGTTGGCTCAGGACCAAGGGAGAGCAATTTGGCTTTGAGCCTTTAACGGTAACTTGTTCCTGCGAGATGAAGAAACTCACAGATGGTGGATCCAGGTCCTTCCAAATTGATCACACAGATTTTGCTGGGACTTTAAAGGTAATTGATGAACAGAAATTTAAAAAAGCAATGGAAACCGGTGTTGGGTCGACAGCCCGCGCTTTCGGTTATGGCATGTTAATTTTATGAGTGGGAGAAGAAAATGCTGATTTTGACAGGTGAAATTACACTCGTTGAGCCCCTTTCAATATCCATGGGTGGCGAAGAGTATGGCGGATTTCCCATGATCCCTCGGTATGTAGAAGATGGATCTTTAGAGCCGACTGGTTTCCTGCCAGCAACTACTTTGCGCGGCCGTTTGCGCCGAGGGTATGTTAAACGAGAAATGAAAGCCGCTGCTGAACGCGGGGAGCACTACTCGCTTAAACAGGCCTACAATGAAGTAATCGGTCAGAATGCCGAGAGTGAAAAAGAAGCCGGTGAAATAGATTTAGTGGAGGTTAAAGAAACGCGTGAGGCTTCACCCATTTTAGACCTGTATGGAAGCGGCATTGGTATTGCCAGTCGTTTGCGCGTAAGCAATTTCTTTCCAGAAAATAATGTGGAGCCAAATAAACTGCAAACATTTCGCAAAGATTTAGACGTGTCTGATGAAATTTTACAAAGTTTGTCAAAGGAAGATCAGGACCGTTTTTATAATCGGAAAGACTTGAACAGCAGGCGATCAAAATGGCAAACTAATGTAGAAAAATTAAACCGTGATATTGCTGCCGCAAAACGAAAAAAGGAAGTTACCGCAGACTTAGAAGCTCAAAAGAAAGAAGCTGAAAAAAAATATAATGAGGTTCTTACCGAAATGGGCGATATGATGAAGGTGTCGTCGCCTTTACCGGTTAAGTGCTACGCTCTGCCTCCTGGCTTGAAATTGTTTGGAAAAATCGTTGTGGTGAATGATAAGCCAATGGATTTAGAAATATTAGAAGCTGGTTTGGATGATTTGAGTCGCGACCCAGTTTTGGGTGCGGCCTCTGCTCGGGGTTGCGGTGAAATAGAAGGCGAATTTACGGTTTCCATTGACGGAGAGCATAAAAAAACCATTCGCTTTGGCGGTTATAAGCCTATTGAAGTAGAAAATTTATGAAAGGAAAAGGAAGTTTTATAAATCAATACAGAGTATTACGATGGATCTGATGGAGCCACTCTGGATATGAGTGGTTACTACAAGTGTAATTTATTCGGCCAGTAACGTGATACAGATGGAGCCACTCTGGATATGAGTGGTTACTACAAGGAGGCTAGACCTTGGCTCAGCTGTAAAATGATGGAGCCACTCTGGATATGAGTGGTTACTACAAGTTAAGAAAAGCACCTTTAAGATTAGCCCCTTGATGGAGCCACCCTGGATATGAGTGGTTACTACAAGCGCAAAACAACGAGTGAGCCGCAACGCTGTGATGGAGCCACCCTGGATATGAGTGGTTACTACAAGAGTTCTTCACAATTAAGTTGTTTTTTGCTGGATGGAGCCACCCTGGATATGAGTGGTTACTACAAGCAGCGGTTTGAAAGGTTGTGAAAATCACTTAGATGGAGCCACCCTGGATATGAGTGGTTACTACAAGAATATGGCTTGCCAGAACACTGTTCGCCGTGATGGAGCCACCCTGGATATGAGTGGTTACTACAAGTCTGTGTCAAGCATCCGGCCCAACTGACTTGATGGAGCCACTCTGGATATGAGTGGTTACTTTTTAAACTCTCAAGGAATTATCGTTTATGTTTAGAAGCAAAGAACAAGAAACCTTTTACAAAACCATTTGCCTTCATCAGTCAAAGCTAGATGGGCCCTTGCTGCTCGAAGGCGGAACTGGTTTGGGTAAAACGCGCGCCTATCTCAAAGCACTCGTTGATTACGGCCAAAAAACGGCAATTGTTTTTCCAAGTCATCAGCTAATCGATCAGCTACTGCAATCACAGGATTTAAAAGCAGTAGGCGCGAAAGTTAAAGCTTTCAGACCTGCAAGCTTTTTTGACGCGCAAGATACATACTTAGAAGCGAACGAGGCCGCCAAAGAGGCGGATATTATGCTCTGCACTTCTGCGAGCGTCATGATCGATCAAATGCTTCAGGGCGGCTACAATGGAATAATAGAGCGAGCATATATTATTTTTGACGAGGCAGACGGCCTTCCACAAGACGCGGCACTACAACAAGACTTAACAATTTTGGATGCAGAAATTTCGGCGTTTGGTTTAGAGTATCGTTCGGTTTCGGAAATATTACAGCAATTATCAGTACCCTCTATTTCAGCAGATCTGCGCGCCAGGGCTAGACTAATTAAAAAAGCGCATAGCAATCCTAAATGGTATTACACAGTGGGGAAAAATTCGAACGGAGATTTAGAGCTCAATCATAGAATGCCAGGGCTTTTGCTGAGCACAATTTCTAATCAAGCAAATGTTGCCTTTGTAAGCGCCACACTAAGTATTTCAAATTCATTCGATGACTTTAAAAGGTCATTGGGCATAAAAACTACAAGCATTTATTCCCGTCAAATTGATCCAGAGCATCATGGAAATCTAAAAATTCATTATCCAAAAGAGCAGACCATAGAGACTATTGTTGAGGGTGCCAAAAAACCCTGCTTGGTTGTGCCACCTAGTTTTGAAGATGCAGAAGCTTTGGCAAAACTCCTGCCTAAAGCAATAGTACGCGAGAGAAAAGAGTCCTCTGCGATGGCCGCTGAGCGGGTCCAGGAAGAGGGCGTCTTGATTGCTACAGGGGCATGGGCGGGGCTTGATACACCGATCCGCTGGGCGTCTGTAGTAGTTCCCAGGATACCTTTTGGGAAGCCAACTGAGTTAGATGGTAAAACACTTACCCACTATATAAGCAGTCGAAATCTTGCAGTTAGACGCATGCGTCAAGTTATTGGCCGCGGCCTTAGAACACCAGACAGTCGATGTGATTTTTATATCTGTGACAAGCGCTATAGCCAGTTGGGCAACTTTCTGCCAACGCGTTTCAACGCAAGCTGGAAAGAGGGTGCAAAGAAAACATATGAGCTGACAAAATTTGAAAGGGATCCCTCAGTGCGCCGGGAGGCCTTAAAGTTTTATGAGTTCAAATGTTATTGTTGTGATAAGCGGCCCAAAATACAAAGCATGATTGAAATTCATCATCTTAATCCCATAGCTCAGGGTGAGAGAGAAACTAAGGTTGAAGACGTGTTACCGCTTTGTCGAAATTGCCACAGCGCAGCGCATTCAGAAGAGCCTCCGATCCCTATTGAGCGCCTGAAGGTGATGGATTTATGGAAGGTTGACTAACTTTGAGTACGCGTCTGTAAGACAGTCTAATGGGCCGACATTTTTTAATTTGATTTCAATATGTTATTTCGTAAAAGCCGCCGCTCACACGCTTTCTAAATTGTTTGAGTTTGATTTGACTGACATTTTTTCGAGCACTGGGAATCGGTTTTGGAATTCAGCCTAAAACCGCCTGTGGGACTATGAGTGGGACTTTCAATTCACAATCCTTTAAAATGTCAATTATTTCAGTAATTTAATATAGATTTATGGTGCCTGCCCTAGGATCACGCTTGCATTTAGCGGAACGCTATTCGTCTTCCAGATCTTGACGTACGGTGTTTTGAGCCATTAACCGGCGTGTTTCATCCATCCGATCAAAGGTTTCATCCAATCGAAATCGTAGATCCGGCGTGTATTTTAGCGTTAAGTTTTTCGAAATTGCACGGCGTATCTCATGTTTATTTTTTGCCAAAAGGGCGATCATTTCCGGCCCTCCATTACCGCCCAATGGGCAGGCATAAACGGTGGCAATTTTCAAATCAGGTGAGGTACTGACCTCCCCGACAGTCACCGACATCCTGTTGAGGTCTGGGTCATGAATATCGCCGCGTATCAGAATGTCTGACAAAGTGCGGCGGATCAATTCACCGACGCGCAATTGCCGTTGAGACGGGCCGGGCCCATCATGAAATTTATTCTTTCCCATAGATTTGCTCTACGCGCTTCCTTGGGCTTTGCCAAGCCAGCTTTGGCAGGTTATGAGGAAGAAAGTCAGAAAAATAGGAGCGTATTATGTCAGATCTGCTTGGCGTTGCCATAACCGGAGTATCTGGGCGTATGGGCCAAATGTTGGTCGAAAGCGTGCATGCCAGCGAAACAGCTACCTTGGTTGGGGCTTTAGAGCGGCCCGATCATCCATGGGTTGGCCAAGATTTGGGACGTGTGATGCAGAAATCTGAAACAGGTTTGATTGTGCAGGATAAAGCGGACAACGTTTTTGCCCATGCCGATGTTGTTATCGATTTCACCAGCCCTGCGGCAACAGTGGCCTTTGCAAAGCAAGCTGCTCAAACCGGAACCGCCCATGTGATTGGAACCACGGGGCTGAGCGATGAGGATCTTGCCGCGGTGGCAAAAGCCGCCGAAAAAACGGTGATTGTGCGGGCGGGCAATATGTCTCTGGGGGTAAATCTGTTGGTGCAGCTTACGAAGAAAGTTGCAGCGGCGTTAGATGAAGATTTTGATATTGAAGTGATTGAAGCCCATCATAACAAGAAAGTTGATGCACCCTCTGGCACAGCGCTGATGCTGGGCGAAGCGGCTGCAGAGGGGCGTGGCATTGATCTGGCGCAGATGCGCGATAGCGGCCGCGACGGTATCACCGGTGCGCGCCAAACAGGCCATATCGGGTTTGCGGCCATTCGCGGGGGGGATATTGTTGGAGAGCATGATGTGCTGTTTGCGGGGGTTGGCGAGCGGATCACCCTGCGCCACGTGGCCACTGACCGTTTGCTGTTCGCCAAAGGCGCGTTGAAAGCTGCGCAATGGGCGCAAAATAAACCCGTAGGTGAATATAATATGCTGGATGTTTTGGGCCTTTAGCCTCAAGCAACACGCAAATGTGATTTGCTTCATCGGATCAATGAAATACGTCTCCGTCATAACAATCGTTTCAGGGTAAACAGCATGCGTGGTTTATTTGTTGGGATCTTTACTTGCGTTGGCATGGCGATCTTTTTGCCCGTCAGCGCTTGGGCCGAATTTGTTGTATTGTCCAAGCGTGATCATTTTTTATCTGTCATTGAAGGAAAAGATTTAAAGCGCCCGCTGATCAGGTTGCAGGTGAAGCCAGACGGAACAATAACGGGCAAAGCGGCGGCTATGAAAGTTACGGGCACTTGGGTTTGGGAAGATCGGTATTTTTGCCGCGTGTTATACTGGGGTGGAAAAACATTCGAGCATAATTGCCAAGAGGTCGCATTGAATGGCGATAAGATACGATTCACCACGGAAAAAGGCGCAGGCGAGTTTGCTGATTTCACCCTAAAGTAGAAATATTTATTTATTACTTATAGCTGTAATTTCAGCGGTGATCTTTATAGTTAGGCTCAACTTCCTATGGAGAGAGCGCCATGATCATACGATGTTCGAGAGAGTTAGCCGGCTTGGATGCTTTTTACCCTGCTTGTTGGTGATAACGCTCCGCTTAATGTGCCTTTAAGAGGCCAGATCCCCTTTTAAATTATGAGTTGTTATGTTTGAGCATTTTCGCCTGTTACAGGGTAAGAATGCGCTTCGAATGTTCAGGCCGGCTGATCCAAGTGATCTGGCGCGCCAAAAGCATGAACCAGTGCCAAAGCCTGCCCTCAATCTGGAATGGCTGTCGAAGCGCATGACGCGGCACATCCGAAACTGGAGTGACGCGGTTTTTCGCCGTAAACGCCGTTAAAGCTCTAGCTGCTTAAGGAGCAGTGGGCGCGCATAATTTAACACGTGCGCATATAAAGCGCCGCAGTCTGGCGGCGGTGGCGCCAGCAGGGCATGCCAAAAAAATTGCAGCTTGATGCCCCCATCATCTGGGGTGAAATGGATCCATTGATTTCGTGTGCAAAGCAGATCGAGGTGATTAAAATACCAAATTTATCCGCAAACCATTCGGGTGTTTTTTCCAATGAAAAATAATGGCTGTTTTGAGACGAGACCACTTTCTTAAAAGAGTTCGCGCCGCGCTGCATCTGCTGGATTTTCTGAAGGCTCAACGGTGCCTTTGACCAACTGTATACCGGCCAGCAGATGCCGAAACATTAAGATTTCTGGCGTCGCATTTGAGCATCGTGAAACAATAGGGCAAACCTTTTGCACGATAGGTTTGCTCATATTTTAAAGGGGGCCATACCAGCGCGGGCCAATTCATCCGCCCGTTCATTTTCCGGATGCTCTGCATGGCCCTTGACCCATTCCCATGTCACCTGATGGCGGCTTTGCGCCAGATCAAGCCGTTGCCATAGCTCTACATTTTTGACCGGTTTTTTCGCCGCTGTGCGCCAACCGTTGCGCTTCCAGCCATGAATCCATTGGGTGACACCGTTTTTGACATAGGTGCTATCGGTCACGATGGTCAACGTGCTTGCGCGATCCAGCGTTTCAAGCGCCATGATCGCGGCCATCAGCTCCATTTGATTGTTGGTCGTTGCACCATCGCCGCCGCTTAATTCGCGCTCTTTAACGATATTACCGGCTTGGCTCGCCTGCAACAAGACACCCCATCCACCGGGGCCTGGATTGCCCGAACAGGCGCCATCTGTATAGGC
Source organism: Alphaproteobacteria bacterium US3C007 (assembly GCA_034423775.1). Classification (NCBI taxonomy): domain Bacteria; kingdom Pseudomonadati; phylum Pseudomonadota; class Alphaproteobacteria; order Rhodobacterales; family Roseobacteraceae; genus Thalassovivens; species Thalassovivens spotae. The sequence continues at coordinate 1,776,365 of CP139918.1, forward strand.
AAATAAGTCAGCCATTCTGGATCCGCGTATGAATGATTGCCCAATCTGATTGGGTGCCATCCAGCCCAATACTTCTGCCTTCAATATGACTCAGCCAGTCAAATTTCGCCTTTGTTAGCAAGCCGTGCAACTCTGGCAGGCTATAATAGGTATAGAGCCGCCCTAGGCTATCGCGCTGCGATCCGCTACCCAGTTTCAAGGCCAGTGTAAAACAGCCGCTGGGTTTAAGCGCGCATTGAATGGCCATTAACAAATTTGGCATTTGTTCACGCGGGGCGTGCAATAAAGAGAAACTGGCCCAAACCCCATCATAGCGATGCCGCGCTCGAAACTTTTCAAAACTCGCTTGCCATGTCTTTATTCGCTGATCGGCTTGGGTCAGTGCGACCATCTCTTTTGAAGCATCAAAAGCCTCTACTTGAAAGCCCTGATCTGCAAAGGCGCGGGCAAAGGCGCCAGGCCCGCAACCATAATCCAAAACCTTTGCTCCAGGAGCGAGTTGAGCTGAAAAATCACGCATTGCTTTATTCTGCTGCGGATCCGGTTTCAACGCGGCGTAATCTTGCCTTTTGCCATCATAAACAGCGATGGTTTCCTGATCGGCTGCCATTACAAACCCCCTAAGCCTAAACAGCCAAGCACCAAAGCCGTCAGCAATACCCGTAAGCGCATCCACCATGGCGGTGCCAAAGATTGAGCCCAAAAAAACCAATCCAAAAGCAGCAGGCCAGCAAATCCGGTCATTAGGTGTATTGAGGCCGAGGTCGGGCCGTTCCCAGTCATAAAAAACGCCCACAAGGCGGGTAAAACAGATAATATATAGCCAATTGTGGCCTGTCGGCCGGAGGTTTTCGTCGCGAAGCCCCAAAGTACGCCAGACATGAATGACAAGATAATTGCCCCGTAATAAACTTGCACATAGGGGCCGTTGAACCGCGGACCAATTGTGCGCAGGGTCCAAAGGCTTAAGGCATCAGAATAAAGCGTTGCCACGCCCCAGAAAAATGGCAGTACGCCGGCCAAGCCCAAAACCAACGCGGAGCGTGGGATGTTTACCATTTGTGAGGATCTCGGGCTTTGGCCTTGGCCATCTGCTTTAAACGAGAGGGTGAAACTTTTCGAAGCACCCTATTTTGGGCGGGCTGAATCGCGCTCATAAGGCGGCTTCGCGCAACACGCGTGGAACTTTGAAATTTACGTTTTCTTGCGCGGTTTCCACATGCTCAATCGTCACCTTATAGCGCGCGCGAAATGCTTCGATGATTTCATTGACCAAAACCTCAGGTGCAGATGCCCCCGCCGTAAGCCCCACCGATTGAATGCCCTCCAAAGCACGCCAGTCAATCTCGGTGTCGCGCTGAACGAGCTGTGTGTAAGAACAGCCAGCCTTTGACGCCACTTCCACCAAACGTTTTGAATTGGAAGAATTGGGAGCTCCGACCACCAGTAATGCATCCACCAAAGGCGCGATTTCTTTGACCGCAATTTGCCGATTGGTTGTTGCATAGCAAATATCTTCTTTATGCGGCCCTACAATATTCGGGAAGCGCCGTTTAAGGGCAGCCACAATATCCGCGGTATCATCAATCGACAGCGTTGTTTGCGTCACAAACGCCAATTTTTCAGGATCGCGTATGTTTAGCTTTGCCACATCTTCGGAGGTTTCCACCAAAAGAACATCTCCCGTCGGCAATTGGCCCATCGTACCCACTGTTTCGGGATGTCCTTCATGGCCGATCATTACCATCTGTAGCCCTGCCGCGTGATGACGCTCGGCCTCAATATGCACTTTACTCACCAAAGGGCAGGTGGCATCGACATAGATCATTTCACGCTTTGCAGCCTCTGCTGGCACTGCCTTTGGCACGCCATGGGCGGAAAAAATAACCGGTCGATCATCCGGGCACTCATCTAATTCTTCTACAAAAATGGCGCCTTTTTCGCGCAATCCATCGACCACAAATTTATTGTGCACGATTTCGTGGCGCACATAGACTGGTGCCCCCCATTTTCCCAAAGCAAGCTCAACAATTTGAATTGCCCGATCCACGCCGGCACAAAACCCGCGCGGTGCCGCAAGATATAAAGTTAGATCCTTTAACGGCATTATCGTTACACCCCTTTTCCAGAGAAAATTTTTTATTGTTAGGCATAGATTAATTAAGCCAAGGCGCAGGGTAAATATTTAATTTCATTGGCTAGGTCGATGGCCGAAGATTTTGCATGTTTTTTCAACTGTGATATACGGGCTGATATTATTTTTAAAAGAATTTTTTGACTTTGAGTATTTAAAATGGCGCACGCCCTAGAAATTGATGTGAAGATAGAAGAATTAACCCAGGCAAGGCGGTTTGAAATTATTCGAATATCCGCTTGGGTCACCTTGGTGTTATCGATCATGTGGGCTGCAATGGGCTTTTTTTTGCAGCAATTAAGTTTTTTTATTCCCGCGGCAATCACGATACTTGCATCGCTCATTGCCGTTGTTTTTTTGAACACGCGCTTTCATCTCTTGGTGCGTTTGCTCTGGGTGGGGTGTACTTGGGTTGCGGTCACGATTGGGATTTTACTCGTGAGTAAGAACAGTTGCGCTGCCATTCTCTACACAGGCTTTGCCGGTGGGGCATTCTTAGTTTTTTCGGTAAAGAAAGAACGCGCTTATATAATATTTTTTGTTCTGATCAGCATAATGGCTTGGATCACCCGCTGGGGGCTGGAAGATGATCTTCTGGGCATAATGGTCGTGTCTGACCCTTTGGCCCTGCGCTATGTGGACCTATTGGCGGTGTTGTCCGTTTTTATTATTTTGATTATTCAATATTCTGCGGTCGGAACGATTAGTAAATCCTACAGCCGATATCTTTATCAGGCTAATAAGAAGGCTTCCGCCGCGAATATTGCCAAAACGAGGTTTCTTGCAAATATGAGCCATGAAATCCGCACCCCAATGAATGGGATCATGGGCGTCTTAGAGTTGTTTGAAGCGAAACAACTTGATCATGAGCAAGCGCGGTTGATCAAAGTTATGCGTGATAGCTCTGCGGTGTTATTGCGGCTAGTTGATGAAATTCTAGACAGTTCAAAAGTTGAGGCGGGCCGGGTTGCGTTACATCCTGAACCAACGGCTCTTTTAGAGCTCTTTGAAAATATTGTTGAAGGAATACTGCCCTTTGCGCAATCTCGAAACGTTGAGTTTTCATTGAGTTTTGATCCTCAATTGCCCCAGAGAATTGACGTTGATCCTGGCCGCTTACGGCAAATTATCCTGAATTTACTCACCAATGCGGTCAAATTTTCCACAGCGAGCGTACCGGGCAAGACCGGGGCGGTTTCGTTATGTTTAACCCGGGATGAAAAGGATCGCTTACTAATTGCTGTATCGGATAATGGCATTGGGATTGATGTGAAAAATCATCAAGATATTTTTGAGCCGTTTCTGCAACTGGAAAGCGGCGCAGGGTTGGATTTTGGCGGAACCGGGTTGGGGCTGTCTGTCGTCTATCAGCTGGTCAGTAAAATGAGCGGTACGATAAGAGTTGATAGCATAAAGGGCAGTGGAGCGAAGTTTGAAATTTTGTTGCCGATGGTGAATCCGGAAGGGTCAGTGAATATTCCGTGCTTGAAGTCTGAACAGGTGCTTTGTTTGCACCAACCGGGGAAACCGCCAAGGGCATTCGAGCGCTATGTGCGGGCAACAGGCGCCATTTGGCACAGTTTTGACCAGCCGGGCGCGTTGCTCGAATTTCTTAAAACTAGCGCGTCACAGGCTTTTATTGTGATTGCAAATTCTGGATTGGGGGATTTGCAAAAAGATCAGTTGTTTCGTGATATATCTATGCATGATCCAGATCTGCCTGTGGTAACGTTTGCCTCCCGCGCACATCCTGATTTTAAAAAGATATTTTCAGGGCGTCGCGTTCTTGCACGGCGTCCCATGTTGCCCTCAGAGGTTTGGCGCGCCTTATCTGAGATACATGCGGCGCAGCCGTCTCGCACCCAGGCAGGGTTACAGAGCATCAAACCTATCGGCCCAATTCAGGGGCCCGCACAAGCACATATTTTATTGATCGATCAAAATGAGGTGAGCAGACTGATTTTGAAACATCAGCTTGAAAAATTGGGCTGCGTGGTTGCCGAAGCCTCACGTTTTCAAGATGCTTTGCTGGTATTGCGCGATAAAACCTTTGATCTGATCCTCATTGACGCTGTGCTTATCGAGGCGAGTAGCCAGAGTGTGATCACTGAGATACGCGCGCTTCAATCGGCGGGTCACGGACCTCAAACAGCGTTGATTGCTGTAGGCCGCAGCGCGTCAGCCACTGCGACGGTCTTGCACGGGGTTGACGCGCAGCTGACAAAACCTGTGTCGACGTTGGAATTGGCGCAGATGGTGGACCGCTGGCGCGGCCCGATTGATCCAAATGCCCAGAGATAAGCGTTATTCGGGCGTATAAATTTCGTCTGTGCCATCGTCTTCGCGCACAGGCCGACCCACCACATCCCTGAGACCTTCCAGCTCGATAAAGTTATCCGCCTGGCGGCGAAGTTCATCGGCAATCATTGGAGGTTGGCTGCGAACCGTCGACACAACGGATACTCGTACCCCTTGGCGCTGCAGGCTTTCAACCAAGGGCCGAAAATCCCCATCCCCCGAAAACAAAACGATGTGATCGACATGCGGTGCAAGTTCCATTGCATTCACGGTCAATTCGATATCCATATTGCCCTTGACCTTGCGCCTGCCTTGGCTATCGGTGAACTCTTTCGCGGCTTTTGTGATCATGGTAAAGCCGTTGTAATTCAGCCAGTCGACCAACGGACGAATTGGCGAATATTCTTCATTATCAAGCAATGCCGTGTAATAAAATGCGCGCAGCAATTTGCCACGGCGCATAAATTCTGTGCGCAATAGTTTATAATCTATGTCAAAGCCAAGCGATTTGGCTGCCGCGTATAGATTGGATCCATCAATGAACAGCGCCAGCCGTTCGTCCTTGTAAAACATTTAATTTCCTTTCAAATAAACAGCGGCTCTTATATCGGTGAGCCTTCGCATCAAAGTCGCCGTTTCGGTCGCACAATTTAATTATTTTCAACGGGCTCGCAAGTCAAATGAACACGCCAAAGGATCGGTCAAACTACCTATCCGAAATAAATAGCGCGATTGCGTTGGGAAGCAATGAAACTTGGCAAGGCCTGACCTCAGCTGAGCTATTACATGCGGCGTTAAAGTCCCTTTCGCAACTGCCACAGATCGAGGTTGTGCGGGTGAGTCGATTTTACCAGACAGCAAGCTTTCCCGCAGGCAGCGGCCCCGATTTCGTAAACGCTGCAGCCCTGATTCGTTCACGCCTACCTGCGGAGGGTCTTCTAAGTGCCCTGCATCAAGTGGAGTCTGATTTTGGGCGCCGCCGGATCAAACGTTGGGGCGCGCGCTGTTTGGATTTGGATCTGTTATTTTGCGCGGATGCCGTTGTGCCGGATATGGCTGAATTTCGACGTTGGTATCACTTAGACGCCGCGCAACAACGAAATGAAGCGCCTGGTACTTTGATTTTACCGCATCCACGCCTGCATGAGCGGGCCTTCGTTCTGGGCCCGCTGATGGAGATTGCACCAGAGTGGTGTCATCCAGTGTTGGGATTGAGCGTCGCGCAGATGTTTGAGGCATTGCCAAAGGCTTTGCGCGCGGAATTGCGCGCTCTTTGATTGGCTCTTGTAATTTGGGGCATCTGGGCGTAAGGAAGCGCTTTCTGATCAAAGTGAGGCGGAGTAGAGAATGGCCCGGGTTACCGTAGAAGATTGCGTCGATAAAGTTCCTAATCGGTTTGACCTTGTGATGCTGGCAGCTCACCGGGCGCGCGAGATCTCTTCAGGATCACCGATTACGGTCGATCGCGATAACGATAAAAACCCCGTGGTGTCTTTGCGTGAGATTGCGGATGAAACGCAATCCTCCGGCGCGTTGCAGGAACGTCTGATCGAATCAAACCAAACGCAAATCGAAGTGGATGAGCCCGAAGAAGACGCAATGGCCCTGTTGATGGGCGGTGAAGCGGATCAGCCTGCGGATGATGATATGTCAGAAGAAAAACTGCTTCGTGCATTGATGGCCGCTCAAGGCCAAGGGTAATCTGCCTTAAGGGTTTATGCGCATATGCTGTCTGCTGAAGGTCTTGCTGAACAGGTTGCTCAATACAATCCGAAATCAAATTCAAAGCTGATCATGCAAGCCTATGCGTATGGGCGGATGAAGCATGAAGGGCAATTGCGTAAATCTGGCGAGCCGTATTTTACGCATCCCGTCGCCGTGGCGGAAATTTTGGCCGGCCAACGGTTGGATGATGCCTCGATTGTGACGGCCTTATTGCATGATACTGTTGAAGATACCGGCTCAACGCTTCAGGATATTTCAGATCGCTTTACCCCAGAAGTCGCTAAATTGGTGGATGGGGTCACCAAGTTAACCAATATGCAGCTCAGTTCCACTGAAACCAAAGAAGCCGAGAATATCCGCAAGCTGTTGATGGCGATTGCGCAGGATATGCGGGTCATTTTGGTCAAGCTGGCGGACCGGCTTCACAATATGCGCACCATCCGCGCGATGCGCCCGGCAAAACAAGTTCAAAAAGCCCGTGAAACCATGGATATTTTTGCACCCCTTGCGGGCCGGATGGGCATGCAATCGATCCGCGAAGATTTGGAAGACCTATCTTTTAAGGTGTTGAATGCCAAAGGGCGCTCGTCCATCATGCGCCGTTTTATCAAATTGCAAAAAGAAACGGGCGATGTGGTTCTGCGCATTACCGGCGATATGAACCATGAATTGGACAAGGCCAATATCTCGACGCAAGTGTTCGGGCGGGCCAAAAAGCCCTATTCGATCTGGCGTAAAATGCAGGAAAAGGATTTAGCTTTTTCGCGGCTATCAGATATTTATGGGTTTCGGATCCTCACCCAGAGTGAAGCCGATTGTTATCGCGTGCTGGGAGTTATCCATCAACGCTGGCGGGCCGTGCCGGGTCGATTTAAAGATTATATTAGCCAACCAAAATCCAATGGGTATCGGTCGATACATACCACCGTTTCCGGCCGAGACGGTAAGCGCGTTGAAGTGCAAATCCGCACCCAGCAAATGCATGATGTTGCGGAAAGCGGCGTGGCGGCCCATTGGTCTTATCGGGATGGCGTGCGCAGTGAAAACCCATTCACTGTGGATCCCTTTCAATGGATTAACTCGCTGATCGCACAGTTTGATTCCGATCATGACCATTTTGATTTTCTTGAGGCCGTGAAGCTCGAGATGTATTCGGATAAAGTGTTTTGCTTTTCGCCAAAGGGCGATGTGATCAAGCTTCCGAAAGGCGCAACGCCGATCGATTTTGCTTATGCCATTCATACGCGGATTGGCAATGCTTGCGTGGGGGCGAAAGTCGACGGGCTGCGCGTGCCCCTATGGACCCGTCTGCGCAATGGCCAATCGATTGAGGTCATCACCGCGCAGGGTCAAAATCCGCAACCCACTTGGTTGCAAATGGCCGAGACTGGAAAGGCCAAAACCGCTATTCGACGCGCCCTCAGAGAGGCAGATCGTAAAAAATTCATCGTGATGGGCCAGGAATTGGCGCGCGCGGCTTTTGAGCATGTGGGCAAACGCGCCACGGATAAAGTACTTGAAACAGCAGCCAAGAAAATGGGTGTCGGCGATCTTGATGAGTTATTGGCACGCATGGGAAGCGCTGAATTTAGCGCCCGCGATGTGGTGCGCAGCGTTTATCCTAAGCTGGGTGGAAAAGAAGCTGTTGATGTTGATATGCGCCGCGCGGTGATCGGCCTATCGCCGGGGCAATCCTTCAACCGGTCGCCTTGTTGTCAGGCCTTGCCAGGTGAGCGGATTGTTGGGATTGCGGCGCATGGGCATGGGGTTGCAGTGCATTCAATTGATTGCCAAATGTTGGTGGATTACGAAGATTTGCCGGAATTATGGCTGGACTTGCATTGGCATTCCGGGCAGCACGCGGCTGTTTATCCGGTGACACTGCAGATGACGCTGGGCAATGATGCGGGCGTTTTGGGGCGCGTCTGTACATTGATTGGGGAACAGAGGGCAAATATTTCGGATCTTGAGTTTATCGATCGAAACCCTGATTTTTATCGCCTGAATATTGATGTGGATCTGCGCGATATCGAACAGCTTCATGCGGTCAGCACGGTTTTGCAGGCAGAAGGTGAAGTGGCCTCAGTTCGTCGTTTACGCGCTGCGCATCGCGGCGTAAACGAAAGCTAAGAAGAATCAGAGGTGCCCTGTGGTATTTAAACGACGTGACCGGCGAGCGGTGATAAACATCATGCGCGACTTGCTTTGGCCCAAAGGTGGCTGGTCGCGGGCGTTTCAATACGTGAAACATCGGGTCCGGCGCTTGCCCGATACGCCCGAGCGCATTGCGCGCGGCATTTGGGTTGGCGTTTTTACAACATTCACTCCGTTTTACGGTTTGCATTTTGTTGCCGCCATTCTTCTGGCGCGCGTGTTTAATGGCAACGCTCTGGCTGCGTTGCTTGCGACGTTTTTCGGCAATCCGCTGACCTATATCCCGATTGGGCTTGTGTCCTTGCAGACCGGTCATTTTATCTTGGGTCATAGAACGGAAAATGTGGAAAGCACCCGCTCATTTGGGGGTAAGTTTTTAGATGCCTGGCGCGATCTAAGAGATAATTTATTAGCAGGCTATTCTGGGGAAGAGGTTGATTGGACCAATCTCATGACCTTTTATAACGAAATTTTCTTTCCCTATATGGTGGGTGGTATTTTTCCGGGCGTTGTGACCGGGGCGGTTGGATATTATCTCAGTGTGCCGATCATTCGGGCCTATCAAAAGCGCCGAAAAGGTGCCTTGCGTGAAAAATTAATTGCGCTTCGAAAAAAAGCTTTGAAATCTGATGACGAAACGCATCGTCCGCACTAGTTTACGCTATATAGAGCGAAGGAGAGCTGCATGAAGCCTGTAGGACAGCTGCGGCTGGGTGTGAATATCGATCATGTTGCAACCGTGCGCAATGCGCGGGGCGGCGCCTATCCGGATCCGCTGAAGGCGGCGCAATTGGCGCAAGAGGCAGGGGCGGATGGTATTACGGCGCATCTTCGAGAGGATCGCCGGCATATCTCTGATGCGGATATTGATGGATTGATGGATATTCTGCGCGTGCCGCTAAATTTTGAAATGGCGGCAACCGCTGAAATGCAAGAAATTGCGCTGCGTCATAAGCCGCATGCTATTTGTTTGGTGCCCGAAAAGCGCGAGGAACGCACCACAGAAGGTGGCCTAGAGGTCGCGCGCGAAGAAAACCAACTTGCGCATTATATTGCGCCATTGCGCGAAGCCGGATGCCGTGTCTCTATTTTTATTGCCGCGGACCAGCAGCAGATCGAAGCCGCAAACCGCATCGGGGCGCAAGTGATCGAATTGCATACGGGGGCGTATTGCGATTTGCACGCAGAGGGGCGCTTTGCGGAACGCGATGCAGAGTTAGTGCGGTTGGGCGAAATGGCCAGTTTTGCCCATAGTCTTGGTTTAGAAGTGCATGCGGGTCATGGTCTGACCTATGATACTGTACAACCTGTGGCAGCCTTTCCCGAAGTGATAGAGTTAAATATCGGCCATTTCCTGATCGGTGAGGCAATTTTTCGCGGGCTTGCACCAGCAATTGAAGAAATGCGCCGCCTGATGGATGCGGCCCGTACGCCCGCATGATTTTGGGGATCGGAACAGATCTTGCGAATATTGAGCGTATCGCAGGGGTTCTTGAACGCCACGGAGACCGTTTTCGCAACCGCGTCTTTACCGATACCGAACAGGCCAAGGCAAAGCGCCGCAAAGATGAAGCAGGCACCTATGCCAAGCGGTGGGCCGCAAAAGAAGCCTGCTCAAAAGCGCTGGGCACAGGCTTGCGTATGGGCATTAGCTGGAAGGATATGGCCGTCAGCAATTTGAAAACGGGCCAACCGGTGATGGCCTTATCTGGCTGGGCGCTAGAACGGTTAAACAGCCTCACTCCCGAGGGGCATCACGCCGTGGTGCATGTGACCCTGACCGATGATCATCCTTGGGCACAAGCTTTCGTGGTCATTGAGGCCCGCCTCTTGCCTTGACACGCATGCGGCAAAGGCCCATTTAAGCCCAAATCTGGATGCAGGAGAACGTCATGGCCACTGAAGCCCAATCACCGCTGGCTTCTATCTTTGAAACGATAAAAACAATTGTTTATGCTTTGCTGCTTGCAGGGGTGTTTCGGTCTTTATTTTTTCAGCCATTTTGGATCCCATCAGGGTCGATGAAAGAAACGCTGTTGATCGGTGATTTTCTGTTTGTGAATAAAATGGCCTATGGCTATTCCTACGCATCTTGTCCCAGCCTGATCATTCCGCGTTTGGGATTGAATGTCGATGCAAAGGATCTGTGCGGGTTCACCCGAAACGACAATAAGCGCTTGTTTGGAGGCACGCCCCAACAAGGCGATGTGGTGGTGTTTCGCCATCCGGTTTCGGGGCGCGATTACATCAAACGTTTGATCGGAATGCCCGGTGATAAAGTGCAGATGAAAAACGGCCAATTGGTGATCAACGGGCAGACCGTTGCGCAAAAGCCAGATGGTATTTTTGAAGAAATTATGGAACCGCAAGGTGCGTTTGGAAACCGGCCGCGCTGCGCGAATGGGGCTGTTGGAATGGGGGGCATTTGTGAAAAGCAACGTTTTGCAGAAACGCTTCCCAATGGCGTAACCTACACCACGCTGAATATCGGGAAACAGTCATTGGATAATACGGGTATTTTCACCGTGCCAGAAGGTGAATATTTCTTCATCGGTGACAATCGGGACAATTCAACGGATAGCCGGGTACGCCAAGCAAGCAATGGCGTTGGATTCGTGAAATATGAGGATTTAATCGGGCGCGCCGATCGCATCATGTTCTCCTCGGCTGGGCGCTCAATGTTGTATTTTTGGACCTGGCGTTCAGATCGGTTTTTTAAGGCGGTTCAGTGAAAATCGCTAGTGATCTGGCGCTTTTTCAAACTCGGCTGGGCTATCGGTTTAAACAGCCGTCTGGTTTGATTGAAGCCGTCACGCATGCCTCAAAAGGCACAAGTACTCGCCGGGATTATCAGCGTTTAGAGTTTTTGGGTGATCGCGTGCTTGGGTTGGTGATCGCGCAAGCTTTGTTGGCGCAGGATCCAGAGGCGTCTGAGGGTATTTTGGCTTTGCGGTATAACGCGCTGGTGCGCAAAGAAACCTGCGCCGAAATCGCGCGCGATATTGATCTGGGAGCGGTGTTAAAACTGGGTCGATCAGAAATGATGACAGGGGGGCGTCGCAAGCAAACCTTACTGGGGGATGCGATGGAAGCCGTGATTGCGGCCGCTTATCTTGATGGTGGCATGGAGGCGGCGCAGGCGCTTGTGTTGCGCCTCTGGCACCGCAGTTTGCAAACCGTTGATGGGCAGAATACCCGCGATGCCAAAACCGCGCTGCAGGAATGGGCACAGGCCCGCGGATTGCCACCTCCAACCTATCTCACCAAGCGGCGCGACGGACCGGATCATGCGCCAGTTTTTGAAATCGAGGCCCAACTTTCCGATGGCCCGTCAGCGCGGGCCAAAGCCGGCACCAAACGCGCTGCAGAACAAGCGGCGGCGCAAGCTCTTTTAGACACAATGGAGGCGGACACATGACCCAGGCAGGCTTTATTGCGCTGATTGGCGAACCCAATGCTGGGAAATCGACGCTTTTGAACAGAATGGTTGGTGCGAAAGTATCGATTGTTACGCATAAAGTGCAAACAACACGCGCGCGTATTCGCGGGATTTGCATGGAAGGAGCCGCGCAATTGGTATTCGTGGACACGCCGGGGCTTTTCAAACCACGGCGGCGTCTTGATCGGGCGATGGTGGCGGCGGCTTGGGGCGGCGCGATGGATGCAGATATTGTTGTGCTTCTGGTGGAAGCGCATCGCGGCATCAGCTCTGGTGTTCAGAGCATTATAGACCAGCTTAAAGAGCTAGAGGGTCGCCGTGTTATTCTGGCAATCAATAAAATTGATCGGGTTAAATCAGATGCGCTTCTGGCTTTGACGCAGCAGTTGAATGCGGCTTTTGCTTTTGAGAAAACCTTCATGATTTCTGCCGAGCGCGGGCATGGTGTGCCAGATTTGCGGGCTTGGCTGGGGCAAGAGCTGCCCGAAGGCCCATGGCTCTATCCGGAAGATCAGATCGCTGATTTGCCGCTGCGGATGATTGCGGCTGAAATGACGCGTGAGAAATTGACGCTGAGATTGCATCAGGAATTGCCCTATCAGCTGACGGTTGAAACAGAAAGCTGGGAAGAGCGCCCCGATGGCAGCGCCCGCGTAGATCAGGTGATTTATGTGGTGCGTGATGGGCATAAGGGTATTTTGCTCGGCAATAAGGGCGAAACAATCAAGGCCGTATCAAAAGCGGCGCGCGAAGAACTGGAAGGCTTTTTAGAGCGTCGCGTCCATCTATTTTGCAAAGTGAAAGTGCGGCAGAAATGGCTGGAAGATGCGGCACGCTACAGTGAAATGGGCTTAGATTTTAGGGATGGAAATGGATGACGCGGCTGACCGCTGCCTTTTGGGTGCAAGCCTATCTGCGGCGTCTGGCGCTTGAAAACATCCCAGCCTATATATTGGCGCATGGGGATGATACCGCTGGCGCGGTGCTTGTCAAACTGGCAACATTAGACGGTCAGGCCCGCCTGTTTCAGCGCGGGTTCGACCTGCAAACTGGCGATCGTGTCTGGCAACAGCTTGAACAAGGCACAGAAGAACAAATTGATACAACGCTGCAACGACAATTGGGATTTGATCCGGATCTTTGGGTGATCGAACTTGAAGACCGTGCGGGCCGGCATTTTTTAGATGACTATGTGTAAAACGCAGATCGCTATGGTAAGCTTTCGCCAAGGGGCGTTGGTGAGATAGGGTAACAAAATGGAATGGCGCGATACGGGAATCGTTTTAAGCCGCCGTTTGCATGGTGAAACCTCTGTCATTGTAGATGTTCTAACGCCCAGCCAAGGGCGGCATCTGGGGGTTGTGCCGGGCGGGCGGGCGCGCAAAATGGCCGCGGTTTTGCAGCCGGGTTCGCAAGTTGATATTCATTGGCGAGCCAGGTTAGAGGCGCATTTGGGAAAGTTCACAATCGAGCCTGTACGCAGCCGCAGCGCCGCTGCGCTAAGCGATCGATTGGCTTTGGCGGGCTTGAATGCGGTTACAACACTGCTGTCGCGCTTGATGCCGGAGCGTGAAGCCATGCCAGAGCTTTATCAGCGCAGCGAGCAATTGCTAGATCTTTTAGGGCAGGGCAATGTTTGGCCGCTTGCCTATCTTCAGTGGGAAATGTTGTTATTGGACAGTCTTGGCTATGGGTTGGATCTTAGCCGCTGTGCGGCCACGGGTGCGCGCGACAATTTAATCTATGTTTCGCCAAAAACAGGGCGCGCAGTCTCTGCCGAAGGGGCTGGCGCTTGGGCGCAGCGCTTATTGCCCTTGCCGCCCGTCATGTTAGGCGCATCTGCTTTCGAGGATAAAGAGATTGTTTCGGGCTTGCGCGTGACCGAGCATTTTCTGGCGGGCCATGTATGCGCGAATTTGGGGATTGATCGCTTACCCTCGGCGCGGGGCCGTTTGATTGATTTGATCGGATTGCGGTAGAAATTTGATCTAGAAACAAGAATTTATAGCAATAGCTCTGGACAGTTTGTGCTACAGGTCCTAAAACCGCCGCACTGAAGGCTCAGGCGCTTCAGTGCCCGGGTAGCTCAGGGGTAGAGCAGTGGACTGAAAATCCTCGTGTCGGTGGTTCAAATCCGCCCCCGGGCACCACTTTTCAAAGTAATATCAACGGCTTAATTTTCCGATGTTAACGCTATGCGTGTGTTTTTCAAAAACACACCAAACACACACTTTTTTGCGTGTTTATGGGGCGTAATTCCAACTTCAACCACTGTGTCTTAACCCTAGTGAATGAACAGAGTCTTTGCTGTTTGGATTTCTCCTAATCAAAAACACACATTGGTAGACTTGTCGGTATTGTGAGCCATATAATTTGGTAAGGAGATTGGCGTGCGACACTTGCGAGATGATACTGTGTTGATCTTGGACGGTGAGGTCCGTGTGTATCGTCGCGAACGCAGTAGAAGATGGCAGGCTGCATTTAGCATTGATGGCAAAGCTATTAGGATCAGCACTGGGAAAAAAGATCTCAATGAAGCCAAAGAAATCGCGCGAGACACTTACTTAGAATATAAGTTCAGACATAAAAACGACCTCCCTGTGATTACCAAGAAATTCTCAGATGTAGCGCGGCTTGCAATTACTGACATGCGCAAACAGCTGGATGCTGGATTGGGCAAGAAAGTCTATGCAGATTACATCGTTTGCATCGAGCGATACCTCGTTCCCTACTTTGGTTCGCAGTATGTGACCTCCATTGATTATGAGAAGGTGCAAAGTTTCTATGAGTGGCGCAGAGCAAAGATGGGCAGGGAGCCCAAAGCAAGTACGCTCAACACACATAACTCTGCGATGAACCGCGTGTTTGATGAAGCTGTGGCAAGGGGCTTTCTGGCACATAAGAACGTCCCTATGCTTGTAAACAAGGGTGAGAAGAGCGAACGGCGCCCAGACTTTACGCGTGAAGAATACGCCACAATGATCCGCAAACTGCCGCATTGGATCAAACAAGGTAAGGCTGGCAAACCCACCGACATGCGATATCTCATGCGGGATTATGTGCTCATATTGGCCAACACGGGTATGCGCCACGGAACTGAAGCACTTAACCTAAACTGGAAACACATCACGCTGTTTGAGGAAAATGATCTTCAATACCTAGAAATGAGCGTGACAGGGAAAACGGGCAGGCGGGATATCATCTGCCGCAGTGGAACCATCAATTACCTCAAGCGTATTCATGAGCGTGCAGAAGACCTCAAACACATGAGCTTTGAGCAGTTGCTGAAAGAGCGCGTAGATCTGCCGGTATTTAGACTGCCCGATGGAACAGTGAGCAAGAATATACACCAGACCTTCCGTGCATTCATGAAAGAGAGCAAGCTGATTAAATGCCCACGCACAGGTCTTAACAGAACACTGTACAGCCTGCGCCATACTTACGCGACATTCGGTTTGATAAACGATGGAATGGATATTCACGCCTTAGCCATACAGATGGGCACGAGCATTGGCATGATTGAGCGCCACTACAGCCATCTTACACCACGGCTCAAGAAAGACATGCTAACGGGTAAGCGATATGAGCTTAGCCGTGATGAGTATGCTGACGTGATTGGATAAACTTGATATGATAAAGTTAATTTGTAGGTAGGTGTGATCATGAGCCAAGACCAAGAAATTAAGCGAGGCCATTCAACATATACTCGACGTGGATTAGGGATGATTTTTGGTGCTGCTTCTTTCGCTTTAGCCACAACTTCAGGAACATTAATGGCCAGAAATAGTTTGCAATCGAGCGAATTACCTCTTGAAGAAAGTCTTCAGATTGCACTTAGAGCGATTGGTTCGGATGTGGCAAACACAGCTGCTGATCATCTGGCTAAAAGTGCGATTAGCTCGGCTGCTTTGAATTTACATTTGCGGAATGCCCAAATGACAGCTTCTGATGTAAAGCTCATTGCAAACGCTTTGGATAGAACAACAGTTTCTGAGCTGGCTAGACTTGTTTCGTTTAGCTTGAGCTACAATGCCATTGGTGACGAAGGTGCTAGCACTTTAGCAGCCTCTCTTCCTGCTACTTTGACAGAACTTGGCTTGGTTGGGTGTTCGATTGGCGACCAAGGAGGCGGAGCAATCCTAGAGTGGGCAAAGTATGCTAATGGCTTGCGTATGATCTGTATTGAGGACAACAGCATGTCAGACCAAATGCGCAAGCAGTTTGGTAGTTTGAGAGGCATGTCCGTATTTGTCTGACAAGGCCATCATAGTCGTCTCAAAATGTGCTTAAGCAAAGAGTATCAGGAAAAGGCGTTAACATGAACGACACAGCTGATGCCTCGTCTAAATACCAAGACAGCCTTCCAATCTCATCAGATGTGATAATGGAACAGCTGGATAATTGGGGGATTGCGTACACACGCGCTGATCATGTGCCTCTAAGGACCGTAGAAGATTCCAAGAAGGTTCAAGGGCAATTCTTATCTTCAGAACAGGGTGGAGGTCATATTAAAAATCTCTATTTGCGAGATAATAAAAAGCGCAACGTGCTTTTAGTTGCTGAGCAGGATAGACAGATAGATCTTAAAACTCTGAATACGAAACTGGGAACAGGACGGTTGTCCTTCGGATCTGCCGAGCGCCTAATGGAAAACCTAGGTGTTCGCCCTGGGGCTGTCACACCGCTTGCCATGATTAATGGTGTTGAAACGGGAGTTCAGTTGTTCATTGATAGTGGATTAAAAAGCTGCCAGCAGATCTATGTGCACCCTTTAGTTAATGATCGTACATTGGGCATCACGTTAGAAGGCTTGCAGGCGTTCTTTGAAAAAATCAAAGTAGACCCTGTTTGGGTAGATTTAGAGTAATTCCTCCGCCTAACATAGCTGATAACAGGTCGCTGTTCGCACAAGACCAGTACGACTGTTAATCAGTCTATGCTTTTTGAGGTGCTTGACCGTTTACTTAACATACGGTGACTGTCGTTATACCTTATCAATGCGATTTTGTTTTGCATGAAGACGGTCATAATGTTTACGGAAAGCGCGTACTGCCGAAATGGGAAGGTGATCTCTCGTGGCTTGAATATACCGTTCCTGAGAGTCCTCTTTCATTGCATCGATGATCGTGAAATGTTGATTTATAATCAATGACATGTGCTCGTCGCTGCCATACTGCATGACGCGAATAGGTTGAACAATTCGAGCAAATTCTTCTACCATCTTAACAAGGTTTTTATTGCTACAGCAAGAAAATTGAACTCTATGGAAATCTTTGTTAAGATGGAAAACACTTCGAAAATCGCCGCTATGATAGGCATCTTTGTGAGCATTTGCGATCTCGGACAGTTGATCGGAGATAGTTTTAGCCACCGGTAATTTGGTTTTTTTTGCTGCTGAACTCTCTAAAATAAGACGAATTTCATATAATTCTTCTGCCTGATCGGGAGTGAAAGAGATAACTTCTACACCACGATTTGGCTCATGTATGAGCATTCTGCGCGCTTTCAGTTCCGTAAATGCGGTACGTACCGCATGGCGTTTTACCGAGTAGCGTTCGATTATGCTATCTTCAGTGAGCCGGGCGCCAGGCGAAAGAATGCCAAAGACGATATCGTCTTCGATCTGCTGAGTGAGAGTGTTTTGCATGTGTTTTCTCCTTGCGTTTATAATTTCCATAATTGGGTCTAAGGTACAATAGGATTATCGTAATGATTATTGTAAAAATTATTAATAATAATATTGACAAAATATAGTTTGTGTCGAATAAATTGACTTCAGAAACCTTTTGGGAGGAAAAAGATGAAACTACTGTCAAGCGCACTGGCGCTCTCGACCGCTCTGTTTGTCGGTTCGGCGTTCGCCTGGGAGGCTACCCCCGGGAGACCGTACGACGGTCAAACCATTCACGCGCTCATTGTGAAATCAAGTCAGTTCGAGGCGCATGAGGCACGCATGGTTGCCTTTGAAGAGGCAACTGGTATCGATGTCGTTATTGATTACGTACCGTTTCCAAACATGAAAGAAGCCCTGACCGCAGAAATGGTCGGTGGGGCAGGAGACTACGATGTCGTTTCGATCATGGATGGTTGGGTCAGCTCTCTGAAAAACTTGATCGATCCAATTGATGAAGGCATTGCGGCGCAGGGGACCGATCTGTCCGATTTCCCGGCGGCACATCTTCGTCACGGCTATATAGACGGCCAACTTCATGGTTTGCCTGTGCGCGGTCATGTCCAACTTTTGTTTTATCGTCAAGACATCCTGGACCAGGCTGGTGTGAAGCCGCCTACAACGTGGACCGAAGTTGTTGAGGCTGGCAAGGCCGTGCAGGCAGCAAGTGACCTTGCAGGTATCGCTTTGCCCTATGGTAAGCTCAACGGTCAGAACCTTCAGGTCTGGATCAATTTGCTTTGGGGCCACGGTGGTGATTTGTTCGGAAAGGATGGCGAGCCTGTCTTCAACTCAGAAGCCGGTGTGGCTGCAACACAGCAGTTCATTGATTTGCTTTTGAAACACGAAATCGTACCAACCGGGGCTGCGGCATACGTAGAGCAGGATGCTGTTAACAGCTTTAAGCAGGGTAATTCTGCTATGCTACCACTTTGGTGGTGGGTTCGTTCTCAACTGACTGATCCTGAAGAGTCTACAGTAACAGATGAACAATTGGGCGTTGTGGCTTTGCCTTCTGTCGCTGGAGCTGAACGGACAACCTTTACCAACACTTGGATATTTGGTGTCACAGAAGGGTCGCGCAATCGTGATGCAGCCATTGAGTATCTGGGCTGGCTGACTGATCCCGCAATAGAACGAGATGTGCTGTTGGACAAGAACCTCAACGAAACTGTAGCAGTGCATTTCTCAAACCTGCGTGATCCAGAAGTTAATGCACGCTGGGGAGGCATCCATCAGGCTGCTGCTGATGCTTTGGCGACAGCTCCTGGCATGGGTTTTGATGCAGATTGGCCGCGGATCTCAGAGATACTGGAGAATGCTATTTCAAGCCTGGCTTCAGGTGGATCTGACGATGTATCCGGTGTTCTTGATGCGGCTGCTGAGGAAATTTCGCGTATTCGCTAGTGTTCCTTCTTTCCCAGAGTATGGTCGGTATATTGAATTGTGTGCCGACCATACAAATAATTGAGCTGAAAGTCTGACTCTGTTATGCAAGATCGTTTCCTTTCTTATGCCTTGCTAGTTCCGGCCTTTGTGATTGTTGTGGCCACGACCATATACCCACTGGCATATTCCTTTATAACTTCATTTCGTGAGTGGGACCTAACCCGGCAGCGCACGCCAGATGATTTTGTGGGACTCCAAAATTATGCTCATGCAGTCGCTGAAACTGGATTTCAAAACTCGCTTTGGGTGACAGTCATATTCGTGGTGGCAAGTGTCGTTCTGACCCTTGTTTTAGCGATGTCACTGGCTTTGCTTCTGCGCCGTAGAGGCCCGCTGCACACATTTACGCGAATTATCCTTATATTACCCTTTGCGATGAGTCCCGCCCTTATCGGAGTCAGTTATCGGTTCATGTTTAATCCAGAATTTGGTGTTCTGGCTGTTGGTTTGGGCTCGATTTTTCCTGGTTTAAAGGGCACGCCTTGGCTTGCCGACCCAGACTTGGCCATGGCAGTTCTGGTCGTAACCGATGTCTGGCATTGGACGCCATACATGACATTCATGTGCCTTGGTGGCTTAGCTTCCATTCCGCGTGAAACCGAAGAGGCTGCAAGAATTGATGGCGCTTCCGGATTCCGCGTTATTTGGGAAATTGTGCTTCCGCAAATGAAGGGAGTTCTTCTGGTCACCGCAATCCTGAAAACTATTTTTGCCCTGAAGATGTTTGATCAGGTTGTCACGCTTACTGGCGGGGGACCAGGAACATCGACTGAGACACTAGCGTACTTTGTATTCAACGTTGGTTTCAAATGGTACGATATGGGCTACGCCTCGGCGCTGGCCTGGATTCTGACGCTCATTATGATGGTCATCTCGGCTTGGTATGTCCGCATGCTGTTGAGTGATAAGAATACGGCAACAGCATGAAAAAGCACATCTTTTGGACGATTGAACGAGCATTGCTATTACTTGTTTCCTTGATCGTCCTTTTTCCGATCTTCTGGATGTTTCTGACGTCGCTAAAACGACCCCGCGACGCATATTCGATCAGCCTGAATTTTAAACCTACTCTTGATAACTTTGCTATGGTTTTTGCCGAACCTTGGAATTTGGGCAGCATGGTACTGAACTCGGCCATTGTTGCAGGCGTCACTGTGTTGATTTCCGTGCCTTGCGCCTCTTTGGCAGCCTATAGCTTTTCTAGGTTTCGGGTAAAAGGTCGCAAGATA
This sequence comes from Alphaproteobacteria bacterium US3C007, assembly GCA_034423775.1. Taxonomy (NCBI): domain Bacteria; kingdom Pseudomonadati; phylum Pseudomonadota; class Alphaproteobacteria; order Rhodobacterales; family Roseobacteraceae; genus Thalassovivens; species Thalassovivens spotae. The sequence continues at coordinate 1,796,464 of CP139918.1, forward strand.
TTGTTTTTTATGGTTCTTTCAACACAATTCATCCCGGCAGTTGTCATCGTGCTTCCGTTCTTTTTGATGTTTCGTTCTCTTGGGCTGCTCGATACGCGGATCGCTTTGATTATTGTAAATCTTGCAATTGTCACGCCTTTCGTAATTTGGATGATCAAAGGCTTTATCGATGCCATCCCGGTGGACAGCGAAGAAGCGGCGATGATCGACGGGGCCTCACGCCTTAGGGTTATTCGCGACATTGTTTTGCCGATGGCAGCGCCTGGAATCCTGACGTCATCGATTTTCTGCTTCATCTTGACCTGGAATGAGTTCCTATTCTCGTTGATCCTGACCCGTCGAGATGCGGTGACGCTTCCGGTTGGGTTGGTTAGTTTCCGAACTGAACGCGGCGACCTTTGGGAATTGATGAGTGCTGCCGGTGTCATGATCACTGTGCCAATTTTCATCATGGCGATGATCATACAGAAACACTTTACACGCGGCATGACTGCCGGTGCGATCAAATAAAGGAAGATCTAACAATGACTGAAGTTCGTTTGGTAGATATAGAAAAGCGTTACGGTGGTTTTCTAGCATTGCCAAAACAAAGCCTGACTATCGAAGCGGGGGAGTTCCTTGTTCTTCTTGGCCCGTCGGGCTGTGGTAAAACAACGACCATGCGTATGATTGCAGGGCTAGAAGATATTACATCCGGGGATGTCCTGATCGACAATGATCGCGTAAATGACAAGCCGCCAAAAGATCGGGATATCGCGATGGTGTTTCAGAATTATGGGCTCTATCCGCATATGACTGTTGCGCAAAATATTGGATATCCGCTCAAACTTCGCGGAATATCTAAGGCAGAGTGCACTGCACGCGTTCTTGAAATTGCGGAAAAAGTTGAACTGGAAGAATTGCTCAAACGTCGTCCATCTGAGCTGTCAGGTGGTCAACGCCAACGTGTGGCACTGGCACGCGCCATCATTCGTACCCCAAAGATTTTCTTGATGGATGAGCCCCTGTCGAACCTCGACGCTAAGCTGCGCGTAACAATGCGTGCTGAATTAAAGCATCTGCATCATGAGTTAGGGGTCACTACAATATATGTCACCCACGACCAGATGGAAGCCATGACGCTCGCTACTCGGATTGCAGTGATGCGCGAAGGTCGCATCGTCCAGCTGGATACGCCAAAGAAAATCTACTCGGAACCCGTCGATCTTTTTGTCGCTGGTTTCATTGGATCTCCTTCTATGAACCTCATCAAGGGAGAAGTCGAGAATGGTTTCTTTGTAGCGAAGGGCGTCAAAATCCCCGTACAGTTTTCTGACAGGTGCGACGTAGTCTTGGGGGTGAGACCTGAAGATCTGGAGATCGTCGAGCGGCAACGGGCTACTATTATGGCTCCGGTTTACGCTCTGGAACTGACTGGTGATGCGACTCTTGTGACTATAAAGGACGGTGCAACATCAATATGTGTGCGAGGGCCAGCTGACTTTGAGGCTAACATTGATGAGGTTTGTCATATTGCACCACGAAAACCTGAGAAACTTCACCTTTTCGATAAATCAACTGGAGAAAGACTCAACTCATGACCGAATCTGCCACTTTAGAATTGACACAGAAACAAGCGGATGCGCGACACGTGAAACGATCTGACTACGCCAGTTGTACGGTTGCTTTCATTGACTGCAAAAAACCTGGTTCCCACTTAAAAGAGAATTACTCGATCATTGGACCGGGCGTAAGTTCGTCAAACGATCAGGTGGTAAATCTACCCGAGCCGCATGGCTTTAATGTGGGTGCAGCTGCAATGCCAAGTGGGATTACCAACAATCTTCACATTCATTTCACAGCAGAGGTGTTCGTCGTTCAAAAAGGTAGTTGGACCTTCCGATGGGGAGCACATGGCGAACATAGCTTTGAAGCTTCGGAAGGTGACGTTCTGTCTGTACCGACTTGGATCTTCCGTGGGTTTACCAATACCGGCACCGATGATGGTTGGATTTTTACAATGCTTGGTGGCGACAATACGGGCGGTGTGGTTTTCCACCCCGACATTATGATTGAGGCTGCGGAATACGGGCTGTTTATTTCGAAAAATAACACTCTGATTGATACCTCCAAGGGCGATCCGGTACCTGCTGAAGGTGAAACAATCCCGCCGATGCCAGCCGAAGATTTGGCCGCAATCAGAGACATTTCACCGAGCGAGATGACCAAGCGTATTGTTGCTGAGTCCGACCGCGATTTTCGTCCGGCCTTTATCGATGCAGGACTCCCAAATTGTGGCGCCGAAATTGCACCTATTCTTGGATATGGCATCAGCCAGAATCGTGACCATAATCCCAGAATTACAAATCCGCATACGTTTTCAATGGAATGGCTAAAGATGCAAGCCGGCCAAACAGTCAGTCCTTTTGTTCTTGATGAAAAAATGGTGTTGATAATAAGATATGGTTCCGTGCGTCTGTACTTAAATGAAGGTAGTGACGTGTCTGTTGATCTCAACGCTTGGGAGACCTATTCAATCCCGGCGGGCGTTGTTCGTAGATTTCAATGTCTAGGCGACGACGCGGTTGAGGTTCTCATTGTTGTATCTGGAGATCACCGAAAATGGCCGCGCTTCCGGCCTGAGGTTCTTGACGCGGCATGGAAAGACGGGAAAGCCCTGGATGCAGGCGGATTTGTGGCAAAGGCTTCGCTGTTGCCCAACTATGGCTGGGCTGGATAATTATGCGTTCAAATAAGGTGAAAGACCGGATTACGACAGGTAAGACGATTGTAAACGCATGGCTAGCTATCCCATCAAGCTACTCTGCGGAAGGGATGGGCCAGGCCGGGTTTCATTCTGTTACTGTCGATATGCAACATGGGATGCTGGGATTTTCGGATGCGTTGCATATGCTGCAGGCGATATCAGCAACACCAGCAACACCACTGGTTCGCGTGCCGGAACTCAACAAAGCGTCGATTATGCGCCTTTTGGATGCAGGTGCCTATGGCATCATTTGCCCCATGATCTCGACAGCAGATGATGCGCGAGCGCTCGTTGCAGCATGCCGTTATCCGCCAATCGGTGAGCGAAGCTTTGGACCAGCGCGCGGCCTACTTTATGGCGGGCTAGATTATGTTGCCAAAGCCAATGACGTTATTATGGCGATTCCTATGATTGAAACTCTTGATGGCGTTGAAAACATCGATGAAATTTTGGACGTAACAGGCATCGATATGATTTACATTGGGCCAAATGATCTGGCCTTCTCCATGGAGGGATCGCTGGAGTTTCCAAGATCCGAGTCCGAGGCGGCGATCTCATTTATTCTTGAACGTGCGCAGAACAAAGGGTGCCCTACTGGGATTTTTTGCAGTGATGTTGGAGAGGCAAAGCGCCGAGTTGAGCAAGGCTTCAATTTGGTCACACCCGGGAACGACTTCAATAATCTAATACAGAGCAGCGTTTCGGCCGTTCGCGGTGTGTTAGGAGCATACACTGATAGCTCAGGGCTGTCTAACGATGGATACTGATAGCATGATATCAAAACAATGGTTTTTGCTGCCGGGTACGTTGTGTACAGGTGAGGTATTTTTGCCTTTTCTTAATGCACTTGGCGTATCTCAAAGCCAAAGAACTGTAATTCCTATTCGTTATCAGTCAGTTGATGAATATGAACGCCTCCTCACAGAGGACGTGCCCCCAGGTTCGGTTGTGTGTGGCTTTTCTCTGGGTGCAGGCGTAGCAGCCCATCTGGCCGACAGGCTGGATATTGGCCTGCTGGTTTTGTTCGGAGTGAACCCACATGCCGATGATCCTGAGAAATACCAATTGCGCCGCGATCTTGAAAATGACGTGCTAGCGCATGGTGGGCGAAAAGCCATGTCCGCCCGTGTCCCAGAAATTCACGGTATGAATGCGGAAATTGTGTTGGAAACGATCCTCGATATGGCTGAAGCATGTGGACCTTACATATCTAAGCAAACCACCTTAGCCCTTGAACGACCAGGCGCGTGCTCTGCCCTTGCGAATGCCAGATACCCAGTTCTTGCGCTGACAGGTAGTGAAGATAGAATGACACCTTTTTCTCTCGCGAAGGATGCAGCCGGTGCAGCACTAAATGGGACGGTTACCTGTCTTGCGGGGCTGGGTCATTATGCATTGTTAGAAGATCCACACGCCTGCAAAGCGGTTTTGGAATTGTATCTAGAGGAGCTAATCAAATGAATGACTGTATGTCAGAACTTTTTGAACTCTTGAAATCCGTTGACACTCCAACCGTTTGCAACGCGATTGAAGTGGCTCAGGGCAAACGAGGTTTTAACCGCTTTACACGTGGCACCATGCAGCATTCCAAACCTGGCGATCCCGCTATTGTCGGATTTGCGCGCACTGCCAAGATTTCTGGTCTTGCTCCGCCTATTGAACCCGAAGAGGTCATCCGGGCGCGCCGTATGGACTATTTCCGTTTGATGGCGGGCGGAAGTGGGCCCACCGTCGCGGTCGTCGAAGATGTCGACTATCCCAATTGTATCGCTGGCTGGTGGGGTGAGGTGCATGTTGCCGTTCACAAGGGATTAGGTTTACAGGGAGCCGTCACGAATGGCGTGGTGCGCGATCTTGATGTGATTGATGACGGATTTCCAGTTCTGGCAGGTTCGATCGGACCGAGCCATGGTTACGTGCATGTTGTCGAAATCGGGACTAGTGTGAGCATTTTGGGGATGCATGTTTCACAGGGTGAACTCATACATGCAGACCGCCATGGCGCGTTGGTAATCCCAGAAGAAGTCATACTTAACCTGAAGCAGGCTATCGAAACTGTTATCGAAAACGAATCCATTGTGTTGATTCCCGCGCGCGCGCCAGGTTTCAATATCGAAAAGCTCGAAGAGGCCTGGAAAAAATTTGAGCAGGCGAGAACCTGAGTGTTGGAAAATCAGACACCGAAGATTCGTGTGACACGCAAACTTACGTTTAGCGTTGAACAGCGTTTGAAAGAGAACTTCGATGTTGTCTTCAATCCAGACGACGCACCACTGGCTCGCGATGAGTTGTACAAATCAATGCAAGAATATGACGCGTTGGTCGTCACCGTTAGCGATCAAGTTGAAGCGGAAATGCTGCAGTGCTCGTCTCGTCGAGTCGGCATGATTGCGAATGTCGGAGTCGGGTTTAGCAACATCGATACCGACGTTGCTCGAGCTATGGGCATCGCCGTTTCTAATACACCAGATGTCCTCACCGATGCCACGGCGGATATCGCAATGTTTCTTATTCTTGCGGCAACACGACATACATTTTGTGCAGAGCGGACGCTTCGCACTAACGAGTGGACCGGATTCTCAATCGTCGATGGGTTAGGGGCCAGTATCCAAGGCAAAACGCTAGGCATAGTCGGAATGGGGCGCATTGGCCGTGCGACCGCGCGCCGAGCTGCTTTGGGATTTGGAATGAAGGTTATCTATTATAACCGTTCCCCTGTACCCGATATAGATCCTGATTTTCTGCCATTGAAAAGCATCGAAGCGGTCATGTCTCAGGCGGACGTCGTTAGTGTCCATGTGCCAGGTGGTAGCCTTTCACCTCCAATCACTGCATCGCATATCGCGTCTATGAAGCCGACGGCCTATCTAGTGAATACCGCACGCGGTGACAGTATCGATCAAGAAGCCCTTGTAGACGCCCTGGTTGCAGGCCGTATTGCCGGTGCTGGTCTTGACGTCTTCGCGGATGAACCACGAGTTCCTGATCAACTGCGAAAACTCGAGAATGTCTCGCTCTTGCCGCATATTGGTTCGGCGACCTATGAAGTGCGCACTGCAATGGGAATCATGGCCGCAGAAAATATTGAAGCCTTTTTCTCGGGTGCAGACTTACCAAATAGGGTCGTTTGAAAATGCCCAAACCAATTCTTGGAATAATTGCGGACGATTTTACCGGTGGTACGGATATCGCCTCGATGTTGCGTCACGGTGGTATGCAGGTCGTTCAAACCATTGGGCCACCCCAGCCATGGTTTCCGGTTGATGCTGATGCTCTGGTTATTGCCCTCAAGACCCGCTCGGTTCTTGTTGATGATGCAATCTCCCAGTCCTTATCGGCTTTACAATCCTTGCTAGATATGGGGGTTCAATGCGTCCAGTTCAAATACTGTTCGACCTTTGATTCCACTCCTGAAGGCAACATTGGTCCGGTCAGTGACGCGCTTGCAGATGCATTGGGTTGTGGTCTTGTTGCACATGTTCCCGCGCTTCCGGTCAATGGTCGATCGGTCTTCAAAGGCCACCTTTTCGTCGGCAATGCGCTTTTGAGTGCATCTGGTATGGAAAATCATCCACTGAACCCCATGACCGACGCAAATTTGGTCAGCTGGTTGGGACTGCAGACGGACCGCAGAGTCGGACTGATAGAACATGCTGATATTAAAGCTGGTCCGATCCGTGTTTGCGAGAAAATGACAAACTTAAGAAAAGATGGAACACGCCACGTCATTGGGGATGCTATCGACGGAGCAGATCTGCGCATTTGGGCAGAGGTCTTACAAAACTTCGAGTTTTTCGCAGGTGGCTCAGGATTAGCTAAGCCACTTGCTCAGGTTTTTGCGGAGGCGGGAAGGTACGTACCGACCAATGTTCCATTAAGCAATGAGCAGCATACCGGGGAGGGCCATACGCTCATCCTTGCAGGAAGCTGTTCGGCTACCACACTGCGTCAGATTGAGTGCTTTCGAGATGCTGGCGGATACATCTTGCAGATTGATCCCATATCTTTGAACGACGGTAGCCAAACAAGCAATGATTTAGCAAATCAAGCAGCTGACGCATTGCTTCATGGACCAGTATTAATCCATAGTTCTGGAGATCCTGAATACGTCAAAAGCGTGCAAGACACACTCGGCTCGGATCGAGCAGGAAAGATAGTTGAAGAGATTCTTTCTGAATTGGCGAGCACTCTTGCGACCGAGCCTCAGACCGGTCAGATTATCGTTGCAGGAGGGGAAACCTCTGGTGCAGTTGTTTCTGCGCTCGACGTTGCCGCATTACGGATCGGATCCGAGATTGATCCTGGTGTACCGTGGACGATGGCGCTGGGTGCATCAGGCCGCCCGATACTCCCGGTTGCCCTGAAATCAGGCAATTTCGGTGGTGATGATTTTTTCGTCAGAGCAGATTCTATTATTCAGGCAAAAACATGAACGAAATTAAATTACGCGAATCCATCTGCATGCTAGCTGCGTCTTTGTTTCGGCGTGGGCTAACACATGGAAGCACCGGAAATATCTCGGCGCGGACTGACGATGGCGGGCTTTTGGTATCTCCCACAGGATGCAGCTTTGGGCGGTTAGACCCCGCCCGGCTTGCCCGGTTTGATGCGAAAGGTCGCCACATCGATGGTGATCTACCGACAAAAGAGATGCCGCTGCATCAGGCCTTTTATGAAACCCGCAACAGTGCGGGGGCAGTTGTCCACCTGCATTCATGCCATTCGGTTGCCTTGTCTCTCATGCACGATACGGATGAAGATGATTTTCTTCCTCACCTGACGCCCTATGCAATCATTCAATTGGGCCGGGTAAAGCTTTTGCCGTTTTTTCTGCCTGGTGATCCTGAGCTAGGGAAAGCCGTGCGCGGACTTGCTGGAAAAAGAAGCGCTGTCATGCTGGCCAACCACGGACCGGTCGTGGCTGGTAAAGATGTCGAAGCCGCCTGCAACGCCATTGAGGAATTGGAGGCCACTGCAAAGTTAGTAATGTTAACCAAACACTTACCGGTTTCTACATTAACCGATCGTCAGGTGCAGGCTATTATAACAAAATTTGATGTTGAGTGGTAAAAAAATGAGGTTCTCTGCGAATTTGGGCTTTCTATGGAATGAGATTTGGTTACCTGATGCGATAAGAGCGGCGAAACGTGCCGGATTTGACGCTGTCGAATGTCATTGGCCTTACGATATTGCCGCTCGCGATGTGCGCAAAGCCCTCTCCGAAACCGGACTAACAATGCTTGGCCTGAATACACGGCGTGGTAATGTCGACATCGGTGAGATGGGCCTTGCGGCTGTTCCGGGTCGCGTGCAAGAGGCTTGCCTTCATGCCGACGAAGCGCTTGCTTATGCGCGTGATATCGGTGCACGGATGGTCCATGTGATGGCAGGGAATGCTGATGGCCAGGAAGCCGAAGATACATTTGTTCATACCTTGCTCCGGGTTGGTCAAAAGGCTGCAAAACATGACCAGATGATACTGATCGAACCACTAAATGCTTATGATGCGCCTGGGTATTTTTTAAAAACAACGCCTCAAGCCGTCAAAATACTGCGCAGAGTTGGACTCACGAATGTAAGGCTGATGTTTGATTGTTATCATGTGGGTCGAACCGAAGGTGATGTCGAGACGCGCCTGCAAGATGTGTTTGCCTATATTGGACATATTCAATTCGCCGCAGTTCCCGACCGAGGAGAGCCGTTGCATGGGACCTTCGATTTCCTAAGATTTATTAAGCGCCTTGAAGGTTTGGGATGGGATGCGCCATTAGGCGCGGAATACAAGCCTGTTGCCTCAACAGAGGAAAGCCTTGGTTGGCTCAAATCGTTACGCGCAAAATGATCTAGGAAAAGACGTTTAACAACTGATCTGTTTCTAGCAGTTTTTTAACAATTCTTGAGCCGCTCGATTAAAGTCAGCGCGTTTCCGAACAATTTATAAATCCTCCAAGCGTTTATTTCGCAATCCAACCTAACTTTTGGAAATCTGATGGAGTAGGCTGAAAATCGAGTTAGCCATCGAGAGAGCTTAAACATAACCTCCGCAGTTTGTGAATTAGGTCAAGGCATTTGCTACAGTCTACGTCAATCTCGGAGCATCTACCCTCGTAGAACCATGGGGTTCTTCGCTCAAGTAGCGTTTCTTGTGCTGCGAGTGCGCTCAGCAAAGACTCGATACTTTTGCTTCGGGCTCTCAGCTGCCATCCGCTGCGTGATCATCTAACGGCTACTACGCGGACAAAGCAAGCATTAGAGAATTTTTAGCCAATGGCTACTTTTCCACGGCGACACTTGCAGTGGAAATCACCAAGTTCCGCTTTGGGGTCAAATCCACCACAGCCAGACTGATTACATTGGCTAATCTAATGAATGGCCAGCCCGTCTGAATTGAAAGTGTGAAACAGATCGTTGGAGATGCGCAGACCAACTGAGTCACCGGGCCTTAAGGTCGAATTTCCATTTACACGTACCGTGATTTGCCCAGCGTCTTCACACTTGAGGATCACGAATGTATCGGCGCCAAGGTATTCCAGCACATCGACCGTTCCGTCGATCAAACCTGCTCCGGGGTTGACCAATTCGATATGCTCCGGGCGGACACCAACCTTTGTCGCATTTTCAGGCAGTCTTATCCCATTCACTGCCGTGCTTGGGACGATGTTCATCCGAGGTGAGCCGATAAATTGAGCGACGAACAAGTTGGCGGGGCGTTCATAAAGCTCGCGGGGGCTACCCACTTGAGCAATCTTGCCAAAATCAAGAACAACAATTCGGTCGGCCAGAGTCATTGCCTCGACCTGATCATGCGTCACGTAGATCATCGTTGATTGCAGGGTTTGGTGCAGCTTGGCGATTTCGTAGCGCATTTCGACCCGCAGGGCAGCATCAAGGTTCGATAACGGCTCATCGAACAGGAACGCGGTTGGATCACGGACGATTGAGCGGCCGATGGCGACGCGCTGACGTTGCCCGCCGGACAGGTCTTTGGGGCGACGGTCTAGGTAATCGTTAAGCTTCAAGACATGGGCGGCTTCTTTGACCTTGGCATCGACTTCGGCCTTTGGCAGCCCTGCGGATTTCAAAGGAAAGCCGACGTTATCGCGCACCGACATGTGCGGGTAGAGCGCGTAGGATTGGAAGACCATTGCCAGCCCCCTCTTGCTAGGCGACTCTGCTGTGGCGTCACGGTCCGCAATCATGATTTGCCCCCGCGACGTTTCCTCCAGCCCGGCTATCATCCGCAGAAGTGTAGATTTTCCGCATCCGGACGGACCAACGAAAATGACGAATTCGCCATCTTCAATCTCAAGATCTACGCCCTTTATGACCTGAGTTGCGCCAAACCATTTCTCAACTGCATTTAGTTTGATTGACGACATCAGGCGTTTCCTCGTTGGTTTTCTCGATTGTCCCCGGCCCATCCTAGCCAGACGGCCGCGGTCCAGGTGAATGTCTCTCCGCCTGCAGGTGTGCCATCCAGAGGGCTGTAGTATTCCGCGAAACCGTTAAGCTCCATCAAGCGCGCGGTGTCATCACGGATACGCGCACCCAAATCGGTGACGCCTTGTTCCTCCATACCGGACCCAACGAGATAGCTCATGATCGGCCATGTCGGTCCGCGCCAGTAACGCAGTGGTTCAAATCCTTCGCCCTCAGGGTCATAGCTCGCAAGCCCATAGCGGGCGGCGTTCAACATGCGGGCAATTGCCGGCAAAGCGCGTTCATGATTGAGGCCCGCATACCAACACAATGCGGAGGCATTCGAAAGGACACCGTTGAATGTAGCTGCGTGTACGTCGCGGCTGTCATATGCTGCAATTTCTGGGTTCCACAGGGTCTCTGCACCAGCTTCAAGGACCTCAATCCAGCCTTCGATTTCTGATACGCCTTCACCAAAACGCCGGCCCATCGCGGCCATGTCCCGTTGTGCGCGCAGTAAGGTAAAGGTCATCGTGGGGTCGGCAACTCGGAAGGGGTTGATATCACGCAGTTTGTCCTGGTCCCAGTTAACCGATACTCCAAGCTGTACCAGTTTGAGATAGCGGTCATAGTCGTATTTTGTGGGGCGCATCGCGGGGTCGACATGGCTGGTGTCCCTGCGTGTGTAGTCGCCCACGTCATCGGCATTGATCGCTTTCATTGCACCATCCCAATCAGGGGCGTTGTCGCGACCGGCCTCCCAAGGATGGGTGACGCAGACCGCACCCTGATCTAGGCGCCAATCCATGAACCAGCGATGCCAAGCATTGAGCTTAGGCCAAATCGCGCGAGCGCGAGGTTCGCCGCTGGGGTCCATGGCCAGCATCTTGGCCATGAAGGTCGCCGCGACTGGTGGTTGGCTGATGCCAGATGAGGGGATTGGGCCACGCCCCTGCCAAACGTCTGGACCGGGAAAGTAACCGGGGTCAATACGGTGAAACAGAATATGCGGAAGCATTCCATCTTCCCATTGGCCTGACATTAGGGTTTCCAGTTCGGTCCATCCGCGATCAGGGTCAAACGTCGTAAACCCCCAGGCGGCAAAGGCGCTGTCCCAGTTCCACTGGTAGGGATAAAGCCCATGGGTCGGGAGCGTATAGCCCCCCTTGTCATTCTTGCGCAGAACATCGCGGGCTTGTTCGTCTAACGTCATACTATCCCTTCACTGACCCAGCGGTCAGCCCTTTCGTTATAAAGCGTTCGAGGCCGAGGAAGAGTGCCATTATTGGCACGGTAGCGATCACGGACCCAGCCATAAGATGCTGGCGTGGAATTTCAGAGGAATTAAGCGAAGCGATGCCCCTTGTTAGCGTGAATTTTGACGGGTCATCCAGCAACATGAACGCCAGTAGAAATTCATTCCAAGCGATCATAAACACATAGAGAGACACCGACGCCAGTGCTGGCAAAGACATTGGCAGGGTGATCTTCCAGATCACGGCGAGGCGGCTAAGGCCATCCATCAATCCCGCTTCTTCAACCTCTGACGGTAGGCCACGGAAATAGCCTTGGAGCATATAGAGCGCGACAGGGATCGTCGTCACAGGATAGATCATCACTATGCCGATGAAGGTGTTGCGCAGGCCCGTTGCTGAGAAAGCGATGTAGATTGGCAGCGCTAAAACGATCATCGGTACCATGTAGATCAACAGGATCGAGCGCGAGAACGCGGCTTGCCCACGGAATCGTAACCGCGCCACGGCATAAGCACCTGGGATTGCGAAGGTGAGCGTTATTAAGACCGTAATCACAGAGATGAAGAATGAATTCAGCAGGTAGCTGCCAAAATTGAATTGGTTGAACAGCTCATAATAGGATCGGAAAAGTTCTGATCCTTTCCCGAGGTCAATCGAGAAATCGAGTGGGTTCTGCATCAGCTCTGATTGGTTTTTGAAACTCGTCATGACCATAACATAGAAGGGGATAAGCACGATGGCCGTGAAGAAGATATAGCCAAAGCCGGTAAAGAAGCGGATCACTGCGCCTTCGAATTCATGCCGGTTCAAGGCACCCGTCGGGAGGTCAATAAGGATGTAGTGGGTGGACCAAAAAAAGGCGACCGACAGGAGAACGGCAGCAAATATAGTGGAGAATGTTGAAACGTTTTCGCCCGTCACTAGAGGCCCATATCCGAAGATGATAAGGGCGAGCAACGCCGCTCCTGCGAAGATTTCCCCAATGAAACTACCCCATCTGTGACCAATCGCGAAGCCGATCACGCCTCCCCACAAAACGGATAGCCCGATGTGCGGGCGAAACGGCTCGCCCGAAGCAAAGCTCATCAGGACAGTGACTGTAGTAGACAGAACAATCATCCATAGGGCGCCCAGCAGTGGGCTGGCGATAAAATTGAAGCGCATCGCCTTTATAGGCCTTCCTCTTGGGAGATGTATTTGAGGAAGAACATCGAGAACGTAAGCAAGCAGCCAAAGATTACGACTGCCACCGCGGCGCCCGCGCCAATGTTGGAGACCGCGAAAGCCTGTTCATAGACGCTCACCGTCAACGTGCGGGTGCCCGCGTTGCCTCCGGTCAGCAAGAAAATGTCGTCGAATTTGTTGAAAGTCCAGATGAAGCGAAGCAAGAACAGCACGCTAAGGATGCCCAGTAGTTGTGGAACACTGAGAGACCAGAACTGCTGGAATGGCGAGGCTCCGTCCATGTCGGCGGCCTCATACATATCACTGTCGATACTTTGCATCCGCGCAAGGATGAACAAGAACGAAAGTGGGAAATAGCGCCAGATTTCAAAGACGGTGACCATGATCAGGGCCAAGGGGCGATCGCCGAAGAAGTTGATCGCCTGAGGGGTCAAACCCATCTGGATTAGCAATGCGTTTGCCGAACCCGAAAAAGGGTCAAACAGAATGAGCCAGGCAAAAGCCACGGCGATAATCGGGGCCACATAGGGAAACAGAAAGAGGCCTCGCAGAATACCTTGGCCACGGAAAGATTTGTTCAGCAGAAGCGCCGCGAATAGACCAACAAGAAGCGCGCCGACGGTGCCAAAGACAGTATAAAAAAACGTCACCCAAAGTACCTCAAAAAACTCACCGCCGTTGAAGACCCTTTTGAAGTTCTCAAGCGTGAATGTGCTGTTGGTCAGGATGTTTGATGACACACCGGTCGTTACAGCAGGGCTGTCTTGCGGGCGCAATTCGTTGTCCAGATAGGCTTGTTCGACCCTTACGGGGATTGTCAGGGTGTCACGGGTGCCCGGTTCCCAGTTGCCGAGGTCACAATACAGGGCGCGCCTGTCCAGAACGCAGCGAGGGTCTAGGTCTTGTACAACAAGTCCGAGCGGCAGGGTGTCCAAAAAGGTCACGCCTGTTATCGGATGGTCCTGGGATGAATTACGCAGTCGGTAACGGACCGTTGCTTCATCGCCCACAGCGTCATAATTGCCACGGATGTCTTCGCGCAGCACAACTTCAGGCGGGCGCAGATCTGCGAGCTCGACGGGTTTGAAGGAAATCCAGAAGATTGCGAGCAGCGGTAACACAACGACCAGCGATACAGCTGTGATCGTTGGAAACAACAACCCCCACGCCAAACGCGCTTCTCGTTTGCCGAGTGATCCGGTGCCAATGGGGGGGCCGAGATCTGCCATCTGAATTCCTTTTGGGAATGATATGGTTGGGTACGGGCACCCCGCTAGCGGGGTGTCCGGTATCGCTCTTACTGAACAGCCGCGATGGCAGCGTTCAGTTCAGAAACGGTTGCTGCTGCGTCACGCTCGCCGTCGATGTACTCGCGTACGAAACGGTTGATAACTTGGCTATTGATGATGGCAGAGGCTGCAGAAAGCTGGCCTTCAGCAACGCCCCAGCGCTGTGCGACATCCAAACCTCCAACGATTTCCTCGATCATTGACGCCTCGTAAAGGTCGCCTAACGGTGCCTTACGGTCGACGCCAACGTCCAGCGTCGCCCAAAGGTCTGCGTACTCGGTCGGGTTGTCCGCTGTGCCGCGACGGACCGGAAACTTGCCTTCGGGGGCAATTGCCAGCGTTGCGCCATAGCCGTCGGACATAGAGTACTGAACGAACTCCATCGCTGCATCTGTCGACGCGTCAGATGTGATACCGAAGTAGCGCACATCGCCCCATGCCGCACCATCGGGATTGGATGGACCAGCAAAGTTGGTCACGATTCCGGTGGCTGCCGCCAGATCGGAAGAGGTTGGGTCGTCGTTGATCGTGGGCGGAGCGCTGTCACGTAGACCCGCAAGTTCGTCCAGGATAAACGGTGACCAAATGATCATTGCCGCATTGCCCGAAAAGTAGAGGGTCCGGGACTGATCCCAATACAGATCACCAGGAGGCGAGGCTTCGGCGATGGCCTTGTAGAACTCCAACACCTCGATTGTAGCCGCTTCGTCCAGTGCCCGAACCCCACCACTATCGACTGGAGACACACCATTGGCAAGGAACACATGCTCAAGAACCTGAGACATGAAGTTCTCGTCAATCTTGGTGGCAGCGACGAAGCCGTACATCTCTGGTGGATTGTGCAGCGCATCGACAGCCGCCAGAACGTTGGCGTAAGAATTTGGTGGTTCAAGGCCCTTTTCCGCGAACAAATCAGCGCGATAGACGAGCATCTGCGTCCAGCCGTCCACTGGCACGGAGGCATAACCGCCGTCCACCGCAACCATGCTCAATGCGCCCTGGGCAAATGTATCGCCGCCCAAACCTTCGATGGCATCTGTTGCAGCATCCGTGTCCAGAATTCCTGCTTCGGCCCATGGGGCAGCATACTGAAGCGGATGATAGATCACGTCTGGCAAATCGCCCGCGGCAAAGGCCGCCGTTGCGCGTGTGCCAAGGTCATTTTCGGTCACCGGAATGACCTCGACAGTGTGACCGGAAGCGGCGGCGAAATCAGCCGCCATAGCTTCTTGACGGGCAAGACGTTCGGGCTGCTCCTCGGTAGTCCAGAACCGTAGTTCATCGGCCGCAAGCCCTGTTGCGGACAAGGCAATCGCCATGGCCGCTCCTGAGCGCAATAGTGAGTTTCTTTTGATGGTCATAGTGTCTCCTCCCTTGAGATTTTGGTGGTTCGAATTCTAAAGATTGATGCAAGGTCCCGTTGACCCGCGCCTGACGAAGGCCGCATTCGCAGTCTTGCGTAGGTTCTCGGACGGCTCGCCCCGAATACATTTGACCAGCAGGGTCGCTAATTCGACCCCAGCGGCCCGATTGTCGACAGCAAAGGTGGTAAGTGGGGGCTGGGCATGCGCGCCTTCTTGGATGCCGTCATATCCGACAACTGACAGCTCGCGCCCGATTGTGATGCCAAGGTCAGCCGCGGCCAAGTAAACGCCCAAAGCCACCTGATCGACCGCACAAACGATCGCCGTTGGTGGATGCGCCATCTTAAGTAGAAAAGCCGCCGCTTCACGACCGTCGTCCAAAGTGACCGCATTTTCGCAAATCAAATCTGGATCAACGGCCATACTGGCCTGCGCCATGCCTGCCCGGAAACCCTCGCCTCTCAATTTTGCGTATGAATAGATAGTGCCGCCGTTGATGAACCCGATCCGTCTGTGTCCAAGCTCGGACAAATGCATCACGGCCTCTTGCATTGCATCTTCGCCGCGTATGTCGAACCAGCAGCACCCCTCGGGGTCGGCCTGTCGACCAAATAGGACAAACGGCACCTTTGCGGTGCGCAACAACTCAACGCGTGGATCGGAAACCATAGCTCGCGGCAGGATGAAACCATCCGCCTTACGTTCCCGTAAAAGTGTGCGGAATGTTTCGATCAAGTGTGTCTCACTGTCTGCGGACGCGACTGTCAAAGTATAGCCCTGCGCTGTTGATCCGGCTGATAGTCCAGCAAGAAATTCGGCTAGGAAAGGGCGCTGGGCGTCATGATCTGCAAGCTGCAACACAAATCCAAGTGATCGGGTTCGCCCCGTCTTGATCGCCTGAGCATGGCTGAGCGGCTGATAGTTCATTCGCTCCGCCATCCGCTTTACTCGAAGTTGAGTCGCTTCCGAAATGTCTGGATATCCGTTGAGGGCACGCGACACTGTCGATTTGGTCAAATGCAGAGCGTCCGCAACCTCATTAATCGTGACGCGGCCGCGGCTTGGACCTTCTGAAAAAACTGTAGGTGCGTGTCCCATGATATTCTCCCTGCGACTCACCTTGAGTTCCGAAACCGGTTTCGGCAAGGGCTTTTCGGGGTTCTCCTGGGGTAGGTCTTCCGTCGCTGCCAGAAAGCGCAGTTTTTGGGCGACAAGTCCCACCTCCGATTGCCGCAAATGAACACGGGGTTGATAGCGGACTGTCGCCACAGTGCCGCTCAAAGGCCGGTTTGAGCCATCTCTGCTTGATGCGGTTTCGAAGCTTCTGCAAAGCTGCCATTCGCTGCATGATCATCTAACGGCTACTACGGGCTCTTAGCAGCCATTTGCTGCGCTTTGAATGAATGTCCGCTCTAGTTAGTTCCTGCCTGTCACAGCAACTCCACTGCCTGACTAAGCTGATCACTATTCACATCAATATATCTCTGCGTTGTGCTGATATGCGAATGCCCCGCAAGTTCAGCGAGCAACCGCACTCCCACACCTTTGTTTGCCAGTCGGGTGATATAAGTGCGCCGCCCACTATGACTGGAGGCATCTTTAAGACCGCAGGCTTTATAGATGTCCAAGAACAGCTGACACATTGTGTTTGCCGAAAAGTGACCGCCCTTTTGACTTTCAAACAGGGGACGATCTAACTCTTGCAAACATTTACTTTTGGAATAGGTGACAAGCGCTTTCCTTAAGCGCTGATTGAGATACACAGTTCTGCGCTGCCTGCCTTTGCTTTGATCCACCTCCAGAATAAATTGCTCTCGCACAGCGCCTGTCTCATCAAACACATCGCCCAGTTTAAGTGACGCAATCTCTTTGGCTCTCAGCCCTGCATAAAAGCTAACCATGAATATTGTGGTGTCACGAACTGGATGACGGCGACTGCGGCAGTAGTGTACTACTCTGCGAAACTGTGCTTCGTTTAGTGTTTGTGCTTGTCGCATCTCAAAGCTCCTTAAACATAATGTTTTGTTAGCTCTGAGTATAAAGTCTGAGGTTTAGGTTGGGCGACCGAAATCTGCCAATAAATATCCCCAATGATTTCAATAGGATCAGCTGTAATCTCATACAATACATGTTCTATGAGGTTTTCTAATGCGAACCAGTTTTAAGTCAGGTTTTTTGTTAAAGTTGATAAATAAACATATAGGCAAAAACAAAGGCTGAATAAGGCAAAGTAAACGAGATCAAGATTGGCGCGTCGATTATAATTGCGCTGTGGTGATGTACTTTGAAAACGTCAGCATAAATCGAACTGCCCGTTGTTCGTCTTCTTTGCACTACCCTGCTGCTGGCAGGATGCCTTAAACGCGCATATCACAAAATTGGTGACGACGTTTGCAAAGTCGTAATGGTTGAGAAGGAACGCCTTCTAAAAGTGAGACGGAAGACAACCCCGCAAGGGATCCGTCACTGCACAGGTTTGCCTGACCGTATGGGTTCTGTGTAGGCGTGTGATACGCCAGTAATAGAGATGATCGCAAAACCTGCTCTTCCCTCCAAAGGGTTTGGTGATACGGGCTGACAAGCGATGTGCAACAGATGCATTGAGCAGTTTTAGATTGATGCCTTTACAGGCGTTGATCTGACTGCTCTTTGCAATATCGAATAAAGGAAACGAACTCAATTGAACTGAATTAGTTAAGACGAAGTATCTGAGTTCGGCGATAGCTGAACACTCGTAGATGCGAAGCAGATGCGATTGACGATAAAGATATTCAAGAAGTTAGAACTACACCTAATATTCTTCTCCAAGCATTATTGTGAGCACACGTCTGGTCACATGTGGATCACTTGGATCAGGGCTGTGGTTCATCAGATCAAGGTCGTAGTAATCGATCTTCCAAAAGACAGTATTGCCTTCATATTCGATGGCTCCAAAGTCATGTTCGCCAAATGGGTCATTGCGCTCAGAGAAGTCATCAAAACCTTTCACCAAATCTAAGATGTAATCCACAGCGTCGTTACCTAGCAAATCTATGCCTCGTGTGATGATGAGTTTGCAATTGGTGAGAGTGGTGCGGGCTTGATCGTTTAAAAGGGCAATAGATTGGACTGTTCTGTCAACGTCGGGCTGCAAGCCTAGCTCCTTTTACAAAAGCATATGCTCAACGGTAAGTTTGGACGACCGGATAATATAAAAAAGAGCCACCCAAAAAATGAGCGGCTCTTCAGTAAGCTGGTAAGAAGCTTTAGGATCCAGTGCGGGCTTCAAGAAGCTGATCAAACTCAGACTTATCTGAGGTAAAATCCAAAATTGTATCTTCCAACCAATCCATCATTTTACGTCCACTGCCTTCAAACCCTTTTAGCAATAGCTGGGTTTGAACTTCGGTTAAAAAGATACCGTTAGTATCTAATATGGCTTTGGCTCGGGGAAGCCATTGATCTACGGTTGGATAGGTAAACTCTAGGCATCGACAACGATCTTGGAGTGGCTGATCAATCCGGTGCAGGTTATTTGTGGTGCAGATGATAATGCCAAAAGTATGCTCATCGACGATTGCGCGCAATGTTTGCTGCATGCCGGGCTTTAGTTGATCCACTTCTTCTATGACCAAACATCCGTTCAACATGCCAAAGGCGCGTTGGTAGTTCCAATTACCGGTGAGAATATCCAAACTCTTATCTTCTAACGCGCTTGCATGCACTGAGCATTTGGCGATGTTCACGTCTTCTTCTGTGTATCTACTCTTCATGATCAGGTTTGCGGTCTCGCTCTTACCAGCGCCGCGTGGTCCGTGCAGAATAAGATGCTTGTGCCTTTTGTTGGCGGCAGTTTCTTTGACGATACGTTCGACATAAGCGTCCACAAAGATAATATCGTCCAAAGTTTTGGGGCGATGCTTTTCTTCAAACTTCATTTAATTGTTCCTTTCGAACAGAAATAGTGAGCAGTGCAAAGACTGCTCACTTATCAAGGCTGATTATTCCGCAGGGATAGCTGCGCCATTTAACTCAGTGACATCGACATGTAAGGCAGGTTGAAACGACTGCGGCTCCATTTCTTGGCTCAAACTTTTTAGATTGGCTTTGCGCTGCTCTTCATTGCGCTTTGCAACGCCCGCTTGCTCTGTTTGACTTGCCTGCTCTTTAAGTTGACTGCCTGCCAATGTGAGAACAGTTTTTATTGGAACCAATTTATCTGTGCCAAACACAATAGTGCCGGTTCCATCCGTATTTTTGCGAATAAGGGCCAGGCTGAATTGTTCACCATCTGCGGGCTGCAGCTCGTCTTTCATCTCGATCTGCATAATACCATTTGCATCGCTTAATACGGTTTCTGCATAGTCTTTGTTCTGCTTGGCTTTATCCGCTTCGCTCAGCCCTTCTTTATTGGCGCGACGGATCTCATCAATACCGTGATTGTCAGTAATGAACGTCTCAAGCGTATCGCCGATTTGTCCTGCGTCAGAAGCGACTTTAAGAACGCGCGCATATGAGAATGCGCGGCTTGCAATTGTTTGCTCCATATTAGGCCCAACAAATACAAGGCGGATGATCTTCAAAGCTAGGCTGGTTGAGCTGTTATATCCAATACCGCGCTCTTCCAATTGCTCCGTAATGGCTTTGGCTAAACCAGTTTTGGCGTCTTTGGCTTTGTTAAAAAGCTCCAAGCAGTTGCCTAGAATTGCATAGAGCTCTGCATTGCTTGCTGCATAGGTGCCGTTTTGCCATTTGATGCGGTTTGCAATCATCTCATCGATAACGGACGTTAGGCTTGGCGCTACATTTGTGTTTTGAGTTACGTTTGTCATTTTTAGTTCTCCAAAGTTTAAAACTGCGACTGGCGTGATTGCCGTGTCGATGAAACAAACGTAATTCAAAGTTTGATGCCGATATAAAAAGCATTAATATAAATTATAATTGGCATCATTTTGGATTGATTTTATGGAAGAGTTTAAAGATCGCCCATTGCACTTTGCCTATGCGTGGCCCGTAAAAGATCCCAAACGCAGCAAAAGAGTGCTGCCACCGCCGCCTTTTCCAGAGGCAGAGCCTTGGCAATGTTCGGTCTATTACTACTGGTGGGAGTATCTAAGGCGCCATGAGGGGTACAAACGTACCTGTGCGCAGGGTGGGCGAGGGCGCTATGCCAAGCTCTATGCAGACTTTGGCAATGTGCACGAAGGCGAATTCTGGGATTGGTGGCGCGCGCATAACTGGATCTTTGCTGAGCCACCCATAAGACAGGTAAGCACAGCTGAAGCAGGAGAGCAGGGGGACGATCACACGCTGATCCTAAAGGTGCCCCTTGAAACATCACTGGCGATCACAACGCGCCAGTTCAAGCGTTTGGTGCGTCCTCAAATTATAAAGGCAGCGCGCCAGAAGTTGCCCAGCCGGGCGAAGTATCCAGTGGCAACGAAGCCTATCCTCTCTGCACTACATGAACATCTTCTCGTTTGGGATGCAAAGCAGAGGCATCCAAACTTCAAAGATGCAGAGCTGGCCGATCTAGTGGGTCTTCGCATCAATCACGTTGTGGATGGTGAAACTCTTCAATCCAGAAAGAGCCTCAATCTCTCGACAGATAAAATTGAAAAGAAGATTTATCGGCGTAAGCAGTTGTCCGTACAGCGTCACCTGCGCATTGCAGAGCAGTATATAGAGAATGTGGGCAAGGGGCAGTTTCCGCTGAGAGAGAAAAGATAATTCCACTATGGGGCAAACACAGTCGGTTGACCCACTATGGGCCAACATTGTGTTTCCCGAGTCTTGGCCGGTTTTGGTTTGCCCAGAGTCTCCCGTTGTACACAGCGCAATGAGATAAATAAATGTGTAAGTTATTTAGGGAGTTAATTATGAGCATAAGATTATTGGAACATATACGCGATGAGTTGAGAGGTGCCGGTGCAATTCAAAATACACCAGAGTTTTGCACAAGCTGGCTGGGAAGAAGTGAGGGCTACATTAGAACACTGCGTTTTCACCGACTAGAACCCAGTGTGGAAGCGCTAAGTGTGTGTTCCCACAAACTTGGATATTATGCAGATCAGCTGAGGTCGAGTGACCAAACAGCCCACCAGACGTGGGTCGTTACATTTGATCGCCTGAAAGACCTTTGTGAGAGCGCAATCGCTAAACAGTCCCATGCCATCTGGAAGCAACCAGAGCGCATGGGTGCATGAGGTAGAAACAGTATGGATGATGCAAGAGAAGAAATGCGCAAGCTCATTGATGTAATCGAGAAGGGCGCAAAAAGCACCAGTGTTGAGCAAGCGGTGGACGACATTAAACTCTTCGCAAATACAGCCAGCTTCCTCGCCAACGCGCTGGATACGCGGCTCAAGACCAAAGACGCCAAGCCAAAGAGTAAGTCAAAATCCGCAAAGACTGTGGGGCAACTAAAACCACCCGTGGCTGCAATCCCAAAGTCTGCGAATACACCTAAGCCACAAGACACCACAACCGGTATGCCACCTGCCATCAGCACGGCAATCTCACAGGCAGATTATGACAGGCTGAAGCCGCAGGGTGCGCAGGCACCGCTAGGCAGCAGTTAAAATCCAACACCCGCAATGAATTACGCCGCAAATCTCGCCAAAACTGTACAATTTTGGGCGCGTGTAAGGGAATTTAATCCCAGTTGCTCTATCTCTTAAGACACATAGTTAAATACGAATTAGGTGACACATGGGCGAACTTAGCCGAGAAAACTTTTATGCAAAAATTGTAACAGCACCGCGTGCGGTACAGGGCTTCTTTGAAACAGTGATTGAACACTTCAATAAGAGGAATGATATCCACGCACACCACACAGATACGAACGGTGGGGATCTAAGATTAGCCCTGCCTGCAGAGCTTGCGCGGCATCACACCATCAGAAACTTCTCCACGCTATGCTGGCAAAGCCGAAACCAAAAGATTTTTGTGCGCAGTTATCTCACGCCAGAGGAAATGGCTGTGTTTGGTTTTGCAGGCGTTAAAATCCCTCGCAATATCAACGAACCTCTCCACAGTGAACTCCGTTTAGGCGAACTAGATTGGCGATATCGCGCACAGGACTTTATCAGAGCAAGTGAGGCAGCGGCACTTAAAATGATGGGGTGATCCTGTTGGTTAATGGGTTGAGCTTTGGTTTGGCAGGGTTGGGTAAACTGTGTCTACAACCTAGTGAAAGAACGCAGTTCATTCGAGTTACCAGAAAATGATTTGACGACGACTTTTTCGGTTTCAGAAGTCCTGCGCTCTCATCCAGTCTACAAAGATATTTGCAGCTGGCGATAATTGCCCCTTCGTTGGTATGACGATACAGTAAGCGAAATTAGAAATAGCAATTTCTGACAACCAAACAAGCTGACCGCTTTCTATCTCTGGCTCTGCAAACTCGTCCTGCATCCCTAATCCATTTCCAGATATGACTGCCTGAAGGCGGGTATTTGCATCCGGTAGCGAAAGAGAATTTTTTTTTGGTGTAAATTTAAGTCCCGCAAGATACAGCATCACCGCATGTTGGATGATCTCAGGACTGGTTCTGAAGTGGCGGTAGAATACAGTATTAGGCATGTCACAGAAGTTAATTTCCAAGATGCTGTCGGGCAAGGTGGTTTTTTCTGACAAGACCATTCCACATAATTCGGCGAGTACGACCATATCCAAGGTTACTTTGAGGCGATCAAAAAGGCTGATCTCGGAGCCACTCTTCAAACCGTATCGCTGCCGTAGAAGTGCCTTGGTTTTTTGAAGGGATCACGTAATAGCCATACCCTGCCAGCCATATGTCAGAAATTGGCTTCAACAAGCCTGAATCAATCTCGGGCTTTGCCAGTTCATCCAGAAGGGCGATGCCATTACCTGATATAACTGCTTGCAGGCGGCTATTTGCATCCGGTAAATGCACAGGCTTATGTCGAGGGTCATAGTCAAACCCCGCCAGCGCGTGCCAGAGTTTCCAGCCTTCCATCCCTGATGCATCAGGCAAAAGCGGCACCTCAGTGACAAGGTTGGCAAGTCCGATTTCCCCTGCTCTTTCAGCGATTTCAGGATTGGCCAACGGCACAGTGCGCGATGGATAAAGATGTGTCCCCTGGCGATTGCCGGTCTCGGCATCACACCAGAACACGGTCATATCCAACATCGGATTGTTCAGATCTGCCGTCGTGTTGATCGGCTCCACCCTCAGCGCGATATCTGGGTGATTTTGCGTGAAGTCAGACAGTCGCGGGCCAAGCCACCGAGCGATGAACCAGCTATGAGCGCCTACGCAGAGTGGTTGTTCAACGTTTGACCTTATTTCGTCCATTACGGACTCGATAAGACCAAAATGCTTTGCAGCAGCATCTCTCAGGCGCGTGCCTTCACCCGTGAGACGGATATGCATGTGGCGGCGCTCGAAAAGGGGTACGCCCAGTTCATCTTCCAGTTTGGCAATCTGGTAGCTCACGGCGCCCTTGGACATATTCAAGGCCTCGCCTGCCGCCGTGAAACTCATTTTCTCAGCTACAGTGCGGAAAATGTTGAGACTGTCAAATGATCGAAAACGCATATCTGTGTTTAATTATTTTAAACATAGTGATCAAAAAACTAAGTTTGCGTCAATTGCAATTTAATTGTTTGATTGGTCCCAAAGGAGATCCCTCATGTCATTACGCGACCCAATAGCGAGACTGCCAACTCATGAGGTAACCAATATGCCTCCGCATATGGGCAACCAGAACCTCTGGCAGGATGATAATGCGCTGCAGCACTGGACTCATGCTGAGGGCGGAGCATTTCACGCTGAACATCTTGCGCATGTCGGGCAATTAACAGGGTTGGAAGAAACTTTTGATAAAGCTAATCAGGCCAATCGAAATGGGCCGGAACTACGCGCATTTGATCGATACGGCATGCGCATCAATGCGGTTGAGTTTCATCCGGCCTATCATGATCTTATGGATCTCGCGATATCCAACCAAGTTCACAATTTCGCTTGGCATAATGAAGGGAACGCAGGCCATGTAGGTCAGTCTGTTCTGACATACATGTTCAACCAGCCCGAAGGTGGCGTGATGTGCCCGATGGCGATGGCGTATTCCGTTGTGCCATCCCTGCGCATGGCGCCCGCAGTTGCAGAAGAATGGATGCCCCGCGTCCTGTCCACCAAATATGACCGCCGTGATATCCCTGCGCACGAGAAGACCGGCGCGATGATCGGCATGTTCATGACCGAGAAACAGGGCGGATCGGACGTGCGCGCCAATTCGACAGTGGCCCGGCCTGACAGCGACGGTTACCTGCTGACCGGGCACAAGTTCTTTTGCTCGGCCCCTATGTGCGACGCTTTTCTGGTATTGGCCAATACTGAGGGCATGGGAATTTCCTGTTTCCTGGTGCCTCGCTGGCGGCCCGACGGCACACGCAACAATCTATTTATTCAGCGGATGAAAGACAAACTGGGCAACAAATCCAACGCCTCGACCGAAATGGAGTTTCAGGATACATACGGTGTGATGGTGGGCGAGGAAGGCCGCGGTATTCGGACGATCATCGAGATGGTGACGGGCAATCGTCTCTATTGCGCTATGTCTTCGGCGGGGATCATGCGGCAGGCCCTGGTGCAGGCGCTCCATCACACCACGCACCGGTCAGCATTTCAGAAACGATTGATCCAACAGCCACTTATGCAGAACGTTCTTGCTGATATGGCAGTAGAGGTTGAAGCTGCGTTAGCTCTCGGATTGCGGATCGCGCGAGCAATGGACAACGCGAATGATCCGGCCGAGGCGGCTCTGGCACGCATCGGGACGACGGTGGCTAAATACTGGAATACCAAACGCTGCCCGAGCCTCGTGGTCGAGGCATTAGAATGTCATGGAGGCCCAGGTTATGTCGAGGAAAGCATCATGCCGCGCCTCTATCGCGAGGCGCCGCTAAACTCGATCTGGGAAGGGTCCGGCAATGTCATGGGTTTGGACGTGCTGCGCGCTATTGGGCGCGAGCGCGAGGCGATCCCTGCTTTGATGACAGAACTAGAGAAAGCGCGTGGAAACCATCCCAATCTCGACCGGGCAATCGACGAGTTACGCGATGAACTGGCAGACAAAGAGGGGCTGGAGGGCCGAATGCGCATGGTGACCGAGATGATGGCACTGACCTTACAAGGGGCGCTGTTGACCTGTTATGGTAACAGCGCTGTTGCCGATGCCTTTTGCGCCAGTCGCCTCGCTCCACGCTATCGTGGCGCATTTGGGACCTTACCGAAGGGGCTGGATCTCGACGCCATCATCGGCCGCGCCCTACCGGGTTAGTAGGCAAATATCCATAGAAGAGGTGAGCCATGAACATTGCACTTTTAGGCGCAACTGGTGCAGTTGGAGGCCATTTTCTCAACAAGGCGCTTGCCGCCGGTTATGAGGTCAAAGCCTTAGTTAGGACGCCCGAAAAACTGAGAAAAGATGCAAGTCTTTCTGCACTCAAGGGCGACGTTGCAAACCCAGTGGATGTCGCGGAACTTATTCGCGGCACTGATGTCGTTGTCAGTTGCCTTGGCAATGTCAAAGGTGTGTTGATTATGGAAAAAGCGGCCGAGGCAATTTTGCAAACCGCCGCTGAACAATCAAACCCGCCAAAATGTTTGTTCCTAAGTAGCATCGGGTGTGGCGGCACGTCTTGGATCGTCAAACAAATGCTGCAAATGATAGGTGGGCGTTCTAGTTTCGCTGATTATGAACGAGCGGATGCTCGTATATCACGTGAAGAAAAGGTCCCATATGTATTGGTCCGCCCTGCTGCCCTGAAGGAGAAACCCGGAAACGGGAAATATCGCGTTTTTCGCGGTGACGGAACTTTTGCACGACCGATTACCAAAGAAGATGTCGCTGAGTTTCTGCTCGATGCTATTTCAAGCAATCAGTGGGACGGCCTTGGTGGTCTACAATTAGCGGGGATGAAGTAATCATGACTTAGCCGGTACTGACCTAACCTATCCCGCAAAATTGGTAGGTTTGACCAATATTTATCTAACAAACCCATAAAGACCATAGCAAAAGGAAATAAACACATGGCCGGAATGGTATTGCCCATCATTTCAAGCGCTGCGCGTTCACCCTGGTTCAAGGCGACGTGCGATCTCACTACCGCGTATGGCGATCACGAAGGGCGGCTGACCCCTGTTACATTCGATCGCTCCATCGCAGATGAATATCGCGTGCTTCGCACCCGTGTGGGTATATTTGATGTGCCTGAACGCCCGTTGGAAATTCGTGGTCAGGGCGCAGCGGCGTTCCTTGACTATGTGTTCACTCGGCCCGTCAGCACCATGGCTGTAGATCGGGGGCGTTATGGCTTGATGTGTCACCACGGTGGCGGCATTGCTTGTGATGGCGTGATTTTTCGCCTAGCGAAAGATTGGTTTTGGTATGTTCATGCGGACCGCGACGTATTTACTTGGCTTCAGGCGTTGAGCCTCGGCCATGACGTGGAAATCCGTGATCCGGGCGCCTGGGCAATTCAGATCCAAGGGCCAACCAGCCTCGAGATACTAGATGCCTGTGTTGATGGCGGGGCCCCGGAAAGGTTCAAATATTACCATTCGAGACAGGTCACCATGGGCGGTCAGCCCGTTCTGATTAGCCGAACAGGCTGGACTGGCGAGCTGGGTTTTGAGGTCTACAACATGGATCCAAATGTCGATGGAAACGCTTTATGGTCTCACCTGCTTGAGGCAGGCGCACCGCATGGGATGGAGGTCTTATCAACCTATTCCATGAACCCGCGCCGGATCGAGGCGGGGATCATGAACTACGGCACCGACATGGGCTGGGATACGACGCCGTTTGATCTGGGGCTAGGGGACTTTGTAGATTTTGGCCATGACTTCGTTGGAAGGGATGCCTTGCAGGCCGCCGAATTTGCTCCACGCTTTTCCGGTTTTGTGACAGAGGCGAATGATATTAAGTGGGGAGCGTCTGTTATGGCGAACGGCGTAGCAGTTGGCCGTGTAAAAGCGTTTGAGATGTCACCGACTCTTGGCACGGGTATTGGCTATGTCCTTTTCGAAACACCTGCGGCTATGTCGGCCAATGCTTTCATAGTGAAGGGCCGAGATGGCATTGAGTATCCTCTTGCCCTGCATAAATTACCGTTTTTTGACTCTGAGAAACGTATTCCTCGCGGCCTTGAGGTCATGGAGTTCAAGGGATGAAAGACACCGCGTCCAGCGTTTGCCGCGAAAACCTCAAACGTCTCCTGAAACCGCGCCACATCGCTTTTGTCGGCGGCAAAGCCGTTGAAGACTGTATTAACGCCACCCGTAAGTCCGGCTTTACTGGGCACATCTGGGCGGTGCATCCGCAATACACCGAACTTGCTGGCGTCGCTTGCGTGCCCAGCCTTGCGGATTTGCCCGAACCGCCGGATGCGACCCTAATTGCCGTATCGCGTGAGCGCACGGTTGACGTGGTAGCCGAGCTTAACGCTATGGGCGCTGGTGGCGCCGTCTCCATTGTCGGTGAATTTGCCGAAACGGGAGAGGACGGCGCGGCCCTACAAACACGACTGGTCACAGCGGCGGGTGATCTGGCGCTTGTTGGCCCGAACTGCCTGGGCGTGATGAACATGTTTGATGGCATGGCCGTCTGGGGCGGTGACAACGTGTTTTCGCCTGTTGCGGGCGATGGTGTCGCCCTGATCAGCCAGTCAGGTTATGTCGCTTATTCGGTGACCAATGTCGAACAGGCCCTGCCGCTGGGCTATGCCATTTCGATGGGCAATCAGGCCGTTCTCAACGTGGCCGATTACATCGACGCCATGCTGGATGACCCCCGCGTGCGTGCCATCGGTCTCTACCTCGAAGGGATCGTGGATATATCCGCCTTCAGTACCGCCGCCATGCGTGCGGTGAAACAGGGTGTGCCGCTTGTAGCGCTGAAGGCTGGTGGTACGCAGGAAAGTGCTGAACTGGCGCAAAGCCATTCCGGCACCCTGGCCGTGGACAACGAAATCTGGTCAGCCCTTTTCCGTCGGTTCGCAATTGTCGAAGCAGGTTCTCCCAAGGCGCTGATAGAGGCGCTCAAATTACTGGGCAGTCCCAAGCCCCCCAAAGGCAACCGCGTTGTTGCTGCGGCCAATTCTGGCGGTTACGCAGCGATGATTGGGGAAAAGGGGCGTAATGTCGGACTGGATTTCCCTGCACCCACAAAGGCGCAACGCAACGCATTGCGTCAGACCGTCCCAGAGCTGGTTTCTCTGATGAACCCGCTGGATTGGAACCTGCCCTGGGCCGCGATGTCTACACCTGATACCTCGGACAACGGCATGGGGCTCTTGATGGATGATCGCTGCGATCTGCTTGTCTATTTTGTCGATTGGCCACGTGAGCTGGACGTGGCCGATGTCTGGTGGCCGACACTTGAAGGGTTGATCCAGCTGAACAACCGCATGGATTGCCCCGTGGTCATTGCCAGTGTCTTGCCCGATGGTTTGCCTGCTGATCTGCGGCTCCGGTTAGCCAATGCAGGGGTAGTCACGTTGCAGGGGTTGGATGACACACTCTGCGCGATAAGAACTGTGGCGCAATACTCTATTTTGCGCGCGCAGGTTTTGGCCGATGTTGAGAACCGTTTGTTGTCCACACCAGCAGTTTTGACCGGGTCGTTGGTCACCCTGAACGAGGAAATGGGTAAAGCTTTGATTGCAGAGCATGACATCCCAGTTCCGGCCCACGCGACTGGCACATTCGAAGAAGTTATTGCTGCAGCAGACCTTCTTGGGTTTCCGTTGGCGGTCAAACTGCTTAATGAAGATCTGCTGCATAAGAACCGCGCAGGCGCTGTGCATCTAAATATCAATGACGCATCTGGTTTGAAGCAAGCTATCAGCGCCATCCAGACCTCTGTTAGTCGATACGATGCCCGCCTCGACACCAGTCATTTCCTAATCGAAAACATGGTTGAAGCGCCTAGGGCTGAATTCATTGTTGGTGTGAGCCACAAACCTGGAATTGGACATGTACTTGTGATAGGTCGAGGCGGGACTGATGTGGAAGAGTTGAGGGATTTTGCCACGCTGCTTCTACCTGTAAGCGCTGTGCAAATCGAAGACGCGATACGTCGGCTGAGCCTGGTACGTAAGTTGGGGCTGGACCAACAGGACATTGCCTCGCTGGTGCAAGTTGTCAGTCAAGTTGCCCAATTTTCCGATCAATATCGTGACAGACTTGTAGAATTGGATGTGAACCCAATCATCTTGGATACCTTTGGAAACTGCACAGCAGTTGATGCGATGATGAGGATGAGAACATGAGAGAAGCTGTTATCGTCTCGACCGCCCGAACACCAATTGGGGTCGCCTTCAAAGGTGCGCTGAACAACATCAAATCCCCGACCATGATGGGGCACGCCATTGAGCACGCGGTTAAACGTGCAGGTGTGGACCCCGGTTTGATCGAAGATGTCGTCATCGGGTCGGTCCTTACGGCGGGAACAGCAGGCATGAATGTCGCCCGGCTTTCTGCGCTTGCTGCTGGCCTTCCCAATACGGTGGCAGGACAAACGATCGACAGGCAATGTTCATCGGGTTTGATGGCCATTGCGACGGCTTCAAAGCAGATTATTGTGGATGGTCAGAACGTCGCCGTTGCTGGCGGGCAGGAGAATATTTCCGCCCTGCAGAATGCCTATCTGAAATGGGCGGGCGATGAGAAAGATCCAAACGTTATCGCCCAATCTGAGCATGCCTATATGCCGATGCTGATGACGGCGGAAAATGTTGCGCGGACCTATAAGATCAGTCGTGACGCCCAGGATGAATATGCAGCACTTTCCCAAGGTCGGACGGCCCGGGCTCAGGCCGCTGGCGCCTTTGATGAAGAGCTCGTTGCGATCACTGCGATAAAGCGGGGCAAAAACCGCGAAACCGGAGAGGAAACCCTGGAAGAGGTGACCTTGTCAAAAGACGAAGGCAACCGGCCTGGCACGACGGCTGAAACACTTGGGGCATTGAACCCGGTTGTCGAAGGCGGTGTGATCACTGCCGGAAACGCAAGCCAGCTTTCTGACGGAGCCTCGGCTTGTGTGCTCATGGAAAGCAAAATGGCTGAGCAACAGGGCCTCACACCGCTAGGTATCTATCGCGGTATGGCAGTTGCCGGAAACGCACCGGAAGAGATGGGGGTTGGCCCGATCTTTGCAATTCCAAAGCTTCTGAAGAATGCAGGTCTTCGCATCGAAGACATCGGCCTTTGGGAACTTAACGAAGCCTTTGCCTGCCAGGTTCTCTATTGCCGCGACCATCTTGTGATTGATCCAGAAATCTACAACGTGAACGGCGGTGCCATATCGGTCGGCCACCCCTACGGCATGACAGGTGCGAGACAGGTTGGGCATGCCCTGCTTGAAGGGAAGCGTCGTGGCGTAAAATACGTGGTCACGTCCATGTGTGTTGGCGGAGGCATGGGCGCAGCTGCGCTTTTAGAAGTTTGCTGAAAAGGGGCCTGTTTTGACAAATAAAGCCGAATTCCCACTGACCAGTTTCCACTGGGGCACTTACCGGGTTGAGGTCCATAATAACGAGGTTGTTGCTCTGCATCCTTTTGAGGAAGATCCAGACCCATCCTCCATCGGGCAGGGCTATGTCAGTGTGTTGAATGGCCCAGATCGAATTACCGCCCCAATGGTGCGCAAAAGTTGGCTGGAGGGTGGACCGGGTACGAGTGGCCATCTGCGCGGCAGGGAGGATTTTGTTGAGGTTAGCTGGGACCAGGCCGAACGTCTGGTCGCTAAGGAACTACGACGTGTAATTGGCGACCATGGGAATGAGAGCATCTTTGCAGGGTCATATGGTTGGGCCAGCGCAGGGCGGTTCCACCACGCGCAGGGCCACTTAAAGCGGTTTCTGAATCTGCTAGGTGGCTTTACTAAATCAGTCAACACCTACAGTCTGGCTGCCGGCGAGGTGATCCTGCCGCATGTACTGGGCGGGGCTGAGTTTATCTATGGTGCATCCAGTTGGCAATCAATCATCACTGATTGTGACCTGATGGTGGCCTTTGGCGGGCTTCCCCTCAAAAATGCGGCCATCGGACAAGGTGGCGTGGGTGCGCACCGAACAGGCCCCGCTTTGCTGGAGGCAAAAGCCGCGGGCGTTAAATTCATCAACATCTCACCGCTCAGGTCAGATGTACCAGAGGCTCTTGAGGCGGATTGGCTTGCTCCCCGTCCGTCAACAGATGCTGCACTGATGATCGGTCTGGCGCATGTACTGCTGAGCGAAAATCTGATAGACCACACCTTTCTCGACCGTTACACGGTTGGTTTCGACCAATTTGTAACATACTTGACAGGCGAAAGGGATGGCGTTGCCAAAACCGCAGATTGGGCTGCCGAAATCTGTGACTTGCCTGCTGATACGATCCGCACCCTCGCGCACCGCATGGCAACGGGACGCACGATGATATCTGTTGCATGGGCACTCACCCGGCAGGATCATGGGGAACAACCGTTCTGGCTGGGCACGGTTCTGGCAGCGATGTTGGGGCAGATCGGCCTGCCCGGGGGAGGTATTGGCTTTGGCTATGGCACGACAAACACCGTTGGGTTGGAACGCGCGTTCCCCCGATTTCAGGCGCTGCCGCAGGGGCGCAATAAAGTTAAAACCTTCATTCCCGTGGCCCGCATCACTGATTTACTGGAAAATCCAGGTGGATCATTCAACTACAATGGAAAAACTTATACCTACCCCGACACCCGCTTGGTCTGGTGGGCTGGTGGTAATCCGTTTCACCATCACCAGGACCTGAATCGCCTGCGCCGTGCCTGGGCCAGGCCCGAGACGGTGATCGTCAACGATTGGTGTTGGAACGCACTCGCCCAACACGCTGATATTGTCCTGCCCTGCACGACACCATTGGAACGTGATGATATTAACCTTTCGCCACGCGATCCCTATCTGGTGATGATGGGCAGGTCGGTGCCACCCGCAGGACAGGCGCGAGATGACTACGACATCTTTAGCGGGATCGCCCAGCATCTGGGTATCGAAGAAAAATACACCGAAGGTCGCGATGCCGGGGAGTGGATCAGGTGGCTCTACGATGCCTCACGCCAATCCGCAGCAAGAGACGAAGTGGACCTGCCGCCATTTGATGAATTACGGGCCAAAGGTTGGCATAAGCTGCCTGTGCCAGCAAAACCGCATATCATGCTTGAAGATTTCAGAGCCGATCCGGAGACCCACAAGCTTCGTACGCCAAGTGGTAAGATCGAGATATTCTCGGAACGTATTGCAGGCTTTGGGTATCATGACTGTCCTGGTCACCCAATTTGGATGGACCCGGCAGAATGGCTGGGGAATGCCAAGGAAAACCAATTGCACCTGGTCTCCAACCAGCCCAAAAACAAGCTGCACAGCCAGCTTGATCATGGACCGTTGTCCGAGGCAAATCGCATCGGCGGATATGAACCTGCCCTGCTGCACCCTTCAGACGCCGCGGCGCGAGGAATCAGACAGCATGATATCATCAAAGTATTCAACAGCCGCGGCGCCTGCCTTTGTGCAGCCGTTCTGTCAGAAGACATCCGACAGAGTGTGACCCAGATCAGCACTGGCGCATGGTTGAATATCCAAGACGACGGTGACTTGTGCCAACAAGGTAACCCCAACGTACTCTGTCTAGACAAAGGCACATCCGAGCTGGGTCAAGGCCCCATTGCACATTCGTGCCTAGTCGAAATTGAGCCCGCAGGATCTGACTGTTCATTACGAGATTTTCAATCGGCTCGGCGCTCCGACCTGAAGCAGGAATAGCGTCGTATAACAAATCCAACTTGACCAAACAAAGGGGAAAAACCATGTTACCAAAATTCTTAAAAAAAGACTCTAGCAGCTGTCGTAAACTTTTGAGACACACGGCTGCGCTGGGGACGATTGCAATGATCAGCTCATTCAGTGCAGGAACGGTTATAGCAGAAACCGTTCAGGTCAGCGATGATTTGACCTTGTATTACGAAGTGGCGGGCTCCGGCGACAAAACCATTCTGTTCGTTCCGGGTTGGGGCATGTCTTCCGCTGTATTTGAAAAACAACTTGAGGAATTCGAGGGTTCTGATGAATACTGAGCCATTTCATACGACCCACGCGGTCAGGGGCAGTCCTCAAAAACTGAAGGCGGGCATTTCTATGATCAACGGGGCGCAGACCTGCACGCATTCATCGAAGCGCTGAACCTCAACAACATCACGCTTGTCGGTTGGTCTTATGGTACGTTAGACCAATTCGCCTATATCTCGCAATTCGGAACTGACAAGCTTGACGGAGCCGTGACTGTGGATAGAACAGTAAAGACAGTGGGCGAGGATAATACTAAGGAATGGGTTGGATGACGCAAAAACTCCTTCTTATTATTTTGGATGGCGTTCCCTATCGCAATTGGGTGCGATTGTTTGGAAACCTTGAGGGGTGGGTACAATCAGGCGGTGCGCAACGTTTCAAAATGTCATCGGTGCTGCCCAGCACATCGGCATCGTGTTATGCCTCGATCCATACGGGCGTCACACCACAGGTCCATGGGGTGACAGGCAACGACACGATTTTTCGTCTGTCCCAGCCAGATATTTTTTCACAGGCACGTAAATCTGATCTGATAACAGGGGCCGTGACGCATAGTTTTTGGTCAGAGTTCTTTAATCGTGCGCCTTTTGATCCTGTGCGCGACATTGAATATGATGAATCAGAAAGCAGCAGCATCAATCACGGCCGATTTCATACGATGGCGGGATATGGTCACAACAATCAAATGACACCCTCTGATGCCGACCTGTTTGCAACCCTAACGATGCTGTGTCATCGCTTTGGGTTGGATTACGGCATATTGCACACCTGCACACTGGACAGCATGGGACATCGGTTTCATCACGACAGTACAGAAATGGATCATGCCTGTTTCATGATGGATTACATGCTGGCCCCGTGGATCACAAAATGGCGCGATATGGGATATGATGTGATCGTCACCGCCGATCATGGTCAGGATGCACGCGGTCACCATGGAGGGCATGACACGCTTCAACAGGAATTTGCGCTATACTATTTCGGGAACGCGACGGGTGATGGGGAAAATACCTTGGTAAATCAATTACAACTGGCCCCGACAATATTGTCATTGCTGCGGGCGGTGATCCCTGACACGATGCACGAACCTGTGTTTTTAAGAAGATAGTCCACAACAGACGACGCCAGTGTTGCACTGCGTAAGTGTAATAATTGTTTAATACAAATTACTTGAAAATAGGCAAAGCCCCAATGACAAACTTTTCAATAAATAGCCTCCTTCTCAGATTTAGATGGAAAATACTGTTTACATTCGCTTTGGTGACGCTAGAAGCACTGACTGGAATTCTTTTCCCACTTCTAATTGGAATTGCGATCGACGGTCTTTTGGAAGACAGTATCGATGGAGTGCTCTATTTATCTATCGCTGGAGTGGCAGCACTAATCGTAGGAAGTGCAAGACGATTCTACGACACACGCATCTACTCTGGAATTTACTGCAGAATTACCCCCGAGATGATCCAAAACGAAACAAACAAAGACGCATCGGTTTCCAGAATATCAGCCCGGACGGGCCTTCTAACTGAATTTGTGGAATTTCTTGAAAATTCGATGCCTGAAATGATAAATGCACTTATTTCTGTAGTCGGCATTCTTGCCATCATCGCTACTTTGAATATCGATGTCTTTTTTGCTTGCCTTTCAATACTGGGCCTTATTGTTTTTATCTATACCATAACTGGAAAATTCAACTATAAGCTTAATACAAAATACAATAATCAACTTGAGAAACAAGTAGACGTCCTAACCGCAAGAGACTCCATTGCTATCAAAAGTTTTTATCAGGAGTTAATGAGATGGAATGTAAAGCTGTCTGACCTTGAGACTATTAATTACTTTGTAATATGGGTGGGGGTTATTGCGGTGTTTATCTATACGCCTATAACTGTAATTGGTGCAGGGATACTGAGTTACGGTCTCGTATTCTCGATCATAATGTATGTTTTCAATTACGCCGGCAGTATTGTCAGCTTCCCTCTTTTCATTCAACAAGTAATTCGATTGAAAGAAATATCTGCTAGATTAGCTAAACCCTGAAATTCCAGCTCTGGCATCAGCAGCTAGGAAGCGCACATCCGCCCTCACCAAGCCCTAAACATGAGACCGCCAGCTCCAGAAACTCTATTGAAAAATGGTACATAATTTGGGGGCTGGACACATAGGAGATACAACGTCATGGACGCGCTTGCTAATAACGGTAACTGCAAATACTTCCTGATTAACAACACGGTTTGCTAAAAGCAAAGTTTCAAGTGCGGCTGTATACGACAAAAAAAATTAAAATCACCAGTCAGCAGGAAAGTTGCCTTTGTTGCATTAATGCAGCTATTTTCGCGTAGTCGATAAATAGTCGTTTTGAGTCCAATCGAAGATTCCTTGGTCTCTCTCATCTACAGCCTGCTTCCATCCTACTTCTTCAACCCTTGCTTTGAAATTCAAGCCTTCGGGTGAATGTCGCGTCATGCCGTCTAAAAGGGTAGCTAGTCGTTGCGTTTGATTGATTTTCTCTTCAACGGCTGAATTGATCACCATCTTCTGCATGGCGAGCTGATTGATCGGTACTGACGCTATACGACTTGCAAGCGCTTCGACCTCGGCATCAAGCTGATCGTCTGGCACGGATTTAAGTACAAGGCCTATTTCGGCTGCCTCAATTCCATTTATCTTATCTCCAGTGAACATCATGCGTTTGGCTTTTTCGGGTCCAAGTCGGTGTACCCACATTGCCGTTGTTGGACACCCCCAAACCCGCGTTGGCATGTAGCCAATCTTTGCATCGTCACCCATTACTATCATATCCGCGCAAAGTGCGATGTCTGAACCACCAGCTACAGCGAAGCCATGGACTTTACAAATTACTGGCCTCATTGCGCGGAACAGAGACATGAAAGCTTGAGTATTTCGCCACATAAATTGGAAATCCTGCATCGGATCCCAAGGCATGTCTTGTACAACTTTATTA
Organism: Alphaproteobacteria bacterium US3C007; assembly: GCA_034423775.1. Lineage (NCBI taxonomy): Bacteria > Pseudomonadati > Pseudomonadota > Alphaproteobacteria > Rhodobacterales > Roseobacteraceae > Thalassovivens > Thalassovivens spotae. The sequence goes on from CP139918.1 coordinate 1,832,769, forward strand.
GGCCCATCTGAACTCGCATAATGCGCTAAATCGTACCCTGAGCAAAATGCCTTACCCGCGCCAGATAAAACCATCACATGGATGTTTGGATCTGCATCTGCCCGTGCGACTGCTTCAGATAATTCAGTTGGCAGGTCGTCATCAATTGCGTTTAAAACTTCTGGTCGATTTAGAGTGATTCTACCAATCCGGCCGTCCCGTTCAAAAAGAACCTTTGTCATATTTAATCCCAATCGCTCACTGCTTTGACTTCAAGAAATTCCTCAAGACCCCACGTGCCGCCTTCACGGCCATTGCCGGACTGTTTCATGCCTCCAAAAGGCGAACCAGCACCGCCGAATTTTCCGTTCATTTCAACCATACCAGATCTTAGACGCCGCGCCACCCGCCGGGCACGTGTCTTGTCCGCGGTCTGTACATAATTGGTTAGACCATAGGGCGTGTCATTCGCCAGGGTGATGGCTTCTTCTTCTGAGTCAAAGGGTGTCATGCACAGCACAGGCCCGAAGATTTCCTCCCTCCAAATCGTCATATCTTGCTTGACGTTGGCAAAGACTGTGGGGCGCACGAAACGACCTCGGTTCAGCCCGTCGGGGCGGCCCAGACCACCTGCAACCAACTTGGCACCCTCATCCATGCCACGCTTAATAAGGAATTGGATCTTGTTGAACTGTGCTTCAGACACAACCGGGCCGATGTGGCGGCCTTCGATGTCCGCCGGTCCGACCTCTGTTTTCTCGGCTACGGCTCGGGCGGTTTCAACGGTCTGGTCGTAAATCGCGCGTTCTACCAACATCCGGGTTGGTGCGTTACAGGACTGGCCCGAATTGTTGAAGCAGTGCCGGACGCCACGCGTGACGGCCTTTTCATCGGCATCAGCAAATATGATATTGGCTCCTTTGCCTCCTAGTTCGAGGCTAACGCGTTTCACGGTATCTGCCGCAGCCTTGCTGATCGCGACCCCAGCTCGAGTTGACCCGGTGAAGCTGACCATGTCCACGTCCGGGTGCGCGGTGAGATGCGCGCCAACACCGGCACCATCACCGTTCACCAGATTAAATGTCCCAGGAGGAAAATCTGCCTCATCAATCATTTCAGCCAATAGATTGGAGCTGAGCGGAGAAAGCTCAGATGGTTTCAAAATCATAGTGCAGCCTGCCGCAAGCGCTGGTGCTACTTTTAGCATCACCTGGTTCATCGGCCAGTTCCATGGGGTTATCAGGGCGCAGACACCAACTGGCTCGTATAAGATCATATCACCTGGCGCGTGATCCCCTAAAGGACTTTCAAAGACAAAAGTTTTGGCGGCCCGAATGGTATTTTTGAGATGCCCGGCTCCGGCACCGACCTGTGCTGTCTTTGCCAGCGCAATCGGCGCACCCATTTCAATGCTGATAGCCTGCGCCATGTCTCCAGCCCGTGTCTTGTAGACTTCCATCAACCGCTCCAATGCGGCGATCCTTTCCGAAGGGTTAGTTGCTGCCCAGCTTGGAAAGGCGTCCTTAGCCGCAGTGACGGCCATCTCGACATCAGCAACACCACCTAAAGTGATTGTTGCAATCCTTTCTTCAGTCGATGGATTCTCGACTGCCGTTTCGCGTCCATCAATCGAATTAATCCACTGGCCATTAATGAAGTGTTTGGTTGCGTCCTGCATGGTGGTTCCTGTTAGTCAGAGTTCAGCATATTCCCCGGCGACAAAACGATCGCGGAGAATAAATTTCTGGATTTTGCCTGAGCCGGTCAGGGGGAACTCCTCGACCTGCACCCAAACATTCGGCGTTTTTTGTGGTGACATGTTTGCGCGGCAATAAGCGTGCAGCGTACCCTTGTCGAGCAGTCCTTTGCTCCTGATGAACGCGCCTATAACCTCGCCCCATTTTGGGTCTGGCAGGCCAACGACAGCGACCTCGGCCACGCTTGCGTGTTCCAACAGGCAGTTTTCAATTTCAGCGGGAAAATGGTTCTCGCCGCCGCGGATGATCATTTCTTTCACACGACCCGTGACTGTGACGTAGCCTCGTTTATCAATTCGACCAAGATCGCCGGTGTGCAGCCAACCCATTCCGTCTATGGTCTCGGATGTGGCCTTCGGGTTGTCGTTGTATTCCAGCATGACGCAGGGGCCGCGGGCACAGATTTCCCCGACCTCTCCTACGGCGACGGCGCGATTGTCATCGACGCTGCGGATCGAAACCTCGGTCTGCGCCACTGCTTGGCCAGCAGTGTTGCAGATGTCGTCAATGCTGTCGTCTAAATGATGTTGCGTGATCACCGGACAATGCTCGGTCTGGCCATAGAGGGTCGAAAACCCGGCGCCCATCAAGGTCTGTACCCTTCGCACCAATTCGGGCGCGACCATCGAGCCGCCGCAGCTGACGAGCTTCAGGGTCGACAGGTCTCGCGAACGAGCTTCTTGTGCATCGAGCAAGGTTACCACCATGGTTGGCACTCCGAGGATGATGTCCGCACCGTTTGCCTCCAACTGGTCAAGCACAACATCCGCATCGAACAGGCTGATCAGAACCATGCGGCACCCAGCCTGCAGGCAGCCGAGTGTGACCATGCCGCAGCCCGAGGTGTGAAACATCGGCATGATATTGACCCAAGTCGTTGCCGCAGTTACCCCGCAGCGGGACGCGTAGAATCGTGCATTGTTGACCAGTCCGCGATGGCTCAGCACCGCGCCTTTGGGAAAGCCGGTGGTGCCGGATGTATATTGGATCATCGCGGCGTCGTCCGGGGCGACATCGGGCAAAGCAATCGGGCGGGAGCCTTGTGTGTAAAGTGCTGCGCTTTCCATGTCTGTGACTTCGCGCAACGATGGGATGCTCGCGGCGACTTCCTTCCCAATTTGGCCCATCGGGTTACCGCGGAATTCTTGGACAAAAAACAGTGCAACTGCGCCGGATTGTTCAAGCACATAGGCCAGTTCGCGTGCCTGAAAGGCCGGGTTAGCAGTCACCAGTACTAGACCGGATAGCGCACTGGCATATTCCAATAGGACCCATTCTGGACTGTTGGGCGACCAGACGACCACCCGTTCGCCGGGGACAAACCGTGTGGAGAGCGCTTTGGCCAGCCGCTCGGCATCTTTCAGAAGTTCCGCATAGGTCCAATGCTGCCCTCCTGATCCGTCCTGCCTGACTTCGACCAAGGCCTCCGCTTCTGGTCGTGCTGCAGCAACCTCGCGCAGCAATGTACCGATGGTAATTTCCCGGATTTCAATGTCTGCGTGCGCAGGAAAATGCGACGTGGTTAGCCAGGTGTTATACATGATACATTCCAATAGGTGCAGTTTCGTTCATTGTTTAACTAACCGAACAAAGACCACGAATATTTGGGCGTCTGGTCAAACTGGTTAGCCTCATTCAACACGTCCAGCGCAGCACAAAGATCCAAAGAGGAGAACGATCTCAATAGTAAAAAAGAAAAGTGTGTGGAAACGGCCGAGGCCATCTCTGGCTGGCAACTCCTAGAGCGTTCAGTTGAAACGCTGGGCATGAAGGTCATTCCTCAACCGTCGGTTTGGTTGGGATATCCACCAGTTTGCCCCTAGGGATCAAGCGGTCAGCGTCATACATTGGCAGAGTACAGAGCTCGCCTTCTTGAATAGAACCGTCTGCACAGAGCACATTTACCTTGGTGCCGGGTCCTATGGCGGGGTCGTCCATACGAACAATGCAAACACCGCAATTTTGGTATGGTGAATATCCTGACGAGCAAACGCGTCCAACAACAGTTTCGCCCACCCACATTACGCGACCCAATTGAGAAACTCCCCCCATTACACGCATACCCCAGGTTTTTGATGATTTATCTGCAACCTCTAATGCTTTGCGTCCGATGAAATCACGATTGTCGAAGTCGACAAAATTCCCAAGTCCAGCTTCGAAAGGAGTGGTTTCCGCCCCAAAGTCCGATCCTGCATTTAATAAGCCAGCCTCAATCCGACGTGCGCGGAATACCGGTGTCCCGGTGAGTAAGATATGGAACGCCGAACCTACCTCCATGATCCTGTCGCCAATGGCCGCAATATCTGTGTCTGGAAGTAAGTATACTTCCCAGCCAAGTTCGTTAGTAAAGCCTGAACGGCTGATCCAACAAGTCTGACCAGCAATAGAAACCTCGGCGCAGTCGAAATAGCGGAATGGATCTGGCATCGGTCCGTCCAGAGCAGCGGCCAATAGCTCCAGTGAACGTGGGCCCTGTATCTGACTTACCCAGACATTCGGATCATGGATTTTTACATCCAACCCTTCGGCATGTGCTTTGTACCAGCTGAAAAGATCGCCGTCTGCCTGTGCCATCCAAAAACGATCTTCAGATAATCGCAGCAATACCCCGTCTGTGATCATCCCCCCATCATGATAGCATGCGAATTGATATGAGCATCGGCCTGGTTTGACCCTTGATACATTACGGGTGAACACCTTGTTTAAAAGTGTTTCAGCATCTGGTCCGCTTATCTCAATTGGTAGCTCACCCGTGTGACGAAAAATAACATTGGTACGTACCGCCCAATACATTTCATCGTCAGACGCAGTGCTTAGTGCTTCGGGTGTTAGTCTAGAGTTGTAAAGCGTATATTCTGGATCATGTGGTAGCTCCATGTAACTCAGTGGGTGTGCTGGCATTGTACGCGCAAGTTCGCGAGGTCGTTGTCCCTTGTTTGGAAGCGCTTTTGCCACGAAGCGAAAATCAGAAAGTTCTAGTGTCATACTGTGAGCTCGTTTATGAATTTAAGACGACCAAATCTGGATTATTTGATGTAATTTTGATAAATAAATGGTCTCTTAATATTTTGCAAAACTAAAGATTTGTACAAATTGTTTTAAAATATTAAACAGCTTTTATGAAATTTAGATCTTATGATTCGCTGAAAGTTTTTGATGCTGTCGCCAGAAAGCAATCAATGACCGCGGCTGCGACTGATCTCAATTTATCGAAAGGTTCGATAAGTTATCAAATAAACAAACTCGAGGAGAACCTCGGTTTTGCACTGTTTGAGCGGAGCAATGCGCGCCTTCAGCTCACCGAAAATGGGAGAAGAATATGGAATGTCTCTCTGAATGCGCTTCAACAAATTGATCAAGAAATTGAAGATATTCGCGGCTCGAATACCAGGGCACTTTGTATTGGTACACTGACCTACTTCTCTTCGCGATGGCTCTCACCAAGGCTTATGGATTTTTTTGAGAAAAATGCAGGTGTCAGTTTGCGAATAGAGCCTGTTAATTCTATCGCTGATTTGAAAACAAAGGATGTAGATGTTGCGATTTTGTGGGGAGTTGGTGAGTGGAAGGAATACGAAAGCAGGCTTTTACTGAGATTGCCCTCCGTGCCAACGGCAAATGCAACAATCGCAAAAAAAGTAGAAAGTCTTGGAATAGAGGCTGCAGTTAGACAGGTACCTCTCCTGGGGGATAGTTCAGGTGATGCTGGTTGGCGCGCTTGGCACAGAGCCGCAGGCCTACCATATCTGCCAAGCAAATCCAGTCTAACGATTCCGGACTCAAATAGCAGAGTGCGGGCAGTTATTGATGGACAAGGCATTGCCTTGTGGGATGACTTAGTCGCCCCGGAAATCAAAAGTGGGCAGTTAGTAGAGTTGACAGATCGCAAGCTTGATACATCGGGTTATTATCTTGTTTTCACAAAAGATCTGCATGCAGCTCAGGTACAGGCAATGATTGATTGGTTGTTGGTGCAGACTTAAAAATATGGATCGCTTATTCTTTTGAATCATTTTTAAAGTGGATCGACGCATGAACGCTTGGCTGCTCTAAATCTTAATATGCCAAAATGGTTTCAGACGCCGAGTATTTTCATCTTACAGCACGCCTAGAGGCTTATGAAAACGAGGCGTTGATCTTCGAAAAGGACATCTCGCAAAAGATTAAAAGGGACCTTAGATAATCGCTTAACCTTTCAAATCGGCGCGTTTGGCATTTAGGTTTGTTAGCCAATCTGGATCCATTTCGGGCACGGAAGACAGCAATAACTCAGTATAATCGGGATGTGGCGGTTGAAAGACTTCGGTTTTTCGGCCCTGTTCAACGACTTTTCCTTCGTTCATGACCACGACCTGATCCGAAATGGCTTTAACCGTTGAAATATCATGTGTAATAAACAGATAGGTTATTCCCAATTCCTTTTGCAGACGCAGCAGCAGCTTTAGAATGCCTTCCTGAACGATCTGATCAAGAGCCGAGGTAACTTCGTCGCAAATCACAAAATCTGGATTGGCGGCCAAAGCCCGGGCGATACAAATGCGCTGTTTCTGACCCCCTGACAATTCGCTTGGAAGACGCTCTAGAAAGCGGCCGTCCAGTTCAATCATCTCAAGCAACTCAGTAATACGGTCATTTTTGGCTTTGCCGCGCAGATCAAGATAGAATTCCAGCGGCCTGCCTATAATATCGCGCACTGTTTGACGCGGGTTCATCGCCGTGTCCGCCATTTGATAAATCATTTGAATACGGCGCTTTTGGTCTTTGCTGCGATCTGCCAATGCTGGTGGCAATTCGGTGCCGTCAAAATGAACACTGCCGGCGGTTTGCGGCAGCAGGCCGGTGATCACCCGCGCCGTTGTCGATTTTCCCGAACCAGATTCGCCAACCACTGCGACAGTTGATCCTTTGGGAACTTCGATATCGACGTCGAACAAAACCTTTGACGCGCCATAGGCGGCATCAATGCCTTTTAAGGACAAGATGCTCTGACCTATTTCTTGCTCTTGCTTTTCTAACGCACGCACTGACCAAAGCGATTTGGTATAGCTTTCTTTTGGCGTACTTAACATCTCACGGGTCGGGGCTTCTTCCACCTCATAGCCGTAGCGCAGAACTTTTATAAAATCTGACATCTGGGCCACCACCGCAAGATCATGGGTGATGTAAATCGCAGCCGTATTAAACTCTTCAACAATTTTGCGCATTGAAGACAACACTTCCACCTGCGTTGTCACATCCAAAGCTGTGGTTGGCTCATCAAAAACAATTAAATCCGGCCGCGGTGACATTGCCATTGCGGTCATGACGCGTTGCAATTGCCCGCCTGACACTTGATGCGGGTAGCGGTCACCAATATGTTCGGGGTCAGGTAAATTCAATGCATCATAAAGGATACGCGCATCGCTGTAAGCTTCGCTGCGATCTTTAAGGCCAGCGCGAATGGTAGAGGCTGTGGTCTGTGCGATGAGCCGATGTGCCGGATTGAAAGAGGCCGCGGCAGATTGTGCCACATAGGTCATCCGGTTGCCCCAGAACTTCCTCTTTTCCGCGTCACTTAACTTTGCCAGATCTACGCCGTCAAAGATGATTTCCCCGGCTGTTATTTTGCAGCCAGGTTGTGTGTATCCCATGGCGGCAAGTCCTAAGGTTGATTTGCCTGCGCCGGATTCGCCAATAAGCCCCATGACTTCGCCGCGCCGCAGTGTCAGATCAACACCGTTGACGATGTCATGCCACTTCTCGTCTGAAAATCCTTGGATTTTCAAGCCTTTGATATCAAGCAGGATATCACCTTTTTGACCGCTATCACTCATCGCGAATACCACTTGTTTTGTGCAAGAACCAATCCACGACAAAATTTACTGCCACTGTCAGCAGTGCAATCGCTGATGCAGGCAGCAGGGGGGTTAGACCGGCTTTTAGATCATATTGCGCAAATTGGATTAAAGACGCATTTTCGCGGACCATTGATCCCCAATCCGCAGTGGGCGGTTGAATGCCAACACCCAAGAAAGACAGCGCTGCAATTGCAAGAAACACGAAGCAGAAACGCAGCCCAAACTCAGCAACCAGAGGCGGCATGATATTGGGCAGAATTTCGCGGCGCATAATCCATCCAATACCTTCGCCCCGCAGGCGAGCGGCTTCAACATAATCCATAACCACAACATTCATGGCCACTGCGCGTGTCAGGCGAAACACGCGCGTGCTGTCTAGAACGGCGATTATTATTATAAGGTTAATTACGGTTGAGCCAAAAATTGACAGCAGAACCAGCGCAAAAATAAGACTGGGGATGGCCATTAAAACATCCACTGTCCGGCTTAGAAACTGATCTAGCCAGGACCGGTTTATGGCCGCTGCAAGCCCGAGAGCACCACCAATGAGAAATGCTAATAATGTCGTTGCAACTGCAATGCCAACAGTATTGCGAGCACCATATATCATCCGCGAGAAAATATCGCGACCAATTTGATCTGTGCCAAAGATAAACTCAGAACTCCAAGGCGCATAGGGCACTGGGAACACTTCTGCTTCGCCATAGGGTGCCAGGAGCGGCGCAAAGATGGCGACAATAGCGTAGATAAGAATAACAGACATCCCAAAGCGGGCGGTCATCGGTGATTTCTTTAAATCCAGCTTTATTCTTGTCCAAAGAGTACGGCGTTCTTGAAAAGCGCCGACTTCGCCGAGTGCAGAATAGGTTTCAGGGTCTTGTGTCATTTCGGGTGCAGAAGCCTCGGGTTTGTTATGATGCCAATGATATCGGCCGTCAGATTAAGCAGGATATAGGTCATGGCAAAAATCAGGGCGCAGCCTTGAACGACCGGAATATCCCGACTGGTCACGGCATCCACCATCAGCTGACCGACGCCCGGATAGACAAATACCACTTCCACGACCACAACCCCAACCACCAGATATGCAAGATTAAAGGCGATCACAGTGGCAATCGGTGCCCAGGCATTGGGCAGTGCATGTTTGATGATGATTTCTGTTTGGGATGCGCCAGACAGACGCGCCATTTGGATATAGGGGCTGGCAAGCAAATTTATAATGGCGGCCCGGGTCATCCGCATCATATGTGCAACAATCACAAGCGTGAGCGTCATAGCGGGCAGGGCGGCTTTAAACATTCGCTCTGCCAAGGGTGTTGCGGCATCTACATTTGCCAGCGATGGAAACACCGGCCAGAGCGAAGCCAGCAGCAAAATAAGAATATAGGCGACGAAAAACTCAGGAAAAGAAATGGTGGTTAAAGTGGCCGTATTTATGGTGCGATCATAGATCGAGTTGCGATAAAGCGCGCTGGATATACCAAGCGCAAGGGAAATGGGGACCGCTATAATCGCTGTCATAGAAGCCAAAAACAAAGTGTTCCACAATCGTGGCGCAATAAGATCAACCACGGGGCGGGACCGGTCTATCCCAGAAGCATTTCGGCCAGAGAATGAGGTGCCTAGGTCACCTTGCACAACATTGCCGATCCATTGCGCGTATCGCATGTAAGCGGGTTCATCCAGCCCAAGTTCACGGCGAAATGCAGCCACAGTTTCTTTGGTGGCGGCCTGTCCCAGTACGGCTTCGCCAAAGTCACCGGGCAACATTTCTATGGCCGAAAAAATAATGATTGAGACGATAAATAGTGTGGCAAGCCCCAAGCCTAAACGCTCAAGAACCGTTCTAAATACAGGATGCAAGGGAAATCACCGCTCTGTTAGATTAAGTTATTGTACAGGCCAACAGGGGTCGGCCTGTACAAATGTTATTGCGAAGTTAGCCTTCGACCCACCAACGCTCGGCGGCTTTTCCGCCATCAAGATCCCAGTTGGCTGCCCTTTCTTCTGGTTGTCCAATTCTTTTGTTCACGGCTGAGATATAGTTGGCAAACATTGGAACCAATGCGCCGCCATCATCATTAACCAGTGACTGGGCTTCGTAATATTGCTCGCGACGTTTTGAGGTGTCGAGCTCTTTACGTGCTGCTTGAACCAATTCGTTGAACCGAGCAGATGAATCAGTGCCCTTCCAGGCTGTATCATTCCATTCGGTGTCGTTGGTGTAACCTGCTGAGAACATCCAGTCTTCGGTCGGACGGCCGCCCCAATAGCAAGCGCACCAGCCTTTTTTGTTCCACACGTTTGACCAGTACCCATCAGATGGCTCACGTACCACTTCAACGTTGATACCCGCTTCAGCTGCTGAGTTCGCAATCAACTGGGCCGCATCAACCGCGCCTGCGAATGCTGCATCAGCTGCAGACAGCTGAATCGCACCCGAGTGGCCAGATTTCTTGTAGTGGAAGGCCGCTTTGTCTGCGTCAAACTCCCGTTGTGGTAGATCACCATTATGATAGGGGTTCGCAGTCGAGATCGGATGGTCATTGCCCAAGGCACCATGTCCGAGAAGGATTTTGTCAACCAATTCCTGACGTTTTACAGCATGTTTAAGCGCCATACGCAGGTCATAGTTATCAAACGGCGCAACATCTAACCGCATTGGGAAGGTATAGTGCAATGTGCCGGTGCTTTCTTGAACATTAAGATTTGGCACACGCTCCATCAGGTTAACTGTTTTGGGATCAACCCTGTCGATGATATCTACGTCGCCGTTCATCGCAGCATTCTGCCGCGCTGTCCCATCAATCAACGACAGAATTTCGATTGAGTCTGCGTGGCCTGCGCCTTCTTTCCAGTAATTTGGAAACTTGGTGAATTTTGCCGCAACGCCAGGCTCAAAGCTGTCCAGAACAAATCCGCCAGTTCCGATCCCTGAACTCCAATCCATTGTGCCATCACCATTGGATGGGCGTATTGAGAAGTGGTAATCTGATACAATGAACGGGAAGTCAGCATTGCCATCAGCAAGAGCAAACACAACGGTGTCGCCGTCAATTGAGATTTCATTGACCGCGGTTAGCAATCCTTTGGCTGCGGATGTTGAATCTTCACCACGGTGATGGTTGAAGCTGTCTACAACATCTTGCGGCGTAAGGGTCTTGCCATTGTGGAACTCTACGCCTGAGCGGATCTTAAACCGCCAAGTGGCAGCATCGGCCGAGGCTTCATAGCTTTCAGCAAGTTCAGGGCGAAGTTGTCCGTTTGGACCCACTTCAGTAAGGTGGTTTGAAAAGGCATATCCTACATTTTGACTCCAAGCATTCTCATAGGTGGCTGGGTCCAGTGTGTCTGTTGTTGAGCCGTGGCCCATGCCGAACCGCATCATCCCACCTTTTTTCGGTGTTGCGGCGAAAGCTTGTGTCGCCAGACCCAAGGCTGCTGGAACAGCAACACCGGCTGCGAGTGCAGATGTCATAAACTGCCGCCGGTCGATAAGACCCCGCATAAGCAAGGATTGTTGCTGTTTTACAAATTTATCAGTCATGTTTTCCCCCTTGATTGGAAATTTATTTTTTGTCTTCGTTATGACCTAAGCGGAGGTTATGAGTTTCTGCAAATCTAAAAATTTGACCTATTTGTTCAATAATTTTAAACAACTCCATGCGATTTTGGTCTTTAGACAGCTTGAGAATATTCTTCACCGTGGCTGGTGAAGCATTGCACATGTCAAAAGGAGCAGTCAGTTACCAGATATCCAAATTAGAGGGCGAGCTCAGCTTTCCGCTGTTCGAACGCCGCCATACCCACATCCGGCTGACCCCTCAGGGAGAGATACTGTGGGGGGCTGCAAAACGCCGCTTTGGGCAGCTTGAAACAGTGATTTCCGATTTGCGCGATGGGCCAGATGATACGCTTTGCGTGGGTGCGCATAGCATTTTCATCTCGCGCTGGCTTGGGCCACGGCTTTCGAATTTTACAAAAAGTCATCCAGATATTGCGCTTAAGGTCGAGCCGATCAATACCAAGCCCGATTTGCAAAATCCAATTTTGGACAAGACTGTGTTCTGATGTGACGCCGAGACAAGCAAACGTCAGGGGACTTGTCTATATCCATCCCGAGATGTTCCGATTGCCGACCTTAAACTAACTAAGAGGGTTCAAGAAATTGGGCTGGAACAAATCGTCACCGAGTCTCCGCTTTTACCCGAGGCACCCGGCATGAACTTACCGGGGTTGACTTGCTCTAAACAATAAGCCTTTGCACTTTCCTTATGCCAACAGTTGCCTTTTAGCGGTTGCATCAGTCAAAGGTATCGCTCAGCTTGATGAGCAAGCTACGTCCGCGATTGATGCTAATTTACGGGTGCATATTTTCGGGATATTGTCTGAAGGCTATGATTGTTGCTTCGTTCCTTCAAAAAGCAGAAGTCTGTCTTCAGAAGCAAATGTTTTGAGACGTAGCTCTAAAGTCAGCCTTTTTTCTGATCCAAACAACTTTTTGGTTTGTGATGGTTACGCTTAGCCTGAAACCATGATCTACGCAATCAGCCCAGTCTGTTCCATGGGAACTGATGGCAGACCCTGTAAGATTTGGCTTAGGATGTAAGCTGATCATCCAGCCATTCCAGAAAGGCGCGAGTAGCCGCTGTCTGCTCCTTTTCCCATGGCTGGTTCACGAAATACCGTTCCCGCATCTTGATCTGACCGTCATAGGGCCGAACAAGATGCCCAGCCGCTGACGCGGTCTCGAACAAGCTGGTGTGCGCCAGTGCCATGCCCACGCCATTGATTGCAGCATTAAGGGAAATCACCACGGTCGAGGAAATGTTGACGGGTCTGAGCACAGGGCCCGAATGTTTGGAGCCATGCCAGGTTTCCCAATTCGCGGTCGTGCTAGCGCTCTCGAATAAAGGGACACCATCAAGGCCCCCTGATGCCACCAATGCCGGTGAACAGACCGGGAAGAAGTATTCATCCCGCAGAGGCCGATAGTTTTTTTGGGATCGCGTAACGAGATTGACGATTTCGATCGCAAAATTGGAAGGTCGTTCCTCTGTATCAGAGATATGGGGCAGGATGTTCAGCCGTATCCATGGGTGGCGTTGATATAGGCTATCCAATCGTGGAATCAACCAGAATAGGGTGAAGGCCATGTTAACACGCAGTGTCAGTGATTTGCCGCGATCTGGATCAAAAACCGACCGTGTTCCAACACGCAGTAGGTCAAAGGCCTCTTGCACGAAATAGACATAGTCGTGGCCGGCAGTCGTAAGGCATTTTCTGCGACCATCACGCATAAACAGGTTTTGTTGTAGATGTGCCTCTAGAAGTCGGATCTGATGCGACACGGCTGGCTGGGTGATGTTAAGCTCTTTTGCCGCGGCGGTGTATGACCCTAACCGGGCGCAGGCCTCGAAACTGCGCAACCAATTTAGCGGTGGCAATCCTTGGCTGTATTGCGTCATGTCATGATCCAATTACATTACTTTAAATTATAAATATACTTAGAATTTATCATTTTTCAATCACCAGATTATACTCCATTGTGTCTGTGACTTATTCGTAGGGAGGTGGCACTTATGCTGATAACAGCAAATACGCGCACCACTTCAATTTTTGAATTTAGTGAGGAGAGATTATGGCGCTAGATTTCGCTGCTTACTTAAAGCAATACGAAGAAAGTGGATATGTATCCCCTGTTCCTTTTTTGAGCGAAGAGACGGCAAACCTCCATCGCAATAGACTTGAAAAAACCGAAGAGCAAATCGGCTCTTTGCACTATCGTTCCAAAGCACACACCTTCATGACATCTGCTTTGGAATTGGCGACATTGCCCTCGGTTCTGGATATGGTGGAACAGATGATAGGTCCCAACATCCTACTCTACAACGTTACCTATATTATCAAAGAGCCACACACTCTAAGCCACGTCAGCTGGCATCAGGACCTTACTTATTGGGGTTTGAGCCACGATGATCAAGTTAGCATGTGGCTGGCACTTTCTCCGGCTACGGCACAAAGTGGGTGCATGAAGATGATACCGGGCAGTCATAAAATGGGTAAGGTCGAGCATTCCGCGACCGAAGACGATACTAATGTTCTACTGCAGGGTCAGACAGTCAAATCTGTAGATGAAGACCAATCTGAACTTTGTCCTTTGCGCCCAGGTGAGGCTACCTTCCATCACGGCTGGACGCTCCATGCGTCAATGCCCAACAAGTCCGAAGACCGTCGCATTGGATTGAATGTCCAATATTTGGCAACCCATGTCCGACAAACTAAGCATGACCATGACAGTGCAATATTGGTGCGCGGAGAAGATGCTTATCAGCACTTTAGAACCGACATACCTGCCTCATCAGACCTTGATCCTGATTCTATGGAACGTCAGGCAGAACTCGAGCGCATGTACGTAGAAACAGCTGGAAGGGCATAGAGTTTCTCGTCTGCGGCACTGTAAGCTTGTATACAAAAGGAACAGTCCAATGAATAAGAAAGTTAACTTTACTTCAATGAAGGATGGCACGGCCACAGAATATGCGCTCTTAGCCAAGCTAGAAAAACCTTTTCTTGCTTTGACTGCAGATCGGGTCCTGACCGAATTGCGCAAGGCTGGTGAAACCACACTTGAGGGATATAGAATCACCCGCCTGGACCACGGGTTGCAATCTGGCACGCGCGCGCTCCGCGATGGTGCTGATATAGACTGGGTGGTTGGCGCACTTTTGCATGATATCGGTGACGGGCTAGCGCCACAGAATCATGATCGCATGTCAGCAGAAGTTATCCGACCATTTGTGCGATGGGACGTTGCCTGGACCGTTGAACATCATGGCATTTTTCAGATGCTGTATTACGCCCACCATTATGGCTGGGACAAAGACGCGCGCGATCAATTCCGAGATCATCCACTTTTTGATTCTTGTGCTGAATTTTGTGAACGGTGGGATCAATCCAGTTTTGATCCAGACTATCCTATGGAACCACTCGAGACCTTTGTGCCCATGGTTCGAGAGGTTTTTAGCCGCAAAGCCCACGATGAGAGCGTCATCCGTGAGGGGTATGTTTCGCCTCTTACCCCAGATGATCATACTCCATCGTGTCCATAACATTTTCGCGAGGAGGTTGCACTTATGCTGATGACAGAAAATACACTCGCTATTGATGGAGCGAATATAGGACACTGGCAGGAACGCGTAGATTTAGCAGCCGCACTGCGTTGGACTGCGCGGCTGAACATGCACGAAGCGGTCGTAAACCATTTTAGCTTGGCGACCAATGATGAGGGAACACAGTTCCTTATGAACCCGGTTGGCAAGCACTTCTCGCGGGTTTGCGCTACAGATTTGATGCTGTTCGATGCGCAGGACACTGAAACCATGAGCGCACCGAATGCTCCGGACCCAGCTGCATGGGGTTTGCATGGCGCGCTACATCGGCTTTGCCCACAAGCGAAATGCGCAATGCACGCTCATCCAATCTGGTCAACAGTGTTAGCCAGTTTGAAAGATAGTCGACTTTTGCCAGTCGATCAAAATACCGCTACCTTCTTTGATCGCTATGTCATTGATGATGGTTTCGGCGGCCTTGTCACCGGAGATGAGGGAGAACGATGCGCATCGCTGATGTCTGACACGAAAAAGAAAATTATGATCATGGGAAACCACGGCATCCTTGTGGTTGGTGATACCGTAGCAGAGACCTTCAATCGTCTCTATTATTTTGAACGCGCCGCAGAAACATACATCCGAGCTCTTCAAACGGGTCAAAGACTAAGGGTCATGAGCGATGATTTAGCTGAGAAGACTGCAGTTGAGATGGAAGAATATCCGCATTTGGCGGTGTCGTATCTGGAAGAGATCAAGGCAATCCTCAACGATGAAAACTCAAATTACGCAAGCTGAGGAGATTTATAGTGACTCATGATTTTCCAACCAATGCAGCGTCATCTGGCGTAAAATTGGATAAAAAAAAGTTGAAATCGATTGCCTCCCGATCTGATAAACCGGGTGTAATATATATATTACAATGGCTTATCGCGCTGGCCTTGACCGGCAGTCTGGTTTGGATGTCCCTTGGAACATGGTGGGTTTGGTTGGCCATGTTTGTGCATGGAGTTTTGCTGACTGTTCCCGCTTATTCCTTGAGCCACGAGACCGCGCACGGCACTGCATTCAGAACACGATGGTTGAACGAAGCAGTACTGTGGGTATCTTCGCTGATATATCTAGAAGAACCGCTACACCGACGCTACACCCACACCTCACATCATACCTTCACATGGTGGCCTGAGAAGGACGCACAGTTCCCTTTCGATACACCAATAGGTCTGAAGGGATGGATTACAGAGATCACCGGCTTTGGTTTGCTGCGCTTTCATGTGCATGTGTTCTGGCTGCTGGCTACAAAGAAATATACTGACATGATGCGCAACTGCTCGCCAGAGCAAGAGTTCTCAAAGATGACTCGCAACGCACGCATCATGCTGGCCCTTTACGCCGTGATCGGAGCGGCACCCTTCTTTGGCATTTGGTGGCCGATCTGGTTGGTTGTTCTGCCCCGTATTTTTGGTGCACCGGTCATGCTTCTATTCGGTCTGATCCAGCATGCCGAACTACAAGAAAACTCCCCGTCGATTCTTGAAAGCACACGGTCCTTTCGCACCAACTGGCTGGCGAAGTTTCTTTACATGAACATGAACAACCACATGGAGCATCACCTTTACCCTCAGGTCCCGTTCCATGCTTTGCCTCGACTGGCCGATGCCGTGAAAGAGCAGGTGCCGCAACCCGACCCCGGGTTTTTCCGTACCAACTGGGAGATTTTTGTGGTCACCCTCCGCCGCTCGCTTGGCCTGTCGACCAGGGCGCCCAGCATCAGGCAAGCCCCGCATATGATCACTCAAGGTGGCCCAGTGAAGCCAATTGCACAAAGGACAATGTAATCGATGAAACGTATCTATGATTTCAGCCG
This sequence comes from Alphaproteobacteria bacterium US3C007, assembly GCA_034423775.1. NCBI lineage: Bacteria > Pseudomonadati > Pseudomonadota > Alphaproteobacteria > Rhodobacterales > Roseobacteraceae > Thalassovivens > Thalassovivens spotae. The sequence goes on from CP139918.1 coordinate 1,849,318, forward strand.
TAAACCTGCGGTCCGCAATTACACCATTGCCGATCTACAAATGCTAAAAGGCTCGGGTTGCAAACTTTCTATCGCAAATCCGTCCAACAAAGACGAAGTCCAGGCTTGCGTCGAGGCAGGAATTGACCTGTTTTCTGTCGGCACCGATCAGATTGAAGATGTACGCAGCATCGCACCAACACATTTCACTAGCGTTGCCAATACCTGGGCGCAATTGGGTTCAAATGATGAACTCCTCGCCGACGCCTTCGACGCAATGAGACGCGGCGCTGACCTATATTACACCCTGCGATCATTTGAAGCGATGGAGATGATGGCCCGCGAGGGCATACCGGTGCAGAGCCATATCGGGTTGATCCCGACCTTCAGCCACTATTGCGGAGGCCTGCGCGGGTGGGGCCGCAAAGCTGGTGAGGCATTGAAAATCTATGAGACGTTAAAGCGTATGGAGGATGTGGGCGTAATCGCTGTTGAGGCCGAATGCATTGCCAAAGAGGTTCTGGAAGCCGTAAACAATAGGACATCGATTGTAACCTTCTCTCTAGGATCAGGCATGGCGGGCGATGTAATCATGTCCTTCGTGGCCGATATCTGTGGTGAAGCCAGCGAAGAGGATAAACCGCCAAAGCACGCCTATGCCTTTGGCCATGTGGGACGTTTGCACAAACAGATCCATGACGAGCGTGTTGCCGCCCTTGGCAAATTCCATAGCGAAGTAACCGCAGGTAACTTCCCGTATCCGCAAACCAATATTTCGATGTATGACGGTGAGAATGAGAAGTTTCTTGAAGCCCTCGATAAATGGAGCCCGACACACCAATGACCCAATGGATTGACGCTTGTGAAACCACAGATATCGACGAAGAAGATTTGATTGCTTGGGAGCACAATGGCCATAGCTATGCGATCTACAACACAAAAAAAGGGTTCTTTGCCAGTGATGTAATGTGCACGCATGAAGAGGAAAGCCTGGAACAGGGCCTTGTAGTTGACTGCGTGATCGAATGCCCGCTGCATGGTGGTCGGTTCGATATCTGCACGGGCAAGGCTTTGTCGGCACCAGTTTTTGTAGATTTGAAAACCTATCCAGTAAAGGTCGAGGGCAATCGGGTTTTTGTTCAAGTGGCATGAGCTGCTCCGGCTTGGATGGCCAGAATAGGTTAATTGTTTAGATACTAGCCAAAGCGAATGACCCCTAAATGGGAGAAATCGATGAAAACACTGACGGTGATTTATTTTAAGCCTAATCCTGAACATTTAGATGAATATGTGGAGCGGCACTGTCATGTGTGCACGGCTCCTTATTTGCAAGGATTAATTTGAGTGACTTTGATGGTTGCAGGTCGCGGTTATGTGTTCGACCTTTTGATGCGGTTGATGTTACCGCTGGCCTTGATGAAGTCCGCACGTTAGGTCCCAATCAGACTAGCGAGCTTGTGAGCCCAGACAGTGCCTCGGGGTGTCCTAACTTCAGTTCCTTTTGATCATCATCACCTACTTCTGCCCTTGCATTCGGTTGCGGCGATATTAGGCGCCGGTTGTATCTGCTGCGCTCAAAACGCAGGTGTGGCCTTGTAGCTTTCTCCTTTCGAGAGCAATGCCCAAGCGGCGCGCGCAGTCTTATTGGCAATGGCCACGCTCACAACTCGGGTTGGTTTGCGCTCTAATAGCGAGCGCTCCCAAGTGCCCGTTCGGCTGTCAATGGTTGGTGCCCGTCGCGTGACGGAGTTAGCGCCAATAACAAGTAACCGACGCAAATAACCGTTACCCATCTTCGATATATGTCCAAGTCGATCCTTACCTCCCGAAGAGTTCTGTCGAGGCACAAGGCCAAGATAAGCTGCAAACTGTCGGCCAGATTTGAAGACAGTCGGATCAGGCACGCTCGCGGCCAGCGCAGTCGCCGTGATAAGGCCAATACCCGGGATGGTCTCAAGCCGCTGGCTCGCAGCGTTTTGTCGATGCCACGCCAAAAGCTGGCGCTCAATTCTACGGACTTCTTGTTCCAAACTGTCAAGTTGAGATGCCAAGGACAAAAGGGCACATACACCTATCTGCGGCACTGCGTGCGTGTCATCATTACGAAGGCTAATGACCAGTTCAGAAACTTTTCGAGCCCCCTGAGCTGCAATGATCCCAAACTCTGCGCAATGTGCACGGACCGCATTTAGGATCATGGTACGCTGCCGCATCGACAGATCGCGAGACCGGTGCAGCCGCCATTGGTTCAAGACACAGTGGTTTCTCCAGAGCAAACGAAGCAGTAAAAACACACTTTTTTGCACACCTAATTAATTATTATATAACATGTTGTAATTGAATATTAATCTAATGCCATCGCTACTGAAAATCCTCGTGTCGGTGGTTCAAATCCGCCCCCGGGCACCACTTTTCAAATAAATATCAATGGCTTATTTTCTCGACACTAACGCTATGCGTGTGTTTTTCAAAAACACACCAAACACACACTTTTTTGCGTGTTTATGGGGCTGGATTTCGGGCTTAAACACTGTGTCTGCAACCTAGTGAAAGAACACAGTCTTAGGTTTTCGGCTCTTGGCCTAACCAAATAAACTTACAGGAAGTTTCTTAGCAAATTCTTCGAATACCGGCCGCTCGTATTATCTTAGCTTCATATTTCGTCTCGTATTGCGAAGAGCCAGGGGGGGGGTATTCGGGCATAGCTAAACCGTGCATGTGAAGTCTCGTGGAAAGGTCATGGAGCGATAATGTCAATGTAGTAATTGGCACAGGACATTTACACGCTGTGGGAATTAGTTTCGGGTTTCTTGTCCAATCAGAATTAGGGGAAAAATGGTTAGGATTGTTGGCAGTGTGATTGCTTTTGTAGGTGCTGCATTCTTGTTCGGCCTCGCTTAGTACGAAAATTTTTTATCCGACCTTATTCTTTGCAGTGCTTTTAGGCGCCCCTGCTCAAGTACATTCGTTTTTAGCGAAAGGGGGTGCCTAAGATATGTTTGTGGAAGGTACCACGGTAATATTGAAGGACGTGCGGTTACTACTGCCGATTGTAGCATTAGGCCTTTTGATCTATCTATAGAAAACTGATGGACTAGTAAGCGCCTGACCAGCCAATATTATAGGAAATGTCTTGGGAGTACCCTTGCCGGCTCTCGTCAATGTTACGATTATTCTCATATATCTTTTGATTGGTGTAGTTGTTGCGTTAACTGCAGCTTTGGCTCCGCAGCGTCGCATCATCGAAATTAAAGTATTTGCATTAGTTTTAGGCATTGTTTCGATGCTGAGTGCGTTAGAAGGACATGAATTATTTGAGTTGCCCTTTGCCATTTATCTAGGACTGATTTTTGGATTGAATTTGGTGCTTGCAGCGACTGCAAATATCTCTGGATTGATTTTGAATACGCTTAAAGCGAAATGGGTAAAGATCGCCATCAGAGCAATTTCTTTATGGACCGTCGCCATCGGCATTTTAATTTGTGCGCTTAGCTTATAATTATGCACGCTGAGAAGTAATATTGCAGAAAAGCCATGACTGTGACGTTTGGTTGTTATTGAAGACCCTGTCGCAGTGTGGCAGGTTCTTTGTGTCCTGATGTCGGGTGGTTCCATTCACAATTTTGTTCGCATAAGTTTGATCCTTGCCTTGATGATTTCTATGCTTTCGCGTGCCTATGCGATGCCGCATCAACAAGATGTCGCTCATATCGTTCCTGTTTGCGCTGGCGGTTCAATGATTGTGGTCATGCTGGATGGGAATAGTAATCCGATAAAGAAACAAGCGCACTGTCCAGATTGCATTTCTGCTTTAGCGCTTGCCTACATTTCAACCGGCGTTGTGACGTTACACGATGTCGACGCACGGGTGCACCATTATTGGACGACTCAAGCCCAACGCGCGTCTGTGCCGTTCGATGGTTTCCAGCAGCGGGGTCCACCCATTTACTCTTGATTTCAAACCCAAATCAAAAAATCAGGAGATAAAAATGAAAGTCAGAAATCTACTCTCAGCGGCATGTGTCGCAGTGTTCTCAAGCACATCTGTATTCGCGGACAATATCATGGTGATGGATGCCTATGCGCGTGTCGCAAGCAAAGTTGCTAAATCGGGCGCCGCATTTATGATGATTCATAACCACTCCGATCAGGAAGATCGTTTGGTTGCGGCTGCATCTGATGTGGCGAAGCGTGTCGAACTTCATACGCACCTGGAAGAGAATGGCGTGATGAAGATGACCAAGCTTGAAGATGGTATGATCATCCCCGCAGGAGGCATGCATGCGTTAAAACGGGGCGGTGATCATGTGATGTTCATGGGGCTGACGCGGTCGTTGGAACATGGCGATATGATTGAAGTGACCCTAACGTTTGAACATGCAGGGGACGTGACAATGACTGTTCCAATTGATCTTGAACGTCAGGATAAGATGTCTGCACATACGCATTCGGATTAATAGCTAAAAGGAACTGTGTTTCCGCCATTGGTTGGAGACACAGTGTTTGATCCAAACCACATAAAATATCAAAAGCACACCAAACACACACTTTTTGCTGCGTTTGTGGGGTGAGATTCCGGGCACAACCACTGTGTCTTAACCCTAGTGAATGAACAGAGTCTTTGCTCTTTGGATTTCTCCTAATCAAAAACACACATTGGTAGACTTGTCGGTATTGTGAGCCATATAATTTGGCAAGGAGATTGGCGTGCGACATTTGCGAGATGATACTGTGTTGATCTTGGATGGTGAGGTTCGTGTGTATCGCCGCGAACGTAGTAGAAGATGGCAGGCTGCATTTAGCATTGATGGCAAAGCTATTAGGATCAGCACTGGGAAAAAAGATCTCAATGAGGCCAAAGAAATCGCCCGTGACACCTATCTAGAATATAAGTTCAGACATAAGAACGATCTTCCTGTGATTACCAAGAAGTTTGCAGATGTAGCGCGGCTTGCAATTACTGATATGCGCAAACAGTTGGACGCTGGGTTAGGCAAGAAAGTCTATGCGGATTACATCGTTTGCATCGAGCGATACCTCATTCCCTATTTTGGCTCACAGTACGTAACCTCCGTTGATTATGAGAAGGTGCAAAGTTTCTATGAGTGGCGCAGAGCAAAGATGGGTAGGGAGCCAAAAGCAAGTACACTCAACACACATAATTCTGCAATGAACCGCGTGTTTGATGAAGCTGTGGCAAGGGGCTTTCTGGCACATAAGAATGTCCCAATGCTTGTGAACAAGGGTGAGAAGAGCGAACGGCGTCCAGATTTTACGCGCGAAGAATACGCAACCATGATCCGCAAACTGCCGCACTGGATCAAACAGGGCAAAGTGGGCAAGCCCACTGACATGCGATATCTCATGCGGGATTATGTGTTCATATTGGCCAACACGGGTATGCGCCATGGGACTGAAGCACTTAACCTAAACTGGAAACACATCACGCTGTTTGAGGAAAATGGTCTTCAATACCTAGAAATGAGCGTGACAGGGAAAACGGGCAGGCGGGATATCATCTGCAGAAGCGGAACCATCAATTACCTCAAACGCATCCATGAACGCGCGGACGATCTCAATCACATGAGCTTTGAACAACTATTGAAGGAGCGAGTGGATCTGCCTGTGTTCAGATTGCCGGATGGAACAGTGAGTAAGAATATACACCAGACCTTCCGTGCATTCATGAAAGAGAGCGAGCTGATCAAATGCCCACGCACAGGTCTCAACAGAACACTGTACAGCTTGCGCCATACTTACGCGACATTCGCTTTGATAAACGATGGTATGGATATACATGCACTGGCCATACAGATGGGCACCAGCATTGGCATGATTGAACGCCACTACAGCCATCTTACACCAAGGCTTAAGAAAGACATGCTCACGGGCAAACGATATGAGCTCAGTAGAGCCGAGTATCAGGAAAAGGCGTTAACATGAACGACACAGCTGATGCCTCGTCTAAATACCAAGACAGCCTTCCAATCTCATCAGATGCGATAATGGAACGGCTGGATAATTGGGGGATTGCGTACACTCGCGCTGATCATGTGCCTCTGAGGACCGTTGAAGATTCCAAGAAGGTTCAAGGGCAATTTCTATCTTCAGAACAGGGTGGAGGTCATATTAAAAATCTCTATTTGCGAGATAATAAAAAGCGCAATGTGCTTTTAGTCGCCGAGCAGGATAGAAAGATAGATCTCAAAACTCTGAATACGAAACTGGGAACTGGGCGGCTTTCTTTTGGCTCTGCCGAGCGCCTGATGGAAAACCTAGGTGTTCGCCCTGGGGCTGTCACACCGCTTGCCATGATTAATGGTGTTGAAACGGGAGTTCAGTTGTTCATTGATAGTGGATTAAAAAGCTGCCAGCAGATCTATGTGCACCCTTTAGTTAATGATCGTACATTGGGCATCACGTTAGAAGGCTTGCAGGCGTTCTTTGAAAAAATCAAAGTAGACCTTGTTTGGGTAGATTTAGAGTAATTCCTCCGCCTGACATTGCTGATAACCGTTCACATCAATAGATCACTGCTTAAATGATAAAATATTACAAAGCTGACCTTCGCGGCTGAAGACGTAAATGTCTGCTATGCGGACCTTGCTGCCGTTTGCTGCACTTTGCACCACAGTCTGGTTTTGATAATTTGCGACTTCGGGTATGACGCTTGACAGGCTGAAATTAGCAACTGAAAGACAGCCGGTTTTGATGTATTGGCCGATACCCTAATGAGGCTTCTGACAAGACTGGATTAGGCGAAAGTCGCTCAAACTTTCCGACAGGGTCTGAATTAATCGTATTAGCTTATCCCGTAGCGTTGCCGTTGCTGCCCCAAGGCGCGATAAGGGTGCCGTTTCAGGATCAATGCCTCTGTTGCAGCTCGCACGGGCTCAAATTCGCCTAACAACAGTTCAACTACACTGAATGTAGTATTCAGAATGTTTCGCTTGCAGCGTCGCTCCTGGCGTTTCATTGTAGGGCAACACCGCGTTCCATTCCTTCGTAGGAGATGTGATTTGACCAAGATATCAGAGATGCCCGCTGTCGCCCGGGGCTTCATTTCAAATCTCGACTTGCCAGTCGTTTACGATCCCTCATGGACGCAACCCGTGCCCGCGAATAAGCGGCGGATTTCAATTGTCTCGACAGCAGCCGTTCATCGGCGCGGGGACAAGCCTTTTTCTTGGTTGGCAAAAGATTTCCGGGCCTTTGATAAAACGGACCGCGATCTGGTGATGACCCATGTCGCAGTGGAGTTTGACCGGTCGGCCTGGCAGCAAGACCTGAACACTATCATTCCACTTGAACGGCTTAAAGAGATGGCCGATGACGGCGAAATCGGTTCGGTTGCAGAAGAGCACTATTCTTTCATGGGGGCCGCTGACCCAGTCACCATGGAGAAATCCGCCCGCCAAGCCGCCGCGCGAATGAAGCAGGACGGTGTGAATACGGTTTTTCTGATACCTATATGACCATTTTGTACGCGCGCCGTGTGCGGGCTGGCTCATTACTTTGAATCCGAAGGCTTATCGACCGTTCTGGTTGGCTTTGTGCGCGAGCACATTGAAGCGATAAAACCGCCTCGGTCACTGTTTCTGGATTTCCCAATGGGTCGAAGCATGGGCAAGCCAAATGATCCGGTGTTCCAGAAAAAAGTCATACGCGAGGCGTTTGGCCTGTTGGGCACAGATAGCGGCCCGGTGATCAGCGATTTCTCAGAGGTCATCCCCGTGAAAGACGGGCGCATGGGTTATGCGCTGCCGCCAGAGCTTGTTTTGAGTGTTGAAGATATTGGCGATGTGAACGCTGTTCTGGCCGAGGTGAAGGCTGAAATGGCTGCTCTACGACTGGATTATGAGGCTGCGGTTGCTGCACGAGGACGTACCACGGTCGGGGCCAGTGGGTTAGAGATCGAAGAGTTAGCGCCCTTTGTGGCGGGCTTCCTGAATGGGGAAATTCCCCAAAGCCCCAGAAGGGGCATGCCGGCCATTCCATTGTTGAAGCTCGTGGTAGAGGATCTGGAAGCCTATTTCACCGAGACGCGAACGCACCGCGACAGCATTGATGATCTGGAGCTAATGGGTAAATGGTTTTGGGAAGAGAGTAAGACCGGACGGATGTTGCTTTTGCTGGAAGCCGTATCGATCGCATCCGACAACAAAGTGATGCTTCAGATTGTAGAAATGTCCCTTATGGCGCCTCGTTTCTGGTCCGAGGGGCCATTGCCGGGAACGTCAGCAGCCGGTTGGTGACGCCGGCAGCAGATGGATGAATAGAGAGCAATACTGCAATAAGCACCTATCTCAAAATATCTGGCGGTTGTATTGGTAGGTAATATTTTGACATATACGGCCTTTACTTTGATTTTAGAACACAATGAAAGGTTTACTCACAATGTCCTCTATACCTTCTCTTACCAATATGGCGAAATCAGCAGGCTGCGCTGCCAAGATTGCGCAAACCGATCTCGTTAAAGCACTGGCCAATCTGCCCAGATCGGATGATCCCAATTTGATAGTGGACCACGCAGGATCAGACGATGCTGCAGTTTATCGGCTTTCAGCCGAACTAGCGCTTGTGGAAACAGTTGATATTTTCCCACCCATTGTTAACGATCCGTTTGATTATGGGCGAATCGCAGCCACTAATGCACTTAGTGATATTTATGCAATGGGCGGAAAGCCAATAAGTGCGCTCAGCTTTGTTGGCTGGCCAGTCGAAGTGTTGGGTATGGATCAACTTGGCTCAGTATTAAAGGGAGCCGCTAGTATTTGCAGTCAAGCCGGAATTGCTATTGCCGGTGGCCATTCAATTGTAGATAATGAGCCAAAATTTGGTCTATTCGTGACCGGCTTGTTACATCCAGAAAAAATCATTCATAATGCTGGTGCGCGAGCAGGTGACTATTTGGTTCTAACCAAAAAGATTGGAACAGGCGTATTAACCACAGCAGCCAAACGTGGATACTTGCCAGCTAGCGGGTTAGATGAGGCAGTCACATCGATGACCACTCTAAATAGCGCTGCAGCATCGGTAATGTTGTCGCAAAACGTAAAGGCTGCGACAGATGTAACCGGTTTTGGCCTACTTGGGCATCTTGGCAATATGCTTAAAGCATCTTCAATAGCTGCTCAAACTGCACTTGGGGCAAACCTATCCTACGGAAAAATACCCCTATTCGAAGGTGTAGAGGCGCTCCTAGAGCAGGGTCTATGTCCCGCTGGTACTCGCCGAAATCTTGAAACTGCAGCACCGCTAACAGAATTTTCTGCCAGTATCAGTTCAAGCCATCAACTGCTTTTGGCAGATGCGCAGACCTCCGGTGGATTACTGATGGCAGTGCCCGAGGCGAATCTGGAGGCCCTAATGACCGAACTTAAAGAGAATATGGTTGCAAACTGCGCAGTGGTTGGCCAAGTTGTAAGGGCACATCAACCAGCTGCCATTCAAGTTGGATACTAGAAGATCCAGAACGCGCACAACCTACTTCACCTTGTGCTAATTAAGTTTCACTTTTGTAATGCACAGAATAAGTACTTGGCGAAAGAGCGTGGGAGTCGAACCCACCAAGGACGTTGTACGCCCCTCACTAGATTTGAAGTCTAGGCGCCCCACCGGGGTGCGATCCTCTTCCCTATTAAGCATCAGATGATACCGCGAAAACATCTGTGACGGAACGCCGGATGCAACGCTTGTTGCCATTTCTTTCTGTGAAACCGACCCGGTCGAAATACTCCAGAACATCTATGGCAAAGTTTCGGCCCAGCTTCGTTTGATCACGATATTCGGCAGTCGTGAAATACCCATCAGCAGAATTTGTAGCCAGCCGCTCGGCAACCACGCCAAGCTTTGCCACGAAGGGCGTTGGCGCATATCGATTTTTACCAATCAAAACCATTTCGCCTATTCTGCTGGCTGTTTTCAAAGTCATTTCCAGGGTCTTCACGTCAACTTTCAGATCCGCCGCGGCCTGATGCAGGCTGAGCGGTGTGCCTGACCGTGGCGCAAGTTTAGAGGCCACACGGTCGAGAAGCTGCTGGTCTCGCCCGGAGATCCGGATGCTGTGCGACGGCAAATGAAAGCGAGTGCCCCGGCTGTTTAATCGCTGTTCTTCGATCAGGGTGCCAAGCGAATCTTCAAGGATTGAAGTCTCGATGTGGGGCGAGAGCGCCATTTGAATGTCTTTGATGCTTGCACCGGGTGACATCGGCTTTGAGCGATGAAATCCCTCAACCGCTTTGACAACTTTGGCACCTAGCCTGCGCCATTGTGTTTCGCAGAAAGCCCGTTGCTTTGATTCTTGGCCCACCCGCCGCAAACTAAGCGTTTCAATCAGCATGTCTAACCGTGGTCCAGGAAGATTGTATGCAACTGAAAACGGAGCAAGCAGGACCCCGGTTTCACTGCCGCCGGTCAGTGCCCTGAGGGCATCAGTGACGTTTTGATGTTGCAAAGCGTTCAGCGCTGCGATCCGGGCGGGCCTTGCGCGCCCACGTTTTGGAGAAAAAGGATCAATCACGCGTCCACCGGCAATCGTGCGTTGGGCAGACTGATCGCGCAGCACGAAAGTGTCGCCATGAACGGCAAAGGCATCCCGCGATACCACCAATTGAGCCAATCCTTGCCCACCCGCAGGGATAGCACCGCCTGACAAAACTGCGACGCGGGCGGAAAGATGATCAGCACCGATATGCAGATGGGTGGGTGTCCAGTGTTTTAGTGGGCCGGTTTCGTTCGCCAGCACTTGTACCTCGACGTCGATTCGCCGTGTCGGGGCGTATAAACTGGGATGCATCAGCCAGTTCCCGCGCCGAATCAACGCTTCGCTCAGGCCGCGCCCGACGATGTTGATGGCACATCTATCTCCCGCTTTTGCACTATCACTTGCAGTATTGTGCGCCCTGATACCGCGCACGCGAACCTGGGATCCATCGGTCGAGAGTGTCATGCTTTCGCCGGTACGGACGGCCCCGGAAAAGACCATTCCAGTGACAACCAAGCCAACACCGTTCAGCGTGAACACCCGATCTATGGCCATACGAAAATGATGCTCGGCTGTCCAAGCGCTCGCTTCCTTTACACGTGACTTCAGCGCTTTCATCAGCGCCCCAATGCCTTTGTTTTCAGGCGCGCAGACGGGATAAATAGTAACGCCCTCATGCCCTGCAGCGGTCAAAAGTCTATTCACTTGATCGGCGACGTCGTCAACACGGTCAAACGACACGCGATCAATCTTGGTCAAGGCGACTATATACTGGCGAATATCCATGAGGCTCAATATGGCAAGATGCTCGCGTGTTTGCGGCATTACCCCGTCGTCAGCAGCAACCACAAGCAAACCCAGATCGATACCCGCGACACCTGCAAGCATGTTGCGAATGAACTTCTCATGACCGGGGACGTCAACGAAACCCAAAATCGTATTGTCGGGCAGAGTATGATAGGCAAATCCGAGATCCACAGACAACCCGCGGGCTCTTTCTTCCGGCAGACGGTCTGTATTAATTCCGGTCAACGCCTTTACCAGTTCGGTCTTGCCGTGGTCCACATGTCCTGCCGTTGCTATGATCATGACATCTTCAGATCTTGTAGGTTTCCGACGAACCCCTCTTCGTCTTCAAGACATCTGAGATCAAACCAAAGCGCATCATTGGAAATACGCCCAATCACTGGAACCGGCAATTCGCGAAAAGTCTTGGCAAGCCTGTTCAACGCAGCACCGGGGCGGCGCAAATCCGGCCGCGTTATCTTGAGAGCAGCGCTTTGCAATCTATCGATTGGCAGGGCACCGCTGCCCACCTGGCTATGAGTGCGCGAGACTACAACTTCGAATTTTTTGCAACAGTCTTGAAGGACCGAGGCCAAGCGGCCAGCTAACTGTTCGATTTCCACAGGGTTGCGCGTCAAAAGACGCAATGTCGGCAGCTCTTTCACTAGGCACTCGGGGTTGGTGTATAACCTCAGAACAGCTTGTAGGGCCGCCAAGGTGATCTTGTCGGGCCGCATGGCCCGGGTCATGGGGTTGCGTTTGAGTTTGTCGATGAGATCGCGGCGGCCCGCAATGATGCCCGCCTGTGGCCCACCTAGTAGCTTATCACCGCTAAATGTCACCAGATCCGCCCCAGACGCTAAAGCTTCTGTGACAGTTGTTTCGTGCGGGAGATTGTAGGGCTCTAGGTCAATCAAAGTGCCGCTTCCCAAATCTGTGACAAAGGGCAGATTGTAACGATGTGCGATCTCCGCAAGGTCCTCCTCCGAGACGCTTTTGGTAAAGCCTTTTATCTCAAAGTTGCTGGTATGGACCTTCATCAGCAATGCAGTTTTAGGGCCGATCGCGGCGTCGAAATCTGCTTTATGAGTCCGGTTTGTTGTGCCAACTTCCACCAGCTTGCATCCTGCGCGTGCCATGATGTCCGGCATGCGGAAGGCCCCACCGATCTCGATCAGTTCACCTCGCGAAACAGGCACCTCTTTGCGTTGCGCCAGGCTGTTGAGCGTCAGCAACACGGCTGCTGCATTGTTGTTAACAACAAGCGCGCCTTCTGCCCCGGTTAACTGGCACAGCAGAGCTTCGGCATGCCTATGCCGATCACCGCGTTTGCCCGTTTCCAAATTAAATTCCACGTTACTTGCGCCACGCGAAACATCCACCATCGCCTGTATCGCGGATTGAGGCAGTGGCGCGCGACCAAGATTGGTGTGCAGCACAGTGCCTGTCAGATTATAAACCGGTCGGAGTGAGGGGAGCAAAATATGTTCAATCTCGTCAGACAGCAGTTGGATCAGCGCAGCCATATCCGTAGATTCACCAGCCAGCACCATAAGGCGCACCCGCGCCAAGATACCCTGCGTACAGCGTGTGACCAAGGCCAGGCCATGATCACGCACGAATTTCTGCACAGCTGGCGTGTTCACAAGGCGATCCACCGAAGGCAGATGTTGTGGCGCCTCTATGCGTGTCATCTCTACTCCTTTTAGCAGCTGCAATCCGAAAGTATTCACGCGATCATATCTTTATAAGCGGCCTCGTCCATCAGGGCATCCAGAACCGCCATATCAGCCAGTTTGATCTTGAAAAACCAAGCCGTACCAGTCGGATCTTCGTTCACCAGACTAGGCGTCTCCACCAGCGCTTCGTTCACAGCGACAATTTCACCATCATACATAGCCGAAATCTCACTCGCTGTCTTGACGCTTTCGATGACAACAATCTCGTCTCCCCGACTCACAAGCGTACCCGGACCTGGCAATTCGACAAAGACAACATCGCCCAATTGTTCAGTTGCGAATTTGGTAATCCCGACAACCACGAGTTCGCCCTCAACCCTAAGCCAGTCATGTTCTTCGGTGTATTTCATCAGCTTATTCTCCCGTTGGCCGCACTTGCGTTGCAAAGGTCTTGGCAACCTGCCCAGCATCGCAACGGCACGAAATTTATGTGTCGAAAGTCAAGGTTGACCCAACTTTTAAAATTTAGTAAAGCAAAACTTGTTGACATGTAAATTAAGTAATTCTGAAGATGATAACATGAATGCTCCATTGATCCCAGGCTCGATGCGATTTGAGATTGACGTGTTGAAGACGTTCATAGCGGTGGCTGATACCGGTTCGGTCAAGCTCGCATCTGAACGTGTTGCGCGGTCGTCTGCGGCTGTGTCTATGCAAATGAAAAAGCTGGAAGGGCTGATTGGTGCCCCTGTTTTCCAACGCTCTGACGGGGCCATGCGACTATCTGCAGCAGGCGAACGTTTAGTGCCTCATGCACACCGTATTGTGCAGGCGCACGATACAGCTGTCAGCGAACTGCACAGCCCGGATATCGAAGGGGAGGTGCGAGTCGGCATATGCCTGGAGAATGCTGAGACCCGCATGCCCGAGATATTGGCCGGGTTTTCCAAAGCGCATTCGCGTGTCACGGTTGAAATAATTTCGGGTGACGCACAGGATTTGGCTGCGATGCTGGCGAAAAAGGAACTTGACGTTGCGATTTTGACCATCGGTGGTGGCGCGCCACCAGACGAAAGAGATCGGCTGCTCCATGAGCAACCTCTGGTTTGGGCTGCGCATAAGAACGGACAGCGCAGCCAAGAACGTCCTTTGCGCTTGGCGGTTGCATCCGTTGGTTGCCCATGGCGTCTCGCGGCTCTCGATGCTCTGAAACGTGCTGGAATTCCCTATCGAATTGCTTATCTTTCAAATGTTTCAGAATCGCAGCTCGCAGCGATCCGGGCGGATCTTGCAGTGGCCGCACTACCGCTCAGCCGCATTACAAATTGCACCCAGCCCATTTGTGTGAACGAGGACCTGCCCAAGCTTCCATACACGCAAATCGTGCTCCGAACCGCCGTCAATCCGAACGAAAACGCAAGAGCTCTTGCAGCACAAGTTCTCTCGGCTTTCAATCGACCGCCTTAAGCGACGGCACTTTGGAGAGATATTGATGCTGCGGCCACTACGAATAAGCGCCCCCAAAAGGCTGCTTTGAAGCGGATTTTTACCATTCATGCACTCTGCAGAATCGGTCGGTTTGGGCTCTCAGCTGCCACTCGCTGCATGATCATCTAACGGCTACTACGCGGACAAACCAGCCTGATGCACTTGCAGCGTGTACTGACGCAGAAAATGTTCGCATGTGCGGCGCGCCTATTACCTTGAAGCTGCTAGCGTTACCGAAGCGGTCATCCAAACGGCACGTGCCGTTGTACGCTAAAGCGGTCCAATGATCTTACTGCGTATAAAAATCACAGGGAGAAAAGAAAACGAACGACGGTGCATTTCTGCATGCCGGTTTTCTACCTAACTTTGTTCGATCTGGCCTGCTTGCTCGATCACTTTAGCATTAGCTCGCCCGCCGCGTCGCGACTGGACAGGTCTGCAGAAATAATTATTACATCGTAGCCGGCTTCAAGAATTGCGAGATCTTCCAGACCGGCAACGAAAGCTGGCGCTTCAGGAACCGCGCATAGCGCAAATCCGAAACACCGCAGACCCGCCGCAGCTGCTCTATATGAAGACTATGCAGCGCCGGGCCTGCTGAGCACAAAAAGGGTCAATATTGGACGCCGATACGGGGTCAAAGTTCAATGCCGATTGACATTAGGTAGCGCTTTGATCTCTAACGCTGACTTCAGCGAAGGGAAGGGTGCGCTGAATCGGGCTGTGCCTCAGTTTGTTTCCAAGCCGTCAACTCGCGTGCAAGTGGTTCGGCAGTATTAATTCCGGTTCGATATATGTGATTTGTGGCGCGGAATCCTTATCGTCAAGATGCTGGTACGCGCGTTTAACCATCATTTCGGCTCTCTGGCGCATCATTGGCACCGGGTGTCGTAGAAGGCCTCCGAAGGGATCGAAGTCAAACGCACCGATTGCGCAAGCGTCCACTTCAGAATTTGACAACTGACTCAGAAACTGGAGAGCGCCTTCAAAACACCCGATAGAATTGATGAGCATGACAGACGGTAGCTTCTGCCGCTCTTTATAGAGTGTTGCCAGAGCCTCTCTCGCAGCAGACCGTTGATAACCACAAGCCAATATTCTGTAGTTGGTTGGTTCATGACCATGCTCCAACAGCGCTTCTTTGAAGCCAACTACGCGTTCAGCTGTCGCGGGTAGTTTGGCATTGCCACCAAGAAAGACAACCTCCTCAGAATAGTCGGGATTATTCTCGGCTAGCAAGACTTCTGTGAGTTTACGTGCGCCACCCTTATTCTCGGACACGACGGATGGTGCATTGCTGCATGGCTGGTCCAGAAATACGTGCGGGACCTTTGCCTTCTGGCACACCTCACTAAGTATTTCAGGGTGTGAGGTTCCAACAAGCATAAGTGCATCGACTGAGGCGTTAATGAGGCCCTGTACGGCTTCGAGTTCTTGGTCTCGTTCTCTTCGTGTTGAGACTATGACGGGTAGGGCGTGTCGTGAACGGGTTTCGTTAGAAAAGCACTGTCCTACTGATGAGAAAAACCTGTTGTCGTGCTGAGGGAGGATCATCCCAACAAGACCAGACTTTGCACTTCGTAGTGCGCGCGCCTGCAAATTTACGGAGTAATTCATCTCGTCGGCGATCGCTTGAATGCGCTGGACTGTAGTCTCGCTGATTCGGCGAGATTTCCATGATCCGTTGAGCGCTGACCCAACTGTAGACGCCGAGACACCGGCCTTTTTTGCGATATCGTATATCGTCTGTTTGCTGCCTGTTGTCACGTTAGTTTGCCACTTTTCTTTAAGTATTTCTGTCAAACTATAGCTTGACGCTATCGATAGCGCAAATGCTCTTGAGTCTGTTCTTGGCGTAATATTAACTAGATGCACTATCGATAGTGCTTGACTCTAACAAGTAAATGCACCATCGATAGTGCGGAGCTAACTTGATCAGTCTTCAAGAGGAGGGCGGACATGCTGGCAGTTAATTTGGAGACGGGCCAATCAAGGCCCATCAGGGAGGAATATCATGAATTTCCGTAATACACTTTTGTCTGGACTTGCTCTGGCCACCGTACTGGGTACCTCAGCCATGGCTGAAGATGTCCAAATGGGCATCGTAGTTAAAATCGGCGGTATCCCTTGGTTCAACGCCATGGAGCAGGGTATCTTAGAGCGCGCCGAAGAGCTTGGCGTTTCCGCCGAGATGATTGGGCCAACTTCTGCTGACCCTGCGTTGCAGGTTCGTGCGATCGAAGATCTTATCGCAAAAGGCGTGGATGTCATTGGAGTTGTCCCGAACGACGAAGCCGCTCTTGAGCCGGTTCTGACAAAAGCACGCAAAGCCGGCATCACAGTTATCGCACATGAAGGCCCTGGCCTAAACAACGTCGACTGGAATTTTGAGCTGGCATCAGCAGTTGGTTTCGGTGAGGCACACGCGCAGCTCCTCTGTGAAAGTGCAGAGAAGCCAGGCAGCTACGCTGTGTATGTTGGGTCTCTGACCGTGCCACTGCACAATGCTTGGGCCGACGCTGCTGTCTCTTGGTTGGATGGGAACTGTGAGGGTCTGACCAAAGTCGGTGATCGTTACGGCGTAGCTGAGAGCGTTGACGACAGCCGTTCAACCGCCCTTGATCTGATGGCTGCAAACGATGATCTGCGAGGTATTCTGGCTTTTGGTAGCCAAGGACCGATCGGTGCCGGTCGTGCGATCGAAGAGCGTCGTCTTGCAGGACAGGTTCACGTTATGGGTCCTTTCTCACCAGGTCAGGGTCGTCAGCTTGTCAAAGATGGCGTAATTGCTGGTGGTTACATGTGGAATCCGGCCGAAGCTGGACGCGTTTTCGTGACGCTTGGCAATATGCTCGTGGAAGGTGCTGAGATTACTGAAGGTACCACGATAGAGGGTCTTGGCGCAGTCAGCCCTGATGCGGCAACACGCAACATCATCACTGATAATCTCCTTGAGATTAACGCTGAAACTGTGGACGTACTGGCCGAAAAAGGCCTCTAAGTTCTATTGCCTGATTTGCGCGCCGCCGGCTCCCAAGGCGGCGCGCATTTTTCTAAATTTCCCCAAAATGATACCGATGCGGACCCACCGGTTTAAGAGGTATTGGCGCTATGAGCCGATCAGAAGAAGCTTATGCATTGCGAATGCAGCATGTTTCCAAACGCTTTGGAGGCGTCCAAGCCCTGGATAAAGTAGCTCTCGATGTACGAGTTGGCGAAGTCCATTGTTTGGCAGGGGAGAATGGTTGTGGAAAGAGCACCCTGATCAAGATTGTGACGGGTGTTTATCAGCCAGATGACGGAACGCAGATCGAAGTATTCGGTCAAAAGATAACGACAAACAGTCCAATACGCGCGCGCGTCAACGGGATCGCCGTAATTTGGCAAGATCTCGCATTGTTCTCGCACATGACCGTTGCCGAAAACATCGGCTTTGATGAGCTTGTGGGTGGCCGCCCGAAATTGGCTGACCTCAAGAGCATCCGGTCCCGCGCGCACGCTGTTATGGACCGGCTCGGGGTTTCACTCGACCTTGATATGCCTTTGAACGCTTTGCCGATTGCACAACGCCAAGTCGTAGCGATTGCTCGGGCATTGATGAGCAATGCCAAACTCGTTTTCATGGATGAACCAACAGCGTCGCTCACTCAGAGTGAAACCGATGCACTTCTGGAAATTGTCCGTAACCTCTCTGCTGAAGGCGTGGCGGTTGTCTTCGTAAGCCACAGATTGGCGGAAGTTCTAGACATTGCCGAACGTGTAACTGTTGTCCGAGATGGCAAGCTGGTCGGTGTCTATCCGACTAAAGGTATGTCCCAAAGCCGTCTAGGCGAGTTGATGACCGGTCACACGCTGGAGACTGAAATCCACGCACGAGACAAGTCTGACGCCAGCAAAATGTTGGAAGTACAGAACTTGCATCGGAACGGAGAATTTGAAGACGTCTCGTTTTCCATCCGGCAAGGCGAAGTGTTAGGTATGACTGGCTTGATCGGGGCTGGGCGGACGGAGTTGGCTCATGCGCTTATTGGGATGTCGCGGCTCGATGAAGGAACCATTCATCTGGATGGCAGCCCAATAAAACCGCGTTCAATCCGCGAAGCAATTGGCCATGGCATCGCTTATGTTTCAGAAGACCGTTTGACGCTTGGCCTCGTTCAACCTCAGTCAATTGCAGACAACACGGTCACCTCTGTCTTAGACCGTATTCTTGCCACGACAGGCCTTATCTCAGGCCGAAAAAAGACCAACTTGGTCGACAGCTGGATAGAACAACTTGCGGTAAAAATTGGGACGCCAAGCGACGCTGTTTCCACTTTGTCAGGTGGCAATCAACAGCGTGTAGTCCTGGCCAAATGGCTCGCGACAGAACCCAAGCTACTCATTCTCGACAGCCCAACTGTTGGTGTGGATGTCGGGGCGCGTGCGGGGATATTTAGGATTGTGCGCGAACTTGCGGACAAAGGACTGGCGATCCTATTGATCACGGACGAGATCACAGAAGCCTACTTTAACTCTGACCGCATTCTCCACATGGCGGATGGTCGGGTCCAAGCTGAGTATGACCCCCGATCCGTTTCCGTGCCTGATCTGGAGGAGCAAATCTATGCGT
Source organism: Alphaproteobacteria bacterium US3C007 (assembly GCA_034423775.1). NCBI lineage: Bacteria > Pseudomonadati > Pseudomonadota > Alphaproteobacteria > Rhodobacterales > Roseobacteraceae > Thalassovivens > Thalassovivens spotae. Next base: position 1,868,348 of record CP139918.1, read on the forward strand.
AAAGCTCTCTCCGCAAATATAGTTGAAATCCGCCTTTTCGTCGTCTTGATGATTATGATCATCGGCCTCGGTCTGACGACAGATACGTTCTTAACCGTCGCGAACCTTACGTCGCTCTTGAACAATAACTCAATCAATCTGATTTGGGCCGTTGGGCTACTGGTCGTTCTCGTAGCGGGCGGCATCGACATCTCATTCGCCGTTGCTGCATCGATGGTTCAGTATCTCGCAGCGCAGATATTTGGCGTCATCGGAGGCGGCAATTGGGCATTCGGTATTCTTACAGCAGGGTCGTTGGGGCTTGGTTTAGGCTTGATCAATGCGGCTTTGATCCACGGGTTTCGCATCGTTTCGATCGTTATCACGATCGCCACATTCAATGCGTTCTTCGGGTTACTGATGTTTTTCACCAAAGGCCGCAGTATCTATACGTTGCCTGACTGGTGGGTCGATAGAATATTCTTGTTTGAGTACCAATCGGCATCGGGCGTTTGGTCTGAACTGCATCTTTCAGTAGCTATTATGGCCGTATGCTTGATTGCGACTGCGATCCTCATCCGCCGCACGAATATTGGCCGCCAACTCTATGCCTTCGGGGATAATCCAGAAGGAGCGCGTCGCGCAGGTGTCAACATTGCGCTCATGCAGGCTATTGCCTTTGGATGGTGTGGCATGATGGCCGGTATTGGTGGCCTGATGCAGGTGAACATAGCAAAGGAGGTGGTTCCAAACGCACTTTACGGCCGGGAACTAGATGTTCTCGCTGCTGTCGTGCTTGGCGGCGCACGACTTGGTGGTGGTCGAGGAACCGTCATTGGATGTGTCTTAGGTGTGTTCTTTGTTGCCATCACTCAGAACGGCCTCAATCTGCTTGGGGTCTCACCTTTTGCATTCCAAATGATTATCGGTGCGACGATCTTGATCGCCATCTCAACGTCGAACGTGAAGATCGACATGTCCTCTCTCTTGAAGCGACCCCAAAAAAAACTGAAAAGAGGGTCGAACAATGACGCTACTTAAACGTGCTCAAACCGCAATAGGGACCGAGAACTTGTTTCTTCTTGGAGGCCTCGCGGTAGTCATTATCGGCTTCTCGTCGTCCACGCCACTCTTTTTGACAGGCTCAAACTTTGGGTCAATGGCCTTCCAGCTGCCGGTTCTAGGACTTCTGACTTTGGCGATGATGGTGCCCATTCTATCAGGAGGATTGAACCTCGCCATTATCTTCCAAGCCAATATTGCGGGTCTGGCGCTGGCGTCTGTTCTCATCAAGTTTGGTGGTGCCGAGGCAGGTTATGGGGCTTTCGCACTTGGTGTTTTGGCAGCCCTTATCGTTGGTGCGTTGTCTGGCTTCTTGATGGGGCTAGTCGTTGCTTATTTGGGAGCCCATCCTATTTTGGCATCGCTTGCGATGATGATATTTCTTCGTGGGTTGGGAGAGTTTCTTACGAAGGGGGGCGACATCTCGGGGTTCCCACCGTTCATGGAAACTATGGGTCACGGATCTATCCTCGGCGTACCAATCCCGTTGCTGATTTTCTTGGGCGTTGCGCTTTTATGGCACATCATTTTAAGCCACTCAAAGCATGGTTTCTCTGTCTACATGATCGGCTCAAACATCGAGGCATCAGAGTATTCCGGCATCAACACACGCCGCACATTAATGATGATCTACACACTTTCGGGCGTCGTCTGCGCAATCGCAGGCATCTTGATGGCCGCACGCTTCAACTCGGTCCGGGTTGGGCACGGCGAAGCGCTTCTTCTGGTGACTGTCTTGGCCTGCTTCCTTGGAGGCCTCGATCCCTTCGGCGGCTTCGGACGTGTTGCCCCGGTCGTTCTCGCTCTTTGCACCCTACAAGCTCTTTCGTCTGGTTTGAACCTAATCGGTGCAAACCAACACTTGGCCACAGCCGTCTGGGGTCTGTTTTTAATCGGCGTCATGGCCCTTCGCTGGGCTGCAGCACGTCTCTACCTAACCAATAACAGGAGGAATTAAATTGGAGGGATTTGGTGTTCATACCAGCATGTGGACCATGAAATGGGACCGCGAAGGTACCGAGCGAGCGGTGCAAGCTGCTGTCGACTACAAAATGGATTTTCTGGAAATCGCACTGCTCGATGCGCCGTCAGTAGACGCAGCGCACACGCGAAAGCTTCTAGAAGACAATGATATGAGGGCGGTCTGTTCGCTCGGATTGCCGGAGGCCGTTTGGCCATCGAGAGATCCCGAAAGCGCAATCGCATTCATGAAAGGGGTCTTCGACAAAGCCAACGAAATGGGCGCAGAGGCTGTCTCTGGCGTGACCTATGGCGGGATCGGGGAACGCACTGACATGCCTCCGACTGAAGCCGAACTATCAAACGTAGCGCGCGCTCTGGAAGCCTGTGCCAGCTACGCAAAATCACTGGGCCTCCGGTTCGGCATTGAGCCTGTCAACAGGTACGAAACGCATCTCCTCAATACCGGTTGGCAAGCCCGTGACATGATCGAGCGTATCGGATCAGACAACATCTTTATTCATCTCGATACATACCACATGAACATCGAGGAAAAGGGCGCTGCTAGCGGCATTCTCGATGCACGTGAGCATCTCAAATACATACACCTCTCCGAAAGTGATCGTGGGACACCCGGTGAGGGCTGTTGCGATTGGGACGAGATTTTTGCCACATTGGCTGCAATTAATTTCACAGGTGGTCTGGCGATGGAAAGCTTCATCAATATGCCGCCGGAACTTGCGCATGGATTGTCCGTATGGCGACCCGTCGCTCCCGACTTCCAGGCCGTGATGGACAAAGGATTGCCCTTCTTGCGTAACAAAGCCGCGCAGTATCGCCTTGTCTAAAGCCTCGCGCTAGCCAAAGGATTGGGGCCAGGAACAAGCGGTTGTCTGTTCCGGTGCGCCCGCGACCCCCTTTCTTGCCCGGAACCAAAGGCGCGATAATGGCCCACTGCCTATCCGTCAAAACCCGCCTGCTCAAGATCACCTCCCTGTTTTTGATCTGGAATCAGACAAAGGATGATTTGGGAATCCCCAAATGCAGACGCCGCCCAATGCGCTGGCAGCATATTTCGTGCTGCAAGCGCGTGCAGTGGGGTTTTGGCACTCTCGCAATGGGCTCTCAGCTGCCATTCGCTGCAGTAGACCCCAATGTCTGCTTTGCGGACAAACCAGCCTGATGCACTTGCAGCGTGTGCTGACGCAGAAAATGTTCGCATGTGCGGCGCGCCTATTACCTTGAAGCTGCTAGCGTTACCGAAGCGGTCATCCAAACGGCACGTGCCGTTGCACGCTAAAGCTGTCCAATGATTTTACTGCGTATAAAAATCACAGGGAGAGAAGAAAACGAACGACAGTGCATTTCTGCATGCCGGTTTTCTACCTAACTTTGTTCGATCTGGCCGTCATATTCGTTTCAATTACAGTTTTACTTTCAGTGCCCAGATGCCTTGAAATACCGCCGGATACAGCGTTGTACCTGTTGTTGGATCAAGTCGTTCGGATCGTTCGGCATGTCGCCAAATTCGAGGCCTGTAAACTCTTGTGAAACGATGGTCTCGGGGATTGGTTTGGATTTCAGATTGTCGATGAGAATGCTCAGGGCCGCAGAAACCGTGTCATTCGCCCAGTAATAGCGGATACGGTCACTATAGCTGTAAATCCTTTGGATGCGAAGTTCGTCCTCGGTTCCGCTGTAATAGTTCTGCCAATTGCCCGGATGGGTCGCCATTTGATCGTGCATGACAGAGCGGATATTAGACGGGTTCTGGACCTCAAGCTCTTCCTCAATCTGCGCCAAGGCCCAAACAGCTTCGCGGAAACGGAAGGTCAGTTCAGGACCTACTTTGAGGAAAAAGAAGTGGCTGTGGACCAGATCAGCTAGGCTTTTTGTCGTTTGATAATCCGTGGAATGGGCCTCATAGGTCAGGCCGGCTTCAAATAGGATCGCGTTGGCCAAAGGCTGGGCTTTCTCTGGCTCGAAAGGGTAGATCGAGGTGTGGCCAAAATCTACGCCAGGTTGCGTGACAACTGACACGATGCGGCCCCAGGCGGCGTCAAGACCGCGGGCCGTCCATGCCTCTCGGTGCGTGCGGATAGTGTCGACAAACCGGTCAACCGAGGTAACATCCAGCGCGTCGGGTTCTTCAATTTCGCCGCCCGGTATCGGAACTTCGGTGCCGATGATGTAGATCAGCTTAGTAGGATCAGGCGCATGCGCCTCGGCCACAGCGCACAGATCAGCGGCGCGATCGGCGATTTGTGCGAAACTAGGGTTCGGCTCGCCACCGCAGGCCATACTTGCGTCGAGGTGGATCTTGGTGAACCCTGCCTCAACATATAACTTCACCATTTCGCGGGCTTTTTCCATCGCTTGTTCAAGCGGCTCAGAATTCCAAGGGTTCGGGCCAAGGTGATCGCCACCAAGGATCAATTGATCCATTGGCACACCTGCCTCTGCAGCCATGCCCTCGAGCCAAGTCATAAAGTCTTTTGGCGTCATGCCGGTGTAGCCGCCGTTTTGGTTAACCTGATTGCTCGTGGCCTCGATCACCGTTGGCAGCCCTGTCTCGGCGGCATAAGCGAGAACGGAACGCAGGACATGTTCGTTTGCAGTGCAAAAACAAGGCAAGCCTACGGGCTCGCCAGCGCGGTTGCGGGCGATAAGGTCGTGAATAAGGCTCATGCAGAGAGCTCCTTGGACGTCATGTTGGAAAGGAATGTCGTAATCTCAGAAAGCGTGGAATTGCCCTCCATTGGGCCTCGGCGCGTGACGGCGATAGCGCCCGCCACATTGGCGCGCTGACCAGCCTCAAACAACGAAGCACCTTGCGCCAAAAGCGAGACAAAGGTGCCACAGAAACAATCGCCAGCACCTGTTGGGTCAATCTCTTCAACCGTATGGCCTGGGAAATCATGTCGCTCGCCATAGCCAACAACTGTTGCACCAGCCGCACCGCGTTTGATCGTAACGATCTCGGCCTTGGCGTTTAGGAGCTTATCGATGGCAGCATCCTCAGAAAGGTCGGGGTACAGGAATTCAAGATCGCTAGTGGAGGGTAGTAGGCAATAGCTTCGCTCCATGACGTCGTGCATCGCCTCTCGCGTAGCAGGATCTATCATAAGTTCGGTGCGGGCGTTCGGATCGCAAGAAATCAGACCCCCTCCATCTGAAACACTGCGCACCACTTCCATGATTTTGTCCCGCATCGATGCAGCACCAAGCGATGAGGCCGAGACATGCAGAAAGGTGTTTTTTGGATCTAGAAGGGATAGCGGCACGTCGAATGCGTCCGCCGCCGTTCCGGCAAGGTGGAAGATGAAGTCGCGGTCGCCACTGTCATAGTAGGACACGAATGCGACGCCAGTGCTGAGATTTGGAGAGACTGTTACGCCGTCCGTGCCGACGCCATCCTCTTTGAGTCGGTTTAACACTGAGAGTCCAAACCCATCATCGCCAACGCCACCGATCATTTCGGTTGGTGCTCCCATTCGAGCGACTTGATCTAGAAAGATGGCCGGGGCACCGCTGGGATATGGGCCGGAATAGTCCGAAATTTTCTCGAGAGCGCAATTGCGGTCGTGAGATACAAATTCGACAAGCATTTCCCCAACGGTCGCAATTGTTTTTTTCCTAGACATGAATCTCTCCCTTTGAAATTCTGTCTAGACAAAATTTTAACATGTGTCAAAGTTCGACATACTCACTGCGCCCGATATTGAGATCAGGTGGGAGTTCGGGAGAGGAGGCCCGTCTGATGACTAAAGTTAAGCAGAAAATTTCGACTATGAAAGAGCTGTCTGAGATCATCGGTATTTCACGCCCAACCTTGTCGCGCTATTTTCAAGACCCTGACAGTGTGCGCGCTTCTACTTCCGACAAAATCAAAGCGCGTCTTGAAGGGGTGGACTACGTCTATAACTTTATTGCCACGCGGCAAAACAGAAAGTCGTCTGGTCTAATCGGCGTCATTGTTCCGCATTACAACGACCTGTTTTTTACCAGTCTTTTGGAAGCTATTGAGAGTGCCGCGCGTGCCGAGGGCTACACTGTTATCACCCAAGGCTCAGACGGGAATGCGGAGGGTGAAATTCAGGCTGTGGCGCGCTTGCGATCCATGAGTGCGGATGGCGCCATTATCGCGCCATTAGGGTTAGATAGTTCGAATGAAACTTTCCGGTCTGCACGCGCTGATTTCCCGATTGTATTTGTAGACTCTCGACCTGAAGAGGATGTTCCTGGAACAGATTTCGTCGGCACTGATAACAAACAAAGTATTGCTGTCATTGTAGAGTATCTTGATCGAACAGGAACTTCTCCGATTTTTCTAGGCATGCCGAAATTGAACAACAACGCGCTTGAACGTGAAGCGGCCTATATTGAATCGGCCCATAGATTGGGATTTGAACCTAAGTTTGTCGAGACACGTGGCGCGGCAGAATCTTGGCAATTTGAGGCGTTTGGGCTTGATGTTATGGATGCCCATTTCAGCCACGGGCGACATATGTCTGACACTATTCTTTGCGCCAATGATCGTATTGCTATTGGGGCTATAAGAGCGGCCAACAAGCATGGTCTTTTCGCGCGCTCAACTGATGGTCATAGCGGACTGAGAATTGCCGGACATGATGACCATCCTTTGAGTCAATATATGTTCCCGGCGGTAACAACTGTGGGTCAAGATATCGACGGGATTGGCAACACAAGCGTAAAGGTTTTGGTGGAGCGCATTCTAGGCGAGCATGACGCAGAAAAATCGACAAGCTTTGAGGAGTCGTCCCTGAAAGTTCGCGAATCGGCATAGTTAGATCGCCATAAAGGTTTGAGGATTCTATTTTAAATCTTTTACATGTGTAAAAATTTCTTGACTCGTTACCGATCCTGCGCGATTGTCTGCGGGTGTTATTTAAGGGAGGACACTGATGTCTATCAAACGCACATTGCTGAACACAGCAGTCGGCTTTAGCCTCGCGGCGACGATCGCATCCACGGCTACAGCAGAAGAAATCACAATCGCGACCGTTAACAACGCGGACATGATCACCATGCAAGAGCTTGCTCCGAAGTGGGAAGAAGCAACTGGCAACACAATCAACTGGGTTGTTTTGGAAGAAAACGTTCTGCGCCAGCGTACAACGCAAGACATTGCGACGAACGGCGGTTCTTTCGACATCATGTTCATTGGTGCTTATGAAACACCGATCTGGGGCGCTAACGGTTGGTTGACACCATTGAACGATTTTGCGGACGACGCGGATTATGATCTAGAAGACGTGTTTCAACTGGTTCGCAACGGTTTGTCTGCAGACGGCAATCTCTACGCCCTGCCGCTGTATTCCGAAACATCGTTCACTTTCTACCGCACAGACGTCTTCGAGGCGGCTGGCATAGAGATGCCACAAGAGCAAATCACATATACTGAGTTCGCGGAATTGGCTGCTGCCGTTCACGATCCAGACAACGGAATGTATGGTACCTGTCAGCGCGGTAAAGCCGGCTGGGGTGAGAACATGGCGTTCGTTGGTACCCTTGCAAACGCTTACGGCGCACGCTGGTTCGACGAAAACTGGGTACCACAGCTGGACAGCCCAGAGTGGAACGCTGCCGTCACTTACTACGTTGATCTGATGCTTAACTCGGGCCCTCCCGGTGCATCTGCAAACGGTCACAACGAAAACCGTGCTTTGTTCAAAGACGGCAAATGCGCAACTTGGGTTGACGCGACATCCGCTGCTGGCGACGTTCGTAACCCAGCGACATCTTCCGTTGCTGACAAAACAGAATTCGTAAAAGCGCCAATGCAGGCAACTGCAAAAGGTACTGGCTGGTTCTGGTCTTGGGCTCTTGCGATCCCAGCAAGCTCAACAAAAGTCGACGCTGCGAAAAGCTTCCTGAAGTGGGGCACATCGAAAGAGTATTTCGAAATGGTTGGCGAATCCAAAGGTTGGGTTGCTGTCCCTTCGGGTACACGTCAGTCGGTTGAAGAAGATGCGCGTCGCATCCAAGCCGCACCTTTCGCGCCAGCTGTAGTGGACGCTATCTTGTCTGTTGACCCAGCAGACGCAACACTTCTGCCAACGCCTTACACCGGCGTTCAGTTCGTAGCGATCCCTGAGTTCCAGGGCATTGGTAACTACGTTGGTCAGCAAGTCGCAGCGGCTCTAGCTGGTCAGTCTTCTGTTGAAGAAGCATTGGCCAACAGCCAAGCATTCGCACTGCGCGAAATGACAAAGGCAGGTTACATCAAGTAATCGCAATTTCTGATTGGGCCGAGGTCACTGACTTTGGCCCAATTCAAACTCTCTAGCTAATCCATTACCATTTTTGCAAAGGCCTTTCGTGGGCCGTTCCTCAAGTGTTGATACGCATTTCGTTTTGGGAGGGCGAAATACATGGCCACAAAAGCATCTCGTTCAGCTGCTCGTCTAATGATCTCGCCTGCGGTGCTGCTTCTCCTTGGCTGGATGTTGGTGCCTCTATGCATGACGATCTATTTCTCGTTTCTCTACTACAATCTGCTTCAACCTGGTTCTGGCGCTTGGGCTGGTTGGGATAACTATTATTGGTTCATCACCGACCCCAGCTTTACCGATGCCATCAAGAACACTCTTGTGTTGGTTAGTGGTGTCCTTCTGATTACAACCATCGGCGGCCTGTGTGCCGCGTTGCTGCTGGACAGGCCTATGTTTGGCACCGGCCTGATTCGTATCATGGTCATCGCGCCTTTCTTTGTGATGCCAACTGTGTCTGCGCTGGTGTGGAAAAACATGTTCATGAATCCGGTCAACGGAATCTTTGGGCGTATCGTGACGGGCCTTGGTTTCCCCCCAATCGATTTCTTTGGACAATACCCGCTCACCTCAATCACGTTTATCGTTTCGTGGATGTGGCTGCCCTTTGCGACGCTTATCCTTTTGACTGCTCTGCAATCGCTGGACCAAGAGCAGCTGGAAGCTTCCGAGATGGACGGGGCGAACTGGTGGAACCGCTTTTTCTTTATCATGCTGCCGCATCTGGCGCGCGCGATTACGGTTGTGATCTTGATCCAAACCATCTTCTTGCTGTCGATTTTTGCAGAAATTCTGGTGACCACAAACGGTGGCCCTGGGACAGCCACGACTAATTTGACTTACCTGATCTACGTCTCTTCGTTGTTGCAGTTTGATGTCGGCATGGGCAGCGCGGGAGGTGTAATCGCCATTATCCTAGCCAACATCGTTGCGATCTTCCTGATGCGGATGATCGGCAAGAACCTGGATGCTTGAGGGAGTACGGACTATGGCACGCGCAGTCTCAAACAAGACTAAGACAATCAACACAGCCATCGCAGGCACAATTGGATTCTTAATGTTCTTCCCAATCCTTTGGATTGTCGTCCTCGCGCTCAAAACAGAAGAAAACGCAATTCGTGCACCCTTGGAGGTTTTGTTCAGCTCTGACTGGACGATGGAAAGCTTTAGCACGGTTCAGGCGCGGTCTGATTACTTCAAGCACTTCTCAAATTCGGTCATCATCTCACTAGGTTCAACGTTTCTCGGGCTCTTGATCGCGATTCCGGCTGCATGGTCTATGGCCTTTGTGCCGTCCAAGCACACCAAGAACGTGCTGATGTGGATGCTGTCTACAAAGATGCTGCCGCCGGTGGGCGTGTTGGTTCCGATCTATTTGCTGTTTCGCGACTTTAACCTGCTCGATACGCGCGTTGGTTTGACCATTGTTTTGATGCTAATCAACCTGCCGATTATCATCTGGATGCTCTACACATATTTTAAAGAAATTCCCGGTGAAATTTTGGAAGCTGCCCGTATGGATGGTGCGACTTTGCGCGAAGAGGTTCTTTACGTTCTGACGCCAATGGCTATTCCAGGCATGGCTTCGACCATATTGTTGAACATTATTCTGGCTTGGAACGAAGCGTTTTGGACGCTCAACTTGACAGCTGCAAAGGCTGCTCCACTAACGGCATTTATTACCAGCTATTCAAGCCCCGAAGGCCTATTCTACGCCAAGCTGAGCGCCGCGTCGGTTATGGCCATCGCGCCGATCCTCATCATGGGTTGGTTCAGCCAGAAACAACTTGTCCGGGGCCTGACCTTCGGTGCTGTTAAGTAAGGAATTAGAAAATGGGACGAATACAGCTCAAGCAAGTTCAGAAGAAATTCGGTGACATAGAAGTCATTCCACCACTGGATCTAGTTGTCGAGGATGGAGAATTCGTGGTCTTTGTTGGCCCTTCAGGTTGCGGTAAATCGACTTTGCTACGTTTGATCGCAGGACTTGAAGATACGACATCAGGCAATATCGAAATTGATGGACAAGACGCCACCGACACCCCACCTGCCAAGCGCGGTCTGGCGATGGTGTTTCAATCCTACGCGCTCTATCCGCACATGTCTGTTCGCAAGAATATCGCCTTCCCGATGCGCATGGCGAAGCTGAGCCAGGATGAGCAAACCAAGCGGATCAATGCGGCTGCGGCGGCTTTGAACCTGACCGATTATCTGGACCGCAAGCCCGGCCAATTGTCTGGCGGTCAGCGTCAACGTGTGGCGATTGGCCGTGCAATTGTCCGCGAACCTGCGGCGTTCTTGTTTGACGAGCCGCTCTCGAACCTTGACGCTGCGCTGCGCGTCGGTATGCGCATGGAAATCTCTGAGCTGCACAAAAAACTCGACACGACAATGATCTACGTGACCCACGACCAGGTCGAAGCGATGACCATGGCCGATAAGATCGTTGTGTTGCAGGCCGGTGTGATCGAACAGGTTGGCAGCCCGCTAGAATTGTACCGTACCCCACGCAACAAGTTTGTCGCGGGCTTTATCGGGTCACCGAAAATGAACCTGATCGCAGGATCCGAAGTGCAGCGATTTGATGCGCACACAATCGGTATCCGTCCAGAACATTTGCTGGTGTCCAAGGAAAGCGGCGAATGGAAAGGTACTGTCGGCGTGTCCGAGCACCTTGGGTCAGATACATTCCTACATGTGACTGTCGACGGGTTCGCAGAACCCATCACAGTGCGTGCAAGTGGTGAAGTGGACGCACATTTCGGCGATACCATCTACCTGACACCAAACCCTGATTTGATCCACAAGTTCGGCGCAGATGGGCTACGCATTTCATGAGTATTCTGGATGGGAAGATCGCGCTCGTCACTGGGGGTGCGCGTGGGATAGGTCGTGCCATATGTGAAGCTATGACGGAGGCTGGAAGCTCAGTTGCCGTGGCTGATTTACGCGAAGATGATGCGGCAGACACTGCTAAGGCCGTTGGCGGCATGGCCGTTAAGATGGACGTCACCAACCTTGCCTCTATCGCTGAGGGCCTTGCGAAAGTTGAACAAGCCTGGGGCGGGGTCGACATACTGGTCAATAACGCTGGCATCTTCAACATGGCATCGCTCGATAAAATCACGCCAGAAGATTACCGCCGCCAATATGACGTCAATGTTGGTGGTACGATCTTCGCATGCCAAGCGGTTGTGCCTTTGATGAAAAAACGCGGTGGTGGTTCTATCATCAACTTTTCAAGTCAGGCCGGGCGCCGGGGCGAGCCAAACATCACCCTTTATTGCTCGACCAAGGCGGCCGTGATTTCTGTCACCCAATCGTTGGCGTTAGAGCTCGCCACTGACAACATTCGCGTCAACGCCATAGCCCCCGGCGTGATTGATACGCCAATGTGGGAGGTTGTGGACGCTCAATTTGCTGCCTACGAGAACAAACCAAAAGGTCAAAAGAAGCGCGAAGTTGGTGAGGCCGTTCCCTTGGGTCACATGGGCGATCCCCGCGACGTGGCAGATCCTTGCGTTTTTCTGGCTTCAGATGCGGCACGCTACATTACTGCCCAGACATTGAATGTCGACGGCGGGAATTGGATGAGCTGATGTCGGCACTTTGCAACGCATCTTTGGGCAACTTTCCGGCGGAGGTCGCGGCCCCGACCTACGACCGCTCGGTGATAGGGCCTGGAATCGTCCACATTGGCCTTGGTAACTTTCATCGCGCTCACCAGTCGTGGTATTTACATCGCCTGATGCAAGGTGGTCAGGCCATGGATTGGGGCATCATCGGCGCAGGCGTGCGCGCATGCGACGAGGCGCAACGGTTGCGCCTGAAAGATCAAGACTACCTGACCACTCTGATCGAACTTGACCCCAAGGGACGCTCCGCCGAGGTCGTCGGCTCAATGATCGGGTTCGTTCCGGTTGAGGAAAACAATGCAGCCCTCATTGCTCAGATGGCCGACCCCGCAATTCGGATCGTCGCGCTAACCGTGACCGAAGGTGGTTATTACATCGATCCGGTTACCAAAGCGTTCGACGCCAACCACGCCGATATCAAACACGACGCCGCGCATCCTAATCGTCCGCGAACTGCGTTTGGCGCAATGATTGCCGCTTTGAAAATCCGCCGTGACGCAGGCACTAGCCCATTTACCGCTCAAAGCTGTGACAACCTACAAGGCAATGGCGACATATTACGACAAACACTGGTGTCTCTTGCACGGCTGTCTGAGCCGAATTTGGCGGAATGGATTGATGCGCATTGCACGTTTCCGAACTCGATGGTCGATTGCATTGTTCCGGCGACAGGCCCTAAGGAACTAGAGCTGGTCAAAACATTTGGTATTGAAGATGCGGCCCCGGTGACGCACGAGAACTTTCGCCAATGGGTCATAGAGGATGAATTTTGCGCCGGTCGTCCTGATTGGGAAAAGGTGGGTGCGACGTTCACGGACGATGTTCACAGCTTTGAGGCAATGAAAATTCGTATATTGAACGGTGGTCATCAGTTGATCGCCGACGCAGGCGAGATTTTAGGGATAGAGTTCATCGCAGATTGCATGACGCATCCCTTGATCGGAGATTTCTTCCGCAAGACCGCCGGGACCGAGATTGCGCTTCAGGTTGATCCTGTGCCTGGAATGTCGCCCGCGGCTTATGTTGATTTGATCGATAGCCGTTTTTCCAACCCAGAGATTATCGATACAGTGCGCCGTGTCGCTTTTGATGGATCGTCACGCCAGACCGGTTTCATCCTGCCCACCTTGCATGATGCGCTGGCAAAGGGTGATCCCTTTGACGGCCTTGCCTTATCGCAAGCTATCTGGGCGCGCATATGCGAAGGCACCCGCGAGGATGGCTCGGTTATCGAGCCAAACGATCCGATCTGGGACAGCCTCAACGCAGCCGCCAAAGACGCGAAGGCTGATCCGCTTGCATGGTTGAACCAGCGTGATCTCTATGGTGACCTCGCAGACAATGCAGCTTTCCAAGCCAGCTTTTCGCATTGGCTGTCGCTGATCTGGGCAGACGGCCTAGAAGCTGCGCTTCGCACATACGTTCAAGGATAAGCCCTATGAAATCCGTTCTGTTCACCGCTAAGAATGAGGTTAAATTCACCTATCTACCTGACCCAAAACCGGGTCCAGATGATGTGGTAGTCGAGGTCAAAGCCAGTGGCATTTGTCACACCGACTATGAAGTTCTCAAGGACAACTACGGTACAGGCGCATTCCCAGTTGTGCCGGGTCATGAATATGCGGGCGTGGTGGTCGAGACTGGCTCGAATGTCACAACCGTAAAAACAGGTGATCGTGTCGCTGTTGATCCCAATTTCGAATGCGGCACATGTCGCGCATGCCAACGTGGCTGGGCGCATCTTTGCGATAACCTTAGCGCATACGGCGTTACGACACATGGTGGCTTTGCGAGCCTCAGCCTTGTCAGTGCCGACAACGTTCACCCCATCGGCGATATCGGCTTTTCACGCGCTGCCTTGGCAGAGCCGATGGGCTGTGTCCTAAATGGTGTCAATGCCGTTCACGCCCCTTGGATGGAAGAGGCACTTATCTTCGGCGCAGGACCGATGGGGCTGTTGATGGGCATGGCCCTGCGCGCGCAAGGGGTGTCTAAGGTTGCGTTTGCCGACATCTCCGAAAACCGACTTGCGTTGGCCGCAGGTTTTGATTTTGAGGCCGTCGCGTCCGGTTCAGCCAACCTAGACAAATGGCAGAGCCGTGCTGACCTGGTGGTTGAGGCCACCGGCGTACCAGCGGTTGCCGCTAAGCTGACAAGCTACATGGCCAACGGTGGCAAGGGTTTGTACTTCGGTGTTTGCCCGTCTTATGCACGGATCAAAATCTCTCCTTTCGAGGTTTTCCGACGCCAACTGACCCTTGCCGGATCGCATTCCCTAAACCACAACATCCCCCGCGCGTTGGAGGTTATCGCAGGCTTGGGTTCGCAAGCAGATCAGGTGGTTTCGCACAGATCATCTTTGGAAGAAGTGTCAGAATTCCTCGCGACTAAACCTCCAGCCGGAAGCTTAAAAATCCAATGGAGCGAAGAGTAGGAATGCGTTCCCAACGATCTGCTAAAATGCACCCAAGTATCGGACGGTGCTATCAACCTTGGTATGACCCAAAAGAAATTGGACGGCTCTCAGATTTCCGGTCTTTCGATAAATCTCCGCCGCTTTGGTTCTTTGATGTGAGTGTGTGCCGTAGGCATCCGGCAAGAGACCAATTGCAGTTAGCCAATCGCGCACCAGCCGTCCATATTGTCTCGTCGAAATATGTGGTCTGTAGGGAAGCGACTAGGAAACATGAAATGGCACATGATCATTTTTGATGACGTAATCCATGCGCCAACCGTATCTCTTGTGTTTTGGGTTAGCTCGAATTGAATAGGACGTTTTGTCTTGCATTGAATAACTGACGCGTTCGCGGACGCAATCTTCTTGTACTGAGTCTGTTACGCTCAAGCCTACGAGATCACAGCCTTGTAGCCTGCTATCCATAACCACATAGAACAAAACGAGATCACGAATGTTTCCGCTCATTTCAAGCCGTGTTCGGATTGCCCAAATTTGTTTCGCAAGAGTGGCCGTTTTTGACCGATAATCCGACCCCTATTCCAAGCTCGATGTTTCGGAGTGACTGCGGGAAGTTGTACTCTTGGCATAATATGCCCTCCAATCCACCCTCCAAACCCAATCATCAGCACCGCGCTGACTTCTGCATTTTATCAGGTTCCGAATGGCAGCTTCTTTTGCCGCAAGGCAAGATGTTTCCCTTCGCTCGTGCAGTATTTCAACGCTGCGAGCGCACGCAGCGAAGAAATCTAAGGTACAAAATGGGCTCTAAGCCGCCATTCGCTGCGTGATCAACTTACGACTGCTATGCGGACAAAGCGTAATTTTGCGCCTACTTAATAAGTTGCTGACGTCCAGTCCTAATAACGTTTTAATTTCAAAAAAGGCGCCGAAGCAATACGCAGCCATTGGCAAAAAATATTTGCAATTAAGTCGCCTGGATAATGCTTTTTCTGACGGTTTCAACGAACCTTTTAACAGTCTCGGAGTTACCCGACTTTCGAAATGCCACATATAAATCGATCAGGTTTTCGGAGGGTTCAAAGGGGACGAAAGAGATCCCAGGCGGTGCAATATTCTTGACCCAGGCTGGTGCCAAGGCGATTCCTAGCCCATGGGCGACAAACTGCAGCAGGGTGGATTTGTCAATAATCTCACAAACTATATTTGGCTGGGCACCAATTTTTCGAAAACCACTCCACAAAGCCTCGTGCAGGATTGGTCGCGCGTGCTTAGGGTAACCCACGATTGGTTGATCCGCGATGTCTGCTATGGACAGGGATACCGATCTTGAAAGAGGATTCGTCTCGGCAAGGACCACTACGATGGGTTGACGATGCAAAAGTTCGCTGGAAATAAAGTCATCTTCTAGGCGCGTCCGTACGAAGGCCACATCAGTTCTATGGGCAATCAACTCGTGGGAATGTTGTTCGGATGACGATATTTCCAGAACCTGTACATGCACCTTAAAATCGGTCTGCCGAAATGTCAGTAGAACCTGCGGTAGTAACATCGAAATTGCCTCGTCAACACCGCTTACGCGAATGTGGTGAAGGTCCGACTCGGCGGTGTGGCGAACATTGGAAACCGATTTATCAATATCGGTCAGGATCCTTTTTGCATCTTGTGCAAATTCAGATCCGGCTTGGGTCAGACTGACTTGTCGTGTAGTTCTAAAAAACAGTCGGGCGCCCAGTTCGTGTTCCAACGAAGAAACCCGTTCAGAGAGAGCGGATTGGCTTAGCCCTAGGCGTTCGCTTGCTTTCCTGAAATGAAGTTCTTCGGCGACAGCGATGAAACACTCCAGTTGTCTTATGTCCAATCCAATATCCTCTGCAGGTTCATTTTATAACGCTTATCCGCATTTTTTCATCCAATCCAGTCTCAAATTCGCGGATTGCAGAAGCGTAGCTCAACGTGTCAAGCGTATCGTCGCGGCCTCGGATCAGCGCTATTCGCGTGGCATCATCCATCTCGAACGGCACCGAACTTTCACCTGCGGCAATCATACGGCGCTCAAGGTTTATGGAAATCTCTGCGCCGCTTTGATTATCCGAAAATTGTAAAAGTAAGTCTCGCACTTCAGGAGATACGACCGGCAAAGCAAGACCATTTTTACGCGCATTATCATAAAATATCCCAGCGAACCCTGTTCCTATACAGGCATCAATCTTCAATTGGCGCATTCCCCAGACGGCATGTTCTCGGCTTGAACCGCATCCAAAATTATCTCCGACAACTAAGATTGTTGCTTGCGTCCAAGGCGTTTTGTTTAGAATAAATTCTTGCCGCTTTTGGCCAGCTGCGTCAAAGCGCAGATCGGCAAAGGTGCCATCTGCCAAGCCTTCGCGGCTGATTGTAATCAAAAACCGTTTCGGCATGATCACATCCGTATCAACATTCGCCAGTGGCAAGGGGGCGGCGATTCCTTTAATAGTTTTTATCATTGGTTTGTCTTTCACTCAAAATCTCGTATGTCAGCCAGATGCCCACAAACGGCTGCTGCAGCGACCATTGCGGGTGACATTAGATGGGTGCGTGCGCCTCGGCCCTGCCGCCCTTCAAAATTCCGGTTAGTCGATGAAGCTACCCGTTCCCCCTCCATAGCAATATCGTCATTCATCGCTAGACACATCGAACAGCCCGCCTCAGGGCGCCATTCAAACCCTGCGGTCTCGAAAATGGTGCGAAGGCCTTCGGATTCCGCCTTTAGGCGTGTCATGGCGGACCCAGGAACTACGATAGCTTCAACCCCCTCAGCCACTTGCCGGCCTTCCAATATTTTGGCTGCCTCTCGTAGATCTTCGATACGACTATTGGTACACGAGCCGATAAAGGCCGTGTCGATTTTGATCGATTGGGCAGCTTGCCCTTCTGTCAGCCCCATATACTGCAATGCGCGCTCCAGCGCCGCTTTAGCTTTGGGAGAGACGTAATCGAAAGCAGAAGGTACGTTCGCTGTTATCGGTACTGATTGGTCTGGACTGGTGCCCCAAGTGATCAAAGGCTCGATATCGGCCCCTGAAACGGTAACTTCCTTGTCAAATATGGCTCCGGAATCGCTGACCCAGTCTTCACCGCTAAATGCAAATTGACCGCTGTGCGGGTATCCTGTCAGCGCCGCTTCGGTGGTTTCATCTGCTGCGATTAAAGCCGCGCGGGCGCCCAGCTCGACTGCCATATTGCACACGGTCATACGGCCGGCCATATCAAGACCGACAATAGCTGAGCCTGCAAACTCAACAGCAAAGCCGTTGGCTCCACCTGCACCCACGACTTGGACCACCTTCATTATGATGTCTTTTGCCATGACGCCTGGTGCTGTAGTGCCCTCAACTGTAACGCGCATTGTCTTCATACGCTTATATCGTAGCGTTTGCGTTGCCAAAACATGTTCAACTTCAGAAGTACCAATGCCAAACCCCAAAGCCCCGAAGGCTCCATAGGTTGTTGTGTGGCTATCGCCGCATGCTATCAGCATGCCTGGCGCGACCAAGCCCTGCTCTGGAACTATAACATGCTCAATGCCTTGGCGGAGATCACCCAAACCGTAAAATGCGATTTGATGCTTGGTACAGTTTTTTTCCAAATTATCGATCAGCAGCTTTGATTGTGCATCCGGTGCTTCGACACTGCGGGTGGCGTTAACATGATCGACCACGGCCAGATGTGCCTCCGGACGCCAGACCTTTAACCCCTTACTTTCCATACCAGAAAACGCCTGCGGACTGGTATATTCATTCATGATGTGAAAATCGACATAAATCAGCATATCGCCATCGGGCAGATCACAAACCTTATGGTTATCCACCAGTTTATCGTAGAGCGTGCGGGTCATTGAGCAGTTTCCTTTATATGGATCGGATTGCGGAAAAAGAAGTCAGACATGCGCTCTGCTATGTCTTCAGGGCTCTCTTCAGCCATATAGTGAGAGGTATCGAGCGCCTCGCCCTCAACTTTTTCTGCCCGCTGCCGCCAGAGGCTAAGTGCGTCAAAGCATGTTTCGATTACTCCGCGTTTTGCCCAGAGCGTCAAGAGTGGCATGTCGAGTTTTCGTTCCTGATCTGCGTTATCATGTTCAATATCGATGCTCGCGGCGGCACGGTAGTCTTCGCAGCTTGCATGAATGACCTCGGGGTTCGCGAAGGCGCTCAAGTATTCAGTCAGAGCTTCGCAGGAAAAGGGGTTTTTGCCCTTTGCCTGTTTAAAGCATTTCATCTTCCAGAACGTTTCGGGATCTGCTCCGATCATTTTTTCGGGCAGCGGGTCTGGCTGTGTCAGAAAAAACCAGTGCCAGTAAGCCCGCGCAAATTCGACGCTAGTATTGGCATACATTTCGCGGGTAGGTGCAATATCAAGCAAAGTCATAGCTGCAACTCGATCAGGATGATCCAAACCCATCCGATGCGCCACCCGCGCCCCCCGATCGTGGGCGCCAACCAGAAACCGTTCATGACCCAAATACCGCATCACAGCGACAACATCATTGGCCATAGCACGTTTTGAATAGGGCTGATGCGATGCATTTGACGCTGGTTTATCTGATTGACCATATCCGCGTAAATCGGGACAGACGATTTGATAAGAGCGTGCCAGAATTGGTGCCACACCGTGCCACATAGCAGATGTCTGCGGATAACCGTGAAGAAGAACAAGCGGAGGTGCATCTTGAGGTCCAGCGCGGCGAACAAACAAAGTCGCACCGTCTCCTTCGATACGCTCGCGCACGAAACCCTCAAACATTTTGAACTCCTTGGGTATGTTTAACTTTTATCCATTATTTCAGATTAAACCTGAATATTTAATCGTAAAAACTGAACAGTTTTGCCGACTAATTCTTGCGTCAATCCCATGTAGTCTTTTTCAACAGAAGCCGCGCCAGAAGAAATCAGGGAACGCGGTAAAAAGAACCAAAGGAGGATATCATGAAATTTCTGTTGAACACCGCATTATCTCTTACGTGTGCATTAGGTGCTACGTCCGCGTTTGCCGCCTGCGATACAGGCGAAACCGTTATTAAATTTAGCCATGTTACCAACACTGACAAACATCCAAAGGGAATAGCAGCCAAGTTGCTAGAGCAGCGCGTCAATGATGAGATGAACGGCAAGGCCTGTATGGAGGTTTTTCCAAATTCAACCCTTTATGACGATAATAAAGTTCTTGAAGCATTGCTTCAGAATGATGTGCAGCTAGCAGCGCCTTCGCTGTCAAAGTTTGAGAAGTTCACCAAACAGTTCCGTATCTTTGACTTGCCTTTCATGTTCGAGAACATCGAAGCCGTCGATGCATTCCAAGGCTCTGATGCTGGGCAGGCTTTGCTAGACAGTATGCAAAAGCGTGGTCTTCAAGGTTTGACATTCTGGCATAACGGTATGAAACAAATGTCTGCCAATGTACCGTTGATGCCACCAGCAGACGCTAATGGTCTTAAATTCCGTGTGATGTCGTCAGACGTTTTGGTTGCCCAAATGGAAGCACTCGGAGGAGCTCCACAAAAAATGGCCTTCTCTGAAGTCTATGGTGGGTTACAGCAAGGTGTCGTTGATGGGCAAGAAAATACGTGGTCAAACATTTATGGTAAAAAGTTTTTCGAAGTACAGGACGGTATCACGGAAACCAACCACGGTATTATTGACTATCTGGTTGTGACCAGTGTTGATTGGCTTGATAGCCTGGAAGCCGATGTCCGCGACCAGTTTTTAACGATCTTGAACGAGGTAACTGAGCTTCGCAATGCTCAATCCTTTGCTGTAAACCAAGCCAACCGGCAAGCTATAATTGAGGCGGGCAGCACAGTTCGGACTCTAACGCCTGAAGAGCGTCAGGCATGGGTTGATGTTATGAAACCAGTCTGGGATCAATTCGCGGATGATGTTGGTCAGGACATGATCAACGCAGCACAATCCCTTAATTAAAGTCTCTTTATTCAACCTGTTCGGAGGCGTTTTGGACGCCTTCTAACATGCTTGGAAAGTTAAATTATGAATCACTCAAAATCGTTTACCGATCGTATTGAGGAGATGTTGATCTCAGCCATTCTTGGCGTAATGACATTGATTACATTCGCCAACGTCGTGGCGCGGTACGGGTTCAACAAAAACATTCTTTGGGCTCTTGAGCTAACTGTCTTTCTCTTCGGTTGGTTGGTACTCCTCGGTGCCTCTTATGCCGTCAAAAAGGGTTCACATCTTGGTGTCGATATCGTCGTCAATATTCTAACTTCGAAATCACGCCGCGTCTTGGGGTTGGTTGCTGTGGCTGTATGCGTTGCCTTCAGCTTCCTAATGCTGAAAGGAGCTTGGGACTACTGGGCGAATTTCGCCAATCTGCCGGGCACGGAGGGGCGTTGGTTTCCGCTCGGTTTTGAAGAAAAGTACCGCGACAAAGGATGGTACGAGGTCAATGACATCCCGCATCCCGCCATATTAGGATGGATGGAAACTGTCTTCAATGAAGGCGAAGAATACGAGAAAATCCCACGCCTTTTGCCATATCTCGTTCTGCCATTGTCAATGGCTTTGATGCTTTTCCGGTTTCTACAAGCTGCATGGGCTCTCTGGGTCGGCGCGGCTGACCGTTTGGTGGCCAGTCATGAGGTTGAAGATGAAATCCAAGATGCTCGTGAGCAGTTGAGAAAGAAATCCTGATGGAAGTTGTTCTACTTTTTACCTTAGTCATCGGCATGCTGGTTATCGGTGTACCGATCGCGGTCGCACTTGGCATGTCCTCCCTGCTGTTTCTGCTAGCCTTTTCTGACAGTTCACTTGCATCAGTGGCCCAAACCCTGTTCAGCGCCTTCGAGGGCCACTATACGCTGCTTGCGATCCCGTTTTTTATTCTAGCCTCTTCGTTCATGACAACTGGAGGTGTTGCCCAGCGGATCATCCGGTTTTCAATTGCCTGTGTCGGACACTTGCCCGGTGGGCTGGCCATTGCCGGCGTTTTTGCCTGCATGCTGTTTGCAGCCCTGTCAGGTTCTTCACCAGCAACTGTCGTGGCAATTGGAACGATCGTTATTGGAGGTATGATCCAAGTTGGCTATTCAAAGGATTTTGCTGCAGGTGTGATATGCAATGCAGGTACGCTGGGAATTCTTATTCCACCCTCTATCGTGATGGTTGTCTATGCGGCTTCGGTGGAAGTTTCGGTTGGGCGGATGTTTCTCGCTGGCGTCATCCCGGGACTTTTGGCTGGCTTTATGCTTATGACCGCGATTTATGTCATGGCAAAGGTGAAAAACTTACCCAAAGGCGAATGGCAAGGATGGAGAGAGGTTTTTGCCTCGGGACGCGAAGCCGGTTGGGGCCTTTTCTTAATCGTGATTATCCTTGGTGGTATCTATGGCGGGGTATTCACCCCAACCGAAGCGGCCGCGGTTGCTGCGGTCTATGCATTCTTCATTGCCAACTTTATCTACAAAGATATGGGTCCACTTGCCGAAAAAGGCCCGCGCGATCTTTCCGCTGCCTATGTAGAGGATCCAAGAGGGACCACTTCTTTATGGCGTCAGCCTTGGGCGCTGGTGACAGCTTTCTTCCATCCCGATACAAAGCACACGCTGCTGGAAGCAGGCAAACTCACCGTTACGCTCTTATTTGTAATCGCAAACGCGCTCATTCTTAAGCATGTTCTGACGGATGAACAAGTTCCACAACATGTGGCTAATGCAATGTTATCGACGGGCTTCGGACCGGTTATGTTCCTTATCGTCGTGAACATCATCCTGCTGATTGGTGGGCAGTTCATGGAGCCTTCAGGATTACTTGTGATTGTCGCGCCACTGGTCTTTCCAATTGCGATAGAACTGGGCATTGATCCGATTCACCTCGGCATCATTATGGTTGTTAACATGGAAATTGGTATGATCACGCCACCGGTTGGGTTAAATTTATTTGTCACTTCAGGCGTTGCTGGCATGCCAATGATGTCGGTCGTCAAGGCTGCGCTTCCATTCCTAGGCGTTCTTTTTGTTTTCTTGATCTTGGTAACCTACGTGCCTTGGATTTCGACCTTTCTACCCAACCTCATCATGGGGCCGGAAATCATTTTGAAGTAGTATTATTGGCCGAAACAAACTGGTGGCACCTGAAGAGGTGCTGCCTTGTTTTCTGCCGAACTGAAGACGCTTCTCATTTAGCTTTTGACGGCTCAGGCCAATCACTATGTTCTGCACTTTTGAGGAAAGGATTTAGCCTCCCGCTTATTCCTTCAGTCGACGCTTTGCAGCAACGGCTACTTTGGGCTCTCAGCTGCCATTCGCTGCGCTTTGAATGAATGTCCGCTCTGGTTAGCTCCTGCCTGTCACAGCAATTCAACTGCCTGACTAAGCTGATCACTATTCACATCAATATATCTCTGCGTTGTGCTGATATGCGAATGCCCTGCAAGTTCGGCGAGCAACCGTACTCCTACGCCTTTGTTTGCTAATCGGGTGATATATGTGCGGCGTCCACTATGACTGGAGGCATCTTTAAAACCGCAGGCTTTATAGATGTCTAAAAATAGCTGGCACATTGTGTTTGCTGAAAAGTGACCGCCTTTTTGACTTTCAAACAGGGGACAATTTAACTCTTGCAAACATTTACTTTTGGCATAGGTGACAAGCGCTTTCCTTAAGCGCTGATTGAGATACACAGTTCTGCGCTGCCTGCCTTTGCTTTGATCCACGCCCAGAATAAATTGTTCTCGCACAGAACCTGTTTCAACAAATACGTCTCCTAGTTTAAGCGCCGCAATTTCTTTGGCGCGCAGGCCTGCATAAAAGCTAACCATGAATATTGTCGTGTCACGAACTGGATGACGGCGACTGCGGCAGTAGTGTAATACTCTGCGAAACTGCGCTTCGTTTAGTGTTTGTGCCTGTCGCATCTCAAAGCTCCTTAAACATAATGTTTTGTTAGCTCTGAGTATAAAGTCTGAGGTTTAGGTTCGGCGACCGAAATCTGCCAATAAATATCCTCAATGATTTCAATGGGATCAACTATAATCTCATACAATGTATGTTCTATGAGGTTTTGTGTTTATTTTGACTTGACGATCTCGGCAGGTGCCAATGTAAGGCTGCTCAAACAACAACTTTAATTTTTTTATTGTACTCAAACATTTCCTATGGATAGCGATTTGCAGCTATTCATTTTTATGACGCTGTTCTCTCCAGAGGATAGTCAGGCCAGAAAATATTATTAAGAAAACTCCAGGGAATAGGGTGTCGATTGGAAATTCTCCAAAAATGAACCAGCCAAAGCAAAAAGCAGTTATGATGCCGAAATAACTAAACGGGGCAAGCACTGCTGCGGGCGCATTACGAAAAGCGTACATTAAGAAGATAACGCCAAAGCCACCAGATATTGCCATACTGCAAATTAACAGTCCGTCTTTAAACGATTGAATTGGACTGAAATCAACAGATGTAGCGGCTAATAAAATGGCTCCAACAGCCGCAGCTGAAGCTGAGTACAAGTACAAAATGGCACTTGAAACTGATTTGTCGAAACTTCTTAACGTGACCATAGACGCCGCATAACAAAATGCTGCTCCAATCGGCATTACTGCAGTCCAAGTAAATACGTCAGAGCCGGGTCGAACAATCAAAAGAGCACCAGTGAAACCGACTGCAATTGCTCCCCACCTCCAAACACCAACTTTTTCGTGGTAAAAAATTATCGCGATTAATACTATAAATACTGCATTTGTTTGGCCCAACGCAGATACTGTTGCTAATTCCATATTAGCTAATGCTGTGTAAAAAAGGAGTTGTGCTAGAGCTACAAAAAGGCCCCTCCCAATAGCTAATTTCCACTGTTTTATTTTATATGCTCTGAGATTAAAGCTGAGCTCACGGTTGTAGGCCAATAGAGCAATAGTAGGAAGAATTCCTACAACATTTCTGTAAACTGAGAGTTCCTGCGGGGAATAGCGGACCGAGAGAAAGCGGACATGTACAGCCATTAGGTCGAAACAAACATAGGCTAGCAAACAAACAAGTATCGCACGAATATTAGATGTCACTTGGCTCCAAACCCAAAAGCAAATGAGCCTTTGTTATACAACCACTCTGCCTTAAACCGAATAAAGTCAAGCGTGCCAATTTATGTGTACTGAGTAGCGTAATAGGATTTTCTAAAGCGAACCAGTTTTAAGTCAGGTTTTTTGTTAAAGTTGATAAATAAACATATAGGCAAAAACACAGGCTGAATAAGGCAAAGTAAACGAGATCAAGATTGGCGCGTCGATTATAATTGCGCTGTGGTGATGTACTTTGAAAACGTCAGCATAAATCGAACTGCCCGTTGTTCGTCTTCTTTGCACTACCCTGCTGCTGGCAGGATGCCTTAAACGCGCATATCACAAAATTGGTGACGACGTTTGCAAAGTCGTAATGGTTGAGAAGGAACGCCTTCTAAAAGTGAGACGGAAGACAACCCCGCAAGGGATCCGTCACTGCACAGGTTTGCCTGACCGTATGGGTTCTGTGTAGGCGTGTGATACGCCAGTAATAGAGATGATCGCAAAACCTGCTCTTCCCTCCAAAGGGTTTGGTGATACGGGCTGACAAGCGATGTGCAACAGATGCATTGAGCAGTTTTAGATTGATGCCTTTACAGGCGTTGATCTGACTGCTCTTTGCAATATCGAATAAAGGAAACGAACTCAATTGAACTGAATTAGTTAAGACGAAGTATCTGAGTTCGGCGATAGCTGAACACTCGTAGATGCGAAGCAGATGCGATTGACGATAAAGATATTCAAGAAGTTAGAACTACACCTAATATTCTTCTCCAAGCATTATTGTGAGCACACGTCTGGTCACATGTGGATCACTTGGATCAGGGCTGTGGTTCATCAGATCAAGGTCGTAGTAATCGATCTTCCAAAAGACAGTATTGCCTTCATATTCGATGGCTCCAAAGTCATGTTCGCCAAATGGGTCATTGCGCTCAGAGAAGTCATCAAAACCTTTCACCAAATCTAAGATGTAATCCACAGCGTCGTTACCTAGCAAATCTATGCCTCGTGTGATGATGAGTTTGCAATTGGTGAGAGTGGTGCGGGCTTGATCGTTTAAAAGGGCAATAGATTGGACTGTTCTGTCAACGTCGGGCTGCAAGCCTAGCTCCTTTTACAAAAGCATATGCTCAACGGTAAGTTTGGACGACCGGATAATATAAAAAAGAGCCACCCAAAAAATGAGCGGCTCTTCAGTAAGCTGGTAAGAAGCTTTAGGATCCAGTGCGGGCTTCAAGAAGCTGATCAAACTCAGACTTATCTGAGGTAAAATCCAAAATTGTATCTTCCAACCAATCCATCATTTTACGTCCACTGCCTTCAAACCCTTTTAGCAATAGCTGGGTTTGAACTTCGGTTAAAAAGATACCGTTAGTATCTAATATGGCTTTGGCTCGGGGAAGCCATTGATCTACGGTTGGATAGGTAAACTCTAGGCATCGACAACGATCTTGGAGTGGCTGATCAATCCGGTGCAGGTTATTTGTGGTGCAGATGATAATGCCAAAAGTATGCTCATCGACGATTGCGCGCAATGTTTGCTGCATGCCGGGCTTTAGTTGATCCACTTCTTCTATGACCAAACATCCGTTCAACATGCCAAAGGCGCGTTGGTAGTTCCAATTACCGGTGAGAATATCCAAACTCTTATCTTCTAACGCGCTTGCATGCACTGAGCATTTGGCGATGTTCACGTCTTCTTCTGTGTATCTACTCTTCATGATCAGGTTTGCGGTCTCGCTCTTACCAGCGCCGCGTGGTCCGTGCAGAATAAGATGCTTGTGCCTTTTGTTGGCGGCAGTTTCTTTGACGATACGTTCGACATAAGCGTCCACAAAGATAATATCGTCCAAAGTTTTGGGGCGATGCTTTTCTTCAAACTTCATTTAATTGTTCCTTTCGAAGAGAAATAGTGAGCAGTGCAAAGACTGCTCACTTATCAAGGCTGATTATTCCGCAGGGATAGCTGCGCCATTTAACTCAGTGACATCGACATGTAAGGCAGGTTGAAACGACTGCGGCTCCATTTCTTGGCTCAAACTTTTTAGATTGGCTTTGCGCTGCTCTTCATTGCGCTTTGCAACGCCCGCTTGCTCTGTTTGACTTGCCTGCTCTTTAAGTTGACTGCCTGCCAATGTGAGAACAGTTTTTATTGGAACCAATTTATCTGTACCAAACACAATAGTGCCGGTTCCATCCGTATTTTTGCGAATAAGGGCCAGGCTGAATTGTTCACCATCTGCGGGCTGCAGCTCGTCTCTCATCTCGATCTGCATAATACCATTTGCATCGCTTAATACGGTTTCTGCATAGTCTTTGTTCTGCTTGGCTTTATCCGCTTCGCTCAGCCCTTCTTTATTGGCGCGACGGATCTCATCAATACCGTGATTGTCAGTAATGAACGTCTCAAGCGTATCGCCGGTTTGTCCTGCGTCAGAAGCGACTTTAAGAACGCGTGCATATGAGAATGCGCGGCTTGCAATTGTTTGCTCCATATTAGGCCCAACAAATACAAGGCGGATGATCTTCAAAGCTAGGCTGGTTGAGCTGTTATATCCAATACCGCGCTCTTCCAATTGCTCCGTAATGGCTTTGGCTAAACCAGTTTTGGCGTCTTTGGCTTTGTTAAAAAGCTCCAAGCAGTTGCCTAGAATTGCATAGAGCTCTGCATTGCTTGCTGCATAGGTGCCGTTTTGCCATTTGATGCGGTTTGCAATCATCTCATCGATAACGGACGTTAGGCTTGGCGCTATATTTGTGTTTTGAGTTACGTTTGTCATTTTTAGTTCTCCAAAGTTTAAAACTGCGACTGGCGTGATTGCCGTGTCGATGAAACAAACGTAATTCAAAGTTTGATGCCGATATAAAAAGCATTAATATAAATTATAATTGGCATCATTTTGGATTGATTTTATGGAAGAGTTTAAAGATCGCCCATTGCACTTTGCCTATGCGTGGCCCGTAAAAGATCCCAAACGCAGCAAAAGAGTGCTGCCACCGCCGCCTTTTCCAGAGGCAGAGCCTTGGCATTGTTCGGTCTATTACTACTGGTGGGAGTATCTAAGGCGCCATGAGGGGTACAAACGTACCTGTGCGCAGGGTGGGCGAGGGCGCTATGCCAAGGTCTATGCAGACCTTGGCAATGTGCACGAAGGCGAATTCTGGGATTGGTGGCGCGCGCATAACTGGATCTTTGCTGAGCCACCCATAAGACAGGTTAAAGCTGCTGAGGCAGGGGAGCTTGCAGATGATTACACGCTCATCATAAAGGTTCCTTTGGAAACATCGCTTGCTATTACAACACGTCAGTTCAAACGCTTAGTGAAACCTCAAATAAAAAAGGCGGCGCGCCAGAAGTTGCCCAGCCGGGCGAAGTATCCAGTGGCAACGAAGCCTATCCTCTCTGCACTACATGAACATCTTCTCGTTTGGGATGCAAAGCAGAGGCATCCAAACTTCAAAGATGCAGAGTTGGCCGATCTAGTGGGTCTTCGCATCAATCACATTGTGGATGGTGAAACTCTTCAATCCAGACGTAGTCTCAACCTCTCAACATACAAAATTGAAAAGAAGATTTATCGGCGCAAGCAGTTGTCCGTGCAGCGTCACCTGCGCATTGCAGAGCAGTATATAGAGAATGTGGGCAAGGGGCAGTTTCCCCTGAGAGATAAGAGATAATTCCACTATGGGGCAAACACAGTCGGGTGACCCAGTATGGGCCAACATTGTGTCTCCCGAGTCTTTGCCGGTTTTGGTGTGCCCAGGGTCTCCAGTTGTACACAGCGCAATGAGATAAATAACTGTGTAAGTTATTTAGGGAGTTAATTATGAGCATAAGATTATTGGAACATATACGCGATGAGTTGAGAGGTTCTGGTGCAATTCAAAACACACCAGAGTTTTGCACAAGCTGGCTGGGAAGAAGTGAGGGTTACATCAGAACACTGCGTTTTCACCGACTAGAACCCAGTGTGGAAGCGCTAAGTGTGTGTTCCCACAAACTTGGACATTATGCAGATAAGTTGAGGTCGAGTGATCAAACAGATCACCAAACTTGGGTCGCTACATTTGATCGCCTGAAAGACCTCTGTGAGCATGCAATCGCCAAGCAGTCCCATGCCATCTGGAAGCAACCAGAGCGTATGGGTGCATGAGGAGGAAACAACATGGATGATGCAAGAGAGGAGATGCGCAAGCTCATTGATGTGATTGAGAATGGCGCAAAAAGCACCAGTGTTGAGCAAGCTGTGGATGACATCAAACTTTTTGCAAACACCACAAGCTTCCTCGCGAATGCTTTAGACACGCGCCTCAAGTCCAAGGATGCCAAACCAAAGAAGAGGTCAAAACTGGCAAAGACTGTGGGGCAACCAAAACCACCAATGCCTAGTATCCCAAAACCCTCAAAACCACCAAAGTCGCAAGTCACCAAAACCGGCATGCCCAGTGCAATCAGCGCGGCGATCTCACAGGCAGATTATGACAGGCTCAAGCCAAAGGCCGCACAAGCACCTCTCAGATCCAGTTAGACACCAACATTCGTTAAAAACTACGTCGCGAATTCCGCTGAAACACTACAGTTTGAGGCGTCAATAAGTGAATTTATCATCCGTTGCTTTATGTCTAGCGATGCATAGTTAAATAACCGCGCTAAACCTACTTCTTTTTAATCTAGTGAAAAAGTAGTGCCATATGGAACTAGCCCAGTGACTGCTTCAAGAAATTCTGGAGTTCCGCAGGCAAAACGTAGCTTGTCATTAAGATCAGTTTTCGTCCAATCTACTGTGCATCCGACTCCAACCTGTTCTAATATCGCAATCGCTGCCATCAGATCCCAGGTAGAGTCACCTGTTCCCAGATAGCCATCAACTTGCCCTTGTGCGACCTCAATCAAAGACAAGGTGGCCGAGCCGCAAGTTCGAAACGACATTTGCGCATTTTCTAAGACGAAACGAAGAGTGTTTAGTCGTAGATTAATTGATGTTGCGGGGTGAAAACCAATACAACAGGCTGCCTGTTCTGGTTTCATTCCTTTACGCTGATCCATGAGCTTTCCATTAAAAGTACTGGGAAGACCTTTTCCGCCAACGAATGTTTGCATTTTAACTGGAACATGAAGCACGCCTAATATGGGATATCCATTTTCATATAGTCCGATGGACACGGCCCATTGATCGCCGCCGCGAACAAAATTGAATGTCCCATCAATCGGATCAACAACCCATGTTCGTCCAGATTGACTTTTTCGCGATGCACCTTCCTCTCCAAATACTCCATCATTTGGAAAGGTTGCAATTAGTTCACGCGTAATAAAGGCTTCGACTTCTTTGTCTGCAACTGTCACCAAATCGAGGTGGCCTTTGGCTTCGACGGGTAAAGAGCTAAGCTCAAAGAAATGTGAGAGAGCAAGATCACCAGCTTTGCGGGCGATGGTCTCAATAATATTTGCACATTTTGGAATTAGTGGGAGGGTCACAGCCTAACATACCTTACATGATTAATAAATTTTTCTGACCCCTTGAAACTTAAGATATGATAGGAGTACGGCTCTGAAACTCCGCCGGGATCTATCGAATGTGCTCTAAGGTCTAAACCGTGTTGAAAAGCAGAACCACCACTTACCTGGCAAAAAGCACCATGCCAAAGTGCTTGAAATGGGCGATGTATGTGCCCTGCCAAAATTATTAGTTGAGTTTTATACTCCGCAATTATTTTTCCAAGTCTCTCTTTTCCTGCTTTTAAACCTATTTTGTCATAAGCAGTGACGCCGGACGGGAATGGCGGATGATGCATTGCAATTATGGTGGGACCGGAATGTTGATCTTGAAGTTTTCTTTGTAACCAATCAAGCTGATCTGAATTTAGTGCTCCGTGGATCGCGCCGTCAACTAGGGTATCTAGAGCGAGAATTCTCAGTTCATTCACAACTGCTTCATAGTTCAAATTTGGGCTTGGTTCGAAAGGGGTGGTAGCTTTAAACGCACGGTACATGTTCTCACGATTATCGTGATTACCTGGCATTACAAAGACTGGTATTGAAAGTGGTGATAAAATTTCTTTTAAGAGATCGTAGTCTTCCGGTGAACCACCATCTGCTAAGTCGCCTGTGAAAATCACAACGTCCAAAGCCGGTATATGGTCTTTAATGTCTGCAATGACCTTTCGTGCTACATCGGCAGCATCTTTACGCACTAGCATAGACTCGGGATTATCCGCAAAAATATGAAAATCAGAAATATGCGCAATTAACATTTAGGCCTCCGAGTAGCTATTTGATGCCAGCGCGCATAAAATTGGCGACAAATTGGCGTTGAAAAAGTACAAAAGCAATTATTAATGGCGCAGTTGTCATTAAGGTTGCGGCATTTACTAGAGACCATTCCACGCCGCTTTCGACAGTTGCAAATACACTCAAACCGACTGTGACAGGTCTCACTTCAGGTGAATTAGTCACAATCAGAGGCCACAAAAAGTTGTTCCAGTGAAAGCTAACCGACACAAGTGCATAGGCCAAATAGACAGGTTTTGCCAACGGCACATAGATGTCCCATAGGATACGCCATGCACTAGCCCCTTCAATTTGTGCTGCCTCATCCAGAGATATTGGTACTGTCATAAAAGTTTGTCGGAGCAAGAATATACCAAAAGCAGAAGTCAGATAAGGCAAAGCAATACCTAAGATTGTGTCGATCATTCCTAATCGTGACAGGGTAAGGTAGTTCTCAACAATTAGGATTTCGGGTGAAATTAAAAGTTGAACCATGATCAACGCAAATAGGAATCCCGACCATCTAAATTTGTACCGAACGAAAGCATAAGCCACTAGTGTGCAGAGAATAAGGTTTGCGATAAGAACGATCGTGATCATGAGGAAAGTGTTCATGAAATACAAAGCAAATGGCGCCGCCTTCCAAGCTTCAAAGAAATTACTTATAGTAAGGGGAGCATTCCAAACGAAATTAGCGGAATAAACTTCGTCATGGAAAGCAGTCCACACTGAATATACAAAAGGAAGTCCCCAGATTGCCGCAAGCACTATGCCCAATGTCGACCACATAATTCTGTTTAATCCATGTGTCATTGATAATGTGCCTTCCGATTCAGCAGCCAGTATTGAACCGCAGCAAGAACTCCTAAAAGACAGACCATCACAACAGTCAGGGTCGCGCCGTACGCAAAGTCACGCTGCGAAAACGTCACTTCATAAATGTAGTAAAGAAGTAGGGCACTTGAATTGTTAGGCCCTCCGTGTGTCATAACAATTACATGGTCTACCAAACGAAAAGCGTTAATGAGTGCATTGACGGCGACAAAGATAGTAGTTGGGCGTAAAAGAGGAAAAACTATCGTCAAAAAAACATGCGTGTTACTTGCCCCCTCTAACTTTGCTGCGTCTTTAAGGTTTTCTGGTACGGCTTGAAGCGCGGCGAGATAGAAAATCATGAACAACCCTGCTTCTTTCCAGACGGCGACGAACATCATTGAAAGTAACGATGTTTCGGTACTACCTAAAAAATTTATGGGGGGTAGACCAAACAAACTTAATATTTGAGAAGCTAGCCCGATCCCGGGCGCGTAAAAAAACAGCCAGATATTTGCAACCGCAATCATTGGCAACATTGTTGGCATGAAGAAGGATAAGCGCATTAGCCAAGTTCCAGGAAGCCTTGCGTTTACTAAAAGTGCCATACCAATCGCCATACCAATCGCCACAGGTATTGTTCCAAGAGCATAAATGGTGCTGTTAAACATTACCTGAGCAAGGCGATCATCTTCGAATAGGGTTTGATAATTTTCAATACCAACAAATTTTGATGGTCTTCGCGAACTAGCGTTGTTCCAAAAAGAGTTTATCAGAGCTCGTACCGCAGGGTAGTGTGTAAAAGCGATCAATAATAGGCAGGGTAGGATGAGCATAATTATCGCTAAATTAAATGGTATTTTCTTATTCATTTTTAACTACGCTCATTTGTGATCGCCTTTAAGCCCCGCGCGACGGGAGAAGCGCGCGGGGCTTTTGCTAGTTTTAGATTACTGGTAATCGCTCAACACAGCATCAGCACCTTCTTGTGCAATTTTCAACGCGGCGGCAGGTTCAGAATTTCCTGTAACTACGCTTTCAATTGCATCAACAAGATATTGGGTCACCTTCGCCCTTTGAAAAGTCGCGAACTCGCGCTCAGCGTATTGCAATTGATCCAAAGCGACTAACGCTTGAGGCAAACGCTCCGAATAAGCTTTCATCTCAGGTGTTTCCCAAGCATCAGGACGCGGTGCAACGTAACCTGTCGCTATACTCCAAGTTGCTGCATTCTCTGGTGCTGTCATGAATTTTATAAAATCTAAGGCAGCTTCGCGCTCCTCATCAGTCGTGTCAGAGAAAATATAGAAGTTGCCACCTCCAATAGGTGCGCCTGGGCCATCACCACCGGGAAGAAAACCGACACCCCAATCAAAAGTTGCGTTCTTTTCTATGAAAGCTAAGTTCCCTGTCGAAGTCCACATTGAAGCAGTTTGTCCTTCGAGGAAGGCCTTTGGCGTGTCTCCCCATGAAATGCCGCCGGGTGCCATGACTCCTTGTTCGGATAGATCAAGTAGAAATTCCAAAGAAGCGATAGTTGCAGGCGTGTCTATTCTTGCTTCGATACCAGTTTCCGTGGTCAGCACATCACCTTTTGACACTACCAGACCACCAAACAACCAAGCGCCACCAAGACCCAAAGTTGGAATTCTAGTACCCCATTGGGTGACGTTTCCATTGTCGTCTTTGACTGTCAATGCTTTCCCAATTTTGATCATTTCATCCCAGGTTTTAGGTGGAGATTCTGGATCGAGTCCTGCAGCGCGGAATGCATCTTTGTTGTAGTAATATACGGGTGTAGAGCGCTGGAACGGAATAGCATAAGTTTTTCCTTCGAATTCGGCGTCCTTCATGAAACCATCGTAGAATCCATCAATCCATTTCTGATCTTCGGGTGTGTTAGCTATATCTGAAATTGGAAGAATTACGTCTTCTTCGATTAATGTGAAAAGATCAATTGACAATAAAACGGCAACTTGAGGCGGCTTGCCTGCATTCGCCGCTGTTAGCGCCTTTGTTGTCGTTTCCACATAATTTCCTGCATATATTGCTTTAACGGTATGTTGCGGATTCTGTGCTGCCCATTCATCAGTTAGCGCTTGAATCGTCTCTACCGCTGGTGCGTTTACCCCGACTGGAAAGTAAAATTCCAGTTCTGCGGCGTAAGTGCTAGCAGCAGAGAGTCCTATAATAGCTCCAGCGTAGCAAGAGGTAGTAAGATATTTCAAAGTCTTCATTTTGGGTGTCCTCCCAGTTGGTGAAAATTGTCAGCAATTTTTGCCATTATTATTGTTTGCTCGAAATTCGTTCACCTGTTCGTTTTGAGAACAAGTGCGTCTCTTCATTACCCCAGTTTACAATGATGTTATCTCCGGGAGATGGCGCATCAGGCCCGCGATGGGCAAGGATGCAGGGCGCACCGGATTTAGTGCGCAGCTGAACAAGAAAAATATTCCCTTCGTATTCGACACTTTTGACGAAGCAAACTGCAGTGAAGCCTTTGTTCGGAGTATTTATTTCCATTAATTCGGGGCGTACACCGACGATAAGGTCCGTTTGCCGCGCGCCACTAGTCGCGGAAACCCAGTCTGGATACTCTAAATCTTCAGCCGCCAATAGATTCATCGGAGGTGTGCCAATGAAACTCGCAGCAAAGGTATTAGCTGGGCTGTCATAAAGGTTTTCCGGAGTTCCTATCTGAGAGACCTGTCCATCGTTTAGGAGGACAACTTTGTCCGACATAGATAAGGCTTCGCTTTGATCATGCGTCACATAGACAACAGTAATACCCAGCTCTTTGTTAAGTGAACGAATTTCACTGCGGATTTCTACCCGTAACTTCGCATCGAGGTTGGACAATGGCTCGTCCATCAGGACAATTGGGCGCTCAGAAACTAGAACGCGGGCTAAAGCTACTCTCTGTTGTTGACCGCCAGATAGTTGCGCGGGCTTGCGGGCCAGAAGTGAGCTTAGATCCATTAAGTCGACTACACGCTTGAGCGCAGCTTGCTGAGCAGCTTTTGCTACTTTGCGCACCTTAAGTCCGTAAATTATATTTTGAGAAACATTCATGTGCGGAAAGAGCGCATAATTCTGAAATACCATGCCAATATTTCGATCCGATGCAGCTCTACTGGTAACGTTCTGACCGTCCAGAAGAATTTGACCGCTAGTGACGTCTTCAAGACCAGAAATCAATTTTAAAGCAGTACTTTTACCGCATCCTGACGGTCCAAGAAGGGTTATAAATCCGCCAGCATGGATATCAAAATCAATTCCCTTTAAAACATCTGTCACGCCCCAACTTTTTCGGAGGTTGCGAACTGCAAGCGAAATCCCTTTAGCGCTCATGCCAGCACGACATCAAGCTTAGTTTGGCGAAGCGCATCAAGATCGTCCGTATGTATTTCTTGATTGGTTATGATGCCCGAAATTTGAGAAAATTTTGCTGTACGCATAAAAGCGCTAGGCTTAAATTTTCTGTGATCTGCGATGACAAATTTTGTTCGTGAAGTGGCCAAGACTTCTTTTTGGACCTGACTATATGCTTCACTTGCAACACTGATCGAACGACTTTTTAGATCAATAGCTGTACAACAGATAAAGGCAATGTCGAAGGACAATGTCCTTAACGCTTCGATTGCTAAAGAACCAGCAAATGAATCGTTGATTGGTTCATACGCTCCCCCTATTAGGTAAAAATTTGATACACCATTTGATTGCAACTTTTGAGCTATGCCCAGCGAAGTAGTGACATAGGTACACTTTGGTTTTTTGGCTGCCTGCACGGCAATAGCGTGCGCAGTAGTACCCGCATCTAGGAAAACAACCTCATCGCCGTCCAGTAGATTTATTGCAGCCAACCCGATTCTGCGTTTTTCGTCTGCGCCAACCATTTTACGCTGATCATTCGGCAGATCACCAATCACGCTAGCTTTTCGCATTACGCCCCCATGGGTTCGTGCGACGCGCCCTTCTTTATCTAGCGTCTGCAAATCTCGGCGCATTGTGGCCTCTGAAACACCAAAATGGTCACATAAATCTCGCAAGGTCATTGCGCCCCTAGAAGCTACTAGATCAGCAACTTTTCCACGTCTGACCTCAGCTAATTCAAATGTATCGGACATGTTCATTTCTAACTTCCTATGTTCCAATGCAAAAAATCGATCATATAAAATCATAAAACTTAAGAATCAATCATAAACAGTCACTAACGATCAGTCAACTTTTCTCTCTAATAAATTTTAAGCTCTGTGAAATTTTACATCTCGCACACCCATGGCAGCTACGAGCTAGCTATGAATTTGTCCGATGATGATGGCCTCAGTTTTTTCCCGAGTTAGCAAGCGAGGTCAATAAGCACAGGCCAGTAGCGAGTGAAATTCAGTAATTTTAAAAGGGAGCGCAAGAATTACATAAAATGAATAGCAGAAAGATTATATTTTAGCTGAGCCAACAAACAAATTCGTATCATTTTCCCTTAAAGAATTTACGATTGATTGGGGAGGCATTTTGTCGGTAAAAAACGTGTTTATTTCCGATACATGTGAAATGGGCATCATTGCTTCAGAATTAAACTTTGAATGATCGGCCGCTACAAATTTGATACTACAAACCTCCATAGCGTGGCGCGAAAGCTGAGCATCACGATAATCGTAGTCTAATAAATGCCCCTCGTCAGTGATTGAGCCTATGCCAAAAATACCATAAGCAACTCTATTTTTGTTTAAAAATTCTAGGGCTGAGTCCCCTGTAATGGCCTTATCTCTTGAGCGGAGCTGTCCTCCCGGTATCAATATTGTGAAATCTGGATTCTGGCTCAAAATTAGTGCCACTCCAATATGATTAGTTATCACAGTCAGGCCTTCATGGCTCAATAAGCCTTCGGCCACTGCCTCCATAGTTGTGCCTATGTCAATAAAGAGTGATGCACCGTTAGAGATTTGCGATGCAATGGCAGCGCCAATTACGTTTTTAGCTCCCACATTTTCAATTTCTCGACTAGAATAAGAGAGGCTTTTTGTTCCTGGTAACGTTCCTACGCCTCCATGATGCCTCTTCAAAACAGCTTGATTGTCCAGGTATATAATGTCGCGTCGCACAGTCTGAGCAGATACACCGAATTGCCTAGTAAGAGTTTCTATGGATGCATAGCCATGCTCACGAACAAAATCGATGATCTTGTAGTGTCTTACATTGAGATTAATATCTTTTAAGTTAAGCATGAGGATTATTTCATTTCATCAAAAGCTTCGAGCCATTTAAACAAGACAAGGTTTTCTACTAAGGTTTAGTCGAACAACATTTACAACTCACTTTGTAGCGTCTCCTGGAACTAAACTCTCTACGCTTTCTATTATATAAGTAGGCTCAATTTCTATATCTTTAATGTTTTTTTCCTTAGTTACTCCGGAAAGCACTAATGCTGTATCAATTGAGGAGTTAATACCCATTTGAATATCTGTTTCCGGACGATCGCCGACTACAATACATTCCGCTTCAGCATCAAGACATTTGGACATTAGATAGTCAATTGTGTGACGAGATGGCTTTCCGACATTCACTTCACAAAGTTTACCTGTACATGCTTCTATTGCAGCCACGATTGCGCCTGCATCGGGTTGGCCGCCGTTCTTAAGAGGCCGATATTTATCTCCGTTAGTAGCAAAAAATCTTGCACCATTTTGAATAGCATCAAAAGCGTGTTGAAGTTTTTGATAATTAAAGCTTCGATCAAAGCTTACGATCACAGCATCTACGTTGCTGTCGCTATTAGTAATATCATATCCGTTATGTATTAAGTCATTGCACAAAGCAGTTTCTCCAATAACGAGTAAACGTCCGTTTGGAATATTCTCATTTAAAAAATTTATAAGGACCATAGAAGAATTAATGACATCATCATTTTCAGTAGGCACCCCTAATGAAGTTAATTTTTGTGCATAGCTTGCAGCTGTCGATGTCGAATTGTTGCTGATAAAGACAACACGTTTATTTTGGCTCTTTAGAAATTTTATAGCTTTTGCAGCACCTAAAATTAGACTGTCACCTAGCAAGACTGTTCCATCTAGATCCAGTAAATATGCGTCGTAAAGCCTGCTGACACTGTCAGTCATCTGTGAAAATTTTAGTGATGGTTTATTGGCATAACTATTTTTCATTTATCACGCCATTTTTGGGTTCGAATAATTAAACTTTTTGAGCCAATGGCATACAGAAGCCTTACGGCTCCACACGTGTATGCGATCATCATTGCCATGGCCGCCGCCATTGCTAATTCGCCTTGATCATCCATGTTGAGAACGGCAATAGATGCCAATCTTGTATTAGCCGAATATAAAAAAATTACCGCGGAAACAGTTGTCATAGCATTTAAGAATAAGTAAACGGAAATATCTAAAATTGCTGGTATGCAAATAGGTAGTGTTATCTTTTGAAATGATCGAAAGAAGGGTGTTTTGAGAGATGCCGAAACTGACTCAAACTCTGGATCCATTTGCTTTAGCGCAGTTGTCGCGGTTAGGTGAGATACCGTGTAGAAATGAGTGATTGTTGAAATAACTAAAATTCCCATCGTTCCATAAACAAAATTCAAAGGATTATTTGGGTTATTGAAAAAGAAGATATAGGCTAAACCTAACGCCATTCCTGGCACAGCGAGAGGGACCATCGCGATGGCATGAAAAGTATTGCGTCCAAACTGAAAACCTCGCCCTTTTTCAACTAGATATGCGCCAAAAAATATTACGATGGAGCCAATAAGAGCGGTGTATACTGATAGTTTTATTGAATTAAAGTATGAGCCCCAGCCTCCTCCCTCAACCAGATCGAAATTAAAATTTTCGAGGGTAAATGAGAGGTTATAAGGCCAAAAAGTTATAAGAGATGCGTATTGTGCCATACCAATCATGCAGATAATCAAAAATGCAACAAATGAACAAAACACCAACATGGTATAATCTAGGGCATTGTTGTTTTTCGGTGCAAAAGGAACCGCACTTGAAGATAGCAGAGCTACCTGTTTTCGCTGCACGAACCTATCTACAGAGAAGGCAATAATCGCAGGAGTTAGTAGAACAACTGCTACTACGGCACCCATTTGAAAGTTTTGCTGTCCAATTACTTGCTTATAAATATCTGTTGCTAAAACATTATAGCTTCCGCCAATAACCTTGGGTACGCCAAAGTCAGTAAAAATGAGAGTAAAAACGACAAAGCCAGCGCTGATAAGTCCAAATTTACAGCTAGGAATTGTAACCATAAAAAAGGTTTTTAACTTTGATGTTCGAAGTGCTGTAGCAGCCTCATACAATCTTGCGTCTGTAATTGAGAGCGCCGTTATTATGATCATTAAAGCATGGGGAAATACCCAATAAACAGATCCAAGTACGATCCCTATGGGGCCGAAAATAGGTTCACCCATTAGGAAGCTTTTCGCAACACCTTGGTTCCCAAACCAATAGACTAAAGAAATTCCACTTAACATCGATGGCGTTAATAAGGGAACAATCGCTACAATTTTAAAAAACCATTTAAATGGCATTTTAGTCCTTGTCAGTGCATAAGCGTAGGCGAACGCGATTGTTAA
The DNA here is from genome assembly GCA_034423775.1 of Alphaproteobacteria bacterium US3C007. Lineage (NCBI taxonomy): Bacteria > Pseudomonadati > Pseudomonadota > Alphaproteobacteria > Rhodobacterales > Roseobacteraceae > Thalassovivens > Thalassovivens spotae. The sequence goes on from CP139918.1 coordinate 1,907,409, forward strand.
AACTATGAAAGTACCAATCACCGAAATCAAAAAACTGTTGAATGCTGATTGAAAAAGGGCAGGAGTCGAGAAATAATCTTGATAATTTGAAAGCCCAACAAAATCACCTGCTTTATTTTCAAGGCTTTTTGAAAGCATGGAATAAAGAGGAAGAACTATTGCAACCGCCAAAAATAGTCCAATAAGACACATGCAGACCCGCATCGTTCTGTCATCACGACTACTCTTCTGTTTTACAACTGAGGTGTTTTCAATGTTAAGGGTCATTATAGTTCTTCTTATATTCTCAGTAAATTTTGATAAATTGTTGTGGTAAACTTACTTTAAGTTTTGAGCCCACTTCTAAGTCGAGAAGTCGTATGATGCTTTTTGAAAAATCAGCTAAGAGAATATCAGTTTTTAGATCAAAAAGTCCTAGTTTTACTCGGTAAAAAGAACCTAGAAATTCAAGGCTCAAAACTTCGACTTGAAGCACATTTTGATCACCATCGCTAACGTTTCTAGCGTTAACATCCTCAGGTCGTATAGACGCCATAGCTGATGATCCAATTGGCAAGCCTTCAGTCCGACATGCCAAGACGACATCGCCAACTTTTACGCGGTCTTTTGAAGTGATGATTGAAGGTAAAAAATTAGTCGTACCAACAAAGTCAGCGACAAATTTGGTCTTAGGAGAGCTGTAAATTTCTTCCGGCGTGCCAACTTGTTCGATGACACCGTTATCCATGACGACAATTCGATCTGCCATGGTTAAAGCTTCTTCTTGGTCATGGGTTACCATGATAGTTGTAACGGCGAGCTTGCGTTGCAATTCTTTTATTTCATGTCTTAAGTGGCTTCGGACTTTAGCGTCTAATGCACTTAGCGGTTCATCAAGCAGTAACAAACCAGGGGAAGTCGCCATGGCGCGAGCTAATGCCACGCGCTGTTGTTGCCCTCCCGATAATTGAGACGGAAATTTATCACTTTGGTCTATCAAGCCAACCAAACCTAGCAACTCATCTACGCGGTTTTTTATATGCAAGGACTTTGCGCCCAAGTTCTCAAGTCCGACTGATACATTTTTCGCTATGGTGAGATTGGGAAAAAGCGCATACGATTGAAAAACGATGCCAAAGTCACGTTCTGAGGGTGGTAAAGATGAAATGTCTTTTCCGCCTTGGCTAATAGTCCCGTAAGTCTGTATGTCGAGGCCAGCAATGGCTCTGAGTAATGTTGTTTTGCCACATCCGGATGGACCCAAAAAACAAACAAATTCATTCTCAATAATATCTAAAGAAATATCTTTTAAGGCGGTAAATTTACCAAAATTTTTGGTAAGGCCTCGAACCTTTAAATACGTCTGATCTATTTTATTACTCATTGTTTTTCATTTTCAATATTTGGAAATAAGTGAGCCCTCCGATCAAGCAGGTAATAGCTGGATCGGAGAGCGGGACGTATGTTCGTGGCCTGAATTATTTTTTCGGCTCAGATTTTGTGTCGTAACGAGACTGCCATTCCTTCAAGATTGTTACCCGATTGCTTGCGGCGTATTCGAAATCATTATCAATCATTGCATCGAGAAACCCGGTCGGCATATTTTTAACCGGCTTTGCTACACCAGGATAAGCTACAACTGCGTACGCATTGTTATACATTTCACTGGCTTGGCGAGACGCGACAAAATCCATCAACAGTTTAGCTTCATCTAAATGCTTTGTGCCTTTCATGATCATTGCGGTTTCCATATCCCAACCCACGCCTTCGCTAGGAAGAATAATTTCAATCGGCGCCCCTTTATTCTTCAATTTTGCGCCGCGCGACATAAAGGATACGCCAATTGTAACTTCCCCCGCAGCAGCTTGACGACAGGGTTTAGATCCGGAGTGAGTATACCAGTTTACATTTTCATGGAGACTATCCATGTACGCCCAACCGCCTTCTTCGCCAAACATCTGCAACCAGCTTGTTACATCGAGAAAGCCAGTGCCGGAAGAATTGGGGTTTGGCATAACAACATGGCCCGAATATATTGGTTTTGTTAAATCTACCCAAGATGCAGGCATTGGAAGATTATTTTTCTCCAGTTCCACTGTATTGACACACATCGCTGCTATCCAAGCGTCCATGCCAATCCAATGTGGTGGATTTGCTTTATCAACGAATTTAGAATCAAGCTTTTCTACCCCTGCAGGGGCATATGGGTGAGTCATTCCTTCAGCCTTAAGTAACATCAAACTAGTGGCGGCAAGACCCCAGACAAAATCTGCTTGAGGGTTTTCTTTCTCTGCAAGTAATCTGGCAGTCTGTATTCCGGCGGAGTCACGAATCCAATTTAATTTGATGTCTGGATGCAACTCATTAAATGCAGAAACATATTTTTTGAAACTATCTGCTTCAACTGAAGTATACACCGTAAGTTCCGTAGCAGTTGCCGCCGACATCATGACTGAAGTTGCCGCAGCTGTTAACGTGCTAATTTTTCTTATATTTTTTAATAATTTCATTTTTCACTCCCACTTTTTGTTTTCGACACTGAACGAAAAAATATCAGTCTGCCCCAATTCCCACTTGAGAAAAAGTTGACATGTACAGATGTTTTATCATCATATTTCTTAAAAATATATAAAAAATTTACCATAAATGTAATAAATATTACAAATTATGTAAATTAACTAACATTAATACTTTTGTACTGGGAAAAGTGAAATGTTTTTAGGCACATGGGCATGTCATCGTGTAAGAAGAAAAGCAGAGGTCTCCATGCTCCGAAGGTTTGGATTTTGAGCACTATAAGTAAGTGAAAACCTCTCGGTATAATCGTGTATTTTTTTGAGAAGCTTAACCTTCGTAACTTTAACGAAATAGGCTCATTGATTCTTGGGGCGAGTGCGCTTGTATTAGTTGCTAAATGATAGCCCGTTAACTATATGAATGAACGGTAAGTAGCCGAGCATGAAGTTGCGTTTTGCCATTTGGTCAAGACACAGTGCTTCCTACACATCAAACGAAATAGTAAAAACACACCTTTGCACACACCTCATAAATTATTATATAACATATTGTAATTGAGTGTTAATCTAACGCCATCGCTGCTGAAAATCCTCGTGTCGGTGGTTCAAATCCGCCCCCGGGCACCATATTTCAAAACGATATCAATGATTTAGCTTTTACTGATAAACGTTAAGCGTGTGTTTTTCAAAAGCACACCAAACACACACTTTTTTGCGTGTTTGTGGGGCGTGATTGCAGGCTTAAACACTGTGTCTGGACCCTAATGAATGAACAGAGTCGTTGGTCCTAACATTTTGCCTAATCAAAAACGCAGTTTGGTATACTTGTAGATGTTTTGATCCTTAATAATGAAATTGAAACGAGCAAGTTGCGTCCTGCTCGCTCTTTTTCTTCTAATTTGTGGGTGTGAACGTGTATACTGTGCCGTTTTCACCCGCTTGGATAGTTGTTTTTCCAATCCAGCTCGCTCCAACATATGCGGCCCATTTTCCAGTTGCTGCTATACTTGTTATCATAGCCGAACCGTCTGGTTGAAACGCCCCAGTATTGAGCGTTACATCACCGTCTGGATCTACTGATCTGCATACAAACGTTCCGCCAATAGGCTGCGGTGTGGCTCCAAATGCGATGTATTGGTTGCATGTAGCGGTCGATGCTGCTGGAAACCCTTCTGGTGGATTGTCCCAGATCCATACATCCTGTGTAGTCTGCATAACTAGACCGCCAGTCTTTCCCTCCATGACATGAGTATCAATTGTAACTCCAGTTCCATGTCCGCCTAAGCTTCCATGTCCACCTGCAAATACCAACGCAGGAAAGCATGTTAATAGTGCCGCAGTAGCTAAATTTTTCATGTTCCAACTCCCTATTTGAACAAACCAAGCCCACCCCTTATCCAAGAAGTCGTCAATATTTACGTTGCGGGAATTTGATCTCGCCATAGCCCAGTTGATAAAGATGCCCTTTAATTGAGCAAAGTAGATATTGAGGTCAAAGATTAGGTAAACGCCCTCAGTGTGTTATTGTAGGCATGAGAGGCGCATCGGTGTTCGAAGTCGCTTGAGTTAGCTGCTGATTGTAAAAGTGTGTTTCCGCCATTAAATGCAACCACTGTGTTTTAACCCTGTTGGGAGAACAAAGTCTTTTTAGTGTCTCAGACCTCCGAGATGCAAATAGCTCTCATTATTCATCAGGTAGACCATCGTATGAATATTGTTTTTTCGATAAATCACCAGCCCACAGATAGACTGACATAAAGGCGGACTGTTCAGTTTTAGTTGCATGGGGTAACATAGATGGGTGATATGATCGCCCTCCAACGCCTGCTAACTGGTAGGCCTGCGCGCCACGCTTCCAAAGGCAATTACCCGCGAGCATTATATATATTTCTTCAGCAGGATGTGTTCGGATGCCATATTCTGAATGTGGGAGCATTCCATACAGGCCTATCCGTACTTTATTTGAATGCACTAAGCCATCAGGCCCAAGAAGCTCTACATGCGCTTTGAAAATACTATGTTGCTTATATAATCTACTATTTGAGGTTTCTGGTGGAGCCCAGTCAAAGGGGATCTCTAGGATCAAGGAACAAATGGGATGAGCGTACTCATACTGCATCGTATTGATGAAGTCTGATGCCAAAGGTTTTCCTGACCCTAAAACGAGTGGTGTATGCGCATTTGCAATCAGTTCTTGCGAGGCGAATCTTTCAATCTCTTGATTTCCGTTGAATACTTCAGCTAATTTTAGAAAGAGATTTTTGTTGGCCAACTTTGCATGTCCTGTGATTGGAGACAGCTATAAAATCTATGCGTTTAAGATTTTGATGTATTTTATTTATGCATCGTTTTCTTGCGTTCACGGGTGACACGCGTTGCTTCAACCGTTCCGTCATTGAACGTTCCAAACCATCTATCCCAAGGCATTTCTTGATTGCCATAGTTGCATTCGTAATATCGGTGATGCAGTTGGTGATAGAACGTCCCTAACGCTAATCGGCGTTTGTCTTTAATCAGCAGACCTTCATAACCAGTATGGGTTATAGCGGCACCAGGCCCTTGGTAAATAATATGGAAAATCAAGTGTATTGGGTGGCTGGCAACAAACCAGTGAATGCATAGGGATGACAGATAAAGAAAATGCTCAACTGGATGCATGGATAATCCAGACCATGGGCCAATGTTGACGTTGCGATGATGTAGAGAGTGCACTTTTCTGTAAAGGAGCGGGACATGTAACAACCTGTGCACCCAATAAAAATGAAAGGCCGACCATATTGGGAGCAGCAAAAATGCCAGAAGAAACCAAATAGGATTTGAGCTGAGCGTTACGGTAGGCGCATATCCATTGGCCATCATCCACATTGTAACCACTTGAAAGGCGGTTAGTTGAATAACGCCTGAGCCAAGCGACCAAAACATATTGTCTTTAACCTGATCAGAGAAATTCCAAAGTTTGTTGTTTTTGCCTTGGTCGCGACGGTCAAATTTAAGGTTCTTGTTTTGTTTATTGTACTTGATGAACCAAAGATGCAGCCCTCCGGCAATACTGCTTAATAGGGCAAGGTTGATTATCCAAACCTGGGCTATCCAGCCAGAAGAAAATTCCTTAGCGGCTTCCAAATCTGGATAGACCCAAATCCACAGTAAAATGGCGAGCAGCAACATCAGAACACGTTCGGATAGGTTTAACCAGTTGGTCCGGAGCCAGTTTGCTGCGAAGTTTGGATCTGGTGGCCATTTGAATATAGAATTATCAGCTAGCGGTAACTCTGGATGATAATTCCAGTTTGAATTTGATGGGGTTTTGGAAGGTTCTGTCATCATACTCTCCGCGATCGGCAATACTCAGCGTAAGCATCCAATCCTTGCGCGCGCCAATTTAAACGACATCCGAATTGTGAAAAAACGACTAGTATAAAAACGTGGTCTTTTTAAAGCCTGAGCAGTACGGCACGCTTTTGATTGTTATTAACGATAAAATGAATTGCTCAAACTTACGTATGATCTAGAGACAACATATGGCTTGGTCTCTCATGTCTCGCATTTATCCAAACCTATCCGGGCTCGCCTTGGGAATGTGGAGGGATTAGAAAACAGTGTGGGATACTGTTTGCCCGACACATAGTATAATGAGCGGTTTAACGGGACATTGCGAAAAGAAGCGCTTAACGCTGAATGGGTCCACACCACAAGACAAGCCCAGATCGCCATCAATGTTTGGCTTAGGCAATAAAACCGTATCAGGCCATATCACGCATTGAACATGAAACCACCAGTACCAGAAACCTTATTAGAGAATATAAAAATTAGTAGTACTGAGAAATGATGCTATACAAGTTATTGTTTTTTAAACATTTCACTTTTATTTTCAATCTACTAAATTTTTAGTTTGACAGTTATATTTCCATAATATTACGATATCATTATCCGGCAAAGACCGGTTAAAAATTTTTCGGGAGGATATACTATGCGTAAGTATTTACTCTCTGCAACGGCGGCTTTGGCTGTCATTGCAGGGCATGGGACTGCTATTGCCGATCAGGCAGCAGCCCAGAAATGGATTAACCAAGAATTCCAGCCATCGACCTTGTCAAAGGATGAGCAAATGGCCGAAATGAATTGGTTTATTGAAGCGTCAAAGCCTTATAGTGGCATGGAAGTAAATGTTTTATCCGAGGGCATTCCAACCCATGGATATGAAAGCGAAGTGCTGACCAAGGCGTTCGAAGAGATTACTGGAATTAAGGTGAATCACCAGATTCTGGGCGAAGGTGAAGTGGTGCAAGCGGTGCAAACGCAGATGCAAACGCAGCGCAACCTTTATGATGGGTATGTGAACGATTCTGATTTGATTGGAACCCATTCACGTTTGCAATTGGCGTATAACCTAACGGAACAAATGGCCGGCGATTGGGCTGCAACAACATCGCCCACGCTTGATCTAGACGATTTTATGGGCATTCAATTCACAACAGGTCCCGATGGCAACCTGTATCAATTGCCTGACCAGCAATTTGCCAACTTGTACTGGTTCCGCAAGGATTGGTTTGACGATGCCGACAACAAGGCGGCGTTTAAAGCAAAATATGGGTATGAGCTGGGTGTTCCAGTAAACTGGTCTGCTTATGAAGACATTGCCGATTTCTTTTCAAATGATGTGAAAGAAGTGGATGGCGTCGCTATTTATGGCCATATGGATTACGGTAAACGTGCGCCAGATCTTGGTTGGCGGATGACGGATGCGTGGCTGTCAATGGCTGGTACCGGTTCCAAAGGTGAGCCGAACGGTGTGCCAATTGATGAATGGGGCATTCGCATGGAAGCGGGATCGTGTAACCCTGCCGGCGCCTCTGTCTCACGTGGCGGGGCGGCAAACGGCCCAGCGGCGGTATATGCAATCCGCAAATGGGATGAGTGGCTGCGCAATTATGCCCCTCCCGGTGCCGCATCCTACGATTTCTACCAATCTTTGCCAGCCTTGGCCCAAGGCAATGTGGCCCAGCAGATTTTCTGGTATACAGCGTTTACGGCAGATATGGTGAAGCCGCAGTCAGAGGGCAACAACACGGTTGATAGCGACGGCAACCCCTTATGGCGGATGGCACCTTCACCGCATGGTCCATATTGGGAAAAAGGCCAAAAGGTTGGCTATCAAGATGTGGGATCTTGGACATTCTTAAAATCCACCCCATCTGAGCGTGCGCAAGCGGCCTGGCTTTACGCGCAATTCGTGACGTCAAAAACTATCGATGTGAAAAAATCACATGTCGGTCTGACATTTACGCGCGACAGTTCGGTCAACCATGCCTCGTTCACCGAGCGTGCTCCAAAACTGGGGGGCTTAGTCGAATTCTATCGCTCACCTGATCGCGTCGCTTGGTCACCCACTGGGATCAACGTTCCTGATTATCCAAAGCTGGCCCAAATTTGGTGGCAGCAAATCGGAGATGTGAATTCAGGTGCGTTTACGCCACAGCAAGCGATGGATCGCTTGGCCGAAGAAATGGATATCACCATGGCACGGATGCAAGCTGCGGATGAAGCTGCCAATGTCTATGGCGGATGTGGTCCTCGTTTGAATGAGGAGCAAGATCCATCTGTATGGTTGGGTAAAGGCGGCGCGAAAGCGAAGCTCGACAACGAAAAACCACAAGGTCAGACGGTAAACTATGATGAACTTGTAGCCCGTTGGAATAAGTAACAAAGTTTGGCCCTATCCAAATGGGGCCAATTCAGGCCAGAGCTGTTGCCAAGCTCTGGCCGTTTCATAATGATACACCGATATTGAATGTAGAAAGATAACCAATGACCTTAGAGCTGAGAGGGGCGAGTAAAGTGATCCGCGGGATCACGCATGTCAAACCAACATCGCTGCTTTTTGAACCGGGTCACTTTAACGTACTTCTGGGTCAAACAGGCTCTGGAAAGACCTCGATGATCAAATTGATGGCGGGTTTGGACCCTTTGGCAACGGGTCAAATATTGATGAATGGAGAAGATGTTTCAAAGCTGTCAACGCAAAAGCGAAATATCAGTTTGGTGCATGAGTTTTTTGTGAATTACCCCCATATGACCGTTTTCGACAATATCGCATCTCCGCTGCGCGTAGCGGGTATGGCCAAGTCAGAAATCGCCGGGCGTGTGGAAGAGGCTGCGGATATTTTACAGCTGCGCCCAATGTTGGCACGACGCCCCCATGAATTAAGCGGAGGCCAACAACAGCGCTGCGCTTTGGCGCGCGCCATTGCCAAGGAAAGCCGCACGGTGTTTTTAGACGAACCGCTTGCAAATCTGGATTATAAGTTGCGCGAAGAACTGCGCGAACAATTGCCTGAATTATTCGCGGGGCGCGGAGCCGTGGTGGTATATGCGACTTCTGAGCCGGAAGAGGCGTTGCTGTTGGGCGGAAAGACGGTGCTTATGGATGACGGGGTTACAACCCAATTCGGTCCGACGGCTGACATTTACCGGTCCCCGCAAAGCCTTGCCGCAGCTCGGGTCTTTTCCGACCCTCCAATCAACACAGCCATTATTGTTAAAAAAGGCGCTTTGGCGCAAATCGATAATGGGCCCAGTTGGCCGCTAAGCGGAGACGCGGCCGTTTTGCCAGATGGTACTTACACAATGGCAATTCGCCCCCACCACGTTACCCCTACGGCCCAAAATGCGCAAAGCATCGCCGTTCCAGGGCGCGTTTTGGTAACAGAATTATCCGGCTCGGATTCCAGTGCGCATTTCCAAATGGGCGCAGATAGCTGGGTGTCTCTTGCCCATGGCGTCTACCGTTATAATGTGGGGCAGGAGCATGAATTTTTCATGGATGTCAGCCAAGCATTTTACTTCGACCCGGATGGGAGGTTTGTTGCCTGATGGCCAAAATAACGCTGTCTAAATTGCGCCATTCTTATTTGCCTCACCCTGCAAATATTCAGGATTATGCGCTCAAAGAAATCGACCTTGATTGGCAAGATGGTGGCGCCTATGCGCTGTTGGGGCCGTCGGGATGCGGAAAATCTACCTTGCTGAATATTATTTCGGGGTTGTTAAAACCTTCATCGGGGCGCATTTTATTCGATGATCGCGATGTTACCGATCTTCCACCTGATCAACGCAATATCGCCCAGGTTTTCCAATTCCCAGTCATTTATGACACGATGACGGTGCGCGAAAACTTTGCTTTTCCGCTGCGCAATCGCGGCGTCGATGAAGACAAAATCGCCAGCCGGGTGGTGCAAATTGCCGCCTTGTTAGAGGTTGAAGACATGCTCGATATCCGGGCATCAAATCTATCTCCCGATAATAAGCAAAAAGTATCTATGGGGCGCGGGTTGGTGCGCGAAGATGTGAATGTGGTGATGTTTGATGAGCCTCTGACCGTCATTGACCCTCATTTGAAGTGGAAATTACGGTCCAAACTTAAAGAACTGCATCAGCGGGTTGGGGCTACGATGATTTATGTCACGCATGATCAGACAGAAGCTTTGACCTTTGCCGATCAAGTGGTGGTGATGCAAGAGGGCGAGGTTGTACAAATCGGCACCCCAGTGGAATTATTCGAACGTCCACAGCATGTTTTCGTAGGGCATTTCATCGGATCTCCGGGCATGAATATCCTGCCGGTTACGCTGAAAAATGGCGAGGTACTTTTTGAAAATCATGTGATGGCGTTGGAAGGACCTGTAATTGGATCAGGCGGCCAGCTTCAATTGGGAATACGTCCGGAATTTATTTCCTTTGCCGAGAACGGCATTCCGGGCCAAGTTTATAAAGTTTCTGATGTTGGGCGGCATTCTATCGTGGAAGTTGTTGTAGGTTCCAGTCACATCAAAGCCGTCGGTGCAGGTCAGATGCCCGCGAAAGGCGATTGGGTGAATTTGGCATTTCGTCAAGATCACACGCGGCTTTATCGGGATGGATGGATCGCAACGGAGGCACAAACATGAAAACTGAAAATCAGAAAGCATGGTTTTTCGTTTTGCCTGTTTTGTTGTTGGTTGCCTTTAACGCGTTGGTTCCAATCATGACGGTTGTGAATTATTCGGTGCAAGAAACCTTTGGAAACAACGTGTTTTTTTGGCAGGGGGTGGATTGGTTTGAACAAATCCTGCGCTCTGAGCGTTTTCAAGCCGCGTTGGGTCGGCAATTCTTATTCACAGCCTCAATTTTAATTATTGAAGTGCCTTTGGGCATTATCATTGCACTTTCTATGCCGCGCCATGGGATCTGGGTTTCGGTTTGCTTGGTCATGATGGCGTTGCCGATGTTGATCCCATGGAATGTGGTTGGGGCCATGTGGAATATTTTTACCCTGCCTGAAATCGGTCTTTTGGGATATTTGATGAACAATGTTTTGGGCATCACTTACGATATGACACAAAATCCCTTTGCGGCTTGGGTGACCATTATTGTGATGGATGTTTGGCATTGGACCTCGCTTGTGGTGCTTTTATCTTATGCTGGGTTGGTCTCTATTCCCGACGCCTATTATCAAGCGGCTAAAATTGATGCCGCATCACCCTGGAAAGTGTTTCGCTATATTCAATTGCCGAAAATGAAGACGGTGCTGACCATCGCCATTCTTCTGCGCTTCATGGACAGCTTCAATATTTATACGGAACCTTTCGTCTTAACCGGTGGTGGTCCTGGCAATTCAACCACCTTGCTGTCGATTGATTTGGTGAAAATAGCGCTTGGTCAGTTTGATCTGGGCCCTGCGGCGGCAATGTCTTTAATATATTTCGCCATCACCTTGTTGGTGAGCTGGCTGTTCTACACTTTGATGACAAAGGATGATCGAAAATGAGAAAACGGTCATTAATTCCGATTATCTATATTCTGTTTCTGATGTTGCCTATTTATTGGTTGGTGGCGATGAGCTTTAAAACCACGGGCGAGATTCTATCTGGGTTTAGCCTGTTCCCGCAAACATTTACCTTTGACAATTACCGCGTCATTTTCACCGATCCAACTTGGTATTGGGGCTATTATAATTCGATCCTGTATGTATCGCTCAATACAGTTATTTCCGTCAGCGTGGCGCTGCCTGCGGCCTATGCTTTTTCGCGCTATCGGTTCTTAGGCGACAAACAATTGTTTTTCTGGTTGCTGACAAATCGTATGGCTCCGGCGGCTGTATTCGCCCTACCATTTTTTCAGCTTTATTCCTCGGTTGGTTTATTTGACACCCATTTGGCCGTTGCGCTGGCGCATTGCTTGTTCAACATCCCCTTAGCGGTTTGGATTTTAGAAGGCTTTATGGGGGGGGTTCCCAAAGAGCTAGATGAAACCGCCTATGTTGATGGGTATTCTTTTCCAAGGTTTTTCATCTCTATCTTTTTGCCAACGATCAAAGCTGGAGTCGGCGTTGCAGCCTTTTTTTGCTTTATGTTTTCATGGGTCGAGCTTTTATTGGCTAAAACGCTGACTGCAGTTGCGGCAAAGCCTATTGCGGCAACGATGACCAAAACGGCTTCTTCTGCCGGATATGAATTGGGTTTGCTGGCTGCCGCCGGAACGCTGACCATTATTCCGGGGGCAATCGTTATCTATTTTGTACGCAATTACATAGCTAAGGGTTTTGCCCTGGGAAGGGTGTGATGTTTCGCTTTATTTCATTCCTATTCTTGGTTTTGCCATTGAATCAAGCGCTCGCCACTGGTTGGGGAAAAGTGGCGGCAAAAAAAGAAGAGGTTGGATTTTCTTGGACGGCCGCGTTATGGCCAGATTTTTGGATGGCCTGGACACCGGCTACATTTCTGCTGTTTTGCGGAATCTTCTCAGCGATGGCAGTAATCACCGTTTTGGAAATACGTCGACCGGGTGGCGATGAGCGGCGCGGTGTGTTGGGTTTAACGACCACGCGCGGTGATAGATTGTTTATTTCGTTATTGGGGGCAGCTTATATCTTTTTGGCGTGGCTTGGCGTGATGGGGCAACCATTATGGTGGCCAGTGGCGATCAGTATTGGGTGGATGGTTTTCTGCTTTTGGAAAGTGTGAAATTTCACTTTGGAATTAATGATGCTTCGTGTTTACTGATATGGTAAGCACGGCAAACATAGCCCGAGGACCAAATTTAATGAGAGAGAAGAAAAAACATGAATTTCTGACTGAAGTTGAGTTGGAATTTATGAGTAAGCTTTGGACCTTAGGGGAAGCCACTGTGCGCGATGTGCTGGACAAACTGCCGAATGAGCGTGGTTTGGCCTATACATCCGCAGCAACAATACTTCGGATTTTAGAGCAAAAAGAATTTGTTACCAGCCGCAAAGAAGGCAAAAGCCATGTTTATCAACCGGCTTTGGCAAAACAGGCTTATCAAGCGCGCTCGCTAAAAGATCTGTCCACCAAATTGTTTGACGATGCGCCTGCCTCTTTGGTTGCACGTTTGGTGAATGACGATTCTCTGACAGAAGAAGCCTTGTCTCAAATCCGTGAACTTGTGGATAAGAGGTTAAAAAATGATATCGATTAGTGCAATTTTAGATGTTTTTATCACATTAAATATTTTGATTTTAGTAGCATTTTCCGGGTGGTGGATCTGTCGCTATCTATTACGATCCTTTGGCTTACAGCATGCTTATCGAAGCCATTTGAAACTTTTGAACGCTTTATTCTTGGCCATTCTTATTTCCCCTGCTTTGATTTTAATGTTGAATGCTTTGCAAACACACGGGTTTACCGCGCATTTAAAGTTCAATCTGTCGGATCAAGTTGTCTCGCATTATTTAAGCGGTGGATTTGATATGAAAGCGTCCGATCTAGAGCGTCTTTTGGCAGTCCGGGGCGCTGTAACCGAAAATGTAGCAAATGCTGCTGGATGGGGCGCGTCAAGCATAATTGCCGTATTTCTATTGGGGGGTGTGATATCTGTTGGGAGGCTAATTTTTTCAGCATTTTGTCTCTACAGAATAGTGCGTCAAAGCCACGCTTGGCGTAAGTTGGGGCGGGTAAAAATCGGTTTATCTGACCGGATATTGGTGCCTTTCTCAACGCGTGGTTTGCGAAATTACTATATTGTGATCCCGTCCCATATGCTTGGCCAAAAGGATGAGATGAAAGTATCTTTGGCGCATGAGCTGCAGCATTTGCGGCAAGGCGATATCGAATGGGAGATTTTACTCGAAGTTTTAAAGCCAATCTTTTTTTGGAACCCGGCTTATCACGCCTGGAAGCGGCAAGTGGAACATTTGCGCGAATTAAGCTGTGACAGCGAAGTGCTAAAAAAAGGTCGGGTTGATATCGTTTCTTATTGCGAAACTTTGCTATCCGTTTGCCAAAGAACCCTACGCAAAGATCGAAGCTTTTTGATCGCGTTTCCAAAGGTCACCTTGGTGACAGCAGATCGCTTGTCTTGGCGAGAAGGTAGAAAAAGCTTTTTAGAACAGCGGGTCGTGTCGCTTCTTCATGCCAATCATATGCGGCGCCCGCGTATTTTGACTCTCTGTTTCATTGTGCCGCTTGTGGCATCTGTGCTGTTATGCGCAGTGGCGATCCAGCGTTCAGGTGATTGGAGCCAAGATCGGCTCATGCTATCCACAATCGTTAATTTAGAGCGGTTAGATCAAATAAATTCTCAAGCAAGCACGCTGGGTGCTTGGAATTAGGCGGCGCCCGTTAGCGTTAAGATAGACGCTTGGAAATGCACGGAACACAAACAGGCCGGAAACCCGGCCAAGAAGCTTGACGCAGCTGAAACAATGCAGTTTGCTTGATAATTCTTTAACGTTTTCTAGGAAAACCCTCCGGACATTTTTTAGATTCATCCATATTGCCTACACTCATATCTCTCTTCTTTAACAAGAGAGAAGACATAGTATATACCAATCACGCTGATATAAGCGGGATACACACGCATTCTCCACCTGTCGGTCGTCAAGGGTTTCGGAATTCTGAGGGGCTTTCGTAAAGGAGGCTCTGGATCGGCTACTGTTTGAGCACAAGCAATACCATAGATGGAGCAGAGCCTCTTTTAAATCAGGCAGCTCTCTGCCTCACATAAAAAAAGATGAGCAGTCGCCCTATCTCAACCAATCATGGATGAAAAGATTGGGAAACTTCTGCAGAACCTTCAGAGCATAGAAGGTAAGTTGAAAGACATCACAGGTTAGGAAGAAGCCGTTTCTAATCTGCTATCATATATAGACCTTCATGATTTAGAAGGTGATCTTGTATTTAGAGAATTGGTTTCTGAAATTTCTGCGAGGCAAAAGGGAAACATACGAGGCGACCGAAGGGAGGCCTCTTTGCATGAATATGCTGCTAAAATGGCAATAACAAAAATTCACGATGCATATGCGGAATAGTTTTAACCGCCCCACAGCAGAACTGGGTGTTCAACTTGCAATTAAAGCGGTTAGGATGATCTCTAGAGTAACGCAGTATTCGGCCAAGCAATTTTAGACCGAGAGGGGTTTTTCGATGTCAGAACACAACGGCGGATGTCTGTGTGGTGATCTCAGATATAAAGTGATGGGAACCCCTGAGATCGGTGCCGTGTGCCATTGTCGATATTGTCAACTTCGAACGGGATCAGCATTTGGTACGCTTGCGTATTTTAAAGATGAAAACTTCAAAATCACCGCAGGTAAAGCTAAGGAATACACTTTTACGAGCGAAAGTGGTACGCAGTGGGAAACATTCTTTTGCGATACCTGCGCGAC
Organism: Alphaproteobacteria bacterium US3C007; assembly: GCA_034423775.1. Lineage (NCBI taxonomy): Bacteria > Pseudomonadati > Pseudomonadota > Alphaproteobacteria > Rhodobacterales > Roseobacteraceae > Thalassovivens > Thalassovivens spotae. The sequence goes on from CP139918.1 coordinate 1,922,568, forward strand.
AACTGTCTTTATCAAATTAGAAGTAAGACAGGGATTAATCGGGGTAACTGCAGGCACGCTTGATCCACCCACATTTTGGTTTGAGTTAGACAGAGAAGCATTTATGCGTTCCAAAGCAACTTTCGTGGGAGACATAAATGCAAAAGAGACCCATGAAACAATTGCATATTACGCTCCAAAAATTGATGAACCCAAACGCAGAAAAGGTGGTTAGATGACCCATACTGGAAAATGTTATTGTGGAGATATTCGGTTTGAGTTTGAGGATCCGATACAATCTCAATTGCTCTGCCATTGCAGAGAATGCCGCTATCTTTCGGGCGGTGAAGCAAATGCCTCTATCGTAATTTTGGAAGAGACGTTTCGTGTCACAAAGGGTGAACTGAAAACATTCTCAAGGCGTGATTTAGACTCCCCGCGGATCAGATATTTTTGCGGAAATTGTGGTACGCATATCTGTGTCAAAAGCCCTCCTCGACCGGGCATGTTGGTTTTGAAAATTGGCACATTGGACGATCACTCTTGGTTTAGTCCTAAGGCAGCAATTTTTTGCATTGATCAACAGCCGTATCACATCATACCCAAAGATGTTCCAAGTTTTGAAAAAACGCCGCCACCCAAGTGATAATATTTACTGGAGAAGAAATTATTTCTGATGAAATTTAAATAGTTTCTGCGCGTGAATTTACGCACAATCTACGCGTTCAAAATCCACATTGCCTGCGTGATAAACCAATTCCAGATCCGCGCCATCTAACAAAACCGTCTCTGACCTATTCTTGTGAATGAATTTGTTGCAAGCTGCGTCAAAGTCGTTTTTTAAGCGATGTTTGTGGATCTTTTATTCGTTTGCAACATACCCTTTGAGATCACTGCAGATTTCTTTGAGGCAAATCTAACATATAAGGTGTACCCAAATCCTGAATTTAGGTAAAGAAAATGCGGCGCAACATGTCTAATGTTTGAATGCTCTATCGCTAAAGTTACCATCACTGATCACTCAACATTTATCATTAACCCGTCAGACTATTGATAAAGGCAATTCCTTGCGCTGATTGGTTCTGCTCTTATTGCCTCTGGCAATCAGAAATATACCCAGAGGCACAAATAACGAAGCTCACCTTTAAGGTATCTGAATTTTTTTCTGAAGGAATATTGAGCCTTTCTTCCTACCATTTTTAATTTGAAAAGGCAGAGGCTTACGCACAGGGGAGCCCCGTTTATCGTCACCCCTCTTGCTCGTTTCGCCAGACTGATTTCGGATCTTTGGAATACCGTTGAGAGTGCAGTAGTAAAGCTCTTGCATTGCAAAATTTGGATATGAAATTGGATGGCTCTATACCGATTGGGAAACGACTTTTTCGACCCTTGGCGGCGTCTATCCGTTCGAAATCGAAACCCTTATGGAAAGACAATCTTTGGGCACCCCACTCTTGCACGCAATCTTCCGCAAAGAGGCCAAGGCCATTCGGCTCGCGCTTTTCGGGAACCGGCTTGCCCTGCGTTTTGATTCCGATCGCTTCATTGCCATTCTTGGGTATTTGGGGGCAAAACGCAGCTGTGGCCAATTCACATAAGCAGGTGCACTCTATCTTGATAGCTCAAATGGAATGATCACGCCTGAACGCTTTTAAGCGACCTTGTCCAGAGGTTCACGGCCGTTGAAGAATTCTATCAGATTTTGAACCACTCTATTTCCCATCTCGTTTCGGGTCTCGATTGAGGCACTGCCCAAATGGGGAAGTACGACTAAATTATCGCATTGTAATAAATGGGATGAAATCTTTGGTTCGCCCTGATACACGTCCAAGCCGGCGCCGCCGATACACCCAAACATAAGCGATTGCGCGAGCGCATATTCATCGATCACCTCTCCTCTGGCCGTATTTATTAAAAAAGCGTCTGGTTTCATCAATTCGAGCCTGCGGTTATTCATCAAATGGCGATTTTCAGCGCCGCCCGGACAATGCAGGGACACAAAATCGCTTTGCGGCAATAAATCATCAAGCGTCGCAACTTGCGTGGCATTATACCGTTTGAGAATTGCCTGTTTTACCGCAGAGCGATTATGCACCACGATCTTCATCCCAAAGCCATGATGGGCGCGCTGCGCCATCGCCTGTCCGATGCGGCCAAACCCGACAATTCCCAATGTTTTTCCTGTCACTTTAGCCCCCATCATATGCGTGGGGCGCCAACCTGACCAATTACCAGAGCGGATTTCACGCTCGCCCTCGCCGGCCCGCCGCGCAACCATCAACAAAAGCGTCATCGCCAAGTCTGCGGTGCAATCCGACAAAACATCGGGGGTATTCGTGACGGTTATTCCCAATTTCTGCGTCGCATGGGTATCAATATGGCTATAGCCAACACCGTAATTTGCTAATATTTTTGTGCGCGCCTGTGCCATATCCAGCACTTCGGGGCCCAATTTATCGGTGACCGTTGGCAAAATTGCATCAAAATCCGAAAACGCCTGACGAAAATCGGTTGCGTTAAGGGGGGTGTCTGAGCGGTTGAATACAGCGTCAAATTCCTCCGATAATTTGCTTTCGATTGCCGATGGCCAACGCCGCGTTACCAAAACGCGTGGTTTTTTATTCATGATTAAGGCTCCACTCATCACGCGACCTCTTTCAAAACGTCTGCGATTGTATCACCGATGACCGCGGGATTAGGAGCAACGGTAACGCCCGCCGCAGATAGGATTTCAACTTTTTCACTTGCGCTTTCGCCAAAGGCCGAGATTATCGCGCCAGCATGGCCCATCGTGCGCCCTTTCGGCGCGGTTAAACCCGCCACATATGCCACGACTGGTTTTTTCACATGGTCGCGGATATAGGCCGCTGCTTCGGCTTCTTGTGGCCCACCTATTTCGCCGATCATGCAAATGATATGCGTGTCATCATCTTCCTCAAAGCGCTGTAATAGATCTTTAAATGAAGATCCGTTAATCGGATCCCCGCCGATCCCAACCGATGTAGATACTCCTACACCATGGGCTTTCAGCTGTGCCGCAGCCTCATATCCAAGGGTGCCAGAGCGACCGATGATGCCAACATGACCCGGCAAGTAGATATGGCCGGGCATGATCCCCAATAAAGCCTTGCCAGGGCTGATTGTGCCCGCGCAATTTGGCCCCGTCAGGACCATCCGCCGATCTTTGGGATATCGATACATATACCGTTTGACCTGAATCATATCCTGAGCAGGGATGCCATCGGTGATGCAAACGCAGTATTTAATGCCAGCATCTGCGGCTTCCATAATACTGTCAGCGGCAAAGGGGGGGGGCACAAAGACCAAACTGGCTTTTGCATCTGTCTGCGCAACGGCTTCTTCTACGGTGTCAAAAACCGGCAGTCCCTCAACGGTTTGGCCACCTTTTCCGGGCACGACACCCGCCACCACATTGGTGCCATAGGCCAGCATATCGGCCGTATGAAATCGTGCCATTTTTCCGGTAATGCCCTGAACGATGACGCGGGTATCTTGGTCAATAAGAATACTCATGTGACGGCCCTCAATTTTTTTATATCCGAATTGCCGCTTTTCCAAGCGGCAACAGAACGTTCGGCAGCCTCATTCAAAGTTGTTGCGCGAATGATCGGGAGCCCCGATTTTGCAAGTATTTTTTGCCCTGCTTCAACGTTTGTTCCTGCCAATCTTACAATCACAGGCACGTTTACACTGACTTGCCGTAAGGCTTGCACAACGCCTTCTGCGACCCAGTCGCAGCGGTTGATACCAGCGAATATATTCACCAGCACTGCCTGAACATTGCTATCTGATAAGACCAGTCGAAAGGCTTTGGTCACCCGTTCGGGTGTAGCGCCTCCACCAATATCTAGGAAATTCGCCGGCTCACCCCCCGCCAATTTAATGGTATCCATCGTGGCCATGGCCAAACCTGCGCCATTGACGATGCAGCCGATATTCCCTTCAAGCCCCACATAGCTTAAGCCGCGATCTGCTGCTCGGCTTTCGCGGGGGTCCTCTTGGCTTTTGTCCCGTAATTCGCTGATATTTGGATGACGAAAGAGGGCATTGTCATCAAAGGTCATCTTCGCATCCAAGGCTAAAATGCGATTATCCCCCGTAATCACCAAAGGGTTTATTTCGACCATTGTCGCGTCATATTCCCGAAAGGCCCGATAAGCGCCTTTTAGGGTGCGCACCATGCTCTGCGTCAGTGCCGGATCGATCCCCAATTTAAAAGCGATTTGTCGGCATTGAAAATCCTGCAAACCAACGGCAGGCTCTACAGTCGCCCGCACGATACTGTCTGGCCGTTCCGCGGAAATATCTTCGATTTCCATACCGCCCTCTGCAGATGCAACGATCATGACCCGCTGGGAGGTGCGATCCAAAACGAAGCCCAGATAAATCTCTCGTTCGATGGGCACTGCCGCTTCGACATAGACGCGGTAAATGCCTTTGCCCTCGGCGCCCGTTTGGTGCGTAACAAGCTTATGTCCGAACAAAGATTCACAGATTGTGAAGATCTCATTATCGCTGCGGCAAAGCTTTACGCCACCGGCTTTTCCGCGACCGCCCGCATGTATCTGAGCTTTCACAACCCAACACTCGCCCCCCAATTCGCGGGCGCGATAGGCGGCTTGCTCTGGGCTATATGCCAAAGCGCCCGGCGGTATCTCCACGCCGAAATTAGCCAAGATTTCTTTCGCCTGGTATTCGTGGATATCCATGATCTTTTCCTTAAGACTGGAGCAGCAGAGTGGGGGGATTATTCGGCGGCGACCGCTGGCTTATAGGATGCATCCAGCGCCGCCATCACGCGCGCATCGTTTACCTCTCCACCCAAATCCCGGATTGCCTGCGCGAAACGCAACACGATATCGGTTACTGCGGATTGGGAGAGTAGGTTTAAAATGCCAATACGCACTTGCACTGGCTCAGAAAGCGTGGGCCAAATTCCAAAATTTTGCGCCCGGCAATGTTGCACAAGCTCCATTTCGCGCCCTGCCAAAGCCTTTGGCAGGTTTAACACAACCAAGGATGTCATATTCGAGGTCACCTCGCAGCCCATCGCTTCAACCGCGATACGCAACGCAGCTTCATGATAGGCATATTCCTGTGCACGGGCCGTTAAACCTTGGTTCAGCGTAATCCGAAGCGCTTCATGAAACGCGGCCACGGCATAAGCGGAATGGGTGCGATGATAGGTACCTTTTTCAACATCTTTTCCCTCTATAATCGCCCAGTGACGGGCTTCCATAACTGGATGATGTACAAAGGTGCGCGTGCCGCTGGTATTGAGCGTTTCGATGAACCGGTCCGAGAACGAGACAGGTGCATAGGTTAAGGGCAAACATGACAGACCTTTTTGCGGACAAGACGCCCATCCATGGATGCCCGGATAATCATCAATCCGGAACGCGCCAACCCCCAAAGATGACACCGCATCTACAAGGCCCAAAACGTTATATTTTTCGCAGGCTGCGCTGAACCCTTCAAGATCATTGATCCGCCCAGATCCGGTTTCCCAATGCGCCATCGCCGCCCATTTGGGTTTATGTTCTTGCAATGCCGCTTCAATCACATCGCCGCTTACTGAGGCTCCATGCTCGATTGTTACCACAATCACGGATGCCGCTTGGGGGTCTAGCGGGTTTTGCGCAAGCTCTTCGGCGGTTGCGGCGCGCATTCGCGCCGTCAATCCGTCAATCCCTGAAAAGGTGCCATTTACGAATATCACCACTTTGTCGCCCGGCTGTACGCCGCTGAACATCATGTCAAGGCCGCTCCATCCGGTTCCGGCAACGCCGAAGGTATGCACGTTTTGCGTTCCCCAGACCTGACGCAACATTCGTTTACATTCGACCATTCCGCGCAACACATCCGCGTGCATATGGTCAGCAAGACCGGCGCCCGCATAGGCGGCAAGTACGCGCTCGTCGGTATTTCCTGGCCCGGGCCCCGCTGCGATTGTATTTGGAATTTCTAACTTCGTGAAGATTTGGGTCTCTAACATGATGCCTCCTAAAGAACCGATTCTCATTGCGTCGACGACAATGTATTTTGTTTGACAATGGAAACAAACATCAGTACTTCCTGCCTTTGGACATCTAATAGTATTGGAAATTACCCACCCATAATGGTGGTAATAGGGTCAAAACTTTGTTTTGAGCGCCAAACGGGTGGTAAATTCAGGTGAGAGAAGCCTATGTTGACTGAAAAAGAGCTGCCAATCGATATAATGATTGCGGATGGAAACCCGTTGGTTCTTTCCGCCATGTCGGAAGTTTTCGAAGATGATGACCGCTTTTCTTTGGTGGCAACCAGCGGTACATCAGAAAGCTTTCTGGCGGTGATTTTGCGGATAGATGTGCAGATTTGCGTGATTGACTGGACCATTCGGGATTTAGGAGCCGCAAAACTCATTGATGTTTTGCGCAGCCAAAACGTGCCTCCGCGGATTTTGATCTATGGCGATGATAAAGACAGTGATATTCCGCGGCAAGCAATGGCGGCAGGGGCCGCCGCGTTCGTTTCAAGATCGGCACCGATAGACGCGCTGGTGCAAACATGCATTGAAGTTGCGGCGGGCAAAATGGTGTTTCCGTTCCTGGATATTCGAGAACTGCGCAACGATCCGATCACCACTTTATCCCGCAAGGAAAGGCTTATTCTTGACTCGCTTGCAGAGGGTTTGACAAATAAGCAACTTGCCAGCCGATTGGAACTTTCGATCAACACCGTTAAATTTCACATGTCGAATATTTTTGACAAATTGGGTGTGAACAATCGCGCGCAGGCGATCGCACATTACTATGTGTCTCGATCTAAAATAGACGAATAGTTTTCAAAACCTAGCCAAAGTGGATTGATAAATTTTTAATTGACAGGGTAATTTTTTTACATTTACTGGGCATTAATTGCAATAATATTTCACAACAAAAGGGTTCAAACCATGTCTTTCTTTCCTGTTGAACAAGCTCCGGCGCGGCTGAATCGATCTGAACTGGCTGTGCCCGGGTCGCAAGCTCAAATGTTTGAAAAAGCGGCAAAATCTGATGTAGATGTTATCTTTCTTGACCTCGAAGATGCGGTGGCTCCGGATGAAAAAGAGCAGGCGCGTAAAAATATTATTGTAGCCTTAAATGAGATTGATTGGGGGCATAAAACGATGTCAATCCGGATCAACGGATTAGACACGCATTACATGTATCGCGATGTGGTAGACATTGTTGAGCAAGCTGGCGAACGGTTGGATTTGATTATGATTCCAAAAGTTGGAACGGCTGCAGATGTCTATGCGGTTGATATGATGGTCACGCAGATTGAAGATGCGAAAGGCTATAAAAAACGCATTGGATTTGAGCATATAATCGAAACGGCTTTGGGCATGCAAAACGTATCCGAAATCGCAGCCGCCTCAAAACGCAATGAAAGCCTGCATTTTGGCGTGGCGGATTACGCCGCCTCGACGCGCGCGCGCACCACCATAATTGGGGGTGTTAATCCGGATTACTCGGTTCTTACTGACCCGGCAGAGGACGGATCACGCTATGTGCATTGGGGTGATATGTGGCATTATGCTTTGGCGCGCATGGTGGTTGCTGCCCGCGCAAATGGCTTGCGCCCGATTGATGGTCCGTTTGGCGATTTTCAAGATCCGGACGGCTATCGGGCGGCTGCAAAACGGGCCGCTGTTTTGGGGTGCGAAGGCAAATGGGCGATTCATCCAAGTCAGATCGCACTGGCCAATGAAGTTATGAGTCCCTCTCAAGCAGAGATCACCCGCGCCAATCGAATATTGGATGCTATGGCCGAAGCTGAGGCCAGTGGAAAAGGCGCGGTTTCCCTTGATGGTCGCCTGATCGATTATGCTTCGATCCGTCAGGCGGAAGTCTTGGTTGAAAAAGCCAAACAGATAGCCGCAGGCTAAGGCGCAAAATCGGCATAGACGCGCAAGACCTGGCATGCAGTGCCAGCCTTGAGGCTGCGCGGCGAGAGCGGTTATGAGAGCGTTCGGATCGAGAGACGTATAGGGCGGTTGGCCTTTAGGAATTGAGGATCACAACGGCCCGCGGTGGCCGGTTTTCCGAAGGCTTTCGTGCTATAAAATCTGCGCTTAGCCCTGCCTCAAGGCCCGCTGGCGCCGATCTGACAGGGGGCGAAGGAAGAACAATGCAAACCTTGTAAATGTAGGGCGCAGCGCGGCCCCAAACGTATAACCTCTCAACGCGCAAAGCTTAAATCGCTTTATCAAACATTCGCAGATCATGCTTATTTGAGCGAAGATCGGAAAAGACATGGTCACAGAAGGCGTGAAAGCATTTGGGGTGGTTGATCATCCTTGAGAAACTTGCATTATCAGCCCTGCGTTAAATGGTGGAAGGGCGACAGCTATGACAAAAATGAATTGGGATGAAAGCCACGCGCTGGATAAGCTTGCACAGCTGTCGATTAAAACAGGGGTTGCTCTGCAGCCGGGCCAAGACCTGTTGATAACCGCTCCAATGGAAGCGGCGCCATTGGTTAGACGTCTTGCGCATCATGCCTATAAAGCAGGGGCTGGGCTTGTTACCCCCTTTTATACTGATCCGGAAATTACCCTTGCCCGATATCAACACGCAGCCCCCGAGTCTTTTGACAAAACGACAGATTGGCTCTTTGAGGGGATGGCTGCTGCTTTTGATAAAAATACCGCACGGCTTGCTGTGGTTGGTGAAGATCCAATGCTGCTTTCTGGGCAAAATCCAGAATATGTGGGCCGGGCCAACCAAGCAATGTCGAAAGCCTCATCGCCGCTTCGGGAAAGAATTACGCGCTTTGATATCAACTGGAATATTATAGCTTGGCCCGGCCTGCAGTGGGCGAAGCTTGTTTTCCCGCAGATGAGTGATGCGGATGCACAAATTGCGCTGGCAGAGGCTATCTTCAATGCGTCGCGGGTGAATACATCAGATCCGAATGAAGCGTGGGCGGTGCATAACAAAAACTTGCGCGCACGCACCGAGTGGCTCAACAAAAAAAACTTTGCGGCGCTTCATTTTTATGGGGAGGGAACGGATCTTACCGTGGGTTTGGCAGATGGTCATGAATGGATGGGAGGTGCATCCACCGCCCGAAACGGGGTGACCTGTAATCCGAATATTCCGTCAGAAGAGGTGTTTACCACCCCACATGCGTTGAAGGTAAACGGGTATGTGACCTCTACCAAACCGCTCTCGCATCAAGGCACGCTGATCGAAGATATCGCGGTTACTTTTAAAGACGGTGTTATAACGAAAGCAAGCGCCTCGAAAGGCGAAGACGTGTTTCTGAAGCTTCTTGATACTGATGAAGGGGCGCGCCGCCTTGGCGAGGTGGCCTTGGTTCCCCATGGGTCCCCGATATCACAAAGCAACCTGCTTTTTTATAACACGCTGTTTGATGAAAATGCCGCTTGCCATATTGCTCTTGGCCAATGTTATTCAAAATGTTTCCAGCAGGGCGATAAATTGTCCAATGATGAGGTTATTGACCGGGGGGGCAACAGCAGCATGATCCATGTTGATTGGATGATCGGATCTCAATCCATGAATATTGATGGTCTTGATGGTGCGAATGACCCCACCCCTGTCTTTAGAAACGGGGAATGGGCGTAGTGGACATTAAAACATCTGCCCGCAAAGCCAACCAAAGCGGCCAGGTGCTCCGAACCAAAAACGAAGGCGAGGGGCAAGGTTGCGCGTGTCAGCAATCCCGCCAATCCAAGACAACCTTGCCTGATTGCCCAGATTTCATTGCCGCGAATCCTTTGGCGTAGTCTTTCATTTTGAACCGGTGCGTTATAATTCCAGACACGTCCAATCCGTTTTGCAGCATGGCAATCATTTTATACCAGGTCTCGAATATCTCACGCCCATAAATACCCTTGATCGTGATCGCCTTAAACACAATGCGGCTCCAATCCACAGGGCTTTTGCCAGGTGGAATTCCAAGAAGAGCAATACGCCCACCCATCACCATCGCTTCAACCATCTGAGTGAGAGCAATTTGATTGCCAGACATTTCAAGCCCAATATCAAAGCCCTGCGCAATCTTTAATTGGGCCTGAATGTCAGACAGATCGTGTTTACTCACATTTACGGGAACCACGTCTGCGAGTGTTGCCGCAAGATCAAGACGGTTTTGATTTATATCTGTGATCACCACATTGCGCGCCCCTGCATGCCGTACGATCGCCGCCGCCATGATACCAATCGGCCCTGCGCCGGTGATCAGCACATCTTCGCCCAACAGATCAAACGACAAGGCTGTGTGAACGGCATTGCCCAAAGGATCTAGGATCGCGCCGATATCGTCGCTGATGTCATCTGGCAAAGGTACAACGTTGAATGCAGGCAGACGCAGGTATTCTGCAAACGCGCCCTGCTCGTTAACGCCGATGCCGCGTGTTTCCGGATCGAGGTGAAATTTACCGGCGCGGCTTTGACGCGATTGTTTACCGATAAGGTGGCCTTCACCGCTGCATCTTTGTCCTAAATTTAGCCCTCGGACGTTGCGACCAATTTCAACGATTTCTCCGGCAAATTCATGGCCGGTGATCAAAGGAACCGGAACCGTTTTTTGGGCCCATTCATCCCAGTTCCAAATGTGGATATCCGTGCCACAAATACCTGTTTTGTTGACACGGATCAACACGTCATCCGCTTGGATTTCTGGGACTGGAGCCGTTCGCAGCCACAGGCCTTCGCGGGCATGGGCTTTAATCAATGCGCTCATTTCAGCGCTCATTTTAACGCTCCAACAGCTTTACCCGCGCGCTCAAACGCGCCTAAGGCACGTTCTAGATCATCTGTTGTGAGGGCAGCGTTCATTTGCGTGCGAATTCGGGCTTGGCCGCGGGGCACAACGGGATAGAAGAAACCACTGACATAGACTCCTTCTTCAAACAGCTCGGCTGCCATATCCTGCGCCAGACGCGCCTCTCCCAACATTACGGGAATGATAGGGTGGTCGCCCGGCAGCAGATCAAAGCCCAATCGTGTCAAACCGGTGCGCCAATAAGCAGCGTTTTCAGAAAGTTGCGTACGCAAGGCGTGGCCCTGTGCAACCAGTCGAACGGCCTCAATGCCTGCGGCCACGATTGAGGGTGGCAGAGAATTGGAAAATAGATAGGGGCGCGCACGTTGGCGCAGCAGATCAATGACGGGTTGCGATCCGGCGATATAACCGCCAATCGCACCGCCAAGGGCTTTTCCAAGCGTGCCCGTTATAAGATCGACCTCCACGCCAAAATGCGCAGCGGTGCCTTCCCCCTTTGGGCCCATAAAACCTGTAGCGTGGCAATCATCCACCATAACAACTGCGCCATATCTTTCCGCCAGCTTTGTAATTTCGGGAAGCTTTGCAAGCGTTCCATCCATGCTGAACACGCCATCTGTCGCGATCATGATAAAGCGCGCGCCATCTGATTTTGCTGCTTTCAACTGTGCGTCGAGATCGGCCATATCAGAATGTGCATAACGATAGCGTTTGGCCTTGCACAATCTTATGCCATCAATGATTGAAGCGTGGTTTAGCGCGTCTGAAATGATCGCATCCTCGGGCCCGAGCAGCGGCTCAAACACTCCGGCATTTGCGTCAAAGCAGGCTGCAAAAAGGATCGTGTCATCCTTATTCAAGAAACGGGCGAGCTGCTCTTCCAATTCACGGTGCAAATTTTGCGTACCACAGATAAACCGAACAGACGCCATTCCAAACCCATTGGAGCCCATAGCGTTTATTGCTGCGGCAATCAGATCAGGATGGTTTGCCAATCCAAGATAATTATTGGCGCAGAGGTTGATCACTGACTTACCGTTTGCTGTAATTTTTCCAGCTTGCGGTGAGGAGATAAGGCGCTCGCGCTTCATCATTCCTTCCGCATCAATCTGCGCAAGGGTTTCTGTAATGTGATTTAAAAATGCGTTCATTTCAGCATCCTCCATTTGCATAGAGGATTACATATTAGAATTTATTCCGCAATATTGGATTTATGTTAAATTGGATAAAGATCCGCAAAGTAAGAAATTTCAACGCCCATGCACCACCAAAAATGCGCGAGCAGGGCTGTCAGCGCTGATATTATGCGCAACATCCGCCGCGTAGCGCGCGGTGTCACCTGCGACCACTTGTTCGACAGCCTCGCCACTGGTCACCCTTAACTGCCCCTCAATGATCGTCAAATGTTCGCGTGTTCCTTGCGCGTGCGGCAGGCTGTCCAACGCCCCGCCTGCGCTAAATCGCAACTCATAGACTTCATGCCGTCCGGCACCTTCGGGGGGGGAGAGAATACGGATAGAGCAGCCAGTGCCATGATTCTCGATCGTTGGGACATCATTGCTGCGCAGAATTTCCACGCGGCTTTCCTGATCATCTTCAAGCAGCCCGGCGAAATCCACTTGCAGCGCTTTGGTCAAATTCCACAAGGTTGAAATCGTTGGCGATGACTCGCCGCGTTCGATTTGACTGACCATGCTGCGCGAGACACCGGATAGTTTGGCCACGGCGTCAAGCGATAATCCTTTGGCACGGCGTGCCTTTTTTAAACGCATTGGCAAAAAAGATAATATAGCGTCAAGTTTTTCCATAATAACGGATATAGCAAAAAACGATATTTCGCGGCAATACTGAAAACTTTCATTTCCGGTTCTTTTATCCAGGCCGAGATCGTTCATCCTAAAATTTAACGCTTTTCCGCCTCTATTTTTGCAAAGAAATGCAGGCTTATGGGAAAATATTTAGCCGCAGAAGCTTTGCTCCTAGTCTGAGCGTTATATCCCTGTGGACCCCGCGCAAATATATTGATGGGAACGCAGTAGCTAATCCGTAGAGAACTCAGCGCAACGCGCAAAGCTGGTGTTTTGAGGCGTCTTTATTACGCTACTTTAGGTTTGTCAGAGTGCCTTGAAGTGAGAGTAGGGTGGGGCCGCCAAGCGCGCTTAAATTTTCCCGAGGCATAATGTCTAAAATGAGAGCGCGAAAGAATAACACAAATTCAGACTTTGGCGCGCAGCTTGAACATCAAGGGCTTCGTTATATCGATCACTCTGGCCAGGAACCGTGATATCCTTTCAATAAAACCCTGCTAAGACGGTCTGCTTAAATATCAAATTGCGTTGGTAGTATCACCATGTCGCGGATTGTAACAGTGCGCGGGCGTGTCAGCATGTAAAGGATGGCGTCAGCAACTTCATTAGGGTCCATCAAGCTGCCATTCTCTTTTGCCTTCTTAAGGTTTTCTTCTGGCCAATCGGCTAGCAACGCGCTGACCACCGGCCCTGGTGAGACAGAACCAACGCGAACACCGTGTTTGAAAAGTTGGCGGCGCATCGTTTGTACAAAAGACGTTATTGCCCATTTTGACGCGGAATAAACAGGTTCCCACGGAATCGGGAAATGGCCTGCAACTGACGAGGTGACCACGATATCGCCCGTGCCGCGTTCAATCATATGCGGTATCACATTATGAACATTTTTGATCACGGCGTTGACGTTGAGATTGAGCATTTGATCTATCGCACCGGCGTCTTTTGTTTCGGTTAAATCGCCGCCGATATAAGAGCCGGCATTTGCATGGAAAATGTCCAATTGGCCAGCTTTTTGTAAAATACCAGAAAGCAGGCTGTCGCAACTGGAGCTATTCAGCAAATCGACTTCCAATGGAATGGCGTTACTGCCAAGCCTTTTACAGGTTTTTTCAAGCGCGTCCGTATCGCGATCAACAAACACCACGGTTGCACCGGCGGCAAGCAGCGCTTCAGCCGTTGACAGCCCAATCCCTGAGGCGGCGCCTGTGATGGCTGCAACTTTTCCTTGTAACGTATGAGACATCTTGTTTATCCTTTTCTGCATCGTTTTTAATCAAAATTTTTGCCTTACATCGACATTGTTTTTTCCGCGCAAAATCTAATTTTCGCGTGCAGGGTTGCAGGCCCTGTGATAGGATTTAAGGCATTCTGTCACCCGCCAAATAACGATATCTTCGACGTTGAGTGGCCTATCTGCAAATTCTGCAGCGGCCGGCATGTGCTGCCAAAATAGGGGCAAAGGAACAAGTTTACCGTCAAGCGCTGTTGTGAGGTTTTTGATCGCACGCACAGCTTTGGGGTGCGTCCAGTAATATCGAATTCGGTCCGATAGCGAATAATGGCGCAGAAATTTTTGCGCCTCTACGTTTCCAGAATAATGCCCATTCCAATGCTCTGGAGCCTCCTCCATAAGCAAGCCCATCTGTTGCTTGAGCGCGCGGTTTTGATACCCGGGGAGTAGGTCTGAGGCAATAAGATCCAACGCGTAGAAAGTTTCCCGCAAAATGAAGGTGAGCTCTGGCCCAACTTTGAGGATCGCGAACCCGTCTTGCACGAGCTCTGACAGCGAAGATACCCCCTGATAATCTGTGGAATGCGCTTCGAAGACCAGCCCGTCTGCTGGCGTTAATATATGCGCCAGCCTTTTCGCTTTCGCGCGGTCATAGCGAATGACATTGTGGTTTCCAAACTCAACGCCTGGTTGGATAACAAGCCCAATCACTCTGGCAAAGGCATCCGCCAATCCGGCCTGCTCAAAAAATTGGCGATGTATTTCGATTGTTTTCCGCACGGCTATCGGGGTGGCCGGCGTGAGTTCACAGAGTTTGTGATCCGCGCCGCCCGGCGGCGGCACTTCTGTACCTATTGTATAAAATGGCATGAATTGGGCTTGTTCGCGCGCTGTGCGTTCGGCCACTTTGGCCAGTTGAACGGCCCTTAGCGCCGTAGTTTCATCATTGAGAGCTATCGGCTCACCAGCACAGCCCATAGAAGTATCGAGATGGATTTTTTGAAAGCCGGCGGCCACGTAAGCAGCAATCATTTTTTTGGCTTCTTGCATGGCCAGATTAACAGGTTGATCACGCCACGGGTTGGGCCCAAGGTGATCACCTCCAAGAACCACTAAGTTTTGCGGACAATTTTCTTCTTTGGCAATTCTATAAACACGCTTGGCAAAGCGTTCGGGCGTCATGCCTGTATAACCGCCATGATGGTTAACCTGATTGCAGGTGGCTTCTATCAAAACGGTGGCTTCGGCGTCCCGCCCGTGGCGCAGCGCGGCGCGAATTACGCTTGGATGTGCAGAGCAGACAGAGGTTATGCCCTTTTGTACCCCTGACGATCGAAGCGCCGCTAAGTTATCTAGTGTCACACTCATTTATCCAGCCTCTTTGTGGTTTGGATAAACGCATCAAGTTGCAATCGCGTGCCCGCCCCCTCCATGGGCCCATATTTGGTAACATTGCGCGCGCCGGCCGCGCAGGCATATGTTAATACGTCTGCCAGCGGCCACCCCATACGGCGACAGGCAACATAGGCACCGCCAAAACAGTCCCCTGCACCGGTTGGGTCAACTTCTTGTACGTCAAAGGCCAAGGCATTGATCGGGGCTTTGCCAGACCGGAAGCAAGTGGCCCCTTGGGCGCCACGTTTTAAAACAATTTCTTTTAGGCCCCGTTGAAACAGGCTTTGCACCGCGGCGCTTTCACCTTCTACACCAGCAGCGCGTTCCAGCTCTGCGCCAGAAGGCAATAAGAGATCTGCGGCATCGATCAATTGCGCAAATCGCGCTTGGATGCGCCTGTCATAAGTCAGCTCTGAGCGCAGATTTGGATCCAGTGACAGCGTGCCGCCTTTGGCTTTTAGTATGGTGAGCGCTTTCTCGATCACTGGCCAGGTGTTTGGCATCACAAGCGCAGAGCCCATTATATGAAGATGCCCTGCGCGCGCGATCACCTCCGATACTATGTCGGTCCATGTGAAGCGCGCCGCTGCAGATTGTGCGATATTGAAGATAAACTTGCGCGATCCGTCTTTTTGATATCGTATGAAGGCGCTTCCGGTTGGATAGTCGGGATCAACAGCAATGCCCGAGATATCTACATTGTCAGCCGCTAACCGCTTCAGATTTATGCGCCCAAAATCATCTTTGCCCACGGCTCCTATCATGGCGGCATTGCCGCTGATTTTTCCACATTGATTGATGAAAATGGCTGGGGCTCCACTGGGGAAAGGGCCAACCCACGTTTGCGCTTCAAGAAACGTATTGCCGGGTGTCTTGGCCATAATTTCAACGAGTATTTCACCAATACAAACGGTAGGACCAAGGGCATCAGGTGCTAGTATATTGTGTGCCAAAACGGATTTTCCCTACTCGATTACGCCTTGTTTTAAACCTGAAGCAGATGTTTTCATATACGGTTCAAGAGTGCTGCCTAACGGCGATTTAACGCGCCCGATTTGATCCCTACCTTGGAAACTTTTCTGTGACGCTCCGTCGTACTACGCGCTAATGTGTTAAATACCCACCATCGGCGACCAATGTGGCGCCGTTTACATATGAGGCGGCGTCAGATGCGAGAAAGAGCGCGCAGTTTGCCATTTCGGATGGTTTTCCAAATCGCTGCATCGGCGTATTTTCTGTCCAGATTTTATTCCATTCTGCATTTTCGATCCCGCCCGCTGTCATGTCTGATATGATATAGCCGGGCGCCAATGCATTCACCCTTATTCCGCGGGAGGCATATTCAAAGGCCATCGTCGTGGTCATTTGATGGATTGCTGCTTTTGATGAATTATACGCGACTTGCAGTTGCGGTTTATTTGCCACAAACCCTGAAATGGAACCCATATTTACGATTGAACCTGCCCCCTGTGATAGCATGGGTTTTATTGCTTCGCGGGCAATCCGAAAAGGTGCCGTAAAGTTCGTCGCCAGGATACTTTCAAGCTGGCTATCAGAAAAATTATGAAAATCACCATTATCGGCAATGCCGGCGTTGTTTACCAATATATCTAACGCCCCAAACGCGTTTAACGTTTCTGCTACAATCTTATCGGGTGTTTGCACGTCTGTGACATCTGCCGAGATCCAGCGGGCTTTTTGAGTATTGCCCTCTAACAACGCGTTTAAAGCGCTGGTTTGTGAACGGCTGGTCAACATGCAATGCGCGCCAGCCTTCAAAAAAAGCTGCGCAATAGCTAAACCAATGCCTCGATTTGCGCCTGTGATCAGTGCTGTTTTGCCATCTAGGCGGAATTGTGAAAGGCTCATATTTTTCTCCTAGAATGTGATGTTTTCGACTTTTGAACGTTGTTGATGCGGGGATCGTTTCCGCCCTTAGCGATTGTTGCTTGGCTTATCGCCCATCCTTTTATTTATTTCGGTCAATAATAAATCAGCAGTAGGTTCATCTGTAATAAGTGTGTCAACAAAGCCCTTTTGGCATGCGGCCAATATTATGGATATTTTATGTTCGCCTGCCGCGGCCATTACTTTTTCGGGAATGTTTTTTACTTCCTCGAGGGGCATGCCGATGATGCGACCGTCAATTTCCGGCAGAACCGGATCACCGTTTTTATCAAGAAACCTGCCCAAAACATCGCCAACTGCGCCCGCCTCAATCAGCTGTCGAGGCAGTTCAGGGGGTAACCCATTGCTAATCAGAAATGATTTTTCGGTTACATTCGAGCATGTCAGCAAAACCGCATCTAGCGTTTTGAACTTTTCAAAATGTTCTTCAATAGAGGATTGTGACAGGAATAGGTCTCTATTGATCGCCTCTTCCAAATAGATTGGCGCCATTAATAAGCTGTAATAAGCGCCTAAAATATCCGCGAAACCGGATGCAATTCCGAAAGAGTTGAAGGAAGAGCCTTGCGCTGTTCCGCCCAGAATTGAAACAATTTCGAGGAGCGGATGGGCTTGTTTTGTCAAATTCTGAATGGCGAAATCTAACGTGATGCCCCAAGAGACACCGATTGACTTCCAGGCTTTTTCGCGCAGACGTTCGTTCATAAATGACGCCAAGGCTGCGCCGGTTGCCCGGTGATAGCTGTAATCGTTTTCATTGACGGGTGCGATACAGGTCCGTTTCAGTCCCAACGCGTCTTTCAGGCGTTGTTGTTTTTCAAACCTTACAATAAAGGGCGTGTCGATCTGAAATTTAATAATCCCGTTGGTTTTTGCATGCTGGATTGCTTGATTAACCCGCAGCCGCGTAACCCCCATTTGGGTTGCAATCTCAGATTGGGTCATCTCGTTGCCAAAGTAGTGCAGGCAGACTTCTGTTACAAAGGCTTCAGAGTCATCCATGCGTTTCATTTCCATCTTTTTGGTTTGGCCGTTTCTAGTTCTTCATATTATTAAGCGCTCATAAATACAATAGTAATAAGTTTATTACAATTGTAAAAAAACATTTGCATGAATGACATTACATTTGTAATTTGACCGAGAGCTATGCGTGATTCTATCTGCTCTAGGCTTTCAGAATTCAACGCACGCGCTTGTAACTTAGTGGAGGAAAGCAAAATGAAATATGCATTGAAACTTGGTGCTTCAGCTTTAGCGATTGG
The DNA here is from genome assembly GCA_034423775.1 of Alphaproteobacteria bacterium US3C007. Taxonomy (NCBI): domain Bacteria; kingdom Pseudomonadati; phylum Pseudomonadota; class Alphaproteobacteria; order Rhodobacterales; family Roseobacteraceae; genus Thalassovivens; species Thalassovivens spotae. Next base: position 1,940,951 of record CP139918.1, read on the forward strand.
GATCGCAGCATCTGCTGCTTTCGCAGGCGGGCATGATGCATTTTGGAAAAAAGCGGCCGAGCCATATAAAGGAACTACGATCCGCGGTGTAACGGAATCGTCTCCCCCCTCAATGTTTATCAGAGAGGTGTTGGCACCTGAGTTTGAGGCCTTGACGGGTATCAGAGTTGATATCGAAACAACGTCTTGGGATCAGATGTACGATAAAGGCATCAAAGATATGGAAGCCGGCAGTGGCATCTATGATATGGTTTATATCGAGCAGGATATCATTTACTCTTATCTAGCGCGCGATTTTATGACCAATTTGTCAGATTTATTGGCGGCCAATCCCGATTTGCAAGCGCCGACTTATAGCGAAGACAATTTCACGACCTTTGCAGATTACTTCAAAGGCTCGGATGGAGATCTTTATGGGGTACCCATGGAGGCGTTCTTAAAAGTATATCTCTATCGGACGGATTTATTCAACGATCCTGCCATTCAGGCGGCCTTCAAGGCAAAAACGGGGCATGATCTAAAGCCGGCCACAAATCATGATGATTATTCCGAGATTGCGCATTTTTTCACCGCCTATGGTGAGGCCAATGATATGGATCTTTGGGGAACAACTGCACAGGCTCATACCGGCCATGTTGCCTCATGGTATGAGTATTATGAATCGATCGCGCCGACATTTGGGGTCTATAATTGGGGTATCGATTCAGATAACAATTATGCCGCATCGGTGGCCAATGGGGGTCGCATGAACTCAGCTGCAGCGAAGGCTGCGATGCAATGGTGGTTGGATATGCGGGATATTGCGCCGCCTGAATCGCCTGCATCCACTTGGACAGAAGTTGGGACCACCTTCGGCGCCGGACGCGCTGCACAAGGATTGGTCTACGGTGAAAATGCCGGATGGATTGTGGCCGATGAAAGTAAATCGTTGGTTGTTGGAAAAGTCGGCGTTGCGTTGCCGCCCTTAGCGCCCGGCGTATTGGGTGATGCAGAGGCAGGCAACGGCTATATCGGCTATTACGATGGCGGCGCTTTCGGCATGCCTCATTCTTCCAAAAATAAGGAGGCAACAGCGTTGTTCTTGCAATATATCGGGCAAAATGAAGTGCAACCGGATTGGGCCGTTGCAGCGCCTAGGGTGACCAATAAGGCAACTTATGACGACCCCAAAGTGGTCGCTATGAATGAAAAGCTGAATGGATATTATGACATGATCAAGGATAAAGGGTACTTATTTGCAGGCGCACCTGCCTATCCTTTCCATGCGCAAGTTCGCGAAGCCACAGCGCCAACATTCTATCAGATTCTGCTTGGAAACCTCAGCGTAAGCGATGGGCTTGATCAGATGGCGGATGCGGCCGAGGCAGAGTTGACGAGCCTTGGATATCGCAAATAAGCTGGATCTCCCGCTGTATTTTGGATGGATTTTGGCCTGAAAAGGCGTTTTATCCTCCATAATACGATACTAAAGTCGTCGCCATCAGATTGGCGGCGACACAAATATCGGCTAGCCAAAGCGATACAAGCCGACGGTCACGTCGCAGATGCAAGCCACACAGTGTTTTCTTAAGGAAATATGTTATGAATTCTCGAGGTCTAGGTTGGATCCTTCTTTTTCCCACATTGGTGATCTTATTTTTCTTTGGCGTATTGCCTTTTATTTATGTTGTTTTTGTATCTTTTCATTCATGGAATCCCTTTGCCGCAGATCCAACGATGATTTTCAACGGTGCCGATAATTTTCGCAAAATTGTTTTTGACCAAGCGTTTTTGAATTCGCTCGGCGCGACGGTTATGTTCGTGTTTTTTGCTGTTTTTTCAGAATTGATCATTGGTTATCTTTTGGCGCAGGCTTTTATGAAAGATTTCCCCGGGAAAGGATTCTTCAGAACCATCCATACGTTGCCGCTGATCATGGCCCCAATCATTGTGGGGTCTGTTTGGAAGTTGATGACCACACCATCAATTGGGATCATCCCGCATTATCTTGACGAATGGTTTGGGATCACGATGAATATCGGAACATCTGCGCCAGCTGCTTTTGCCACGATCGTTATCATGGATATCTGGCACTGGACCCCGCTGGTGACTTTAACTTTGATGGCGGCGCTTGTCTCCTTGCCTGCAGACCCATTTGAGCAAGCACAAATCGACGGGGCGGGCAAGGCGCAGACCTTTTGGCATATCACTCTGCCGATGATTGCCCCTGCGGTGGTGGCAACCGTTTTCATCCGGTTGATGGATGCGCTGCGCACGGTTGATGAGGTTTGGATGCTCACGGGGGGTGGCCCTGGCTCGGCAACGCGTTTTCTGGGCGTTCATATTTTCAAAGAGGTGTTCCCAAAAACCAATTATGGATACGGGTCAACAATCTCAGTGATCGTGCTATACCTTACCATTGTCGCATGTTGGCTCTTATACGTAACGATGTTGGCGCCGCGCCAAACAAAACGGAGCTGAGCAAATGAAACGGAAAAACCCCCTTATCGGTATTATATTTTGGGTGATCGTAAGCTTTCTCACGTTATTCCCAATCTACTGGCTGTTTGTCATCTCGGTGAAGCCGGCCGTTCAATTGTTTAGCACCCCAGATTTATTGGTCAGTGATCCGTTTTGGGGAAATTACACCAAGGTTTGGGGGGACCGTTTGCTGCGCAGCTACATGCTGAATTCTATTATTATATCCTCGGGAAATGCCGTTTTATGCACAAGCTTGGGTTTTTTTGCCTGCTATGCGTTGTCGCGTTTCAACATGAGCGGAAAAGAGTCTATTTTCTTTTGGACAATTACCAATCGCATGGCGCCCCCGGCGGTTTTCTTGTTGCCACTCTTCTTATTGATGACGCAGGTGTACACCGTGGGTGAGTGGCGGTTGTTGGACACACGCATTGGAATGATTTTGGTATATTGCACCTTTAATCTACCCTTCGCGATTTGGACCCTTAGGCCGACTGTGGACGGCATCCCAAAAGAATTGGATGAGGCGGCTTTCGTCGATGGGGCCTCTTCTTGGAAAGTAATTACGGAAATTGTGTTTCCCCTCTGCCGGCCTGGTTTAGCGGTGACGTTGATCTTGACCTGGGTCTTTGCTTGGAATGAATATTTGCTTGCGGCAACCCTAACCAATTTTAACGCCCGGACGCTTACCACAGGCCTGTCGGAATACGTTACCACGACGGGTACTGAATGGGGCATCATGGCGGCGATTTCAGTCTTTACGCTTATTCCGGCCTTGCTTGTTTTTGGCGTGGTTCAAAAACATATCGTGGCGGGTCTGACATTTGGTGCGGTGAAAGGATAGGCGATGCAAGATGTAAACGGATTGCGTGGTAAAAGCGCTTCAAGAAAACAGGATACGCTGCAGACCGACCCTCAAAAACAGCCAGGGTTCTTGCCCATCGAAACCAATTGGTTCGATAGGTTTTTTATTTCGGTTGTGCTCTGGGTCGCCCTGTCACTTTTTTGGTTTCGGTTTTTTGAACCTCTGGGGCTTTCGATCTGGACCGCTAATGTAATTTCTTTCGTTGCCGCAATATTTATAATCAAGAAGGGGTAGCAAAATGGACGCGCTCATACTCGAAAAAAAAGGTGAATTATCTCTGCGTGATTTTCCTGAAATTGACCGCCAGGAGGCGGTTCTGGGGCCGCGGGATGTTCGCATTAAATTGCATACGGTTGGTATTTGCGGGTCAGATGTTCACTATTATCAATATGGCCGGATTGGTCCCTTTGTCGTGAATGAGCCGATGATTTTGGGGCATGAAGCTTCGGGTACGGTGATCGAAACCGGATCGCTCGTGACGCGGTTGCAGATCGGTGACCGCGTTTGTATGGAGCCGGGTCTCCCAGACCCCGACAGCAAAGCAGCCCGTCTTGGAATGTACAATGTTGATCCGGCCGTGCGCTTTTGGGCCACCCCGCCCATTCATGGTATTCTACGCCCGACCTGTGTGCACCCCGAAGCATTTACGTTTAAGCTGCCCGATAGCGTAGATTTTGCACAGGCTGCTATGGTTGAACCATTGGCGGTGGGTGTGCACGCGGCGCGCAAAGCACAGATTGCACCTGGGGACATTGCCGTTGTCTTAGGAGCAGGTCCGATTGGATTGGTTACGGCCTTATCTGCCCTCGCGGCAGGCTGCGCCCGCGTCTACATAAGCGATTTAGCGGAAAAAAAGTTGGAAATTGCCGCAAGTTTAAGCCCCGCATTGGTGCCAGTTCACGCACAATCTGAGAATATCGCGAAGATTGTGACGCGGGATACCGACGGATGGGGTGCGAATGTTGTTTTTGAGGCAACGGGAAATGCGGCGGCAGCGGCAACCGTTTTTGAGCCACTTTGCCCGGGCGGTTGTGTGGTGATGATTGGCGGGCAACCCGATCCGATTTTATATGATACCGGAGCGGCTATGGTGCGTGAAGCACGCATAGAGAATATCTTTCGATATGCGCATGCATTTCCACGCTGCGTCGAAATGCTGGCAACGGGGGCGATTGATTTAACCCCTTTGATCACAAGAAAGTTCGACTTTTCTGAAAGCATTAGCGCCTTTGAAATCGCGGCCTCTGCCCCCCCTGCAGACGTCAAAATGCAAATCGAACTGCCGCAATAAGGAGCGCTCTGATGTCCAATGTACGAATAGACAACGTGTTCAAAAGCTACGGTGCAGTTGACGTGCTGCATGGTGTGAGCGTTGATATCGAAGATGGTGAGTTCGTGGTTTTGGTGGGCCCGTCTGGTTGTGGTAAATCGACATTGCTGCGCATGCTGGCGGGCTTGGAAGAAATAAGCCAAGGCACTATATCGATTGGCGATAAAGTGGTGAATGATGTTCTGCCAAAAGAGCGTGATATTGCCATGGTTTTTCAAAGCTATGCCCTTTACCCGCATAAAACAGTTTTTGAAAACATCGGGTTTCCTTTGAAAATGGCCAAGCGCCCGCCAGCGGAAATTAAAGAAAAAGTGGAAAAGGCGGCAGAGGTTCTGGATCTCACTGATTACTTGAAACGCTACCCAAAAGAGCTTTCCGGAGGGCAGCGCCAACGGGTTGCGATGGGGCGCGCTATTGTGCGCGATCCGCAAGTTTTTTTGTTTGATGAACCGCTGTCCAATCTGGATGCGAAGTTGCGCGTAACCATGCGTGTTGAGATCAAAGAGCTTCATCAAAGGCTCGGCACAACGATCGTCTATGTGACGCATGATCAGATTGAAGCGATGACGATGGCAGATCGTATCGTGGTGATGCGCGATGGCCGGGTGGAACAGATTGGAACACCGCTTGATTTATATGATACCCCACAAAATGTGTTTGTGGCGGGCTTTATCGGCTCTCCCTCGATGAACTTCTTACAGGGAAAAATCGATGGTGATGATGGTAAGTTGCATTTCTTATCCGATGACGGACTTATCTTCCCCATCCCGGACGCGCCAGTAAAATCAGGGGATCGCGTGACATATGGTATCCGCCCCGAGCATATTGAATTGGGGGAAAACGGGATGTCCTTTGAAATTTCTGTTCTTGAGCCTATGGGCTCAGAAACGCAGATATATGCAAAATCTGGCGCTCAGAAAATCGATGCATTGGTCAAAGATAGGCTTTCTTCAAAGCCGGGAATGCACGTTAATTTTGTGATCAACCCCGAACATGTACATCTCTTTGATGCGCAGTCTGAAAATCGGATTTAGCCGTTGCGCGTTAACCTTTCCAGACGGCTATACCAGCTATTGTTCAAAAAGAGCGCGTGCGGTTATGCCGCCGTCATAGCCATGGGCCGGCTGGAACCACGCAGCTCTTTTAGGAAGGAAGCGTTTTCGCGTTTTATCCTTAAGACACATATAAAAAATCATGCGACAGGCTGAGGCGGTCATATTTGATCTTGATGGATGCCTGGTCGATACCGAGTGTTTGTCCATCCAAGCCATCGTTGATGAGATGTTACGATTGGGTATTGAGACGGTAAGTTTTGAAGAGATCCGCGATAAATTCCTAGGTATTTCTATGCAGAAAATCTGCAAGGAACTGGCCGATCAAGTCGAAGGGTTCAATGCGGATAGGTTTGTATCGCGTTTCGAAACGCGGCTTTTTGCCGAATATGAAACGAAAGTACCTCTTATAAAAGGCGCTTTTGAGATGCTGCTTAGCCTTGAGCAGGCAGGGGTGCCCATTGGATTGGCAACCGGTGGTTCCTTGCGGCGTATGCAAAAAACGTTGGAACATAGCGGCCTATCGGGCTGGTTGCAAAATAGGGCTTTCAGTGCAGAGCAAGTGAATTTGGGCAAACCTGCACCTGACTTGTTTTTATTGGCGGCCAGCCAATTGGGCTTTGCGCCCGAGAATTGTTTTGTCCTTGAAGATTCTCCGCATGGCGTTGCGGGCGGCTGTGCGGCCGGCATGACGGTGTTAGGGTTTGTCGGTGGATCGCATTTAGCTGGAATAAGAGAAAAACATGCTTCTCTCTTGCGCGCAAAAGGCGCCGCCGCGGTTGTGTCAAATTTGAAAGCGGCAACAGACTTATTTTTGTCCCGAGGCGGCAGAGATTACATTCAACGAGAGGTCGATTAAATGCTACATCCACCAACCTCATTGAAAAACGAAAATTTAGCATTGCTGCGAAACAAAGCCTTCTGCCCAAATTATAACAGAGGCGAATTGACGCCTGGTATTGTTCATATCGGTGTGGGCAATTTCCATCGGGCCCATCAGTCGTGGTATTTGCACAGGCTGATGCAAAACGGCGACGCGCATGACTGGGCAATCATTGGCGCGGGGGTGCGCCCCTATGATGTTGAGATGCGCTTAAATTTGCAAAAGCAGGATTATTTATCGACATTGATCGAATTGGATCCCGAAGGTATGTCGGTTGAGATTGTCGGCTCTATGATCGGGTATCTACCGGTTGAAACGGATAACGGCGCATTGATCGCGCAAATGTGCAATCCAGAAATTCGCATCGTTTCCTTAACCGTGACAGAAGGGGGCTATTACGTTCAGTCAGCAGGTGGCGGCTTTGACCATCAACATGCGGATATTATGTTTGATGTGCAGAACCCGCGTCGGCCCCGCACGGCCTTTGGGGCGATCGTAGAAGCTTTTCGGTTGCGCCGTCAGGCCCGGCAAAACGCGTTTACCGTGCTGAGCTGTGATAATTTACATTGCAATGGGGAAGTTGCGCGCCAAACTATTTTGGGATTAGCCGAGCTTATTGATCCTGATCTGGCTGCCTGGATTAACGCAAAGGCTACATTTCCCAATTCGATGGTGGATTGCATTGTACCGGCCAGCGGAGCAGAGGCATCGGCGCAGGCCGCAAAAATGGGAATTGCCGATCCTGTTGTCGTCACGCATGAAAATTTTCGGCAATGGGTTCTCGAAGATAAATTTTGCGCAGGTCGTCCAAATTGGCAAGAGGCGGGCGTTACCTTTTCGGAAGATGTTCTTGCCTTTGAATCTCAAAAAATTCGTATTTTAAACGCGGGGCATCAAATCGTTGCGAACAGCGCTGAACTTTTGGGAATCGAGCTTATTTCGACCGCTATGCAAAACGATCTGATCCGGAAACTTTTTAATAAAATTCAAGTGGCTGAAATTATACCGCATGTCGCTCCGGTCTCCGGTTTGACGCCAGCTCAATATGTTAAATTGGTTGAAAAACGATTTTTAAACCCATCTGTGAAGGACACTGTTCGGCGCGTTTGCTTTGATGGCTCTTCCCGGCATCCAGGGTTTGTCTTGCCAAGCTTGCGCGATGCTTTGGTTCAAAATACTGCTATAAGTGGCTTGGCTTTCACAGAAGCTGCTTGGGCTAAAATGTGTCTTGGACGGCGTGAAAATGGGTCTGAAATTGCGCCCAATGATCCAAGCTGGGACACTTTGAAAACCTGTGCACAACGCGCTGTGGCGAACCCATGTATTTGGCTTGAGCAACAGAATATTTATGGTGACTTGGTTGAAAATACGCGTTTTAGAAACGCATTTTGCAAATGGTTTCAGATCTTGGCCACGCAGGGTGTGAACCCTGCAATTCAGTCATATTTAAAGGGCGGTTAATTGGCACATCTGGGGATAGATTTGGGTACGTCTGGGCTTCGTGTTTTGTTGGCCGACGAACACGGCCTTCCGATTGGCGCAACCGAGCGTGCTTATTCAGTTTCGCAACCTGCGCCGGGTTGGTCGGAACAGGATCCGGCAGACTGGATCGTGGCGCTGGAAAATGCGATTGCTGAGCTACGTCTGCGTTATCGAGAATTTCTGAATATTAAAAGTATCGGAGTTGCGGGGCATATGCATGGGGCTGTGCTGTTAGACAAATCAGGATCCGTATTGCGACCGTGCATTTTGTGGAATGACACCCGATCAAACCATCAAGCCGCCAAACTTGATGCAGATAAAAGAATACAAGACCTTTCGGGTAATATTGTGTTTCCCGGATTTACAGCTCCCAAGCTGGTTTGGGTGCGCGAAAATGAACCGGAAGTCTTCGCTCAAGTTGCAAAGGTTGTTTTGCCCGCTGGTTTTTTAAATTTTTACCTCACTGGCGAATATGTTGCAGATATGTCGGATAGCGCGGGTACATCGTGGCTCGATGTCGGACGCCGGAGTTGGTCGGATCATTTGCTAGAGGCCAGCAACATGCGCTTGGATCAAATGCCCCGGCTTGTAGAAGGCTGCGAGATGGCAGGGAGATTGCGGCGTAAACTTGCGCGTAAATGGGGCCTTTCTGAGAAGGTTGCAGTGGCCGGTGGCGCTGGCGATAACGCTGCAGCTGCCTGTGGTATAGGAGCGATGGAGGAAGGGCAGGGCTTTGTTTCACTTGGTACATCGGGGGTTTTGCTTGCCGCGCGGCGCGATTACCGTCCGGCGCCTCAAACCGCGGTGCATACATTTTGCCACGCCGTCAGCGGACGCTGGTATCAAATGGGGGTGATGCTCTCGGCTACAAATAGTTTGAATTGGTTGGCTGCTATGTCACAAACCTCTCCTGCGTCTTTAACCGATGCGCTTCATGGCCCAGTTGCAAGGCCGGGCCGTGTGCGTTTCTTACCCTATTTATCGGGTGAACGGACGCCACATAATGATTCGGAAATTCGGGGCAGTTTCACAGGCATTGGAACAGAAACCTCGCGTGAAGATCTAACCCGCGCTGTTTTGGAGGGGGTTTCTTTCGGCTTGAAAGACAGTTTTGAGGCTTTGGCGGACACGGAAGCGCATTTGGGCAAGCTTATTGCCATCGGCGGTGGTACCGCCTCAAAATATTGGCTTGAGTTGATCGCCACAGTGCTTGGCGTTCCTTTAGAGGTGCCCAGCCAGGGTGAATTCGGGGCTGCGCTTGGGGCGGTTCGCCTTGGGATGGTTGCCTGCGGTGAGTATGGCAGTGAAGAGGCAATGGGGGCGCCGCAGATCAGTGAGGTGATCGAGCCGGATTATTCACTATCGGAAAACTTTTACGAAGAATATGTGAAGTTCCAACGCGCTTATCGCGGCATCAAATCCGTTCAATAAGCGGCAAGGCGCTTTTTTCTTTTAAGCCGTGCCCATTATAAAATCTGCACACCGATCGCCCAACATCATTGCGGCAGCATTTGTATTGCCGGCCGTAATATTCGGCACAGCCGACATATCGCAGACCCTCAGATTTTCGATACCGCGCACTGCCAACCGGCTGTCTAAAACAGCAAGTGGATCATCATGGGCCCCCATGCGCGCAGTCCCGCTTGGATGATAATTTGTTTTGACGAATTTTCGGCAATGCGCTGCCATTGCCTCATCGCTTAAATCTGGTTCGGCGGGCGCAATAATAGTTTTAATGCGCTTTCCAAGTTGCCCTGATTGTAACACGTCACGAAAATAACGCTGGCCGTCGATCATTATGTTCATGTCTCTTGGATCTTTAAGTAAATTCGGTGAGACGAGGGGCATGTCATTTGGATCGGATGATTGCAATGCAACGGTTCCGCGCGATCTAGGCTTCATCAATACGGTGGTAATGGTGACACCATAATCCTCATCAAAAACTTGTAAAAGGTCTCTGTCTAAATACACTGCGGGTACGCAAAACGCTTGGATTGACGGGGGTTGATCGGGATCTGTTGGGTTGATGAACGCACCGGCTTCAAAGCCTGTGGTTGTGATTGGGCCGCTCCCGAACAGCAAAAATTGCAGACCATTTCTCAGCATACGCCAGCCCTTGGCTTGCTTGTAGTAACCAAAAGGGCCGTTTGCCAAAGAGAGGACAGGTACTTCTGGGTGATCAATTAAATTTTGACCAATGCCAGGGAGATCGCGTATCGGATTTATCCCATGCGATGTGAGATGATCGGCAGGGCCCAAACCAGACAACATTAGCAATTTAGGCGAAATCAAAGCGCCGGCCGCTAAAATAATATCTGAATTCGAATAAGCTGTTTTTTGGACTCCGGCTTTATCAACATATGTGACGCTGCGTGCGCGTCCGTTTTCAATATTTATTTTATTCACTTTACTGCGAAGCTTAACCGTAATTCTGGAATCTTTTGCTAATGGTGCAAGATAGGCATATGCAGCGCTGCTGCGCTTTCCGCTACGGTTCATAAATTGATAAAACCCCACACCGCGCTGCGTTTCGCCATTGAAATCATGATTAAAGGGTTCGCCTTTTTCCTGAACCGTTTGCACAAACCATCTAGAGATCGCATCAACATGCCCCGGATCAGACACCAGTAAGGGGCCTTCAACACCGTGAAGATGATTTTGCAGACGGTTGTTATTTTCCATCCGCGTAAAATGCTTCAACACGGTATCCCATCTCCAATCAGCCCCATCATTGCTACCGCGCGCTATGCGATCCCATTCATCATAATCGGAAGGCCTACCTCTGATATAGCATTGCGCATTAACGGAAGAGCCGCCGCCAAGCACATTGCCTTGGGGAATATCATGCACACGATTTGCCAAATGCGGTTGCGGCACCGTCTGATGATAGGTCATGTATTTGCTACCATTGATCAGTTTAAAAATACCCGGTGGCATATCTAATAATGGATGGCGATGTGAATACCCTGCTTCTAATAGCAACACGCGGCGCCCGCCTTCTGAGACGAGGCGAGCTGCTGCCACGCAGCCGCTTGAGCCGCCTCCGATTACAATGTGATCATATTCGTTTTCATTGTCTGCCATAGAATGCACCATCGTCTTATGTTGCAGGTATATCATACGAATTTTGGCAGAGTTTGAAACAAATCATTCAATTAAGTAATTTTAAAACTTGAGCTTTGGCGCGATTTAAAGCTGCGCAAAGGTAGGTTTGCGGTGTTTGCCTCGTTAAAATGGTTTCATAGGCTTTCTCGTTTAGTGGCGTTTTACGGTTGCAATTCTTTATGTTGGAACAGATGAAAAGGCTGCTTGAAGCTGCTATAATGAGCGTTCACAAATTCAGCGCTCTATTTAGCTTTGTTGCACATGGGGTAAAATTATCTTGCGCGGGACAGATCTTGTTTACTGCGTTTGAGCTCGGCCTCTAGCTCTGAAGCAGAATGTTTGGATCTGGCCAAAGCGGTTTCGAGCGATGCGCCGTCGATCGCTTGAGATGCGAGCTCAAACAAGGAATAAGTCGAAACGCGTTTGGTTCCTTTCAGCGCAGCCCGGCTTATCCCGTGCGCCGCAAGATATGTGTGATAGGGAGGCAGGGTGCCCTGTCCGGTTGCCGCCTCACCTTTGTTAGCTTTTTCACAGGCTGTGACGCTTGTTGAAATATAAGATCTACAAATGACAGGGCGCGCTTCATATGTCCGGCATGCAAGGGTTTCCGGATCCAGCGATGGGCAAGCTTTTGGTGTCCAATTGCGCCCATCTGGATCATCTTGCAAAACAGAAAGCGCATTATACATCTCGACCGCTTCAATTTCTGTGATCGTGCCCCCATCTTCGCCCTTCAAAATGCAGCAAAATGCGCAGCCTTTCGCGCAAGCCAAACTGCTTGGGTTCAGAGCAGATAGGCCAATTTGGCCAATGCCCTGCGCGACCGTTCCATCTGCCATTTTCTCTATGATATGTGCCATCGGGGTGCCATTTTGGGCCATCGCTTGCGTATAGGCCTCAATGCCGCGTTTGGCGCGCGCCGCAACCTCTGGCGCAGATGTGACCCGCGCTTTGCCAATACGCGTGGATAAAGGGGCTGATTTAGACATCCGAGTTGACCCATTCATTACTCTTATGAACGCAGAGTTTATGCATCTTAATGAGGTTTGCTAGGGGGAGTTACAAAAAATATCAACGGGTTCTCAACTGTAAATTTTTCCGTTGAAATTGTCTTTGCTGGCCAAAGGGGGTTCCCTCAAGCAGCGCAACGTTAGAAATCAAGTATATATAGCCCACCAGTTAGGAACGCATCTTTGTCCTTTCTAAGCTGTATGGTGGAAAAATGCGACAGCACGTAGCCAAATTGACTGCAAAGCGAGTCTATATAATGCTTTGAATGCGCATAGCGCCCCGATCGTTCAAGCTGAAACAACCCTTTTTCTAGATGCTCTGTTGAAAAAGCGAGCTTGCCCGGCCGTTTTTTGCCGGCATTTATCAGCTGGAAGGTTTCGCTTAAATCACCAAGATAAATGAACACATCGGCTGCCATGATACAGTCAAAATCCAAGCTGGTTTTTGCTAAATACGCGTTAATGTCGGAAAGAATCAGCCTATCGTAGATGTTTTTTCGTTCAGCTTGCTCAATCATCGATTTTGACAGGTCAACGCCTTCGATATAAGAGGCAAAGCGTTTGATTTCACAGCCTATCAACCCGGTTCCGCATCCCAAATCTAAAACCGACCCTAAATTTTTCTGAGCGGATAGGTGCAAAAGGGCATCAACAAGACGCTTAGGGGCTGTGTAATGCAAGTTATGGATTAAGTCCTGCTCGAAATGGGGTGCATATTCTTCAAACAAGCTTTCAACATAATCTTGGGGCGGGGTCTGCGTGGTTTGCCCCGTTAGGGCATTTAGAAGATGTTGCGCTCTATCATAGCTTGGATCAATTTTGATTAGATCTTGAAAGCAGGAAACGGCACCGGCAAAATCATCCATATCTTTGAGAACATTGCCCATATTATAGATAGCATCCGTGTAATCTGGTTGCAGCTTAACCGCCGCCTGAAAAGTTTTCAGCGCCGCGCTTAAATCCCCCTGATCTTGCAGACATAAACCCAGATTATTATAGCCCTCATGAAGCATCGGGTTAACCTCAACAGCTTGTGAATAGCGGTTGATTGCCTGGTCAAGTTTCCCTTGGGTTTTGTAGATTACGCCAAGGTTAAAATGCGCTTCGCAAAGGCCCGCCTCGATTGCGAGGCTGGATTTAAAGCAACGTTTAGCATCTTCTAGATTGCCCTCGTCTTTGAACAGATTACCCATATTGTAAAACGCCTCTGCGAAATTTGGGTCTATTTCGATAGCTTTGCGGTAGCTGTGAAGGGCCGGTTCTATTTGGCCGGCGCTTTTCAGCGCAATTCCCAAGCTGTTATGAGCGTTGGAAAATTCCGGGTTGAGCAAAATAGCAAGCTGAAAGCTGTTAATTGCAAGGTTAGTTTTGTCTTGTTTTGATCTTGCATGGCCTAAATTGTAATGGTTTTCCGCAGAATAAGGATCAATAAGCTTCATTCTTTCAAAGCTGGTTTCAGCCTGGGCAAAAGCGCCAAGGCCCATTGCGATAGCACCCATCAGGTTGTGAAGGGTCGCTGCTTCTGGAAATTCGCGCAGAAGGCTTGCGCCAGCTTCAGATGCAGCGATCAAGGCTCCGTTATTGTAAAGCTTTGTTATGTGTTGAATTTGGTCTTCTGGAGGCTCTTGGGGGAAGGGGCCTTCAAAGGCGGGCCGGTTTTGAACGGATTTAAGGCCTTTGCGCGCAGCTGTGTTTTTGGGAAATCTGTTCAAAATATCTTGGTAAAGCCGCGCAGAGTAGGCAAACTCGCGTTGCTTTTCCTTTTTTGTAGCAAGTCGTAAAGCCTGTGCTAGGGGCATGATCTGTAAGATGATCATCTTAGGCGTCTTTCCAAAAGGCTGGTTCCATATGCCTGCTGACATAGCCCGATAGGCTCATGAGACCCGCTTGGGTGAAGCTTCAGTGGAAGGTTTGTCATTTTACACGCAGGCGCCGCTCTTTGTTTAAATCAACCGCCCTGAAATCAGATGGTTCAGGCCGAAATACGCGCCGATGAATATAGAGGATAACGCCAGCGGTGCGTTTATCGACAGCAAGGCCATCGCAGAAATACCCTGTCCAACCGAGCATCCGACCGCCAATACCCCGCCAATACCCATCATTACAGCACCGGTGATTTGGCGCTGGAGCTCGCGCGGATCCTCACAGGCTTCTAATCGAAAATGCCCTTTCATCAAGCTGCCCGTCAATGCGCCAGCCCAGACCCCGCAGACCGATCCGATACCAAAATTTAAGGTCTGCCCGGACGAGGTCATGAAATATAAAATTGTCGAGCCCACGGGGGCGGTGAACCCATGCGAAACAGGGCGCAAACCTGAAAAGCCGACCTGCGCGATAAGATGCGTGCCAATCCACCCGCTTGCAACAGAAAGGCCGACCAAGGCGCCCCAGATGACATTGCCTTTCTCTTCCCAAAAGGCTCTGTTCCAAACCGAAAATCCGAAAACACCCGCGCCCAATAGCAGGCCAATATAGCTTGCAGGCATACCGGTTGAGCTTGAAAGAAGCGCTGAAAAGCTAGCGGTAGTAGGTTGCACGCTTAGCAGCTCGACCAGCCAGATCCGAAGAGGGGAAAGCGGTCCCCCTAGCGTTACATAAGCGCTTACCCCCATCACCAATACAATCACGAACGAGCGCAGATCTCCGCCCCCTAAGCGCGCCAAGGCTCCAAAGCCACAATTGCCAGAAAATGCCATGCCTAGCCCAAATAACAGCCCGCCGAAGACCGTAAGAAGCGGCGTGAAAGGCACCGTAAGCGGATAACTGTTAGAGGTAGAGATCAAGCCTTGTGCAAGCGCCAAATGCACCAGCAGTACCGCCATTCCAATCGCGGTTCCCCACATGCGAAGCCGATTATTGTTCTGACCATAAAGGGCATCTTCAATTGCGCCTAAGGTGCAAAACCGCCCGATCCGTGCGGCCAAGCCCAATAGAATACCGCCTGCGAAGCCAATTAAGGTTCCCATAAGTGCTTCAGGAATGCTGTGCAGAACCATGCTAAACTTTCCTTGGCTGTTGGCTTTGATGCACGCTGAGCAGACTGTTTTATTGCGGCGCAGTCAAGTTTTGTTATTTGCAGAAAATATCATAGACAACGTCTAAAATCCGCGTTGCGCGCTTATCAGCCAGCCGGTAATAGATTACTTTGCCGTCGCGCCGCGGATGCACCAACCCTTCAAGCCGCAGACGCGAAAGCTGCTGTGAAACCGCCGCTTGGCGCGAGGCCAAAAGCGATTCAAGTTCGGTAACAGATTTTTCCCCCGATGCCAGATGGCATAAAATCATCAATCGCCCCTCATGGCTGATCGCTTTCAAAAAATTTGAGGCGGTGAGCGCGTTGTCCATCATATCGTCAAGTTCGGTTTGCGATACGTTTTCAGAGATTATGGGGAGGGCCATCGAATTTCCTTAAAAAGCGATTTCATCTTCAACTGCGCTGATGCCGGCGGCGGCGCAATCTTCATCCAAGGTGCCACCTGGCGCCCCGGATACACCAATTCCCGCAACAAGGCTGCCATCCCCGTCTAACACGGGAAGCCCACCACCCACAGGCATGATTTTCTCCAATTGCCGCAGACCAGAAAGCTCTTCGCCGGCTTCGGTAAGGGCTGCTATGTCGGCCGTGTTGGTTCGGAATGTTACCGCGGTCCAAGCTTTGCGGGTTGCGGTCTCTAATACATGCAGCCCGGCGAAGCGGTCTCGTAAATAGACTTGTGGAATACCAAAGCGATCGGTCACGATCACACCAATTTGATAGCCGCCCGCACGACAAGACTCCATCGCAGCTTGCGCCATGCGCAGCGCAATTTCTGGTTTTAACGCCCTAAATTCGACGAATGCGCTGTCTTCGGCAGAGGCGAACCCCGCCCAGCACATACAAATAAACGCTAGTTTTTTCATGGGCGATTCTCCTTGAATGGGGTGTGGGCTGCCAGAACATCCTCTAATAAGGGCCAGAAGAAATCTTCGCCTGGATAGCCTTCTATACGTGCTAATTCTACATCGTTGTGGATTAGAATAAATGTTGGGGTAAACATTACGCCGCGGTTAAAACGGATCTCATTGGGCAGCGCATCGATATCCACCCGGCGCAACGGGGCGTATTGTCCGGCGCTGGTTTTGGGGTAAATCGCAGATATTTCTTGATCCCAGCGCTCGCACCAATAACAGCCTTTTTCTTCCACCATAAGCAATTCAGAGGCTGAAACCTGCATTGAAGTCAGCGCAATACTAACGCCAGCGATGAAAGTTTGAATGTTCATTTTTAACCATTGACGTTTCAATATCATATTTAATAATATGAATGTGTTTATTTGGCAAGGTGTGAGATATGTTCGACGTCTCTTTAATGGCAGCCTTCGGCGCGGGTTTGTTATCTTTTGCCTCTCCTTGCGTGTTGCCGATCGTTCCCTTTTATCTCAGTTACCTTGCGGGCGTTGGCTTGAATGAGCTCAAAGCTATGGATGCTTTAGACCGGTCTGTTCAGCGCCGTGCGATTATTTCTGCGCTGTTTTTTTCAGCTGGCATGATCACAATTTTTGTTGGAATGGGTGCGGCGGCCAGTGGCTTTGGCGGGTTGGTGCGAGAGTGGTTCGCCCAATTGCGATGGGTGGCCGCCCTCATCATTATTGTGATGGGGCTACATTTCTTGGGCGTTTTGAAAATAGGGATTTTGTACAAACAGTTTAAGATTGAAGCGGGGGATACGCAAAAAATCTCTTTTGCCATGGCGTTTGTTTTAGGGTTGGCCTTTGCCTTTGGTTGGACGCCCTGTGTGGGGCCCATTTTGGCTGCGATTTTATTTACGGCTGCGTCCAGCGATACGGTTGGAGCCGCTATGCAGTTGTTATTTGCCTATGGGTTGGGGATGACCAGCCCTTTTATTATAGCAAGTCTGTTTGTAGCGCCGTTCTTGCGCTGGGCTCAAAGCTTTCGGCGCCATTTGGGGCAGATTGAAAAGATAACCGGTGCCTTATTGGTCTTATTTGGTCTGCTGATTGCGTCTGATAGCGTGAGCGTGATCGCCAATTGGATGTTACAGGCTAAACCGGACCTATGGACCTTTGGATAGGAGATCGACATGAGACGTTTGATTGCAGTTTTACTTTTGGTCAGCTTTGGCAGCGTTGGGCAGGCGGGCCAAATTGGCGATGATGGCATGTATAAAGAATCTTGGATGCGCGATACGTTCAAAGATTTGCGTGAAGATTTGGCAGAGGCCAATGCTGAGGGGAAACGATTGGCTGTTATCTTCGAGCAGCGCGGCTGCATTTATTGCAAAAAAATGCATGAGGAAGTTTTTGTGCAGCCTCGCGTGTCTTCTTACATCGAGGAAAACTTTTTCGTCGTACAATTGAACCTACACGGTGATTTGGAAGTCACCGATTTTGATGGTGAAGTGCTCAGTGAAAAAGACATCGCGCGCAAATGGCGCATTTTATTCACCCCCTCATTTATGTTTTTACCCGAAGATATTGACGACCAACTCGATGCCGCGCAGGCGTCGGTCGCGGTGATGCCGGGAGCCTTCAGTGGTGGCATGACCTTTGATTTACTGACTTGGGTGAACACCAAGCTCTATGACACCGAGGAAGATGGCGATTTTCAGCGCTATCACGCAAAACAGTTTAAATTAAGGCGCGCGGCAAAAGATGCCAATTAAATTCAAGAATATGAATTTATGCTTGCGTAATTGCGCCGTGATGTCTAACGTGAAGCCATAATAATTAATAAAAAAGGGGGGAACATGGGACGTTTTTCGTTGACCTTGGTGTGCTTATTTGCTGGCTCCTCAGCATTCGCTGGGGATGTTATGCCAGCAAATGTTGTGTTTAATGATGGCGCAATCGGCGTAACTTTAACGGCGCAAGCCGGCGATCCAGCAGCGGGCCGCAAGGTTTTTATGAACCGCAAGCAGGGCAATTGTTTGGCCTGTCATGCCAATGAAGATATGAGCGATCAGTCGTTTCACGGAGAAGTAGGCCCGGCGCTTGATGGCGTGGCTGACCGGTGGGAAGCGGCGGAATTGCGCGGTATCGTCGTGAATTCTAAGATGATGTTTGAGGGCACGATTATGCCCGCATTTTACAAAGATGGCGGATTTGAACGAAACTTGAAAAAGTTTCAAGGCAAATCGATTTTGAATGCCCAGCAAGTTGAAGATGTTGTGGCGTATCTTTTAACACTTAAAGAAGAATAGGAGGGCAGTATGGGACTGACGAGAAGAAATATGATGCTGGCAGGAACCTCTGCGTTCGCTGTGGCCACATTTTGCGGAATACCCGTTTTGGCCTCGGCTGTTGATGAGCATATTGCGGATTTCACTGGTGGTGCTGATGCGGTTGCCGGTGCGATCGAATTGGATGCACCTGAAATTGCAGAGAATGGAAATACGGTTCCGATCACGGTCTCAGCGCCTGGCGCCAGCAGCATCATGATTCTAGCCGCTGGAAATCCAGTGCCGGCCGTCGCGACGTTTAATTTTGGGCCGATGAGCGCAGCGCGCAGCGGCTCAACACGTATTCGCCTTGCCAAAACCCAGGATGTGATTGCGGTCGCAAAAATGGAAGATGGTTCATTTCAAACTACGCAAGCCACGGTCAAAGTGACCATTGGCGGTTGCGGCGGCTAAAGAGGAGAATAACAATGGCAAAAGGTGTAAAACCCCGCGTTAAAGTGCCCAAAACGGCCGCTGCAGGGGATATGATCACAATCAAAACTTTGATCAGCCATAAAATGGAATCTGGTCAGCGTAAAGATAAAGATGGCAATAAAATTCCTCGCTCGATCATCAATAGGTTTACCTGTGAGTTTAATGGTCAAAGCGTCATTGACGTTATAATTGAACCAGCAATTTCAACAAATCCTTACTTTAAATTTGATGCAGTCGTTCCTGAAACGGGTGAATTTAAATTCACTTGGTACGATGATGACGGCTCAGTTTATGAAACGGCAAAAAATATAGCGGTTGGGTAAGCGTCGCAGATAATAAAGGGAGGATAAAAATGACAGTGACAAAGCTTATAAGCGCGTCAGCTCTGGTCTTGATCGGGGGTCTTGCGCAAGCGGGTGAATCAGACACTCTCTCCGTTGAGGGACAAGCCATGACAACGCGCGTGGCCGCGCAAGCGCATACGCCAAATTTGGATGAAGTGTTCTCTGGCTGGGTGTTTCGAACAGACGAAACGCAAGCCCTGCAGATGGATGATTTCGAAAATCCAGGGTTCGTTTTTGTAGATAAAGGCATCGACCTTTACGCAAAAGTAGATGGCTCTGAAGGTAAATCCTGCGCGAGCTGCCATGAAAATGTGGAAGACTTTGCAGGGCTGCGTGCCTCAATGCCGCGGGTTGTGGATGGCGATGTTGTCTCGATGGAGAATATGGTCAATGATTGCCGGACTGAGCGTATGGGGGCAGATGCCTGGAAATGGTCATCCGCCGACATGACAGCGATTACGGCTCTGATTGGCCTGCAATCGCGCGGTATGCCCGTTAATGTTAAGTTTGATGGGGATGCTGCGGCGCAGTGGCAAAAAGGCAAAGAGCTTTACTACACGCGCGTTGGGCAATTGGATATGTCCTGCTCAAATTGTCATGAAGACAATTATGGCAATATGATCCGCGCCGATCATCTGTCGCAAGGGCAGACGAATGGTTTTCCCACCTATCGTTTGAAAAATGCAAAGCTTAATTCTATTCATGGCCGCTTCAAAGGTTGCATGAAAAATATTCGCGCAACGCCCTATAAAGAAGGCGGCGAAGAGTTCCAAGCGTTGGAATTGTATCTCGCGTCGCGCGGGAACGGGTTAACTGTCGAAACACCATCAGTACGTAACTGATCCAAAGGCCCCGGGCGCTCAAACGCTCGGGGTTTTCTTCATCTAAATATATTCAATAAAATGCATGTGATAGGGGTTTATAATGATAGCAAGGCGAGATTTTCTGCAAATGGCTATGGCCACAACTGCGGTTTATGGGGCGTCTTCTTTTGGAGCATGGAGCCGTCTGTCCGCGCAGCAACAAATGACTCAAGATAAGCTATTGGAGTTTGATAGCTTTGGGAACGTCTCCCTTATCCATATCACGGATATTCATGCGCAATTAAAACCCATATATTTCAGAGAGCCGGATACCAATATTGGCGTCGGGTCGAATAAAGGGCGGGTTCCCCATATTACGGGCAGCGATTTTCGTAAATTATACGGTATCAAGGATGGCAGCGCCTCTGCCTATGCGCTTAGCTCGTCTGATTTTTCGGCGCTCGCGCAAACCTATGGTCGCGTGGGCGGGCTGGATCGGGTTGCCACAGTGATCAATGCAATCCGCAGCGAACGCCCGGAGGCGTTGTTGCTGGATGGCGGGGATACATGGCATGGCAGCTATTCCTGCTATCACACGCAAGGCCAAGATATGGTGAATGTGATGAATGCGCTCAAGCCGGATGCGATGACCTTTCATTGGGAATTTACGCTTGGCTCTGAGCGGGTAAATGAAATCGTTGAAAACCTCCCCTTTGCTGCTTTGGGGCAAAACATCTTCGATTCTGAATGGGATGAGCCCACGGATCTTTTTCCACCCTATAAATTCTTTGAGCGGGGCGGGGTAAAAATCGCGGTGATCGGGCAAGCGTTTCCCTATATGCCGATTGCCAATCCTGGCTGGATGTTCCCCGAATACTCATTCGGAATTCGCGATGAGCGGATGCAGGAGATGGTGGATGAGGTGCGCGCAAAAGGGGCCGAGCTGGTTGTCTGCCTCAGCCATAACGGTTTTGATGTTGATAAGAAAATGGCTGGCAAAGTGAAAGGGCTCGATGTGGTTTTATCTGGCCACACGCATGATGCTTTGCCGGAACCGGTTTTGGTGGGGGATACGATCATCGTGGCCTCTGGCTCAAACGGCAAATTTGTTTCGCGCGTGGATCTTGATATTCGCCAAGGGCGAATGATGGGCTTTCGCCATAAGCTGATCCCTATTTTTGCCGATGTGATTGCGCCCGACCCACAAATGACAAAACTGATTGACGCGCAGCGCGCTCCGTTTATCGATCAATTGTCAGAAGTGATTGGGAAAACGGGCGAGGATCAAGTGCTGTATCGGCGCGGCAATTTTAACGGGACTTGGGATGATCTTATTTGCGATGCCCTGATTTCTGAGCGCGATGCCGATATTGCCTTATCACCGGGTGTACGTTGGGGGCCGTCGATCTTGCCGGATCAAGAGATCACCCGTGATGATTTATGGAACGTTACGTCAATGAGTTATCCCAATGCCTATCGCACCGAAATGAGCGGTGAGTTTTTGCATATCATTTTAGAAGATGTTGCGGATAACCTGTTCAACCCTGACCCTTATTACCAGCAGGGGGGGGATATGGTGCGCGTGGGCGGGCTTGGTTACAGAATTGATATTTCTAAGCCCCAGGGCAGCCGGATAACCGAAATGACCTTGTTGAAAACGGGTGAGCCGATTGACCCTACGCGGAACTATCAAGTGGCAGGCTGGGCAAGCGTGAATGAAGGCACTGAAGGCCCGATGATTTGGGATGTGGTTGAGGCTCATATTCGAAAAATGGGGGTTGTCTCTGTGGCGCCCAACACAAGCGTCGACATTATTGGCCGGTAAAGAAAGGGCTGTGGCTACACGATGATAGACTATCAGGCTTATTTCCAATCCGAGTTGGGGCAGTTGCGCCAAGAGGGGAATTACAGGGTTTTCGTGGATTTAAAGCGCCAAAAAGGTGCTTTCCCAAAAGCCGATTGGCGCGATAAAGGCCAGGAAAAACCCGTTACCATCTGGTGTTCGAATGATTATTTGGGCATGGGCCAACATCCTGATGTTATCGCAGCGATGCATGCGGCATTAGAGGAAAGTGGCGCTGGCGCGGGCGGTACGCGCAATATATCTGGCTCTAGCCATGCGCATGTTGATCTCGAGCAAGAGCTTGCAGCGCTGCATGGGAAAGAGGCGGCCTTGCTCTTTAACAGTGGCTATATGTCAAATTGGGCGAGCCTGAGTACTTTGGCCAGCCGGTTGCCGGGCTGCGTGGTTTTGTCAGATGCGGCCAATCATGCCTCTATGATCGAAGGCATTCGCCATAGCCGGGCGGAAAAGCGCATTTGGAAGCATAATGATCTTGCCGATCTGGAAGCCCATCTTTGCGCATTGCCGCGTGAGCAACCCAAAATTATCGCATTTGAAAGCGTTTACTCGATGGATGGCGATATAGCCCCGATCAAGGAAATTTGTGATTTGGCAGATCATTATGGCGCGATGACGTATTTAGATGAGGTGCATGCGGTGGGGCTTTATGGGGCGCATGGGGCGGGGATCGCAGAACGCGACGGCGTGATGGATAGGATCACTTTGATTGAAGGCACGTTGGCAAAAGCTTTCGGTGTGGTGGGTGGCTATATCACGGGCTCGCGTGCGCTTTGCGATTTCATTCGTTCATTCGCAAGCGGATATATATTTACCACGGCGCTGCCGCCCGCGATTGCTGCCGGCGCTTTGGCGTCGGTGCGGCATTTGAAGCACAGCATCCAAGAGCGCGCCGAGCAGAAACGAAAAGTGAAAGAAATACGCGGCCGTCTTGATCAACTTGCGATTCCGCATTTGGCCAATGACAGCCATATTATTCCGGTGATGGTTGGGGATCCCATCAAATGTAAGTTCATTTCAGATTTGCTGCTAAATGAATATGGAATTTATATTCAACCGATCAATTACCCAACCGTGCCCAAGGGTGGTGAGCGCTTGCGGATTACGCCCTCACCTGTGCATAGCGACCAAGACCTTGAGCATCTTATTTCTGCGCTCAGCGCCTTGTGGTCGCAATGCCAATTGGCCCGCTGCCCAAAAGCTGCTGAATAGGGTTTGGCGCTGTTTGACCCGATAGGTTAGGCTGTTATCTTAAGCGATAGCGGGCAGCCCCGGTGTTCTTTCCAACAACTTTGCAGTTACGCGCGCACCAAAGATCATTGCTGCAAGCGCAAGCAAGGCTGCAATGGATAAGTTAGAAGCCCCCGACAAGCCAGCTCCGACGCTGCACCCGCCGGCAAGCACGCCACCAAACCCCATCAAAACCGACCCTAAAAGATACCGAGGCATGTCGCTTGTTTTGTCAAACCCGCGTAATTTAATTTGCCCCGTCACCCCTGCTGCAAAGAAGCTACCCAATAAAACCCCCGCGACCATGCCCGGTCCGAACCCTGCTGTGATTGCGCTGGATGCAATCGTCCAAAAAAGCAGCTCTGACCATGGTAACGTAAAAGCAAAAGATTGCGCCGGAAGCGGATCAAATGGATCATTCAAAAGCACCGAAGTGCCCGCCCACCCGATCGGCACCAACAGCCCTAATCCAATCGCGGCAACGAAGACAGATTTGGATGGAAAATTTAAGATCAGCCAGAACGTAGCCGCGCCACACAGCATTAAAGCCCAGAAAATTGGCCCGCCGGGTAGATCCCCCAGCGAGGTGACCGATAGATCAATCTGTATTGCGCCAATCAATACCCGCAGTGGGGCAAGAACACCCTTCAATGTAGCATGCGCCGTAATAGCAAAAATAAGGAGAACGAAGAGGCTGCGTAAATTGCCGGTGCCCAGCAGGATGGTCGCACGCGACACGCATCCGCGGGTCAAAACCATACCGATCCCAAACAGTCCCCCGCCCAGGAAGAGCGCTAAAATAGGCAGGTTAGGGGCAAATAAACGATGCTCTGACAGCTCAATAAACCCGGCATATTCCAAGGCTAAATTGCCCAAAACCGCGGCTATAAACGCGGTTGCCCAAACTGACTTAGCAGCCATGCCCTGCGCGCTCTCCCCCGTCACCGCCTGACGTAAGCAAAACCGAGTTAACAATGCCAAAGCACCAAATAAAACGCCCAATACACCTCCAAATAGCAGGTATACGGCCTGAGCTTCAAACGGAATATCGTACAGGTCAAATAACATAATCGATCTCAAAAATAGCGTTAGCCCTGCTATAAAGTTCTTTTAAATAGAAAATCAAACGAGCTTTTTGAAAAAATATTTTAAAAAATTAATATATTTCAAAATTATATTCTGAAATATAAAAATCATTTTGGATTTTTCCAGCCTCTAAGCGAAATGCTGGATTATACGTCTTTTATTCAAATTCCATTTGCTCATACACAAATCCGGCGTTGCGCCGGGCCAGTTCTTCGAATGTATCAAGATGCGCATAGGGGCTTTGGTCAATATAATACGCTTGCTCTAACTCGCCGCCCTCCTCGATCAGATCACCGATTTTACGGCGTAAAAATGCCAGATAATCACGCGTGTATCGCCGGACTTGGGGCATCACGGTTGGGTGCCCATGGCCGGGAATGATATGCGTTGCGCCCAAAGGTTCAAATGCGGTATCCCAAGTTTCGATCCAATCGGCCGCGTTTGTATGGGGAAAAATCGGCAACATGCGTTCGTGAAAGGCCATATCGCCTGCAATCACCAGATTTTGCTTGGGTAACCATACTACGATATCCCCCGGACTATGCGCCGGGCCCAAATATAAGACTTCAATCTCAAACGCACCCAGCGTGAGCGTGTAGGTATCGCTAAAGGTTTGAGTGGGCCTTTGCAGCCGCGTGCCTTCGGCGTTTTCGCGATTATATCCGCGCATGGTTTCCAAAATTGAAAAGCCAAGATCGGCAAATTCGGCATCTGCATCCTCATGCGCCAAAACCTTAATACCTTGATCGACCCAATAGGAATTCCCCAACATCGCATGGCCTTGGCCGTTTTCATTTATAACCAAAATCACCGGTTGGCGGGTGCGCTGTTTGATTTCCTCATGCAGCGCCTGCGCCAAAAGATAAGAGGCTCCGGCATTGATGACCACCACGCCGTCGCCCGTAATGATAAAAGACAGGTTATTGTTATGGCCGGAATTTTCATATGTGGGCGGGGCGGTTGCCCCGATGGCAGAAAACACCTGTGGAAAAAACTCAATTGGTTTTTGGTATAAAGGCGATTGCGGATATTGATCTGCAATATCTTCACTGGCTGTTCCAAGCGTGGCGCTGAGACAGCTTATAAAAATCCCCAATGCATAGATGGGTAACTTTAAATACTGAGCGTTTCTGAGCATTCTGTTTTCTTTTCGGTGTTCCGTTCAGCCGGTATTTTTTGACCGGTATGGGGTGACTCAATTTGATGGCGTCAAACGGTTTTAACGTTTGTCTGGTTTTGGGCGGTGGTCGGTACTGACCCTATAATTCCATCTTGTTTTTATAGCATGACAACTGGCAAGCAACAATAAATTCAAACATTTGAATTTATTGTTGCGTTTTGAACAAGCTTCCGTCAATATCTGAGGAAATTGGTTCAAAATACAAGCGTTCGGCGCCGAATCGCGTGTATATTTGACAGGTTAAGATGATGTGGAGGTGCCTATTTTGAAGTTTACACCCAATCCCCAATCCCGGCGGGCATTTTTGCGTGGAAGCGCCGCAACAATGGCCGGCATCGTAACGGCCCAAGCGGCCAGCGGAACCCAGGCTGATCCTCTTATCACCGAGGTTCAAGACTGGGCATCAGTCACCGGTGATGGGGTGGATGCCACGCCCTATGGGCTGCCGATTAAATTTGAAAGCGATGTGGTGCGGCGCAGCGTGCCTTGGCTGACCGCAAGTCCGATTTCTTCGATAAATTTCACGCCGATTCATGCCCTTGATGGCACGATTACGCCCCAGGGCTGCGCTTTTGAGCGCCATCATTCCGGCGCCATAGAGCTTAGCAAAAGTGATTACCGTTTGATGGTAAACGGCTTGGTCGATCAGCCTTTGGTGTTTTCTTATGCCGATCTGGAACGCTTGCCGCGCGAAAACCATGTGTATTTTTGCGAATGTGCGGCCAATACTGGAATGGAATGGGCGGGCGCGCAATTAAACGGTGTTCAGTTCACTCACGGTATGATCCATAATATGGAATATACCGGCGTGTCTTTGCGCAGCGTGTTACAAGAAGCCGGATTAGCCGCGGCGGGCGATCTGCAAGACAAATGGGTGTATGTTGAAGGCGCTGATGCCTCTTCCAACGGCCGCTCGATTCCTATGGAAAAAGCGCTTGATGATGTGCTGGTGGCGTTTAAGGCCAATGGTGAAGCTCTGCGCAAAGAGCATGGCTATCCTATACGCTTGGTGGTTCCCGGATGGGAAGGCAATATGTGGGTGAAATGGTTGCGCCGCATCGAGGTGATGGATGGGCCCGTGGAAAGCCGTGAAGAAACTTCGAAATATACCGATGTTTTAGAAGATGGCACGGCGCGAAAATGGACCTGGGTTATGGATGCAAAATCGGTGATTACTTCCCCCAGCCCGCAAGCGCCAATACAGCATGGTCCAGGAGCTTTGGTGATCACAGGTTTGGCCTGGTCAGGTCACGGGTCCATCAAAAGAGTTGATATTTCTAAAGATGGCGGGCGCAACTGGGAAACAGCGCGACTGTCCAATCACGAAAGCAACAAAGCGTTAGCGCGGTTTTACCTTGAGATGGATTGGCAAGGTGAAGAAATGTTGCTGCAGGCCCGCGCATTGGATGAAACGGGCTATGTGCAACCCAGCAAACAACAGTTGCGCGAATTGCGCGGTGAAAATTCCGTGTACCATAATAATTGCATTCAAACCTGGCATGTCAAACCAACCGGAGAGGTCGAAAATGTTGAAGTGTCTTAAACTTTTTTGGGCCGCAGCTGTTCTTGTTCTTCCCGTAACTGTTTTTGCTGGCGACAAGCTGGGCTTGGGGCGCGCAGCGCTGCCAGAAGAGATCGCGGCTTGGGATGTTGATATTCGCCCCAATGGCACGGGGCTTCCCGCCGGCAGCGGGGATGCGCTTTATGGCGAGGAGGTATTTGCCGATAAATGCGCTTCGTGTCATGGCGATTTTGCGGAGGGCGTGGATAATTGGCCGGTTTTGGCAGGTGGATTTGGAACGCTTGGCGATAAAGATCCGGTGAAAACGGTTGGATCTTATTGGCCTTATCTGTCAACCGTTTGGGATTATGTAAACCGTTCAATGCCGTTTGGCGAAGCGCAAAGCCTGTCAGCAGATGAGGTTTATGCGATTGTTGCCTATATGCTTTACTCCAATGATTTGGTGGATGAAGATTTTGTATTGAGCGATACTAATTTTGCCGAGTTTGAAATGCATAATGCGCGTGGATTTGTGGTTGATGATCGCCCTGAAACGGAATACGCGCTGTGGCGCTCCGAGCCCTGTATGCAAGATTGTAAAGACAGGGTTGAGATTACGATGCGGGCATCGATCCTTGATGTAACGCCGGATGAAACCGCAGCAGAAAGCACTGAAAAGTCCGAGGCCGCTGAAGTAGCAGCTGCCGCACCAGCAGCAGAAAAGGAAGCCGTTGTTTCGCCGGCTGTGGTGGATGAAGCCGCCGCTTCGCCAGAGCTGGTTGCCGCGGGTAAGAAAGTCTTTCGTAAATGCAAAGCCTGCCATCAAGTTGGACCCAAAGCAAAAAGCCGCTCAGGCCCGCATTTGAATAATATTCTGGGCCGCGGAATTGGTACAATTGACGGGTTTCGATATTCCAAGGCATTTAAAAAAGCCGCAGAAGCCGGTCAGGTTTGGGACATGGCGCAATTGGTAAGCTTTTTGGCCAACCCGAAAAAATCAATAAAGGGCACTAAAATGTCATTTTCTGGCCTTAAAAAGGAAAAGGATATTGATGCGATCATTGCCTATTTGAACGCCGAGGGAGCATAGCTGTGCAGCAAATTTTGGGGGTGGTTTTTAGCATTTCTCTAAGCATCTTTGGCACGTCCCTAGCTTTTGCCAACGGCGATCTTGCGCAAGGCGCTGCGCTGTTTAAAAAGAAATGCGCCTCCTGTCATGCATTATCAGAGGAGGCACGCGCGCTTTCTGGCCCGCATTTGGCTGCAATTGTGGATGCAAGGGCGGGGCAGGTAGAGGGGTTTAAATATTCAAAAGCTCTGCAACAGGCGGCAACGGCCGGTTTAATCTGGTCGCCGGCGCAGCTGGATCAGTTTCTGACGCATCCAAAAGCCTTTTTGAAACACACAAAGATGAATTTCATTGGCTTGAAAGTTGCCGCCGATCGCCAGAATTTGATCGCCTTCCTTGCGCAAACAGATAAGGCCGGGACCAACGGATTGGCAAAAGCGAGTTTTGATGTTCCTGAAGAATTATTAGCGCTTGAGGGCGATTTGGAGTATGGTGAATATCTTTCTAGCGAATGCATGACCTGCCACCAAAGGTCAGGGCAGGACATGACCATTCCAACCATAATGAACAAGCCCGCTCATGAGCTTGTGACGGCCCTTTTTGCGTATCGCGAAGGGTATCGTGAGAACCAGGCCATGCAATTGATCGCAAAACGGCTCACAGATGAAGAGATCGCGGCATTGGCGCATTACTTCGAGACTTTAAAAAACTGAAAACTATAAACCAAAGGGAGAATAAAATGTCATTAACCAGAAGAGGTTTTATTGGTAATTCAGCGGCGGCAGCTGCCCTTCTTTCTGCACCCAGTTTGCACGCGGGCAGCCATGCAAAGCCACGTGTGGTCGTGGTGGGCGGCGGAGCTGGGGGAGCCACCGCAGCGCGTTATATTGCAAAAGATAGCAAAGGTGCAGTTGATGTGACCTTGGTTGAGCCAACTCGCACCTATTACACCTGCTTTTTCTCGAACCTTTATTTAGGCGGGGTAAAGGAGTTTGACGATATCGGCCACACATATGGTAAGCTTGCTGCCAGTGGCATCAACGTCGTGCATGATTGGGCCATTGGCGTTGATCGTGATAAAAAAATGGTAAGCTTGGCGGGGGGATCCGCGCTGCCCTATGACAAACTTATCTTGTCGCCGGGAATCGATTTTGTAGAGGGCGCGGTTGAGGGCTGGGATCTATCTTCGCAGAACGCGATGCCGCATGCATATAAGGCCGGATCCCAAAGCGAGCTTCTAAAGGCGCAAATTATGGCGATGCCGCAGGGCGGCACCTATGCGATGGTGGCCCCTCCCAACCCCTATAGATGCCCCCCTGGACCCTATGAGCGGGTCTCTATGGTGGCACATTATCTTTCACAGCATAACCCCACAGCAAAGATTATCGTTGCAGATCCAAAGCCGAAATTTTCAAAAATGGCGTTATTTCAAGAAGGTTGGAATGCGCATTATGCCGGAATGATTGATTGGATCGGATCTGAATTTGGGGGCGAAAATGTTGCGGTGGATCCAAGTGCCATGACGATATCGATTGATGGTGAAAGCATCAATGTGGATGCCTGCAATGTTATTCCAGCGATGAAAGCTGGCCGGATTGCTGCCTTGGCCGGCGTTACGGATGGCAATTGGGCGCCGGTAAACGCAGCTGATATGTCAACCAAAGCTGATGCGGATGTGTATGTTTTGGGGGATGCATCCCAACAAGGAGATATGCCCAAATCCGGTTTCTCGGCCAATAGCCAAGCGAAAGTCTGCGCCAATGCGGTGCGCGGCGCGTTGACCGGCTCAAAAATATTCCCGGCGAAATTTGCCAATACCTGCTGGTCTTTGATCAATGCAGATGATGGGGTGAAGGTGGGAGCGACCTATAAGGCGACGGATGAAAAAATCGCAAAAGTGGATGGCTTTATCTCAAAAACGGGTGAAACGGCGGACATTCGCAAGCAAACCTATCTGGAATCCGAAGATTGGTATACGGGGATCACATCCGATATGTTTGGCTGAACCTCCCAGCATCAAAAACCACTTTTTTGATGTTTACAGCCGTGTTTTGCGCAGGAGTTTCCTGCGCAAAACAGATGTTTTCCTAAGCACTTATCTGTTTTCACAGCCCCTACAGGATCCGTTTAGGCCTTGATAAACCAAAAGGCGCCCCAACCTGTGTTCTGTAAAAATATACGTGCGTGATATCCGCTTAGACCGGACGCGACGATTGAATCCGCGTGCTAATTGGCACAGAGCTTTGCTTAGAAAAGTTTTCGTATCGCCGCGTTTTATCGTTATTGCAGAGTGGTGCGAGGTTTACGATTGCTGATTTTATCTTGCTTATAAGCTTTTCTAATCATCAAAAAACGTTGAAACCAGTCAAAGCCCTAATGGGAATATGGGTTGCATAAAGGCGTGCTGATGTCTGTTTCGTTACTGGCTGGTTGGCGTTTCTGCCTCGCGCAACAGCCAAGCAAAAAACATCGTCGCCAATACGGCTGCGATCAGTTGGGCTGCAATGAAAGCTGGTATGTCAGAGGGTGTAATTCCGGCAAAACTATCCGAAAATCCTCTTGCTATGGTCACCGCAGGGTTTGCAAAGGATGTCGAGGAGGTAAACCAATAGGCTGCGGTGATATAAA
This sequence comes from Alphaproteobacteria bacterium US3C007, assembly GCA_034423775.1. Classification (NCBI taxonomy): domain Bacteria; kingdom Pseudomonadati; phylum Pseudomonadota; class Alphaproteobacteria; order Rhodobacterales; family Roseobacteraceae; genus Thalassovivens; species Thalassovivens spotae. The sequence continues at coordinate 1,971,489 of CP139918.1, forward strand.
GCCCGACCGACATGGCAAGTGCAGCGGGGCGGAGCGTTACGCAAATGAGGATTGTGCCAATCAAGCCGAAGGTGGCAATGAATTCACCGATCCATTGGCCAAGCCCGCTGCGCATGGTTGTAGAGGGGTCAATCAAGGGATGATCAAACATCATATGCGCGGCAAAAACACCCAAAATTCCGCCAAAGATCTGGGCGCATATGTAAAACAATGCCTCTTGCCTGTTCATCTCACCGCGCAACCAAAAGCAAAGCGTAACCGCAGGGTTGAATTGGGCCCCTGAAATAGGCCCAAAAACAGTGATCAAAACCACGAGGATCGCCCCTGTGGGAATGGTGTTTCCCAGTAAGGCCAGCGCTAAGTTTCCATCTGCCAGACGCTCTGCCATAATGCCCGAGCCGATGACAGTTGCCAGAAGTGAAAATGTGCCCAACGCCTCTGCCGCAAGCCGTCTTGATGGTGTCATCATTATCTCCTGTTAACGTTGGGGCTCTGCTGGGCAGATAAAGAGTGTTTGAAATTACTTTTCTGAGTAGGCTTAGGTTTGGCCCGCCATTTTAGAATGTAATGAAATAAACCATTAAGAAAAAGCTAGATTTTGATTTTATTATTCTTAGGGCCGGATCTGTAGGCTGCGTTCTTGCCAATGAATTGAGCGCTGATTCCACCTGTCTGGTTTTGTTGTTTGAGGCCGGCCCGCTTGATAAGAAACTTTTCATTCATATGCCCGCAGGCGTTTATCGCGTGTTGCGAGAGCGCTGGCTGAATTGGAATTGACTTAGCGCAAATAAAATACCCTTGCATGAGCGCTCTATATACACGCCGCGTGGGCGCGTTGTCGGCGGTTCGTCTTCTATAAATTCGGTGGGCAATATGCGGGGGTATCGTTTTGACTATGATGGATGGGCGAAAGATTTTGACCTTCCTGAGCGGCGGTTCGATAAATGTTTGTCTTATTTTATTCAGGGAGAAAATTATAAATCAGCGCGCAATCCATGGCGTCGCAATGCAGGTAGGCTTACTTTAAAACACGCCTGTTCTTCTGCTCCTTTGTTTGATGTATTTTTAGAGGCCGGAAGGCAATCAGGGCAGTAACGCGCTGGGTTTTAAACGGCTTAATGCATCCGCTTTGGCGCGACCATATTACGCCCATGTAGCGGCCAAAACCTCTGGGTTTAAGGGCGGCTCACCCTCGGGTAAAGAACGGCAATTCTTAGGCATAGGCGTCTAGGCTAGATTTGGATTTTTCTAAGGCTGGTTGCTGCGCTGTCGTATTTTTGGAACCAGACCGCGCGGCTTTAAGGCGCGTTTTGTTTGATTTTTTATATAGGGTTTTGTCATTTGCTTCCTTTATCATGCGCGACGCAGAGCGTGGATAGGCGATGTAAAGGCTTACCAATGTAGAATGAACTTGCTCTAGGGTTTAGCATTGATTTTAACAAAGGGTTTTATCTGGATGCCCGAACGGTTTTTGCAAGCTGTAAAATCTAACAGATCAAGTTAAAGCGGTGTCTCTGGAGGGCAGAGCGTTTCCAAACATCGGCGAAATTCAGGATCAAGAGGCAGGGGAGCGCCGCTTTCAGACTCAACTTGTACCTGCGCAAAAAAACCTTCTGCAAAGGCGGTTTGCCGCTGATTCCGAAACAAACCAACCTCATAACGCCACGAAGAGGTGCCGATATGACCCACACGAATGCCCGCATGGATAAGATCGGGAAATCCAGCCTCATCGTGATAGATGCACCCGCTTTCCACGACCAAGAAGCGCGTTTTTGTCCCTGACATATCAAACACCGCTTGCTCAAGTTGCCAATGTGTTACGGCCGTGTCGATTAAGGAATAATGGATCACATTATTCATATGGCCATATTGATCATTATCCATCCAGCGCGTGGGAAGTTGGTAAAAAGCTAGATAGGCGCTTCGAGCTGCAGGGGGTGTACGCGGCATTTTTATCTCGTCGGTTGTGCTGACTAAGGCGCAGTCTGGCGCAGATTGAGCCAGAAGAAAAGGGCAGCAAACGCGGCGTTAACTTTGCAATATTGACCTTATCGCGCGAAGCGCATTACTCTGCTTGAGTCAAAAAGCTTGAAGAGATTTCTATGCAGATAAACAACAAGACAATCGCTGTGGTGACAGGGGGCGCGTCTGGCCTGGGCGCGGCGTCGGCGCGGGCTATGGCGAAGGCCGGTGCGCAGGTTACAATTTTTGACATGGATGCGGCGCAGGGCGAGGCCGCCGCCGCAGAGGTTTCTGGCCAGTTCCAGCGGGTGGATGTATCCGATGCAGCGCAGGTGGCAGGGGCTATGACCGCGCTGGAGGCGCGCGCGGGCGGCTTGCATATTTTGGTAAATTGCGCTGGAATTGGCCCCGCGGCGAAAACTGTTTCGCGCGGCGTGGCGCATGATCCAGCGCTGTTTGCAAAGGTGATTGGGGTAAATTTGACCGGCTCGTTCAATTGCGCATCGCAGGCCGCTGCTCTGATGGCAAAAACGGCGCCTGTCACTGCTGATGGAGGTCGCGGCGTTATCATCAACACCGCTTCGGTGGCCGCGTATGACGGACAAATCGGGCAAGTTGCCTATGCGGCGTCTAAAGGCGGTATTGTGGGGATGACCTTGCCCATGGCCCGTGACCTTGCGGCCAGCGGAATCCGCGTTTGCACCATTGCGCCAGGCCTCTTTCTGACCCCTTTGTTACAGGGCTTACCAGAAGAGGTTCAACAGTCTTTAGGTCAACAAGTGCCGTTTCCCTCGCGTTTGGGCGCACCGGAAGAATATGCCAGCCTTGTCGGCCACATTGTTGAGAATGACATGTTGAATGGTGAGGTGATCCGCCTTGATGGCGCAATCAGAATGGCGCCTCGCTAAACCGTCTAGCGGTTTCTAATCACTTGAAACACCGCCGAGGCCGCCCATCCTGCGAAAATTGCAATCGCCAAGGACATCAGCCCGTATAGCAGGGGTTGCTCGCGCGACAGCGAGAATAAAAACCGTTCTAAACCTACTTTGCGCACGTCAATCGTGGTGGATAATTGATCGACAACAGCGCCATCGCGCGTGATAAAAATGCGCGTGCTATAATCGCCCTCGGTGAGGTTGGCGGGCATATTGATTGAGGTCCGAAACAAGGTTTGTTGATCTATTGACACAGAGCCTTCCTGCAATGTGTACAGGCCGTTGGCCTCTCGAATACGGATCACGGCATCTGTAAAGCTTTGTGCATCCAGAATATTCATTGGTGCGCCTACGGAGCGGATGGCGCGGTTGATGGACACTTTATGCCGCAGGTCCTCTGTCTCGGTTAAAATATCGCCCAAAGGAGCGCTTGTCGCGATTGCATAAAAGCTGGGCGCCGCATCCACTTGCACTGTATCGGTATTGACCCAAATCCCAAAACGCTTGGCTTTGCGCCGCACATCCAAAGGTTCGCTGGGTCCCGAGACGGTCACGATCACGTCAATGGGGGTTTCAGGGATTGGCGCATCGCGCTGAATTGCGCCAAAAACCAAAATATTTGAGCCATCGAACGTGGCCGTGATGGCCACCTCATCTTGGCTCATACCCAAAACAACCTTCTCTGCAAGAACAAAGGGGCTGGTTAGAAGCATGATCAGGGCGGAACAAACGAACAGGCGCATCAGTGACCCCCTGCCGATCCAATGGAATATAGCTCGCTGGGCTGAATCAGCAGATCTAAGGCCAGCTTGCCGCAGACCATGAGCACCATAATGGCCAATAAAATGCGCAACTGCTCGGCTTTCAAGCGGGTACCGATTTGCGTGCCAATCTGAGCGCCAATCACGCCGCCAACCAAAAGCAAAACGGCCAGTGCGACATCGACGGTATAGTTTGTGGTTGCGTGTAACAAGGTGGTGAAAGCGGTGACAAAAATGATTTGATAGAGCGAGGTCCCGACCACCACTTTTGTGGGCATTCCCAAAATGTAAATCATCGCAGGCACCATGATAAACCCACCGCCAACGCCCATTATTGCGGCCAGTATGCCGACAAACACACCCACGATCAGGGGTGGGATAATCGAAATATAAAGGCCAGATGTGCGAAAACGCATCTTGAGTGGCAGTTTTTGTACCCAGCCGCGCTGGCGTGATTTTTTAGGGGGTGCCGCATTGCGCGAAGTTCTGCGGATTGCGCGCAGACTTTCGAAAAACATCAGCCCGCCAATAATGCCAAGAAACACGACGTAGCAAAGCTTTACCAATAAATCCACTTGGCCAAGGCTTTTCAAATGGTTAAACAACACAACCCCGATTGCGGCTCCTAAAAGCCCACCCAGCATCAAGACCGTACCCATTTTAAAATCGACAGTTTTACGCCTTAAATGCGCCAAAACACCAGAAAATGATGACGCCACAATTTGGTTGGCTTCCGTCGCCACGGCAACCGCCGGCGGGATACCAATAAAAAACAGCAGAGGCGTCATCAAAAAGCCCCCCCCGACGCCAAACATGCCAGACAGCACGCCCACCAGCCCCCCGAGCCCGAGCAGCAAAAAGGCGTTTACAGAAACTTCAGCGATAGGAAGGTAAATCAACATGTGCCCTCCTAAACCACTCTCTGCTGCAATTGCAACATTCGTTGCGACTTTAGCAGCCTAGGCCTTAAGAAAAGCTCAAAACTGGATCTATCTTTCCTTTACATAAGGCTCGCCGCCTGCGCGCGGTGGAATTGCTTTGCCAACAAACCCGGCCAGAATGATCACTGTAAGAATATAGGGAAGCGCATCGAGCAACTGAATTTGCACCTTGAAGAACAGATATTTCTCGATCAGGTCGGGACGTAAGGCGAGGGCCTGTAAAAACCCGAAGAGCAGGCAAGATATAAGCGCATACCATGGCCGCCATTTGGCAAAAATCAATGCGGCCAAAGCAATATAGCCGCGCCCTGCGGTCATATCTTTTACGAAACCCGCTTGCAGTCCGGTGGACAGATACGCCCCCGCAATGCCGCATAGAACACCGCAAATTGCAACCGCCGTAAAGCGCAGGCGAATGACCGAAACGCCCGCCGTGTCAACGGCTTCGGGCGCCTCTCCAACGGCGCGCAAGCGCAACCCAAATCGGGTGCGGTATAAAAGCCACCAGGTCAGGGGCACCATGGCCAAAGCTGCATAGACCAAAATTGTGTGGCCAGAAAAAAGCTCGGCATAGATAGGTCCGAGCAACGGCACCGTTTCTATTTGCTCGGCAAAGGGCAGATCCACCGGGTTAAACCGCGCCTGACCAGAAAGCGAAGGTGTCCGCCCGCCTTGCTGAAACAGGCTTTGCGCGATCAGCACGGTCATCCCAGCGGCGAGAAAATTAATCGCCACCCCCGAGATGAGCTGATTGCCCCGAAACGTAATCGAGGCTAGACCATGAACTGCGGATAACGCTAATGAGGCCGCAATGCCGCTGGCCAAGCCGATCCAAACCGAGCCGGTTAAAGCCGCAGCCGCGGCCGAGAAAAACGCAGCTGCGAGCATTTTACCTTCTAATCCGATGTCAAAAATGCCGGCGCGCTCTGAAAATAACCCCGCCAAACAGGCCAAAAGCAATGGGGTTGCTAGCCGCAAGGTGGAGTCCAGCACCGTTAATAGATCATTTAAGACATCAACCATCCCGGTCTCCTGACCCGCGCAAGGCGATAAACAGCCGTTCAATCGGCATCCGTACCATGTTATCCAGCGCGCCAGTGAATAAGATAACCAAGGCTTGGATCACCACGATTAACTCGCGTGGGATCGATGTCCAAAGCGCCAATTCGGCGCCGCCTTGATATAAGAATCCAAATAAGATTGAGGCGAGCACCACGCCAAAAGGATGGCTGCGCCCCATCAAAGCGACGGCGATGCCGATAAAGCCCGCGCCCTCGGTGGCGTTTAAAATCAAACGCTCTGCTTCTCCTAAAGTTGTATTCACAGCCATCAAACCGGCCAGCCCACCAGAAATAAGCATTGTTAAAACAGTAATTTTAACTGGATTAATTCCTGCATATTGCGCGGCCGTATCCGAATGGCCAAACGCTCTGAGCGCGTAGCCCAACCGAGTGCGCCAAATTAAAACCCAAACAAAAACTGCCGCGGCAAGAGCCAGCAGCAAGCTGATATTGGCTGGCGCTGATTTTGAAAATTGTATGCCCAGCGGCATCAGTAGATCATGCAAGGTTGGCAAATGCGTAGGTTCTGGAAACGAGGCTGTTGCCGGATCCATTGCGCCGACAGGACGCAAAATGCTGACCAGAAGATAGTTGAGTAGAGCCGCGGCCATGAAATTAAACATAATCGTCGTAATTACGATATGGCTGCCGCGTTTGGCTTGTAAAATTGCCGGTATCAAGGCCCATAATGCGCCAAACACAGCCCCGCCTATGCTGCAGAATATCAGCGCCAATGACCAATGTGGCCAGGGAATAAATAAGGCCATCAACGCCACGCCTAAGCCGCCGATCATGGCTTGGCCTTCGCCGCCAATATTAAACATTTTGGCGTGAAACGCCACGGAGACCGCCAGGCCGGTAAACATGAAATTTGTGGCGTAATATAACGTGTAGCCCCAGCCATAGGTGGAGCCAAGCGCGCCCGACACCATCATTTTCACGGCGGCCACCGGGTCTTCTCCGATCGCCATGATCACCAAGGCAGAAATCGCCGCTGCCAACAGCAACGAAATCAACGGCACCAACACTACATCGGCCCAAGCTGGCATTTTTTCCATCATGCCACCTCTTCGGTAATGCCGGCCATCAAAAGCCCCAATTCTTTTTCATTGGTCTCGTTTGGAAGGCGCTCGCCCATAATCTGCCCATCAAACATCACCGCAATCCGATCTGACAATGACATGATCTCTTCTAGCTCGACAGAAACCAGTAAAATCGCTTTGCCTCGCTCGCGCAGCGTCATGATTTGTTGGTGAATGAACTCGATGGCGCCGATATCCACACCCCGTGTGGGCTGACCAACCAATAAAATATCTGGGTCCCGCTCAATTTCGCGCGCCAAAACCAATTTTTGCTGATTGCCGCCGCTGAAACTTTTTGCCGTTAAATTGTGATTTGGTGGCCGTACGTCAAAGCGCTGCATCTTTTCGCTGGCATCTTGTTTGATCGCCGCATTGTTCATAAAAATACCGGATTGGTATTTTTCATCGGTATGATAGCCGAAGGCAATATTTTCCCAAGCGGCGAAATCCATAATCAGCCCTTCGCGCTGCCGATCTTCTGGCACATGGGCAATGCCATGTTTGCGACGGCTTTGCCCATCGGCATTCTGCCCAGTGATATCAATGGGCGCACCATTGACTAATATCTGCCCCTGCGCTGTGCGATAGCCGCCCAAAACCTCTAAAAGCTCTGATTGGCCGTTGCCCGCCACCCCGGCAATGCCAAGAATTTCTCCGGCTCTGATATTAAAGCTGACGCCTTTCAGGCGCAGCACACCGGCCTCGTCTGTGACCTGCAGGTTTTTCACATGCAACAGCTCTTTGCCGGGCTGCGCTGCGGATTTATCAATACGAAGCAAAACCTTGCGCCCGACCATTAGCTCGGCCAGTTGCTCGGGATTGGTATCGGCTGTTTTAACCGTTGCGGTCATTTCGCCGCGGCGCATTACCGAAACCGTATCTGTGATGTCCATAATCTCGCGCAATTTATGGGTGATCAGGATGATCGTTTTGCCTTCGTCGCGCAGGCGTTTTAAAATGCGGAAGAGCTGATCGGCTTCCGACGGGGTTAACACGCCGGTCGGCTCGTCCAAGATCAAAATATTGGCCTGACGGTATAAGGCTTTCAGGATTTCAACGCGCTGTTGATGGCCCACCGAAAGCTCTTCAACGATGGCATCCGGATCAACGTTCATCTCGTAATCGCGCGCCAAAGAGAGCAGGCTTTCGCGGGCTTTGGCCAGCGACGGGCGCAACATCGCGCCGTCTTCCGCACCAAGGATAATGTTTTCCAAAACCGAAAAATTTGGCACCAGTTTGAAATGTTGAAACACCATCCCGATACCCGCGGCTATTGCCGCTTGGCTGTCTGGGATTTGGGTCTGGTGTCCAGCGATGAACACCTCGCCTTTATCCGCCTTATAAAATCCATAAAGAATTGACATAAGCGTGGATTTTCCCGCGCCATTTTCGCCAATAATCCCATGTATTGTTCCGGGCATTACCCGAACTGAGATATCTTTATTAGCTTGGATATTGCCAAACGACTTTGAGACCGCCACAAGTTCTATGGCTGGTATATCATTTTTTATATTCATAAAATTAGGTACCGTGCAGATTTATCTGCACGGCTTTCTTAAGACAACTTACATACCTGGGCATGTATTGTCTGAGCTGAAAAGATGTACGGTAGTTGATCCTGATATGATGGCGTCAGACGCTGCTTCTGCTGCCGCTTTCATTTCTGCTGAGATCAAGCTTTCATTATGCTCATCCATCGCATAGCCAACGCCACCATCAGCCAAGGCCATCACGTTGAAGCCAGTCGTCAGATCGTTTCCAGCTTTGAAAGCGTCGTAAACACCGTTATCAACCCGTTTGAGCATAGATGTCAAAACGGATCCAGGATGAAGATGATTTTGATTTTTATCAACACCAATTCCTAAAATTCCTAAATCGGCGGCTGTTTGAAGAACGCCAACGCCTGTGCCGCCCGCGGCATGATAGATCACATCGGCACCCTGGCTGGCTTGAGCACGGGTTAATTCAGATCCCTTCACGGGGTCATTCCAAGCCGTTGGTGTGGTTCCGGTCATATTCCAAAGGATTTTTAGGTCTGGATTGACTGATTTAGCACCTTGAACAAATCCGCAGCCAAAATCAGATATGAATGGAAGATCCATTCCGCCAATGAAACCCAGAGTGTTCGTTTTTGTTGCATAAGCAGCTAAAACACCCACAATATACGAACCTTGCTCGGCGGCGAATAGCATGCTTTGTACATTGGGCGCATCAACTACGCCATCAGTAATAGCGAACTTTGTGTCTGGATAATCTTTAGCGACTTCACTCAGAACGGTTGCAAACGCAAACCCATTGGCAACGATCGGGTTGTATCCCGCTTCGGCAAATCGTCTAAGTGCCTGTTCGCGCTGTGCTTCTGATTGCAGTTCAATTTCAGCAAATGACCCGCCGGTTTCTTCTGCCCAGCGTTCTGCGCCAGAGAAAGCGGCTTCATTGAAGGAAGCGTCAAATTTCCCGCCCAAGTCAAAAATCAGCGCAGGATCCGCCAGTGCTGCGCCAGCTGTTAATGCAAGCGCCGCGGTCGCGCCTAAAAATCTTTGTATAATCGTCATGGATGTCTCCCCATCTTGTGTTTGTGTCCAAAGGAAAAGCAGAACGCGTTGCCTTACTCTAAGATCATCCATCATTAAGGACGAAACTCTTTGCTAGGGTCAACCGATTTTTCTGCAAACCAATATAAAACCAATGATAAAATGCGCTAAGCCAAAGTTTTCGCCAGAACCAAAGCATCTTCGCGGGTGCCATTCATTTTGCGGTAATAGGCTTTGCGCAAGCCTTGCTCTGCGTAACCGCATTGTTGATATAGTGCGCGCGCGGCGGTATTTTCGGCGCCAACTTCCAAAAAACAGTTTTTGGCACCGCGCTGGCGTGCAGCTTCTTCAAAAAGCTGCAAATAGGTTTTCCCCAATCCTTGCTTTCGCTGCGCCTGTGATACGATGAGCAGCAGCAATTCGGCCTCGGTATGTATGACCCTTCCCAGCGCGAAGCCATAGTCTTGCTTGATCAGCAGAGAATTTTCTGCGGCGCAAAGCTGGGCGAATTCCTGCGCTGTCCAAGGGCGTTGTTCAAGCCCTGATTGCGCGTGAAGTTTGGCCATATCTGACGGCTGCAAGATGGTATTCTGTTGCATTTAGCCCGTCAAACTCAGGACGCGTTCGGCTGCAGGATCTTCGGTCCGGGATTGCGGCTTGGCGCGGCATCTGCAGGTTGTACGTATAAAGGGGCAGGGGGCGTTACGGTTTTCACATCCCTTTGGGCGGCAATGCGCGCTATGTTTGCGACCAGTAGATCTGGCTTTGGCCGATAGAGCACTGGGATCGGGCTAGTGGCCAGGGTCGGCGCATCACTCATTTGAGGGGCAGCCTGCAAATTTGCGCTGCTGAGCGTGTAAAACTGGTCTCGGATGGCTTGTATTGCGATTAGGGTTTCTTTGGCTTTATCCTCTATGCTGGCCTCAAAGCTGTTGACGCCGATCACAGGGCAACCCAAAGACACGCCCAGCCCTCGGGCCAAGCTGATGGAAATACGGATGCCGGTAAAGTTACCAGGCCCAAGGCCGACGCCAATGCGGCCAATTTTGTATAAGCTAGTTTGCGTTTCGGCCAATAGGGTTTGTATAAGTGGAACTAAGGCTTCGGCTTGACCTTTTTGCATTGCTTCAAATCTGGTGCCGAGGATCACGCCATTGCAAAGCAAAGCGGCCGCGCAATGCGCGGCCGATGTATCAAAAGCGAGAACCGTTTGATCAACCACCGACAGGGCGCACTTCAGTGACCTCGGGAATATAATGGCGGAGCAGATTTTCGATTCCCATTTTCAACGTCATGGTTGACGATGGGCAGCCCGCGCAAGCACCTTGCATTTGCAAATACACAATCCCACGTTCAAATCCGTAAAATGTGATGTCACCGCCATCTTGCGCCACAGCAGGGCGAACGCGACTGTCCAGCAGTTCTTTGATCTGCCCCACAATAACTTCATCTTCTCCGCTATGTTCAGCATGGCCCGAGCCTAGCCCCTCATCCGTCATCACAGCATCACCCGACTGAAAATGCTCCATGATTGCGCCCAGCAAAGCCGGCTTTACGTGGTCCCAATTGACCGCATCCTCTTTGGTGATGGTGATGAAATCGCGCCCCAGAAAAACGCCTGTTACGCCGTCAACCGCAAAAATACGTAGCACTAAAGGCGATTTTTCGGCGCCCTCATTGCTGGGAAAATCAGCCGTCCCCGCTTCTAAGACGGTTTGCCCGGGCAAGAATTTTAATGTTGCGGGATTGGGGGTGGATTCGGTTTGGATAAACATTTTGAGCGCCTCTCTTCTGGCTCTTTATATGGAGAGCCGCGGCGTTTTGTCAATGTTTAGAATCGTTCTAATTTAATTCCATACCGGCTCTATAAATTTCCAAAGAATGCCAAATATTTTTAAACTTCACAACTTTTTCGTAAGCGTTGGAGCTAAGCCGTTTTTATAAATCAACCGTGTCGTTGCGCATGAGGGACTAAGGCCGTGCAAAATTATTTGCTTGTACGACAAACATCACGCGCTTGCCGCCTCGCCGGCCGATTTGTTCTTTTTGCTGCGGGAAGAGGCTGCCGCAAACAGCAGATTGCAACCACAAGCGCGGGGCGGCTTAAGCAACGTGCACTCCTTAGAGGGGCTACACGCACGTCTTGCATCAGCTTAAATAGCAGGTTTTTTGCAAAATAAACGATGTCTGAATGACAACCAGGACTCAATATTCCAATGAGCGCGATGGTGAGGCGCGTTCTGGCTTTAGGTAATTGCTTCGAGTCGCTCTTTGGATAAATCCCCCGGAACAATGGTCATTGGGATGGGCAAAGAGCCTGCGTTTTTGGTCAGCTGCGTCACAAGCGGGCCGGGGCCTTTTTTATCCGTGCCTGCGCCCAGAACCAACACGCCGATTTCAGGATCATCCTTAACTTGCGCCAAAATCTCTTGAATCGGTTCACCTTCACGGATCACCAATTCAGGATCTATGCCCTGCCGATCGCGCATCCATTTGGCGAAGACTTCAAAATGCACTTCAATGCGTTCACGCGCTTCGCTGCGCATGATATCGCTGACGCCGATCCAATGGTTGAATTCTTCAGGTGGGATCACGGCCAGCACTTCAACGCCGCCACCGGTTCGCGCAGCGCGCATGGCCGCGAAGCGCATTGCGTTCAGACATTCTTGACTGTCGTCGAGTATTAGCAAAAACTTACGCATCTATGTGATCTCCTCAGCTGCATATGATGCGCGAAGGCGCCATCCAACGCAAGGTTGATTTCAGCAGCCTGCGCATTGTTGCGCAAAGGCGCTTAGGCCGAGGTTGATGAGGCCCAGTCCCAATAAGCCTCTTTAAGCTGCCCGGCAATCGGGCCGATTTGAAAATGTGTTTCTTCAATCGCGGTGACGGGTGTGATTTTTTGCATATTTCCGGTCATAAAAACTTCATCTGCGGCGTAAAAATCATCAAAACTCAAAACGGTTTCATGAATAGGAATGCCCATATCTTTTAAATGCGTGATATGACGCGCGCGCGTGATACCGGCTAAGAACGTGCCATTTGGCGCCGGAGTAAACACCTCGCCATCGCGCGCCATGAAAATATTTGCCGTGGCAGTTTCTGCCACATTGCCCATAGCATCTGCAACCAACGCATTGCTGAACCCGTTGCGGCGCGCTTCTACCAGCATGCGCGCATTATTAGGATAGAGACAGCCAGCTTTTGCATTTACAACGGCGCTTTCTAAAATAGGCCTGCGAAATTGCGTGCGCCCCAAGGTTGCGCTGGTTTTGGGGGCTGCAAAGGGGATTTCTTCAAGCGAAATGGCAAAGCCTGTGGTGTCAGCGCTTGGAACGATGGCCGTCAGATCCCCATCTATCCCCCAATACATGGGGCGAATATAAACCGCGGCGGATGTCGCGTAGCTCGCAAGCCCTTCCCAGATCAGGGCTTTCATCTCAGAAACACTATATGTTGGGGTGAGCATTAGGGCCTTTGCTGACGCGTTTACCCGCGCACAATGCGCCTCCAAATCGGGGACAACCCCGTTAAAATAGCGTGCCCCATCGAAGACGCCTGAGCCCAACCAAGCCCCATGGTCGGCAGCTTTCATCACAGCAATATCGCCATCATGCCATTGGCCGTTGAAAAAGGTTTTTATGTTGCTGCCCGTTGCCATTGACCCCTCCTTTTGGATACCCCAGCTCACGACGAGGCATTCTTTATGGCACCCTGACAAAAGACGGGTTCGCATGCAAGAGCCTGCCGAACCCTATTCGCGCGGCGTTAGTAAGACTGGGAAGTTTATGGGATTGCTTGCTTTGTGAGCGCAGGCAGCAGGGCTTAACTGCGCAGCAACCCCATAATATCATAAGTTTGGTTCAATATGGGCTGAGCAATTTTTCGAGCCCGCTCGGCCCCATTGGCCAATACACGGTCGATCTCGTCCGGTTCCTGCATCAACCGGTTCATTTCAGCCGAAATTGGTGAAAGCGTGGCGACCGCGCGGTCAATCAGCATTGGTTTGAACTCGGAAAATTGTCTGCCGCCAATGTCATTTAGAACCGCGTCAACGGATTGATCTTCCAAAGCGGCATAGATCGCCACCAAATTGCGCGCTTCGGGGCGATTTTCCAATCCGGCTTCTTCGGAAGGTAGGGCATCGGGGTCGGTTTTGGCTTTGCGGAATTTCTGGGCAATGCTGTCTGCATCATCGCTCATATTTATGCGGCTCAGGTCAGAAGGGTCTGATTTTGACATTTTTTTTGATCCGTCGCGTAAGCTCATCACGCGGGCCGCAGGCCCCCCGATCACCGGCTCGGTAATTGGAAAAAAATCCACCCCGAAATCATGGTTGAACTTGGTTGCAATATCTCTTGTTAATTCAAGATGTTGCTTTTGATCATCGCCCACGGGCACATGGGTTGCGTGATAGAGTAAAATATCTGCGGCCATCAATGCGGGATATCCAAATAAGCCAAGCGATGCATTCTCTGCATTTTTTCCAGCTTTGTCTTTGAATTGGGTCATCCGCTTCATCCACCCCATGCGGGCGATACAATTGAAAATCCACCCCAATTGAGCATGTTCGGGAACTGCGGATTGATTAAATAAAATTGACTGCTCCGGTTTTAATCCGGCAGCAATAAAAAACGCCGCCAATTCACGGGTGTTTTTGCGCAAGTTGGCCGGATCTTGCCAGACGGTCACCGCGTGTAGATCCACCATGCAATATAAGGATTCATGGTTGGGGCTTTGCATATGCACAAACCGCTTTACGGCGCCCAAATAATTGCCAAGCGTTAACCCGCCCGATGGCTGAACACCTGAAAAAACGCGCTTTTCAAATGGGCTTGGGGATGGTGTTTGAGCGGCATCCGACATAAGTGTTCTCCAAAGGGCAATCTACTGCGTGTCGATTAACTGCAGCTTCAAGGCCCGTCAAGCAAAGGGAGTGCGATGTCTTTCAATCCGGAAACACCCAAAGCTGCGGCGTTGAACCCGATGCCGCCCGTCGTCATGGCGCTTTTTTTGATGATTGCGGGGGTAGAGGCCCTATTTGCCTTGGCATCGATTGGGGTTTTGGGTGAAGGGTTTGACGCCTCTTGGCGGTTTTTTGCGATTGAGCGCTATGGAATGAACACAAATCTTGTGTCATGGATGCGCGAAACTCAGGATTACGGCGCGGAACATTTGGTGCGCTTTGTTACGTTTTCCTTCTTGCATGCGTCTTTTATGCAGGCAGCGATCGCTTGTGCGCTGTTTTTGGCGATGGGCAAAATGGTTGGCAGCGTGTTTTCCGCCCCTGCCGTATTAATGTTCTTTTTTGTGTCAGCGGCGCTGGGCGCGTTGGTTTACTGCCTGATTGCGCCAGAGGCAGGCTGGTTATTTGGGGCTTTTCCAGGGATTTATGGGTTAATCGGGGCCTATACTTTTCTGCTTTGGGTGTCATTAAAGGCGCAGCAGGCGCCGGCAGGCAAAGCGTTTAACATGATTGCGATGCTGATCGGGATCCAGCTTGTCTTTGGAATATTCTTGAGCGGCAGATTATTGTGGATCGCCGATTTGGCCGGATTTTTAGGCGGCTTCACCCTATCTGTTTTATTGCTTCCGGGTGGGCTTGCGCGTCTAATGCAAGCGCTGCGCCGTGATTAAGGCTTTTTAAAACTGGCCTTTATCTCTTGCAGCGAGAAGGCCTTTAATCTTTCACCCAGCCAAAGATATAATCCCGCGCCCGCGATTACCAAGAAGAGCGCATAGAAAATTCGCCCGGAAACGCTGGTGACAGCGGGGCTGATAAAAAATTGTATGCCGTAAAGAGCAGCCCCTAAGAAAAGGCTGGCAATGCACATGCGCAGCAAGCGGTTTTTCAAACCGGCCTCCGGTTTTAAAATATTGTCAAAGCCGCGCGCGCCCCAAAACAGCAGCCCGACCATTGCCCAAGCCGAAAGACTGGTGGCAATGGCCGCGGCCACCCAGCCAATAAATGGCATAAGACCGATGGCTAAGGCGGCATTGATCGCCATGCCTACAAGCGCAAATCGAAAAGGCCTGCGCGTATCTTCGCGCGCAAAATACAATGGTTGCAGGAGCTTTTGCAGCACAAAAGCGGGCAAGCCCAATCCGTAGATAGCGGTCGCAAGTGCCATCGCTTGCGCGTCAAGGCGGGAGGTTGCGCCATGTTCAAAAAGCGCAGAGACGAAAGGATAGGGCACCACGCAGAGCGCCATTGCGGCCGGTAAACTCAGCGCTAATGTGATTTCGGTTGCGCTTGAAAAGGCTTGTTTTGCCCCTGCTTGATCATTTGCCTGCAAGCGTCGTGACAATTCGGGTAAGAGCACAATGCCCACAGCAATTCCAACCACGCCCAGGGGCAACTGATACAGGCGGTCAGCCCCATAAAGCCAACTGACGGCGCCGGGATGTTGACTGGCGACCAATTGTCCGACCAATAAATTGATTTGCAGCACGCCATTGGCCAAGGCTGCGGGTACCGCAATCCGCACCAGCTGTCGCATTTCGGGGCTAAAGCTGGGCCGTCCCAACCGAATCGGAAGCCCGGCGGCCTGCGCCGCCCGCCATAGCGCGGTCAATTGCACAATCCCCGCAATTGGAACCGCCCAAATCAGATAATAGATGACCGCATGGTTCATCACCCATCCCAGACAAAGCGCGCAAATAATGATGATATTTAAGAAGACAGGCGCGGCGGCGGCCATAGCGAAGCGCCCTTGGGCATTCAGCGCACCAGACAGCAGAGCGCTGAGCGAGATAAGAAAGATATAAGGAAACATCACGCGGCCATATTCAACTGCCATATCAAAGCGGGCATCGCCCACGAACCCCTGCGCGGTAAGCCAGACAAGCGCTGGCATGAACACCAGCGCCAGCGCTGTCAAAAGCGCCAGCGCAAAGGCAAGCCCGCCCATCGCCTGGCTGGCAAATCCGATCGGGTTGTCTTGGGCCTCAAGGCGCTTTGAAAACAGAGGCACAAAAGCGGCGTTAAAAGCGCCTTCTGCAAAGAACCGCCGAAACATATTGGGCAAACGAAATGCTACCACAAACGCGTCCAACACCGGCCCTGCGCCAATCATCATATAGAGCAAGACCTCGCGGGCCATGCCCAGCACGCGGCTGAGCAAAGTCCAAAAACCGACTGTCATAATGCCTTTGAGCAGTCGCGGCCCACTCATGTTGAAGCGCGCTCAACGCCCAGCTCGATTGCTTCGCGTAGCTTGCGTTCCAGCATTTTTTGCTTGGATTGGTTGTAAAATTTCAGACCAAACATGTCTTTTACATAAAAACTATCAACAACTTGTTCGCCATAAGTGGCGATGACTGCTGATGCGATATAGACGTTGGTATTGGCCAAAGTGCGTGTCAGATCAAACAACAGGCCCGGACGATCCCGCGTGTCGACTTCGATGATCGTGTAAATTTCGGAGCCGTCATTATCAAAGCTGATAGAGGTCGGAACTTTAAAGGCTTTTTCGCGTTTTTTGAATTTGTCTTTATCCTGAATCGCAACTCGCGCCACCACTTTGCCCATCAATGTCTTATTGATCATTTGTTTCAAACGGTTGAACTTTTCGGGCTCATAAGGGTTTCCCGCCGCGTCTTGAATCCAAAACGCTGCCGTCGCAAACCCATCTTTGGTGGTATAGCTGCGCGCATCAACGACATTGGCCCGCACCAGTGCCAGAGCGCCCGCCAAGCTGGAAAAAATGCCGGGATGGTCGACGCAGGCAAAACACACGCGGGTTGCTGCGCGGTCTCCATCTGCATAGAAGTCGATGGCAATTTCATCCTCTTTTAAATCGCGGAGCAAACCGGCAAACACCACATGCGCGGTGACATGTAATCCCTGCCAATAGGGGGGATAATGGCGCGCAACTTCGGTTTTAAGGTCTTTGGCATCCCAATCTTCTAAATGCAGACGTAGGTTTTTCTTACCCTCGCTGCCACGCGATTCGCGGTTCAAAGCGTCTTGGCCATTCTCTAACGCGCGGCGGGTCTGCCGATAGAGTGCCCGGATCAAAACCGCTTTCCAATTGTTCCAAGTGTTGGGACCAACAGCGCGAATATCGCAGACGGTCAACACGGTTAGCAGATCCAAGCGCTTGAGGGTTTGCACGGCTTTGACAAAGTCGCGCACCGTTCGAGGATCAGCAATATCGCGTTTTTGCGCCAAATCAGACATCAATAAATGGTATCTCACAAGCCATTCTACGGTTTCCACATCAGCTTTGTTCAAGCCAAGCCGCGGAGCCACTTTGCGCGCAATTTGCGCTCCAATCACCGAATGATCTTCATTGCGGCCTTTGCCGATATCATGCAGCAGAAGGGCAACGTAAATCACCTTCCGGTTCAGACCCTCTTTCAAAATAGAACTGGCAATGGGCAATTCTTCGATCAATTCGCCGCGCTCTATCTGGGCAAGGTTCCGGATACATTGGATCGTATGCTCATCCACCGTGTAGCTGTGGTACATATTGAATTGCATCATCGCGACGATGGGCTCAAATTCGGGGATGAAGGCTGACAAGGCCCCCAATTCATTCATCCGTCTCAGGGCACGTTCTGGATTGCCATGTTTTAAGAGCAGATCCAGAAAAATCCGTTGTGCTTCGGGGGTTTGACGCAGGGTTTCGTCAAATAAATGCAGATTGGCTGAGATTAACCGCATCGCATCTGGATGTATCAGCAGGCCAGTCCGCAGCGCTTCTTCGAATAACCGCAACAGATTAAGCGGATCGCTCAGAAAATTTTCAGGCGCGGAGATACTCAGCCTGTTATGCAGCACCATATAATCGGATTTCACAGTGGGGCGTTTGCGAAAAATCCGTTCTAAAAGTGGCTCGCTTTTGACATGGCTTGCCTCGAGCGCCGTTAAGAAAATACGCGTTAAATCCCCAACGCTGGTTGCTTGACGGAAATAATCTTGCATGAAAATTTCAACCGCTGGCCGGCCCGCGCGGTCATGATAACCCATGCGATCAGCCAGTTCGATTTGCATATCGAAGGATAAAGTTTCAACCGCGCGCCCGCTTATAAGATGCAAATGGCTGCGCACTGCCCATAAAAAAGCCTCTGCCTTGACGAAAATTTGATGTTCTTCCGGCGTGATAACGTTTAACGAGACCAGATCGGCCGTTGAGGTGGATCGATATACATATTTGGTAATCCAAAACAGCGATTGCAGGTCGCGCAGGCCGCCTTTTCCCTCTTTGACATTCGGCTCGACCATATAGCGCTGGCCGCCTTGCTTTTCATGCCGGGCTTCGCGTTCTTGCAATTTCGCCTCAATGAACTCTTTTTCGCTGCCCGAGAATAAATCACTCCAAAGCTTGGCGGATAGTGCGTCGGCAAGGCTTTGATCACCGCAGAGGTTGCGCTGTTCCAGCATGGCGGTGCGAATCGTATAATCATTCGCGCCCAAGCGCAGACAATCTTTTACAGTGCGTGATGAATGCCCCACTTTCAGCTTAAGATCCCAAAGGATATAGAGCATCGTTTCAATCAGACTTTCGGCCCAAGGCGTGATTTTATACGGGGTTAAAAAAAGCAAATCAACATCGGAAAACGGAGCCATTTCGCCGCGGCCATACCCCCCGACCGCAACAACAGAAAGTCGCTCGCTTTCGGTGGGATTGGCGAGGGGATGCACGAAGGTTGAGGCGACAAACCAGGTTGTTTTAACAATACAATCGGTCAGGTAAGTGTAAGATCTGGTCACCTCATGCGCGCTGAACGGGCTTTTAGAAAAAGCATGGGCAATATGTTCCATACCCGCAATTTGACGCGCTTTCAGCTCTGTCGCCAAGCCCGCCCTTATGTCTTTACTGTCTGACAACGTGACTAGGTTGGCTTTGATAAAGGCAACCATAGTTTCAGAGTCGAAAATCATTTCAGCTGGCGAAATCATTGGTAGATCGGGCCTGTCGAAGTGAAGCATCGACAGATTAGAAGCTGAAGAACTCGAATGCTGCGGGCGCTGGGTCAAGAATTACCACCTGTTTGTCTTGGATCGTTGCGATAGCCAGACCACGCTCGTTGGTGCCGTCTTTCCTAAGTCTGAAAATACCATCGACGCCTTCAAAGCCGGCTGTTTGGGTTAAGGCTGCTGCGCCTAACGCGTTGTTGGTGCCACGGGCGACCAATGCGCCAATTGCGGCGACGCCATCATATGCCAGGCCCGCAAGCTGGTGTGGTTTACTGGAAAATGTCGCTTCATAGCGCGTTGAAAAACTTTGAGCGCGCGCGTAATCGGGCAAAGCGAACAGCCCCCCCTGCACGCCTGAGAGCGCCAGAGTTTGCGCCGGCACATCCCAGCGTGCAAGGCCTGCATATTGCACTTTGGCGGGATCAATCCCAGCTTCGGGCAGCAATTGCACCAACAGCCCCAAAGCGCCGGCCGTTGTTGAGGTTAATAAAATAGTATCGGCCTCTTCAATCTCGACAGCGGCGCGAATGAGCGGAATCGCGGCAACAACCCCCTCTTGCGAGAACTCAAACGCCTGACTATGCGCGATTTTTAAGCTGGAATATTGGGCGGCCTTTTCCAAAGCGCTGCGCCCTGCTTCCCCTTCCAGATTATCCGGGTAAACAATCACAGCGCGTTGTTTTCCTGATCGTGCAAGATAACCGACCACCCTTTCAGCCGTATTGTCAAAGGTCTTTCCAAGCACGAAGACGTTGCCACCGGCGATGGCGCTGCTGTTTGAAAAGCTTAAAACATTCACACCTTCATCCGCGACAGCCAGGCCCGCGGCGTTTGCGGCTTCAGCAAAAAGCGGCCCAATGATAATTTTTGCACCCTGATCAACCGCGGTTTGGGCCTGTTGCGCGGCGATATCACTGCGCCCTGCAGTGTCATAAACGCGCAGGTCAATTTTGACCGGTTCCAAATCAGAAACCGCCATTCGCGCGGCTTGCTCTAAACTTCCGGCGATCTCGGCGGCGTTTTGCGAAGATGTCGGAACCAACAATGCGATTGGAATGGGCTCTTGGGGAGCCAGCCTGGGAGCGGTGTCAATCGTTGATGTGTCAGGCGCGCAGGCGCTTATAAAAGCTGCCAGCAAGATCCCGGCCAGCGCGCGTAGACCTTTATGACGAAATGAAATAGATACTCTCATACATACGCTCCTTTAACAGGGGTTTAGCACAGCTCTTTCGCCGGTGCGACAAGAAAGCTAAGAATGATAAGGGCAAAGCCGTGAGTAAGCGCAACATCCATTTGGCACCAGGGCTTTATTTTGTGGCCACCCCGATCGGGACCGCGCGCGACATCACTTTGCGTGCGCTCGATATTCTAACAAATGTTGATATTTTAGCGGCTGAAGATACCCGAAGCCTGCGAAAATTAATGGATATTCACGGCGTGGCTTTGAATGAGCGCCCGATATTGGCCTATCATGATCACAATGGCGCGCGCATGCGGCCTAAATTAATGCAATATTTACTAGAAGGCCGGTCTGTTGCCTATGCGTCGGAGGCGGGAACGCCGCTTATTGCTGATCCGGGCTTTGACCTAAGTAAAACGGCCGCTGAGGCTGGTGTTTTGGTCACCACAGCGCCCGGGCCATCCGCGGTGATAACCGCGCTGACGCTGGCCGGTTTGCCCACCGATCGCTTTTTGTTTGAAGGCTTTGTTCCCAACGCAAGATCTGCGCGGCTTGCGGCTTTGAGGAATTTGTTAAACGTGCCAGCAACTTTGGTGTTTTACGAATCTCCTAAACGTCTTGTGCCATTTTTGCAGGATGCCTGCGCGGTTTATGGCGAAAATAGGCAGGCTGCGTATTGCCGCGAATTAACCAAAAAGTTTGAAGATATCCGCCGCGGAACATTGGCAGAGTTGTTGGCCAAGGCGCAAACTGGGCCTGTCAAAGGCGAGATTGTCGTGATCATTGACCGGGCGCAGTCATCTCCTGTTAATGAAAGTGATATAGAAGCGCAGTTGAAAATAGCATTGCAATCAATGTCGGTGCGAGACGCGGCTGAGTTTGTGGCGCAGGCGCATGGCGTGGCGAAACGCAAAATTTATCAGATGGCTTTGAACATTGAGCAGAAACCTTAAAGGAAACAAGGCTTATTATTCAGGCTTAGCCGCTGAAAACAAAATAGCAAAAGCATATAGAGCTGGCGGATATCACTTGGAGGCGCAGCGGTGGAGATCTTTGGCCGGCGAAATAGATCTGATTTTCAAAACCTCGGTCTGTTGGGTTTTTGTTGAGGTCAAGAAATCGCAAAATCATGAAAGAGCTGCGCAGCTGTTAACAGCGTTTCAAAGACGCCGCATTATTGCTGCTGCGCAGGTGTTTATGGGGCAGGTGCGATCTGCGCCCTGCATGGCGATGCGCTTTGATCTGGCTTTGATCGATCGTTTCGGCGCCATTTTAATTGTAGAAAACGTATTTTTTTCAGAGGATTTTCAAGAACCATCAGAGATGGGTTTTATTTAGCTGGCTCAAGTTGTAATCAAAGCTGAAAACATATCGCAGGAGCGCGCCGTGAAAATCGCATTTCAGATGGATCCTATTGAGGCGGTTAATATTGAAGCAGACAGCACGTTTCGTCTGGCCGAAGAGGCGCAAGCACGAGGGCATAGCTTATTTTATTACCCGCCTGACACGCTGGCCTATCAAAACGGGAAAATAACTGCGCGCGGATATCCCATGACGGTACAGCGGGTTGCGGGTGGGCATGTGGATTTTGGGCCAGAAGAAGAGGTCGAGCTGGCCAAATTTGATGTGGTTTGGCTGCGCCAGGATCCGCCATTTGATATGCATTATATTACGACAACGCATTTATTGGATCGGTTAAAAGATCAAACGCTGGTTGTGAATGATCCGTTTTGGGTGCGCAATTATCCCGAAAAACTGTTGGTGCTTGATTTTCCGGATTTAACGCCGCCAACAGCGATTGCCCGCGATTTGAAAATCTTGAAAGCGTTTCGCCAAGCCCATGGCGATGTTATTTTAAAGCCGCTTTACGGCAATGGCGGCGCAGGCGTTTTTTTGCTCAAAGAAGATGATCGCAATCTGACATCTTTGCATGAATTGTTCAGCGGCTTCTCGCGCGAACCGCTGATCGTGCAGAAGTTTCTGCCAGATGTGAGTAAAGGGGATAAACGGGTGATTTTGGTGGATGGAGAGCCAGTGGGCGCGATTAACAGGGTGCCTGCTAAGGGCGAAACGCGTTCTAATATGCATGTAGGCGGGCGGCCTGAGAAGATTAAGCTTACGCCGCGCGATTTAGAAATCTGCGCGCGTATTGGTCCGCTTTTGCGCGAAAAAGGCCAGGTCTTTGTGGGCATCGATGTGATCGGGCAGTATTTAACCGAAATTAATGTGACGTCACCTACAGGGATTCAAGAGCTTGAGCGCTTTGATGGCGTTAATATTGCCGCAAATATTTGGCAGGCGATTGAACAAAAACTAGTGTGACGCCCTAGCCGAGTTGCTAAAGAAGAGCGTGTTTGAAGTGGCGTATGAGGTGCCCTTTGGGGGTTTTGGGCGACGCAGTTGATGAGCTCCTAGCCGCCAAGCTGGGTCAGCCTGCTTGCTTGGCCGTCTCTCCAGAGGCTGGGAAGGGGCGAAAACTCAGCGCTTCGCTTAGATGTGGTTTTTCGATTGTGTCGCTGCCCTCTAGGTCGGCGATGGTGCGCGCAACCCGCAGCATACGATGATAGCCGCGCGGCGAAAGTTGAAAATGATCCAAGGCTTTGTGCAGCCAGCTGATTGTTTCAGTTGCAAGAGCGCATGTTTGGGTGAGCAGTTTGCCATGTGCATCTGCGTTGCTGTGGATCCCGTCATGGGCGGAAAACCGAAGGCTCTGGCAGCGCCGTGCGGCCCGTACGCGCGCCGCAATATCACCGGTCGTTTCACCAAGCTCATGATTTTGCAAAGAGGTGAAAGAGGTGGCTTCTACATGTACGCAAAGATCGAAGCGATCCAAAAGCGGCCCGGATAAGCGTTGAAAATAATGTGCGCCGCAATGGGGGGCCTTGTTACAGGCACGCTCTGCTTGATACAGATACCCGCATTTGCAGGGATTGGCTGCGGCGATCAATAAAAACCGGCACGGATAGCGAATATGTGCGCTGGCGCGGGCAATCCAAATTTCCCCCGTTTCAAGCGGCTGGCGCAAGGTTTCAAGCGCTTCGCGTGAGAATTCGGGCAGTTCATCCAAAAATAATACACCGTTATGGGCGAGCGAAATCTCGCCAGGTTGGGCTTTGCGCCCGCCCCCAACCAGCGCCACTTTAGACGCCGTATGATGGGGTGCGTAAAACGGTGGAGAGCGTGAAATACCCCCTTCTTCCAGCAAGCCGCTGACCGAGTGTATCATCGCAGTTTCCAGCGCTTCCTTGGCGTTTAGCTCGGGCAAAAGGGCTTTCAGCCGGGCTGCAAGCATTGATTTTCCCGAACCGGGTGTTCCAACAAGAAACGTATGATGACGCCCCGCTGCAGCGATTTCCAAGGCGCGTTTTGCGCGCTCTTGGCCTTTGATATCCGCAAGATCCTTGTTGGGGTTTTGTAGAAAAACCAAACCAGGGGCCGCAGGGGATATAACGGCTTGACCGTTTAAATGTTGTATCAAACGGCCCAATGTATCCGCTGATATGACGCGCGTTGTTTCCACCCATGCCGCTTCAGCTCCGCAGGCTTGCGGGCATAAAAGCGATAACCCAAGTTCGGCTGCGTGAAGCGCGGCGGGCAGCGCGCCGGTCACGGCGTTCAATCTGCCATCCAAAGATAAAGCGCCAATGGCTAAAGTTTCTTGCAAGCAATCACCGGGAATTGCCTCGATCGCGCTAAGCATGGCCAGCGCGATTGCAAGATCGAAATGTGCACCCTCTTTGGGCAAGTCGGCTGGCGTAAGACTGATGGTAATCCGCTTAGGCGGCAAGGCCAAAGATAAACTGTGCAGCGCAGATCTTACACGCTCGCGCGCTTCGCTGACGGCCTTATCGGCCAGTCCAATGATGGTTAAGCCCGGAAGCCCTGCGGCCACAGCACATTCCACCTCAACCGAGCGGACATCCAGCCCACAAAACGCAACCGTAACAACCCGCGCAATCATCGCTTACAGATCCCTTATAAGCGGCCATGGTGTTTGATAAACCTTATCAAACCCTTAAAATGGGCTTGGACCATTTCTCCGCAAGGCTCTTTACGATTTACAATTATGCTTGTGAGCTCAGCCTTGCCCTTTCCTAGGGCGGCCCTGTGGCAACGCGCTGAAGAAACGGCCGCAAGCTGGGTTGGATCAAACCGTTGAACACGGGCCAAATATTTTATCCAACGTTGCACCGGTAGCGTGTGAATTTTGATTTGTTCTGGCTATGCAGAATCATTATCTGGTGCTTAGCTTGCCAAACGCGTTGCGCCGATTCATTTGTGGAGTGGTGAAACGCGACTGTCAGCGTAACGCGCTGGGCGACCGCAGATGCCTGGTCACACAACTATCGGTTGGGCGCTTTGCAAAAAACAATGGCAACTGGGTTTAAAATTGCAAAGAGGGTTAAATAAGCGCATTCACCCGGATAACGCGCCAGCGCTGATCCGTGATCTCAATTTCTGTGAGCGATAGGTTGTCTATCTTTTGAGCAAAAGCCTGATAGGCAGAAATGGCTTTGGCCCTTTGAAATTGCCGCAATATCACGCCAAAATGCGCAACGATGATCAAATCGCTGCCGAGATATTTGGCCTGCAGCGTATCGATGGCAGAATCGACGCGCGCCGAGAACATATTCCAACTTTCGCCCTTGGGCGGGGCGGCATCGCCGGGTGTGTCGTAAAATGCAAAAATGCCATCCGGGTCGGTGGCATTCACATCATTGAAGGTTTTCATTTCCCAATCGCCAAAATGCATCTCGCGCAGACCCATTGCATGCGGCAGGCGCGTTTGCCGCACTTGTAGCGCATCGGCTGTATCGATCGCGCGGCGCAGGTCTGACGAAACCATCAAGGCCTTTTGTGGCAGGCTCGCCCGCAAACGCGCCAGCGCTGCGGCATCCGTGAGGTCTGCCTGGACATCCGTCCACCCAACCATCGCTTTGACATGGGTCGGTCCGTGGCGCACCAGAAACAATCGGCTCATCACGGATCCGAGTTTTTTAGAACCAATGGTAAGCCAGCGGTGACCAAGACCACCTTATTTGCCGCTGCGGCAAGCTTTTGGTTCAACTGCCCTTGCGCGGTGCGGAATTTACGCGCCAAAGCGTTCTCTGGAACTACACTATATCCTACCTCATTGGTTACCAACACAAGCTGGGCTGGGCATATGCTAAGGGCCTTTAATAAGTCTGCTCCCAAAGGTTCTAAAGGCGTATCTGCCAAAAGGTGATTGCTGAGCCACATGGTCAGACAATCGATCAAAGCGCAGCTTTCAGACGTTAGGCCTGACAGCGCCCCCACCAAATCTAGCGGCGCTTCTTTGAGATCCCACCGCGCCGTTCTGCGCGCGCGATGCATGGCAATTTTTTCGTTCATCTCTGCATCAAATGCCTGAGCCGTGGCGATATAAAGGGGCCGCTCGGTCGCGCTAAGCGCATAATTTTCAGCCCAAAGCGACTTGCCAGACGCTGCCCCGCCGATAACCAATGTAATGTGATGCTGCATTCATTTTCCAAAGTGATCCAAACGTTCTTATCGTGCGTAACACTATCAGTAAACGCAATATGAGATCTCATTAGATCGCCTCCGCTCGGAAAGGTAAGTTTTATGGCTTTAGATGCTGGCCCCGATATGTCTTTTTCACGTCGTGCGATGAAGGCTGAATTGCTTGATGCAGAAACTGAGTTGAAATTAGCTTACGCGTGGAGAGATCACCGAGACGAGCAAGCGCTTCATCGGTTGATCACAGCTTATATGCGATTGGCGATTTCCATGGCGGCAAAGTTTAAGCGGTACGGTGCGCCGATGAACGATCTTATTCAAGAAGCGGGTTTAGGCCTTATGAAGGCTGCAGATAAATTTGACCCGGATCGGGGCGTGCGATTTTCGACCTATGCCGTTTGGTGGATCAAAGCCAGCGTGCAGGATTATGTGATGCGCAACTGGTCGATGGTGCGCACCGGCTCGACCAGCAGCCAAAAATCATTGTTTTTCAACTTGCGCCGCGTTCAAGCGCAGCTAGAGCGCGAAGCGTCGCAGCGCGGGGATCGGCTTGATCGCCATCAGTTGCACCAACTTATTGCGACCGAGGTTGGCGTGCCGCTCAACGATGTTGAGATGATGGATGGCCGCCTGTCAGGCTCGGATTATTCGCTGAATGCCACGCAATCCAGCGAGGATGAGGGCCGCGAATGGATTGACACGATCGAAGATGAAGGCGCGCAAACGCAGGATTTGATTGAAGACCAGCACGACACTGATCAATTGCGGCGGTGGCTTTTACAAGCCCTGCACGCCCTGAATGATCGCGAACGGTTCATCGTGCGCGAGCGCAAGCTACAAGAAGAACCGCGCACGCTGGAAAGTTTGGGCAAAGAGCTGGGGCTGTCAAAAGAAAGAGTGCGGCAGTTAGAGGCGGCGGCCTTTTCCAAAATGCGCAAATACCTTGAAAAAAACTCGCAAGAAGTGGTGAGCTTTTTTTGATCGGCAAGTCCCTATCGAGCGCCGGCTAGTGGTTTCTTTGCCCAGATTTTGATCTGTGGAACGGTGGCGGGATCTCAGGCTGTGTGTTTAAAACATGCGTAGATTTTTATCTCAGGAGCGTCCCTTGCGAACTGGCAAGAGACCTTTTACAAATAGGTCTCTCAGGTCTGGAGCGTGAATGTTAAGCTCAAAGCGCATTTTGTTAATCATCACGGGCGGCATAGCCGCGTATAAATCGCTGGATTTAATCCGCAAATTGCGTGCGGCGGGCGCAGCCGTGACCCCTGTTTTGACAGGCTCGGCGCAAGAATTTGTGACGCCGCTTTCGGTGGCCGCCCTGGCCGGTGAAGCAGTACATTCTGAATTGTTCGATTTGACGTCGGAAGCAGAAATGGGCCATATCGAATTATCGCGCAGCGCTGATCTTATTTTGGTCGCACCTGCCACGGCCGATATGATGGCGAAAATGGCGCAGGGGCGGGCCGATGATCTTGCCTCTACGCTGCTTTTGGCGACGGATACGCCTGTATTGATTGCACCCTCTATGAATGTGCGGATGTGGGAACATTCTGCCACACAGCGCAATTTGCGCCAGCTTCAAGCTGATGGCGTAAAAATTATCGGGCCCGAGGCTGGAGATATGGCCTGTGGTGAATTTGGCCCCGGTCGTATGTCTGAGCCCGTTGATATTTTGACTGCTGTGCAAATGCATTTTACCCGCGGTCCGCTGGCAGGCCAGCGGGTTCTGGTTACGTCAGGCCCAACCCATGAGCCGATTGATCCCGTGCGCTATATTGCGAACCGCTCTTCTGGTCGGCAGGGCAGCGCGATAGCACAAGCGTTGGTCAATCAAGGTGCTGACGTGATGTTCATTTCGGGGCCCGCGGCAGCAGACCCGCCCCTCGGCGCGCAGATAACACGCGTTGAAACGGCTTTAGAGATGGCGCAAGCCGTTGAGAAAGCCCTACCGTGCAAGATCGCGATCTTTGTGGCGGCCGTGGCGGATTATCGTGTGGAACTGCCCGGCGACGAAAAGATCAAGAAACAGGCGGGTGGGCTTTCAACCTTAAGTTTTGTGGAAAACCCCGATATTTTGGCCTCGGTGGCGCAACGCCGCGACAATCGCCCAGATTTGGTAATCGGCTTTGCGGCTGAAACCGAAGCACTTGAGGAAAATGCGCAGGCAAAACGCATGCGAAAGGGCTGTGATTGGCTTTTAGCAAATGACGTTTCGGCCAAAACCGGCATTATGGGCGGCGACGAAAACGCGATTTTGTGCATTGAACAGGCTGGGGTGGATCAATGGCCCAGAGCGTCCAAGGCACAAGTGGCGGAGCGTTTGGTGCAAAAGATCATTGACCATGTTGAGAAGGCGTCAACGGCGCATGGTTGAGGTCCAGTTTACATGGTCTGAGGGCGCAGATCAAACGCTTGGCGCGCCGTGTTATGAAACTGACGGCGCAGCCGGCGCAGATATACGTGCTAATTTAACACCTGATTTGCGCGCATCTGGGATGATTTTGAAGGCCGCCGACCGCCTGCTGGTGCCCACTGGGTTGCGCGTTGCAATACCGTCAGGCTTTGAGATTCAGCTGCGGCCAAGATCCGGTCTGGCGTTAAAGCATGGGATTACGCTTTTGAACGCACCGGGAACGATTGACAGCGATTACCGTGGAGAAATCGGTGTGATTTTGTACAATAGCGGACCGCAAGCGTTTCTGATTGCACACGGAGACCGGATCGCACAACTGATTGTGGCGCCCGTCATTCAAGCGCAGTTTGTGCATGTAGATGAGATGGCCGGCAGCGACCGCAATGCGGGCGGCTTTGGATCTACAGGACGCAGCTGATGCTTTGGTTGATCATTTTAGCGCTGGGGTTTTGGGCTTTTGGCGCACGCCTGAAAGTACCACCTGGAGTGCGCTTTTCCGTGATTGCAACGCTTTATGCGGCCTTAATACTTGCCCATTTGGTTTTGCCAGCTCAGCACCCTTTAATTCTGGCGACGGGTGGTTCTGTCGCTCCCTTGGCGTTGCTGGGTGGGTTTATAGGTCTTATTTTAATCTATCGGCTGGGATTGCGGGCCCTGCGGGGGCGGGCGGAACGCACGCAGACCGCGGGAGGGGACACGCCTGGCCAAACGGACACGTTTAACGACACAGAGTTAGAACGCTATGCGCGTCACATCATGCTGCCCGAAATCGGCGGTGTTGGACAAAAGAATTTTAAGCAAGCAAAAATTCTTGTTATCGGAGCGGGCGGGCTGGGGGCACCGGCTTTACAATATTTGGCCGCGTCTGGGGTTGGAACGATTGGCGTGATTGATGATGATCTGGTGGAAAATTCAAATTTGCAACGACAGGTTATTCACCAAGATGCCGCGATTGGCACGCCAAAGGTGTTTTCGGCGCAAACGATGATGCTGGCGCAAAACCCCTATATCGAGATACGCCCCTATCATCGCCGCTTCACCAAGGATATTGCTGCCGAGTTATGCACCGAATTTGATCTGCTATTGGATGGCAGCGATAATTTTGACACCCGCTATTTGGCCAATGAAACGGCTGTGGTTTTGGGAATGCCGCTGATTTCTGGGGCGTTAAGCCAATGGGAGGGGCAAGTTGCGGTGTTTGACCCCAAAACCTTTGGCCCCTGCTATGCCTGTGTTTTTCCCTCCGCCCCTGCCGCGGGTCTGGCACCCAGCTGTGCAGAAGCTGGCGTTTTCGCGCCGCTTCCTGGCGTGGTTGGGGCGATAATGGCCGCAGAGGCGCTGAAGCTTCTAAGTGAAGCGGGCACGGCGCTGCGGGGGCATATGCTGATTTATGACGCGCTTTATGGTGAGACCAGAAAGCTAAAAATGACGCCCCGCACGGACTGCCCGATATGCGGTGGTTAAATGCTTGCTCGATAGAGCGTGCATCCTTGGGGATTTGGTCCGGCGCGGGGTCAATGCCGCGGTGATTTTTTGAAGGAAAGATGAGTATGAGCAACCCTCTTTTAAGTGACTGGACAGGCGCCTTTGGATTGGCGCCTTTCGCTGAAATTTCTGATGCTGATTTTGCGCCAGCCTTCGAAACGGCTTTGGCAGAAGATCTCGCAGAAACCTTAGAGATTGCGAATGACCCGCAAATTCCCAGCTTTGCCAATACCATTGAGGCATTGGCCGCCACAGGCAAAGCGTTACATCAGGTGTTATCGGTGTTCTATACCCTCTCTGGGGCAGACAGCAACGCCGCGCGCGAGGCATTGATGCGAGAGTTTTCCCCCAAACTCTCCGCGCATAGTTCCGAAATTTATACAAATAAGGCGCTGTTCGGCCGGATTGATCGGCTTTGGAACGGCCGCGCCGAATTGAATCTTTCAGAGGAACAGCAGCGCGTATTGATGCTGACGCATCGCAATTTCATTCGCGCCGGCGCTGCGTTGAGCGATACGGCTGAGTTGCGTATGAAAGAAATCAAATCGCGTTTGGCTGTGATAGGCACCGAGTTTTCGCAAAACCTTTTGCACGATGAGCGCAGCTGGCATTTGGAATTGGGGCCGGAAGATTTAAACGGTCTGCCGGAATTTTTGATTGATGCGGCCAAGGCCGCGGGCGTTGAGCGGGGTGTTGAGGCGCCAATTGTGACTTTGTCGCGATCGATTATTGTGCCGTTTTTACAATTCTCTGCGCAGCGCGACTTGCGAAAAAAGGCTTATCAGGCCTGGGCCGCGCGCGGCGCGCATACCGGCGCGCATGATAACAGATCCTTGGCTTTAGAAATGCTTGTGCTGCGCCAAGAGATGGCAGAGCTTTTGGGCTATCCTGATTTTGCGTCTTTCAAACTTGAGACTGAAATGGCGAAGACGCCGGAAAATGTGTCAAAATTGCTTAAAGGCGTCTGGCAACCGGCAAAGGCACGCGCTGAACAGGATGCAGGCGTTTTGCAGGAGATGATGCGCGCAGAAGGTTTAAATGACGATTTGGAAAAATGGGATTGGCGCTATTATGCCGAAAAACGCCGCGCTGTAGAGTTTGATTTGGACGAGGCACAATTAAAACCCTATTTCCAACTGGATCAGATGATCGCCGCCGCGTTTGACTGCGCGAACCGTTTGTTCGGGTTGAGCTTCGAAGAAGTGAACCCGCCGCTTTATCATTCGGATTGCCGCGCGTGGGAGGTGCGCCGCAATGGCACGCATGTGGCGCTATTCATTGGCGATTATTTTGCGCGTGGCTCAAAACGCTCGGGGGCCTGGTGCAGCGCGATGCGCGCTCAGGCAAAATTTCCAAAAGTACAAACGCCGATCGTGATCAACGTGTGCAATTTTGCCAAAAGCGATCCTGCGTTGCTGTCTTATGATGATGCGCGCACTTTATTTCATGAATTTGGCCATGCTTTGCATCAGATGCTGTCCGACGTAACTTATGAGATGATTTCCGGCACGTCAGTGCCCCGTGATTTTGTGGAATTGCCCAGCCAGCTTTATGAGCATTGGCTTGATGTGCCCGAAGTCTTGGCACGATTTGCAACACATGCGGAAACAGGCGCGTCAATGCCGCCAGCCTTGCTTGAAAAAGTTTTGGCCGCGGCCACCTATGATATGGGGTTCCAAACCGTTGAATATGTGGCGTCTGCAATGGTCGATTTATTTTATCATACCGGCGATATACCAACTGACATCATGCGGCGGCAGGCAGATATTCTTGACCAAATTGATATGCCCAAAGCGATTGGGATGCGCCATGCAACACCGCAATTCGCACATGTATTTTCAGGGGGGCATTATGCCAGCGCCTATTACAGCTATATGTGGTCTGAAGTGATGGATGCCGATGCATTTGCCGCGTTCGAAGAAAAAGGTGATCCGTTTGATCGGAATTTGGCGCAATCGCTTGAAAAAAATATCCTAGCCGCGGGTGGCTCGAAAGATCCCGAACTTCTTTATCTGGCCTATCGGGGACGTTTGCCGGGTGTCGAAGCGCTTTTGAAGGGGCGCGGATTGGTATCACAAGCCTCTATTTGAACGCGTTTTGTCAAAAAACGAATGCGCTCGACGCTGCATTTAAAAAAAACCTGAATTTGGATGCAAATTTCTAGTGGGCGTGGTTGACTCTAAAGAGGTCGCTCCTTACATCAGCTCCGTTGGCACTCACACAACGTGAGTGCTAATGGCCCATGAGGGTCAAATTTAATTTGAGCGTAAGGAGCCTAAGAGATGGCATTAAAACCGCTTCACGACCGCGTTCTGGTCCGTCGCCTTGAAGGCGATGAAAAAACTTCTGGCGGATTGATCATTCCAGACAGTGCAAAAGAAAAGCCTGCTGAAGGCGTTGTAATCGCTTGCGGCGAGGGTGCTCGCAAAGACAGCGGCGAATTGATCGCAATGGCGGTCAGCAATGGCGACAAAATTTTGTTTGGCAAATGGTCAGGTACAGAAGTCACCGTAGATGGCGAAGAGCTGTTGATCATGAAAGAAAGCGATATTCTGGGCGTTCTGTCCTAAGTCGCACTCCCCTAATTTCAATTTATTAAGACGAGGAAAAGCACATGGCTGCTAAGGACGTCAAATTCGCCACAGATGCACGCAATCGCATGCTCAATGGCGTAAATATTTTAGCTGACGCTGTAAAAGTAACTTTGGGTCCAAAAGGTCGGAACGTTGTTCTGGATAAATCTTTTGGTGCACCACGGATCACCAAAGACGGTGTGTCAGTTGCCAAAGAAATCGAACTTGAAGATAAGTTCGAAAACATGGGCGCGCAAATGGTCAAAGAAGTGGCCAGCCGCACCAATGATGAAGCCGGCGACGGCACAACAACCGCAACAGTTTTGGCGCAAGCGATCGTTCGCGAAGGCCTGAAATCAGTTGCTGCGGGCATGAACCCCATGGATCTGAAGCGGGGCATTGATGTCGCAACAGCGAAAGTAGTTGAATCAATCCAAGCGGCGTCTCGCGAAGTTAAAGATAGTGATGAAGTGGCGCAGGTTGGCACAATCTCTGCCAATGGCGAAGCTGAAATCGGCCGTCAAATCGCGGATGCGATGCAAAAAGTTGGCAATGAAGGTGTGATCACTGTTGAAGAGAATAAAGGCTTGGAAACAGAAACCGACGTTGTCGAAGGCATGCAATTCGACCGTGGATATCTGTCACCTTATTTTGTGACCAATGCAGATAAAATGACATCTGAGTTGGAAGATTGCATGATCTTGCTGCACGAAAAGAAACTGTCTTCTTTGCAGCCAATGGTGCCATTGCTTGAATCTGTGATTCAATCTCAAAAACCACTATTGATCATTGCAGAAGATGTTGAAGGCGAAGCCTTGGCAACTTTGGTTGTGAATAAATTGCGCGGCGGCTTGAAAATTGCGGCTGTTAAAGCTCCTGGATTTGGTGATCGCCGCAAAGCGATGCTGCAGGATATTGCAATTTTGACCGGCGGTCAGGTGATCAGCGAAGATCTGGGCATGAAGCTTGAATCAGTAACGATGGACATGCTTGGCACAGCCAAGAAGGTTCAAATCACCAAAGACGAAACAACCGTCGTTGACGGTGCCGGTGCGAAAGCTGAAATCGAAGCACGCGTGACGCAGATCCGCAATCAGATCGAAGAAACGTCATCTGATTACGATCGTGAAAAGCTGCAAGAGCGCGTTGCCAAATTGGCTGGCGGTGTTGCCGTGATCCGCGTTGGTGGAATGACCGAAGTGGAAGTGAAAGAGCGCAAAGATCGCGTTGATGATGCGCTGAATGCGACCCGCGCTGCGGTTCAAGAAGGCGTTGTTGTGGGTGGCGGCGTTGCGCTGGTCCAAGCGGCTAATGCGTTGGCTGGTGTGACTGGTGAAAACTCTGACCAAGACGCGGGTATCACAATCGTGCGCAAAGCAATCGAAGCGCCTTTGCGCCAGATCGCTGAAAACGCAGGCGTTGACGGTGCTGTTGTTGCTGGCAAAATCCGCGAAAGCGACGATGCGGCCTTTGGCTTCAACGCTCAAACCGAAGAATATGGTGATATGTTCGCTTATGGCGTTATCGACCCTGCCAAAGTTGTGCGGACGGCGTTGGAAGATGCCGCTTCAATCGCCGGTTTGTTGATCACAACAGAAGCGATGGTTGCAGATAAGCCGGCCAAAGAAGGCGCCGGTGGTGCTCCAGGCGGCATGCCCGATATGGGCGGCATGGGCGGCATGGGCGGCATGATGTAAGCTGCTTAACCGCAAAAAAGATTGGGGCCCAGCTGTGTAGCTGGGCCTTTTTTTTTGCCTCAACTTGCGCTAGGGCCAGTAAAGCCGAGCGGTTGAGGAAAACTTGGATGCGCTTAATTTTACTCACTACATTGACGATGCTGGCATTTGCGGCCAATTCAGTTCTGAATCGTGCGGCGCTTGCGCCTGATCTTGGAGCTGACAGGCTTGAGCCATGGGCCTTTGCCGCGATACGTTTGCTGTCGGGGGCGCTTTGTTTGATGTTGTTGATTGGGTGGCGCGATAAGCGGCTTCAGGTTCCAGCGTTCAAATTTTGGGGTGTGATCAGCCTAAGCTTATACGCGGTTGCGTTTTCGCTGGCGTATATTTCGCTGCCAACGGGGATTGGCGCTTTGATCCTTTTTGGCGTGATCCAGCTTGTGATGTTTGCAGGCGCATTGATTAAAAAAGAGCATCTGACAGCGCGGAAATGGATCGGAGCTTTGATCGCTTTTGCGGGGTTGGTCTGGCTGCTTTGGCCGACGCAGCACGCTGCCATTGATCCATGGGGCGCCGCGCTGATGCTGGCAGCTGGTATCGGCTGGGGGGTGTATTCGCTGTTGGGGCGCGCAAGCCTTGATGCTTTGGCCGATACCGGCGCTAATTTCTTTTATACAGGGTTTTTTGCGGCGGCCGTCTTATATCTGCTTCCTGCGCAGCTAAGCCTATACGGGGGTGTTCTGGCGGTGGTGTCCGGCGCGGTGACTTCCGGAATGGGCTACGCGCTTTGGTATTCAGTATTGCCGCGTTTATCTACTGCTGTGGCGGGAATAGCGCAGTTAAGCGTGCCGGTCTTGGCAGCTTTCGGCGGTATGGTGTTTTTAGCTGAAGCCATGACTTGGCAGTTTGCCCTTGCCAGCGCGGTGGTCTTGGGTGGTATTGGCTTTGCAACTTGGTCTTTTGATGCGCCGGGCAAAGGCGGCGATCGCGAATCTACCGCCAAGAGGGCAAAATGATCCGCTATCTTTTTCTTTTTATCGCGGGGTTCATACAGCCTGTTTCTGCAGATTGTGTGGTGTTGTTGCATGGGCTGGGGCGGTCCGCGTTTTCGCTGGTTTTGCTGGAAGAGGTGTTGCAGCGGCAAGGGTATCAAACGGTAAAAGTAAATTATCCTTCAACCAAACAAACTATTCAGTCTTTGTCTGATTTCGCATTGCCGCAGGGGTTTGCCGCCTGTGGAAGCGCGAAAACCCATTTGGTAACGCATTCCATGGGGGGTATCTTGGCCCGCTATTGGCTGGCACATCAAACCCCCGACAATCTTGGCCGCGTGGTTATGCTAGCACCGCCCAATCAAGGCAGTGAGCTGGTTGATATTTTGGGCCCCTTACCGCCCTTTAAGTGGATCAATGGCCCGGCGGGAGCGCAATTGGGGACGGATGGTTTGGTATTGAGTTTGCCCGCGGTCACCTTTGATTTGGGAATTATAGCCGGATCTCACACGCTAAACCCTGCTTATTCTGCATTGATTGATGGGGCGGATGACGGGAAAGTATCGGTTGCAGCCACCAAGGTTGAGGGAATGCGCGATCATATCATTCTGCCAGTCACGCATACGTTCATCATGAATGCGCCAAATGTTTTGGCGCAAACGCTTGATTATCTTGAAACGGGCCAGTTTGATCCTGAGATGAGTGATCGTGAGGCGTTGCAAAACGTGCTGATTAATGACCGGTAGTTCTTTCTCTTTTTACAATGCCGATGTTTTAACGCCAGCGGGCGTGGCGCGTGCACCCTTGCATATTGAAAAGGGCGTGGTAGCGAGCGCCCCGCAAAGCGTTGCATTTGATCTAGACGGATTTTTTGTGCTGCCAGGGATTATTGACCTGCATGGCGATGGGTTTGAGCGCCATCTTGCGCCAAGGCGGGGCGCGGTGAAAAATTTGCAAACAGGATTTTCTGCCGTACAATCTGAATTGGCGGCGCATGGGATTACCACGGCGTGTCTGGCGCAATTTTACAGCTGGGAAGGGGGCATGCGCGGCCCCGAATTTGCTGAAAAGTTTTTGCAGGCCTTGCAATGTTTTCAACAAAGCAGCCCGTTAACCCTGCGCGCGCAGCTGCGCTTTGAAACGCATATGCTGGATCATTATGAGCGCTTTGCAGAT
Source organism: Alphaproteobacteria bacterium US3C007 (assembly GCA_034423775.1). Lineage (NCBI taxonomy): Bacteria > Pseudomonadati > Pseudomonadota > Alphaproteobacteria > Rhodobacterales > Roseobacteraceae > Thalassovivens > Thalassovivens spotae. Next base: position 2,007,684 of record CP139918.1, read on the forward strand.
TTGTGCACCAGGTTCCAAGTGCCCTATATCGTGTTCAATGATCATATTCCCCACGGGGCACTGGCCGCAGGAAAACGCCCCCCCCGATTGACGGGTCAGGCATTAAAAAGCGGCCGCAATCCTGAAGCACATCTGACGTTGTTAAAGCAGATGCATGACGCGCATGATCAAGTTCCTGCCGCACTATTGCGATTAAGAGCACGGCTCAGAGCGCAGACGATATTGGGCAGCCATGATGACCGCAGCGCTCAACAGCGTCAGATTTGGGCGCAGATGGGCGTTTCGATTTGTGAATTTCCGGAAACCTATGAGGTTGCAAAACAGGCCCATACCCTTGGTTCGCCGGTAATAATGGGTGCGCCAAATTTGTTGCGGGGTGGATCGCATAAAGGCAATATTGGCGTTTCGACCTTGTTGGCAGAGGGGCTTTGCGATGCTTTGGCCTCGGATTATCATTACCCATCGCTTTGCCAGGCCGCGCTAAGCTTAGAGGCTGATATTGGCATTGCCAAGGCGTGGGCGTTGGTCTCGTCCCGCCCTGCCCAGATTTTGGGCCTCAATGATCGGGGGCATCTGGCCATTGGGCAACGGGCTGATATGGTGGTGTTGGAGGGGCGCAGTCGCGCAGTCGAAGGCACGTTTGCACAGGGTCGAGCTGTGCATCTTACAGGAAGTTTGGCGGCAAGGATGACAGGCCTTGTTTGAGATAATGCGCTTGCCTAACGGCCTTTCGCTCCACGGCGCGTTAGCTTTTGGGCCGGACGCTGTTATAATGGCCCATTTTACGGCCCGGTTTTATCTCGGCTTTGCCATATAAATGCAGCGCGGTGCCGGCTTGCGAAGACAGGGCTTCAAGCGCGTCAAGATCATTCCCGATCAAATTTGTCATTGTGACATCGCTATGCCGGCTGCCATCGGCCAACGGCCAATTGGCGATGGCGCGTATATGCTGTTCAAACTGATCAACCGCGCAGCCATTTTGCGTCCAATGCCCCGAATTGTGAACCCGTGGGGCGATTTCATTGACGATTAGACCCTGCCCAGTGACGAAAAGCTCAACGCCCATAACGCCTACATAATCCAGCGCATTCATAATTTTGGCGGCCAAAAGCACCGCATCCATCCGCTGCGTGGCGTTGATTTGCGCAGGTACGCTGGTCGTACGCAAAATCCCCGCTTGGTGGATGTTTTCGCCCGGGTCAAAGCAAGCCACATCGCCGGCGCTGTTGCGCGCGCCAATGATTGAAATTTCTTTTGAAAAGGAAATGAAGCCCTCTAAAATTGCCGCTTGCCCGGCCATATCAGCGATGGCCGGAGCCTGATCTTCTTGGGTGGATAAGCGCGCTTGCCCTTTGCCATCATAGCCAAAGCGCCGGGTTTTCAATATGGCGGGCAGCCCTAGCGTGTCCACGGCTTCGCTCAGGTCTTGGCGCGTATCAACCGCGCGATAGGGGGCTGTTTTCAACCCCAAGCCTGTTAGAAAATCTTTTTCCGTCAAACGGTCTTGGGAAATACGCAAGGCTTCACGCCCGGGTCGAATTGGGCAAAGCTTTTCTAAAATATCCAAAGCCGATGTGGGGATATTTTCAAACTCATAGGTGATCACATCAACATCGGCTGCAAAGCGGCGCAACGCAGCCTCATCCTCATAGGCGGCGCAGGTGGTGGCGTAAGCCACATCGGCGGCAGGGGGCGCTGAGGCGGGATCGAAAATATGTGCGCGCAGCCCCAACCTGCTGGCGGCACTGCAAAGCATCCGGCCCAATTGTCCACCGCCCAAAATACCAATCACGGCGCCAGTTTTTAAAGGCTCATTCATCAAGGGGTTCATCCGCGATTGAAGCGGTGAGATTGGCGCGCCACTGCGCCAAACGCGCCGCAAGCTCTGGATCGCTCAAGGCCAAAATTGCAGCGGCCATCAGCCCCGCGTTTTGAGCCCCTGCAGCCCCAATCGCCATCGTTGCTACGGGAAAGCCTTTTGGCATTTGTACGATCGAATAGAGGCTATCCACACCTGATAAGGCTTTCGTTTGTATGGGCACGCCAATCACCGGCAACGGGGTTTTTGACGCCATCATGCCAGGCAAATGCGCTGCCCCACCAGCGCCGGCAATAATCACCTTTAAACCCCGATCGATCGCGGTTTTACCATAGGTCCACAAACGGTCTGGGGTGCGATGGGCCGATACGATTTTGGTTTCATAGGGAAGATGTAAATCATCCAAAATTTCGGCAGCGTTGCGCAGGGTTGGCCAATCTGATTGGCTGCCCATAATTATTCCGATGTCCGGCTGTGTCATTCTTTGGTCCTTGGCTTCAAACGCGCAGTATAAGGATTGCCCTAGCTTAGGCAATAATGTCAGGGGTCAAACGGTCCTCTAAACGCGATATTTTATCTTTAAGCGCCAATTTTCTTTTCTTAAGCCGCTGCAGGGTCAGTTGATCTGCGGTGCCCTTCTCAACCAGAGCACCTATCGCATCATCCAGATCGCGGTGTTCGCTTTTAAACACTGCCAATTGGATCTTTAAAACTTCATCATTTTCTAAGGCGGGGTCGCTGGTATTGATCATTCACATCTACTGGCTTGTTACGTTTCTAGTTTACCGGAAAGGCGTTGGGCTGCAAAGCCCTTGTCTTTATCATTTTGGTTTCCCATATCTACTGCAAGAGCCGCCAGATTGGGGCTTTTTACGGACTGTCGCTTCTAAAAAGGACGTGTCGATGGCAAAATTAAATTTGGGGTCTTACCCGCATATGCTGGGGTTTGAGCAACTGGAACGGCTGCTTGAGCGCGCGGCGAAATCTGGGAATGAAGGATACCCGCCTTTTAACATTGAGCAAACCTCGGCCAGCTCTTATCGGATTACGCTTGCCGTTGCGGGGTTTCGCGAGGAAGATTTATCGATCACGCTTGAGGATCGCCAATTGCTTATTCGAGGGCGGCAGCAAGAGACAAGTGACACGCGTGTGTTTTTGCATCGCGGGATTGGGGCGCGTCAGTTTCAGCGCAGTTTTGTTTTGGCCGACGGTGTGGATGTGGGCGAAGCGCTCATGGAAAATGGTTTACTGCATATTGATTTAACGCAAACTCAACCCGAGACTGTGGTGCAAACGATTAAAATTCAAAAAGCAAGAAAATAGGCGAGCTGTTGAGGGTTGATTTGCGGCTCTAAGACAACTCCAAACCACTTGTCTCGGTTTTTTACGCAGATATTTTTAGGATCAGGCGAGCGATCATGCTGGAGCTTTGACAGGCGATTTTCCCGTGGCAAGGCCCCTGAAATATATTCACTTCCAGATATAAAGGCCCGCATTGCGTCCTGTGACAGTCTGACTGGTATATTCTAGTCGTTTTCAGCTAGAAATTTCTCTGCATCCAAGGCGGCCATACATCCCATGCCTGCGCTGGTGATCGCTTGCCGGTAGGTATCATCGGTGAGATCACCCGCCGCATACACGCCGGGGATTGAGGTGCGGGTGCTGCCCGGTTCGACCACCACATAGCCGCCGCTATGGGTCTCCAATACATCCTTAACCAGCTCTGTCGCGGGGGAATGCCCGATGGCCACGAACACGCCTTTGCAGGCAATTTCAGTGATCTCTCCGGTTTTGACGTTCTTCACCCGTACGCCTTCAACGCCGAGCGGGCTGTCGGTTCCGATCACCTCATCCAATTGGTGAAACCATAAAGGTTCGATTTTTGGATGCTTGAGCAAACGGTCTTGAAGAATTTTCTCTGCGCGTAATTCATCGCGGCGGTGGATTAAGGTGACTTTGCTTGCAAAATTGGTGAGAAACAACGCTTCTTCCACCGCGGTATTGCCGCCGCCAATCACCACAATTTCTTGGCCACGGTAGAAGAATCCATCGCAGGTGGCGCAAGCCGATACACCAAATCCTTTGAACTTTTCTTCCGACGGTAGGCCAAGCCATTTCGCGCGTGCGCCAGTGGCTAATATCACTGCATCTGCAGTGTAGACCGCGCCGCTATCGCCTTTGGCGGTGAAGGGGCGTTGGCTGAGATCCAAGTCACTGATTATATCTCCGATAATTTCGCATCCCATCGCTTTTGCATGCGCCTCCATACGGATCATCAAATCGGGGCCTTGTACTTCCGTATCCCCGGGCCAGTTTTCCACCTCGGTTGTTGTGGTCAATTGACCGCCCGGCTCAATCCCTTGCACCAGAATGGGCTCAAGCATAGCGCGGCTGGCATAAACACCGGCCGTATAGCCTGCGGGGCCTGATCCAATGATCAAAACTTTGGTATTGCGGGTCTCTGACATGATGATTCCGATATCATTTAAATTCTGCTCGGCACGGTATAACGGTGTCTTTTAAGCTGGAAAACCCCCAAGATATTTAAAACTCTTGCTGCTGCCTATAAATTAACGAGTTGGAATAATCTTGCGGATTTGTGAAATATTATTGCGCGTAGGGCTTGCTTGCTGTAAGAAAAACGTAGCTTGTGGAGAATTTAAATGCCGTTAACCCGTTTAGACCCTATTGATAGGCTCATTTTAGCTGAGTTGCAGGCCGATGGCCGAATGACGAATGTAGAATTGGCACGCCGTGTTGGAATTTCAGCGCCGCCATGTCTGCGCCGCGTGCGCGCATTGGAAGATCAGGGCTTTGTTCAAGGCTATCATGCCAAAGTTGACAGCCGGCAATTGGGCTTTGAAGTTCAAGTTTTTGCCATGGTAGGGCTGCAAAGCCAGGCGGAGTCAGATTTACGGGCCTTTGAAGATCGCTGCGTTGACTGGCCGCTGGTGCGCGAATGTCATATGTTGAACGGCGAAGTTGATTTCATGCTTAAATGCGTTGCGCCTGATCTGAGCAGTTTTCAAACGTTTCTTACCTCGGATTTACTCACCGCAGAGAATGTGGGAAGCGTGAAAACATCCTTGGTTATCCGAGGCGCGAAGGAAGAGCCTGGCGTGCCCTTTGACGTTTTAGAAGAGCGATTGGCCAAAAAAGCGTAACGCCACTTTACAAGACGCGGTGCAGGCTCAAGAAAGCCGTATGGTGGAAATCAAACGCCCGTAATCCGCTTGTTTCTGATGCGTGGCGCGCCGATATGAAAAAAAGCGTTTGGGGTCTGAATAGGTACAATATTGCGTCCATTCGGCTGCTTTTATTCCCGCTTTTCGCAATCTGAAAAGTCCATAGCCTGGCAGGTTGAATAGATATTTCTCGGGGGCTTTGGCGTTGCTAAAAAAACAGTGGTTATCGGGGCTTGCTTCTAAGAAGCGTTCGATGAAGTCTTGACCAACTTCATAAGCGGGCTGGCTGATGCAGGGTCCGATCACGCCGACAATGTTTTCGCGCTGTGCGCCCAACCCTTCCATAGCGTCGATTGTGGCGTCCAGCACTCCGTTCAAAGCGCCGCGCCAACCGGCATGGGCAGCCCCAATGATTTTGGCATTGGGGTCGGCGAATAGCACGGGCTGGCAATCGGCCGTCAGCACAGCCAAGGTGATATTGGGCGATGCGCAAACCATGGCATCTGCTGCGGTTTCTGGATTTCCGGTCGAGGCGATTGTCAGCGCGGTTGCGGAATGGGTTTGGTAAACCGTGACAAGATCGCTTAAATCACCGCCCATATCTTCTGCCACGCGGCTTCGGTTGATCTGCACGATTTCAGCTTGATCCGAAGATCCGGTGCCGCAGTTCAGCCCTTCAAAAATACCTGAAGAGGCGCCGCCAAGCCGCGTATAAAACCCGTGGTTTATCGGTGATAAAAGCGGGGATGTTAGGCGTTTCAAACTCATTCAGTGAATCCTGCAGGCGCGTGGGTTGTGGATGGGTATAGCGCGATGGCTTTGAACAGATTTCCCATTTCCGCAGGATGGGTCAAGCGTTTATGCGCTGCGATATGTTGGTCTAGCGCCATGCCGCTTAAGCGTTTGGCCAAAGCTTGCGCGCGGGCGGTTATTCCCAGACGTTCGAGCAGAACGCCTTGCGGGGTGAGTCGGCTGTGTTTGCAGGTAAGGTTTGATACCAAAGCCGCAAAATCGACATGCGCAGAAAGATCCGCCAATCCGGGTGCGCTTAAAAACTCGGTTATGTCATGTTGGTACACCGCTTGCAGCGTATCCCCCAAAGTTTCCCAATCGCCATAATCGATCAGCAACGCGGCCCCGCCCTGCGCTTCTATATGATGGCCAAGTTGTTTGGCAATCGCTTGACCGCCGGTATTCAGTTCAACAATATCGCCAATTTGAACTTCGCCAACCCTATGGTCTAATGCGGGAAGGTGGGTGGGCGCGCTGGTTAAGCCAATGTGAAAAGCCCCATCCTTCAAACCGATCAGGCGTTCGTGCCAGCCAGTGGCTTCGAATTGGAATTGCCGGATGGGAAGCGCGTCAAAAAATTCATTGGCGATGCAGAAAATGGGAAGATTTGGAAGATCTGCAACCTGCTCAGCCCAGACGGGTTGAAACGGCTGCAGTTTTTCTCTTTGCAAAGCGCGCAGTTGAGGCGAGGCTTCCAGTAGATGAATTTGGGCACCGGCATGAAACCCATCAAGAGTGCGCGTGGCATGCAAAATATCTGCCATTAAAGTGCCGCGCCCAGGGCCCAGTTCTAAAAGGATAAAGCGATCGGGGCGCCCTTGATCCTGCCAGGTTTGCGCCAAACAGAGGCCCAATAATTCGCCGAACATTTGGCTAATTTCAGGCGCCGTCACGAAATCGCCTTGCTGGCCGAAAACTGCTTGGGTTGTGTAATAGCCATGCTTGGGATGCAGCAAACAGGTCTGCATATATTCGCTTATCGCAATGGGGCCGGTTTGCGCGATGCGCTGTTTAAGAAGTGGTGCAAGCGCAGTCATGATTTGCGAAAAGCCCGCAGTATCAAAGCCATGCCCAAAAGCGCCATCGGCAGGGATAAAAGCTGCCCCATCGTAAGCCCAAAGCCGTCAAAGTTCAGCGCATATCCCAAAGGATTTTCGGGGCTTTGAAACTGCGCATCGGGCTGGCGTACCAATTCAACAAGGCAGCGCGACAGCCCGTATATTGTAAAGAAAGCACCAGTGATCAAGCCGGGGCGCTTCAGCGCATCGTAGCGAAACGCCATCGCGGCCAACACCAGGCCCAGCAACAAACCCTCAAGCGCCGCTTCATAAAGCTGCGAGGGATGGCGCGCACAGAGGCCCGCGGCTTGGCCACAGGCTTGTGCGGCTTGGCCGGGAAACGCCACCCCCCATGGCAGATCTGTGGGCCGCCCCCAGAGCTCGGCATTGATAAAATTTGCCAAGCGCCCAAGCAAAAGCCCCATGGGCGTGGATAGGGCGATCACATCCGCGCCGCTTGCATAAGGAACAAGATTGCGGCGAAAGTAAAAAAACGCCGCGATTACGACCCCCAGCAAACCACCGTGAAAGGCCATACCGCCCGTCCAGATCATTACAATTTCAAAAGGGTGTGCCACGTAATAGGCAGGCTGATAAAATAGCACATAACCCAAGCGCCCCCCAAGTAATATGCCAAGGATCATCCAGGTTAGCAGGTCTTCAAAGTCCCGAGCGGCCATTGGCGCAAGGTTTTTGGGCCAAAGCTCTGATCGGCGCAACGCGACAAGCGCCATGCGCCATGCCAATAAAATACCGACAATATAGGACAGAGCATACCAACGAACGGAGAAGGACAATCCGAAAACAGAGATTGAGAAAATCTCAGGAGAGATATCAGGAAATATAATCATTTTGCCTCTCTAGCGATCTCATGAACACCGCAGAATGTAAACTGGTGCTTGAGACTATGCGTGGAAAGCCCCATATAAGAGGTACATGTAACGATGGAGCGTCCAATGCAAACCAGAAATAAAATGTTTGACGATATTTCTCAACTGATGACCAACGCAATGGGCGTGGCACAAGGTGCGCGCGAAGAAGCTGAAACGGCGATGAAGTCAATGATTGACCGTTGGTTGGCTGATCGTGATTTTGTCACCCGTGAGGAATTTGATGCGGTGCAGGCTATGGCGCGCAAAGCGCGTGAAGAAAATGCCGAGCTGGCCGCGCGGCTCGAGGCGTTGGAGCAGGGAAAATAAAATTCTTAAGACGCTGAGCGGTTTTTTTGAACCCGATTAAGCAGAAATATGCGGCTGGTTCCTTTTGGAACCAGCCTAATTTTTTGCGCTAAAATAACGGCTGATATCCGCCTATGTCGTAGGCATAACCAAGATATCCACAACTTATTGTAGGTCCTGCTAAGATTTAGCTTTACAGGAAGGTCAATCCATATAACCATATGTGGTAGGGGTGCAGCAATCGGCAGCACTCTGTAGAGCAGGCACCAAGTGGTAGGGATACTGCCATATCCCCCCACTAAAAACGTAAGAGGTGGCGCTATGGCATTGACCGAAAGCTTTCTTGAAGAAGATATCCATCCAATCGACATCGTTGAAAATATCGCAGAGCATAAGGCTTGGGATTTCGATCGCATTGCAGAGGATCAAATCGCAATGGCTGTTGAAGGGCGCTGGCGGACGTATTCTATTACTTTGGCCTGGTCGGCTTATGATGAAACCTTGCGCATGGTGTGCACTTTTGAGATGGAACCGCCCGCGCATAAACATGGCGTCTTGTTCGAGGCCTTGAACGAAATCAATGATCAATGCTGGGCCGGTGCTTTCACCTATTGGACCGAGCAATCTTTGATGGTTTATCGCTATGGGTTGTTATTGTCTGGCGGGCAAGTCGCCAGCGCAGATCAAATAAGCACATTAATTTCGTCAGCAGTTGCCACGTCCGAGCGGTATTACCCAGCCTTTCAACTGGTGGTTTATGGCGATCATTCGGCGAAAGATGCGATGCAAGTGGCTATTGCAGAGGCGTACGGGCGGGCCTAAACTTTCCCTATATTTGGGCAGAGTGCCCATAGGGGAGGGCTATGGATTTTTCAGATATTGCGCAGCGTGGTTTGGTGCTGCTTGGCTGCGGAAAAATGGGGTCAGCGATGCTGGAGGGATGGCTGAGTTCAGGGCTTCCAGCTCAGTCCGTTTGGGCATTAGACCCGCATCCGTCAGCGTGGCTTCAACAGCAAGATATACATTTGAATGCAGCTCTTCCATCTGATCCGGCGTTGGTTTTGGTGGCGGTAAAGCCCCAATTGATGCAAGCGGCTTTGCCTCAAATGTCCAAATTCGGTAATGGAACCACTTTATTTTTATCGATCGCTGCGGGCATTACAATTGCCGGTTTTGAAGCGATATTGGGCCCGCACACTCCAATTATTCGGGCAATGCCAAACACACCAGCCGCGATTGGACAAGGTATTACGGCGTTATCGGGAAATCACCGGATCGAAGAACGTCACTTGGTATTGGCCGAGGGCCTTTTGGGCGCCATTGGCCAGACCCTTCGCTTGGAGCATGAGGCGCAGATGGACGCGGTCACGGGGGTGTCAGGCTCGGGCCCGGCCTATGTGTTTTATATGATCGATTGTTTGGCTGCGGCGGCCCGTGCACAAGGGCTTGGCGAAGATGTGGCGATGCAATTGGCTAAGGCGACAGTGGCCGGCGCCGGGACTTTGGCCGCCACATCGCAGGAAACGCCCGAGCAATTACGGATCAATGTCACCAGCCCAAATGGCACCACGCAAGCCGGTCTCGAGGTTTTGATGCAAGCCAAAGGGGGGCTTGATGCCTTGATGCGCGAAACTGTGGCCGCAGCGGTAAACCGTTCGCGAGATTTGGCCAATGGCTGAAATATCCTTTGACGATTTTACCAAGGTTGATATCCGGCTGGGGCGTATCGTTGATGCGGCGCCCTATCCCGAAGCGCGTAAACCCGCGATTAAACTGTGGATCGATTTTGGCGCTGAACTGGGTGTGAAAAAAAGTTCAGCGCAAATCACCCAGCATTATGCGCCTGATCAGTTGCTTGGGAAGCAGATATTGGCGGTGGTCAATTTTCCACCACGTCAGATTGGGCGCTTTATGTCCGAAGTTTTGGTGCTGGGGGTCTCTGGCGATGATGGCGGTATTGTGTTGGTGGGCCCAGATCGCGCGGTGCCGCTTGGCTCGCGGTTGCATTGAAAATTTCTATTGATTGGCCAGTGCCTTTGGCCGTTTTAATGGGCCGCCGCGTGCTGGGACAGATTGTAGGCTGGGCAATAGAAGCGAGCCTGTGAATTTATCAAGCTGCGATCAAGCTAATGTGGTTGAATTATTTTAACCGCTTTGCGGCGTTTATTCTCATTTCCAGCATAAAAGGTACTTTACCCCTCGCAGTTACCTTGATAGCAACGCCCTTGAGCTGATCGTCTTCAACCGTAACAGGTGGCAGAGTTTGGCTCGAGAATAAACTGTGGTTCTTTGAGATATGAGGCGTGTGCACGTGCTGCGCTCTTGATAATAAAACGACCGGTGGACGTAAAAGTGACACTGTTTGGTGGTTGGAACTTAAAGTAACGGCAAGTGTAAAAATCTGGTTCCTGCCCACGTGGTGGAATGGTAGACACAAGAGACTTAAAATCTCTGGGCTTAATAGGCCGTGCCGGTTCGAGTCCGGCCGTGGGTACCAGATTTAGGCTGACAACTTATTGAAATTCCTTCGAGTTTAATCATCGAGGGAGACCGTCGTGTCACACATTCCGTACACATTATGCCGTTCAGGCACCTATTATTATAACCGCCGTGTGCCTAAGCACGCAGTGAAAGCCTATGGTCCATTCATCAGGCAAGCGCTGTCTAAATGCCCTGAAGAAGCTGAAGCTTATGCAAAACGTCTGGGTAATGTATTGGAGGGGTCTTGGAGTAATACGACAGGCATCATCCCAATAGATGTTATTGCTGTCGTAACTAGCTTTAAGCCAAGGCCAAGCTTGCTCTCTGATTACGTGAGTGAATACCTATCCCTTCGATCAGTCCATCATAAGCCAATCAAGGTGGCTGTAGACCCGTTCATATCTCTTGCTGGTGATAGAGATGTCAGCCGGTACACTCGAGAGGATGCCAAGCTGTTTGTTCGTCATCTGGAAATGAAAGGGAACAAGACCGCCACTATCAGAAGACGTATCAACAGCCTGTCTGCTATTCTTAATTACGCCTATGCAGAGCTGGACTTGGATAAGCGTAACCCCTTTTCAAGACTGTTCATCAAGGGAGAAGGTGAAGATAGCAATAAGCGAGGCACCTTTACCAACGATCAGCTGAAATGGGGATACGATAAGGCTTTAGCCTCAGGTAGTCAGGTCAAGTTGCTCATGCCACTTTTAGGAGAAACAGGCTGTAGGTTAGCAGAAATCGTGGGGTTGAAGCTTGAGGATATCGATCTTGAGAATGACCTGATCTATATACGGCCTAATTCAGCAAGAAGATTGAAAACTAGGAGCAGCCAGAGAACCTTGCCCTTGGTCGGATATGCCAAGCTGGCTATAGAACAAGCATTCAAGCAGGCAGACGATACCTACCTGTTTCCAAGATATATTAGAGATGGAAAGTGCTACGCTACGCATGCGTCTAATGCCCTCAATAAGTGGCTCAAAAAGGACTTTGATGGCCTTACTGCGCATTGCCTTAGGCATACATTCAGAGACCGTCTGAGATCTGTGGAATGCCCAATGGATCTGATTGATCAGATTGGTGGATGGTCGTCAGTAAGTTCAATTGGGAATAGTTATGGGAATGGGTATCGGATGGAACAGATCACGGTGTTCTTTGATAGAACCAAAATCAACTCTGCAAAAGTTCTAGAATATTCTGCTTAGAAGCATTGGCTTGAGCCAGCATAGCAGTAGAAGCTTGCTGTAGAATTTGGTTCTTCGCTAAGCTTGTGCTTTCAGCAGCAAAGTCAGCATTCTGAATGCGACCTAATGACTTGGATACATTGGTAGCAGCATTGGTGTTGTTGGCCACAATATGATCAAGGCGATTTGATATAGCGCCAAGTGAGGCTCGTTGTGAGTTCAGGGTTTGCAAGGCTTGGTCTATGTGCTGGATCGAGGTAAGGGAGTTTTCCTGGTTGAAAAAGTTTATTCTATTTTTCTTTCCAAGTGATATTGATACGATATTTTCGCTTATCTGGAACCTTTGTTTGAATACTCCATACCCACTTCCATCTTGATTATTTGATGACCAAGTAACCGAAAACTCATCATCACCAATTTTAACCGCTGCTGCCTGTTGTTGGGCTGAGGTCTCATGTTTGTTTAATAAAAACACATCTGATACGGTGTCCGTAAGCTCGTTTATTACCCTTCCATAAACTCCACTGCCGTCGGAGTCGCTAGAAGTCCATGTCACCAGATAGTATTCAGAGTTGATCGGAGTAACAGTAGACCAATAATGTGAGTTTTCGTTATCATTGTTTACTTGATAAATTAAGCCGGCTTTATTTCCATCAGCATCATGTTTTTGGGCATATACACTGCCATCCTGTGAAAACGTTGTTACAGAGCCACCTGAGCTCAAACTAGCTGAAGAAAAGCCCCCAGCGAAAGATAAATAGCCACTATCGCTAGATTTAAATGGAGAGCCGTTGGGAGTGCCATCCAAGTTATACAGTTGTGTGACGATACCTGGTCCGCCAGACCAAGTAATACCGAAGCCGCCATTTTCTAATGAAAATGCTGAAGGGTTATCTTGCCTACCTTCAGTATACGTGTTCACTTGGAATTCACTTCCAACTTTCGTTCCAGTAGACGAAAATCGTTGGGCATAAATACCTGCATTGGAACCGTCCTGTTGGTCTGATTCCCAAGCTATAACAAAGCCCCCATCAGCTAAAGCAGCAATGGATGAATTTCTTTGCATATCAGAAGTTTCCGTGTTGATCAGAAATTCATCGCCTAGAAGATTGCCGTTGGAGGCAAAACGCTGCCCGTAGACTCCATACCCAGAACCATCTTTTCGATATGTTGACCACGTGGCTATAAAACTACCATCGCTCAACGCTGCGGCGGAAACCCACGATGAACTAAAGTTTTTATCAGACGAAAGATTAAATTCAGATCCGATGGTGTTTCCTGATGAGTCATATCTTTGTGCGTATATTTGGTAACCAAATCCTTCGTGGGGTGATTGCCATATAATAACTTGGTTTCCATTAGTTAAGCTTATGATTTCAGGAACGTTCTGAAAGTCATAAGTTGAGGTATTAACCTGTACCTCTGACCCAAGTGGAACAACGCTTATTGTTTTTTTATCCTGGATTTCTTCGGTAGGGCCTATTCCCAAGTCGCTTGGACTGACTCCTGCAATAGATGTCACAAGCTGATCAGCAGCCATAGTCCCTGTCCCGACCTGAAAGCTTTTATCAGTAAAAGTACCATCAAGAAGGCTTTGCCCCGCCCAAGTGGTAGAGGAAGATATTCTATCAATTTCAGTAAGAAGGCTTTGGGCCTCTGCATTCAAATTAGTTCGATCATCCGCAGAGTTGGTATCATTGGCAGCTTGTATCGATAATTCTCTAATCCTTTGCAGAATGGTTTCTATTTCCTGCATTTCTCCTTCTGCAGTGTCGATCAGAGCCTGAGCATCAAGAGCATTACGGATGCTTTGGTTTAAGCCTCTCACAGTGCTATCCAGCCTAGAACTTATTGCCACCCCTGCAGCATCATCAGCAGCCGCATTAATCCGCTTACCCGTAGATAAGCGATGCATGGCTGTCTCCATGTCACGAGTGACAGAAGAAGCTGCAGCTTGGGCCATTATGGCTTCAGTATTAGTTCCAATAGAAAGCATTTACGGCTTGAGCCCTAAGTGCAGTTTACGCTCTTAAAGCGTATTGTTTCTATTGATTGCATCAAAAAATATGGCACCCTTACTAGCCTTAATTTGCATCATCTCATAGTGATACTGCAAAACTGGTGCCAATTTGATACCTATTTTCAGAGTGATTAAATCAAAAAACCATCGTCCATTCAGGAACCCAGCTTTCCTGATCTGGCTTTGCTTTAAACTCTTTAAATAGCCCCAACTCTTTCTGATGCCTCTTGCTTGGCTTGGCTGAATAAGACCCTTCGTGTTGCTTGATATCAGGCGGATGGGGCTCATCCTCTATCGTATCAAAGTAATCAGTGGTGTGCTCGACTACGGGATGTGTCACTCCAGTGATGAGCTCAAAGGCAGACTGCATTTCTTTGTGCAAAATACGATCATATCCAAAAGGGACCACATAGCTGTCATGCACTGTTAGAATTGGGCATTGGTGATGATAGGTGAAGCGCTTAATCAGTCGCTCAGTGATCTGGCTGTCATGGAACATGAGGTCTATACCAGCCCCTGATGCCATCTTATGCGCTATTGGTTCATGCTTGCGCTTAAGAGCTTCTAGCATTGATTTGAGTTGGTCGTTCTTAAGGTTTTTTTCTGGGCGCCCAGTCTCTGCTTGAAATCTAAAGGCTTGGAAGGCCTTTGCCTCATCATCAGCGTTTATGGCTGTGAGCATAAGCAGTTTTAACGCTGCTCTAAGGTTTATATCTGGATCAATATCATTGATGCCATGCAGCTGATACGGATCTTCATTGATCTCCGCCCAATAGTTGATCCCTTGCTGCCCATAAAGCATCACAATATGCAGCCCAGAGAAATCAACCTCCGCAGTCATGATGCCATCCATCTTGATCTTCTTACGGTAATCTTTCGGGCATCTTTGCCACCAACCACCATAGAACCTACCTCCCTGATCCCATCTACTGTTGTTAAAAATCCGTCTTACAAACTTGTCTTGCTGATTGATCTGAAGACGCATCTTTTTTTTGCCCTCACCAATTTCAAGGACAGGTTTTTCCAAATCATAAATATCGATATGGGTATTGGCTAAGAGTTGATTGTAATCTTTAAGCAGTGATCTTGCAGAGATCACAAAGGGCGTGTTTTTGTAATCTTCAATGTCTTTTTTAGCTTTATCCCGTAAAACAACAGGCTCCCTTGCTTCATGAGAATGGATGTGGAATTGGCTGAACCTTGCTGCTTTGAATTTTTCAATCAACCAATCAGTGGCCCAAAGACGTGATCTGAAAGCAACTCCCCTGACCCGATCATTAAAGCCTCGCTTTTCGTAAATGATATCCTCCGCTATCAGAACATCTACGATCTCTAGGATCTTCTTGCTGATATGCAGTTCATTGTATCTGGACTTGGCCTTGTAGGCATTATTATCTCGGCTAAACATGATCTTTAAACTAGGGTCAGCGCACCAAGCTACATACAGATCAAGCAACAGCACTTTGAGCAGCCTCTTATTGCCCTTCTTGTGTCCTTTGATTGATTTGAGAAGTAGGTAAATATCATCCACAAAGTCATTCACTTCAGAATAATCTGACCATGTGTGAACGTCTAATGGCCTTGAGTTCATATAGTTGATATTATTGGTATCAGAGTTGTTTGAAGTCATTTAATCTCCTTATTATTGTTTATAATTAATTGGTTAAGAGATATTATCTCTATTGAAATAATAACAGATAAGTTGGCTATAAGCTAGCCTATATACATTACTCAGACGTTTTTGAGGAGCCTCTACAAACTAGCAACATGATATTGGTTAACACACCCACAGCTCACCTCGCTGTCAAAGCCCAAGTATATATAACGGGCACAGGGGGTGTGGCCCATGCGTACCCCTCATATGGTAACCACTTATTGTATCGAAACAGATTGCTTACCGTTTGGAATGAGTTTGATGAATTAGCTACATCGAGTGGTCTTCTGTCGTCCCACTCCTTGGACACATCTTGTCACACATTTGGTCCACATTGGCACACATTAAGGGATAGGTCGTGTATTGACAGGCTGTCTTCACCGTGTGAATTTATACGCAGGAATTGACGTAAGTGTCTGATAATGAACACGAAGCGAATTAGAGCTTCAGGTGCTAGTGTCTGTATGGCCGTGCCGGTTCGAGTCCGGCCGTGGGTACCAGGTTTAGGCTGATTTAAGCAGTTTACCGATACATAACCTACTGATAACATTTTTATAAAAGCACTGCCTTAGCATTGGGCAGGAGAGAGTGTCGACCAGATGACGGCATGCGAGAGCAGATGGAACAGGTGTTGGCTTAACGGACCTATACCAGAGTGCCCTAGGGGGGCACGAGCAGACAGCTTAAGGGCGAAGCACAAGCACGGTGTCAAAAAAGAAGGGCTTAAAAAGGGCATCAGAGAAGCTCTAAGCCTACTTAGCTAGACAACTTGAAGTTTTTACTTAGGCTGTAATCCAGTCGTGATTGCTTTCAAAACATTGGATATATGAATGATAGAAGAACCAAAATTGTTACGGATTTCAAAAAATCTGCCTAGACCGTCTGCCAAGCAGATCGAAGCGTTGAATATGGTTCCGACGGGCGTTGCAAACGATGCCATGTGGGGTAAAGGGGCTTTTACAAAAGCCATCAAATACTTTGACACTTCAAGCTCAACTATCCCGAGAATTATTGGTCCAGCCTTGACGGTAGATACTGGTCCCGGGGATATCCTTGCTCTTCTCGCGTCTTTAAAGTTTATAGAAAAAGGAGACATAGTGGTGTCATCTTTTGGTGGCTATCAGGGTTGTGCAGCAGCAGGTGATCGTGTGGCTGGTATGCTAAAAAATTGCGGTGCAGCGGGGTTCGTTACCGATGGGCCAATGCGCGATTTAAATGGTCTGAAAAAGGTAGGGTTTCCTTCATGGTGTTCAGGGCTTACGCCTGCATCACCCGTTAGTAAAGGACCAGGTACGGTTGGGCTGAATATCAATGTTTCTGGTGTAGAGGTTTGCTCAGGCGATGTGATTATCGCTGATCCTGACGGAATAATTGCCATTCCACTCGCAGATCTCGATGAAATTACGATTAGATGTCATGAAATCTTAGAGTTGGAGACGGAGTTAGACCAAAAGGTTTCAAATGGCCTTAAAGTGCCGAATGAAATTGAACTCTTGCTGGAGAGCGAAAATGTTCAATATGTTTAAGCTTTAAGTGCCCTAACGTGGCACGAAGAGGTAGCTTAAGGGCTTAGCATAAGAAGGCTAAAGAAAAAGAAAATGCTTAAAGAGGGTATCGCAGAGTGATCCTAAAGACATAGGAAAAATTCCCAAAGCCCTAGAAATAAAGACAGCTCTAATAGCAGGTGATAAAGAATAAATTGTAGTGTGGTTTGTTCTAAGCTGAGTGGGCGATGGTTGTTTGATTGCGCAGATGCAGGCGATTGTGAAAAACCTGATGACGAAACGTCAACATTAATGGTGTAAGATTTTAGACAAGAAGTCTTTGGCCCGATCGCTGTCAGGGTTGTTGAAAAAATCGTTGGTCACGCGATCTTCGACAATACATCCCTCATCCATGAACACCACCCGATCTGCGACCTTGCGTGCAAAGCCCATTTCATGCGTAACGACCATCATGGTCATGCCTTCCTGCGCCAGTTCGATCATGACATCGAGCACCTCATTGATCATTTCAGGATCAAGCGCTGAAGTTGGCTCATCAAACAGCATTGCAATGGGATCCATTGCCAATGCGCGGCTGATCGCAACACGCTGCTGCTGTCCACCAGAAAGCTCACCGGGAAATTTTTCAATATGTTCGGACAAACCGACGCGGGCAATCAATGCTTCTGCCTTTGCATTGGCCTCATCTTTGGATCGTTTGAGCACTTTTTCTTGTGCCAGGCATAAATTTTGACGCACTGACATATGGGGATAAAGTTCAAAATGCTGGAAGACCATGCCAATCCGGGATCTAAGGGTTGTTAAATCGGTGCGCTTGTTAGTGACTTCAATGTTCTCAACTTTGATAGTTCCGTCTTGAACGGGTTCGAGGCCATTGACGCATTTTATCAAGGTCGATTTTCCCGATCCGGACGGCCCGCACACAACCACAACCTCACCTTTCTCAACCGTTGTGCTGCACTTTGTAAGGACCTGGAAATTGCCATACCACTTTGAGATTTTATCGATCGAAATCATGCGAATTTTGCCTTTTGAAGCCGGCGGACCAATAGAGATCCGGTGAAGCAGATAATGAAATAGACTAGGGCTGCAAAGACATACATCTCTGCAAGCCGCCCCTCTGTGCGGGCGACGATTGAAGACACCGTCATGAAATCACGTAAAGACACAACAAATACCAGAGATGTGTCTTGGAAGAGAATGATACCTTGAGTCACGAGGATTGGTATCATATTGCGAAACGCCTGTGGAAGCACGATATAACGCTGGATTTGCCAATAGTTCAGCCCAGTGGCTTGACCTGCATGAATTTGACCTTGGCGGATAGATTGGATCCCTGCACGGATAATTTCCGAATAATATGCCGCTTCGAACATAACAAAAGCGATCAGCGCAGAATGAAATCCCCCAATTGGCCGTCCAATGGCCAAGGGGACCAAAAAGTAGAACCAAAAAATTACAAGAATAAGTGGAACTGACCGGATCAGGTTAACGTAAGTGGCTGCGAAAAGCGATAAAGGCAATATTCCAGATAAGCGCATTAAAGCCAATACAGTGCCTAGGATCATACCACCAATGACGGCAAGAAAGGTTAGCCATAATGACAATTGCAACCCTTTCCAAAGAAATGGCAGGTTATCCACAATAACTGAAAAGTCGAAATCGCCCATGATCTATGTCTTTTCTACGAAGCCAGGGATTTTTGCGTGGCGTTCCAGCAACTGCGCTATCAACGTTGCTGTCAAGGCAATGCAAATATATATTACGGTTGCTGCTGTGAAGGCTTCAAAGCCCTGGAATGTATATTCCGCTATTTGTTGCGATTGAGCTGTCAATTCGAGCAAACCGATGGTCAATGCCAGCGAAGAATTTTTAAAGATTGTTAGGAATTCAGAGGTCATTGGGGGCACGATAAGTCTGAAGGAAATAGGCAAAAGCACATAGCGATAGGTTTGAGATACAGAAAATCCGTTCGCATAGGCGGCAGATGTCAAACCAGTGCCAACTGCCTGAATGCCGGCCCGTACCTGCTCTGCAATGCGGCTGGCAGTATATAGCCCTAGCGCGACGACGGCGGTCACATATTCGGGGTTGGGCATATCCCTTTTCATCCAGCGCCCAATGTCCTGAGGCACCAATTCTGGAACGACAAAATACCATAAAAACATTTGGACGAGCAAAGGAACATTTCGAAAAATTTCGACATATGTGGTGCAAATGAATGCAATCGGCTTTGACGGAAGCGTACGGCCCACGCCGACTATTATGCCTATTGTCAGAGCGATAACCCAAGCTGCCAATGCGACCGCGAACGTCCATTGTACGCCTGATATAAGCCAGCCAAGATAGGTTTCATCCCATAAAACTGACCAATTCCAGTTATAATCCATATGGCATTTTGTTCCCGCTAGAGAGGATCGGACGCCCGATCAGGCGCCCGAAATTTTGAACCTGCTTAAGGTTACTCTGGCAGCGCGTTCAGAGTAAAGGAGGCTTTCAGAAGCGGCGTTGCCGGCACACCAAGCGGATCGAACCATTTGGAATAAATCGCGTCAATTTCACCAGAGCGGAAAACATCGGCAAGAGCAGCTTTGCCCACCAATTCAAAGGCGCTATCGTTCCGACGCACCATTAAACCGTATGGATCAAAAGACAAGAAATCTCCAACAACTTCAAAATCATCCGGGTTTTTCGATTTAGAAATTAAGCCAAAGAGAAGGATGTGGTCCGTAGCATAGACATCAACTCTATCGGTTTCTAAAGATAACATACCTTCTGCGTGATCTCTGACAGGCAGTACCTTAACATCTAGCCCTAATTCTTTTACCGCGGCTTTTACAGCCAATTCGTTGGTCGTGCCTTGAGCTAGGGCTACGGCTTTGCCACCAAGGTCGGCAACCGATGAGATGCCACTGTCTTTTCTCACCAACAACTTCGTCCCGGTTACAAATGTCGTGGCGAGGTATTCAACTTGTTGTTGCCGAGACAGCTTGTTCGTTGTGGAGCCACACTCTAAATCGATGGTGCCGTTCGCCATTAAAGCGAGGCGCGTCTTTGGGTTAACCGGCACATATTTTATCTCCAGATCTTTGCCAACTGTTTCGGCCACTTTGTCGACGATTTTCATACATAGGTCGATCGAATATCCGATTGGCTTCTGGTTTTCATCTAGATAGGCAAAAGGCACTGAGCTTTCACGATGGCCAATGGTTATAACGCCGCTTTCAGCCACTTTGGCCAGCGTGCCGGTGAAATCTTCGGCCGCCACAGGTGTCGCAAGGCCAAGCCCCATAACACCGATAGTGATCATACGCTTGAGTTTCATTCTTCTCTCCTTTTAGTTGATGGATAGGGTGGGTAATTTGCTGGTATCTCTGTTGTACCGCATTTTGCGTCGATTACACTCGAAGTTTCACAAAATACAGCGCAGCCAAAAGATTTTGATATCATTACATCATACAATTTTTTACCTAGCCTCAAAGCGTTAACGCCTTTCTTGAAGTAGATTGAATTGATCCCAAAACACCTTACCCCCAAATAATTCTTTGGCCTAGGCAAGAATTGGCGATCTATTTATCTAATATTATTAAAAGCTTAATTAAAAGAGTGTATTTTGCAAATGCCATTTGCACATACCAGTCATACTTTTAGTATGGGCATTGGGGGCAACTTTTAAGCTCTGAAAATAAAGACAGCCCTCAGAGCAGACGATAAAGAATAAATTGTAGTGTCATTTGGTCTAGGTTGAGAGGGGGCTGGGATCACCCACGCCTATATGAATTCAGTATTACGACGTGCATATAAACTCATAAAAGTTCGCCCTTACAGCCTAATCCGTGATCCCGCTTTAGACGTAGGTATTTCGATATTTAGCGGCTAAACCTGTTTTTTAATTTTTTCTCTTTCAGGCGATCTTTCAGGCGGGTTTGTGCCTCATCGCTTCCGTCGTGAAAGGTTCCAAACCAACGATCAAGCGGCAATATACCATCAGCATAGTTGCATTCGAAATATTTGTGGTGGAGATAATGTGCGTAGCTATCTGGGTCAAAGCTTTCGCCCTTACCTAACTTAATACGATCAAAGCCAACATGGCCCGGCGCAGGGCTTAATCCGGCATGCACAAGTGTCACGATAATAAAGGCTGGGTGGAACGGAAAAAATAAATACAAAACGGCACATGAAAAATAAAAAATATGTTCAATCGGATGCATTGCCAATCCTGACCAAGGCCCAGGGTTTATATTTTTATGGTGTATCCGATGGGCCAGCGAGTATAGCGGCTCAAAATGTATCAGGCGATGCACCAGATAGAAATGCAAATCCCGCCATAAGTGAATGAGCAAAAGCATCACGATAAAGTAAATCCAGTTTTCTTTCACCGAAAGAACTGACACATAGCCATTTGCGGGGAACCACAGCAGACCAAGTTCAAAACCAGACCAGATTGTAACACCACTGAAAAATGTCAAAAAGATATTATCTAAGTTTTGATCATTGAACAAAAACTGTTTTGATTTGGCGGCCGGCCACCTGGGGTTGAATTTAAAGTCAGTGTCCTGAGAGCGCCGAGTGTAAAGGCGATAATGAAACGCCCCAAAATAAAGCGCAACCAACGCACTGTTTTTTAAAAAAACGAGAAAAAATGTTTGAAATGATATTTTTGCATAAGCCTCTAACGGCGGGGAGAGCAAAAACCAGGAAAGAACACCCACGCATATGTAAAAAACATTCCAAGGCACTAAATACCCTGGCACCGCAAAAACCCATTTTAGCGCGGCGCGCGGCTGTAGCGGCCAAATAAAGATCGGAGGATAACCCACACGCTCATGGGGCCTATAATGCCCTCGTTTATCGCGAGACCCATAATTAGACTCTGCCATAGCGCACCGTATGTCCCAACCTTTCGACTATCGTCTAGTTTTAGTGTACATTTCCGTTTTTACATGTCCAGCCCTGACGCAATTTCCCACGTTTCCATGGGGTTTTGAAACCTATAATCTGATGCCTCAATCGCACGGAAAGGACGTCTTAGTCATGTTCAATTTAACAATGCAGAAACGTAAACCAGCCCTTCGTATCCAGTGAGGTCAGGTTTGCTATGCAGATTCTTTGAATTCTCCAAGCATTGTTTTTGGATCTTGATTTGTGAAGATTTGACGTCCATTCAGCTTTACTTATGCCACCTCGGCAAAGGCTGATACACCAACCGCAATAAAATATCTGGAGCATCAGCGAACCCCCAGTTTTTGATTAAGACTTGGTAGTCGCGCGGCCACCAATCACCGAGGTGCATGAAGATCCGGTTAGGGGGCTTTTGCCTTAAAAATGGCTTAACGTTGATCCCGATCAAAGAAGACCAGCCTTCTAAGCGGCTGTAATCACCCTCTGCGCTGCCGCAAAAAGACAGAAAATCACGCTGCGAAAAGACTATTGATTTAAGTTGGGGGGGGGCGTCCTATAACGGCCCGCGAGCCAGGCGTATGGTGCGCGCATAAGTGTGTCGGCAACCACCCACCTTCATTAACGCCGTAATAAAACATTTTTATCGCATCCCTTCGTGGGGCTTCTCTTTGCACGCTGAGCCAATAAGTTTATCTGCAGGCTTGGTTCTGCCGGCCTCAATTATAGGCAAAAGAAAGGCGCCATGGATCAGGTGAAGATGCCTTATAGGGCAATACTATGCGCCACACAGTAAAGCCGCCCCTTCATTTATCCCGAGCTTAGATGTTTTTTTTGAGGAAGAGGTGAACATCATGGTGCCTGAAGCCGACTTTGTTAAAAATCAGGCAAAGGACTTTAGCAGGCAGATCTGGGCGGTTTGCAAGTGCAACCATTAGCGAGCCTGAATCAGGATTTATGCAAAATTGTACAAACTGGGAGCCTCATTTATCACTTGGTGTAAAAAGAAATTTAAAATTTACACGAGTTAAGTAATAATATATCCGTGTGAAGTTATTGATTGAGGTTAAACTTCCGTGAATTGAGTGGAGTTCGCTATGAACGATAAAATAAAAAACATGGAAGACTTTGCATCCGTGTGCGGCATTTCTAGACCGACCTTATCAAAATATTTTAACGCGCCTGAAAGCGTGCGAAAATCAACACGGTTCAAAATTGAAGCGGCTTTAGAGAAATTTGACTATCGTCCGAATATCTACGCAATTAATCAGAACAGACGGCAAACAAAAAATATTGGATTGGTTGTGCCTAATTTGACCGATCCGTTCTTTGCAGGGATTGCGCGCACGATCGAAGGGCTGATTATTGATGCAGGCTATAATCCACTTCTTCTCAGCTCGCATGGTGGGCCGCAACAAGAAATCACCAATCTTGAAAGCTTGCGATCTATTAAACCGGCAGGCGTGCTACTAGCGCCGTTAGGACGAGCGTCTGATCAAAGGCGGGTAAATGAATTTACGCGCGAAGTGCCAACCGTATTATTTGATGCCAATCTTGACGAAGCAGGTGAAGCTTTTTTCGGCTCGGACAATAACCAAAGCATTGGTTTAATTGTTGAATACCTGTGTAGAACGGGTGAGGCTCCAGCGTTCTTTGAGATGAAAAACCCAATAAACCCCAACGCTTTTAAGCGACGTACGGCGTATCTTGCTGCGATGGAGAAGCTCGGTCGTGAGCCTGAATTAATACAGGTTGACGGTGAGGGCTGGAACTTTGAAGAAGTTGGTTTTTTAGAGGGAGGGAAAGTCATTTCAGATGGCCGCCTTCGAACAAATACACTTTTATGTTCGAATGATCGGCTGGCCATAGGCTTGCTGTCAGCGGCTTTTGAGGCGGGTCTTCGCGTGGGGCATGCTGACGGATGTGATTTGCGGGTGGCCGGCCATGATGATCACCCATTCTCACGATATACATGCCCTTCTTTGACAACTGTTTCACAGGATTATGCGGCAATAGGTCAATGCAGTGTTGATACGATTATGAAGATCATTGATTCGAATGAAAAAAGCCCAGAGCGTGAAGTGAAGCTCTTTGAAGGGCGTTTGATTATGCGCGGCTCAGCATAAGCCATTGCATTAACGCAAGTATTTATAAAATTTTACACGCGTAAATTAAATATTGACGTCGCGTATCTTATCCATCTAGGATGTCGAGCATCATCCAATTAGGGAGGTTCCAGGATGTCTTTTAAGAAATCACTGTTTGCGGTAAGCGCGGTGGCCATGATGGCTGGCGGGGCTTACGCTGCAGACTCACTGACAATCGCGATCGTGAACAACGGTCACATGATCAACATGCAAAAAGTTGCAGAAGCCTACACAGCGGAAACAGGCGTATCACTGAACTGGGTGGCGCTGGAGGAAGGCGTTCTGCGCGAGCAAGTGACATCAGATACCGCAACTGGTGGCGGTCAATACGACATCATTAATATCGGTATGCAAGAAGCACCAATCTGGGGTGCGGCGGGTTGGATTGAACCGCTCAACTTTGGCGCAGATTATGACATGGACGATATTTTGCCGGCGATCCGCGCGGGCTTGTCGCATGAGGGTACGATGTATGCAGCTCCATTCTATGGTGAATCTTCGATGGTCATGTATCGCAAAGATTTGACGGATGCCGCTGGTGTTGTGGTTCGTGATAACGATTCGTGGGCGAATATCAAAGGTGCAGCGGCCGCAATGCATGATCCCGACAATGGCGTCTACGGCGCCTGCCTGCGTGGTAAGCCAGGTTGGGGTGACAACATGGCCTTCATCACAACTGTTGTGAATTCATTCGGCGGTGCCTGGTTTGACGCAGATATGCGTCCAACAATCGATACAGCCGCTTGGGAAGAAGCGATCAACTTCTATGTAGATCTATTGGGGAATTATGGACCTCCTGGTTCAGAAGGAAATTCATTCAACGAAATCCTTGCACTTTATAACGAGGGCAAATGTGGCATGTGGATTGATGCGACAATCGCGGCCTCATTCTTAACAGCTGACGGTGTTGCATATGCACAATCACCAAACGCGGGTAACCCTGTTGGTGCAAACTGGCTATGGGCGTGGGCGATGGCAGTTCCAGCGGGATCACCCAATGCTGATGCTGCAAAAGCTTTCATCGAATGGGCAACGTCCAAAGACTATGTTCAGGCCGTAGGTAACCATCCAGATTTCGGTTGGGGATCTGTTCCAACAGGTCAACGGGCTTCAACTTATGCATTGTCAGAATTCCAAGCCGTTGCAGGTTTTGCAGCAGCGGAAATGGCGGCGATTGAATCCGCGGCGCCTGCGGCGACAGATCTGAAACCCTATGTTGGTGTTCAGTTTGCAGCAATTCCAGAATTCCCAGAAGTGGGCAGCGCGGTTGCGCAGGAAATGGCGGCAGCGTTATCAGGTGCGAAATCCGTGCAAGACGCGCTTGCAGCCTCACAAGCAGCAGCTGAAGCGATCATGTCAGAAGCGGGCTATAACTAAACTTTCTCCCGAAAGTGAAATTGGGGCTCAGATAATCCATCTGAGCCCCAATTTTTTCCAGATGGCTTGTATAAAAAGCAAGCAATGAGAGCTTCTTTGAAGTACTACGCTGGGTTCTATCAATAATGGACAGAGTATAATGTCAGATCGAAGCCTTCCACGCCTACTCCAGACGCCCGCAGTGCTGCTCCTTCTCGTTTGGATGCTGGTACCGCTTTCTATGACGCTGTATTTTTCGTTCATTCGATATGTGTTGAACAGTTTGCGCCGCCCCGAATGGACAAAACCAGCGATCAGTAACTGGCGTGGATTTGGAAATTATGAATTTGTTTTGAATAACAAAGATTTCTTGTTGGCAATTCAGAACAGCCTTCTCATCGTATGCAGCATTATCATACTCACAGTGGTGCTGGGCGTGTTCATCGCAGTTTTGATCAACAAGTCATTTCCGGGCCAAGGTATCGTTCGGGTTCTTCTAATTTCGCCATTTTTCGTGATGCCGGCCGTGAATGCGGTTTTGTGGATTAACATGATCCTTGATCCTGTGCTCGGTTTGCAAGGGCTCGCCATAGAGGGCTTAAATCAGCTTATTGAAAATTTGCAAAATACACCTCTGCTGGGCAATTTCTTTTCACTTTGGCCTGAGTTTGAGCCGATTTCCTTCCGCGCAACGCAAACATCTGCCTATGCAGTAATTATGATGGTGACCTGGCAGTGGACCCCTTTCGCAGTGCTTATCTTTATGACGTCGCTGCAATCTGAGGACATACAGCAAAAGGAAGCCGCCATATTGGATGGTGCGGGTGCGTGGTCGCAATTTCGGTTTCTAACTTTGCCGCATCTGGGCCGGCCAATCGCAATTGTGGTGATGATTCAGGCGATTTTTCACTTATCTCTCTACGCTGAAATTGAGATTGTCAGCCGCGGGAATGGCAATAAAAACCTGCCTTATTTGATCGGTGAATTTGCGAATAACAACATCGGCGCTGCCAGCGCCACCGGCATTATTGCGGTTATTTTGGCCAATATCGTTGCGATCTTCCTGCTTCGGATGCTTGGCAAAACCTTGATGGAATGAGGGGATAGAATAATGGCAATTGTTGCACAAACCTCAAAATTTGTAAAATTTGCGCGCCCTGTCTTAGCGTGGTGTGTCGGGCTTTTCTTCTTTTTCCCAATCTTTTGGATGGTTTTAACGAGCTTTAAAACCGATGCAGATGCGGTGAAGCCAGCGTTTTTACTGTTCTTCACGCCGACGCTAGAGAATTATCTAAATATGACGGAAAACTATGATTATTGGCGATTTGCTCAAAATTCGGCAATCACTGCGATTTCCGCTACGTTTTTTAATCTTATTGTCGGAATCCCTGCCGCCTATGCGATGGCGTTTAATCCAAGTAAGGCGACAAAAGATGTGTTGATGTGGATGCTATCAACAAAGATGTTACCTGCCGCGGCTGTTCTTTACCCGATGATTTTCTTGGCCAAAGGGCTGGGGCTTTATGACACGCATATTTTGGTTATCACCGTAGTCAGTTTGATCAACCTGCCCTTAGCGATCTGGATGCTGTTCACATATTTCAAAGAAATCCCTAAGGATATCATCGAAGCAGGCCAGATGGATGGTGTGAACACCTGGGGTGAAATTAAAGAGATATTGGTGCCGCTGGCTTGGGGAGGTATTGTCTCAACTGCTTTGTTGATTTTTATTTTTTGCTGGAATGAAGCCTATTGGACCGTCCGGCTGACAACGATCGATGCGGCTACGCTCTCAAAACTCATCGAAGGGAACCGCGCACCTGAAGGGTTATTCTTTGGCCGCTTGTCTGCAGTTTCAACTGCCGCGGTCGGACCGATCGTGGTGTTAGGGTGGTTTTGTCAAAAACAATTGGTCAAAGGATTGACCTTTGGCGCCGTGAAATAAGGAAAGATCATGGGAAGAATCGTATTAGATAAAGTCACCAAAAGCTTTGGTGAAACTCAGGTCATTCCACCATTGAACCTCACGATTGAAGAGGGTGAGTTTGCGGTTTTCGTGGGACCGTCAGGGTGCGGGAAATCTACGCTGTTGCGCATGATCGCAGGCTTGGAAGATCTTACTTCTGGTGAACTTCACATCGATGGCGCAGATATGACTGCGGTTTCGCCTTCTAAACGCGGTCTGGCGATGGTTTTCCAATCCTATGCTTTATATCCACATATGAGCGTTCGCAAGAATATTGGCTTTCCGCTTCGAATGGAAGGGATGAGCAAAGCCGAGATTGACGAGAAAGTGAATGCCGCCGCTAAATCGCTAAACCTGTTAAATTACCTCGATCGAAAACCCGCGGCATTGAGCGGCGGGCAGCGTCAACGGGTTGCCATCGGCCGTGCGATCGTGCGCAATCCCAAAGCGTTTCTGTTTGATGAGCCGCTATCGAACCTTGACGCTGCCTTACGGGTTGGAATGCGCCTTGAGATCAGTGAAATGCATAAGCGCATGCAAAATACAATGATTTACGTGACGCATGATCAGGTCGAAGCAATGACGATGGCGGATAAGATTGTTGTCTTGCAAGGGGGATGCATTGAGCAGGTTGGGTCCCCTCTCGAGCTGTACAAAACACCAAAGAATTTATTTGTCGCAGGATTCATTGGATCGCCAAAGATGAACTTTTCGCAAGGCGAGGAGGCGTCGAGGCGCGGGGCTGCCACAATTGGAATTCGTCCCGAACATATCGACGTTTTATCTGAAGCTGGTATTTGGCATGGCACCGTTGGCGTAGCTGAACATCTAGGATCGGACACGTTCTTACACGTGCATGATACAGGGCTGGCCGACTCGATCACCATTCGCGCGCCGGGCGACGTAAATTTCAAATATGGCGATAAAATCAGCCTTTCTCCACGTGAAGACGTTATCCATAAATTTGATGCGCAAGGACAGCGGATTGAATGAGACGACAAGAAGAAAATTCAACGTTAAATATAGACGTGGCAGGTGAAATTATTCCTAAATGTGGCAAAGCCATTGCGGGCGATTATGCCGATTATGCCGTTTCTTATTGTTCAGACATAGATCTTAAGCGGTGGATGAACGGATGATAAAGGCGACGCTAGAAAAAGATTTGCTGAAACTTTCTAATACGACTTTGGATAAGATTTCCGGGAATGTGAAAAAGCCGCTTTATGATCGCGCGCGGCTGAAGGCCGGTATCGTGCATATTGGTTTGGGAAATTTTCACAGAGCGCATCAAGCGTGGTTTCTTCACCAATTGATGCAAGCGGGCGAGGCGATGGACTGGGCAATTGTCGGTGCCGGCGTGCGTGAGTTCGATTCCAAACAACGACAGAAACTACTCGCGCAGGATTTTTTGACAACTCTGATTGAGCTAGACCCAAAAGGTCAATCAGCTGAGATTATTGGTTCGATGATCGATTATGTGCCGATCGCAGAGGGAAATGCTGACTTAATTGCGCGTATGGCACAAGAAGATATTCGTATCGTGTCTTTAACCGTTACAGAGGGCGGATATTATATCGATCCGCTATCCTCTTCTTTAGATGCGGCGCATCCAGATATTCAGCATGATGCAAAATACCCAGAAACCCCCAAAACAGTATTTGGTGCGATGATAGCGGCCCTGAAGCTGCGTCGAGAGGCTGGTGTGGGCCCTTTTACCGGCCAAAGCTGTGATAATTTACAAGGCAATGGTGCTATATTGCGGCGCACTGTTGTTTCTTTGGCCGCCCTTTCTGACCCTGATTTGGCTGTCTGGATTGATCAGAAGTGTTCGTTTCCAAACTCAATGGTTGATTGTATCGTTCCAGCGACGGGGCCTTTGGAATGTGAGCTGGTTAGAACCCTTGGGATTGACGATGCGGTTCCCGTGACTCACGAAAATTTTCGCCAATGGGTGATAGAAGATGATTTTTGCGCAGGGCGTCCAAACTGGGAAAAAGTTTCAGTAACGATGTCATCTGATGTGCATACTTTTGAATCTATGAAAATCCAAATTTTGAATGCTGGCCATCAAATTTTGGCAAATCTGGGTGAGATAATAGGTCTGAATACCATAGATCAATGCATGCAACACGATGAAATATCTTCATTTTTTGAACAAGTGCAGCGCCGGGAAATTGTGCCCCACGTGGCGGCAGTTCCGGGCATGCAACCACAAGATTATGTTGGCCTTGTTGCCAGCCGCTTTGCTAACCCAAAAATTAAGGATACTGTCAGGCGCGTCGCTTTTGATGGCGCCGCGCGGCATAGCGGCTTTTTACACCCCACAATTCGGGCGGCATTGTCTTGTGATACTGCGGTTGCAGGGCTTGCTCTGGTTGAGGCAATTTGGGCAAGAATGTGCTATGGGATACGTGAAGATGGTTCGACCATAGCCGCCAATGATCCGAATTGGAGCTTTTTAAGCGCATTGGCAAAGCGCGCAAAAGAAAGCCCAAGCCTATGGTTGAGTGATACAAATTTATACGGTGATATTGCCGAAGACCCACGTTTTCACGATGCGTTTTGCACGAAGCTTACGCATATCTGGAAGCATGGCGCTTGCTCAACCATAAAGGATTATTGCTCCAGCGGCTTTTAAAGAAGCGTGACGGTTTTTAA
Source organism: Alphaproteobacteria bacterium US3C007 (assembly GCA_034423775.1). NCBI lineage: Bacteria > Pseudomonadati > Pseudomonadota > Alphaproteobacteria > Rhodobacterales > Roseobacteraceae > Thalassovivens > Thalassovivens spotae. Next base: position 2,037,583 of record CP139918.1, read on the forward strand.
ATCTAAACCCTTACAAAAAAGATGCAAAAAGCGTCTTTAGGGGCGGCGTAAAATTGATCGAAAAAGCAAACGGTTTTGAGTACGGAGCCATTGCCTAATATTACAGCGCAGGTTCCTTAGGTTCAAATAATATGGGGGGATGAATGACGCGATTATAAATAAAGCTCCTTTGGTGATCTCTGGCTATATGGTTGATTTTGTTTTGCTAAATACGTTTTGTGTGCGTGGCTTGGGGAAGTTCAACATCCAATTCATTTTAAATGGAGAGGGGGCGCGAATGGGTTCATTACAGTGAAGGAACATCGCGCCCGAATACGAGAGCTGGATTAATCCTTTGGAAAAGTTGCGCTGTAGGCTTCGCTGATGCCCAGCTTGCAGGCGCCTCTGAAGGACCTTTTTTGCAGATGATTAAGAGATATTGGATTGAAAAGGACATATAGAGACCCAGACCATATCACGCGACTGTCTAAAACTGACGCGGGCAGCTTTCGTTATGTCATGCACCCGCGTTAACGGGAAACTCTAAGGCATATTCTGGGGCGGTGATGCTTTTTATATACCAGAGCTCTCAATACTCTGTCGCAATTGCATCAGCTATGACATGCAAGTTTGTTTGATGCGCTGGTAGAAAATCCTTATGGTTTCTTCTGCTTCGAGTGTTCATCTGACGTCTCAGTAGGCTCCTGAGGATCGAAAGCGATAAAAAATTGATGGGCGGCATAAAGGCTCAGACAGAGCGCAAGCATAGCCCAAATTTGATTATCCCCCCATAATTCGAGCCCCGTCCATAAAACGCAAGCTGCAACCACGCCAATGCGCCGCCAAAGAGGTTGAAAAAAGGGCAGTTGCAAATCGATTGCTTTTCTTTTCCGCATTTTTTGAACCTAACTCTGAATGGGCGCATTGGAATGCGTTATATTAAATCCCTTTTAGAGCAGTATAAAGCCATCTTTTCATGCAAAGATTTAATGCACGCCAAACAGGGAGGTTCTCCGTTGCCTGTGCTGGATACCGGTCTTATTTTTCTACCGACTTGCGCCGGCCAGGATACGAAACGGAACCAATGCTATCAGGGCAACTGACAATTTTACGATCCAATCCGCGACGGCCAAAGACACCCAAAGCGGGGCGTCGCTCCCAACGGTTAGCAATGGCACAAGGTCCCAAGCCCATGAGATCTCATCGTTGGCCGCATCGGAAAAAACCGAAACGCTTGCCGAAAAGGCAATCGTAAAAAACAAAGCGGTGTCCACGATGGATCCCACAATCGTAGACGCAAGAGGCGCGCGCCACCATTGGCCATTGCGCAGCCGATTAAAGATGAACACATCGACCAATTGAGCCACGAGAAAGGCACTTCCAGAGCCAATTGCGACGCGCAAAGCCACCGCCGGATACTCATAGCCATCGCCTTGCAACATAATTTGACTGCCGATTAAGGAGCAGAAGATACCTGTCACAAACCCTGAAAATACGACTTTACGCGCGTCTCCAGGCCCATAGAGCCGGTTTATCAGATCGGTGACCAAGAAGGCGAGCGGATAGGTGAAAGCCCCCCAGGTAAGAAGCCCATCGAGCAGCAAAAACTGCACCAAAATATTTGAGGCAACGACAATAGCCGCCATCGCGGCGATTCCGGGAAGTAATCTGTTCATTTTTTAATCCGTTTTATCAAGGTGGCGGAGACTCGGCCCATGATTCTCATGCGCAGCGCTGAGGTAGGCTGTCTATCTCTACAGGTCAAGCCCCGCGAAGCGTGTTGCTATCAGTTTCAACTTGGATGTGTTTGGACGACTTTCGCCCGCAGTTAAAATTGAAGCATAGATTGGTATGCAAGGCAAGTTGGTCGATCAAACGGAATTGATGCTTTTGCCCCTTAGCAGTTTTGCGTTGGCCCTAAGCTTGATCTAGCAAGACCAGACGCGAATGGGAAAGAAATTCACGGCGTAATAAAACGCTGAGCGTGATCAAAGTGGCGACAATAAGCGCTATTGGCCCCACCAGCCAAGCAGCAGCAGCGAGCGAGAAATAGATCGCACGCAAACCACGATTATAGCTGCGGGCGCCGGTAATATTCACTTCGCTGGCTTTGCGCGCTGTTGGTAGCGTCAGCGGGTCATTGGGGTCATTTGGAACCGCCGCCATCAATATGGCGCAATAGCCAAACAGACGGTGTGCCCAAACAAATTTTAAAAAAGCATTGGTGAGAAAAAATAAAAGCAGCAACAGTTTGATTTCCCAAACCACCTGAGAGCTGGCATTTAGATTAAGGTCGATAGCGACGCCGATCAATTGATCTGCATTGCCGATCAGTGCCAATGCACCCCCCGTAGCGATCATTGTGGTCGAGGCAAAAAAAGCAGTGCCTTGACGCAATCCATTCAAAACTTGCGCGTCAAAAATGCGCACATCGCGGGCGGCCATATGCTGCATCCAATTTCGCCGGTGCTCTGCCATTAATTGTGATACCGAGGGGCGCGCGCGCGGCGCATATTCGATCAGCCCGCCAATGGCGATAAAAGAAAATAAGAGCAAAGAGACGGCTGCCAAATCAAGTTGCGAAAATAATGTGAGCCGATCTATCCAAGTCATACCGCTACCTATGGGCTGGTTGGGTGCTTGCCAATAAAAAACATCATAGAGCATGGCATTTTTCAAATATAAGATGCCGTTCAGCCGCAGATTGCGCGCTGCCGCCTCGTTTTTATGGGCGATTTCCGGCCTTGGCTTTCGCCTTTACCTGATAAAATTCGAACACCGGTGAAAACCGCGGTCCTCAAGCATGGACTTTTAAGGGGGCGTTGTACATGCGCTCATCAGTGGGCGCATTTTTCCCAAACCTACATTGCGCAGAGGGCCGCGCTGCTAGCCAGCCATTTGAATATACGTTCCCATTCGGACGAGTGGACCCGTAACAAAACGCGTGGGATGTGTTGATTTGGTCATTTTGGATCAAAAGTTAAAAAATGCCGCGGTTGAAAACGGGTTTTCACGTTTCTTATTCCTTTTATCTTGGCTATTATCTGGACGTCTCGTATCTCAAGGAAACATCATGGCGCTTGTTTTAAGGTTTCTTCCAATTCTTCTGGTCATTGCTGTCCTGCTTTTGTTTTTTAGACGCTCAAGAGGGAAGAAAATGCCTTTTCCGGCAGCTCAGGGGGGCAATGGTAAGTTGTTTTTGACCCTAGGCGCCACGCTTGTGGCGTTCGTGCTGTTCGTCATGGGGGCAGAGCTGATAACGCGTCTGTAAAAGCGTCTATGAAAGCCTCTGTAAAAACGCTGTGAATTTTAGTGTCGGCCTTAGGCGATGCGTTTCACTCGGTGCTTCACAGAGATGCGGCGGGTGCAATTCAATAAAAAAGGGCAGTGCAGTTACCCAATTTGAGAATTCTACAGAGCGGTGTGGCGTTCAAAACTGAGGGTACCTTTAAGCGCGATGGCGTGTAAAAAAAATAGAAAAGCCTTTTAAAAAATTTAACCAAATGCGGCCTTGATAAAATTTCAATTAATTTATATCTGTTTCGTATACGAAATTTTTGATCTTTAAACGCGTCAACAGGATGGGCTCATGGGATATAATACGAATTTTGAAATGGGATTAAAAGAGCTGGAAATCGTAGAGGACGCACTGCGTTTTCGGTTGAACCAATTGTCGAAAAGTTCGTCTTCGAACGAAAAGACATGCTTGACTGGAAAGAAAGAAATTTCGGAGATTCAATCTGTGTTAGGCAGCCTGCACAACCAAAAGCTTTGGTATCGGCCAACAGATACGCCCTACGTGAGCGGATAGCTTCGGCCCAAAGTTTCGCGGCGAGACGTGGTGAATATTAGCCTGGCTTGTAGACGCGATCGGCCTCCGGATCGCCAAGGTCAAAAGTAAGTTGTGCCAATTCTGCCAAAGCGGGTTCTGGCAATTCAAGCGCCGCCCATTCAAGCGTTTCCTCCACGCGCTCGGGTCTGGAAACGCCCACAATTGTAGATGTCACACGCCTCTCACTAAGAGAAAATTGCAACGCGGCTGCCCCTAAGGGGATGTTGTGGCGGGAACAGACATCTTCCAAAGCCCGTACGGGTTGCAACTGCTTTGCATTGGCGGGCTGATAGGTGATCTTTGGTAGGATATGGCTGCCCTTGGCAAGTACGCCCCCTGCATAGGGAGCGGCATTGAAAACAGCAATGTCTTGCGTTTGCGCATAGTCAAACATCGGGCCTGCTGAACGGTTCAACAAAGTAAACCGATTATGGCTAATCAAACTGTCAAACGGATATGCTTTTAAGATCGGAAACATGATGTCCAGCGCGCCCATCGCAAGACCGACGGCGGTGACCAAGCCCTGTTCCTTAAGTTTAAACAAGGCATCAATTGCGCCGCCATCGCGGGTTACTTCGTCTAAGTCATGCGCGTGTTCGGGATCATGAAGATGTAGAAGTGGAATGCAATTCAGGCCAAGGCGCGTCAGGCTTTCTTCGATTGAGCGCGCGACCCGATCGGCGTCAAAGCGCCCTGTTTGCATGTCACGGTCAAGCTTTGTGGCTAGCACAAAGCCGTCAGGTAACCCCCCTCGCGCTTTGATCGCTTGCCCAATCCGGCTTTCGCTGCGCCCCAATCCATAATTATTTGATGTATCCAGAAAATTGATTGGCCCCTCAAAGATTTTTTGCAAGGTGATCTGCGCGCGCGCCTCACTTACCTCATACCCATAGGTATCGGGCATATTGCCCAGCGCCGATGCACCAAAGGCCACGGGTGTGACGCTGAGCCCGCTGGTGCCTAACTTTTGTTTTTTCATCGCCAAAAGGCTACGCTATTTTAGGGCGCTTAGCGAGTTTAAAGTGGCGCTATTTGCCCGATCGACGTAAGCTTCAATTGCGAGTGTTAAATCTGAAGGGCAGACCTGTTATGAGGCCAATTGATCATACGTTGAAACAAACCATTATGCGCGATTTTGGCACACCCTGCGCTGTTATTGATCTTGATAAGGTTGAGCAAAATATCCAAACAGCGCAGCGTTTATGCGCCGCCCAAGGCCTTGCCAATCGGCCCCATATAAAAACGCATAAATCGCCAATTTTGGCCAAAATGCAAATTGCTGCGGGGGCGCAGGGGATCACTTGTCAGAAACTTGGCGAGGCTGAAATTATGGCGGATGCCGGGATAAGCGATATCGTGATTGCAACCAATCTGCTGGGCGCTGCGCGCTCGGGTCGGTTGGCTGCGTTGCAAAAGCGCGTCGCTTTGAAAGTCTGTGCTGATAATCGCGTGAGCTTAACCGCCTATGCGCAGGCTGCGCAAGATGCAGGGCGCCCTTTAGAGGTTCTGATTGAATGCGATACGGGGCAAAACCGTGCCGGCGTTGAGACCCCACAGCAAGCTTTAGATTTGGCACAGGTGATTAAAGATGATCCGCATTTGAGGTTTGCTGGCTTGTTGTTTTACCCGCCGTTAAACGGCTGGCCACACACCCAGAGTTTTTTTGATGCGGTGCAGGCGGGATTAAACCATCTTGGTCTCATAGCAGGTATCGTTTCGACCGGTGGAACGCCAAATTTCAAGAATATCGGGCAGCTGCGCGGCGCAACCGAGCATCGCGCCGGAACCTGTATTTTCAATGATCGGATGATGATCGCCGCGGGGTTCGCCACGCAAGAAGCGTGCGCTTATCACGTTTTCACCAGCGTTGTGAGCCGAGCTGGCGCCGAGCGCGGTATTTTGGATGCGGGTTCAAAAACCTTCACCTCGGATATAGGAGGCTTAGATGGCTATGGGCATATTATTGAATATCCAAACGCTCGCATTGATAAATTTGCAGAAGAACACGGATTTTTAGATTTATCCCAAACTGCGCGCAAACCTGAGATAGGAGAGATCGTCCGCGTCATCCCCAACCATGTTTGTGTGTCTGTAAATATGTTTGATCAATTAGTCGCCATTCGGGGCGACCAAGTGGTTGCCTGTATCCCAGTGGCAGCGCGGGGAAAGCTTGTGTAAAGTTTTAAAATTAAACTTGGGCAAAAAGGCTTCAGAGCAGATCTGCCACAGAGCCCGCTTGTGCTGCTGGCCCGGCTTATCATGATGGTTAAGACGTAAGAGGCGCACGCTTCTTGGGCGGCACATCCGGCATCGATCCTCCACTTGGCAAGGCCCATCCGGGGCTTTGATTATGCAAGCTCGGATGAGGCGGCCCATAGGTTCAGGTCTCGATCAGTGGCATAGGCATTGATGCGCCGAAGTTCATCTTCGCTAAACTCTAAGTTCTGGATCGCACCGGCACAATCCACCACTTGCTCGGGCTTTGACGCCCCAATCAGCGCTGAGGTTACGCGCCCTTCGCGCAGCACCCACGCCAGTGCCATTTGGGCCAGGGTTTGACCGCGTGCCTCTGCAATAGCATTTAAACCGCGCAAGGCCTCGACCAGCGCATCGGCGATCCGGCCGCGATCAAGGCTTTTCTCTTGCATGGCGCGGCTATCGCTGGGAATTCCGTTAAGATACTTGTTTGTGAGAAGCCCCTGGGCCAAAGGCGTGAAGGCGATTGACCCCATGCCAAGGCTGTCCAAGCTGTCAAGCAGACCATCGGTTTCGACCCAACGATTGAACATATTATAACTTGGCTGATGGATCAGACAGGGGGTACCCAGCGCCTTCAAAATTGCCACGGCTTCTTGCGTGCGCTTGCTGTTATAGCTTGAAATGCCTACATAAAGTGCCCGCCCAGAGCGGACGATATGATCCAAAGCGCCCATCGTTTCTTCTAAAGGTGTATTTGGATCGAATCGGTGTGAATAGAAAATATCTACATAGTCCAAACCCATCCGCCGAAGCGATTGATCACAAGAGGCAATCAGGTATTTGCGGCTGCCCCATTCTCCGTAGGGGCCATCCCACATATTATACCCGGCCTTTGAGCTTATCAATAATTCGTCTCGATAGCCGGCGAAATCTTGGCGCAAAATATCACCAAAGGCTGCTTCCGCACTGCCGGGCGGTGGTCCATAATTATTGGCCAGATCAAAATGTGTGATGCCATGATCAAACGCTGTTTGGCAGATTTTTCGTTTGGTTTGATGTGGAAAATCATGGCCGAAATTATGCCAAAGGCCCAAAGATACTGCCGGCAGTTTTAAACCGGATTGACCGCATCGGCGGTAAACCATTGCGTCATAGCGTGAAGATGCGGGCGTATAGGTCATTTTATATCCAAATTTGTAGGGCAGATGCCATGCGTTTTAATAGGCGCTTTAAACAGGGGCGCTCAATCTGTTTATCTGACGCATCATCTCTCTGGCAAATGGTTTCAGATCTTAAGTCGTTAAATTTTAAACCTAAGTTACTGGGCAAACTCAATAGGTGTCTGAGGCCATTTGCTCGCTTTGAACAAATCACGCATGGGGCCAACGCGCCGCCCAATTGGACTGCGTTGCGCCCTGCAATCAATCGTTATGCGCTGGGCCGGATCTTTTTTATCAAAGATCCCCCCCGCTTAAAAGTTTCTTTGTGGGGACTTATTAAGCAGTTGCGCTGAAACTCTAGGCGTGAAGGGCTAGAGCGTATTCACAACGAGCCTTGAGCCGCTGAAAACCAAGCTTCGGCTGTGCAGGCGCGGTCTCTGATGACACCCGTAATGCGCAAACCTTAATTCCTCCCGAATTTTGTGCATCATTGAACGCGATCCTCCCAGACGTTTCAATGTTACTTTGGCCCCCTTTTTTTGGGGGGGCCTTTTTTTGTTTCTACTCGCGAAAACCAAGCTAAAACCTAGAACCTCAGCTGCGTAAGTGGGGATGGTCAATCCAGAGGCTTTGCAGCCCACTTTGAGAGAGAGGTGCGCGATTAAGATCCAAATTGTACAATCACGTGGTTTATGCAATCGTGCCGGACACTCAGCCGGAACGCGCTGGTGCGCGCAAGGCTTTTGAAAAAGCCGTGCGTTTTACCTGTGCTCCAGCTTTTAAAACGGGAGAGATCAATGATTGAATCGTGGCGTTGGTTCGGGCCGCTTGATAAGATTTCTTTGGATCATATTGCCCAATCTGGCGCGGGGGTATTGGTTTCTGCATTGCATGAAATTCCATATGGAGACGTATGGGATGAGGAGGCGATCAAAACGCGGCAAGCGCTTATTGCGCAGGCCGCTCGGCCCTTATCTTGGCAAGTGGTGGAAAGTCTGCCGCTGCATGAGAATATCAAAAAAGGCGAAGGCGATTTGCCGCGTATTTTTGCAAATTATCGACAATCAATGGCCAATCTTGCGGCCTGCGGCATTAAAACGATTTGTTACAATTTTATGCCTGTTCTGGATTGGACCAGAACAACGCTGGATTGGCAGATGCCATCGGGCGGCCAAGCGCTGCGCTATTCTGCGGTTGAGATGGCAGCTTTTGATATGTTCATCTTGCAACGCCCCGGCGCGGAAGACGATCACGCCGAACAGGTGATTTCGCAAGCTCAGCTATGGTTCGAAAAGGCGGATATGGAAGATAAAGACCGTTTGTTGTCTTCGATTATGACGGGCTTGCCGGGGGCTTATGATAGGTATGATGTGGCTGGCTTGCGCGCTGCTTTACAGGCATATGAGGGGCTGACACACAAAGATTTAAGGGCGAATTTGAAGCGGTTTCTGCAGGAAATCATTCCCACGGCGCAAGAGCTTGGCGTAAATATGTGCATTCATCCAGATGATCCTCCTTGGGATATTCTGGGCTTGCCGCGTATTGTCTCAACGCAATCTGATATCGCTTGGATTTTAGAGGCAGTAGAGGCGGATGAGAATGGGGTCACGTTTTGCACGGGTGGTTTCGGGGCGCATCCTAAGAATGATTTGATCGCAATGGCGCGCGCTTTTGCGCAACGTGTGCATTTCGCGCATTTGCGCAATGTCACAAAATCACCCGATGGATCTTTCCATGAATCAGATCATCTGGGCGGGGATGTCGATCTGGTAAAGGTGATGGAAATTCTACAGGCTGAAACGCATCGTCGGCATGCGGAACAACAGGGTCGCCCGATTTATTTTCGGCCAGATCACGGCCATGCTTTGGCGGGCGATAAGGGGGCTGGCACGCATCCGGGATATCCTTATATCGGGCGCTTGAAGGGTTTGGCTGAACTGCGCGGTGTATTGGCGGCGCTGAACGCGGCCTCTGTTTGAAACAAAATCGGTCATTTCCAGCTTCTAACCGCGAATGAAACAGGTTAGAGGGCAGGCAAATGGGAGATGGCATGACTGATATCGAGAATATAACCACATTAAGTGTTGCGGATGCGGTTCGCTTCGTAAGCCGGGCTTTTGTACAAGCTGGGGTTTCTGAGGCCAATGCAGCTACGGTTGCTGCAGCTTTGGTTGCCGCAGAAATTGATGGACAAAAAGGCCATGGGTTATCGCGGGTGAAAAGCTATGCGTTGCAGGCGCGGTCGGGCAAAGTGAATGGAACCGCGGTTCCGCAGCTTGAAATCTGCAGCGCTGGGCTGATACGAGTTGATGCGCAAAACGGGTTTGCTTTTCCCGCGATCGCTTTGGCAATTTCGGAATTGCTGACGCGCCTGCCAGAAACAGGCATAGCGGCTGCGGGGATCATAAGATCACATCATGCCGGTCAAATGGGCGCGCATGTCGAGGCCTTGGCAGAGCAAGGCATGATTGCCCTCATGTTTGCCAATACGCCCAAAGCGATGGCGCCCTGGGGGGGAAGCCAACCGGTGTTTGGCACCAACCCGATTGCGTTTGCCAGCCCTCGAGCCGATGCGGCGCCTTTGGTAATTGATCTTTCGCTATCCAAAGTCGCCAGAGGTAAAGTGATGGCGGCTGATAAAGCCGGCGACTCGATCCCCGAAGGATGGGCTTTGGATCGAAATGGCCAAGCGACGACTGATCCCAAAGCGGCTTTGGCCGGTTCAATGGTGCCCCTTGGCGATGCCAAAGGTGCCGCCTTAAGTCTCATGGTTGAAATTCTATCTGCCAGTTTGATCGGTGCCAATCATAGCTTTGAGGCCACATCCTTTTTTGACGCAGAAGGCGCGCCCCCTGGCGTGGGGCAAATGATCATAGCGATTGACCCAAAAAAATTCGGTGGCCAGGCATTCGAAACCCGCCTCAGCGCTTTATGTTCGGCCATCTTGGAGCAAAGCGGTACGCGCCTGCCCGGCGCAAGCCGTGGTCAAAAGCGTCAAGACGCCCGCCAAAACGGGGTCAATATTCCGTCACATTTGCGCAAAGAAGTTGAAGATCTGATTGCGGATGCTTAGCGCGCCGCAGGGCGAAACTTGTCATTCCGCGCTATTCTTAATGGCATGACGCTGTCTTGAATATTTTTCCGGGCGTTTTGCTTTTCTCATTTTGGTTTAATGTTGGTTCGAGTGCTTGGGCATATTTTCAAGTTGCTCAAGCCGTTGCGGGCGCAGCTGCTGAGGCTTGACATTAGAGCGCTCAGTGTAAAGCCTGTGAACGAACCGATTACCCTGTTATTTTAGGAGAAAAGAAATGCTCAACATAGCGGTTTTGGGATGTGGACGGATAGGGCGCATGCATGCAGATAATATCGCGCGCCACGCAGATGCTGAATTGGCTATGGTCTATGATGTCCACGTGCCAAGCGCCTCTGCCGTGGCCGAACAGCACGGTGTACCGGCAGCATCTAGCCCGCAAGACATATTTTCCTCGGGTCATGTGGATGCTGTATTGGTCGCCACCACAACCGAAACCCATGCGGATTTTATTGAAATGGCGGTGGCTGCGGGCAAGCCGGTGCTGTGTGAAAAACCCATTGATCTCAGTCTCGCACGCGTCAATGCCTGCGCAGAAAGAATTTCGGGCAGCGATGTGTTGATCCAACTGGGCTTTAACCGCCGTTTCGATCCGGGCCATCGGGCCGCGCGCCAAGGTTTATTGAACGGAGATATTGGTGATTTGCATCAAGTGATTATAACCTCGCGCGACCCTGAAATGCCGCCCAGATCCTATTATGAAAGCGCCGGTGGATTGCTGCGCGATATGACCATCCATGATTTTGATTTGGCCCGCTTTATTCTGGGCGAAACCCCGACAGAGGTTATGGCGATGGGGGGGCGTTTGATCGATCCTGCGTTGATGGAGGAGCTAGACGATCTTGACAGCGCGATGATCGTCATGCGGACGGCGGATGGCAAACAATGCCAGATTAATAATTCGCGAACGGCGGTTTATGGCTATGACCAGCGATTGGAATTGCTAGGTTCAACGGGCATGTTGATCAGCGATAATCGCAAGCTGTATGAGTTGCGCCGCTACTCGGCGCAGGAAAGCGAAACAAGCCAGCCCTATTTGCATTTCTTTTTAGAGCGCTATCACGAAGCCTTTATGGCAGAGATCGCTGCTTTTGTTGAGGCCGTGAAAAACCATAAACCCGCAGAGGTTGGCTTTGAAGATGGGCGTCAGGCCCTGCTTCTTGCTGAAGCTGCGTATCTTTCTATCTCTGAAAAACGGCTGGTGCAGGTCGAAGAGGTTTTCGAGCGTTTGGCGCAATGACCTTGCCGACATTCCGATTTTAATGCTCCGCGCTTCAGCTAAACGATTTGATAAGAAAGCCGTATTATAAGATGTGAAGTTGGTTTTTGTCTTCATTTCCTCCCTTAAAAGACTGGTGGGCCTCGTGCCCACCTTTTTTATGGATTCGGCAACTTCTTTTTACGCCTTGCCAAGGGCGACTATGATTTCAAGCTGTCCGTTCTCTCGGCCGAAAGCTTGATACTTATCACTCAATCACAATAATTTTACCCAAATTTTGACGCCGGGGGATAGCCAGGGCTTTGGATCAACCCTGCTGCGTTTCATCTAGGTTTTATGAACGTTTTTGATTGAAAATCATAGTTTGCGTGGCATCGGGCATTGTTACTCTGTCTGGTGCAAGCAAAATCTACATTTTGCAGCGGGTGTTTTATGTGCGGATTTTTGCCGGTAGGTGTCAGTTGGCTATTTAAATCAGTTGGTTTCTACGGCATGATATTTGTATATTTATATCGACGGGCGCTGGCGCTGACGTAACAGGAGAATGCTATGAGAAAACGCGTGATAATATCGGTTCTTATGATCGCTTTGGCGGGCTGCCAAACTGCCGGCGGCGGTGTTTCTCAAGCACCGGGCGAGCCAGGCCGTAAAGAAACAATTGGCACGCTGAGCGGTGCGGTTGTGGGGGGCGCCTTAGCCAATCAGATGGCCGAGGGGTCTGATAATCAGCAATTTGCGACATTTTTGGGCGCTGTGGCCGGTATGGTAATCGGGGCAGATATTGGGGCCTCTCTGGATGAGTTGGATCGCCGGATGTTGAATAATAATTATCAAACCGCGCTTGAAACCTCGCCCACGAATACAGCCGTTGCGTGGAAGAACCCCGATAGCGGCAATAGTGGCAGCGTAAAGCCAACGCGCACGTTTTATCGCGCTGACACGGTGTGCCGCGAATATACGCAAGAAATCATCGTTGGTGGGCGTAAAGAGCAAGGCTATGGCCAGGCCTGTCGCAGCGCGGATGGAGATTGGCAAATCGTTAAATAAGCAAACGTGATGGTTTTAGAGCGCCGCTAATCGCGCAATTCGTTTGGGTAAACACCCCAAAGCGTGTCTTTTGGCAGCCATCCTTTAAATTGACCGGATCTTGCGCGGCACCAATCCAAGGTGCATTCGTCGATGCTGACGATGACATTATGTTCAATCCGTGCGCGCAAGGCACTGCTGCGATCAGGGCGTGAAAGCAAGGGGTGCATGTCGGTCGTTACAATCGCACTGCGGACACCAGAGAGCATCGAATAATGCACCCAGCCTCCGGCGCCGTCGATATCTCGCACCCGCCGCCAGTTTTCATATTCGGCATAAATTTCCAAAGGCATGTTTTTGCGTGTAAACACCCAATCAATCCGGTGCGATAAGGAAGGCCCGCGGCGGGCATGGGCTTTGCTGGCTTTCAAAGACACGTAGCGCGGCATGGGCAGGTTGGTCACTGGGCCGCGCTCTTGTGCGCAAAGGCTGCTGGCCAATAAAAAGCTGAGAACGATTGGGGCTATAATGCGCAGCATGTTTGACGCTCGAAATCCTGTTTCAATTTTTTATCTAGAGGTTCTTGTGCCTTGATGCAACTTACGTCACTTTATGCGGGTAACAGCTGTGTCAGTAAAGAGGCTCATATGCCATCAGATAAACTTCGCGTAGCCGTGACGCGCCGTCTTCCTGAAGCGGTCGAAACGCGTATGAAAGAGCTGTTTGATGTTCATCTGCGCGACCAAGATACTCCGATGGAGCGGGCCGAGCTGGGCGCTTTGATGAAGACAATCGATGTTTTGGTGCCGACCGTCACCGATGATATTGATGCGGCTTTATTGGCGCAAGCTGGCCCAGATCTAAAGTTGATCGCTAATTTTGGGGCGGGTGTTGATCATATTGATGTGAAAACTGCCAATCAACGTGGCATTCTGGTTTCGAACACCTCTGGCGTGGTGACTGAGGATACGGCGGATATGGCGATGGCGCTGATGCTCGGAGTGACGCGCCGGATTCCTGAAGGTTTAAGCATGATGCAATCGGGCCAATGGTCGGGTTGGTCACCGACCGGATTTTTGGGGGGGCGCTTGGGAGGCCGCCGCCTGGGTATCCTTGGGATGGGCCGCATTGGTCAAGCGGTTGCGCAGCGCGCGCGCGCCTTTGGCGTTCAAATTCATTATCACAATCGCAAACGCCTGCATTCAGAAACTGAAAGCCAGTTTGAGGCCACCTATTGGGAAAGTCTGGATCAAATGGTGGCGAGAATGGATATTCTATCGATTAATTGCCCCCATACGCCGTCGACGTTTCATTTGATGAACGCGCGGCGCTTGAAGCTTATGAAACCAAGCGCGGTGATCATAAATACTTCCCGTGGTGAGGTGATCGATGAAAATGCTCTAACGCGGATGCTGTCAGCCGGCGAGCTGGCCGGTGCAGGATTGGATGTGTACGAGCATGGCACGGATGTGAACGTTGATTTGCGCCGTTTGGCAAACGTGGTTTTATTGCCGCATATGGGATCTGCCACGATAGAGGGGCGCATTGAAATGGGCGAAAAGGTTATCATCAATATCAAGACATTTGCGGATGGCCATAGACCCCCTGATCAGGTTTTTCCAGCGATGCTTTAGGCCGGAAATAGCGCCAGGCAACGCGTCATTCGATGGCCATGCGCGTTGGCTTGGCATAATCGAATATGTCGCAGCTTTGGCATTCAATCGGTTTACCCCATGTTAGGCGACGGGCTTTTGCGACGCTGTTGAGGGTTATTTTTTAAACATCTGCAATTATTGGGGTATGTTTCAGTTCGGATTTAGCTCTATACGCCCCGGACCATTTTGCACCACCGAAGCTTACAGCTTACAGCTTACAGCTTTTGTAAAATCGCATTTCGCCGATGAAGAAAGGTCATTTACCCATGCCCCTGCTTTTTATTATAAGTGGCGGATGGAAAGCCCTGTTTGATCTCGTTAAAAAACGCCGCGCCATAGCTGCAGATCAAAGAGGTTCTGTAAGGGCGAGCGCGTCGCGCGGCAGAGGTGGCTATCCAGGTATCGCCCGCAGATTTTTTGCAACAGCCTGTGCTGCCATGGCCTCCCCTGACCGTGTTAGGGAAACGCTCACATATTTTGGGCAGCGTTTTGCGCACATAGCGCTGCCCAAACCATAACTATAAAGTAAGCAGATGCCTTGGCTTAAGCCAAATATTGCGCGCCATTGGCGTTTAAAGTTGCGCCATTGATAAAGCCAGAGCCATCAGCGGCCAAAAAGACCGCGCAGCGTGCAATTTCCTCTGCTTGACCAAGGCGCCCCGCTGGAATTTGCGCCACGATGCCATCGATCACTTTTTCAGACAGGTCTTTAACCATATCTGTGTCGATATATCCCGGGCAGATTGCATTTGCGGTGATCCCATATCGTGCGCCTTCTTGGGCAAGGGTTTTTGTCATCCCCAAATCACCAGCCTTAGAGGCCGCATAATTGGCTTGGGCAAATTGGCCTTTTTGACCATTGATCGAGCTGATTGTAATCACTCTGCCAAATTTGCGCTCGCGCATGCCGGGCCAAAGCGGGTGCGTCATATTAAAGACGCCAGAGAGGTTGGTATCAATAACCTCGCTCCATTGCGCGCGCGTCATTCTGTGAAAAGGTGCATCGCGCGTGATACCGGCATTGTTGACCAGCACGTCGACGGGCCCCAGCGCGGCCTCAACCTCGGCGATGCCGGCAACGCAAGCATCATAATCGGCAACGCTCCATTTGAATGTTTTTATGCCATGCTCTGCCGTGAACGCCGCAGCTGCGGCGTCATTTCCGGCATAAGTTGCCGCGACCTGATAGCCGGCGGTTTTCATTGCGATCGAAATAGCGGCGCCTATTCCGCGGGTTCCGCCTGTAACCAGCGCGACTCTTGACATTATCTTCTCCTATTTTTGCATTAGAAATATTATTACAAATATTGTATATATTTAGCAATAACATTTCTTAGTGGTTTGTGATTTATTCAGGGGCGCTCTAGGCACATGGCCACACCCATACCGCCGCCAATGCATAAAGTTGCCAACCCTTTTTTCGCATCACGACGCTTCATTTCGAAAAGCAATGTATTCAAAACCCGCGCGCCTGAGGCACCAATAGGATGCCCGATGGCAATGGCGCCACCATTGACGTTGACGATATCAGGATCCCAGCCCATATCTTTGTTGACAGCACAGGCCTGCGCGGCGAACGCTTCGTTGGCTTCAACCAAATCTAAATCGTCCACAGACCATCCGGCTTTTTCAAGCGCTTTGCGGCTGGCATAAACCGGCCCAACGCCCATGATAGAAGGGTCAAGTCCGACCGTTGCATAAGAGGCAATCCGCGCCAAAGGTGTGATCCCGCGTTTTTCGGCCTCATCGGCGCTCATTAGCAAGGCACCCGCTGCGCCGTCATTCAAACCTGATGCGTTCGCAGCTGTGACGCTGCCCTCTTTCGCGAAAGCTGGGCGCAGCTTTTGCATCGCGTCCATCGTTGCACCATGGCGGATATATTCATCCCTATCCACGACAATTTCGCCTTTGCGCGTTTTGATCACAACCGGCACGATCTCATCAACAAATTTACCCGCATTCTGGGCTGCTTCTGCCTTATTCTGAGAATTCACGGCAAAACGGTCTTGTATCTCGCGGCTAATTTGCCATTTTTCTGCCACGTTTTCTGCGGTTTGACCCATATGATAGCCATTGAAAGCATCCCAGAGACCATCTCGGATCATGCTGTCAATATAACTGACATCGCCCATTTTGTGACCGGCGCGCAAATGCGCGACATGCGGAGAGAGCGACATATTTTCTTGTCCACCCGCGGCAACAATCTGCGCATCTCCCAGTTGGATATGTTGAGCGGCCAAGGCAACGGCGCGCAAGCCCGATCCGCAGACTTGGTTGATGCCCCATGCCGCGCTTTCAATCGGCAAGCCTGCATTGATATGGGCTTGACGCGCTGGGTTTTGGCCTTGGCCTGCGCTTAACACTTGCCCGAGAATTGTTTCAGAGACCTCCGCTTTCTCGATACCGGCGCGCGCGACCAGGGCTTCAAGCACTGTTTTGCCAAGATCATGGGCGGGCGTCGTTGCAAGGGATCCGTTAAAGCTGCCAACCGCTGTTCGGGCTGCAGAGGCGATTACGACATTGGTCATGGTGGTCTCCAAATTTGCATTGATAAAACAATTGAACGTGCTTGCGCGAGTGTTTAAAGCAAATGCTGCATCGCAGCAACACAAGATTGCTTTCTGCTGATATCGAGCGCGCTGACGCCACGTTAAGCGTTATAGGGGCGAACATACAATATGCCCCATCACCGCGATTTATAAAGATGTGCAAAGGAGCTGGGAGGCGCGCGCGCTACGCGATCTCGGCTCCTGGCCAGTCAAGCCTCAGCGTTGGGCGTCCGAAAAAATACCCTTGCTGGCATATTACGCCGCTCTTGTTCAGCCAAGCGCTTGTTGCGGATGTTTCAACCGCCTCGGCTATTGTATACATGCCAAAATGGCGTGCGATGGATAATAAGGCGTGCACCAAAACCTGATGATCCGCATTATGCTCGACATCTTTGATGAATTGCCCGTCAATTTTTAAAAAATCGAACTGAAAATCTTTCAAATATCGAAACGACGTGGCCCCAGACCCAAAATCATCCAAGGCAAAACCAACTCCGCGTTGCGATAAATCGCGCATGAACGGGATCACAATTTCTGGAAGCCGCATCGCAGAACCTTCGGTGATTTCCAAAATAAGCCGTTTGCCGATAGAGGGGGTGCGTTGCAGTGCCTTTGATAAAATGTCAGTCCATTTGTGATATCCAATCGAGCGCGCTGACATATTAATCGAAAGATATAGGTTCGGGTGATCGCGCAGACGCCTCAAACCAAGAGCAAGGGCATGGCAATCGATGGTACGCGCGATCTCTAATTCTTCGATCAGCGGCATGAATTTCGATGCGGGTATAATCTGGCCTGATGCTTCGCGGATCCGAACCAGCGCTTCAAAGCAGAAAACTAAATTGGGCTCGGCGCTTTTGACGATCGGCTGGAAGGCAAGCAGGGTGTCGTTTTGGTCTACAGCCCGGACCACCCTGCGCAGAATGTTTTTTTCATTTTGGGCGTTTGCAAAAGCCAAAGGAGACGTGTCTTCGCTGGATATATCCAGAGGATTGCCGATTTGCATGATTTACTCCATTCTGGATCCGAGGAAAGCTTGCAAAAAATTAGATAACAAACCTCTAACAAAGCAAAAAAGGTGAATGAATAAAATGGAAGATCGGTCGCGCTGTGGGTGGCATGGGCAAGATCCGGTATATCGTGCCTATCACGATACGGAATGGGGCGTTCCAGAAACCGATAGCCGTGCGCTTTGGGAAAAACTGATTTTGGATGGGTTCCAAGCCGGGTTAAGCTGGATCACAATATTGAAAAAAAGGGATAATTTTCGCGAAGCCTTTGCTGGGTTTGATCCCAATATACTGGCAAGCTGGTCCGAAAAAGACGTTGCACGATTGCTGCAAAACCCCGGGATTATTCGACATCGAGGTAAAATTGAGGCAACCCTCTCGAACGCAAGGGTGTGGCAGAAAATCGAACAGCGCGTCGGGTTTGCAAATTTTTTATGGGCCTATGTGAAGTTTGCGCCTTTGATAAACCATTGGAAAAGTTTAGACGAGGTGCCCAATTACACGCCCTTATCCACGCAAATTTCAAAAGATTTAAAGGCTGAGGGGTTTAAGTTTTGTGGCCCGACAATCGTCTATGCGTTTATGCAAGCAACGGGCATGGTGAATGATCATTTGGTGGGGTGTTTTCGCCATTCACAGGTGGCGTTATAGCCGGCTTCCGGCATCGAAACTTCGCCCAATAAAAATAGAGGTGCAGGATTGACTCTGCCTTCTGTGCCTATATAAGCGCGGCTTCATTGGTGTTGGTGGCCCCCGCAAGGGGATGCCTGTCGGAAGCAATTCAGAGGACAACGCCCTTCGACAATTAACAGAAGGAGATCAGCCGTGACCAAACGCACGTCTGCCAAGCATAAAATTGATCGCCGCATGGGCGAAAATATTTGGGGTCGCCCCAAATCCCCCGTAAATCGCCGCGAATATGGCCCAGGGCAACATGGCCAGCGTCGCAAAGCTAAATTAAGTGATTTCGGTTTGCAGCTGCGCGCAAAGCAAAAGCTAAAAGGGTATTACGGCGATCTCACCGAGAAGCAGTTTCGTCGTATTTATGCCGAAGCCGAGCGTATCAAAGGCGATACAGGCGAGAACCTTGTAGGCTTGCTGGAACGTCGCTTGGACGCGGTAGTGTATCGCGCAAAATTCGTGGCAACGATGTTTGCAGCGCGTCAATTTGTGAATCACGGTCACGTGACCGTGAACGGACGCCGCGTTAATATTGCGTCATATCGCGTGAAAGAAGGCGATGTTGTCCAAGTGCGTGAAAAATCACGTCAGATCGCGGTTTTGATCGAGGCTACGCAATTGGCCGAGCGCGACGTGCCAGATTATGTGGACGCAGATCATTCTAAAATGTCTGCCACATTCGTGCGTACGCCAAGCTTTGGTGATGTGCCATATCCGGTGATGATGGAACCAAACCTCGTGATCGAATATTACGCGCAGAATTAATCAAAGCGCATTCCTGTTTGGGGCCGTGGCAGGAAACTGCTGCGGCCTTTTGCGTTTTGGCGCTGGTGTTGGTTTCAGGGCATCGTTAAGAAGAAAGAGAGACGGAGGATGAGCATGGCAAAAATTTTACCGCAGCCTGGGATCAGCCAAATCGAGCTTTACCAGGGTGGTTCCTCTCATATTGAGGGTGTGAGCAACGTGGTTAAACTGAGCTCAAATGAAAATCCATTCGGCCCCTCTGACGCTGCAATCGAAGCCTTTCGGCGCACCTCTTTTGAGTTGCATCGATACCCCTCGACAGATCATGCGGGCTTACGCGCGGCGATCTCCGCAGAATATGATCTGGATTCCGAGCGCATGATTTGCGGCGTGGGCAGCGATGAAATTATTACATTGCTCTGCCAAGCATTTGCTGGGCCCGGCGATGAAGTGATCCATACCGAACATGGGTTTGCGATGTATCGCATTTCTGCCTTGGCGGCTGGGGCCACGCCAGTTGAGGTGCCCGAGCGCGATCGTCACACGGATGTTGACGCAATATTGGCCGCCTGCAGCGAGCGTACGCGCTTGGTGTTTCTGGCCAACCCCAATAATCCAACCGGCACCATGGTGGCGGATCGCGAAATACAGCGTCTGGTAGAGGGGCTGCCGGCGCATGTGCTTTGCGTGCTGGATGGCGCCTATGTCGAATATGTTGAGGGGTTTGATGGCGGCGCAAAGCTCGTTGAGGCGCATGAAAATGTGTTTATGACGCGGACCTTTTCTAAGCTCTACGGGCTTGGTGGCCTGCGCGTGGGATGGGGATATGGTGCCAATTTTGTGATTGACACCCTGTCGCGCATCCGCGGCCCTTTCAACTTATCCGCGCCTGCATTGGCAGCGGCTGAAGCCGCGGTCAAAGATCAAGCCTATGTTCAAAAATGCCGCGATGAAAACAATCGTTTGCGCGCCTGGTTGGCGCAGGCTTTGGAGGCGCATGGCGTTTCTTCTGATCGCTCCTTAGCCAATTTTATTCTGGCGCAGTTTCAGTCGCAGTCAGAGGCGGAAGAGTGCGACCGCTATTTGAAATCGCAAGGCCTGATTGTGCGCGGCGTGGCGGGATATAAACTGCCCAATTGTTTGCGGATTTCAATTGGTGATGAAACCGCTTGTCAGCGCGTTGCAGAGGCAGTTGGTCAATTTAAAGGGGCCGCGTCATGAGCCAAATCTATCAGCGCGTGGCTTTGATCGGCTTGGGGTTGATCGCCTCTTCGATGTATTGGTCGATAAAGCGCAGCGGCGTTGTCGGTGAGGTTGTGGGCTATGCTCGCTCTGCAAAAACCCGCGAGACAGCGCGCCGGATCGGCCTGTGCGATCGCGTCTATGACAGCGCCAGTGAGGCGGTTGAAACTGCAGATTTGGTGGTGCTTTGCGTGCCCGTTGGCGTTATGGGCGATTTGGTTGCCGAAATTGCACCTTCGTTAAAGCCTGGGGCCACATTAAGCGATGTGGGGTCGGTAAAGCGGGCGGTGATCGATGCGGTGATGCCGCATGTGCCCGATGGGGTTGAGTTTGTGCCTGCGCATCCTTTGGCCGGCACCGAACATTCGGGCCCTGAAAGTGGATTTGCCAGTTTGTTTGACAATCGCTGGTGTTTAATCGTGCCCACTGAGAATAGCAGCAAACAGGCTGTTGATGCGCTGCATCGCTTATGGCTTGCGATGGGGTCTAACGTTGATTTTATGGATGCCGATCATCACGATCGCGTTCTGGCCGTTACCAGCCATACGCCGCATCTTATCGCCTATACGATGGTGGGTGTGGCGGATGATTTGGGCCGCGTCACCGATAGCGAGGTGATTAAATATTCAGCCGCGGGATTTCGCGATTTCACGCGCATTGCAGCCTCTGATCCAACGATGTGGCGGGATGTGTTTTTAACCAATAAAGAGGCGACGCTTGAGATCCTGGGCCGCTTCACAGAAGAGCTATTTGCGCTTCAAAGGGCTATTCGAACCGAAGATGGCGATCATTTACACGCGTATTTTACCCGAACCCGAGAAATTCGACGCGGTATTATCGAAGCCGGCCAAGATACAGATGCGCCGAATTTTGGGCGCGGTGATACTTCATAATGCGCAAGACCTAATGGATTATAAAATCCCTACTCTACTAGGGGTTTGTGGCGCCATACTCGTCTTCGTGTGAATCAGTACCTTAAAGTAAGCGGCAATCTTTTTAAAATCCAAAGCCGAACTTTTATCTCAACAGCGTTGCAAGGCTGAAAACGGCAATATAGCATGTAAATTGGGCTAACCTGGGGAAGCCTTTGGCAGCTCTAGTCTTTCTTATTCCACGCATCCATCATGGATGTGAGATATTTGCCGGTTTTATTGAGCTGCGTGACCATGGCCTCCATCGAGCCGAATTTGGTGTTATAATCATTGGTCAATGCTTCGATTTTTGCGTCTAGATCGCTTTGATCATCCGCAAAGGTTGATATGTCTTCATTCAGCGCGTTGGTGCGGGTTTTAATATCACCCGAAGAGGCGGTGAGCGATGTGACATAATCCTGCAGTGTGTCGATCAAGCTGCGTCCGTAATATACTGTTCCGCTTGTTGCGGTATCGGTAACCAGCGTGACGCTGAGATTATCCGCATCGCCAGCGGTGCCGGTGAACACTTTTTGGCTATCGCCATTCGTAACCGCGGTTAAAGTTTCCCCGTTTAACGTGGCCGTGCTGCCGCTTGAATAGGCAAAACTATAGGCCCCTGCCTCAGGTGGGTAAGCGCTGATCCCGCTGGCTGTCAGATTTGCAATGCTCGAAGAATATTTTGAAGAAAACACCACATCCAAGATGTCTGGATTGGCGGTGATCGCGGCTTCAAACGCATCTTCATCTAAAGAGAGGCTGCCATCCCTTTCGGTTTGCACACCCAAATTTGCCAGATAATAATCCGTGCCGCCAAACCCTGTGATTGCCGTTGTGGTCAATGAGGATAATTTACGCAGGATGGATTGGGCCGTTACATCGCCGGCCAACACCCCCGGCTCTGCGCCGTTTAAGCCACGTTTTGTTTCTTCGGTGAGGAATGATTTAATCGTGTTCAGGCTGTCTAGAAAGCTTTGCATCCGCGTGCTGGCATCGTCTGTTTCTAACGATGAGGCAATCGTTACCGCATCTGATGTCACGGCCGTCAGGTCCAGCTGATATCCGCCAAACAAATCGGTGACTGAATTTGACGAGCGCGTCATAGATAATCCATCCACCGTGAAGGCGGCATCCGCGGCTGTTTGGGTCAGTGTTATTGGGCTTGAACTCGCATCGGACCCTGATGTGTTGAACTCTTGTAACCCATCTGAGCTGCTCAATGAAAACGCGTTCGCTGTTCCCGTGTCTGAGCGTAAGATCAGGGCCAACCCGCCGCTGCCGGTTTGATCAACCAATGTGGCTTGCATGCCAGTGATTGCGTTAATTTCATCCACCAAATCTTGCAGGGTATTATTGGATGAGCCGATGGTAATATTTGTACTGTTTCCGTTGATTGTAAGACTGATTGTGCCAGTGTCGATTGTGCTAGAGGCGCTAAGCGATCCCGAATTGAGCAAGGACGCATGCGTCAAGTCAAAGGTTGTGACTTGACCGGCTGCAAGTGCTGAGACTTCAATTTCAGAATACACATCGTTTGCGATCGTTTCATCTGTGACAGATAGGATAACGGCGGTATTTGAACTGGCGACTGAGCGCGCTGTATTGCTTTTCAGCGTGGTCAAGTCGGTGTTCAAGGTGTCGAGCTTTGATGTCAATGTTCCAAAGGCCGAGATTGCAAGGTTCGTGTTTTCAACCTTTTTGGTAATCTGCGATTGCGCAACGGAAGTTTCCGCATTGACCAACCCCGTGACCAAGCTTTTTAGATTAATGCCCGAACCAGATTGGTTGACACTGGATATGATCTCACTGCCAGTGGTGGTCGTACCGGATGTCGAGCTGCCTGTGCTTGCCACTTGATCTTCCCTCGCTTTAGTTTGTTAACGGAGAAATTGATGTTTTGTTTAGTTTACATCCGAAAACTTGAAACGTCACAATACAAAATTGACACTAGCGCGTCCAGTTCGCGCAACAGTCGCTTGTCTTCGCGCTCCAGCGTAAAAGTTTCGCTTTGTTTTTTGAACATCACGGTTTCTTGAGATGCTTGTAAAATTTCAAGAGTACTTTCGACATTTGCGCTGGTGAGAACGACGTTCTCGCCGATTTCGATATCGTTGAATTTCAGTTCAATCGTTTCTCCAGATGGGGAAGCGCAGGCATATACGTCATAAGAATAGCGCACCAGCAGGTTGGATGAGGTGACGGTGTAAAATATGCCAATGGCAACTGAGAGGATAACCACCAGTGTTAAAAAGGATTTCATTGCGCTAGGTGCATTTTACGCGGTTTCTTCCGCGGGCTCTTCGACGGCCTCGGCCACGCCATCTTCGAGAAGTTTTTTTGCAGCTATTTGTTCAACGGCAACGGTCGATTCAGCAGAAAGCTTTATACCGTTGATTTCGGTTTCCTTGAGGAGCTTTAGCTTAACCCATTCAACGGGTGTATCCTCTTGTGCTGCCGGTGCTTCTTCCGCAACATCGCCGGCGGCTTTTGCCATCAGGTTGGCTTTTGCTGCCAGATTGGTCTCAGTGCCTTCTAATAGATTGAGCACTTCGTTCATATCTATAAACTCACCACGTTTTAGCCCCAGAGTTCGCTTTTTTAAAATTTGGATACGGTAGATCAATACATCCAAGCGCATGGTAAGATCGTCGATATCTTGGTAAATTTGTTCCAGCACTGATAGCGATTTTCCCAAAGGCAGCTTGCTCAGTTTTTCTGACAGCAGTTTCCCCAAATCAACGTCGGGCGCCTCTGCCGCAGCTTTTTTTGACTTTGGGGCGGTTTTTTTTGCGGGTTGCCGGGGCTTGGCCATAACCAACATCTCCATTTTGGCACAATACTTGCAAGTTTCTTCCTGAAACAAAGTTTGGCAGGAACGTACGTTAGAATATGCAAGTTCTCAAGGATTATATTAGCTTCAACGCCGATGCGCTTAAACTGCGCGAGCGTCGGAACATGATCATTGGTTCAAACATAGCCAATGCGGCAACGCCGGGTTTCAAGGCGCGTGATATCGATTTTGAACAGGTTTTAAAGGCCAAAGCGGGTGAAGGTTCGCTGAAAAGGTCGTATGAGCAGCATTTTGGTTTCAGCGGTGTAGCCTCGTCTGAGAAGCTTAAGTTCCGTCAATCTATGAACCCATCCGCCGATGGCAACACGGTGGAAATGGCGGTTGAGCAGATGGAGTTTTCGGAAAATTCTTTGCGCTACATCTCGTCTCTTAACTTTCTCAACAAGCGGCTTGGCGGCTTGATGACGGCGATAAAGGGCGAATGATGAACAATATCAAGAACATATTTGACGTTGTAGGCCAGTCGATGGGCGCCCAGATGGTGCGTCTGAACACGATTGCCTCAAACCTGGCCAATATGGAAAGTAAGGCAAGTACCCCCGAAGAAGCCTTCAAACCAATTCGCCCGGTTTTTCAAACCGTGTTTAGCGATCAATATGAAAATGACGGGATGGCAAGCGTTACTGCGGATGAAATCGTGGCGTTAGAGCGTGAAGCAGAAAAGCTTTATGAACCTGGTCACCCGAACGCGGATGCAGATGGCTTTGTGTATAAGGCCCCGATCAATTCTGATGAAGAAATGGTCGAGATGATGGAAGCCAGTCGGCAATATCAAAATAATTTGGAAGTTCTATCGACCATGCGCGCCTTGATGATGCGCACGATCGATATGGGCAAGTAAGCTGGAGTGTAAATGATGGAAATCGGCAATAACCCAAGCGCGCAGACGCAAAAAGAGATCCTCGACAAGCTGGGCATCAAAAGCGCCAGCGATGTTGTAAACGAGTCTAGTGATAAATTGGGGCAAGAAGATTTTCTGACCCTGATGACAGCTCAATTGCAAAATCAGGATCCGATGGCTCCAATGGATAATGGCGATTTCATCGCGCAGATGGCCCAGTTTTCGACCGTGACTGGTATTGAGGAAATGGCCAGCTCGATGAAAGCCATGGCCGCAGAGGTTCAACAACTCCGCGTTGCCTCGATTTCGAATGTGATGGGTCACTCGGTTTTGGTGCCCGGTGACAAGACCTCAGCCGATGCAAATGGTGAATTACACGGTGTGTTCGAGCTGGATAAAACCGCAGTTGATACGCGGGTGAATTTTTATGACGCTGCCACCAATGAATTGCTTAATGAGCAAGTCATGGGTCCCCAAGCTTCTGGAATGATTGGCTTTCAATGGACCGATCTGCCGCAAGCCTATCGGGATGGAAGTAAAAATATCCGTGTGGATGTGATGGTGAATTATGGCGAGGGCATGGAAAGCCTTCAGCCTAATTTATTTGCCAGAGTGATTGGAGCCGAGCTGAACAAAGACACCGGCGCCACCAATCTTGAATTAGAAAATGATCAAACCGTCGATGCCGCAAATGTTCTGCGGTATCGGATGTAATCGAAGACGTTACCAGGGTTAAGGGAGACTAACAAATGTCGTTTTATACCGCACTTACCGGATTGAATGGTTCGCAGGCTGATATTGCCGCCACCTCAAACAACATTGCAAACGTCGGAACCACCGGCTTTAAGCGAAGCCGAGCTGAATTTGGGGATATCTTCGCGACGTCTCCATTGCAGAACTCATCTTCATCGATTGGTTCGGGTTCGATCTTGAAAGGCGTTAAGCAGCAGTTTACCCAAGGTAACATTGCCGCCTCCTTGAACGCGCTTGATTTGGCGATTTCAGGCCAAGGCTTCTTTGCGTTGAAACCCTCGTTAACATCAAGCCAGGTGGTTTATACGCGAAATGGTTCTTTTAACGTGGATAACAACCGAAACGTTGTTGATTCAACAGGGCAGTTCTTGCTGACCTACCCGGTGAACGAAGATGGATCTGTGACTTCGAAAACCATCAATGACGCGGTTCCCTTGCAATTGCCGGTAACCTCGGGTGAACCAAAAGCGACAAGTAACATCGATCTGGCCATCAACTTGCCAGCGGATGCGCCTGTGATTACAGATAATCCAAAATTCGCGGATGGATATCAGTTCAGCACCTCAGATCCTGAAAGTTTCACAAATTCAACCTCGCTGACCATCTTTGACGATTTGGGTAACCCTACAATTGCGACCGTGTATTTTATCAAAACACAAGCAGCGACGGCGGATGACCCCACCAACAAATATGATACGCGCTTGGTGATTGACGAAACCGTGATTAACCCGGATCTGGTTGCTTCAGTAAACGATAACAACGAACAGATTTATATCGATCGCTTCGGCAATGAAACAACCGTGGCAAGTATTCCTGATGATAACTACTTTTCGGAAGGTAAGGGCTCCGCGCTCTACCGAAAAGATGACCTAAACCAAACAATACCCTCTCAGCCTGCAAAACTTACAGGCTCTCAAAGTGGTTTTGACTTTGGCGAAGAAGGCAACAAGCTCATCGAAATAACCAACGACCCAATAAAATTCAATGCCACAAGAGAGGCTGACAATCCAGACAGTTCAATCTTTTGGGGCAAAGATTTTCTTTTGGTAAATGTGGATGACGGTGACGTTCCGGTCAGTATTGACCTGCGCCCTGGGTTTTATAATGCTACTCAGCTTGCAGAGGAGGTTGAGCGCGCAATAAATAACGCCTATGGAGATGATAACAAACTTCAAATCCGTTCTAACGTTGATGATACATTAACTGTTGATTTTTATACCCTAAACACCGGTGATGGGACATTGAGTGGGTTGAATACACCTGTTTCAATTGACCTTTTGCAGTCCTCTTACGTGACCACGCAGGTGGGTATTGATACCAGTGGGTCGTCTCCAGACTTCACACGAGAAGAATTTATGGCTCATGCGCAGGTACGCATAATCGACACCATGAATGATTATGTGGTTAATCAAGGGAACGACTTAGGGGTTAATTCAAATTTATTCACGCGCTCTAGTGGCGGGCAAATGAAGTCGATTTATGACCAAACTGAAGTCATATCGTTTGATTATACCAGTACCGGTACTTCCACTAGCCCGTCGGTCGAAAAGCATTTAGTTTACTCTTATTACAACAAAGTGCCAACTTTGGATGTTTATAATAATAAGCAAGAAGTGCAGGATTTTGGCGCGGTTGTGTACGATTCATCGAATAACCTTTTAACAATTGATGTTGCGGATACAGGTAATTTTGAGGTTGGTGAGGTAGTAAGACTGGCGGGTGACTTTGACAATCAATCGAGCGTAATCAACGGCCGGGAACTGACAATTCTTAGCATCGACGAAGATAATTCGATCACAATCAATACGACTGGTGAAGGATTTCCGGATGGTGGGTTTGTTCTGACCAAAGGGGCAGCTGCCGAAAAAGATGTGTTTTCAAAAGCCTATATCCTGAGTGATGATTCAACCGAAGTTGAAGCTTTCTTTGAGGGCGAACATTTGCAGCCACAAGGGGCTGTGAATAGCTATAACAATAAGAAAATTGTTCTGCGGGAAACCACAACCTCTGGCCATTCCTTTAAGCATAATGAAGCTGGTGCTGGTGCGGCTCCCGTATCCGCAGAGGGTGCAATGAAGGCTGGCAGTAAATATTACATAACTTCGGTCGGCACAACAAATTTTGCAGCTGACGCTGGTGCAAACGCAACCTTCGATACCAATACGTCAACCACAAGCCTGACATCGAGTGCCAGTACAATAGAACTTAACGAAGGCGGTGACAAAGAAGACGTTATTGATGGAACCACCTATGAAATAACGACTGGTGTCGTAAAGCATAATGGACTTACCTATGCCGCTTCCGCCAATACAAATGTGGCAAAAGACGTGGTGTTTGATCCTACCGCGGAGCACTCTTATAAGGTAACGACTGGGTCCGTTTCATATAACGGTAACAGTTACTCTCCTCTGGGTTCTCAGGCTGGCGTTATTGATGCGGTTAAGGATATCACCGCTGCTGCAGGCACTACCACGCCGGCTCTTACTGTTGGTGCGACCTATAAAACCGATGTGGCCATAAAGTATCATGGTGCTGACGTTAATGCAGATGCAACGTTTGTTGTGCCGAGCTTGACGGTAAGCGCAAGCGGAACTTCAAATCCTGGGCTTGTGGTTGGTGGAGTTTATAGCGCCGATCAACAAATTAGCTATAACGGTGCTGATGTTGCTAAAGGCGCAAACTTTACTGCCGCTACAATTCCTGCAGCCAAAAGCACCGAAGCCGAGGTTTCTTATACACCAGTAATTGAAGCCGGTGTTTATGTCACCAGCGCTGAGGTAACTTATAAGGGTAGCAATATTGTTGCGGGCGCGGCTTTCACAGCGGAGGCTAATACTGAGTTAGACGTTGAGGATACGATTACACCTGCAGAAGGTGCTGTATATAAAGTCATTACAGGATCTATGCAGGCTGGCGATGAAGAAGCGGTCGAGGCTCCCAACTATATCGTAGGGGATGGCTCAACGGTATTTACTGCAACGGGCGCGTCCGAGTTGGCTCTAGTAGTGGTGAATGCGTCAACCACAGTTGAAGCGACGCTCACTCCACAAATAGTTAACTCTGCTTCAGCGGTTGCAAATATCACTCCGGCACTTGTAGCAACTGCAGACGCAACCTTTACGGCTCAAATCGTGGGAAATGACTCTGGCGTTACAAATGTAATCACCACGAATGATAGATTCCAAGCAGACCGGTCCGCGGATGGTCAAATGGAGGCCATTGGTGGCGAAGCGACACTACAGCCAAAAACTGCTCAAATGGCGGTATCAGAGGGATCTTCCTATAATGTGACAAAAGGTTCGGTCGTTTACGGAGGCGTTTTATATGGTCCGGGAGAAGCCAAGAACGCCTTTACAGTCACGCCAATTAGTCTTGATGTAGATGAAGTGTCTTCCACCCTCCAGCCAGGTGTCTCATATACTGTCACCAGTGGCTCTGTTGAGTATGATGGGGTGACTTATGGACCAACATCCACATTAGCGACATTTAGTACGTCCGACCCCGAGATTCCTGTCACGACAGACGCGAGTATTACGTTAAAAGCGAACCAAGAATATAAAGTTCTTTCAGGATCTGTAAAAATTGGTGACACAACCTATGCGGCGGGTGATACAATTTCATCTAACGCAAATACCCGGACAGCTTCTTTACCAGATGATGTGACGGAAGAAGCTACGCTTACATATCCTGCAAAAACGACGGCAAAAGGTTTGATAAAAGATACCACATTATTCGAATCTGTACTGTCAACAAATAACATTGTAAGCGAAACTGCAGAAATCCAAGAAAATCAAACGCTTGGCACAATATTTACTGCTGTAAATACTACATTAGAGGGCACTGGGCGTATTAAACCAGTGTTGTCCTTTGATAGCACGTTTGATAAAGATTCAGGCGTTGAAGCAGGTAAAATGTTTAAATTAGTTTCTGGAAATATTTCCGATGGTGACGATAATTATGGTCCCGGTGCTGTTATAACTCTAGATCCTAGCAAAACTTATACACCCGTTCCTGAGAACTCTTCTCCAGAATTTATTTCTCATGACGAGGTATTTTCGGGGCTTACTTCACTTGCCTTGGCAGATAACTCTTTGTCCGCGCTAGGATTAGATGCGACGAGCTTCTCGAACAAAACCGTTTGGGTTGATGAGAAAAACCCACCCATCAAAATGACCTATGATGCTGTCAACCAGCGGTTCCAATTTGGTGTTAATCACACTGCTATTGGACCTGGAACAGATTCAAATTATAGGGCATTCAAAGTATACGGTGCATCTGACGCCGATGGTACGAATAATATTGGTATCCCTGCGTCAGATTCTTCTCCACAAACTGAAATCAGCTCTACTGCGGTGATAAGTGCAGATTCTTTTGTCGCTGACGGCGGAGAAATGCAGATTAACGCGAAGCGTTTTGGCGCAAGTGTTGTATATAATAGTGACACCAAAACCTTTACCTTCTTGTCTGGAACTACAGGTGAAGCAATTAATGCAGACGGTGCTTTAGGCGTCGAAAGCGATCAGAATGCGTCCAATATTCAAGTTGGTCGCTACGCGATTAGCTCGACTGACGGGTCAGTGGTAAATTCAAGCTTTGACACGGCTACCGTGTATATGGGGGTTGGAGACAATGGCCTGATGGGTGTGGGCGCAAGTAAAAGCGACATTACCTTCGAGAACGCTCGGGGATTAGCTTCCGAGCCAGCGCGCGCCGTTGGAGCGCCAGCAACCGAACCGCTGAACGAGATCTTTAACTTGTCGTCCACTGGTAATGCAAATGTATTTAACGTATCGGTCAATGGTATCAGCGGTATCATTCAAGTGCCTTCTGGAAATTATGTTGGCTCTACTCTAGCCGCAGAATTGCAAACGCGTATTAACCAGATCTCGGATGATGAAACTGGGAACGTTGTCGGCGGGGTAACTGTTAAATATCAAGCAGATACAAACAATTTTGTTTTCACCACGGGAACAGCGGGTGACCAATCCACAATTAAGGTAAAAGGGGCGGCGAAACTTGGTCTAGACGATGTTCCTCTGGGGGTTGGTTCTGTTCCAACAATTGTGAACTTGGTTCAGGCTTTAAGTCCAACTGGGGTACCGCTCTATGTGAATTCCGAGGGTGAAATCGTGGAAACGCCTCCTGCAACTTTAGTGACGGATTATTATCCTTTATATGTTGATGAAGGCGAATTGACGTTTGATAAAACGGGTCAAATTATTAGCCCATTAAACCGTGTTCACTATGAACAACAGGCGGCGGGTTTCTCGATCTCGCTGGATGTGGATTATAGTGCGTCAACACAGCTTTCGCAGCCATTTGCGGTGAACAACCTTGAGCAGGATGGTTTTACATCTGGTCGTTTGGATGGTTTGGACATTGATGCGACCGGTTTGTTGCGCGCCAACTATACAAACGGTGAAAACCGACCTTTGGGTAAAATCGTTCTAGCGAACTTTAACAACCAAAACGGTTTGAAGCAGATTGGTAACGCGACCTTCGTTGAAACGGCCACCTCTGGTACGCCGACCTTCGGGGAAGCGGGTGCGGAAGGCTTCGGTTCGATCCAGTCAGGTTCTTTGGAACGCTCAAACGTGGATATTACCGAAGAGCTGGTGAACTTGATCACAGCGCAACGGAACTTCCAAGCGTCGTCAAAAGCGATTGAAACCTCGACCCAGCTGACGCAGGCGATCATTAATATTCGCTCGTAAGGCTAAGGCGGGCATAGCAGGGGTCTGATATGGATCGGATGATATACACAGCGTTGAATTCTCTTTCGAATTCACGCTTTGACCAAAGGGTAAACGCGCAAAATCTGGCAAATTTAAACGTGCCAGGTTTCAAAAAAGACCTGTCAACTGTGCGCGCAAGTACCTTTTTGGCCAATATGGACCAATATCAAAGCCGATATTTCGCTCAGGCCAGCCAGGAAACGCTGTTTTCCTCGCAAAACGGCGCAATCCAACGCACGGATGAGCGGATGGATTTCGCCATTCGCGATCAAGGGTATTTTTTTATCGAGCCTAAAAACGGTGCTGATATCGCCTTATCACGGCGCGGTGATTTCGCCATAACTGCAGATCGGTTTTTGACCGATGGTGCCGGCAATTTCATGCTTGATAACGATATGAATAAAATCAACGTGCCGCAAAATCGTGATTTGATCATTGACGAGTCGGGCGTGGTGCTGATTGAGCCGATTGATGCGCCGGACGGAACACGGCAACAAATCGCGATCTTAGGGACGACATTGGCCGAAGACGCGCAATTGGTGAAATCGATAGATGGCTATATTCGCCCCTATAATAAAAATGAAATGCCGGTTGCGGATCAGCGCGCCGAAGTGGCCCAAGGTTTTTTGGAAGGTAGCAACGCCACTGCTTTAGATGCGCTTTTGGCGAATATTGAGGGCCAGCGATATTTTGAGCTGAACGTCAAATTTATCAAAGAAGCTAAAAACCTAGACGAAGCAACCACGCGCATTATGCGCCTTCCAGGTACTTAAGAAAGCCCTTTTGTAGCGCAGGCTTACGGTTTAGAGCCGCCCATGGTTGTTTGAAAGTGGGGCCTGGTTTATTTCAATAAACGTCGCCCGTTTTAAATTTTGGCACATCATTTGCATTACTAGTTGCAAAAGAGAGGTGCCAAAATGTCTTCTTCAGCAATGTATGTCGCAAAAACCGGTTTGACCGCGCAGCAAACACGCATGCAAGTGATTTCAAACAATCTTGCCAACGTGAATACTGTTGGTTTTAAAAGTGACCGGGTGAATTTTGAAAGCTTGCTTTATCAAATATCACGTTCTGGCGGTGATCAAACCTCTGAAGATACGGCGTTAACCTCTTCTTTGGCGCTTGGTACGGGTGTGCGCGCGGTGAGTACTGAGAAAAAATTCGCTCAAGGCAGCATGATTACCACTGATAACGCCTTGGATGTGGCCATTGATGGCGACGGGTTCTTTCAAGTTCTTATGCCTGATGGGAATATTGGGTATACGCGTAATGGTACTTTTTCGCGAAACGCAGATGGCCTGATGACCACATCCAGTGGCTATGTGCTGCAACCTCAAATCACCATCCCATCTGGATCTTCACAAATCAATATTTCGCAAGATGGGCTGGTAACCGCATTACTGGCGGGTGAGGCAGCGCCCAGCGAATTGGGCCAAGTCACTTTGGCGGGGTTTGCCAATCCGCGCGGATTGAAAGCGTTGGGTGAAAACTTCTTGGTCGAAACGGCTGCCAGCGGCGCGCCAGCCATCGGAATTCCGTTCACGGAAGGCCGCGGCAAATTGGTGCAGGGGTCTTTGGAAAGTTCGAATGTGAACGTTGTGCAGCAATTGGTCGAGATGATTGAAACGCAGCGCGCCTATGAGGTGAGTTCGAAATCGATCACCGCTGCGGATGAGATGATGAAATACATCTCTAATAACCTGTAGGCTTACATAAATGCGCATCATAACTCTTTTTTCGGTTCTGTTTTGCATCGGGCTCTCGGCTTGTTCGACCTATGTTGAAGAATTGGCCAGCGATGAGTTCGCACCGGTGTTCCCAGAAGAAACCGAAACCACACAGGTGGCTGATGGGGCGATTTTTGATGGCAATGCTCAAGGCTTATTCGCTTCGGAACGAAAAGCGTCAAAAGTTGGCGATATCCTTACCATTTCGTTGAATGAAAGCTTTCAGGCCACTAAATCGCAATCTGCGACGAGTGGCAAAGATGACAGCTTCGGTGTCACATTGCCGAAAGGCGTATTCCCCAATGCTGGCTCAACAGATTACGGGTTGGGTACCACGCAGGCCTTTACGGGCTCTGGATCGGCCTCTCAATCCAACGCTGTAACGGGATTGGTATCGGCCTCGGTCGTGCGCCTGTACCAAAATGGAAATCTGGAAATTTTGGGCCAGAAAAAGCTGACGCTGAATAATGGCGATGAGTATGTGCGCGTTAAAGGGATCGTGCGCCCGCAAGATATTGGCAACGGAAATATCGTGAACTCTAACCGCCTTGCCAATGCCGAAATAACCTATATTGGCGCCGGCGAATTGGCGGACACGTCTAAAAAGGGCTGGTTGTCAAAGGTTTTCAGCGTCGTTTCACCGATTTAAGTAGGATAAACAATGAGACTTTTGGTTAATTTTGCATTCTGCTTTTGGCTTTCAGGGCTGGCCAGCCTAGCCCATGCGGATCGTATAAAAGATTTGGCCAGTTTGGCTGGGGTGCGCAATAACCAATTGGTTGGATATGGCTTGGTTGTCGGTTTATCGGGAACGGGCGACGCCAATTTGGGGATCACCTTACAATCTATGCAGGCCATGCTGTCGCGTTTTGGCATGTCAACGGAAACCTCTGGTTTGTCGGGGGCCAACGCGGCTGCAGTGATGGTAACGGCAGATTTGGCTCCGTTTATCAAACCTGGTCAAACGCTTGATGTAACCGTATCGGCGCTGGGCGCATCAGAATCTTTGCGCGGTGGAACACTTTTGATGACACCACTTTTGGGTGCAGACGGGCAAACATACGCGATTGCGCAGGGAAATCTGGCTGTCGGGGGCTTGGGCGTTGCTGCGGCCGATGGATCATCATTAACCGTAAATATTCCTACGGTTGGCCGCGTTCCTCAAGGGGCGACTGTTGAAAAAATGGTCGAGACACCTTTCTTACAAAACGAGTTTTTAATCTTAAACCTTCATCGCAGTGACTTTTCAACCGCCAGCTCTTTGTCACGCGCGGTTGATGATATTTTTGGGCAGGGAACGGCTGTTCCGATTGATGGCTCCTCTATTCGCGTGCAAGCGCCAGCGGATCCAACGCAGCGTGTATCCTTTGTCAGCCTGCTTGAAAACGTTGAAGTGGAACCTGCCACACCACCCGCGCAGGTGATTGTGAATTCGCGGACAGGCACAATCATCATCAATGGAAATGTGCGCGTAACGCCAGCCGCTATCACTCATGGCAGCTTGACCGTGCGCGTGACCGAAGATCCAAACGTGCAAACGCAGACCAATGTGGTTGCTAATGACGCAGGCGTTGTGGCCACGCCGGCCGCGCCCGTTGTAACCCCGGACAGCGCCGTGGATGCAGAAGAGAAAATGGCCAAAGCCTTTGTGTTTGATCCGGGCATTCAGCTGACAGATATCGTCGATGCGATCAATGCTGTTGGCGCAACGCCATCTGATTTGGTGGCCATATTGGAAGCGTTGAAGGTTTCTGGCGCGCTGCGTGCGCAGTTGATTATTATTTAGGAAATACGATGGTGGATGAAGTCAGAGCATTTGTTTCGCACAGCGCCAGGGCAGAGCCTTCGGCGCTTGAGCGCATTGATCGCAGAGCCTCTTTGGAAGAGGTTGCGCAACAATTTGAAGCGATTTTTGTCAATGAATTGATGAAATCGAGCCGAGCTGCGAAGTTATCAGATGATATTCTAAGCAATTCTGGAACGAAGCCGTTCTTAGATATGATGGATCAAGAGTTTTCGCAAACAATCTCAAAACGTAACAGCCTTGGCATTGCAGAGGCGCTTGTTCAACAATTCGAACGCAAATAACGAGGTAGAGTTGGTTGGCAAGCTTATTTGACATAGGCAAAACGGCGGTTCAGGCGCAACGTCAAGCGCTGAATGTGACCGGTCAAAACATCTCGAATGTGAATACCGAAGGGTATCGCAAGCGCAGTGCTGATTTGACCGAGGTTTCAGGCAGTCAAAGCGGGCTGACCACAATCACCTCTCAAATTGGTTTAGGTGTCAATTTGGGCGAGGTGCGCCGGGCCTATAATGTTTTTTTAGCTTCAAGCTCAAATTCCTCGGAAAGCCGGTTTCAATCGTCACAAACTTTTGTGGAGTCTATGGAGCGGTTAGAAAATGCTATTTTGCCCGGAGAGGGTGATTTATCCTCGCAGATTACTGAATTTTTTCGCACCTTATCGGATGTTGAGGCAAGCCCCGGTGATTTGGCGCCGCGCGCCGCGGCCATCGAGCAAGGCAACGGCTTAGCCAACGCCTTTAACGTTACAGCTTTTGTTTTACGGGATTTAGAAACCCAGATTTCCGGCACGATTGATCAAGAAGTGAACGAGGTGAACCGGCTTGTGGAATCTTTGGGGTCTGTGAATGGTAAATTACGTTCTTCGAATTTAGGGGGTTCACCGCCAAATGCCTTGATGGATGAACGCGATCGCCTCATCTCAGAAATTTCTCAAAAGGCACGGATAACGGTCAATTACAGCCCACGTTTTGATGTCAATATAAGATTAGGAGAGCATTCTACCGGACCGGTACTTTTAGATGGAGAAACCGCTTATAAAATCCAGCCAGTACACGGCGATGAGAATGGCGTTAGCTATAAGATTGGCAGTTCACGGGTTGTAAAAACGCTTGACGATGGCGGGCTCAAAGGGCTGTCGACGGCCTTGTCCGTCATTCAAGATACGCATTCTCAAGTTGATGCTCTTGCTGATCGCTTGGTTACAGAGCTTAATATGGCCCATGGCAATGGTATTGATTATGACGGTGACTTTGGACGCGCGATGTTTACAGCGCGGCAGTTTGACGTGGTGCCTGATCTGAATAATAGCCAAGACCTCGATATTAGCGTGTTGACGGTGCCAGGACAGGTTGATTTGGTTGAAAATGCGACGTTTCGTTTTAATGGGCGATCAGGCTTCTGGACAGCTTACAGCCAAAACAATGATGTGTTGGGAACGGGGCGCTCGCAAATTGACTTAGATGGCGTGATTGTTAAGGTCGGGAACACAGCTCAGGATGGTGATAGTTTTCGTCTTACGAAAGCAGATGGTGAAGCGGACCGATTATCCTTTTTATTAACCGATGGACGACAAATCGCAGCGGCGTCAAATTTTGTTATAACACCAAATAGCGCCAATGCGGGCGCAGCCATAATGTCCAGCTCAGCGATCGAAATGAAAACTCCACCGCTTGCCTCGCTTACGGATGTGACGAATAACTCTCTTTCCTCTGTTTCTTACTCAGAATTTTTAAATGGCGGTGCTGTCGCCTATATACCCGCCGGGATAAAAAATTTAGAGCTGGCATCGTTTGGACAAGACCCGTCTTTGACTTTGAATTTTAACGAACTAAGCGACTTAAAAAGTTTTTCTTTTGTTCTCAGCGGCAATAGTTACGAAGCGTTAATCTCAGATAACTTGCGCGAAAATGCGCGCGATAAGGCACATCTAGCGGATTATCTGAATAAAGGCGTCTTAACTTTCACGACACCGAATGAGACAGGTTCGGTAAGCCTGCGGGATCTTGGTTTATTTGCCTCAGGATTTGAGGGTGGTTTAAAGCTTACAGGTAACACGGCCTTTACTTCCGGTCAGGTCAAAGTTGAAATTGAGGGTCAAATCAGCGAGGCAAATGCGGTTGTTAAAGCGGCTGAAACGGCTTCAGGCTTCCGGGTGTTCACGCGCGAAGGGCGCCAGGTTGCCGGGGTCCCATTGTCAACCAGTGAGGCCCATATTTTTCTTACTGAAACCAACGGTTTTACTTCAGAAGCCGAATATCGTGCGGATTACTTAAACCCAACAGGTGGGGTCGGGTATCGTGGTGCCGAGATCAATAACCTGCTGCCGGGTGGCTATTCAACGGTTGAAAGCGCTGCCAGTATTCTAACCGGTGGATCCTTGGGGTCGCTGATCCAGCAGGGCAGGATTTTCAACCCAATCTCTGCGCAAACGTTAACGTTCGAGACCACCACCATAAGCGCATCGGGCTTAGGAACTGACACGGCAGACGGTGTCGTGAATGTCGATATTGCCGTGAATTCGGGCGTCAACATGAAAACCATCGCTGAGGATATCAATACTCAACTAGAACCTTTTGGGTTTGTTGCAGAAGCGAAAACCTACGCCTCTTTGCGGCTCGATGATAGCGCTTCTATTTCTGGAGATATCTCGTTTGAACTTTCATCTGGAAATTCAAGCCCGGTTTCAATTTCCGGTATTTTTGGGGAATCAAATTTGTCTCCTTTGGTTGCTAAGATTAACCAACGAAGCGAACAAACGGGTATCACCGCTGACGTTTCGGCGGATGGCTCTCGCATCGTATTGGTGCAATCAGATGGGTTGGATATTTCCATTACAAACCCTGAGGGTGAACTGTTAACGGTGAATTCGCTTGACCAGAACTTTTCTGAACTTTCAAGTGAAACCGCTTTAAATGTGGATACTAAAATTGTTGGTTCGTTAAGCTTGCGCTCGCCGCGCGCTTTCAAGGTGACATCCAGCCTTGATGCTGCTGTGACTGCCAATTCGCAAACGTTGTCGAAAGAAGAGGGCGGTGTCCGTGTTGACTTGACCGCAGGGGGATCGGTTAGCGATATATCGATTGAAGTTGACCCCGATATTCTAGTGCCGCAAGTCAGTCCAGATGGGCTGCGCTTAGCAGCCTCCAACACAAGCTTTACACTATCCGCCCGTTTAAACGGATCGGAAACTGCAGCTGAATTCTCTGTAAATACCAATGAATTGATTGACGTTTCACTCGCCTCTATTTCCGAAACTTTAGTGTCTGATTTAAGATCTACGGCCGGTCTGCCATCTTTAACTGGGGCGGCTTTATCCACATTGCCCAGCGAGGGAAGCAGAGTGTCTGTTTTGGTTGGGGCGTCTCAATATGACGTTGAGTATGTATCTGGAGAGTTAGTTGTTAGTGGTCCGGAATCTGGTCGAGTGTTCGCGGAACTGCAAAAAACTGATGAGAGCCCTGTAACAGATCCTGTCTATCAGCTTACCATACACGTTCCAGGAGGTGTCTTAAATGGCACCAGTTTACAATTGCTTGATGGTGGCGATTTAACAGAGTTCGGATTGGCGGTAAAAGACACAACGGCCGTCAGCAGTATCAAGGGGCGTCCATTTGGTGATTTTACTTTGGTTAGTGCGGCCAAATTGGAAGGCGAGCCCAGCTCTTCGCTTACATTAAGTTCAGTTAATGATACCCTGACGTTTTCAGGGGAAAGCTGGAGTAACAGTCAAGAAATTAAGGTGACCTTAGAGGGTGTTACTGAGACTATAACAATTGAATCTGACAGTTATGCAAATACGGATGCTGGTGTGGCATCTCAGGTTAAAGCAGAATTGGACGCGTTGATTTCAGCTGGTACTCTTAGCAATATAAAGATTACTGATAATGGTAATGGCGTTTTAAGCTTCGCAAAGACTTTTGAGGCAACAGTGGGTTCAGCGGTAACGACATTTTCAGTCAGTCACGTTAGCTCGGAACCTATCACTATAACCGAAGGGAACACAGCAGATATTATAAAAGGAGCGCTCTACACTGTATCCGGTGCATCAGTTATCTATAACGGCAAGACATATGAAGCCGGGTCCACGTTCCTTGGTTCAGATTCCACAACTGTTGAAAATAAAAATGACTCTGGAACCGAATATGACGGCACCGTGACAGTTACTAGTGGTTTTGCGATCACCACCTCTAAAGATTCCGCTGTTACACCCACAATTTCTGACGATGGATCATCTTACATTATCGATCTTGACTTTGCTTATTATGACAGCTCTGGCGATGCACAAGGACCCTTGCGTATCATGCCCAGTGCAGCAGCCAGTGCATTGGGCTTCGGTGCTGCTGACTTTTCCGTAGAGTTAACGGAAAAGGGTTTGAAAACAGTGTCGGTAAACGGTAATCCATCTGGTGTAACGCTCGATGTGGAAAATTTGCCGGGTCAAGTTTTGTCGATGAGCGGATTACCAAATGAGGATTTTATCGTTTTACTCGAGTCCGAAGGCGCCAAGCGGCTAGCCTCAAGCTTTGAGATGAGCACCGAAGAGGATGCAAAAGCGCAGAAAGATTATCGGGTTAAAGTGGTGGATGCTGACGCAGGGCGCGTTGAGTTGATTGATGTCGAAACGGGAACGTCAATGGCAACCCGTTTCACCAATGGTGTCGTCGAGTTTGAAGCCGATAATTACCGATTTGAATTGGCCGGCTTTGGATCGACTGATGATCATTTTGACATCGCGTTGAACCGATCCAATGCTGGAGATGCGCGTAATATGATTGCGATGATTGCGCTAAGCAGATCTACGGCTGAGCGCAGTAGTTTTCAAGATGATTTCCGACAGATTGCTTTGGCTGTCGGATCTCAGCTTGAATCGGGACGTTTACTAAATATCTCGGCCACCGCGATCCGAGATGCGGCTATTGCAACCGAAGATGAATTGGCAGGCGTCAATTTGGATGAAGAAGCCGGAAAACTTATGGAGCAGCAGCAGGCCTATAAGGCAGCGGCCCAAATTCTGCAAACTGCGCGCGATCTATTTGATACGATTATTAGCATAATGTGAGGGTAATATGACGATTTCGAGTAAACTATTCGCTACGCAAATGCTGGATCAATTCAAGGTCATTGAAAATAGATTGCAATCGCTGAATACGCAAATTTCAACCGGAACCCGGATCACAAAATCTTCTGATGCACCGATTGATGCCGTGACGTTGACGGCGCGGAGTGAATTAAAATCGAGGATTGAACAATATCAGTCAAATGTTGATAAGGTAAATGAGCGGTTGGGTTTGGCGGATGCCACATTGGAAACAATGGCTAATTTGGCTACCCGGATGAATGAAAAATTTATTGCAACTAATACCGCCACGGTGACCGATGCTGAGCGTCAGGCTGTACGGATAGAAGTGTTAACGTTTAAAGACAGTTTAATGGGGTTGGCGAACTCAGTAGATAATAATGGCGATGCGCTTTACGGCGGATTTTCAACTGAGGAATCGCCTTTTGTCCAAAATGAAGAAGGCCAGACGCGCTATCGCGGCGATGGTGGCGACCACACATTGCAAGTGTCGGAAAGCGTTAAGCTGCCGACCAGCCTGAATGGCAGCTCTTTATTTATGGAAGTGAAGGATGGAGCCGGCACCAAAAGTAGCTTTGATATCTTAGATAGTTTTGCAAATGCATTGCTCACAGACAGCCAGTTTGAGCAATCTTATTCGGCAAATTCCGCAGATACCGCGCAATCAATCTCCTATGATCTGACAAACAGCTCTATGGTTGGTATGTTTGATTTCGACACGGGTGAGTCTCAGCAAAACCTTGCTGCTTCAACGGGAATACAGCCAGGTGAATTTACGTTTACGATTAATGACACGCCGACAACTATCACGATCACGGATGGCGGTAATGACACGTTGCAGGGGTTGATTGATGAGATAAACGCGATCAGCAATGTTACTGCCAATTTGGTTCAAGAAGATAGTGGTTTAACGTTGCAAATAACATCGACAGCCGGTGCGGAAAATGCTTTTTCAATCTCTAGTAGCGATGCGGAATTAGTTGTTTTGCAGACCGGCGTGCCTGCGAGCAGCAGCACCAGCGCGCAATTATCGGTTGTCTCGGAAGCCGCAGATGCCGTCTCTGGCGCGATGAAATTACGCATCAATGCCTCTCGAGAACCTCAGAATTGGTCGATGGTTCTGACCGGGCCTGAGGGCAGTGCCACGGTAAGCGCAGACATAAACTCTGACTCTTTTACCGCGCTTGTTGATGCGATAAATGCAAGTGGAACCGGATTGACAGCAACGGATAATGGCGATGGCACTCTCAGCGTGTCCAAAACTGATCCATCTTCCGAAGCGGATGTTGTTTTGGAAGATATTTCCATTGAAGGTTATAATTTGGCACAAAAAGCGCCGCGTTATTATATCGATGTTCTGAATGCGGATAATGAAGTCGCTCTCAAAATAAGCGATCAAAACCAAGCCTTGTCGCGCCAAGGTACAGCCATTCAATCTTTGCTTGAGCATTTTGCGTTGTCGCGCACGATTGTGGGCGCAAGAATCAACAATGCCGACGCGCAAAATACCGTTTTGCAAGATCGCAGTATCTCAATTCAAACAGAAATTTCTGATCTACGCGATGCGGATATTGAAACGCTGATCACGGAGCTGCAAACTATCATGGTTACCCGCGATGCTGCGCGGCAAACCTATTCAACGATTAATTCGCAATCGCTATTTGATTTTCTAAAATAAGTAAGATCTGTAAACTTGGTCCGGTAATTGCAACTCTTTTGCGAAAGGAGCTGCAATGTCGAAGTTGATCCGCGCTGGTTGCATAAGCCTAATATTGTTTTTCATGCCCCAATCGCTTTATGCAGCGTTTGAGGACAGCTCGATTTGCGATGAAAGCATCGCGCGTGCGGCGCAAGAGAGCACAGTTCCTCGGGCTGTGTTGATGAAAATCGCGCGCCTAGAGTCAGGCCGCAAGGTCAATAAAGAATTTGTGAGCTGGCCATGGACTTTAAACAATGGCGGCAAAGGGTATTTTCTCAGTAGCGAAGCAGACGCTTTAGACTTGCTTACAAAATTATCAAATTCCGGTAAGACGAATGTGGATGTGGGCTGCATGCAATTGAATATTAAATGGCATGCGAAATATTTTAGCAATTTTTCAGAAATGTTAAGCCCTGAGCATAACACTCTTTATGCCGCCAAATATTTAGAGCAGCTCTATAAAGAAACTGGGTCTTGGATGAAGGCCGTGAAATATTACCATTCGCGTAATCCAAAATATAACGAGCGTTATTATGCGAAGTTTTCGAAACTTCCCAATTTTGATACCATTGCGATGATCCGCACAAAGCCTTCGCGGCGCCCTATGCTCATCCCACCCCCAGCGCCGGACCGAGCGCCCGAGATGCCCAGAGTATTTAGCACTGCGCGGGCAAAATCAGTTTTGTTTTGGACAGCGCCGCAAGGCCCTTTACTGCTGACAGCTCAGCTTGATTTATCACAACCTGCTTTCACCGATCTCAGAAAGTTCAAGGGCAAGCCTTTGTTGGTGCCCAATCAATAGAGATTGATCTGCATCAAAGAGCTGATTTTTCACACCGATCACTTTGGCATGAAATATGCAAACTACTAATTAGAAATTAAAAGGTTGTGTCATGCTGAATATCATAAAATCTGCGTTAAGCGTTTCGAGCCATAAATTGAACGTGGTATCAAACAATATCGCAAATACCGGGTCTACCGGCTTTAAGCGCAGCGAAGCGACCTTCCGTGATGTTTATTTGGCCAGCGCGGGTGCGTCCGGCCCGAATGTTGGCCAAGGTTCGATGGTGGCGGTAAATCGCGTGTCCCATAACCCTGCAGAATTGAAACAAACCGGTGTTTCAACGGATATGGCGGTAAATGGCCATGGCATGTTCATGCTTGGCTCGGTTGAGGGCACCGACCAGGTGACGTTCACGCGCAACGGTTCTTTCCAGATTAACGAGGCGGGTTTGTTATCTGCCAATGATGGCAGCCCCGTGCTGACTAGAAATCTTGATCAGATTTCCGTTCCCTTTCAAAACAATGGAATTCCGCTTTCTGGATTGGAAATTAACCTAGAGGGTGATGTGCTCGCAACATATGGGGTTGGAATGCCACTGAATCTAGGGCGCATCGGACTGGCAAATTTTGATAATCCAGCGGCCATGCGCCAGCTTGGCAATGGGCGGTATTTGGCGACAGAAGAGGCCAGCTTATTTGGCGCGTTCGACCCCAAGAATGGTGGGGTGGGCAGCGTGATTTCAGGCCATTTGGAAGTGTCAAACGTTGATATCACCAATGAGCTTGTCGGATTGATCAATGCACAACAAGCCTTCACAGCCGCGTCAAAAGCATTGCAGGCCGATAGTGATATGGTGTCTCGCTTCACGCGTTAACCCAAAAATAAGATAGAGGATAAACCTCTGAAGATAGATCAGTAAGGTGAGAAGGCAGAGTTGATGTTCGAAAATATCCATATTTTTAGCGGTAAAAAAAATATCTATAAACCAACGGTATTTTCGCAAAATTTGGTTGAACATCTTGAGCAGTTTTTTGGAACTGCGCATTTGGCGCCTATGGAGATCACGCGGCGTATAGACGACCCTATTCGCAGCGCGCCTGCATTGGCCCCCGCGCAAGACAGCCGTAGATCCA
Organism: Alphaproteobacteria bacterium US3C007; assembly: GCA_034423775.1. Lineage (NCBI taxonomy): Bacteria > Pseudomonadati > Pseudomonadota > Alphaproteobacteria > Rhodobacterales > Roseobacteraceae > Thalassovivens > Thalassovivens spotae. Next base: position 2,081,288 of record CP139918.1, read on the forward strand.
CACAAATGGAATATCAACGTCCTGGAGCCTGTCCAAGCAAAACCCTAAAGCGCTATCAAGCCGCACCATCGCCAAATGCGCGTGAATTGCGCAGATTGTCAGCTCGATCGCAGTGGGGCAAACCGGAACAATCAGATTTTGTGGTGTTTGACCATTCTTTGATGGATGCGCATCCTTGTGATCTACGATTTGGGGCAAAGGATCGCTGTGCTTTATTATTGCAACACGAGGCCAGCGCAGCCGCTGATATTGAGGCCTTTTGCGCGTTGGCGCAGAATTGTGATGTGCTGCCTGATTTGGGCATTATCGTAAATTTTGGGAATTCTGCGCATCGCGCAGCAGAAATTTATGCATCGCTCGAAACCAAGCGCGTGGATGGGCGGAAGATCGCAACCAAATTTATCGGCTTTGCCCCAGCTTTGCAGGGTGGTTCAAAGTTTCGGTCGCTTGCAACAATGTCGCTGCAAAATATCACGTTCGAGTTATTAAATTTGAAATATAATGCAAATCCGCATAAGGTGCCTAAAGAACTATTTGCGAGCTCTCTTCATTGAAACAAACAAGCTATGCAGAAATGAAATTAGATATAAACAGCATCGTGCGTAGCCATGAGGGTCTGGTGCGGCGCATCGCGTTTAAAATGCATGCGAAAGTTTCAAGCTTTATTGAATTAGATGATTTGTTGCAATCCGGCTTGGAAGGTTTGGTTGATGCAGCGCAAAAATACACCACGGTTGAAGGTTCAAGCTTTGAAAATTATGCGAGCATCCGGATAAAAGGTTCAATGCTCGATTTAATTCGCCGATCTGGAAATTTGAACCGTTCGACGGTTCAAGCCAAACAGATGATCGATGGCAAGCGCAACGAGTTGGCCGTTTCATTAGGGCGCACGGCTAAGGATGAAGAAGTTGCCGCGGCGCTGAACTTATCGATGGAAGAGTTTTATAGTTGGACAAAGCTGTTTGAAGCAAACGTTTCTGAAAGCCTCAGTCAGGCGTATGATGAGTATTCAATGGTGTTTGCCGCGCCGACGATTGAACCTGAACGCCTATTAGACAGTCAAAATTTGCGTGTCGAATTGGTAAATGCCCTAAAGATGCTTTCAAAACAGCAAAGCATGGTGATGCAACTCTATTATGTAGAAGATCTTAACACATATGAGATCGCCGCCGTTTTGGATTTATCACCGGGCCGGGTGTCTCAAATCAAATCAGAAGCGTTTAAAGCGCTGCAGTCAAAGCTTCAAAATTATTCGGATCTTCACTAAACCACTGCCGCGCCTGTGCTTAGCATATTCCAGATCACTTCTTGCGCCGCTTAAGCGTCAATAATAGCGCCATGCACCTGCACAACCTGCGCCGCGCAAGCATGGCCTTTTTGCAAAGCCCTCTCTTGGTTTTCACCGCTGAGCTTCGCCCCCAAATACGCGCCATTAAAGCTGTCGCCTGCGGCCGTTGTATCCACCACGGTCGGACTGGCAGGGTAGCGGGTTGCAGAGATCCGCTCCCCCAAGGACAGGGGGCCTTTTTCTCCGCGTTTTAGTGCCCCAAGGCTGCCATAAGCTGCGAAGCGTTTTTGCACGGTTTCAAAGTTTTCTTGAAACAGTTCCATTTCATCATCCAGCGAGGGTAAGGCCAGATCACTTATCTCCCAAAAGCTGTTTATCGTTTTACGTGCCTCTTGCGCATCACCCCAAAGCGCGGGGCGGTAATTGCTGTCAAAGGCAAAGAGCGCATCGCTGGTTTTTAGGAAATTAAGCAGCTCGTGACGGATATCTGCGGGCAGGATAGCCAGCGTAATTCCTGAGAGATAAAGCGCATCATAGCCATTCAAGGCTGAAAACTCTGCGCCACTGGCCGTTTGAAACAGCTCCCGTGCCGCAGATTGCGCGCGCCAATAGGTAAAGGCGCGCTCTCCGTTGGGCGAGGTTGAAATTGCATAGAGGCCCGGATGCCGCTTTTGCGATGTTTCTATTGCCTCTATGCCGATATTTTGCGCGGCGATAAATGTTTTGATTTTGGTTGAAAAAGGATCGCTGCCAAGGCGCGTAATATAATCAACTTGCAGCTTTGGAGCGGCTCTTTTTAAGTATATCGCTGTATTCAATGTATCGCCTGCCACGCCAATGCTTGGGGTGCTGCCGCGAAAGGACAGCTCAATCATGGCTTCACCGATACAGGCAATTTTCATTGCGTTTCCTCTTTTAATTTTGCGCGTTTCCAGATGATCAAACCCGAGATGACAACGATAGATGCGCCGGTCAAGGTCCATCGGTCAGGGAATTCTGCGAAAACAATATAGCTTTCTATGGTGAGAAAAATCATGAAACTATAGGTATAGGGCATTAAGGTATTCGCGGGGGCCAGCCCATGCGCGCGCGTTAATAAACCATGCCCGGCCCAAGCCCAAACCCCAAGCACGCACATCAACACCCATTCGAATAAGGAGCTTGGAGTTGCCCAGTCTAAAAAAGCTAAGGGCAGCAAGCTGAAGGTGCCCAATGCCCCCATGTAAAATTGCATGGTTTCCGCGGCAACGAGGCCAGAGAGGCGGCGGGTGATGATCGAATAAAGCGCGAGCGCCACGGCGTTATAACAAGTGAGCAAAGCCGCCCAGTGAAAGCTTTCTCCCAAAGGGCGAATGACGACGAGAACACCGCTAAAGCCTAAGATAATCGCAAACCAGCGCCACGGGCCAACGCGCTCACCCAAGAGCGGCCAAGAGAGAAGGCAAACGATTATTGGTGCTGAAAACATGATCGCCGACACCACCGTTAAAGACAGATAGCGCAAAACGATAAAATTCAGCGCCGTCGCGCTGACCAATAAGAAGCCTCGAAACAACACCAATCCCAAATGTGGCGTTGCAAATCTACTCAGGCTGACGCCGCCCCAAGCGATGGTGCTTAGGCTGATAACGAAATGCGAGGCATAGCGCATAAAGGCCAGTTGAAAGGATCCAAGCCCGGCATAGAGCAACCATTTTACCGAGGTATCCACCAAGGAAAAAAGGAAATAGGTCACCAGCATCATAAGAATGCCCAGGCTGGGATTATCCCTGTTTGCCATTGCGGTCAGCGCCATAGCTAGCGGGCGAACCGATCGGCATAGAAGTCGACCATTTGACTGACCATATGCTCACCGCGACCTTCGGCAACGGCCGTATCCAAGGCGGAAAGGGCGCCTTGCGACATCACGCTGTCAACGCCTGCTGAGTGCGCCATTTGGGTGTAATATCCCACATCTTTGGCAGCATTCTTGATTGAAAACGCCAATTGGTTGGGATCCTTTTCGACGGCATAGGCTTTGACAAAATCCATCATACCACTGTGCAATGGGCCTGCCGACATGGCTGTATATAGTTTGTCACGATCAAGGCCCAGCTGGTCGGCCATGGCAAAGGCTTCTGCCATGGCGTTGGCCACCGTCATCCCGAAAAAATTATTCATCAATTTGATGGAATGGCCATCCCCTAGATTTCCCAGATGGAATACATTTTCGGCAAGGTTTTTTAAGACGGGCCGCGCTCTTTCATACGCAGCGGTATCGCCCGCTGCCATAATGTTCAATTGGCCGATCAGGGCATGCTGCGGCGTACGCCCGAGAGGCGCATCTAAATAATAGCCCCCCGCCGCTGCCACTTCTTGGCCCAAGGCCCGCGTACTGGCTGGTAGTGACGTGCCAAAATCAATCACAATCGCACCTGTTTGCAGGCCAGCAATAACGCCATCGGGGCCACGCATTCTGGCTTCGACGCTGGCGCTTGTATCCATACAGAGCAGAATAATATCGCTGGTCTGTGCAAGCGCGCATGCGGTTTCAACCTCATGGGCACCGCGCGCGATTGCGGCCTCAATATTCGGCCGAGTTTTATTGGCGCAGACGCTCACTTGATAATCCAAGTCTTGCAATCTGCTGACCATCGCAGATCCCATCAGGCCAAGGCCGATGAACCCAATATTTTCATTTGGCATCTTTATTCCTTTCTTATTTAATCACGTCAAACGCGCGTTTTTTTAGGCCTTTTTGAATTTCATATATTGAAATTGGCACATCGGGCTGGGGTTGCGGGATGCGCACGGGAATATCTTTTAGGCGCGGATTCAGAGTTGGGGTGCCGCAAAGCATGCGGGTGTTGTACTCTTCAATCCCATCCCAGCGCGTCATTGATCCCATTAGGGGAAACGCGTCTGCAGCCATCATTTCGTAAAATAAGATGCGCCGGGCCCGCTCTGATGTGTTCAGCGCGGATCCATGCACCATCCGGCCATGATGAATTGAGATGGACCCGGCCGGCCCCGTTAGAGGCACAGCATCATTGGCGTTCAAACCATTGTCTTCGGGCAGCATTGCACCGGCAAATACACCCTCAACATGATGATCATAAACAGGCCCTTTTTGGCTGCCTGGATAGACCATCAAGGGCCCATTTTCGATTTTCATATCGTCAATTATAACACCGATGGCCAAAATATCGTCATTTGTATGGGGGTAAAACGCATAATCCTGATGCCATTCCACAGCCGCGCCATATCCGGCTGATTTCATATTCAGCTTACTGGTGTGCAGGCGCAAATTCGGTCCGATCAAATCTCTTGCTGGGCCCAAAATATGATCAGACAGCATCAGTTCATGAAAAAGTGTGCTGATCAGATGCGGCAGCTTAATCCGGCGCAAACGTGGCGCGGCGCGGGTATGGCTGTCTTCAAGGTCGAGCCGGTCATTGCTGTGCTCAAGCTCAGCTGCCTCTTCTTCAAAACGGAATATTTCGGCGCGTATTTTAGCAAGCCAAGCGTCGGGAATTTGATTTTCAATTACCAAATATCCGTTCTTTTCGTAAAACCTTATTTGCTGGGATGTCAGTTGCTCAGGCATGGGATCAGGCTCCGGTGTGATGGGCTTATTTTTTTTCGCAATAGCTCGTTCAAATCGGTTCAATTTGTTGGGCCAAAAGGGTTTCCAATTCCAGTGTATTTGCCAATGTTTTGGTTGCATCAAAGACCGAGATCAGCGGTTCGGCTTTGCCGGCCATCACATCCAGAAAGTGCTGCAATTGTTGCTGCAGCGGCACCGCCGTTGCAATTTTCAATTTGCGCGGTGTCGGCGTCTCTGACCAATCTGCCGCTCCGCCCCATTGGGTCATTGAGGGAAATGAAATCCCACCCTGTGTTCCCGTAATCCAAAGCATATCCTGGCGGCTTGTTGCAATATTGGGGTTCTCTCCCGTGCCGGCCTCAAACCCCCATGGGCTGGGGGCGGTGTCGGCAAAACTAATGCTTGCTGTCATTCCGGTTTCGAACAAAATAGCCGCGGCGCCGCTTTCCACGCGGGCTTGATTGCGGATTTGAGAGGACCCAAAGCCGGTTATTTTGGCAATGTCGCCAAAAATAAACCGCAGCAGGTCTAAATCATGAACGATATTGATCATCACCGGACTGCCTTCTGTGCTACGCCAATTTTGTTCAAAATAAGCATCTGGTTTGCGCATTGCCCAAATCATGCTTGCCGTTACGGCGGTGCCAATTTTTTTGTCTTTAACAAGCGATTTAAGCGCTTGAACGCTGGGATGATAGCGTCGGTGATGTCCCACCAGGCTTGCGACTCCGCTTTCTTGGACCACCTGCGACAATTGTTTGGCTTGCTCTAAACTGGCGGTGACGGGCTTTTCGATAAGAATATCCCAGCCTTTGCGCGCTGCATAGATACCATTCTCGCAGTGCAAATTTGTGGGCGTGGCGATGATTACCCCATCCACGGGGGCTGTGACCTGCGATATATCTGAAAAATAGGTGGCATTGGCGTCTCGATATAGGCTTTGGTTGGGTTCAACCACACCGACAAGGTTACACCCCGCATGGGCCTTGATTGCTTGGGCGTGCCGCGCGCCGATCAGCCCAGCACCAAGCACCAAAAGCTGCTTCACATTACTGCTCCTATTTGCCAGGGAACGAATTCGAAATCGCCCAATCCCTGCTGTTCAGATTTGCTGGTTTTGCCGCTGGCGACGTCTAAAAACATCTGATAAATTTCCCGGCCCTTTTCTTCCACAGAACATCCGCCGTTTAAAATACTACCGGCGTCGATATCCATATCCTCGGACATGCGCGCGGCCATTTCCGAATTGGTCGCGATTTTGATCGTTGGGGCTGGTTTGGAGCCAAAGGCCGATCCGCGCCCAGTCGTGAAACAGACGAGGGTGCAGCCGCCTGCTATTTGTCCCGTTACGCTGGCTGGATCATAGCCCGGGCTGTCCATAAAGGTGAATCCAGATGCAGTGACCGGCTCGGCATATTTATAAACTCCGGTCAGCGGTGTGGTGCCGCCTTTGGCGGCCGCGCCAAGCGATTTTTCCAAAATCGTTGTGAGTCCGCCTTTTTTATTTCCGGGGCTTGGGTTGTTGTCCATATTGCCCTTGTTCCGAGCGGTATAATCTTCCCACCATCGGATCAGTTTAATCAGTTTTTCGCCGGTTTCTTGGTTCACCGCCCGCCGCGTGAGCAAATGCTCAGCCCCGTAAATTTCGGGCGTTTCTGCCAAAACGCCAGTGCCACCTTGAGCGGCGAGTAAATCGCAGGCATATCCCAAAGCGGGATTTGCCGTAATGCCGGACCATGCATCAGATCCGCCACATTGCAACGCAACTTTCAAGGCGCCAGCAGGGCAGGGGCTGCGGGTATTTTTATTGGCGAGCGGCAGCATGGCGCGCACTTTTTCGATACCGATCTCGACGGTGCGCTTTAAACCGGCAACAGATTGAATATTCATTGTTTGAAACAGCGGCCCTTGTTTGAGGCCATAAGCTTCGAGCAACCAATCAAGCTGGTTCATTTCACAGCCCAATCCGACCATCAGAACCCCAGCGTGGTTCGGGTGGCGCGCATAGCCCCACATGACGCGTTGCAAGGCTTCAAACCCGTCGCCATCCCCTGCCATTCCGCAGCCGGTGCCATGAACGAACGCGGCCACACCGTCAACATTCGGGTAGTCTGCCAAGACCTCAGGGGTGAATGCGTTTGCGATCATCCGCGCTGCGGTTGCAGAACAATTTACCGAGGTGACGATGGCGATATAATTGCGGGTGCCAATGCTGCCATTTTCGCGGCGAAAGCCCATAAAACTGTCTTGCTGCTCTGATGCAATTAGATCAACAGGCCGCAAATCGGTGCTGAACTCATATGAGGCTTCGGTGTTTCTGAAAGACACATTATGATCATGCACATGCGCGCCGGCAGAGATATCTGTTGCGGCATAGCCTATCAATTGTGCGTATTTGCGGATTTCTCCCCCAGAAGGAATCGCTGCGGTGGCAATTTTATGGCCAGAGGGAATGGGTTGAATGGTTTTGGTCGTTTCAACAATATGCCCTGCAGGCAGGCGGCCCGCGGCTGTAACAACATTATCCGCAGAATCAAGCCGAATGAAATCCATAATCTACCTTTACGCGCAAAACGGGGCATCCGACTGCCACCGATGGATCGGGATATGCTCCCCGTTTGAAAGTTTCCTGCGAGCTGTTTCCCATAAACCGCGCCATTCTTTCCAATCCTGTAAAACGCGTTCGGGTTGGCTTTGACTGTAAGCGATAAAATCTGGGAAATGTGATCGGCCCGTCGGTTGGCCGGTTACGTTATAGCGCAGATCGAAAGACCATCTAAAGCCATTCGTATGATTGGGCAAGGAGGCATGCGGTATCAGCGGATGTAGAATAACCAGGCTGCCCGCCTTCACTGGTAAGGCTTTGGCATCCGCCTCGTTGATCCAGCCATCGGCGATGGCGGTTTGGGTTTTCGGGCAATGGGGAAGCATTTTTTTATGCTTGCCTGGAATAACCTTTAGGCAACCATTGTCTTGGGTGGCATCCGTGATCGCAACCCAAACCGTTATCATATCCGTCTGATCAGCTTCCTCGAGCGCGACGCCGCGATCTTGGTGCCAATCTGTTTTGGTAATATGGGCCCTGATCTCACCCTCAGCCAAGCGCTTGCTGGGCGGTTTGATCCGCACATGCTGAATCGGATTTGACGTGATTTCAGGCCCAATCAGATCTTCAACGATTTTTAAAACCCGTTGATGCGTGATCATAGCAAAGACAGCAGGCCCAAAATGCATGGGCGTATCGGGAAAAATTTGATCCCCTGGCAAGCTGATATCCAGAGGTTGAAACCAATCGCAGCCGGCTTCGTAAGACAGCGCCAGTTTTTGCCAGAAATCTAAGGTTTCGGGCGCAGTTTTAACGCGCCCGTCTTTGAACCATTTGTGATAGAGCCCCTCTAAGAGCTGCGCATATTCGCTTTGAATATGCGCCAACTCTTGAGAGGTTAGAACATCTGGAACAACCAGATACCCATTTTCTTCAAATGCGTTTTGTTGATCTGGGCTCAACATATGCCGCTGCCTTTCCTATAACAAAACTGAAACAATCGGTGGCCAGATCAGCAAGACTGATAAGGCTATCAGCTGGATGCCGATAAAGGGTAAAAACCCTTTGAAAATATCGGTCAGCGAAATATGCGCAGGCGCCACTGATTTGAGGTAAAATGCGGCCGGCCCAAAGGGTGGTGATAAGAAGCTGACCTGCATATTCATACAGAATAATACCCCAAACCAAGTTGCCACATGGCGCGGATTCAATTCACCAAAAATGCCAATTTCTTGAATAGGCAGGCGCAAAACGATCGGCAAAAAGACCGGGATGATCAGCAAAACAATCCCAACCCAATCCATAAAAGCGCCCATGATCAAGAGAATGAACATCATAGAAAGAAGAACCAGCATCGTGGGCATTTCGGAGCCAACGATCAGATCTGCCACAAAACGCGGGCCACCCGCGATCGTATAGGCCCCTGCAAGCGCTGCGGCGCCGATGGTCACCCAAATGATGGTTCCGGTTGATTTCATCGTGCGCATTAGGCTGTCCCAGACCAGCTCAAAATTGGCTTCGCCGCGTAATATGGCGATGATCAAAACCGCAATCGCGCCCATGCCTGCCGCTTCTGTAATGCCTGTAATGCCACCGTAAATTGATCCAAGAACCACGCCGATCACGACCATAGGCGCAACCAACCCTTTGCCCATTTCCCAGGCCAATGCAGAGCGCTCGCGGCCAAAGCCAAAAAACGCGATCAGCACAGAGGCAATGATATAGCCGGCAAACCATGGAAGGTAATCCGCAGTTCCTAAGAAGATGGGCTCTATGGCGTCATCCAAGGGTGCGTTTTGGCCCGTTACCGTGAAGAACAAGGCCCGCAAGAATAATGCGGTTACAGCGCCAAAAAAGACAACATTCAAAAACGCGATGAACAGTTTCAATTTGTCATACCCCTGCGGCTCGCCTTCAGCAGGCTTGGGCAACGGGGCATCTTCTGGGCGGATTTGGGTTCGAATAATGATGTAGATGATGATGAAGCTTGCCAACATGAAACCGGGTAAAAACGCTGCGGTAAACAGCGCTTTGATCGAGGTCTCTGTGATCAACCCATACATAATCAAAACGATCGAGGGGGGGATCATCGTGCCCAAAGATCCCGAGGCGCAGATTGTTCCGATTGCGAGGTTTTGATTATAGCCAAGCCGGAGCATTTGTGGCAAGGCAATCAATCCCAGCAGCACCACTTCCCCACCAATAATGCCCGACATTGCGGCCATAATCACGGCCATGATCGAGGTCACGATTGCAATGCCGCCACGGGTTCCGTTCAGCCAAACATTCAAAGAGCTATACATATCTTTGGCAATGCCCGAACGTTCCAACAGCGAGGCCATGAAGATGAACAGGGGCACCGAAATCAAAACATAGCTGGTCATAACGCCGTAGATTTTTTGCTGCAGGATATTCAGGGCTCCCGCCCCCGGCCTCCCGGTAAGCGTACATCGTACGCCGGGATTTGCCTCAGTATACCAGTCAGGGCACCCGAAGCTGAGCGGGTTCGACAAAAGGGCAGGTTCAAACTTCATAACCAAAACCAAAACGGCTAAAATAGCCGAGGCCAAGCCCAGAGGCATGCCAATGGCCAGTAAAATAAACAGGCCTATTAACAAGACCAGAGAAATAGTTCCGATATCCATCAGTTTGATCCCACGTTGCGTTTCAGTGTTTCAATTTCATCTTCTATATCGTCTGTTGCTGAATGCTTTACTGGTTCAAGCTTCCAGTCAGAAAACAGGTTAAACACAGATTGCAATGCCACCAAAGACACCATGACCAAAATAAATGGCTTTAAGGTTGCGGGTATCGGAGGGTCAAAGGCGGTGCCAAATGTTTCCCAGCTGTAAAACTTTTTGAAAGATTCCCCGTACCCACCGTAACATAAAAAGAAAGCAAAAATAACGATGAGGCTGGTTGATATCGTGTCGCAGACACGCTGTAAAGCGCGTGGTAAAACGTCGTAAAGCAAGAAAATTCTGATATGGCTGCGCTGCTGCATCGCGTAAAGCCCTGCGCATAAAAACACAAAGCTGGCCACCCATAATGACAGCTCATTGGCCCATAATGTAGGCGCTTCGACAACGTAGCGCATGAACACTTCGTAGATCATCACACTGGTCAGCACGACGATTTGCACCATCGTGATGCGACCGATGAAAACAGCGATCCGATCCACAGGGCGCCAATGTTCGAATTCCATGCGCGCCCGTTCAACCGTGAAGAAGCCAAAAACCAGCAAAATAGGAAGCGCAATCAGCGTGAGCCAATCTACAATATCGGCGAACCCGCCAAATAAACCCGGCAGGTTCGGCGTCACATCATTGCGGATCATTTGAGCAGAGAGCTGGTCAAACAGCGATTTGTCTTCTGGTGTGAAAAAATCCAGGATGAAATAGGGGAAGTGCCAGCATTGCCAGGCAAAACAAATGATAAAGGCGGCTGGTATATACCATTCCTTGTGGTTAACCGTGGTTCCCTGCATGCGTTTTCTCCCCTCGCGCCTCTTGGTGAGGCTACGTTAATTATAGTGCAAAGTATTGCAAAAAGTCTCTGTCTGGTGTGATCCCAAGGCCTGGGCCCTCTGGTAGCGCAATATAGCCATTGGTTCGGGCAACTTGCGCTTGAATTTCTAACGGCGTTTCCAACAATTCATCGCGGAATTTATTATCTGTTGTGTCAAATTCCAACATTGGCTCCCAAGGGTTCATCCCGCCGGGCAAATCTGGCATGGACGCGAGTAAGTGCATATTGGTTGCAACCGCAACCGCCGAACCCCAGACATGATTGACCACCGGCGTGAAATGCGCGTGGCACAGCGCTAATACCCGCAAATATTCAGATATGCCCCCTAGGGCACAAACTTCCGGCTGGGCTATATCCAGCCCGCGCGATTCAAGCAGGCTGCGCCAGCCCCATCTGTTGAATTCGGCTTCACCGCCTGAAATATTCACGTTTAGGCCCGCGCGCAATTCGCGATAACCTTGCAGGTCCTCCGGCGCGATCGGTTCTTCAAACCAATAGGCGTCAAGATCTTCCAAGGCGCGCCCTACTTCAAATGCATCGCTTGTTGTATAGCAGTGATTTGCATCCACCATGAACCTAAAATCATCGCCAATGCCGCGCCGCACCGCTTCCGCCAGTTTTATATCTGCACGGGGCCCCAAGCCCACTTTCATTTTTGTTGCAACGAAGCCCATATCTTTGATCGCGCGCGCTTCTTCTTGAAAGCGGACCGTCAAATCTTCAAGTGGCTCTGGGCGCAGCATCATGCCGTATCCATAGACGGGAATGTGTTGGCGATGCGCGCCGCCGATCAGTTGATAAAGCGGTAAGTTCGCGACTTTTCCGGCAATATCCCACAGCGCGATATCAACCCCAGATAAGGCCTGCATCGGCATGCCCTTTTGTCCGTGGTCGCGCATCAGATTATAGGTTTTGTGCCACAAGACATCCCGATCAAGCGGAGAGTGGCCCAAGATCATGGGTTGAATCACATCTTGCACGATGGTGCGGTTCGCAAGCGCAATATTGCCCGGGCCAAAGCATTCCCCCCAACCCGTAAGACCTTCGTCGGTTTCGACTTCGATCAGATGCGCGGTGCGTTTGTTATAAAACTGTTGAGAATAGCCCAGCGTCTGCGGCATGTCATATTGCAGAATATGGCTGGTGATTTTGGTTATTTCCATTGGGAAGCCCAACTCACCTTTTTTCTTACTTTTTAGGTTTTGGCCTGTTCGGATAACGGGGCCCCGCAGGGCCCCGTTTTCGGTTAATTATCTGTCATGAAGACTTAGTCTACCAGACCCAGCTCTTTCAGATATGTCACGTGGCTCGCAAGCAGAGCTTTCGCTTCTGGCGTGGTTGCGAAATCGCTCCATGCGGCTTGTGCTGCGGCGCGGAAGCTGGCCCGGTCTGCAGGAGACCAGTCATGCAAGGTTACACCTTCACCGCGCAGTTTGGAGGCTGCTGCAGTCATGCCTTTGCCCACCTGCATTGAGGTTTGGAAAGCCAGTGACTCCATCGCAACATTCATGATGCGGCGGTGCGCTTCGGGCATGCCATCCCAAACGGCTTTGTTACAGGCCAAGTGGTCAGATGGCATTGAGTGGAAGCCAGGATAGTTTGTGTGCTTCACGATGTCATACAGGCCCAAGCTAACGTTTGTGGCGATGTTTGATGCATCCGCTCCATCAATGATACCAGTTTCCAAAGCGGTGAAGATTTCGGTGAAATCCATCACGATGGGTGAGGCGCCAAGATTGTCAAAAATCATAGTTGCCATGCCTGGAGGTGACCGGAATTTCCAGTTTTTGAAATCTTCTGCGTTACGGATTGGTTTTGAAGAAGACAGGCTTTCCATGCCTGGGATCCACCAGCCGATGAACTGCATGTCATATTTGTTGTAGAGCTCTTGTGCTGCCTCGTAACCACCACCGTTATAGAGCCAGCTATACTGATCCCATGGTGAGTCGTATCCGCCCATGATGTCGCCAACGAATTGGAACGCAGGGTTCTTACCTGTTTGGTAAGCACCACCTGTCATGTCGCAATCCAAAACACCTGTGGCTGCGGCGTCGAATGTTTCCACAGAAGACACCACTGAAGATGAATAATACATCTCGATCGAGATCTCACCGCCAGACATTGTTTGCACATTGTCGATAAATTGCGCCGCAAGCTTACCGTTAGGGCTTTCTTCAGAGAAATGCGTTTGAATGCGCAGGTTGGTTGCTGCGGATGCAGTTGTTGCAGCCATGGCTGCGATACCGGCAGCATAGGCTACCTTTTTTACTAGTTTCATGATGTCCTCCCAGACATTTATAGCCGAATTATCCAGAGCCGAAGGTGCTCTGGCCTTGAATCAACACAAGAAAGCCTAGAGGGCTTAATCTGTTTCTTCAAGTTTTTATTTAATTTCTTGAAAATTTCGTGATTTTGATAAAATAATAATATTATACCATGATTAGAACACAGTAAGAGAGCCTGGCATGGATGATGAAAGCGATATTTACGAAGGCCTGCGTCTGCGGGTAACCTCAGGTGGGTTGACGCCGAATACGAAATTAAAACCCAGCGTTTTGCGCCATGATTATAATTGTTCGGCCAGCACCATTCGAGAGGCTTTATTCAGATTATCCACCGTTGGCTTGGTGTCTTTTCAAGAGCAGCGTGGCTTTCGCGTTCCAATTCCAACCGATCAAGCGCAACATGAGCTAACGCATCTGCGTATTTTGCTTGAATGCGAGGGGGCTTGTTTGTCGATTCGTCAGGGCGGTATTGATTGGGAATCTCGCCTGACGGCGGCGCATCATAAATTATCGCATATCGAAAAAAGAGTGCGTGGAAGCGCTGATCATATGCCGCTTTTCATTCTTTGGGCAAAAGCCGAGCAAGCGTTTCATGAGACTCTCATTTCAGATTGTGGATCAGATGTGCTCAAAGCCACGCACGCGATGATCTATCAGCGATTTCGTCAGCAAGTTTTTAATTCAGATAAGAAATTTGTCTTCGTGGTCGAAAATATTGAGCAGCATCAGGGAATTTTAGATGCTGCTCTGATGCGAGATGAGGCGTTGATCCGGTCTCGTATTTATAGCCACTTAGAAAGAAACTTGGTGTTTGACATGCCGCCCGAGCTGCCCAAGCTTCCATATTAACAAGTTTCCATTTTAATCAGCGCTGGCTTTGCTGGCGTTGGGCAAATCATCCTGGATATAGGTCGCGATGATCTCATCAAAACTCGCTTCTGCTTGAAAGCCCAGCGCACGCGCACGTTTTGCTGTGAAATTTCGAGGCCAGGAGGAAACGATATTAATGATCGTGTCATCAGGTTGCCGCTCAATCAATTTAATGACCGATTGACCCGCAGCGCGGCGCAGCGCCTCTATTTGCTCTTCCACTGTGCAACTTACGCCTGGCAGGTTGAGCGCGCGTCGATTTTCCAAAAGCCCGCTGTCTAACGTTGCGGCATGCCGTAAAAACCCCGCGGCTGCGCGCGGAGAAGCGTGCCAATGACGCACGCTTTCATCCACGGGTAAAATTGCTTTTTGGCCATTTAAAGGCTCGCGTATGATCCCTGAAAAAAACGATGAGGCGGCCAGATTGGCTTTGCCGGGGCGCACGCATATCGTTGGTAAGCGCAAGGATATCCCGTCTACAAACCCTTTTCTGCTAAAATCTGACAGCAGCAATTCACAGGAAGCTTTTTGAGCTCCATAGCTGGTTTGAGGGGCGCTTAAAAACGTATCGTCAATCTGTTCCGGAAACGGGCCGCCAAACACTGCAATCGAGGAGGTGAAAATAATTTTTGGCACATAGGCTCGGTTGGACTCGATGTGAAGCGCCTTCAGCGCTTCTAGATAATGCCACATTGTGAACATATTGACCTGCCAGCCAGCGTCGAAATTGCTTTCGGCTTCGCCCGAAACGATCGACGCCAGATGAAAGACGATATCGGGGCGCAATTGGGCAAGCATGGTAATATTTTGCGCATCGGTTAAAGAGCCGGTTATACAGCGCAGACGCCCGTCTTGCTTGAGGGGGAAGGCCATATCAAACAACGTAATGTCCAGCGCCTTATGGCCGGGCAAGCCACTGGCCAAAAGGTGATTTGCCAGCTTTTGCCCCACCATACCGCCGCCACCAAGGATCAAGATTTTTGTCATGGCTTGTTTTGTCCATGCTCGAGCAATTCCAAATACAGGCCAGAATGGTCGGTATCTGCGCCACCCATATGCTCAACCAAATGTTCAAAGCGATCTCGGATATGCTGCGTGACGGGTAAGGTCACGCCAAGCTGCGCGGCTTCATTCAGCCCGTTATTCAGATCTTTGAGGTGAAATTTAGCAGGCCCGCCCGGCACAAAATTGCCCGTCGTCATACGCTCTCCATGTTGTTGAAGAATAACGCTATCGGCAAAGCCGCCCTGCAAGGCTGCGCGCACCGCTGCCGGATCGGCCCCGCCGCGCTCGAGCAGCAGCATGGCTTCGGCAACCGCGCCGATTGTAACGGCAACGATGGCCTGGTTCGCCAGTTTTGCCAATTGCCCAGCGCCCGAGGGGCCCACATGGGTTGGCCGGCCCATACCGGCCAGAACATCTTGAACTTGAGAAAAATCTTCTGCAGCCCCCCCAACCATAATCGCAAGACTGCCGGCCTCGGCCCCTTTGGTGCCGCCTGAAACTGGCGCGTCTAAATGTCGGATGTTAAAAGCGCGCAAACGCGCCGCTTGGGCGCGCGCTTCTTCTGGTTTCGTGCTGGACATATCCACCCAGACTGCGTCGGGTTTGAGCGCTTTTTGCAAGGCCGCGTCGTCTAAGATCAAAGCCACGGTCGGGCCGTCTGACACCATTGAAATGATTATATCTGCATTTTTAACTGCCTCTGCGGCGCTTGTCGCTACATGCACACCAAAGCCAGATAGCCCAATCGCTTTTTCAGCAGATCTGTTCCAAGCGCTCAGGGTGATACCATTGGCAGATAAGTTCCTAGCCATTGGGAACCCCATAAGACCTGTTCCTAGAAATGCGACCTTTGATATTTCCGACATGGCATCCTCATTTTGTTCTTTCCACCGTTACAATAGAGATGAAATTTCGGATGTCACTCAGGATTTGCAGGTTGTTGTGGCCGCGTTCCGTAACTGTTGAGTGTTCGTGCATCTGATGTTAGTCACAGCGAAGCGAAGGTTGCGTTGCCCAAAAAATATTGGGTTTTAGCACGGGCAATGGGGGGAAGTGTATGGCTGGTAACAGGTTGAAAAATAAACGCGTTTTGGTGACGGCGGCGGGTCAAGGGATCGGCCGAGCGGCGGCTTTGGCGATGGCGGCTGAGGGCGCTGAGGTGTTCGCCACTGACATAAACCCCGAAGGTTTGGCGCAGTTGAAATCTGAGGCGACCGGCCGATTAGAGGCGTTTGAATTAGATGTCCGCTCAGAGGCTTCTGTGGCGGCGGGCGTTGAAGTGGCGCAGCCCGATGTGTTGTTCAATTGCGCTGGTTTTGTGCATAATGGCACCGTGTTAGAGGCCAGCGATGAAGATTGGGAATTCGCTTTTGATCTGAATGTGCGCTCGATGTTGCGGACCGTGCGGGCGGCTTTGCCGGGTATGTTAGAGCGCGGATCGGGCTCTATTATCAATATGTCTTCAGCCTGTTCTTCGGTTATCGGAGCGCCAAACCGGTTTGTCTATGGCACCACGAAGGCGGCGGTTCTGGGCCTCACAAAATCGGTTGCAATCGATTACATTACCAAAGGGATCCGCTGCAACGCGATCTGCCCGGGCACGGTTGAAAGCCCGAGCTTGCATGATCGCTTGCATGCCACTGGTGATTACGAGGCGGCAATGAAAGCCTTTATTGCGCGCCAACCGATGGGACGGATTGCAAAAGCAGAAGAAATTGCGGCGCTGGTGGTGTATCTTGCCAGCGATGAAAGTGCCTTTACCACAGGGCAAGCCCATATCATTGATGGCGGATGGTCAGGATAAACTTATGAAAAAAATTCAAATTGAAGACTTAAGATCACGTAAATGGTTCATGAATGCGGATAACCGCGAAATGACAGCGCTTTATTTAGAGCGGTATTTGAATTACGGCCTGACGCGAAAAGAACTGCAATCGGGCAAACCTATCATTGGGATCGCCCAAACGGGCAGCGATCTTAGCCCGTGCAACCGCCACCACCTCGAGCTGACCAAGCGCGTGCGCGACGGAATCATCGCGGCCGGCGGCACACCGATTGAAATTCCTGTTCACCCGATTCAAGAAACCGGCAAGCGTCCAACCGCGATGTTAGACCGCAATTTGGCCTATCTATCGCTTGTGGAAACCTTATTTGGCTATCCGCTTGATGGCGTTGTGCTGAATATTGGCTGCGATAAAACTACCCCTGCGCTGCTCATGGCGGCCGCGACGGTGAATATCCCGGCCATCGCGCTTTCGGTCGGGCCGATGTTAAATGGCTGGTTCAACGGCGAGCGGACCGGTTCGGGCACCATCGTTTGGAAGGCACGCGAGATGTTGGCCTCGGGCGACATTGATGATGATGGTTTTATGGAGCTGGTTTCCAGCGCCGCACCTTCGGTTGGCTACTGCAATACGATGGGCACCGCCACCACGATGAATTCTTTGGCCGAAGCGTTGGGCATGCAATTGCCCGGCTCTGCAGCGATTCCGGCGCCCTATCGCGAACGCGGACAAATCAGTTATGAAACTGGTTTGCGGATCGTCGATATGGTGTGGGAAGACCTGCGGCCAAGCGATGTGATGACGCGTGAGGCCTTTGAAAATGCGATCGTAATCAATTCTGCGATTGGCGGCTCTACCAATGCGCCGATCCATTTGAACGGGATTGCGCGCCATCTTGGCGTGCCATTGAACAATGATGATTGGCAGAGCATTGGTCATGAGATTCCGCTTTTGGTGAATTTGCAGCCCGCGGGGGAGTATCTGGGTGAAGATTATCAAAGGGCGGGCGGCGTCCCAGCGGTTGTTGGAGAGTTGCTCGAAGCTGGTTTGTTGCCGCATCCCAAAGCGCTTACCGTCAATGGCGCGTCCATGGGCGATAATTGCTCCGACCGGCGCAGCGAAAACCAAGATGTGATCAAACCTGTGAGCGCGCCCATTAAAGCGCAAGCCGGGTTTATTAATTTATCGGGGAACTTGTTTGACAGCGCGATCATG
Organism: Alphaproteobacteria bacterium US3C007; assembly: GCA_034423775.1. Taxonomy (NCBI): domain Bacteria; kingdom Pseudomonadati; phylum Pseudomonadota; class Alphaproteobacteria; order Rhodobacterales; family Roseobacteraceae; genus Thalassovivens; species Thalassovivens spotae. The sequence continues at coordinate 2,099,394 of CP139918.1, forward strand.
AAAACTTCGGTGATCAGCGATAATTTTCGGCAAAGCTACCTGTCAAATCCCGAGGACCCAGACGCGTTTGAAGGCCGGGCTATTGTGTTTGATGGGCCCGAGGAGTTTCACCATCGCATTGATGATCCTGCGGAAAATATTGATGAGACCTGTATTCTTTTCATGCGTGGTACGGGGCCGATTGGATATCCGGGGGGCGCCGAAGTGGTCAATATGCGCCCGCCTGCCTATTTGTTGAAAAAAGGCGTTGAGGCGCTGCCTTGTATTGGCGATGGCCGTCAATCGGGCACATCAGGAAGTCCTTCAATTTTAAATGCCTCGCCAGAAGCGGCGGCTGGCGGCGGGCTGGCGCTTTTGAAAACCGGCGATCGCGTCCGCATTGATCTTAAAAAATGCTCGGCGGATATGCTGGTACCTTTGGACGAGTTGGCAGAGCGCGCCCGCGCCTTTGAGGCCGAAGGCTATCCCTACCCAGAGAACCATTCGCCCTGGCAAGAGCTGTTCCGCGAAAAGGTAGGCCGCTTTGACGAAGGTATGATTTTGAAAGATGCCGATAATTACAGAGATATTGCGCGCAAATATGTGCCGCGCGACAACCATTAGGAGATAGAGAATGAAGCTTGTTCGTTATGGGGCCATCGGTGCGGAAAAACCCGGTTTGATCGATCAAAATGGGGATCTTAGAGATCTGTCATCGCATGTTGCTGACATTGCCGGGGCCGCGCTGCAAGATGCAGAGCTGGAAAAATTACGCGCGCTCGACCCGAACAACCTGCCATTGGTTGATGGCAGCCCGCGCTTGGGCGCGTGCGTTGGAAGCATTGGGAAATTTCTGTGTATCGGTTTGAATTATTCTGATCACGCGGCGGAAACTGGCGCCGCAATTCCCGAACATCCAATTTTATTTGCCAAAGCCACTTCGGCGGTTGTGGGCCCAAACGATGATGTGTCGATGCCGCGCGGATCAACCCATACAGATTGGGAAGTCGAGCTGGGCGTGGTGATCGGTAAAACGGCCAAATATGTCTCGCAAGAAGAGGCGCTTGATTATGTGGCTGGCTATTGCGTTATCAATGATGTGTCTGAGCGTCATTTTCAAACCTCGCTTACGGGGCAATGGACGAAGGGGAAATCCTGCGACACATTCGGGCCAACCGGCCCGTGGTTGGTCACGCGTGACGAAATTGCAGATCCACAAAATTTAGCGATGAGCTTGGATGTGAACGGCACGCGTATGCAAACAGGCAACACCAACACAATGATTTTTTCCGTAGCGGAGATAATTGAACATCTTTCTGGGTTGATGTCTTTGCACCCAGGTGATGTGATCAGCACCGGAACGCCCCCTGGCGTTGGGATGGGGATCAAGCCGCAGCCGATCTATCTCAAGCGCGGCGATGTGATGGAGCTGGCGATTGAAGGCCTTGGATCGCAGCGTCAAAGTGTTGTGGAAGACGCATGAGCATGCCGGATCTTTTGCTGATCGGCGGCGCAACTGAAGAGATGCTGCATCGCCTTTCTGAGAAATTCACCATCCACGCATTGGCGGATATCGCAGATCCAATCGCCTGGTTGGCAGAGCATGGTGATAAAATTTCTTACGTCGCCACGAATGGTCATGATGGGATTTTGCCCGCCTATATGGAGGCGATGCCCAATTTGAAAGTGATCAGCTGCTACGGGGTGGGCTATGATGCGATCGACACCGCCGCCGCTGCCGCACGCGGCATTCATGTCACGCATACGCCGAATGTGTTGAACGCCGAAGTGGCGAGCACAGCGCTTTTGCTGATGCTTGCATGCTATCGAAACTTTTTGGCAGAAGACGCGCATGTGCGCTCGGGCGCGTGGGAGCGCGAGGGCAATGCGCCCTTGTCGCGCTCAGCAGATAACCAAACTGTTGGTATTTTGGGCATGGGTCGGATCGGGCAGGCCATTGCCCAGAAACTCGCTCCGTTTAACGCTAAAATTCTTTATCACTCGCGCAGCGCAAAGCCGGTTGAATACATCTATTGTGATAGTCTTATCGATATGGCGCGCCAAAGCGATGTGGTGGTTTGCATCACTCCGGGCGGGCCCGCGACGCGGCATCTTGTCAACGCAGACGTGTTGAATGCTCTGGGTCCTAACGGCACTTTGATCAATGTGAGCCGTGGGTCGGTTGTGGATGAAGAGGCTCTGATTGCAGCCTTGCAAGACGGGCGCCTTGGCTGGGCCGGGCTAGATGTATTCGAGCAAGAGCCGAAAGTGCCCGAAACTTTGCGGGCGCTGTCAAATGTGGCCTTGTTGCCGCATGTGGGAAGCGCCACTGTGGAAACCCGCGCGGCGATGGGAAATCTCACGGTTGATAATATACTCAATCACCTTGCCTCGGGCAGCGTGATCAGCCCGGTGCCGGAATGCGCGCATCTGTAAGGTGATCGCAGCGTGAGGGAGAATACCCAGATCGTTGATTTAGAGGCGGCGCTTTTTGAGGTGCCGCTTGATGAGGTGTTAGTGGATGCCAAACATGGGGCGCATAGCCATTTCCAGCTAATCTGCGTCACCATCTGTTTGGCAGATGGGCGCCGCGCCACCGGTTATACCTATACGGGCGGGCGCGGAGGCCATGCGATTCTTGCGCTGCTTCGGAACGATTTAGCGCCATTTTTAGTTGGGCGCTGCAGCACGGATATCGAAAGCTTGTATGAGCAAATGCTGTGGCATATGCATTATGTCGGGCGCGGGGGCATCGTGAGCTTTGCGATTTCTGCTGTTGATATCGCGCTTTGGGATTTGCGCTGCAAAGCAGCGGGTTTGCCGCTCTGGCGGATGGCAGGTGGCGCAGGCAACCGTTGCAAAGCCTATGCGGGCGGGATTGATCTGGCCTTTCCACTGCCAAAATTATGCGGTCATATTAAGGCTTATTTGGCGGCTGGATTTAATGCTGTGAAAATCAAAGTGGGACAACCCAGTCTTGAGGAAGATGTTGCGCGGATCCGCGCGGTTCGCGCGTTAATCGGGCCCGACATTCACTTCATGATTGACGCCAATTATGCGCTGAATGTGGCGCAGGCGATTGCGCTTGCCAAGGCGGTGCGCGATCAAAATATTTTGTGGTTTGAAGAGCCGATTATACCTGAAAATTTTGCGGGCTATGCGGAAATTTCCAAGGCGACCGGCATCGCGGTTGCGCAGGGTGAAAACTTGCATACACATGAAGAGTTCCAAATGGCGTTGGCGCAAAGCCGGTTGGGCTTTGTTCAGCCTGATGCGTCAAATTGTGGGGGCATCACGGGCTGGCTGCGCGTGGCGGCTGAGAGCGCGCGCTCTGGCGTGCCGATTTGCAGTCATGGGATGCAAGAATTACACGTGTCTTTGGTGAGCGGCCAAGCCCATGGCGGATGGCTTGAAGTGCATAGTTTTCCGATTGACCGATACACCAAGCAGCCCCTGCAACTTGAACAGCATTTGGCAATGGCGCCGGATGCGCCGGGTATTGGGGTCGAGTTTGATTGGGAGCGGCTGCAGCCGTTTCGGCTGCAGCTGTCATAAGGTTTACAGCGAGGCGGTGATTCCACCATCGACGTAAAGCGTGTGGCCATTCACAAAACTAGACGCGTCAGAGGCCAAAAAGATGCAAGCCCCCACCAATTCTTCCACCTGCCCCCAACGCCCTGCGGGGGTTCGATTGGTCAGCCAAGCGCTGAATTCGGGATCGGCCACCAAAGCGGCATTCAAAGGCGTGTCAAAATAGCCCGGCGCAATCGCATTGCATTGTAGCCCGTGTTTGGCCCAATCGGTCGCCATGCCTTTCGTCAAATTGGTCACGGCGCCTTTGGTGGCCGTATAAGGTGCAATGCCGGGACGGGCCAAGGCCGATTGCACGCTGGCAATGTTGATGATCTTTCCCCGTTCGCGCCCGATCATATGGCGGGCGACGGCTTGACCCACGTGAAAGACCGACGCGATATTGGTTTGGAGCAATTGTTCAAATGCCTCGGGTGGAAAATCTTGCAACGCGGTGCGATGCTGCATTCCGGCATTGTTAACCAGGATATCAATCGCGCCAGACGCGCTTTCAAATCCGTCAACCGCCTCGCGTACGGCGGTATGATCCGTGGCATCAAACGCCAGTTGATGGGTTTTTGTACCGTCGGCCTCCAACGCTTTCGCTGCGCTGGCCAGTTTTTCGGCGTTGCGCCCGTTTAAGACGATTTCAACGCCCGCTGCCGCCAGACCTTTTGCCAGAGCAAAGCCGATGCCTTGGCTTGATCCCGTGATTAAGGCGCGCTTCCCATTAAGATTGAACAATCCAGATGACATTCGGTTTCTCCTTTTTGGGCCAGGGATTATTGGGCTTGGCCGCGATGGATCTTATCGCTATCTTTAAGCAGCTTGTACAGCAGGGAAAGTCACTTACATGAAAGCTTTGGTCATTCACGGCGCGAAAGACTTGCGTTTGGAAACGCGCGATGCAGAGGCGCCGGGGCCCGGGCAGGTGGCGGTCGCTTTGAAAGCAGGGGGCATTTGTGGGTCCGACCTGCATTATTACAATCACGGTGGGTTTGGGCCGATCAAACTTCGTGAGCCAATGGTTCTGGGGCATGAAGTTGCAGGTGAAATCGTTGAGCTTGGCCCCGATGTCGAGGGGCTGCGGGTTGGGCAATTAGTGGCGATTTCGCCATCAAGGCCTTGTTATAATTGCCTTTATTGTAGGGGTGGGCAGTTAAATCATTGTTTAAATATGCGATTTTACGGCAGTGCGATGCCGTTTCCGCATATTCAGGGGGCTTTTCAGGAATATCTGGTGGCGGAGGCGGAGCAATGCGTTGTGGCGGATGGATTAACGGCAGGTGAAGCCGCGATGGCCGAGCCGCTGGCCGTGGCTTTGCATGCGGTGAAGCAAGCTGGCAATTTGTTAGGGGCCCGCGTGTTGGTCACGGGCAGCGGTCCGATTGGTGCTCTGACCATTTTAGCTGCACGGCGCGCCGGCGCTGCAGAGATAATCGCCACTGACCTTTCGGATTACACGCTTGCGAAAGCAAAAGCTGTTGGGGCGGATCAAACGTATAATATCCTGAAACAGCCACAGGCTTTGGCCCCTTACAGCGTTGATAAAGGGCAGGTTGATGTGCATTTTGAATGCTCTGGGGCAGCCGCTGCGCTGGCGAGCGGCATCTCAGTTTTACGACCCGCAGGGCAATTGATACAGCTTGGCTTGGGCGGCGATATCAACGTGCCAATGCAAGCGCTGACCGCCAAAGAAATTTCTTTGAAGGGCTCTTTTAGGTTTCACTTTGAGTTTAAGGCAGCAGTGTCTTTGATGCAAAAAGGCTTGATTAACGTCTCCGATTTGATCACCCAAAACGTGGCGCTGCATGAGGCAATTGCAGGATTTGAAATGGCATCGGATCGGGGATCCGCTCTGAAAGTGCAGATTGCGTTTTAAGGGTTTGGAAAGCGGATGCTCTGTCTGTGTTAAAATAAGGCCTGATCAGGCTTGAAAAAAGCCGTTTCAACGGCGTGCCAAGTGGCTTGATCTTGATATTATATTATATATTTGCGGAGAAGGCGTTGACCTCAGGGGGGGATGCTTTTACTGCCATATTAAGTGGATAAAAAGTTGAATGGTGTGACTTTGAGATGAGCGAAGAGCTGCAAGATGATGAGATCGATTTGCGCGAATTATTCGCCGCGCTTTGGGATGGAAAACTCCTTATTTTCATCGTGACATGTGCCGTTTTTTTATTCTCATCGGCATATTTGCATGTGGCTGAGCGGAGCTATACCGTGTCGGTCACCTTGCGCCCAACCGAAGAGCAAAGTTCGGGTGGCGGCAATTTGGGCGGGCTTGGCGGGCTTGCGTCGCTGGCGGGGGTTCAACTGCCCAGCGGCGGCGCCACTGAATTCATCACGTTTCAGGCGATGCTCAAGTCTCAAGAAGTCGCTTCACGTCTTTTTGCCGATGAAAACTTAATACAGCGGCTTTTCGCAGGTGAATGGGATGAGAGCCGCAAAAGCTTTTTACAGCCCATTCCCTCAACTTTGGGAAATGTCAAACGTTTGCTCAAGCCTCTTTTAACCGGAGAGGGGCAAGTCGCCTATATTGCGCCCAACGCGGCGCGCTTGGCCAAAACACTAGCCGAAGATCTATCCGTCTCTGAAGATAAGACCAGCGGTATGCTTAAATTGAGCATGGAAAGCGCTAAGCCAAAATTGGCAAGCGATCTGATGCTGGCGCTCATTCGCGAAACTGATGGGTTTCTTAAAGAGCGTTTCGTGATTTCCGGGTCAGACGCGCTGCAGTTCTATCAGCAGAAAATTTCCAAAGCGCGCTCGCGCGAACACCGCGAAGCATTGGCGAAACTGATCGCGACTGAGGAGCAAAAATTAATGCTGGCTACGCGAGAAGGGCCTTTTGTGGTTGAAATTATGATGGGGCCGGATCAATCATTGCGGCCCACATCGCCCAAAAGCAGCTTGGTTTTGGCGTTGGGTTTGGTGTTAGGGCTGTTTTTGGGGGCTGCTGTTGTTTTGATGCGCAAAGCCTTTGGCGGCAATGAAAAGAAAGTATCACAGTCATGATGTCCTTGGTTCGCAGCTTCATATTAATGGTTCTCTTTGCGACGAACGGCGCTGCGCAAACCTCGCCGCTTGATCTGTTGCTACAACAGCAATCGCAGGGCCTGCCATTTGGCACCGATATGCAAAGCCTAGAGGATATCTTTTCGGGGCAGGGTTTTGACATTGACCCAGAAAACGAGGCGCGCACGGCCAAAGAGCCCGTAATCCCGAATGAACAAAATATTAAACTGCTGGACAGGCGGTTAACGGCGGAAGAAGCCCAGCAACGGCGCCAACAAGGGCAAGCGCTGTCGAATGACTTATTGGGTGGGCAATCGAAGACACAAACGCCGTCGATGGTCGAAACCTATTACCAAATCCTTACTGGTGAAAGTTTGGACGTGTTCGGAACAGGGAAATCCGCCACGTCAAACAACATTGCGAATAATCCTGCTGATGAGTTGCTCTTTTTCAACTCTTTAGGCTCAGATTACCGCCTAGCTGCAGGCGATGTTCTTGCCATTTCAATCCGCGGATTAAGCAGCACAGATGAAGAGGCCATAGTTGATGGTGAGGGGAAAATCGCTATATCCGGAATGCTGCCTGTCATTGCCGCAGGGCGTTCCATCGCGGATGTGCAAAGTGATATAAAGCAAGTGTTGGAAGTCGATGATGCGTCCGCAAACGTGTATGTCAGCCTTTCAGCGGCGCGGTTGGTATCGGTGCAAATTACCGGAGCTATAGGGCAACCTGGTACGGTTGCAGTGCCGGCCTACACGCCTGTGAGCAGAATTTTGCCGCTTGTGGGGGATATTCTTCTGCAGGGCTCGGCCCGAAATATCACTCTGTTTCAAAACGGTGACCGCCAAATTATTGATCTTTATCAGTCGCTTTTGGGGCTTGACGCTGCCGTTGATCCTTTGGTGGTTAACAATGCTCGTTTGCATGTTGGCGATCAAGGCGGCACGGTGGCGGTTGCAGGATTTGTTGGGCGCTCAGGGATTTTTGAATTGGCCGCTGGCCAAACTGCGATTTCCACAGATGAGCTGTTTCGCTTGGCAAATATTAGACTGATGGCCCCGGGCACAAAGATGGATTTGCTGCGCTTTAACGATCAGGGGGTTCCGACTTCTGAACCGATTGCTTTCGGAAAAGATCAAATGGTTCAGGCAGGTCAAGCGCTTCAAATCCAATTCGTACAGACCCGCAGCCAATCGGATGTAAAAGTTTTTGGCGCGGTTGAAAAACCGTTCTCTTTGAATGTTGTCAACCCTATCCCGATCGCCGAACTGTTACGGAACGGCGCAGCTTTAACGTCAGATGTCTATATGGATTTTGCGCTTATTGCGGGAAACCGCAGCGAAAACGGCGCCGATAGAACAATTAATTTGACCAAAGCATTGCGATTTCCCGATCGGTTTTTGATCCAGCCAGGAGAAACGCTGATCATTTTGAATTTGAACCAATATCAAACCTTGCTGAGCCAATCTTTAACAGAACCGAGCGGCAGAATTTCCCAACTGCTCGTCTCTGCAGAGCCGGCCGAGGTGTTTTTAGACGGCAGGCGAGTGGCCTTTGTGGCGGCCAGCGGGGGGCAGACAATTGCCGATATCTTTGGCACCCAACTTTCGTTTCCGCAAGACATTGATTATGACTTTAGCCTACTCTTTGATACAAAAGCGGTGGCGCAAAAACCAAAGGCTTTTCTGCTCTCAGAGGCGTTGACCGAGGCTTCTGGCTACGATCTGCGTAGGGGCGCACGCCTGCAGCTTTTCACAACCACATTTTTGCGGAATGTGAATTTGCCAAACTTGAAAAACTTTTCAGTTGATCAAACTGTTCTCGAAAGCGCACCAGGTACCCAAAACAAAACCGCGCGAGAAGGTATTGCTTCTTCAACGTCGATGTCGCTGGCAAACCAATCAAACGCCAGCGCAGGTCAGGTGCAAGGGGTCGAGTTAGACAGCCAGATTGCCTTTGAAACGCAGTCACAATTAGACATGGGCGGTGAGCTTGTAGACATGGGCGGTGAGCTTGCCGTCGCGGCGCGCGGAATTTCCGCCTCTGCTCCAACAGTTATATTCGTAAATGGGCAACAATATGGATTTTTACCGTCGGATGTCCGGTTTTCTAACACTCGGCTTGCACGAGAGCTAACGCGGACCGCCGAAATTTACCCGCTTTATGCAGAAGTGGCGACACAAGCGCCTGATGGATATTCTTTTGAAACGCGATCGTTTGCTTTGGGGGCTCTTGCAAGCCGACAATCTACCTTTTCCACCCAAGCCAGTATGAGGTTAGATTTCTATACGCAAGAATTCATAAGACGGTTTGTTTTGCCAAACAATCCGGTGAAAACAACGGAAGATCTTAGCAAAGCTGTAGAGACGTTGCGTGCGGCAGGGCGGTTTATCTCTGGGGCCGTACGCCAACCAGGTCAATACCCTGTGGCCGCTGATTTAAGTTTGGATCTTTTTCTGCGCGTTGCGGGAGGGGCGCTGCCGAATGCGGATCTTAAAAATGTTATTCTGCGAACATATGTTGTGAGCAGAAACGGTGAGATCGATCTTCAGCGTTCCAAACGCATCGATTTAACAGCTGTCAGCCCTGCTTCCATAAAACTATCTGGAAATTACGATATACAGATCCCTGCCTTGGTGAATAATGCTTTGTCTGGTGTTGTGGCTCTGAACGGGCAGGTGCAACGGCCAGGGAACTACACTGTCGGCCGAGATGAAACGCTCCATGACATCATTGAGCGCGCAGGCGGGTTTACCGAGGTGGCTTACCCGCTTGGGGCCGTCCTTACGCGGCAGTCGTTGAAAGAAGAGCAAACGCGGGCAAATCTAAGCTTGGCGCGGCAAGTTGAACAATCTATTCTTTCCCTGTCGCAAAATGCCAGCGCAGAGCAAAGCCAACAGATCCCAGCCGTTATTGGATTGGCTAATCAGTTGCGCACTTTAAGCGGCTCTGGGCGGCAAATTGTGAATGCAGCTCTGAAAAGTGGAGAAAACCCAGTTTTCTTAGAAGATGGGGATTCCCTTTTCATTCCCAAGCGCCCATCTCACGTAAGCGTGATCGGCAGCGTCTATAATGAGGTTTCTGCAGTCTATGCCCCTTATAAAACGCCGCGAAATTATATTTCCGAAGCGGGTGGAACCAGCAAGATTGCCGATAGTAAGAATGTTTACATGGTATTGCCCAATGGGCAAAGCGAGCCAATTGGAGAGATTGATAGCGCAAATGTGATTATTCCACCGGGTGCGGTGCTGATCGTGCCGCCGAAGGTCGATAAATTGAGCCCATTGGGGCTTAGCCGCGTGGTGTCCGATATTTTAAGCAATATCGCAACATCCGTACTGGCGATCAACGCGGTTCGGTGAGGAAAAACGTCAATATTAACGCCGGATCGCAAAGCGTGTTTCTTATGTGCAAGGCGGTTGTTTTTTTGATCACGGTGATGTTTGCGCTTGCATCGCCCGGCTGGTCTGCTTGTGATCTTCAAGGCGCTATGGCAGAACGGGACATTATCACCCTAGGGATAAACGCGCCTTCTAAATCGTTGGTTGAAATCTCGGCAAATGATATTCGGGTGATCGTTGAGGACCCGAATGAGCTGACCTCCTCTGGGCAATATGGTGCGCTTATCGAGGTTTATGGGCTTTCTGGCGAGGGGCGCCCCATCTTAAAAAAGATTGTCACGGCGCCGGTCGGGGATGATATAAAAGCGCTGCAGAGCGCGCTTTCAAACTCGGCTGCGTCAATTGTGCTGACGCAGAAAAATGGATATTTTTTCACTTGGCATGATCAGCCCGTTGCTGGAAACTCAATATATGCATGTATGGTACAAAGCCATATATTTCATCACGAAAGTGGTCAGGATTTTGCCATCCACGTGGCCGAGCGGGCGCAGCCCGAACGCATTGCTAAGCATAAAATTTTAGAACAGTTGCTGCGCGATGAGGGGTCTTTAAACAGCCTGCGCAGCCAAGTGGTTTCTCGGATGAATTTAGCCCAAGCAGAGGATCTTCCTGCAGTTCTGAACAGTTTGACATCTGAGCGGACGAATTTGCGCAGTTTTCGGGTTCAGCATGTCAACCGACGCTTGAGTTTAAGCCAAATAGAAATTCCCTATGCGGCGTATAAATCAGCGCAAAGGTATCAAGACGGCAATGCTTTGGCGTATCTAAGCGATATATCGCGCTTGAATACATTTGAAATACACCCGCTGCCACAAACGTATTTTTGGGGCCTATCGGCGCACGGTGAAACACGGCGGGCTGTACTTGGAATGACCAATGATCTCGAGCGTTATTTATCCACCCGACTCGCGATAAATTTTCAGGAAAAAGGCCTAGGTCTGGATCAGGCATCCCTGACAGGGCGGATGTTTGTTGAAAAAAATATTCTGGCTGTCAGCAAATTAGGCCGAATTGATAGTTTTTCAGATGGGTTTCAATTGAGCGCCTATCAGCTAATGCCAGCTGCCGAGGCCTTTTGGGCAGCGCATCTATACGCAGCATTGCCCAACCGATGCGCGCTGTGCCGTAACGCCGGTTTAACGTTGGAACAGGCTGGTTTTAGCCGCTCTTGGGATATGAGCGTAAGCAAAGCCATTAGGTTTGAAGAGACAGAGCATATTCTGCACCCTTTGGTATTGATAAGCGCGCGCAAACGACTTTCAAAAAAAATATCATTAGAAGTGTTTTCGGGGCTGCGGCTAAAACGCGACGCTGAAGCCTCTTTTGGCTTTGCTCTCAAGCTTCTGGACGCAATACCAAGAGATGGTTCGCGGCCTAAACAAACGGAGAGTTTCATCGAAATCTTCTCCACTTCAAGTATTATGCCTTTGATCGAAGAAGATCGAAGCGCATATTTCGAAAATACACCAAGTTTCTTGAAAAGAACTTGGGCTGATTATATGCGCTTCTAGCGGTCTGCTATCTTACGATAAGAAGGGCGTCTTATATCAGCATGGCGCTATCTGATTGCAGCAGAAGTTGACGGGTTCCGGTGCATATAGGCATTTATGAACCAATTCTCACAGACGTGCGCAAGCCTTTGCGTGATTTGTGCCATGACCTTGCGGGCGGCCGTAATGCTGACCCGTGTCTATATCTCTAAGTCTTTGAGGGTGTTTCCTTTTTGGATGAATGCCTCTACCCAGCGTGGCTTTCGACCTCGGCCCGTCCATGTTTGGCTTGGATCTTCGGGATTGGCATATTTCGCGGCTACTTTTGATTTTACGGGTGCGATTGCAACAATTTCACTCAAAGAAAAGCCCAATGATTTCGCCGTTTTTTCTAATTCTTTACGGGCGTTTGCCATCGCACGGCTTTTATATGTGTTAATAGCCTGATCGACCTGTTTTTTAATTTTTTTTAAGTCTTCCAATGAGTAGTCATTTATATTTTCTAGCATAGAAAATTCCTTTTTATTGTTAATGAAAGAATAAACCACTTGATTGATTTATATGTCAATAACCTTTTGCTTATTCACAAAGAGGTTGCAGGTTAAACAGAAAGATATATTCTAATTTTAAATATCAAAACTATATTTCAAAGAAGTTTTAAGAGAATTCATTAGACTCCAATTGTTGTTACAATTTATGATGTAGAATTTAAATAACTGATTATAAAATTATTAAATATTTAAAAAGATGTTCTTTCTATGATTGGATATTTAGGATATCAGGTGACGTCGGGCTTTAATTTATTGTAGAAGAAATTAGGCCATTCAATCTTCTCTTATGATTTCTATATAAGAAAAAAAACTCTTTTTCCTAACGTTGAAACACAAATAATTTGGTTAGAGTTAAAAAAATACCATTCAGATACTTTAATGAATGCATCAAAAATATTTGTTTATTTTAGGATTTTTTTATAAAAAGAGCATCATCTAAAAACTGTAACGGCGCCCTATGTTAAGCAAACTATTTGGATAAGTCTTAAGTGGTATTTTTGAAGCTTTTACTGGTGGGCCTATGTTTCTTTGCGTTACCTCAGGGCATTCAAGCAAAGGAAAAAGCCAAACTGCTTGGATATGGCCTTTTGTTCACAAATGATTTCTTTGGGGATGGTAGGGATCGATGGCGCACGGGGTCGCTCGTGTCTAGCCGTGTTTTTGATAGCCCGAAAATGAGCCGGACATTGCCGCGCAGAGAGGCGCTTAATGAACTTAGATTGTTTAGCCAAATAATTGCTCCGTCAGATTTATCGCGTAATCCTGACAGGTCTTACGCCCGTGACGAGACTGGCTTGACGGAAGATATAGACAGGGATTACGTGGGCCATTTGTCGATTGGTCTGCACCGTCACTTTCAAGCGGGCGGCTTGGCCTATAATTTTGGGGTAGATGCATCATTGTTGGGCCCGCAGACCGGCCTAATGGGGTTGCAGCAAAAGGTCCATTCGGAAATTGATCAGCCTTTTCCGTCAGATTTTGTGAAAAATACGCAAGTGTCTAATCAGTTTATTCTTGGAACTTTAACAGAAGTTGCGCGGCCTATCGCGCTGTCTCCTTCAATCAATATCCGTTCGTTTGTCGAAGTTCAAACAGGGGTCGAAGACCTCATCCGAATTGGAGTGGACGCAGGATTTTTTGGTGATTTGTCCGAAGCACTCTTTGCAAGAGCGCCCGTTTCAGGGCAGCGTTATAGCGTTATAGACGGCACAGGAGAAGGGTTTTTACTCAGCGCAGGCGTGGATTTGACCCGTGTTATCGGCTCAATGTTCTTAACCGGCTCTGCTTTGCGCGCTTCTAAATATCGCGCCCGTGCTCGGTTTGGCTTGAATTATGTACATGGCCGTTGGAGCAATTTCATTGGCTGGACCTATCTTAGCCCTGAATTTGAAACGCAACAAACCGGCCAGTTGTTGGGATCTTTTTTCATTAAAGCACGATTTTAGCTTGCCAACCTGTTTTACTGCGCCGATTGGATCCAAGCCCGTAAAAGCGCCTGCGCCGGCGCACTGGCCCAATCAGCCTCTCCTCGTAGCCGCGCAACCTCTTTGCCTTGGGGTGAAATGAGCAGCGTCATCGGTAACCCCAGCACGGCCATGTCTTTGGCAAGTTTCTGTTTCGGATCTCGATACAGAGGCAAGTTTTTGATCTCTAATGCGTCAAAAAACGCCTGCATGGCTTTTGGTGCGTTTCGGCCCGTTGCGATGGTAACCACTTTAAACCGCGCATCGCCCAGCTGCGCTTGCAAGGTTGACAGGCTTGGCATTTCTTTGCGGCAAGGAGCACACCATGTTGCCCAAAAATTCAGCAAAACATATTGCCCGGCAAAATCTGACAAACGCCCCTCATCTGCGCCTTGCGTTAAAAAAGCGCGCTCTGAAATTTCTTTTGGCGTTTTGTGCAACACCAATTTCTTCATATCGCCTTGCTTTAAAGCCTGTAGATGCTCGGTGCTATTTGCCGCGGCCAACGTGCTATTTGCACCCAGAATAAGAGCAGTATAAACAAAGAATGAACGAATAAATGCCATGTGTCCTCCGAAAGGTAAATTGATGTCTAACACGTCCTCAAATCAGATGTGGGGAGGCCGCTTTGCAAGCGGTCCTGATGCGATTATGGAAGCAATTAATGCATCAATCGGATTTGACCAGCGCCTTGCCACTCAAGATATAGCCGGATCGCGCGCGCATGCCGCGATGTTGGCAGCACAATCCATCATCAGTGATAGCGATTTTGAAGCGATTGAGGAAGGTCTGATCACCATTTTGTCAGAGATTGAGGCCGGGAAATTTGTGTTTTCAAGTAAGCTGGAAGATATTCACATGAATATCGAAGCGCGGTTGAAAGATCTGGTGGGAGAACCTGCCAGCCGGCTGCACACGGCGCGCTCGCGCAATGATCAGGTTGCAACTGATTTCAAACTTTGGGTGCGTGACCAATTAGACGCGTGTGAGGTTGCTTTAACGGGTTTGATTCATGCGCTCATCGCGCAAGCAGAACACGGCGCGGACTGGGTAATGCCGGGGTTTACGCATCTGCAAACCGCGCAGCCCGTGACCTGGGGGCATCACATGATGGCCTATGTCGAAATGTTTGGGCGCGATTTAAGCCGCCTGCGCGATGCCCGCAAGCGCATGTCTGAATGTCCATTAGGGGCTGCCGCCTTGGCCGGAACATCGTTTCCGATCGATCGCAATAGCACCGCCGCAGCGCTTGGCTTTGATCGCCCGGCCGCCAATTCCTTAGATGCGGTCAGTGATCGTGACTTTGCGTTGGAATTTCTGGGCTTGGCGAGTATCTGCGCGATGCATCTCAGCCGTTTTGCAGAAGAGCTTGTAATCTGGTCGTCCGCGCAATTTCGTTTTGTCAGCTTGTCGGATCGGTTCTCAACCGGATCTTCTATCATGCCGCAGAAGAAAAATCCCGATGCAGCTGAATTGATCCGCGCCAAGATCGGGCGTATTTTTGGCGCCAATGTCGCATTGATGCTGGTGATGAAGGGCCTGCCTTTGGCCTATTCAAAGGATATGCAAGAAGACAAAGAGCAAGTGTTTGACGCCGCCGATAACCTGCTGCTGGCTTTGGCCGCGATGCAGGGCATGGTGGCCGATCTGCAGGCCAATAAAGCTGCCCTTTGCGCCGCCGCCGGGGCCGGGTTTTCAACCGCCACCGATCTGGCAGATTGGCTGGTGCGCAGTTTAAACATGCCGTTTCGTGATGCGCATCATGTCACGGGCAGTTTGGTGGCGCTGGCCGAGGCGGAAAAATGCGAGCTACAAGATTTAAGCCTGACGCAGATGCACTCTGTGGATCCCGCGATCACCAAAGAGGTTTATGATGTCTTGGGCGTAGAGAATTCGGTTGCCTCGCGCATCTCTTACGGCGGCACTGCGCCTGCGCAGGTGCGCGCGCAGATCCTGCGGTGGAAACAGGAGCTGGAAGCATGAGATTGGTTTGGGTCGTGTTTTCAGTGATCTGTATGGTTGGATTGATCGGATGTGGCGCCGATGGTCCGCCCATGCCTCCAAAAACGGAAGACGTGAAATAAATGCGGCGAATCTCGTGGGTGTTTTTGGGCTTGGCGGTTTGGGGCGCTGTGCATCCGATGTATTATTTCACCTCTTGGATGGCCCAAAATGAGGGCGGTCTTGGCGATTTGATATCAGCTTTTTTCCTAACGGAGGCCAGCGCGGGCTTGGCGTGGGATTTAACCGTTGCCGCCGTCGCTTTGGTCGTTTGGATCGTGTTTGAGGCCTTTCAAAGGCGCAACTTTTCAGGGCTCGTCAGTATTCCTCTCATCTTATGTATCGGGTTGGGATGCGGATTGCCGTTTTATTTTTTTATGCGGCTACGCATGCGAAAGGACATCGAATGACACAATTGAAATTTGCCGATAGTATTTCTCGGCTTGGCACAGAATCAGCCTTTGTGGTTCTGGCGCGCGCTCAAAAACTGGCGGCCGAGGGACGGGATATTATCAACCTGGGAATTGGTCAGCCAGATTTTCGCACCCCGCAGCATATTGTCGA
This sequence comes from Alphaproteobacteria bacterium US3C007, assembly GCA_034423775.1. Classification (NCBI taxonomy): domain Bacteria; kingdom Pseudomonadati; phylum Pseudomonadota; class Alphaproteobacteria; order Rhodobacterales; family Roseobacteraceae; genus Thalassovivens; species Thalassovivens spotae. The sequence goes on from CP139918.1 coordinate 2,115,431, forward strand.
TGCGGGTATAAAAGCCTTGCAGGACGGACATCACGGCTACACGCCGGCCAATGGCTTGCCGCAATTGCGGGCAGCGGTGGCAGAGGATTTAGAGCAGCGTCATGGGGCTGCGGTTCACCCGGATAACGTGATTATCGTACCCGGTGGAAAACCCACGATGTTTTTTGCGGTTTTGATGTTTGGTCAGGCAGGGGCTGAAATTATTTATCCAAACCCGGGCTTTCCCATCTATGAATCGGTTATTCGCTATAGCGGCGCCACGCCGGTTCCAATGGCTTTGTTGGAAGAAAATGGCTTTGCGTTTGATGCGGAAACGGTTTTGTCTCAAATCACCGATAAAACCCGCTTGATCATCATAAACAGCCCCGCCAACCCAACCGGTGGAGTCACCCCAAAGGCAGAGATTGATAAATTGGTTGCGGGGCTTGCCGCACATCCCCATGTCGCCATTCTCTCTGATGAGATATATAGCCAAATGCTCTATGATGGTCGCGAACACGTGAGTTTATTGACTTATCCGGAAATCCGGGACCGTCTGATCGTTTTGGACGGATGGTCAAAAACCTATGCAATGACTGGCTGGCGCATGGGCTATGCGGTTTGGCCAGATGCGATGGTTGAGCCAGTGACGCGGTTGTGCATTAATGATCACTCTTGCGTGAATGCAGCCGCGCAATTTGCAGGGCTGGCCGCGCTGACAGGGCCCAAAGATCCCGTTTATGATATGGTTGCACAATTTGATGCGCGGCGAAAAATTATCGTTGAGGCGTTAAATGATTTGCCGGGGGTAAGCTGCGCGGATGCCGCCGGGGCGTTTTACGCTTTTCCCAATATCAGCGGCACGGGGTTAAATGCCAAGCAAACCCAAGATTTGTTTTTAGACAAAGCGGGCGTGGCCACGGTTGCCGGCACCAGCTTCGGCCAGTTTGGCGAAGGCTATGTACGGTTTTCCTATGCCAATAGCAGCGAGAATATTCTGCGCGCGATTGATCGCATTCGCCCGCTATTGTCTTAAAGCGCGGCGGAAACCCCAAGCAGCACAACGGTCATCATTGCGGCTGCCATAGCATAATTTATTCGCTTTTGCGTTGTCTCGGCGAGGTCGAGCCTATGCAATGCGCTGCCCGCAAAAAGCCAGATCAAATGGATAGGAAACCAGACCGCATTGCCGATAAGCAGTTTCAGTAGGGTTTCCAGCAGCAGGTTGTCGGGCAGAAACGCAAAACCCGAATAGAGGGCCGAGTTCACTGCATAGGCTTTGGGGTTGATAATTTGTAAGAGTATTCCGTCTTTTACCCCGGGGCGTCGGCGCGCATCGATAAAAGCCAGTTTTGATCCAGCCAGCGCGATCCGACCCGCCAAATAGACCAAATAGGCCAGCGAGGCCGCCATCAGCACGCCCCGAACCACAGGAACGCTGAACACGATGGCCGCGAGACCGCTGATCACGGCCAAGCCCACCAAATTTGTGCCGATAAAAAGCCCCATCACATAGCGCAGTCCGGGTTGAAACCCATAGGCGGCCCCCACGCCCGCCGTGGACAGCACACCAGGTCCTGGGGTTATGATCAGTAAAAAAACGGCAAGTGCGAAGGTCAGCATTGATACGTCCTGTAACGGTGTCCACCTAGAAGACGCAGCCTAGAGCGTTTGTCAAACATAAGTTCCGGCCATTTTGCGAATTTATTTTTCTCAAGCAGACCCTGCCATAATCTAGAACAGGGCCAAGGCTTTTCATCCCGTGGTCGATAGGGTAATCGAGCTCATAAACATAGATAAAAGGCCTTTGGGTAACGATGGATCACTTTCAGTATAAGAACGGTATTCTTCATGGCGAAGGGGTTTCGCTGGCAGAGATAGCAGCGCAAGTTGGCACGCCATTTTACGCATATTCAAGCGCCACCTTGACCCGCCATTTCCATGCGGTTGATGCGGCGCTTCAAGGTATGGATCACCTTGTCTGTTTTGCGATGAAAGCTGCATCGAACCAAGCCATTATTAAAACCCTGGCCGGGTTGGGCGCTGGGATGGATGTGGTGTCGGGGGGGGAATATCGTCGCGCTATTGCCGCCGGCGTTGCCCCGGAGCGGATTGTATTTTCAGGGGTTGGAAAAACCCGCGATGAGATGGCTTTCGCGCTGCGCGGTGGTTTGCGCCAATTCAATGTGGAAAGCGAAGCCGAGCTGGAAGCCCTCAATGAGGTGGCAGTGTCTTTAGGAACGGTTGCGCCAATCACCATGCGCGTGAATCCCGATGTGGATGCGAAAACCCACGCCAAAATTGCCACCGGCAAGGCAGAAAACAAATTTGGCATTCCAATTTCGCGCGCTTCTGAAGTTTACGCGCGCGCGGCCAGCTTACCCGGGCTCGAGGCGGTAGGTGTCGATGTGCATATTGGTAGCCAGCTGACGGAGATGGCACCTTTCGAATTGGCGTATCGCAAACTGGCAAGCGTGACTCAGCAATTGCGGGCCGAGGGGCATGATATTCGTCGGCTTGATCTGGGCGGTGGCCTTGGTATTGCCTATCAGGCCGATTCTGGGCCTTTGCCCAGCTTGCAGGACTATGGCGCAATGGTTCAGCGTGAATTGGGCCATTTAGACTGTGAAATAGAAGTTGAGCCTGGGCGCTTGATTGCTGGCAATGCTGGGGTTTTGGTCAGTTCAGTGATTTATGTGAAATCCGGTGAAGACCGTGAATTTCTGATTTTAGACGCGGCGATGAACGATCTTATCCGCCCAGCGATGTATGAGGCGCATCATGATGTGGTGCCTGTGCAAGCAGCCAGCGCGGATCAGCCAACAGCCACTTATGATATCGTGGGCCCCGTGTGCGAATCTGGAGATACATTTGCCAAAGGGCGGGCTTTGCCGCGCCAAAGCGCGGGCGATCTTGTGGCTTTTCGCTCGGCCGGTGCTTATGGGGCCGTCATGGCCAGTGAATATAATACCCGCCAATTGGTACCCGAGATAATGGTACACGGCGATCAATTCGCGGTGATCCGAGCCCGTCCCACATTTGACGAAATGATAAATCGAGATATGATTCCCTCTTGGTTGTAGAAAAAAACAGCCAAGAGTTGGAGGTTTAATCTGGTCTTTTCGCGTGTTCAAAACTGGTTTTCAGCTCCGCAGCCGGCTGTCTTTAAAACGCTTATTGGGTTGGTCTGTGAGCGCGGCTTAAAAGCGTTCTGGCCGTTTTGTTCGGTTGGTCTGATTGGGTTTAGCCTGCCGATGTGGCGCAGGCCGGTGATTGGCCAAATTGATCTTCTGGCGCTGGGGGTTGGGATTGCTGCCGCTGGGGCTCTTGCTGCGTTGCTTTGGGGTATCAAAAGGTTTCATATGCCGCATTGGCAAGACGCCAAGCAACGCGTGGATCGCAGCTTGCCATCGCGCCCTTTGCAAGCGTTAAACGATGTTGCAAGCATCCGAGGTAAAGATCCGGTTACGCAGGCGCTCTGGCGACGCCATCAACACCAAATGCAAGCGTTGGCGAACCAAGCCTTATCGGTTCCCCCTGATCTGACTCTGATGAAAGCCGACCCTTTTGGCTTACGCCTATGCGCATTATTGGTGTTTTTGGTCAGCCTAACCTTTGGATCATCGTCTAATTTTGCGGCGCGTTTTGCGCCGCCGCTGTCCTTAAACCTAAAAACGGTTGAGGTTCAAAGCTGGGAGGGGTGGGTGACACAGCCGCCCTATTCCGGTTTGCCCAGCCTTTATTTGCCGGATCTTTTCGAGCAAGCTGACTTAAGGCTTTTGAACACCAGTCGGGTTGATTTGCGGTTTTATGGCCCGGAAGGCAGCTATCAAATAAATCAAACCGTTTCGCCCACCCCTGCGGCCACCTCAGCCGCGGATGGCTTGCAACAAAGCTTCACGGTTCTACAAGAGGGTGTTTTGGAAATTTCGGGACCATCCAGCGCAGTTTGGTCTGTTACGCTGCTTCCTGATAAGCCGCCCAACCTGCAATGGAATGGAACCTTTGAGCCCGATTTTTTTGGGGTCAGCCGGTTTAGTTACGCCGCGCAGGATGATTTTGGCATCACCGCAGTACGCGCGCTTATTGAAGTGGATTTAGAGGCATTAGATCGGCGTTATGGTTTGGCGCTTGACCCAGAGAGTGACGCGGCCCTGCGCGTTGATTTGCCGATGCCGCTTGATGGGCGGTATCGGGATTTCTCGATGGATGTAACCGAAGATTTTTCGAAACATATGCTCTCAAACCTACCCGTAACCGTTTCTTTGGAAGCCAAGGATGCTTTGGGACAAAGCGTCGTGACCCCGGCGCGCGCCATGACGCTGCCCGGCCGCAGATTTTTTGATCCCTTGGCTGCGGCCTTGATTGAACAGCGGCGCGATTTGATGTGGCATCGTGAAAATGCTGGGCGGGTCGAGCGTATGCTGAAGGCGATTTTGTTTGAACCAGGATCGCAAATCCGCAAGGAGGGTGATTATTTACAGCTGCGTTTCATCAGTGCTGAGCTGACAAAAGCGCTTGCGCAAGGCGCGCTGAAACAAGCGCGCGTTGAAATTGCGGAATTGCTATGGGCCTTGGCGATTGATCTTGAAGACGGCGATGTTGACGATGCGCTAGAGCGCATGCGGCAAGCTGAAGAGCGGTTGTCGCAAGCGATGAAAAACGGAGCATCTGAGGCGGAAATTGCCGAATTGATGCAAGAATTACGCGAGGCAAATGAAAACTACCTGCGCCAATTGATGCAACAGGCGGAACGGGAAAAAACCGCTCCTGAAAAGGGCCCGCGTTCAACCACCCCCCAAAATAGCTTGGATTTAACGCAAAATGATCTTCAGGCCATGATGGATCGTATCGAGAAATTGATGCGTGAGGGGCGTATGGCCGAGGCGCAACAAGCGCTTCAAGAGTTGCAGCAGATGATGCAAAATATGCAGATTGCGGAAGGCTCTTCGGGCGAAGGCGCGCCGCGCGAACAAGCGTTGCAAGGCTTAGAAGACACGCTGCGGGGTCAACAAAACCTATCTGATGAGGCGTTTCGTAATCTTCAACAAGCACCCAGCCAATCGCGTGGTGAAGGTTTGGGGCAACAAAGCCTGGGTGAAACAGGCCCCTCTGAGGATGCAACGCCGCCCTCTGCGCAAGATCTGGCGGATCGCCAGCGGCGCCTCAGAGAGGCTCTGGGCCGGCAACGCCAAAATCTGCCGTTTGATCCAAGCGGTGAAGGCAGCGACGGGCCTACAGCGCGAGCTTTGGATGAAGCAGAAGAGGCTATGCGCCGGGCTGAACGGGCTTTAGACGAGAATGATTTGCCAGAAGCTATGGATCAACAGGCGGATGCGTTGGATGCGCTGCGGGATGGTATTCAGCACTTAGATCAGGCATTTACCGAAGCCCAACGTTTAAATGAGGCTGATCAGGGCAGCGCAGCTCAAGGGCGCGGGCGCGGTGAGGCAACCGATCCGCTGGGGCGTCAGCAGGGCCGGCATGCGGGGGATGATGGTATGTCAGAGGCGCAGGAAAGGCGGGCTATGGAGCGCCAGGCGCAACAGCTGCTTGAGGAGATCCGGCGCCGTATGGGTGAGCGTGATCGCTCAAAACCCGAGCGCGACTATTTAGAACGCTTGCTTGAAAAGTTTTAGGGTCAGGGGATTAAAAAACCTGCTTAACCTGCGCGAGAACCCATAGAACGCTTTGGTCAATCAATGGGTCTACACGCTGGCGCTGGGCATCCACCCACAGCGTGTAAAGATCGGCATAGGGTGTCAGGCTGGGGGCTGCGTTGCTGAGTGTCTCCGCGTAAAGGTAGAAGAGCAAAGCGGCCATCACGGCAGCAACCCCGGTTGTGAAGCCCAGCCTGCCCAAGCTATGGGATGGCGTATTCGCGTGTTGGGCGGTGATGGGTTTGGGCGCAGGCGCGGTTTTATCAGCTTGAAGTTGATCTGGCTCGCTGGCTGGCGCAGGCAATGGCGCTGATGGAAGGGCGTTTATTGGCGCCGCCGGACCGGCCGGAAAGCTGCTTTGCGCAGTTTCAAGCGCCGGTGGAATATCGGTCTCAAGCGTGGCTTGATCTTCCACGAATACAGAGGCTGCGCGCACTTTTGCCTCTCGATCCGCCTCCTGCCGCAACACTTCTGCAACAGCCGGCGCGATGGGGGGGCGTTGAATCGCGGTTGGATTGTTGAAGATAGGGCTCTGTAGGTCGCGGTTGCTCGGTTCACTCGATTGGGACTCGCTGTTATGCTCGATCGCACCCTTTATATAGGCAAAGTCTTGCAGGCGCTGATCACCGCGGATATTTTCAATTGGAAAAGAGGCTTGCGGGTGCGGTTGGAACCAAGTTTCACCACAAGCTGAACATTGCACCTCGCATCCCGCCTCTGGAATAGCGTCTTCGGGCACTTCATATTGGGCTTGGCAAATTGGGCAGGCCAGAAGCATGGCGAGATAAACCTATCGTGTTTAGATCTTTAGCGTGTATTTCTAGCCCAATATGCGCTTAAAAACCCAGAGAGAAAATGGCTTTCTGCAAAAAATCATTTCGCGAAAGGCGAATGATAGATTGCAACGATGGCTGCACTGGGGCAAAACGGCTTTACGGGGCCTTAACAGATAGCAGCAGGATATGCTTTGATAGATTTGGAAAATGCAGCCTATTCCTATAGTGGAAACGAGCTTTTATCGGGTATGTCTGTCTCGATAACACCGGGCGCGTTTTATTTCCTGACGGGGCCCTCAGGGTCTGGAAAAACCACTTTTTTGAAACTGTGCTATGGCGCTTTAACCGCGACATCGGGGATCGTGTCTTTGTTTGGGAACAGTCGCGCGTCTATGTCTCGGGATGAAATTGCAATTGCACGCCGCAAAATCGGCGTCGTGCATCAAGATTGTCAGTTTTTGGATCATTTGAGCGTGATTGAAAATATAGCGCTGCCGTTAGAAGTGGCGGGGCAGGATCGTCTGTCGGATCAAATGAACCTTAAAGAGCTATTGGCGTGGGTCGGGCTGAACAAACGCGCCGAGGCCTATCCGCCCGAGCTGTCTGGCGGTGAACGGCAGCGGGCTGCTTTGGCCCGCGCGATCATTATGTCTCCGGATATTATTTTGGCGGATGAGCCCACCGGGAATATCGATTGGGAAATGTCTGAGCGGTTATTGAAGCTCTTGATCGAACTCAACCGCATGGGCAAAACGATTGTCGTTGCGAGCCATGATTTAAGCTTGATTCGCACCGCAAAAACGCAGGTTCCGGTGCGCGTTTTGCGGATTAACAATCGGCAAGTGCACCTTGCGGGGGCTGATTTATGATCGCCCCTATCTCAAATTTTCTGGCGATGATCTCAGGAGATGGGCGTCGGAATAAAGTTGTTCCGCCCACAGGTTTCACGGCAACTCTTAGCACGGCCACATCTGCAATCATGGCGTTTTTGGTTGTGTTCGCTCTGGTGTTGTCTTTGGCGGCTGATCGGCTTGCGGCGCGCTGGAGCACGGCCTTATCTGGTAGCGCCACATTGCGCGTATCAGCCTCGGCTGACCAGCTTGAGGCGCAGGTTCGGCAGGCTTTGCAGGTCTTGCAAACCACCAGCGGGATCGCCTCGGCCCGTGTGATGAGCGCCGATGAACAGCGCGCTTTGCTGGAGCCTTGGTTTGGGCCCGATATGCCGCTTGAAGATTTAGCCGTGCCTCGCTTGATCGATATCCAAGAAACCAGTGCAGGGTATGATGCCCAGGGTCTTCGGCTGCGTTTGGCGGCAGAAGTGCCGTCCGCGGTTTTGGATGATCATACGCGTTGGCAAAAGCCGTTGGCGCGGGCCGCGCAGCGGTTGTGGTTGCTGGGAATCGTGTCGATTATTTTGATGATAGCGGCAAATGCGGCGATGATTACGCTGGCCGCGCGTGCATCCATGGCGGCCAATGCGCAGGTGATCGCGGTTCTACGTTTGATTGGAGCGACGGATAATTACATTGCCTCGGCCTTTGTTGGCCGGTTTACATTTCGTGCATTCGCGGGCGCCTCTATCGGCATCGCACTCGGCGCGGTGGTGGTGTATCTTATACCCTCAGAAGAGCCGCGCAGCCTGATTTTAACAGGGCTTGGCTTGCAGGGGCTGGAATGGCTCTGGCTGCTTTTTATTCCACCGTTTTCGGCAGGAACGGCTTATCTTTCGACGCGCCGCGCCGCTCAACAGGTTTTGGCGGGGCTTGCGTAGATGTCTGTTCTCAGATGGATCATGAGCGCGGCCTTTGTGTTTCAAATGTACCTGATGTTGGTGGTTGTTGGTCTTTTATTCCTGCCTTGGGCGCTTATAGATCGGCGCGGGGCCTATCTGGCTGTGCGCTCTTATGCCCATTGGGTGCGGTGGAGCGCCCGCTGGATGGTTGGGCTCCGTTCCGAAATACGCGGGATCATCCCAGAAGGGGAAGTTCTTATTGCCGCCAAGCATCAAAGCTTTTTTGACGCGATTTTGATTGTGAGTGCGGTTCCAAAACCCAAGTTCATCATGAAGAACTCGCTGAAATATGCACCTGTTCTGGGGTGGTTCGGTTTGCGGATTGGATGTATTTGTGTTGAGCGCGGCAAACGGACGCAAGCCATAAAATCAATGGTGGCTGCGGTCAATTCAGGCAATTCGCCTGCAGGACAGTTGATCATTTATCCGCAAGGCACCCGGATCGCGCCTGGCGCATCGGCGCCGTATAAGATCGGTACTGCAGTTCTTTATCAAGAAACCGGTCAAACCTGCATCCCCGCGGCAACGAATGTTGGCGTTTTCTGGCCCAAATATGGCATCCTGCGGCAACCGGGTTTGGCTGTGATTGAGTTTTTGCCTGCCATTCAACCCGGGCTAAGCAATGAGCTGTTCATGCATAGGCTGGAAGAGGTGATTGAGCAAAGTTCAAACGCGTTATTGGAAGAGGCGGCAACAGATGGATTTTATCCGGTCGGTCAAGACACTTGAGGCACTATATGGACAGGCGAGTCCGGCAAGCCTGCATAAAGTTGCAGATCATCTGACACCATTATATCAAGCTTGGATAGGGGCCGCGCGCTTTTGCGTGCTGTCAACAATTGGCTCCGCCGGTACCGATGGATCTCCGCGCGGCGATCTAGGGCCGGTGGTACGGATCCAAGACGATAAAACGCTTTTATTGCCCGATTGGCCCGGCAATAACCGTTTGGACAGTTTGCGCAACATCGTTGAAGATGGTCGCATTTCATTGATGTTTATGGTGCCGGGCTCAGATACGGTGGTGCGGGTAAATGGCCAAGCGTCCCTGACGACGGATCCGGATCTTTGCGCCAGCTTTTTAGACAATAAAGGAGGCCCGGTTTGCGTGATGGTGATCACTGTACAAGAGGTTTATATTCAATGCGCAAAATCGATAAAACGCGCAGCGTTATGGCAAACGCGCAATGCGCCGCTTGTACCGAGCCTTGGCCAGATTTTAAACGAAGCCACTGATCTTGAGTCTGGTGGGGCATCTTCGGGCGGGCATTCAGCCCATACCAGCTGACTAAAGTCGTGTGGTTTGCGGCGCGTCAAGACGGGCCTGTCCATACATGCCTTTTTAGCAAGTGGCGCGAACCGCAGCAAGATCGCCGGCCGGCAAAGCGCAGATTTTAGGCACATCGCCCGATATCAAAGTCTGCACTGCGCTTATGATAGGCGCTTGTGCTAAGCTGGCCCCTTAGTTTCGGATGCGAAACTTTCGAAGTCTATGCCGCCGCAACAGATCCCGAAAATGTCGGAAACACCGTCTTTACGAAGAGGTAAGCGGGCTATAGCCCAGAGGGATAAAATCGGACAAACCGATAGGAGGGAACGCCATGAGTTATAAATCTGATATTGAAATCGCCCGCGAAGCACAGAAAAAACCGATTCAGGAAATCGGTGCAAAGCTTGATATTCCCTCTGAACACCTTCTGCCTTATGGCCATGATAAGGCCAAGATTAGCCAAGAATTTATCAACTCGGTTCAAGCGAATGAGAGCGGAAAATTAATATTGGTAACGGCCATCAACCCAACACCTGCCGGTGAAGGGAAAACAACAACAACGGTTGGTTTGGGCGATGGGCTGAACCGGATTGGCAAGCGCGCTGCGATTTGTATTCGCGAAGCGTCTTTGGGCCCGTGTTTCGGAATGAAAGGTGGCGCTGCCGGGGGGGGATATGCCCAAGTCGTTCCGATGGAAGAAATGAACCTACATTTTACCGGTGATTTCCACGCAATTACATCGGCGCATAACTTGCTGTCGGCGATGCTCGACAATCATATTTATTGGGGCAATAAGCTTGAGATTGATCAACGCCGCGTGGTCTGGCGCCGCGTGATGGATATGAATGACCGGGCTCTGCGCGATATCGTAACATCCCTGGGGGGCGTGTCGAATGGGTTTCCGCGGCAAACTGGATTTGACATCACCGTGGCCTCGGAAGTGATGGCTATTTTATGCTTGGCAAATTCGCTTGACGATTTGCAAAAGCGGCTGGGTGATATCATCGTGGCGTATCGGCGCGATAAAGCACCAATTTACTGCCGTGATATCAAAGCCGATGGCGCGATGACTGTGCTTTTGAAAGATGCAATGCAGCCCAACCTTGTGCAAACCTTGGAAAACAACCCTGCTTTCGTGCATGGCGGGCCATTTGCCAATATCGCGCATGGCTGCAACTCTGTGGCTGCTACAACCACGGCGTTGAAACTGGCTGATTACGTAGTGACCGAAGCCGGGTTTGGCGCCGATTTGGGGGCCGAAAAGTTTATGAATATCAAGTGCCGCAAAGCCGGGATTGCCCCTTCGGTTGTGGTTGTGGTTGCCACGGTCAGAGCGATGAAGATGAATGGCGGTGTTGCCAAGGCGGATCTTGGACCAGAAAACGTGGCCGCCGTACAGGCCGGGTGTCCAAATCTTGGCCGTCATATTGAAAATGTCAAAAGCTTTGGGGTTCCCGTTGTGGTGGCGATCAATCATTTTGTCACCGATACGGATGCAGAGGTACAGGCCGTCAAAGATTATGTGGCCGAGCAAGGCTCGGAAGCAATTCTGTGCCAACATTGGGAAAAAGGCTCGGAAGGTACTGAAGTGCTGGCGCAGCGCGTGGCTGAAATTGCAGATGCGGATACCGCAAATTTTGCGCCCCTTTATGCCGATGAGCTCAGTTTGTTCGAGAAAATCGAGACCGTTGCCAAGCGTATTTATCGCGCCGATGAAGTTTTGGCTGATGCCAAAATTCGCACGCAGTTGAAAGATTGGGAAGAGGCCGGGTATGGGCACTTGCCGGTTTGCATGGCGAAAACGCAATATAGCTTTACCACGGATCCAAACCGCCGCGGCGCACCTTTGGGGCACTCGGTGCCTGTGCGCGAAGTACGCTTAAGTGCGGGCGCAGGTTTCATCGTGGTGATTTGCGGGGAAATTATGACGATGCCGGGATTGCCATCTGTGCCAGCTTCGGAAGCGATTATGCTGAATGATTTAGGCCAAATTGAGGGGCTTTTCTGATAGAGTTTGGCCGCGTTTTGGCGCATATTGCCCCGAAGGGCATGATTTTGACGTGAAGGGAAAACCCAATGGCAGCGCAAGTAATTGATGGCAAGGCCTTTGCGGCGCAAATTCGGGTGCAAGTGGCCGAGCATGTAGCGCGGGTGCAAGAACAGAACCATATCGTGCCCGGATTGGCGGTTGTGTTGGTCGGAGAGGATCCGGCCAGCCAAGTTTATGTACGCTCAAAGGGTAAGCAAACGCTTGAGGTGGGGATGAACAGCTTTGAACATAAGCTGGATGCTGACACATCGCAGATCGATTTGTTGGCGTTAATCGGGAAGCTTAACGCCGATCCAAGCGTGCATGGTATTTTGGTGCAATTGCCATTGCCAAACCATCTTGATGAAGATTTGGTGATAAACTCTATTGCTCCTGAAAAGGATGTGGATGGGTTTCATATCTCAAATGTGGGATTGCTGGGCACTGGGCAGAAATCAATGGTACCCTGCACGCCTTTGGGATGTTTGATGATGCTGCGCGCGCATCATGGGTCTTTGTCTGGATTGAATGCGGTGGTGATTGGTCGCTCCAATATCGTGGGTAAACCGATGGCGCAGTTGCTGCTGGGCGAGAGTTGCACCGTAACCATCGCGCATAGCCGCACCAAAGATCTTAAAGATGTGGTGGCGCGCGCGGATATCGTGGTTGCCGCGGTGGGGCGTGCACAAATGGTGCCAGGAGATTGGATCAAACCGGGCGCCACGGTGGTCGATGTTGGAATCAACCGGATTGAAAAGCCCGAAGGTGGCACCCGTTTGGTCGGGGATGTGGATTATGACAGCTGCGCCGCGGTTGCCGGCGCGATCACCCCGGTTCCAGGGGGCGTTGGGCCGATGACGATCGCCTGTCTGCTGGCCAATACGCTGACGGCCTGTTGCCGCAGTAATGGGATTGACGAACCGCAGGGGTTAACCGCGTAAGCGCATCAAGTTCGTTTTGGAGGCAAACCTCAGGTCACTTTCGCGCGCGGCATTGGAATGGGCTGCGCGCTCTTGCCGGTTAAAATGGCAAGGCCGGGCTTGTTTATCAGGCGGTCTAAGGTGGGATGATCGCAGCGCAAACCGCCGGTGTAGGTTCCATAGGCGGGCAAAATCAACCGCGTTTCATCCAGCAAGAAACAGGCAAAACTGCGCGCGCGTCCGCGCAAGGAAACCTGCGCTTTGGGGTGATAATGCCCCGAAACCTCACCAGATGATGCGGGATTGGCGATATGGCGAAACAGCAGCGGAGCGCAGGCGAATTCGGCCATATGCTGGCCACCCAAATGAATTGGCCCCGGGTCGTGATTGCCTTCGATCCAAATCCAGCGCCGCCCTGCCTGAAGCCGCGCTATCCATAATTGCGCGTCTTCAGGAAAGGCGCGCTCTGCGCTGAGATCGTCAAAACTATCCCCCAGGCAGATCACCGTGCTTGCGCTGGTCTGCTCGAGGTCTCGTTCTAGCCGGCTCAGCGTGTCTTGAATTTCATAAGGCGGCAGGTTTGCGCCGCCTTTTCGGCTGATCCGTTCCGCTTTGCCCAAATGCAAATCTGAGACGCACAGCAATTCGTGCTCGGGCCACCATAAAGCGCCAGAGGGCAATGCGAGCAAGGCTGCGCCTGATAATGTAAAGGGAAAGCCGTTCACAGAGCGGTACTGGCTGGAGTTTTGCAGGTTTGGCACGTTAGAATTCCAATCCGGCTTCTGCCATCAGGGCGGTGGCTTCCTCAGCCAGCAACCGGTCCATCGCCTGGCCTTCAACGGGAACGCGACCTGCTTCCAAAAACAACGGGGCAGCCATCGGTGAGACATGCGGCAAGGCACAATGGACAATCCGTGTTGCGCGCTTTTCAAGCAATTCTTTTATACGGTCAAAATCCACCAAGCCTTGCCGTGCTTCGCTTTGGGTGATGGCGAGCAAGATGTGCTCAGGATCATATTTGCGCAATGTGTCATAGAGAATATCAGATGAAAATGTGGCTTGGCGGCCCGATTTACGTTGGCCGGGCAAATTGCGTTCGATCAATCCGGCGATGGTGGCAACAGCACGAAAGCTACGTTTCATAACAGCATTTTCACCCAACCAATCCGCAAGGCCTTTTTCCAAATCTGTCAGGTCAAACAGCGCTTCAGGGGCGGTAATCTTTTCAAGCCCCCAGATCAAGGTTGCGTAATCGGTGGCCACAAACCCAAGCGGGGCTAGGCCCTGCGCTTCAAGTTGCTTGGTGATCAGCAACCCCAAAGTTTGCTGCGCATTGCGCCCTGCAAAGCCATAAATAACCAAATGCTGCTGCCCGCGGCGCGGAAACGTTTCTAGCAATAGGTGGTCGCGGCTGGGCAGGCGTGAAAGCGTTTGCTGTTGAAACAGCCATTTTTGGGTAAAAGCGGGGAGGCCTTGAAAGTTTTCTGTGTCAAAGCGCTTTAAAATGCGCTTGGAAAGCTGCGTTGATGTGGCAAATTTAGTGCCCGCAAAGGTGGCGATTTTGGGTTTTTTATGCGCATGTCGCGAGACTTCGACGACCATGTCGCGCAGGCTTTCAAACCGCACCACTTGTCCTCCGATCAAAAAGGTGTCGCCCGGGGCAAGCGTGGCGGCAAAGGCTTCTTCCACCTCGCCAAGCGGCTTACCCCCGCGCCGCTTATGCAAACGCACTTTCAGCGTATCACTGTCTTGGATGGTGCCAACATTAAGCCGCAACCGGCGGGCGCTGCGCGGATCACGCAATTTAAAATCTCCATTGGGATCTTGCTGCAAACGGTGCCATTGATCATAGCGGCGCAGCGCGTAGCCCCCAGTGGCACAAAACTCAAGACAGGCGTCAAATTCGCGGCGCGTTACCGCGCTATAAGGGCCTGCCTGTTTGATTTGCGCGAATAAAACCTCTGGATCAATCGTATCAGCGCAGGCGCAAAGCAGAATATGCTGGCAAAGCACGTCCAATCCTCCGGGAGGACGTGGCGCGCCATCCAAATCATTTTCCTGTACAGCTTCTAAGGCGCACAGGCATTCGACCACTTCAAAACGGTTGGCGGGCACAATTAAGGCTTTAGAGGGCGCGTTATAGCGATGGTTGGCGCGGCCAATACGCTGTACAAGCCGTTTGACGTTTTTTGGGGCTCCAATTTGAACCACCAAATCAACATCGCCCCAATCGATCCCAAGGTCCAAACTCCCAGTGCAAACGATCGCCCGCAAGGCCCCCGCTGTCATTGCGGCCTCAACCTTTTGACGCTGTTGGCGATCCAAGCTGCCATGGTGGATCGCGATCGGTAGCGCGTCTTCATTGGCCAGCCATAAATTATGGAAAAACAGTTCCGCTTGCGCGCGTGTATTGTGAAAAATTAAGGTCGTTTTATGGGCTTTGATCTGGGCGAGCACATCTGCAATCGCATATAGCCCGCCGGCGCCGGCCCATGGCGGTGTGCCAGAACTGCTAAGCATTTGAATATGTGGCGCGGGCCCCGCATCTGCGATCAAAATCGGGCAGGTTGGCGAAGTGGGAGATAGGAAGGTCGCGATCTCGGTGGCATCTTTCACCGTGGCAGATAGGCCGACGCGGCGCATATCCGGGCAGAGCGCCTGTATGCGGCTGAGTGCCAGCATCAATTGATCGCCCCGCTTGCTTTCGGCAAGGGCATGAATTTCATCGATAATCACCCGTTGTAAGCCAGAAAAGATATTTGCCGCCTCGGGATAAGAGATTAAAAGCGCGAGGCTTTCCGGTGTTGTAAGCAGAATATGGGGCGGGGCGCTGCGTTGGCGCTTTTTGATATGCGATGACGTATCGCCCGTGCGGTCTTCCACCGAAATATCCAGGCCAAGCTCATCGATTGGACTGATCAAATTGCGTTTTATATCGGCAGCTAAAGCCTTAAGGGGGGAAATATACAACGTATGCAGCCCCCGCGACGGTTGCTCGGCCAGCTCAATCAGGCTGGGCAGAAACCCTGCCAAAGTTTTGCCAGCCCCGGTGGGCGCAATGAGCACCTGCGCGGGCAGATCTGCTGTTTCCAGCATTGCAAGCTGATGGGGGTGTAAAGCCCAGTTTTTGCCGGTCAGCCATGTTGCGAATTTATTTGGAAACGTGCTCATATCAAAAGGATAGCGGTCAAGGCGCATTCGGCAATGGCCAAGGGGCGGGTTTCAAAATGAAGGATGCCGCCCTTGCATAGCTGGAAGACATGTTTTTGGCCCCAGCCCTTTAAGTGAAGCACATGTTTTTGAATAATTTGATTATTCTGGCGCTTTTAAACTTTCCTCTGGATGCAATTTGGGCGGCCATAAGCCGAAGCAGATGCGCGCGCTTTTCTCGTTAGGCCTAGGCAACAATATTGGCCTGCGTCGCGGCACGCAACTCTTCCGGGCTGACGCCGTCGGCGCATTCAACGATCTTCAATCCACCCTCTACCACATCCAAAACACCCAGATTGGTGATAATTCGATCTACCACGCCGGTTCCGGTCAGGGGCAGGCTGCATTGCTTCAAAACTTTACTGTCGCCATGCTTGTTGGTGTGATCCATAACAACCACAACGCGGCCCACACCGGCCACCAGATCCATCGCGCCTCCCATGCCTTTGACCAATTTCCCCGGAATCATCCAATTGGCCAAATCGCCGTTTTCGGCAACTTCCATGGCGCCTAAAATAGCCATGGCTATTTTGCCCCCCCGGATCATGCCAAAGCTGGTGGCGCTGTCAAAATAAGCGGTTTGCGGCAATTCGGTGATGGTTTGCTTGCCCGCATTGATTAGATCGGCATCTTCTTGGCCTTCGATGGGAAACGGGCCCATTCCAAGCATACCATTTTCAGATTGCAGCGTGACTTCAACGCCTTGCGGAATATAGTTGCTGACCAAAGTTGGAATACCAATGCCCAAATTGACATACATTCCATCTTCCAGTTCCAACGCCGCCCGTGCGGCCATTTGATTGCGATCCCAAGCCATAATACGCGCTCCTTATGCTGCCGGGCGCGTTGTGCGCTGTTCGATACGTTTTTCATGGGTGCCTTGAACGATGCGGTGCACATAGATTCCCGGCAGATGTATTAGATCAGGATCCATCGATCCTGTAGGTACAATTTCTTCCACTTCAGCCACACAGACCTTGCCTGACATCGCTGCAGGAGGATTGAAATTGCGCGCTGTTTTGCGAAATATCAAATTTCCGGTTGCATCGGCCTTCCATGCTTTCACGATGGAAAGATCGGCAAATAGCCCTTCTTCCATTATATAGGTTTGGCCGTTGAACTCTTTATGTTCTTTCCCCTCGGCGATCACTGTTCCAACGCCTGTTTTTGTGTAAAACCCAGGGATCCCGCAGCCGCCAGCGCGTAAACGCTCGGCCAAAGTGCCTTGTGGGTTAAATTCTAACTCTAACTCTCCTGAAAGATATTGGCGCATGAATTCCGCATTCTCGCCAACGTAAGAGCTGATCATTTTTTTGACCTGCCGCGTCTGAAGTAAAATTCCGATTCCAAAATCATCGACACCTGCATTATTAGAGGCGAAAACCAGATCTTTTGTGCCAGTCTCTTTGATCGATTGCAGAAGAAGCTCGGGGATACCGCACAACCCGAACCCACCGGCCGCAATGAACATCCCATCGAATAAAAGCCCGTCTAAGGCCTCTTGTGCAGACCCATATATCTTTTTCATCGCAACCGCTCCTGACCGATCAATTTGCTCTTATCTGGCTGAGGGAGGCCTTAGAGTCAATTCTTAGGCATCGCAAAACGCGAAAATCTTGGGGCGCTGGAACGCGTTTATTTTTGCGCGGCGCAACGCTCGCCTGATTGGCGCCAAATGAGATTATATTCAGGTGGCCGGTTTCTTCTTTGCCGGAGTTTTCTTTTTGGCTGCGGGCTTCTTTTTGGCCGCGGGCTTTTTACCGCCTTTTTTGGCCTTTGCTTCGATTAATTCAAGCGCTTGCTCTAACGTAACACTTTCCGGTTCCATGTCTTTGGGCAGGGTGGCGTTGATTTTAGCAAATTTCACATAGGGGCCGTAGCGGCCCGCCATCACTTGAATTGGCCCGCCCTCGCTGGGATGTTCGCCTAATTCTTTCAGCGGTTTGGCTGCGCTGCCGCGCGCTCCGCCGCGTGAAGCGGCTTTTTTAGCGAGCTCTTCCACGGCGCGGTTCATGCCGATGGTAAACACATCCTCTGCCTCTTTAAGGTTGGCGTAAAGTCGGCCGTGTTTGACAAATGGACCATAGCGCCCAATACCGGCTTCGATCATCTCGCCATCTTCGGGATGCGGGCCGATTTCGCGCGGCAAGTTCAGTAAAAGTAAGGCTTTTTCAAGATCCATTTCATCCGCAGCCCAGCCCTTGGGCAGGCTGGCACGCGGTGGCTTTGGTTGCTCTTCTGTGGCCTCTCCCCTTTGAATATAAGGACCAAACCGGCCTTTTTTTAGGCTTATTTCATCCCCGGCATCCTCGCCCAAGACGCGATCACCCGCATCATCAGCATCACCATTCATAGGCCGCGTGAAGCGACAATCTGGATAATTCCCGCACCCGACAAAACCGCCGGTGCGCGACGTTTTTAGATGTAGCACGCCCACGCCGCATTTGGGGCAGCTGCGCGGATCGCTGCCATCGGCGCGGGGGGGATAGAGTTGCGGCGCAAGAGCGTCATCCAGAACATCCAACACTTCGGTGATCCGCAATTCTGATGTTTCCGCGATTGCGGCCGAAAAATCACGCCAAAACTTTCCAAGCAGATCTTTATAATTCGCATTGCCCGCGCTCACATTGTCGAGCTGGTCTTCCAGACCGGCCGTAAACTCATATTCCACGTATTGTTTAAAGAAATTCAGCAGAAAAATGGTAACGATGCGGCCTTTATCTTCGGGGATCAGGCGGTTTTGTTCTTTGCGCACATAGTCGCGCTCTTGGATTGTGGTCACGATGCTGGCATAGGTCGAGGGGCGTCCAATCCCAAGCTCTTCCATCCGCTTCACTAAAGTGGCTTCCGTGTAGCGGGGCGGAGGCTGGGTGAAATGCTGCTCGGGTGTGACAGTATTGGTTTGCATCGCTTCGCCCTGCATCAATTGGGGCAGCCGTTTGTCATCACCATCGCTTTGGCTGTCATCGCGGCCCTCTTCATAGACCTTCAAAAACCCATCAAACAAAATTACCTGACCGTTTGCGCGCAGGCCCACCTGAGCATCGGCGCTGCCGATTTCAACCGTGGTGCGCTCAATTTTGGCGGCTGCCATCTGGCAGGCGATGGTGCGTTTCCAAATTAAATCGTATAATTTGCGTTGATCTGCATCGGTTAATTTTAAACTAGCCGCATCGCGCGTTGCGTCTGTGGGGCGAATACATTCATGCGCCTCTTGGGCGTTGCGCGCCTTGTTTTTATACATTCTGGGGCTGTTGGGTAGATAGTTTTCACCATATCGGTCTTTGATCGCATCGCGCGTCGCCATTACGGCTTCGGGCGCCATATCAATGCCATCGGTTCGCATATAGGTGATGTGACCGGCCTCATAAAGGCGTTGCGCAGCACTCATTGTTTGGCGCGCGCCCATGCCAAATTTACGCGAGGCCTCTTGCTGCAGGGTAGAGGTCATAAACGGCGCTGAGGGGTTGCGATTGCCGGCTTTGGCTTCCACCGATTGCACCGAAAGCTGGCGGCTTGAAACCGCCTGAACGGCCAGCTCTGCTTGCGGACCGTTATTTAAATCAAATTTGTCTAACTTTTTGCCGGCAAGGCTGACCAATCTGGCGGTAACGTCCTGGCCACGTGGCGTTTGCAGCAGGGCTTCGACGCTCCAATATTCCTGCGGTCTAAACGCTTCTATTTCCAGTTCGCGCTCGACGATCATGCGCAAACATACCGATTGTACGCGCCCAGCCGATTTCGCCCCTGGCAGTTTGCGCCATAAAACCGGAGAAAGATTGAACCCGACCAAATAATCCAAAGCACGTCGGGCTAGGTAGGCATCCACCAATGGCGCATCGACTTCGCGCGGGTTGTTCATCGCTTCGGTCACGGCTTTTTTGGTAATCGCGTTGAACACCACCCGGCTGACGGGTGTGTCTTTTTTCAATACTTTGCGTTTGCGTAGTGTTTCTTCTAAATGCCAGCTGATCGCTTCGCCTTCGCGATCCGGGTCGGTGGCTAAGATCAACGCATTGTCTTCCTTCAGCGCGTCGGCAATGGCTTTGATATGCTTTTTGCTGTCGGCGCCGACTTCCCATATCATGTCGAAATTGTTTTCCGTATCAACCGATCCGTCTTTCGGGGGCAAGTCTCGAATATGCCCGTAAGAGGCTAAAACGGTAAAACCCGACCCAAGATATTTGTTAATCGTCTTAGCTTTGGCCGGTGATTCTACGACGACAACGGGCATTCAAATTCCTTTCGACTCGGTCGGATCATTATGACCGGAGACCATGATGCCGAAAAGACCGGCTTGTCAATCCAAGGAATTTGGCAACTATGATTTTCGTTAAAACGGAGTGTGCGCGGCTCTCAGATCGGTTGGATTGGTAAAATTATGGTCTTAAAGACAGATGGCCGCCGGCATGCCGGAGTAGTTTTTGATCCAGCTCAAGCTCGGTGATGGCTGCGTTGCATTCCGCCACGGGCCGCGCAAGTCTGCGGATCAGGTGATTTTCTGAAATCGCGGTGACGCTCAACCGATCTAAGATATCTTGCTGCAGCTGTGATTTGGATGTCTGCGCGGGTTCATGCGCTGCGCGACCGCTCATGACGGGCGGCTGACAAGAAGCGCTATTAAGCGGTGCTTTATCATTTTCGAGGGGTATCACGTTTTGCCTTAGGTCAAGCACGTCTTGCGCATTGCGCACCAAAGCAGCGCCATCGCGGATCAGCGCATTGCATCCGGCCGCCCGCGGATCCAACGGGTGCCCGGGCACTGCAAGCACATCGCGACCCTGATCAAGGGCGTTTCTTGCGGTGAGTAAGCTGCCAGATTTCAACGCGGCCTCAACAATGATGGTTTGCGCCGCCAATCCCGAAATCAAACGGTTTCGAATGGGAAAGTGATGCGCTTGCGGGCGCAAATTAAGGGGCTGTTCTGAAAGTAGGAGCCCCTGTTTGGCGATAAAGGCGGTGAGGGCTTTATGTTCGGGGGGATAAATGGTTTTGAGTCCACCGGCCAAAATAGCGATCGTTCCAGTTTCAAGTGCAGCCTGATGCGCCGCAGCATCGATGCCTCGGGCGAGCCCAGACACAATGCAATCCCCCGCCTGCCCCAAATCATGCGAGAGCCGGCGCGCCATCCGGCACCCCAAAGCCGAGGCGTTGCGCGCGCCCACAAGCGCCGTTACCGGGCGTTTTGTGAGGTTTAAATCTCCGCACGCCCAGATCAAAGGCGGTGCATCTGAAATTTGGCTCAGTTGTTTTGGATAGTCGGGCTGGCCTCGAAACACCAATCGTGCGCCATATTTGATGCCTTGCGACAATTCTCTCATAGCATCTTTTTGCGAACAAGCTCGATAGCCAGCCAACCCGCGCGATTGGGCAATATCTGGCAAATGCTCCAACGCGTTTTGGGCTGTTCCATGTTCAGCCAGCAAACGATAAAAGGTGCTTATTCCCACCCGCCGCGAGCGTAAGAGACGAAGCCAATCCAGTTGATCATCTTCCGTTTTGGGTGGGAGTAGGGGGTGAGAGGAAGAAAACAAATCGTCGACCATCACAACTCCGCCGCTTACGAGAACCCTTCTACACGAGAAGTGGTTAATTCATCGTAAAGCGTGGGCGCATGATCGTATTATTCCGCCGATCCGCCCACCGTCAGCCCGCCAATCATCAAACTGGGCTGCCCAACCCCCACCGGAACCCATTGTCCGGCCTTGCCACAATTGCCCATACCCGGATCCAAGGCCATATCCGATCCGATTGCCCGGATCTGTTTCAGCGCGGTGGCACCATCGCCAATTAAAGTGGCACCTTTCACTGGCGCGCCTATTTTGCCGTTTTTCACCTGATAGGCTTCGGTGCAGGAAAAGACGAATTTGCCATTGGTGATATCGACCTGACCGCCGCCAAAGCCCACGGCATAAAGGCCATCTTTGAGGCTGCTTACAATATCCTGAGGCTCCGTTTCACCGCCCAGCATATACGTGTTGGTCATCCGCGGCATGGGCATATGGGCATAGCTTTGCCGGCGGCCATTGCCGGTGGGTTTGACGCCCATCAAACGTGCATTTTGGCGATCTTGCATCAACCCGGTTAATATGCCGTCTTCGATCAGGGTCGATTTTTGCGAGGCTGTGCCTTCATCATCGATATTGATCGATCCACGCCGGTTGGGCAGCGTGCCATTATCCAAAACGGTCACGCCTGGCGCTGCGATTCGTTGCCCCATAAGGCCGGCAAAGGCGCTGCTGCCTTTTCGGTTGAAATCGCCCTCAAGCCCGTGCCCGATCGCTTCATGCAGCAAAATGCCCGGCCATCCCGGCCCTAATACAACATCCATCATCCCGGCCGGGGCGGCAATCGCGTCTAGGTTGACCGCTGCAATTCGCAGCGCCTCGCGGGCTTTAGGCTGCCAATCTTCGGGGCGGATCAATTCGGAAAGAGAAAATCGCCCTCCACCTCCCGCGCTGCCACTTTCACGGCGCCCATTATTTTCTAAAATCACCGAAATATTGACGCGAGTCATGGGGCGAAGATCGGTAAAAACCTCTCCATCGGGGCGCATAATTACCACTTCTTGCAGACTGGCTGCGATAACCGCGCTGACTTGTACAACGCGTTTGTCTAAGGCGCGCAGATAGGCATCTATCTGTTTTAAAATATCTACTTTTTGAGCAAAGCCGATCTCTGAGGTTGGATCAAACGAGGCATAGAGGCTGTTATTGCTGCGTTGCGGCGCGTCAGCCCATTGGCCTCCCTTATCCGCCACGGCCAACGCCACCGTGCCCGTGGCTCTTTTTATCGCGGCCTCTGAAATCTCGCTTGAATGGCCATAGCCGATTTTTTCGCCGCGCACAGCGCGCAGTCCAAACCCTTCTGAGGCATCAAAATTTGCAGTTTTTATGCGTTGGTCGTCCAGAACCAACGTTTCTGACCGGCGGCGTTCGAAAAACAACTCGCCATCATCCGCGCCTTGGGTCGCGGTTTGCAACAAATTTAAGGCGATGTGTTTGTCAAGGCTGAGCGCAAACGGGTCAAAGGTGTCTTCGTGCATGGTATCCTCATTTGTCTCTGAGCCGTGATGCTCAATTTTTGAAGCAGGGGCGTCCGTTTGCCGCAAGGTTCTGGCTTTATCTCTGACGCAGAATATGATTTTAACCGCCCCAAAGACAATGGGATTCTATCAGGTCGTTTGGCCGCCGCGTTTCCTTTAAAAACTGCCGCGTAACGGAGTAGGGTGATTGATGCGTATTATAAGTAAAATTTTTGGCGTGATTGCTGGGATGTCCGCCATGCCGGCTTTGGCACAGGATGGGTTGGAAATTATCGGAATTCCGATAGATCGGGGCCTTGGGTTTCAGCCAGCTGTTACGGAATTGGCCAGGGATTTGCAGTGGTTGGATGCGATGATCCTATATATCATCACAGCGATTGTGGTGTTTGTTACGGCGCTTATGGGTTATGTAATCATACGCTATAACCGCCGCGCCAACCCAAATCCGGCCAGCTTCACGCATAATTCGCCCGTTGAAATCGCATGGACGGTTATTCCGGTTTTGATCTTAACCGTGATCGGCGTGTATTCCCTGCCAGTTTTGTTCAAACAGCAAGAAATTCCGGAAGCGGATTTGACCATCAAGGTAACCGGCAATCAATGGTATTGGGGTTATGAATATGTCGACCATGGGTTTGGGTTTGATAGCTTCATGATTGGCGATGGCAAGGTGCTGAATGATGAGGTTGAAGCCGAGCTGGTGGCTGCGGGCTATACGCGTGATGAATTCTTATTGGCGACCGATACAGCTGTGGTGGTGCCGGTAGGCCAAATTGTCGTAATGCAATTGACGGGCGCGGATGTGATCCACAGCTGGACCATCCCAGCCTTTGGCGTCAAACAGGATGCCGTGCCGGGTCGTTTGGCGCAGCTTTGGTTTAAAGCTGAAAAAGAAGGCGTGTATTTTGGTCAATGCTCCGAGCTTTGCGGAAAAGACCATGCGTATATGCCAATCACCGTGAAAGTGGTCAGCCAAGAGGCCTATGAGGAATGGCTCAAAGGTGCAATTGATGAGTATGCGACGCTCGCGCCACACGCAGCGCGTGTCATAGCAGGATAACCAGCCGAAAAGCCGAGCCGGCGCATAATAATGGAAATGAGCTTTTAATGACCGACGCAACACTCGACGCCCCGCAAAATGAAATGGAAGCCAGCTTTGGCGACTACTTCGCGTTGCTCAAGCCACGGGTTATGATTTTGGTGGTGTTTACGGCTTTGGTCGGGTTGCTTGCAGCCCCCGTGCCGCTACACTGGGTGGTGGCGTTTGCTTCTATTCTGTTCATTGCTGTCGGGGGCGGGGCCTCCGGTGCGTTAAATATGTGGTGGGATGCCGATATTGATCGGGTGATGCGGCGCACCCAAAAGCGTCCGATCCCTTCTGGCCGTGTAAGCGCAGAGGAAGCCAAAATTCTGGGCTTTGCACTGGCAGGATTTTCAGTTGTTATGCTGGCGTTGGCGGCCAATCTATTCGCAGCCGCGCTGCTGGCATTCACAATTTTCTTCTATTTGGTGATCTACACAATCTGGTTGAAACGCTGGACTCCGCAAAACATCGTGATTGGTGGTGCGGCAGGGGCGTTTCCGCCGATGATCGGTTGGGCCTGCGCAACGGGGTCGGTCTCGATTGAAAGCGTTTTGATGTTCGCGTTGATCTTTATGTGGACGCCGCCGCATTTCTGGGCATTGGCCCTGTTCATGCGCAATGATTATGATGCGGCAGACGTGCCTATGCTGACGGTAACGCATGGCCGTCGGGTTACGCGTAGCCATATCCTGGCTTACACCGTTTTGCTCGCGATTTTGGCGATTGCAGCGGGATTTACCAGCATTGGCGGCGCTGTGTATCTGTTGGTGGCGGTGGTTTTGAACGGCGCGTTTTTGATCGGAGCTTGGAAAATTTGGCGCCGCGATGAGGAGGAGAGCGAGCTTGACAATTTCTTGGCCGAGCGCAAGTTTTTCAAACTTTCTCTGATATATCTGTTTGCCCATTTTGGGGCAATTTTGCTTGAAGCCGTTCTATCTCGGGTTGGCTTAGGATTGTGGTCATGAGCTTTCAAAAAGAACATGAGCTGCACAAACGCCGGTTCGGGCGGAATTTGGGCGTTGGCCTTATTCTGGTAGCCTGCGTGGTTTTGGTTTTTGGGTTGACGGTCGCAAAAGTCACGCGCGGAGATTTTGAACGCGCCACCGCCCAAATGGATCAATAATGTCGTCCCGGGCCTATCAAAAAACCGCATCAAAAGCCGTGGCGCTTGTGGTGGTTATGGGGTCGTTGGCTTGGGCATCGGTGCCGTTTTATGATTGGTTTTGCCGCACAACGGGCTTTGGCGGCGTGCCCAGCATCGTTGAGGCAGATTCTGAAGTGATCTTAGAGCGCACGATGAAGGTGCGGTTTGATGCTTCCTTGGAACGCGGCATGCCGTGGGAGTTTACGCCGGTTGAGCGCGAAATGGAGCTTAGGATCGGTGAAACGGGCTTGGCATTCTATGAAGCTTATAACCCAACCGACCGGCCCGTTGCCGGATCTGCCAGTTACAATGTTACCCCATATGAGGCGGGTGGGTTTTTCAATAAGATCGCTTGTTTTTGCTTTGAAGAGCAAATTTTGCAGCCTGGGGAACGGGTGCAAATGCCGGTAACTTTTTATATTGATCCGGAACTGGCAGAGGATCGAGATGCGCAATTTACAAAGGTGATCACTCTGTCTTATACGTTTTATGAAATTGATCTGCCGTTAGGCTCTGCGTCTATAGGAAATGATCAGCCACAACCTGTTTATTAAGAAGGCCAACGAGGGAACCCTATGGCACACGCAAAAAATCACGATTATCACATCCTTAACCCCTCTTTATGGCCGCTTATTGGCGCCCTGTTTGGGTTCATCATGCTTTTTGGAGCGGTGTTGTTCTTTCATGACAAAGGCCCTTATTTGCTGCTTATCGGCTTTGTTGGCGTTATATACGTAATGTACGGATGGTGGGCCGAAACGGTCGCCGAGAATAAAGAAGGCGATCACACACCCGTCGTGCTGATCGGCCTGCGGTACGGTTTCATTTTGTTTATCATGTCAGAGGTGATGTTTTTCTTGGCGTGGTTCTGGACGTTTTTCAAACACGCAATGTACCCGATGGGTGAAATGAGCCCAATCGTTGATGGGGTCTGGCCGCCGGTTGGTATTGAAACCTTTGACCCTTGGCACCTGCCGCTGATCAACACGCTGATCTTGTTATGTTCAGGCGCGGCTGCGACTTGGGCGCACCATGCTTTGGTCCATGAGGATAACCGTGAAGATGTGAAAATGGGCCTGATCATCTCAATTGCGCTGGGCGCCATCTTTACCGTGTTTCAAATTTACGAATATAGCCATGCTGCCTTTGGCTTTGCTGGTAATATTTATGGCGCGAGCTTCTTCATGGCCACCGGCTTCCATGGTTTTCACGTCTTGGTCGGAACGATCTTCTTGTTCATCTGCCTGCTGCGGGTGCGGCGGGGCCATTTCAGCGTTGAATCCCATTTGGGGTTTGAAGCCGCCGCATGGTATTGGCATTTTGTAGACGTAGTGTGGCTGTTTTTATTCGCTGCAATCTATGTGTGGGGCGGGTAAGCTCTACCAATAGCGGAGCTAATACAGCTTGATAAACTGAATAAAAGCGCGCGCATGTCGGGCGCTTTTATCTTTAAAAGAGCAGGGTTTAAGGTGTGAAACGGGTTTTATTTGCTGTCTTTTCAATTGCCGGCACAGCCGTTTTAGGATGGCTTGGCAATTGGCAGTTGGACCGTCTTGCCTGGAAACAAACGGTGCTTGAGCAGATAGATCAGCGTATCGCCGCGCCGGCTGTGCCGGTGCCGCTAACACCGGTTCCCTCTGAAGATACGTATTTGCCGGTCTTCGCTGAGGGGCGGTTTGGGCAAGAGTATATCCGCGTTCTGGTCAGTCAGAAGCGCATCGGAGCTGGCTATCGCGTGATCTCGGCTTTTAAAATAGAGGGGCGTCGTATTCTGGTGGATCGCGGTTTTATCGATTTGTCCAAGAGCTCGGATATGCAAGCAGATCAAGCGGTGGTGGTGCAGGGCAACTTGCATTGGCCAGATGAGGTAGATGGGTTTACGCCTGCGCCTGATCTTGAGAAGAATATCTGGTTTGCCCGCGATGTGCGCGCGTTATCAGAGGCGTTACAAACGCAGCCTATTTTAATCGTGGCATCACAAATTTCCCCTCCAGATCAGAATATAAAGCCTTTAGAAATTGACTCTTCAGCGATTCCGAATGATCACCTGCAATATGCGGTGACTTGGTTCTCCTTGGCCGCTATTTGGATTATGATGTCAGGTGCGTTCTTATGGCGTTCGCGAAAAAAGAAAAAAGGCTAAAGCATATGCAGTATATTTCAACGCGGGGCACAGCACCGGTTCTGAGCTTTGAAGAAGCGATGCTCACGGGGTTGGCGCGCGACGGTGGATTATATTTACCCGAAACGGTTCCGCAGCTATCGAAGGATGAGATTGGCGCAATGGCAGGCCTGTCTTATGAGGAGATTGCGTTTCGAGTGATGCAGCCCTTCTTGGGTAATGCTTTCTCTGAGGATGAGTTTAAACAAATAATTGGCAAAGCTTATGCAGGGTTTCAGCATGCGGCCAAGGCCCCTTTGGTACAATTAGACAGCAATCACTTTCTTCTCGAGCTGTTTCACGGCCCAACATTGGCCTTCAAAGATTTCGCGATGCAATTGATCGGGCAATTGTTCCAACTATCCTTGCAGCGCCGCGGCGAGCGGGTAACGATTGTTGGGGCCACAAGCGGCGATACCGGTAGCGCGGCGATTGAGGCATTCCGCGGGCTTGCCGGCGTAGATGTGTTTATTCTGTATCCTCATGGCCGGGTGTCTGATGTGCAGCGTCGCCAAATGAGCACGCCAAGCGAGGGCAATGTGCATGCGATTGCGGTTGACGGTGATTTTGACGATTGTCAGGCACGCGTGAAAGATATGTTTAACGATTTTGAATTTCGCGATTCTGTGCGTTTGGCAGGGGTGAACTCGATCAACTGGGCGCGTGTCTTGGCACAAGCGGTCTATTATTTTTCTTCCGCGGTGGCTTTGGGCGCGCCGGCTCGTCAGGTTAGCTTCACGGTTCCAACGGGTAATTTTGGTGATATTTTTGCGGGCTTTATTGCCAAAAGAATGGGGTTGCCGATTGACAAATTGATTGTCGCAACAAACCAGAATGACATTTTGCATCGGTGCCTGACGCAGGGCGCGTATAAAACCAGCGGCGTTTTGCCGTCGATCAGCCCCTCAATGGATATTCAAGTGAGCTCGAATTTTGAACGGCTCTTGTTTGAGGCTTATGGCCGGGATGGGGCCGCAGTCAGCGGTTTGATGGCGGCGCTGAAAGCCGAGGGTGGTTTCAGCCTGTCTCAAGGGGTTTTGGAAATGCTGCAACGCGACTTTCAATCGGGACGCTGCAGTGAAGAGCAGACCCGCGCGCAAATTGAGCAAACCTTGAAAGGATCGGGCGAACTGCTTTGCCCGCATTCGGCGATTGGCGTGCATGTGGCCGAGCAACAAATACAGCCCGAGACGCCGATGATCACTTTGGCCACGGCGCATCCGGCGAAATTTCCAGACGCGGTTCAATCCGCTACGGGCCTGCGCCCTGATTTGCCGCCCCATATGGCGGATCTCTTCGAGCGCCCCGAGCGGATTGCCCGGGTTGCCAATGATTTGGGCGCGCTGAAACAGTTTATCAAAGAACGGATATCACTTTGACGGTTCAACACACCACGCTTGCGAATGGCTTTCAAATCGTTACCGAGCCTATGGCCGGGCTGCAATCGGCCTCGATCGGAATATGGGTTCAGGCGGGCGGGCGCCACGAAACCTTGGATCAAAATGGCTTGGCGCATTTCCTAGAACATATGGCGTTTAAGGGCACAAAAACCCGTAGCGCGTTATCCATTGCCGAAGCCATCGAAGACGTGGGCGGGTTTATCAATGCTTATACCTCGCGCGAGGTCACGGCCTATTACGCGCGGGTTTTGCAAAATGATGTGCCCATGGCCTTTGATATTTTGGCAGATATTTTACAAAATTCGATTCTGGATGCCAAAGAAATCGAGATAGAGCGCGGGGTGATTTTGCAAGAGATCGGGCAATCGCTTGACACGCCCGATGACGTGATTTTTGATTGGTTGCAAGAAACTGCCTATCCAAATCAAGCTTTGGGTCGCAGTATTTTAGGTCCAAGCGCGCAAATCACCGGTGTTCAGCGCGAAGATTTGGTGTCGTTTATTTCGCAGCATTACAGCCCCGACCGGATGATCCTTGCGGCGGCTGGTGCTGTTGATCACGATCAATTGGTGCGCATGGCAGAGGCGAGTTTTGGCGCAGTGGCGAAAATAACCTCAGATGCGTTTACGCCTGCGCGCTTCCAAGCGGGTGATCTGCGGCGGGAGAAAAAGCTTGAGCAAGCGCATATCGCGCTGGCCTTTGAAAGCCCCAATTATCTGGATAAACAAATCCATACCGCGCAAATCTATGCGCTGGCGCTTGGGGGTGGTATGTCCTCGCGGCTGTTCCAGAAAATTCGTGAGAATCTGGGCCTGTGCTATACAATTTTTGCGCAGGCTGGTGCCTATAGTGATACGGGCATGACCACGATTTACGCGGGCACCAGCGCCGAGCAATTGCCCGATCTGGCAACTTTAACGATTGATGAGTTGAAACGCGCGGCAGAGGATATAAGCGCGGCAGAGCTTGATCGGGCAAGAGCGCAAATGAAGGCCGGTATGTTGATGGGGCTGGAAAGCGCGTCAAATCGCGCCGAGCGTCTGGCCAGAATGGTACAGATTTGGGGCTATGTGCCCAGTTTGGATGAAACCGTTGCACGTATTGATGCCGTTGGACTTGCCGATTTGAAAGCCTATGCAGAACATATGGCGGTGGCGGCGCCGGCAGCGCTTGCGCTTTACGGGCCGGTGGCAAAGGCGCCAAGCTTTGATGTGCTTGAGAAGCGGCGCGCTGCCTAATGTTGTTCAAGCGGCGCAGTGTTTCGATCCTGACCGCGCGATTGAGCCTGCGCCTTCCTGAACATCGTGACTTTCGAGAATGGGCAAAACTGCGCCATCAGAGCAGAGCTTTCTTATCGCCTTGGGAGCCCATTTGGGCGGCTGACCATCTGTCGCGTGCATCTTTTACCAATCGTGTTTATTGGTCGCAGCGGGCGGTAAAAAATGGCAATGCCGTGCCGCTTTTTGTCTTTCATAAAGAGGCGGGGCAGTTGGTTGGAGCCATCACTTTGGATAATATTCGCCGCGGCCCGTCTCAGGTGGGCACGATCGGGTATTGGGTGGGGCAGCAATATGCCCGGCAAGGCTTTATGAGCGAAGCCATTATTGCGATGGTTGCGCATGCGTTCGGGGCCTTGGATTTAAGCCGGGTTGAAAGCGCATGTTTGCCCGATAATGTTGCCTCGCGCGGCGTGCTGGAAAAAGCCGGGTTTAAATATGAAGGGGTTGCGCAATCCTATATTCAGATCAATGGGCGCTGGCGGAACCATGTGCTATATGCCGCGTTGCGCGGCGATCGGCGCGGGCGCAGCAGCGCGGGTTAAGCTGGCGGCTGGCGCTATGCGCGCTATCTGTAGGAAAGCCAGCAAAAAGGAATGAAAATGCAATTGAACCCGGCCGATCACGGTTTTCTTGAAACATTATGCGCGGCGCTGCCTGCGCATTTGTTCCGGCAGGCTGAGCCGCGGCATTTAGAGGAACCTCGTGGCCGTTGGGCCGGGCAGGCTGCGATTGTGGCCATGCCAGAAACCACCGAGCAGGTGAGCGCTGTGATCGCGGCGGCGCATCGATCGCGCGTGGGCGTTGTTCCCTTTGGAGGCGGCACGGGTCTGGTTGGCGGCCAAGTCAAAGGCGAAGGCCCGGCGCCTTTGATTCTGTCGCTTGAACGGATGGATGCTATCCGCTCGATCTATCCTGAAGAAAATATCTTGGTTGTCGAGGCGGGCGCGATCCTTGCAGATATTCAAGCCGCAGCGGCGGCGCAGGAGCGGTTGTTTCCCTTGTCATTGGCGTCTGAGGGGTCATCGCGCATCGGTGGCAATTTGGCCACCAACGCGGGCGGCGTGAATGTTTTGCGCTATGGAAATGCGCGCAATCTGTGCATTGGGATCGAAGCGGTGCTGCCCGATGGGCAGATCTATCAGGGCCTGACGCGGCTCTATAAAGACAATACGGGCTATGATCTGCGCAATCTTTTGATTGGCTCAGAAGGCAGCTTGGGGATAATCACCGCAGCCGCGTTAAAACTGAGCCCTCTGCCGCGCATGCTGGGCACAGCGATACTCACCGTGCCATCACCCGCCGCTGCGTTACGCTTGTTATCTTTGGCCCGCGCTCAAATCGGAGAGGGGCTCAGCGCGTTTGAATTGATGCACCGGCAGGGTTTGGATTTTTTGTCAGAGCATTTGCCTGACGTGCGCCAGCCTTTCAAGGTTGCGCCTGAATGGATGGTACTGATTGATTTGGGGCTCAGCGCGCGCGAAGATCCCCAGCAAATACTTAGCGATTTATTCGAATGCGCGTGCGACCAAGGATTGGTGCAGGATGGGATGATCGCGCAATCTGAAGCGCAACGCGCGGATTTTTGGGCGGTTCGCGAGCGGATGCCCGAGGCCAATCGGTTGGTTGGCGCGGTGTCAAATCATGATATTAGCTTGCCATTATCCGCTTTGCCCGCATTCATCGAAGCGGCCAACCAAACGATTGCCCGTATTGGTCCGTTCCGGGTGAATTGCTTTGGCCATTTGGGGGATGGAAATTTACATTACAACGTTTTTCCAGATTCGGGAAAAACGCGGCAAGATTATGAAGATCTACGTCCGCGCATCAAAACTGATCTACATGATCTTGTGCATGAAATGCACGGCTCGGTCAGCGCCGAGCATGGCATTGGCCGACTGAAGATTGAAGATTTGGAACGCTATGGTGACCCAGCTAAGTTGGCGGCCATGCGCGCTATAAAAACCGCGCTGGACCCCCATGGTATTATGAATCCAGGCGCGGTGTTGCGGTTAAAGACCCTTTAGCACATCCTTTGAAAGCGGCTTGGTCTTTGCCAAGCCTAGAACAAGATTGCCCTGCTGCAGGTCTTTTAAGCTGGCGCCGCCGGTGCGGCGATTCCCATGGCGCGCAAGCGGCTGAGGGTCGGCTTTGTATCGAATGGTGTTGGGCGCCGTGCGCCGAGTAAGGCCAGTTTGCTTGCGCGAAGAGCCAGGTGAAAGCATTATCTCACACCAGCCGCTTTTTGCGCCGCCTTTCAGATTAAGGCTTTATCCGCTGGCCCCAAAGATCATACGCGCCCGCCTCATCCACTTTTACCGTGATAATATCGCCAATAGTTAAATCTTCAAAATT
Source organism: Alphaproteobacteria bacterium US3C007 (assembly GCA_034423775.1). Classification (NCBI taxonomy): domain Bacteria; kingdom Pseudomonadati; phylum Pseudomonadota; class Alphaproteobacteria; order Rhodobacterales; family Roseobacteraceae; genus Thalassovivens; species Thalassovivens spotae. The sequence continues at coordinate 2,147,530 of CP139918.1, forward strand.
TGAATCTATAAACAAATTCCCATCAATTTCAGGCGCGTCTGCCATTGTGCGACAGGTTGCGGCCTCATCATCAACGTCATCCACGATAACCTGCAGCTTCTGGCCCAATTTTTTAGCCAATTTGGCTTCTGAAATCTGTTGTGCCTTTTGCATGAACCGTTCCCAGCGGTTTTGTTTAACCTCTTCGGGCAGATGATCGGGCAAGGCGGTTGCGCGGGCGCCGGCGACATTTTCATATGTGAAGCAGCCAACGCGGTCGAGTTGTGCGACCTCTAACCACTCCAGTAGAGTTTGAAATTCGGCCTCGGTTTCACCGGGATAGCCAACAATAAAAGTAGAGCGCAGGGTGATCTCTGGGCATATATCGCGCCATGCGGCGATTTCATCTAATGTTTTGGTGGCCGCTGCCGGCCGCGCCATACGCCTTAAAGTCTCTGGATGGGCGTGCTGGAATGGAATATCCAGATAAGGCAGGATCACGCCCTCTGCCATCAGCGGAATTAAATCACGCACGAACGGGTAGGGATAAACGTAATGCAAGCGCACCCAAGCCCCCAAACTGCCTAAATCGCGGGCTAAATCTACGATATGTGCACGATGGCCCTTGGCTTCGGCATGTTTGATATCCACGCCATAGGCTGAGGTGTCTTGCGAAATAACCAAAAGCTCTTTTACGCCATTTGACACCAGTTTTTCCGCCTCGCGCAAAATAGCATGGGCTGGACGGCTTTGAAGCTTTCCGCGCATATCTGGGATAATGCAAAATTTGCAGCGATGATTGCAGCCTTCGGAAATTTTGAGATAGCTATAATGCCGAGGCGTTAGGCTGATATTGGCAGCCGGCAACAAATCTATAAACGGATCGGGTTTTGCCGGCACCGCCTGATGAACCGCATCCAAAACCTGCTCATATTGGTGGGGGCCGGTCACCGCTAAAACGCTGGGATGCGCCCCCGAAATATATTCAGGATTGGCCCCAAGACAGCCTGTTACGATCACTTTGCCATTTTCGTTTAAGGCTTCTCCGATCGCCTCAAGGCTTTCAGCTTTGGCGCTGTCCAAAAATCCGCAGGTGTTTACAATCACCGCGTCAGCTCCGGAATAATCGGGGGACACGCCATAGCCCTCGGCTCTCAATCGGGTCAGGATCCGTTCGCTATCAACGAGTGCTTTTGGACAGCCAAGGGACACCATACCGATGGTCGGTTGACCATCGCGAAGATTTTTTTGCAGCTTTGCACGGGCCAGATCAGGCCGCAGGGACGGGGGATTTACAGACATAACGCGCCTATAGCCTATGGCAGCGGGCTTGAAAAGCTGACTTAGACATTGCGCTGATGCTAAGTGATGAAATCTCTGCGCCGACCGCCTCTAAACGGCGGTGCTTATCACGCGTTCAGCCTGTGAAAGCTCATGCTTTTCCTGCGTCGCCAAAGGTGGCAAAAAGCGGGCTTAGCGCCGCCGATCTCTGCGCGTGCTGAGCGGCTGAAACGCCACGCCAACATGCGCTTCACAATAAGGTTTCCCGGTTTGGGTGGGCAGGCCGCAAAACCAGAAATCTGAGGTGGCAGGATCGCCAATGGGCCATTTGCACGTACGCTCGGTCAGCTCCATCAGAGATATCTTTTTCGATTTCTTTTCAACTTCCGATACTTTTGCCAAAGCTTCCGGGCTGATTTCATTGGCAGAGGGTTGCGGTGGTAAAGGCTGACCGGCCGGAATGATCTGCCGGCGCGCCGGCGAAATCGGGGCTTTGGCTTCAGGCTCTTTGATCGCAGCTTCGCTCGGCGCTGCAGATTTCACCTCTTCCTTGGAGGCTGATTTTACTTTGGCTTCCGGCTTGGCGGTGGTTGTGGCGCGGTTCGAGAGTCCCAACCGGTGTACTTTGCCAATCACAGCATTGCGCGTGACACCACCCAATTCTTTTGCTATCTGGCTGGCCGATTGGCCTTCGCCCCACATTTTAGTCAGCAGCTCTACCCGCTCATCAGTCCACGACATCGGTTTTTCCTATGCAAAAAGCGGCCATAATCTGGGGCCGCCCTTAAAAATTCAACAAGCCCCTATTCTAAGCATTGGGTCCCGAGTTACAAGGCATCAGAATCAAAGATTGAGGCGTTTACATGCAGATTGACAATAAAATTGGCGTCCGGCGCTTTGGTTTGGTGAATTGGATCGGGGTTGCGACGCTGGTGAAACGTGAGATTATGCGCTTTCTGGCCGTCTGGAACCAAACCATCGCAGCGCCCATGGTGACATCTGGTTTGTTTCTGTTGATTTTCAACATTGCGGTTGGCCCCAATCGTGGCCTGGTGATGGGGTATTCTTATATTATCTTTATGGTGCCGGGGATTGTGATGATGAGTATTATCCAAAACGCGTTTGCCAATACCTCATCCTCGATTATGACATCTAAAATTCAGGGCAATATTGTCGATACGCTTATGCCGCCGCTGTCAGCGGGGGAAATGCTAGCAGGCTATGTGCTTGGCGGGATTGCCCGGGGTCTGTTTGTGGCGATTGGGCTGTGGGTTGGATGCGCGTTTGTGCTGGGTATTAAGGTGGCGCATCCGCTTTTGGCGCTGGCGTTCACCATTTCAGGCGCGGGTTTTTTGGCATCCTTGGGATTGCTTGCGGGTATTTATGCGCAGAAATACGATCAGATGTCGGCGATTACAAATTTCATTATCACCCCATTGGCTTTTTTGTCGGGCAGTTTTTATTCGATCACTGCCTTGCCCGAAGTTTTGCAAAAAATTGCTTTATTCAATCCAATTTTTTACCTGATTGATGGCCTGCGCTTTTCGGTTTTAGGGGTGTCTGATACCCCCGTTTTACCGGGCTTGATGATTTCGCTGATATGTTTTTTTGCCACGGGCTTTGTGGCCTGGTGGATGTTGCTGCGCGGGTACCGCCTTAAGCCTTAGAGCCCGGGATGATTTGCTGAAACAATCCCGCCGTTACAAGGTACATTGATGTGACAATCAGCCCCCAATGGGCCCAGCTTTGGGGGTGAAAATCCACCCAAGCGGCCCATCCTGCGAAAATAACCCACGCCATCGCCATTGGAAGCGTAACCGCCCGCCAGCGCACCGTGCGCACGGGATGCACAAATTTGACCGGTAAAAACATCGATATAGCCAAGAGGCTGATCAGCGCCAGAATAAACCAAAAGTTTGGAGAGAGCGCGAATAAGACGATCACCACCATATTCCAGCAGCCCGGAAACCCGTGAAAGCTATTATCTTTGGTTTTCATATTGCCATCGCAGAAATACATGGCCGAAGCGAACGTGATGATAATGATCGCGATCCAGCCCGTCCACCCTGGCAAAAGCCCCGATTTAAACAGCGCAAAGGCCGGGATGAAAACATAGGTCAAATAATCGATAATCAGATCCAGAAGCACCCCGTCAAAGCGCGCAGCATTGGTTTTAACGTCATATTTGCGCGCTAAGGGCCCATCGACCCCATCCACAAAAAAGGCGACGATTAACCATAAAAACATCAGGCTCCATTTTGCGTCAGCAGCCGCCAGCATGGCCAGCATTGCAAAAACAGCGCCCGTGGCGGTGAATAAATGGACGCTCAGCGCCTTTGTTTCTTTTGTCATAGATCCGTCATGGCCCAGTTTCAGCAGGAATGCAAATTTCTATTCTGCCTTGGGATGGGTTTGCGAATAGACGTCCATCAGGCGGGCCGTATCAACCGCTGTGTAGGCCTGCGTGGTCGATAAGCTGGCATGTCCAAGCAGCTCTTGAATGCTGCGCAAATCTGCGCCCGCGCTAAGAAGGTGGGTGGCAAAACTATGGCGCATCGCATGGGGTGTGGCATTGGCCGGCAGCCCCAATTGCAAGCGCGCTTGCTGAACCGTTTTTTGCACCAGCCTAGGGTTTAGCGGGCCGCCGCGCGCGCCTCGAAAAATTTGATCCTGCGGCGATAAAGGAAACGGGCAGAGATGAAGGTAGCGCGCCACCGCCTCTGCAATCAGGGGTAAAATCGGTACGAGTCGTTCTTTACCGCCCTTGCCGGTGATCTTCACACTATTGCCAAGAGGGGTAGAGCGGGCCCGCAAATCTAACGCCTCTGATATGCGCAAACCACAGCCGTATAGCAGGCTTACAATGGCCAAGTCGCGCGCGGCTATCCATGGCTCAAGGCTTTGCTGGGGAACGGTTTCTAACATTTGCAAGGCGCCTTCCTCGGATAGCGGGCGCGGTATTTTTGATTGGAATTTTGGCGCTTTAAAGGCCAGCACAATGCTGGGGTCAAAATGCTCTCTTTGCGCGAGCCAGCGATAATAGCTTTTAAGCGAGGAAAGTTTTCTGGCGATTGAGCGACTGCTCAGCTCGTCTTTGCGCAGCTTGGCCATCCAGGCGCGCAAATCGCCGACGCGTATATGCGCCAGCGATTTAACCGCGTGTCCGTTTTTTAAATGAGCCGACATAAAGCCAAGGTAATCCAACAGGTCACGCTCATAAGCGCTGACTGTATGAACCGAAAGGTTCTCCAAGGCGGCTTTCGTTGAAAGCCACTCATGCAATGAAGTGAGGATCGCGGGTGACAGCGGGCTCATGAAAGCCAGCGTATCATCATTCTTTCAAAAACATTGCCAAAAAATGACAGCAATTCAGTGCCCTGCTGAGCGGTGAAAAGATAAGGGTCTTCAGCCCCCAAAACCAGCATTCCAGGCAATCTGCCCGGCCCCATATCTAATGGCAGCGCCGCTTCAGAGCGAATGAATTTTGCCGCTGTGCCAAAGACTTGCTCAGAGCCGCGATGAACTTGCCGCAAAAGAATATCTGAGGCGGGGGCATTGCGCCCTTGCGACAGATAAATATCAACAAAGCCCGGCGCCACTAAGGTTATAGTGTCGTTATATTGTTCAAGCGCATTGCGCGCTGGTCCGTCATTCTGGCGGGTTTCTAAGACCATCCTGAGCGACTGAACGCGCAGAATATGTGACACATCACCGGTGATCGCTTCCATGAAGGCGGCAAAATCAGGTGCTTCTAACAATCGTAAAACAGCGCGCTGAATTTGATTCGTACCCGCCATATTCTCATAAGCGGCTGCAATCACGCCGCGATGGGTATTTTCCAACCGGTCAAGGCGGCTTTCCAAACGATCCATCGCGACCCCGCGCAGGTCAACAATATTAGCACCCATGGCGGTTTCATTGGCTGCAATCAGCGCCTGCATAACATCAGGATCGTCCAGAATCACACCTGGGCGATCAATAATTTTTTGCCTTAATATGCTGTCTATTTTTGACGTTACGCGCATCTCGTTCTGGCCATTCTACCAATTTGAGATTGAACGATAACACGATTACAGAATTGTTTGTCCAGTTTTTTTGATATCCGCCAAAAAGGTTGCCAATCCCTTATCGGTCAAGGGATGGTTGGCTAGGTTTTTGATAACGGCGGGGGGGGCAGTTATAACATCGGCGCCGATGCGCGCGCTGTCGAGCACGTGATTTGCGGTCCGGATTGAGGCCGCCAAAATTTGCGTTTCAAAGCCGTAATTGTCATAAATGGTGCGGATATCTTCAATCAACTCCATCCCATCCAAATTGATATCGTCTAAACGGCCGATGAAGGGGGAAATGAAGGTTGCTCCTGCTTTTGCCGCTAATAAGGCTTGATTGGCGGCAAAACATAAAGTGACGTTGACCATTTTGCCTTCTTGGCTCAGCACCCGGCAAGCTTTCAAACCATCCCATGTCAGGGGAAGCTTAACCGCGATATTGCTGGCCAATTCCGCCAGTTTGCGCCCTTCTGCGATCATTTTATCTGCGTCAGTGGCCGTGACCTCGGCGCTGACAGGGCCAGATACAATGCCGCAAATCTCTTTCGTGACTTCCAAAATATCGCGACCAGATTTTTTGATCAAAGACGGGTTCGTGGTCACACCATCAACCATTCCCAGATCGTTCAACTCAATAATTTCGGAAACTTCGGCGGTGTCGACAAAAAATTTCATGACGTAATCCTTGCATGGCTAGGGTGAGGCGTGGTTTGGCTTTACTGTAAGTTTCGGCTATGGAAAACCCCAACGTGGAGTAAAAAGTGCAGACAAAAGAGTTTTTCAGTGAAGGAGAGACCGTCTGCGTTCTAACGAGCCAACCGATTGACCGGCTTTTAGACTATCGTGCGCCCGCGGGCGGGTGCCGGCTTCGTGCTTTTGTTGAAGTGCCGTTGGGGCCGCGAAAAGTACTGGGCGTGATTTGGGGGGCCGGCACCGGCGATTTTGATCGCACGAAACTGCGCGCCGTCAATCGGGTGCTAGATTTGCCCCCGATGCAAGCAGAATTGCACGAGTTCTTGATCCGCGCAGCGGATTACACGCTGACGCCGCTGAGCGCGATGTTGCAATTGGCAACCCGCGTGCAGGGGTTGAGCGATCGTCAGAAAACTGAAAAAATTTATCGGCTGGCGGCAGCGGGGCCGGTAAAACGCACCGCGGCGCGGCTGCGAGTGTGCGAGACGCTAAAAACCTTTGGTGGCGCGGGGCTCTCGCTTAGCGAGTTGGCCGAGGCGGCGGCCGTTTCGCCTTCAGTTGTAAAAGGGCTGGTCTCTGCGGGGGCCGTGCTCGAGGATGAAATTCCGCGCGATCGCCCCTTTGCACAGCTCAATCCCGGATTTGGCGCCAAGGCGCTGAACGAAGATCAAGACAAAGCTGTGCAACAGTTGCGCGGCGCCTTAAGCCGGCAGGTCTATGGCGCCAGTTTGCTGCGCGGGGTAACCGGTTCGGGCAAGACCGAGGTTTATTTAGAGGCGGTTGCTGACGTTTTGCGCGCAGGCGGGCAGGCATTGGTGCTATTGCCCGAAATCGCGCTGAGCGCGGAATTCATCAATCGCGTCGAGGCACGGTTTGGGGCACGCCCGGCGGAATGGCACTCGGGGATCACGCCGCGGGACCGGCGCCGCTGTTGGCGAATGGTGGCGCAAAACGGTGCGCAATTGGTTGTGGGGGCCCGCTCTGCATTATTTTTGCCTTTTCGCAATTTGAGCCTGATTATTGTGGATGAAGAACATGACAGTTCCTACAAACAAGAAGATGGGGTGATTTACCATGCTCGGGATATGGCGGTTTTACGGGCCTCAATAGCGGGCGCGCATGTTATTCTGGCCAGCGCAACGCCCAGCTTGGAAAGTTGGGTGAATGCCATATCAGGCAAATACCAGCGCATTGATCTGTTAAAACGCTTTGGGCCTGCCAAAATGCCCAAAATGCAGGCCATCGATATGCGCGTTGAAACGCTGCCAAGTGATCGATGGATTTCCCAGAGCCTGCTTGCGCAAATTAAACTTCGATTGGAAAAAAAAGAGCAATCCTTATTGTTTATTAACCGGCGTGGATACGCGCCGGTCACGCTTTGCCGGGCTTGTGGAGAGCAGGTTGGCTGCCCGCATTGCGACGCGCGTCTTGTTGAGCACCGGTTTTCTAAGCGCTTGATGTGCCATCAATGCGGCGAAACGCAGCCTTTGTTAGACGCATGCCCAAGCTGCTCGGTTGCTGGGCGCATGGCCGCGATTGGGCCGGGTATCGAAAGATTGGCCGATGAAATTGCAGCGCTGTGCCCCGAGGCACGCATTGCGGTTTTATCCTCTGACCTATTTGCCTCGGCGCGGGCGTTAAAAGAAAAAATCCAAGAGATTGGCGATGGCGCTGCGGATATTATCGTTGGCACGCAATTGGTGGCGAAGGGTCATAATTTTCCAAATCTTACATTGGTTGGGGTAATTGATGCTGATCTTGGGTTGCAGGGGTCTGATTTGCGCGCGGCGGAGCACACATTTCAAATCATGCGGCAAGTGGCGGGGCGGGCCGGCCGCGCGCAAAGGGCAGGGTCTGCCTATTTGCAAACGCATCAGCCAGAACATCCCGTGATACAAGCCATTTTGAAAGGGGATGAAGAGGCGTTCTGGAATGCGGAAGCGCGGATGCGGCAAAGCGCATTGGTCCCGCCCTTTGGCCGCCTTGTTGGCTTGGTGATCAGCGCCCTCACGCAAGAAGAGGCGTTTGAATACGCTCAGCATTTGGCGCGCAACTCTAGGCCTCTTACCGAAATTGGGGCGCAAGTTTTTGGCCCTGCGCCGGCTCCAATCGCGCGGGTGCGTGGCCGCTTTCGGGTGCGTTTACTGATCAAAGCGGATAAAACAAGCCGGGTGCAACCGGCCCTTCGGCGCTGGCTGAAGGTAAAACCGAAAGCAGGCCTGCGGGTGAATGTCGATATTGATCCGCAAAGTTTTCTATAGGGCTGCAACCGGGTTTGCGTCAGACGGCCTATACAGGGTGTAGTTTGATCTCGTCAAAGCGTTGGAAAGCCAGTAGAAGCGTGGAATGCCTGATCAAGTCCCGCTTTCAGCTGCTGCGCAGCTCCCCCCATGGCAGCAACCCAAAACCCTGCTATTTGTGCTGGCTGTGGCCATGCCCTTGGCGTTTTGGGTATGGTCGGCCTTATTGAATAATTTTGTGATTGAAGTGGGCGGGTTTGATGGCGCAGATATTGGCTGGCTGCACACGATAAGAGAAATTCCAGGGTTTTTGGCGGTTGGCGTTCTGGCTTTTCTGTTGTTTTTTCACGAACAGGTGTTTGGGCTGATCGCGCTATTCGTGCTTGGAGCCGCCACCGCCGTTACAGCCTGGTTCCCTTCAATGGCGGGTATTTTGACCGTCACATTGATCAGCTCAATCGGGTTTCACTACTTTGAAACCGTAAATCAATCGTTGCAGCTGCAATGGATTCCCAAAGCAGATGCGCCGCGGGTTTTGGGGCTTTTAACGGCCGCTGGTGCGGGCTCGGCTTTGTTTGCTTATGGTATGATTCTGATCGCTACGCAGGTTTTTAATCTTTCTTATAATCCAATTTACATGGCTGGCGGCGGAGCAAGCATGCTCATTGCCATGCTGTGCTTTATTGGATATCCGCGGTTTCGAGCCGCCAATGTTCAAACCAAGAAAATGGTTTTGCGTAGGCGCTATTGGCTTTATTATCTGCTTCAGTTTATGGCCGGCGCACGGCGTCAGATTTTTGTGGTTTTTGCCGGCTTTATGTTGGTAGAGCGGTTTGGATTTGAAGTGCATGAAATGGCTTGGCTGCTTCTCGTAAACTTGCTTTTGAACACAGTGCTTGCGCCCTTTGCCGGGCGCGCGGTCGGCTATTTTGGAGAACGCTCCACATTGGCTTTTGAGTATCTGGGTTTGGTAGGCGTTTTTTTGGCCTATGGGGGCATTTATTATTTTGGGTGGGGGCTGTCTTTGGCGATCTTGTTGTTTGTGCTTGACCATTTGTTTTTCTCGCTTGCTCTGGCGTTGAAAACATATTTTCAAAAAATTGCGGATCCGGCTGATATTGCATCCAGCGCAGCGGTTGCCTTTACCATCAATCATATTGCTGCAGTTTTCTTGCCGGTGGCGCTTGGATTTTTCTGGCTATATTCACCCGCTGGGGTTTTTGTGATTGCTGCAGCGATGGCATTCGCATCCTTGGTTTTGGCGTTGATGATTCCGCGCCATCCTCGCTCTGGCTGCGAAACAATTTTTAGCCCAGAACCCGCAATCAGCTAGACCGCCGCGGTGTTGATACTCTTTAAGCGCGCGCGAGCGGTGGTAGCGCCTTTGGTCCTTGCAAACCCTTTATAACTTGCGTCGCGTAACGGCATCGGGGCTGCGTTTTTGCGGCTAATTTGGGGGGGGATAAATTTCTGCCTTTGGATGTTTGCAGATCAAGGCTTGACCTAAGCGCCATCGCCCCCTACCGCCAGTTGCATGATTTTGGAGGTTCTATGTCTACATTTACAGCGCTTACAACGTTAAACGGCCCCGCGCAGGCCACGGCCCTCGGCGAGGCGATGGAGCGGCTTGATCCGCCACCTGAGGGTGTCGGCGTGTTTGAGCTTGAGGATGGGTCGGGGCTTTGGGAAGTTGGAGGGTATTTTACCGAGGCGCCCGATGCGGTCGCTTTGGCTCTGCTGGCGGCTGCGTTTGATGCGGTGCCTTTTGCGGTGTCAGAATTGCCAGAAACTGATTGGGTGTCCAAAGTGAAACGCGAATTAGCGCCGGTTAAGGCGGGGCGCTTTTTTGTCTATGGCAGCCATGATGCAGAAAAAGTGCCAAACGATGCAACGGCTTTGTTGATCGAAGCCGCGATGGCCTTTGGAACTGGTCATCATGGAACAACATTGGGCTGTTTACGGGCGTTAGACCGCCTGTTGGATCAGGGGTTTATGGCCGAAAAAATTGCTGATATCGGATGCGGTACGGCAGTTTTGGCGATGGCCGCAGCCTCAGTTTGGCAGGGTGACATACTAGCAAGCGATATCGATCTGGTCGCGGTTGAGGTCGCAGAAGCCAATCTTGCTGCGAATGGGCTTTCGGGCCGCGTTACTTGCGTTGAAGCCGCGGGGTTTGATCACCCCGCTTTGGCGGCGTCGGCCCCTTACGATTTGATTTTTGCCAATATCTTAAAGGGCCCTTTGATCGATCTTGCCCAGGATTTCGCAGCGCATATTCGCTTAGGCGGAAAGCTTATCTTATCTGGTTTGCTGGTCACGCAGGTGCAGGATATTCTGAGGCAATATGAAAAATATGCTCTTACTCTCGAACACCGAGAAGATATTGGAGAATGGTCGGCGTTAACGCTTCAAAAGCGGGGGTAAACAATTATGCCGGCTTGCTGATTTATGCGCATTGAGGGCGGATGTTCTTCAAAGACCGAATAGTTCAAGCGCCTAGCCTATTAAAGGGTCGGTGGTTGTTCGCGCAATATGTAAGTTTTGACGGGTGCCTTTTTTTTGTTGTTTTGAAGGATCTGTCACTTTCCGATTGGCATATGTTCACGTTTCGTGCTAACGCTTATTGAATAATAACAGGGCAGTTAAGATGCGGGTTTTAGGAGTCGATCCGGGGTTGCGCAATATGGGCTGGGGCATCATCGACGTGGCCGGCAGCAAGATTTCGCATGTGGCCAATGGGGTATGTCACTCAAAAGGCGATGATTTGGCGCTAAGGTTGCTTTCGCTCTACGAGCAGCTGCAGGCGGTGATGCTGGCGTGGGAGCCGAGCACTGCCGCTGTTGAGCAGACTTTTGTTAATAAAGATGCGGTTGCAACGCTAAAATTGGGTCAAGCGCGCGCAGTCGCTCTGCTGGTTCCAGCGCAAGCGGGCCTAAGCGTGGCGGAATATGCCCCCAATAAAGTGAAAAAAACGGTCGTGGGCGTTGGCCATGCAGATAAGGCGCAGATTGATCACATGGTGCGGTTGCAGCTGCCAGGTGTGCAGATCAAGAATGCGGATGCTGCGGATGCCTTGGCGATCGCGCTGTGCCATGCACATCACGCCCGCGCATCGGGAAAACTTGAACAGGCTTTGGCCAAGGTGGCGGTATGATCGGTAAATTATCAGGTCGCATAGATTATCGTGCTGAGGATCATATTTTGCTGGATGTCAAAGGTATCGGATATTTGGTGTATTGCTCTGAGCGAACGATGATGAGCTTGCCTGGGCCGGGTGAGGCGGTTGCCCTTTATACAGATCTGCTGGTGCGCGAAGATCTGTTACAGCTGTTTGGTTTTTCCAGTCTAGTCGAAAAAGAATGGCACCGGTTGCTAATGTCGGTTCAGGGGGTTGGCGCCAAGGCGTCGCTGGCCATTTTGGGGGCATTGGGCGCGGATGGTGTCAGCCGCGCCATTGCTTTAGGCGATTGGAATGCAGTGAAAGCCGCTAAAGGGATCGGGCCAAAAACGGCACAACGCGTGGTGATTGAACTAAAAGATAAAGCGCCCAGCGTTATGGCGATGGCTGCGCAAAACAGCGCGCCTGCATCTGTTTCGCCCCCGCTGACCGATGAGGCAGAGGTGATTGAGGCAAGTGTAACGGCGCCAGCTTCTGCCGGGCAAGCAAAGCAACCAGATCCCAGCGTTCAGGCAGATGCGCTGTCTGCATTGACAAATCTGGGATACGCGCCCGGTGACGCGGCCAGCGCGGTTATGCAGGCGTTGGGAACGCTGCCCGAGGGGGATAGCGCTGCAATCATACGAGCCGCTTTGCAGCTTTTGGCGCCGAAAGGATAGGGCATGGAAGATCGCGACCCTATTTTAACCCCCGACGCGCAACCAGAGGATAATGACCGGGCGTTGCGTCCGCAGGGATTGGATGAGTTTATCGGGCAAGCTGAAGCCCGTTCGAACCTAAAAGTCTTTATCCAATCGGCGCGCCAACGCGGCGAAGCCATGGATCACACGCTGTTTTATGGCCCGCCCGGGTTGGGAAAGACCACGCTCGCCCAAATTATGAGCCGCGAGTTGGGGGTAAATTTTCGCATGACCTCGGGCCCTGTTTTGGCAAAACCTGGTGATTTGGCAGCCATTCTTACGAATCTTGAAGCCCGCGATGTTCTGTTTATTGATGAAATCCACCGCCTAAATCCGGTTGTTGAGGAAGTTCTTTATCCGGCCTTAGAGGATTTTGAACTAGATTTGGTGATCGGAGAGGGCCCCGCCGCGCGCACCGTTCGGATTGAATTACAGCCCTTTACCCTGGTCGGGGCGACCACACGGCTGGGATTGCTGACAACGCCGTTGCGGGACCGTTTTGGCATTCCGACCCGGCTTGAGTTCTACAGCGAGGATGAATTATTTCTGATTGTCAGCCGTAACGCGCGCAAATTGGGCGCCCCTGCAGATGAGGCCGGAGCGCGTGAAATTGCGCGCCGGGCCCGCGGAACGCCGCGGATTGCGGGGCGGTTGTTGCGCCGGGTTGTTGATTTCGCCTTGGTTGAGGGGGATGGCACCGTCACGCGCGACCTTGCCGATCATGCGCTGCATCGCCTTGGCGTGGATAATATGGGCCTTGATGGCGCGGATCGGCGCTACTTGATGCTGATGGCCGAACATTATGCGGGCGGGCCGGTGGGCATAGAAACCCTGAGCGCGGCGCTTTCGGAAAGCCGCGATGCTTTGGAGGAAGTGATCGAGCCTTATTTGATGCAGCGTGGTCTTGTTCAGCGCACGCCGCGGGGCAGAATGTTGGCACAGAGTGGCTGGGCGCATTTGGGTTTAACCCCGCCAAAATCACAAGGTGATCTTTTGATTTAGCCCTCTGCGCTGGCGTTTGAGGCCGATATCGCCAGATCAGAAGACTTTGCTATCGGCGCAAAGCTTGTTATCGCAAAAGGGGGCAGAAGGCGACAGAAAGGATGCAGGATGAACGCGGAGGAGGTAGAGGCCTATTTTACCCGCAGCGAGGGCGGGTATAAATTCGCCCGCTGGGCACGCCCGATGGCGCCAATCGTTTTTGGCGTTGATGATGCAACTTTGCCGGTGGTGAAAGGCGCTGTGCAGGCGGTCGCGGCGCTGGCAGGGATAGAGGTCAGCGAAACCGACCCTGAGCTGGGTTCCAATTTGATGTTTTTCTTCTTTTCAGACTGGGAAGAGCTTTTGGAGGTGCCAAATCTTGATAAATTGGTGCCAAATTTATCATCAATGGTGGCGCAACTGGCTGCTGCAGAGGCCAATCAATACCGGTTGTTTCGGTTTGAAAAGAGCGGTGGGATCAAAGCCTGTTTCGTGTTTTTGCGTATGGATGCCGTTCTCAGCGAATTGCCCGCTGAAACGCTGTGTCTGACGCAGGTTGTGCAATCTATTCTGCTTTGGTCAGATCACGCGTTTCTGAGCCAATCACCGCTGGCCATTTTACCCGATGGCCGGGCGGTGCTGCGGCCTGAAATTGGCAATCTGATCCGTGCCTCTTATGATCCAACTTTACCCGAACTGGCTGAAGATAAATCGCATGCGCTGCGCGTGTTCGCGCGGCTGTCACAAATGTCGGTTCAATAAGGGGGCGCTTATGCATCAGTTTTCGCTAAGAGTGTATTATGAAGATACGGATATGGCAGGGATCGTTTATTACGCGAATTACCTGAAATATATTGAACGCGCGCGCAGCGATTGGGTGCGCAGCTTGGGGATTGATCAAAACAGGTTGAGAACTGCGCAGGGATTGGTGTTTGCGGTGCGCAAAATTACGGCTGATTATCTGCAACCGGCGCATTTCGATGAGCCGCTTCAAATCACAACAGAAATGACCAAGCTGACATCGGCGCGGTTATATCTGCAACAAAACGTGTATCGCGATTTGGATCTGTTATTTCAAGCGCAGGTGATTTTGGTTGCGCTGAATGCGGCGGGCAAGCCTACGCGCTTGCCGGCGGAATTTCGCCTCAATTCATTTGTGAAGGTCACAGATTTGTAAACGCTGTTGTTACGGCTTGGTTTTGAAGCGGCAATAGGTTAAAAGCCATGATAATAAGTCGTAAATCGACCAATTTTTGAAGAGCAGGAACATGGAAGCAGAAACGCTGGCACTGGCGCAAGAGATTGATTTCTCATTTTGGGCCCTGTTTGCGCGGGCAACGTTCACCGTAAAAGCAGTTATTTTAATGTTAATCGCGGCCTCGTTTTGGTCTTGGTCGGTGATTTTTCAACGGCTTTGGGTTTTCCGTTTGGCGCGCGGCGAAGCCAAACGCTTTGATCGTGCGTTTTGGTCAGGCGAGCCTTTGGACGGGCTTTTTGAAAAGCTGGGGCCTGAACCCAAAGGCCGCTCGCAAAAGATATTCGCGGCTGGGATGATGGAATGGCAACGCTCGCATCGCTCTGATGGGGCGCTGATTGCTGGCGCGCAAGCGCGGATTGACCGGTCTATGGATGTGGCCGTTGGCAAAGAAGCCGACAGTTTACAAGCGGGCTTGGCGATTTTGGCGACGGTTGGATCAACGGCGCCTTTCATTGGGCTTTTCGGCACAGTCTGGGGCATAATGAACGCTTTTATCGAAATAGCCGAGCAACAAAACACCAATCTGGCGGTTGTTGCACCCGGCATTGCCGAAGCGCTTCTGGCCACGGGCCTTGGCCTTTTGGCCGCGATTCCGGCAGTTATTTTTTATAATAAATTAAGCGCTGATAGCGAGCGGATTATCTCTGGCTATGAAAGCTTTGCGGATGAGTTTTCGACCATCCTTAGCCGCCAGTTGGACAGCTAAAGATGGGGGCAAGCATCGGCCAAAAAACCTCTCAGCGTCGGCGGGGCAACCGTCGCCGTCGGGTGCCGATGGCCGAAATTAACGTCACGCCTTTTGTGGATGTTATGCTGGTTTTACTGATTATTTTTATGGTAGCGGCGCCGATGCTGACCGTGGGCGTACCCGTTGAGCTGCCCAAAACAGCCGCCAATGCGCTGCCCAGTGAGAAAGAAGAACCCCTCACTGTGACCTTAACCGCATCGGGTGAAATTCTGATCCAAGAAACCCCCACAGCGGTGGAGGCCTTGATCCCAAAATTGCGGGCGATTGCCTCGGAGCGGAGCAGTGATCGGGTGTATTTACGCGCAGATGGTGCGATTTCTTATGAAGCGGTGGTGCAGGTTATGGGCGCGCTAAACGCGGGTGGCTTCTCAAATATTGGTTTGGTTACCGATGTCGGGGGGCCAGCCTTGGCCGACCCGGACGGCTGAGCCGCCGACGATGCATATTGGTAATTATCTCTCTGCCACGCTGCATATTGGAGTGCTCAGCTGGGTGCTGCTTGGGGGTATTTTCAAACCTCAGTCAGTGCCTTTTGAAGTGTCGAATGTGGCCTTGATCACGCCGCAAGAATTTGCAGATTTAGTGTTGTCGGATACGGCGCCGACAGCCGCGCAAGTTCTGGATGATTTGGATCCGCTTGCGGCGCAGGCAGAAGACAGCCCTGCTGCGCCTGATCCTGAGCAAGCCGTGGAAACGATGCGTGCGCCCATGCAAAACGAAAGCCCCGAGCTTCCCGCAACAGCGCCGAAAACGCCTGAAGCTTTGAAAATGCCCACGCCTGATATTCTGGATACTAGCCCGCAATTTGCCCCCCTTGTTTCGGAGGATATGCCGCAGGCCAGCCAGATGAGCGACCGCCCTGTTCTGCGCCCTGCGCAGCGCGTGGCGCTGGAAGAGGTGGCTCCACCGCCACCAGAGGTAAACCTCGATGATCTGCGGCAGGAAGCGGCAATTCCAGATGATTTGAGCGCGCCGGTTGCGCCGCCTAAAGAAGAGGCCAGCGCGCCAGAGGCCGCCAGTCAGGAAATTGTAACAGAAGCAGAAGAAATGCCATCTTTTGCGCCCCAGCAATCTGCTCGACCGCCGAAGCGGCCTGCCGCGCCGCCTCAGCCTGAGGTGCCCGCTCCAGAACCAGAACCGCTGCCCGAACCAGCGCCGCTGCCCGAGCCAAAGCCCGACGTCGATCCCACGTCAGAGCCAACGCGCAGGGCCGAGACAGAGGCAGCCGTGGCCGCTGCGCTGGCTGATGCAATTGGCGAAACCGCGCCTACAGGGCCGCCTTTGACCCAAACTGAAGAAGATACATTGCGTGTGGCCGTGCAAAAATGTTGGGTTGTTGATATTGGAAGCCCTGCAGCCAATGTCACGGTTGTTTTGGGCATGCAAATGACACCAGAGGGCAAGGTGAAACCGGGCAGCTTGCGTCTGATCTCAAGCCAAGGCGGCGCTGACTCGGCGGCAAAAACAGCCTTTCAAGCGGCGCGCAGAGCGGTTTTACGTTGCCAGAAAGGCGGCTACAATTTACCAACAGAAAAATATGAACACTGGCGGGAGATCGAAATGACGTTTAACCCCGAGAAAATGAGATGAAGATGATGCGCTATTTTGGCAAAGGCACGCTCCTATTTCGGTTGGTTTTGCTCATTCAGCTTGCCTTTTTTGCAACGCTTGGCGCTGCGGCGCCGTTGCGTTTGGAAATAACCGAAGGGGTTGTTGAGCCTTTGGCCTTCGCGGCGCCCGCCTTTATCGCTGAGAATGCAGGTGGGGCGGACTATGCCAGCCAGTTGGCCGAGTTGGTGGTGCAGGACCTTACCAGCAGCGGGTTGTTTCGCGCTATCCCAAGCCGCGCGCATATTTCAAAAATAACCAGTTTTTCGTCCCCGGTGCAATTCTCCGATTGGGCGGCGATCAATGCGCAAGCGTTGATTGCGGGCGCGGTAACGGCGGAAGCCGGTGGTCAAATAACGGTCAAATTTCGCGTTTATGATGTGTTTGCTGGCCAGGAAATGGGGCAGGGGCTGCAATTTACGGGGCGCGCCGATGGCTGGCGCCGGATCGCGCATAAAGTGGCGGATGTTGTATATAGCCGGATCACGGGTGAAACCGGCTATTTTGACAGCCGCGTGGTGTTTGTGTCTGAAACTGGGCGCAAGGGGTCACGTAAGAAACGTTTGGCCGTCATGGATTATGATGGCGAAAATGTGCAGTATTTGACGGATAGCTCTGCGCTGGTGCTTGCGCCGCGCTTCTCCCCCAGCGGAGATAAGCTTTTATATACCAGCTATGAAAGCGGGTTTCCGCGTATTTACCTGATGGATGTTGGCTCGGCGCGCCGCCGCGTTTTGCAAAACTCGAATGGTACAATGAGCTTTGCGCCGCGCTTTTCTCCCGATGGCAACTCGGTCGTATATTCGTTAGAAAAGGGCGGAAATACAGATATTTATATCATGAGCCTGTCCTCGGGAAAGCAACGACGTCTCACCAACTCGCCCGCGATTGAAACCGCGCCCAGCTTCTCACCAGATGGCACGCAGGTCGTGTTTGAAAGCGATCGCTCGGGGGATCCGCAGCTTTATGTAATGCCCGCGCGCGGCGGCAGCGCCAAGCGTGTCAGCTTTGGAAATGGCCGGTATGGAACGCCAGTATGGTCGCCAAGGGGTGATATGATTGCCTTTACAAAGCAAAGTAAGGGGCGCTTTCACATCGGGGTTATGCGCGTTGATGGATCACAAGAACGCTTGTTAACCGCGTCGTTTTTGGATGAAGGGCCGAGTTGGTCGCCAAATGGCCGGGTGATCATGTTCGCCCGTGAAACCCAAGGTGCAAATGGGGCTTCCAGCCTTTACTCTGTGGATGTTTCGGGGCGAAATCTAAAGCCTGTTCGTACGCCGGATGGCGCGTCTGATCCTGCGTGGTCTCCCTTGGGTGGGTGAAATACCAAAACCGTTGTGACATATCGTTGATCAATGATTTTAAATGTTTTCCGGATATGCTAGGCACATAAAAAAGCGAGGGGCAAATGTGATGAGACGATGCGCACGTTGGTTTATTTTAACGGGAATTCTTTTCCTCGCCGCCTGTTCTGAAACCGGAACAGGAGGGTTTGGCAGCGGATCAAGCTTTGGCACGGATCCTGCTGGCGCGATTGGGGATCCAACTTCGCCTGCCTATTTCCAATCTGCAATTGGGGATCGGGTGGTTTTTGAGATTGATCAATCAAGTTTGACCGAGGCAGGGCGCGTTGTTTTGGATGGGCAGGCGGATTGGCTGTTGGAAAATGGTGATTACTCTATTCTGGTTGAGGGGCATGCAGACGAGCAAGGCACTCGCGCGTATAACCTTGCACTGGGTGCGCGCCGCGCCAATGCTGTGCGTGAATATCTTTCGGCGCGCGGCGTAGCTGGATCGCGCATTCAGACGGTGAGTTTTGGCAAAGAGCGCCCGATTGAGCTTTGCAGCAGAGAAAGCTGCTATTCTGTAAACCGGCGCGCGGTCACCTTGTTAGATAATCTGGGGTCATAAACCGATGGCTGGGCCCTTGCTTCGTGTTGTGTTATGGGCCTTTTTACTGTGCTCTGGGGCGGTATTTGCCCAAGAAAAAGACCAGTCTTTGGCGGATATCCGCCAAGATCTTGGCGTGCTTTATATTGAGATCCAAAAGTTAAAGCGCGAATTATCGACCACGCAACTGCCCAGCGGTTTGCAGTCGGACGATAGTGTTTTAGAGCGGGTGAATGCGATAGAATTGGAATTGCAGCGATTGACCGGGGCAACGGAACAGTTAGATTATCGGCTGAAGCGTGTGGTTGAAGACGGAACCAATAGGATCGGTGATCTTGAGTTTCGCCTGATTGAACTTGAAGGCGGCGATATTTCAAACTTGGCCGACACCACCACCTTGGGCGGTGATGCAGAGCTTCAGGAACAAACCGTGCCTATCGAAGCCTCCCCTGAATTGGCTGTCGGAGAAGAGGCAGATTTTGATCTTGCACAAAGCGCATTTGACGCGGAAAACTATATTGAAGCTGCCGAAATGCTCAACCGTTTCAGCCAGACCTATCCCGATAGCCCGTTGATCGCAGAGGCCCATTTGCTGCGCGGCAAGGCCTTTGAAGCGGTAGAAGATTATAAAGCCAGCGCGCGTGCTTATTTAGAAAGTTACAACACGCTCAAATCTCCAGATGCGCTGCAAAGGCTGTCTAATTCTTTGATCAGCTTGGGGCAAATGGAGACTGGATGTCAAATGTTATCGCAAGTTGAGCTGTTGTTTCCGGGTACCTCCTACGCGGCAGCTGCGCAAAGTGAAATGCAAAGGTTGCAGTGCTTTTGAGCGATAGCAGCGCGTTGAAAAGTGAATTTTCATCTGCGCTAGTTACATTATTAGGATCCCACAAACCTAGCCATATTGCGCTCGCTGTTTCTGGAGGGGGCGATAGTATGGCGCTGATGGTGCTTGCGGCGGAGTGGTGTCACAGCCAAGGCGTGCGTTGCAGCGTGATCACCATCGATCATGATTTGCGTGCGGGCAGCGCGGATGAGGCAATTTTCGTGGCGCGGCAAGCTGAAAAACTGGGCGTGTCGCATCGGACTGGGCGATGGAATGAGCGCGTAGACGGGGGGAATTTGCAGAAAAAAGCCAGGTTGGCGCGCTATCGTTTGATCGATGAAATGCGCGATGGCGCCGATGTCGTGCTCATGGCGCACACGCTTGAGGATCAGGCTGAAACCGTCTTGATGCGTTTGCGCCGCCCAGCGGGTGTTGATGGTTTGGCCGGAATACCACAAAAGCGGCGGGTTTTTTCCGAGCAGGGTGATTTTTGGCTTTTGCGGCCTTTATTGAAAAGCTCGGGCGTTAAGTTGCGCGCATTTTTAAACGATCAAGCTGTGGATTGGGTTGAGGATCCGTCAAACTCTGACAGAAAATACGAACGCGTGCGAATGCGCCAGCATCTTCCTGAATTGGCGCGCCAGGGCATCACCGCCCAAGATTTATCCAATATCGCCGCCAAAATGGCGAAATCAAAAATGCAATTTGATGCGCAAGTTCATCAGGTGGCAGAGATGTTAACCGAAGAATATAGCGGGGATCTGCGATTGCGCTTATCTGCCTTTTGCGGCCTGCCGTCTTTGTTGCAAAAGCGTCTGTTTTCAAAAGCTTTGTGCTGGGTGTCTGCGAACCCATATCCGCCGCGGCAGGCGGCGCGTGATCAGGCATTGGACTTGCTGCTTTTGGGCAAAGCTCAGACGCTTCATGGGTGTATGATGTTTTTGTGGAAAAACTGTCTTTACATCACGCGGGAAGCGCAGGCGATTGCGCCCAAGCCGGTGGCGCTGCGGCCCAAGACATTATGGGATAAGCGTTGGCGCCTCACAATGTCGCAGGCCTCGCCATCTGCCAAGCTTTGGGTGGCAGCTCTTGGACCTACTGAGGCTGCCAAACTACGCCCGCATCTTGATATTGACCTGCCGTTTAAAGCGTTGGTGGCGCAGCCCGCTATTTTTGATCAAACAGGATTTTTATGCGCACCCGCTTTGCGCCCGCATTCTGGCCTGCAGGCCCAAATATGGCCTAGAGATTTCATTGAATCGCTTCGGCCCTATTGAACCTGCGCGTTTGATGGCTATTTAACTCAATACAGTGCCGTGTTACACACGGGGGTAATTTTTTTGGAGAAGTTCCTTGGGCAATAACCGCAACATAGCCTTCTGGGTCGTTTTGTTTCTGTTGATCGTTGTTTTATTCAACGTCTTTAACTCTGGCAGTGGCGCGATGCAAAGCCGCGAGATGAGCTATTCCGATTTTGTCCAATCGGTGGAAAGCGGCAATGTCACTGCCGCCACGCTGGATGGCGAAAAAGTGCGTTTCATCGGTTCTGATAACTCTGAATATATCACGATCCGGCCAGATGATGCGAATGTTACGGATTTATTGATCGCGAATAAAGTCGCGATCCGCGCCGAGCAGCAGCAGCAATCCGGGCTGCAATCGTTTTTGGTGACACTGTTTCCGTTTTTGTTGCTTATTGGGGTTTGGATTTTCTTCATGAACCGCATGCAAGGCGGTGGCAAAGGCGGTGCAATGGGGTTTGGGAAATCGCGTGCCAAAATGCTGACAGAGAAGCAGGGCCGCATCACGTTTGACGATGTGGCCGGTATCGATGAAGCCAAAGAAGAGCTGGAAGAAATTGTTGAATTTCTAAGAAACCCGCAAAAGTTTAGCCGCTTGGGAGGTAAGATCCCGAAAGGCGCTTTGCTCGTGGGCCCTCCGGGTACGGGTAAAACCTTGTTAGCACGCGCTATTGCGGGTGAAGCGGGCGTGCCGTTCTTTACGATCTCGGGATCTGATTTTGTGGAAATGTTCGTTGGCGTCGGGGCAAGCCGTGTGCGCGATATGTTTGAGCAAGCCAAGAAAAATGCGCCTTGCATCGTGTTTATCGATGAAATTGACGCTGTTGGGCGAAACCGCGGCGCGGGATATGGCGGCGGCAATGATGAGCGCGAGCAAACGTTGAACCAATTATTGGTTGAAATGGATGGGTTTGAAGCCAATGATGGTGTGATCATTCTGGCGGCGACCAACCGGCGCGATGTGCTTGATCCTGCGTTGCTGCGTCCGGGCCGATTTGATCGCCAAGTGACGGTTCCAAACCCTGACATCAAGGGACGTGAGAAAATTTTAAACGTACATGCGCGCAAAACTCCCCTTGGTCCGGATGTAGATCTTAGGTTAATTGCCCGCGGCACGCCCGGGTTTTCAGGGGCTGATTTGGCCAATCTGGTCAATGAAGCTGCTTTGATGGCCGCGCGGATTGGCCGATCCACAGTCGCGATGGTGGATTTCGAAAATGCCAAAGATAAAGTGATGATGGGGGCCGAGCGGCGCAGCATGGTTCTGACCGCCGATCAAAAGGAAAAAACGGCTTATCATGAAGCTGGCCATGCGGTTGTGGGAATGGCCCTGCCGCAATGCGATCCTGTTTATAAGGCAACCATTATTCCACGCGGTGGAGCATTGGGGATGGTTGTATCCTTGCCAGAGATTGATCGGTTGAACTGGCATAAATCTGAATGTGAAGAAAAAATGGCAATGACGATGGCCGGCAAAGCCGCTGAGATTATCAAATATGGCCCCGAGAATGTGTCAAACGGGCCAGCGGGTGATATTCAGCAAGCCTCGGGTCTGGCGCGGGCCATGGTGCTGCGCTGGGGCATGTCTGATAAGGTGGGCAATATCGATTATTCTGAAGCGCATGAAGGGTATTCGGGCAATACGGCGGGTCTGTCCGTTTCGGCCAATACCAAAGAGATGATCGAAGATGAAGTGAAGCAGTTTATCGCAACCGCGTATGAGCAAGCCCATGCAATCTTGATTGAGCGCAAGGATGAGTGGGAACGCTTGGCGCAGGGTCTGCTTGAATATGAAACATTGACGGGCGACCAAATCAAAAACGTGATGCGCGGCGATCCCCCGGAAGCCGATGACGATGCGGGCAATGCGGCAGGGGGCGAAAAACCAGCCTCCATCACCGCTATTCCCAAAACCAAGCCGAAAGCCAAGCCTTCAGCAGATGGAGATATGGCACCCGAACCAACCTAACAGCGCCAAGCGGATAGAATGTCCGCGCTATGGGCGCTATGGGTGGGGGGTATAGGATCCTGGTCTGCGCGGATGCGTTCAGCGACGGCGTTACAGCATCTCAATTAAAAAAGGTGATCTTAAAAGTTAGATCACCTTTTTCTTTTGCCATGTGTGTTTATTTGGCCAACGGATCGTTGGCAGAGGTTCGGCAGACTCAGGCTGACGCGAAAAACTGGCTTTAGGCGTGAATGGCGCCATCGCCGCAAGCCAAAGCGGCCTCGCGTACCGCTTCTGAATACGTGGGATGGGCGTGGCAGGTTAACGCCAAATCTTCGGCGGACGCGCCAAATTCCATTGCAACGCAGATTTCATGAATCAAATCTCCGGCTGAGGGCCCTATTATATGCGCGCCCAAGATGCGATCGGTTTGCGCATCGGCCAATAGTTTGACAAAGCCATCTCCAGCAAAATTCGCCTTGGCCCGGCCATTGCCCATAAAGTTGAATTTTCCAACTTTATAAGCGCGGCCCTGCTCTTTCAGCTGTGCCTCGGTTTGGCCCACATTGGCAACTTCCGGATGCGTATAGATCACGCCTGGGATCACATCATAATTCACATGCCCATGCTTGCCTGCGATCACTTCGGCCGCGGCCATACCCTCATCCTCGGCTTTGTGCGCCAGCATTGGCCCATCAATCGCATCGCCAATTGCATAGATGCCGGAAATATTGGTTTGCCAATGTGAATCGGTTTTGATCTGACCGCGCTCGCTGACCTCTATGCCAAGATCGGCCAAGCCCAACCCATCCGTAAACGGCTTTCGCCCCGTTGCCACCAAGACAGTATCTGCGTCTATCTGGTGCGCGCTGTCATCTTTGCGCAACGTATAATTGACTTTGGCTTTGGTTTTAAGCTTTTCAACGCCGCTTACAGCTGCGCCCATGATAAATTTCAAGCCCTGCTTTTTCAGAATGCGCTGGAAGGTTTTTTGAACCTCTGCGTCCATTCCCGGTGTGATCGCGTTTAAAAACTCTACCACGGTCACATCACTGCCCAGCCGCGCGTAAACAGATCCAAGCTCTAAGCCAATCACGCCCGCACCGATCACCACAAGTTTTTTCGGGATCTTGGCCAAGCTTAAGGCCCCGGTTGAGCTGACCACGGTTTTTTCGTCGATCTCTATGCCGGGCAGGCTAGAGGGCGTGGAACCGCTGGCAATAATAATATCTTTCGCCTGATGACTTTCATCGCCGACTTTGACCACACCGGCCTCGGGAATGCTGCCCCAGCCTTTCAGCCAATCGATTTTGTTCTTCTTGAAAAGAAATTCAATACCCTTGGTGTTGCCCTCAATCGTGTCGGTTTTATACGTTTGCATCTGCGACCAATCTACCGTTGGCGATTTGGCATTCAGGCCCATTTTTGCAAAATTATGTTCGGCTTCATGAAGCATATGTGACGCATGCAGCAGTGCTTTGGAAGGAATACAGCCCACATTGAGGCAGGTGCCGCCCAAGGTTTCCCGCCCTTCAACACAGGCTGTTTTCAGTCCCAGTTGAGCGCATCTGATCGCCGCAACATAGCCTCCGGGCCCGCTGCCAATCACAATTACATCATAGCTCGCCATTGTTATTTCCTTTCGCAGCGCGGGGGGTATTTCCCGCCTAAGCCGTCAGTAGTTTTGAGTTTCACCCTAAAGATCCATCAGCAAGCGCCGGGGATCTTCAAGCGCCTCCTTCACGCGGACTAAGAAGGTTACGGCGCCTTTACCATCCACGATCCGGTGGTCATAGCTGAGGGCCAGATACATCATTGGCCGGATCACCACTTGGCCATTCACGGCGATGGGGCGGTCTTGAATTTTATGCATGCCCAGGATTCCCGATTGCGGGGGGTTCAAAATAGGTGAGGACATTAATGAACCATAAACTCCACCATTTGAAATCGTGAAAGTGCCGCCTTGCATTTCTTCCATGCTAAGCTTGCCGTCGCGGGCGCGCTGCCCTTTTTCGCTGATCGCTTGCTCGATGGCGGCAAAGCTCATCGCATCAACATCCCGAATCACGGGCACAACCAAGCCGGTTGGCGTGCCAGCCGCGATGCCCATATGCACAAAGTTCTTATAAACTATATCGGTGCCATCTATTTCGGCATTGACTTCGGGAACCTCTTGCAAAGCGTGGCAGCAGGCTTTGGTGAAGAAAGACATGAAGCCAAGTTTGACACCATGCTTCTTTAAAAACAGATCTTTATATTCTGATCTAAGATCCATCACGGCGCTCATATCGACTTCGTTATACGTTGTCAGCATGGCGGCCGAATTCTGGCTGTCTTTTAGGCGCCGTGCAATGGTTTGACGCAAGCGCGTCATTTTAACCCGCTCTTCACGCGCTG
Source organism: Alphaproteobacteria bacterium US3C007 (assembly GCA_034423775.1). Classification (NCBI taxonomy): domain Bacteria; kingdom Pseudomonadati; phylum Pseudomonadota; class Alphaproteobacteria; order Rhodobacterales; family Roseobacteraceae; genus Thalassovivens; species Thalassovivens spotae. Next base: position 2,172,590 of record CP139918.1, read on the forward strand.
CATCGCTGGCCATAACGGGGGCGCGCGGCGCGGCTGGTGTTTGAGCGGTTGCGGCTGGCGTGTGCGCGGCGGCGGCGACAGCCCGGGTTACATCTTCTTTCATTACCCGCCCATCGCGGCCGGTGCCTTGCACCGTGCTGGGCTTAAGACCCGCTTCGGCCATAGCTTTTTTTGCAGCCGGCGCATCTTCCACCGAGCTGGCTTTAGCCGTGCTTGGGGTGGCCTCTGGAACGGGCTGCGCTGCAGACGTGTTGCCTTCCCCCTCTGCCTGGCTGATCACGGCCAAAATGGCGGTTGCATCCACTGTGCTGCCTTCCGCGGCGATAATTTTTTTCAAAACCCCTGCGCTTGGCGATGGAACTTCCACGCTGACCTTATCGGTTTCCAGCTCGCAAAGGATTTCATCGCTTTTTACGTTATCACCTGGCGCTTTGAACCAACTGGCCACGGTGGCTTCGGTCACGCTTTCCCCCAAAGTTGGAACGGCAACCTCAATATCTGATGAATCTGCTGCCGCGTTTGACGGCGCTTTAGGGGCTGGGCTCTTGGCAGTATCCGAAGCCTCGCTACGGCCTGCGCCGCTGGCAATATTGGCCAGCAAAGCATCAACGCCGACCGTTGTGCCTTCTGCCGCAACGATTTCGCTAAGAACGCCTGCGGCCGGGCTCGGCACTTCGACGGTGACTTTATCGGTTTCCAACTCGCATAGCATTTCGTCTAAAGCCACAACATCGCCTGGTTTTTTAAACCAGGTGGCCACCGTCGCTTCTGTGACAGATTCGCCCAAAGTCGGGACACGAATTTCCGTTGTCATTGGTTATTTCCCTTCGATCGTCAGCGCTTCATCGATAAGCGCGGCTTGTTGGAATTTATGCTGTGCGGCTAAACCGGTGGCCGGTGAAGCGCTGGCCGAGCGGCCCACATAGCGAAGACGGTTATGTTTTGCTTTCATGCGTTCGAGCACCCATTCCAAATTGGGCTCCATGAAGCTCCAACCACCCTGGTTCTTAGGTTCCTCCTGACACCAAATCATTTCGGCATTCTCAAAGCGCTGAAGTTCCTTCATTGCTGAGATGGCCGGAAACGGATAGAACTGTTCAAAGCGCATCAAGTAAATATCATCGAGACCGCGGGCATTTCGCTCTTCCAAAAGATCATAATAAACTTTGCCCGAACACATCACGACGCGTTTGATTTTGGCATCTGGTTTAAGCTTATGCGCCGAGCTGCTGGCTTCCGCATCATCCCAAAGTACCCGATGAAAGGATGAGCCAGTGGTGAATTCTTCGGCCTTTGAGACGGCTAATTTATGCCGCAGCAATGATTTTGGCGTCATCAGAATTAATGGTTTGCGAAAGTTCCGGTGCAATTGGCGGCGCAAAATATGAAAGTAATTGGCGGGCGTGGTGCAATTGGCGATGATCCAATTATCTTGCCCGCACATTTGCAAAAACCGTTCGAGCCGCGCAGAGCTATGTTCTGGCCCTTGACCCTCGAATCCATGGGGCAGCAACACCACCAGACCGGACATACGCAACCATTTGCTTTCACCAGAGCTGATGAATTGATCAAACATGATTTGCGCGCCATTTGCAAAATCGCCAAATTGGGCTTCCCAAAGCGTAAGGGCGTTGGGCTCGGCCAGCGAATAGCCATATTCAAACCCTAGAACGGCATATTCGGACAGCATCGAATCGATCACATCATACCGCTTTTGTCCGGTGCGAATATGATTGAGCGGGTAAAAGCGCTCTTCGGTATCTTGATTGATCAAGCCAGAATGGCGTTGGCTAAATGTGCCCCGGGTACAGTCTTGGCCGGACAAACGCACCGGAAAGCCTTCGCATAATAGAGATCCAAAGGCCAAGGCTTCGCCGGTGGCCCAATCGAAGCCTTCGCCGGCGGCGAACATTTTCTTTTTGGTTTCAAGCATCCGGGCGACGGTTTTATGCAGCGGAAACCCATCTGGTGCGCGGCTCAATGCAGTGCCAATATCTGCCAGCGTTTGGGTCGAAATTGATGTTTCTCCGCGCTGATATTCTTCTCCGCGGCGATCCAAATGCGACCAGCGGCCATCCAGCCAATCGGCTTTATTGGGTTTATATTCTTTTCCCGCCTCAAACTCTTCGCTCATTTTGGCTTGGAAGGCAGCTTTCATATCTTCAACTTCGCCTTCGGGTATTAGCCCATCCTTGACCAACCGTTCGGTGTAAAGCGAAAGCGTGGTTTTTTGTCGCTTGATTTGATTATACATTAAAGGGTTTGTGAACATTGGTTCATCCCCCTCATTATGCCCAAATCGGCGATAGCAGAAGATGTCGATCACCACGTCTTTTTGGAATTTTTGGCGGAATTCCGTAGCCACTTTTGCCGCATGCACAACGGCTTCTGGATCGTCACCATTCACGTGGAATATAGGAGCTTCTACCATTAAGGCGATATCGGTCGGATAGGGCGATGAGCGGCTAAAATGAGGTGCTGTGGTAAACCCAATCTGGTTATTGACAACAACATGGATTGTTCCGCCCGTGCGATGGCCCACCAATCCAGATAGCCCAAAACATTCCGCCACAACCCCTTGGCCGGCAAAGGCCGCATCGCCATGCAGCAATAAGGGCAAAACCTGCGTGCGATCCGCATCGCCGATTTGATCTTGTTTGGCGCGCACTTTGCCAATTACAACCGGGTTAACAGCCTCTAAATGGCTGGGGTTTGCGGTTAGCGATAGATGCACGTTATTGCCGTCAAAATCACGGTCAGAGGATGCGCCGAGATGATATTTCACATCGCCAGAGCCGTCTACATCTTCTGGCTTGAACGAGCCGCCCTGAAATTCGTTGAAAATCGCCCGGTACGGTTTTTGCATCACATTTGCCAATACAGAAAGGCGGCCGCGATGCGGCATACCGATCACAATGTCGCGCACCCCAAGCGCACCACCGCGCTTGATGATTTGCTCTAGCGCGGGGATCAGGCTTTCCCCGCCATCCAAGCCAAAGCGTTTGGTGCCGGTGTATTTCACGTGCAGAAATTTTTCAAACCCTTCGGCTTCAACCATCTTATTCAAGATGGCTTTACGCCCCTCACGGGTGAATGTGATCTCTTTATCGCGCCCCTCGATACGTTCTTTAAGCCATGAAGATTGCTCGGGGTCCGAAATATGCATGTATTGCAAAGCAAACGTGCTGCAATAGGTGCGTTTCAGAATATCGATGATTTGGCGCATGCTGGCAAATTGCAAGCCGAGCACATTATCAATAAAGATTGGCCGATCCATATCGGCCTCTTCAAAGCCATAAGATTTTGGCTGTAACTCAAGGTGCTGCCCGGTGGCTTGAAGTTTCAAAGGATCCAGATCTGCCGATAAATGCCCACGGATGCGGTGGGCTCGAATAATCATTAAGGCGCGGATACTGTCTAAAACCGCACGTTTCACAGCCTCTTGGCTGATTGTACTGTTGAGCTCTTTGGCCTTTCCAAGGATTTTTTCCTTGGCGGCTGCGGCCTCTTGCGGCGGCGGCATCCATTCACCAGTGAGCGCGGCGGTTAGATCATCAGTCGGTTGAGGGGGCCAATCTTTGCGGGCCCAAGACGGGCCAGAGGCGTCTGCTTTGACGTCTAAATCCGAATCCCCCAACGCTTGGAAAAAGGCTTGCCAGGCGCCATCAACCGTATTGGGGTCACGGGCATATTGCGCGTAAAGCTGCTCAAGATACGCCGCGTTGTGCCCCTGCATGAAGGAAGAGGCGTGGAACTGTTCATTCGCAGACTGATCGGTCATGTTAGATCCTCTTAAGATGTTCAAAGTAAGGGGCGCTCAGCAAAAGTATTTTGGAATGGGCTTGCGCCAAACATTGCTGCGCCAAGCTTTGTGAATAAGGCGCTTTGCCCTGTTTATTTCGCGGGGTTAGATCCCGCAATTTAGCCCTGATATTTTTGCTGATATAGCGCATTAAGGGTTACCCGATGGCTTTAAGAACCGCTTCACCCAATCCGGCTGGGCTCTCTGCAACCACGATGCCCGCAGCTTGCATAGCTTCGATTTTATCTTCCGCACCACCTTTGCCACCGGCAACAATGGCACCGGCATGACCCATGCGACGGCCCGGAGGGGCTGTGCGTCCGGCGATAAAGCCGGCCACGGGCTTGCTGCGCCCGCGTTTGGCCTCATCTCTTAAAAACTGCGCCGCTTCTTCTTCAGCGCTGCCACCAATTTCACCGATCATAATAATTGACTGCGTTTCCTCATCCGCCAAGAACCACTCAAGCGCATCGATATGCTCGGTGCCTTTGATTGGATCCCCACCGATGCCCACGCAGGTGGATTGACCCAAGCCAACATCTGATGTTTGCTTGACCGCTTCGTAGGTTAAAGTACCCGAGCGCGACACAACCCCGACGGATCCACGGCGGTGGATATGCCCGGGCATGATGCCAATCTTACAAGCATCAGGCGTGATTACACCGGGACAATTTGGCCCGATCAACACGGAATTACTGGTCTCTAAAGCCCGCTTTACTTGCATCATATCCAACACAGGGATGCCTTCTGTGATACAGACGATCAGTTCAATTTCGGCATCGAGTGCCTCTAAAATACTATCCGCAGCAAAGGGGGGTGGGACATAAATCACCGAGGCATTTGCTTGAGTAACGGCTTTGGCCTCATGCACCGAGTTGAACACAGGCAAATCAAGATGCACTTGGCCGCCTTTTCCGGGCGTAACGCCACCAACCATTTTAGTGCCATAGGCGATGGCTTGCTCGGAATGAAAAGTGCCTTGCGAGCCGGTAAACCCTTGACAGATCACTTTGGTGTTTTCGTTTATGAGAATTGCCATGTCTTACCCCTTGACCGCCGTTACGATTTTTTCGGCACCGTCTTTTAGATTATCGGCCGCGATCACGTCCAATCCCGATGTGTTGATGATCTTTTTGCCTTGTTCGACATTGGTGCCTTCCAGTCGCACTACCAGAGGTACTGCCAACCCAACTTCCTTTACCGCGGCCACAACCCCTTCGGCGATCACATCACAGCGCATAATACCCCCAAAAATGTTGACTAAAATGCCTTTGACATTTGGATCTGAGGTAATGATTTTAAAGGCCTCGGTGACTTTTTCTTTGGTGGCCCCGCCACCAACATCCAAGAAATTTGCTGGCTCGGCGCCATAAAGTTTGATAATATCCATCGTGGCCATCGCAAGGCCTGCGCCGTTGACCATGCAGCCAATTTCGCCGTCTAAAGCAATGTAGTTAAGATCGTATTTTGAAGCTTCGAGTTCTTTGGGGTCTTCCTCTGTGGTATCTCTGAGTTCGGCGATATCAGGGTGCCGGTAGACGGCATTGCCGTCGAACCCCATTTTTGCATCTAAACATTTCAGATCGCCGCCATCGGTCACGATCAGAGGGTTGATTTCCAACATCTCAACGTCTTTTTCGATGAATAGGCGATAAAGTGTGCCCATTAAGGCCACGCATTGTTTGATCTGTTTGCCCTCTAGGTTCAGCATGAACGCAATTCTGCGGCCATGATAGGCTTGATATCCGGTCGCCGGATCAACCGAAAAAGACAGAATTTTTTCAGGCGTTTCGGCCGCAACCTCTTCAATGTCCATGCCGCCCTCGGTCGAGCAAACGAACGACACGCGACTGGTCTGACGATCGACCAATAGGGCCAGATAGAGCTCACGCTCGATGCCCGAACCGTCTTCGATATAGATACGGTTGACTTGTTTGCCGGCGGGGCCGGTTTGGTGGGTCACCAAAGTACGGCCGAGCATTTTCTTGGCTTCTTCTGCTGCCTCGGTGGCCGATTTGGCCATGCGAACGCCGCCTTTTTCACCCGCATCAGCTTCCGTAAAATGGCCTTTGCCGCGGCCACCGGCGTGGATTTGCGCTTTTACAACCCAAAGGGGCCCATCCAGTTCACCCGCAGCGGTTTTGGCATCGTCTGCCTTGAGCACAAAGCGCCCTTCCGAGACCGGGGCGCCATAGCTGCGCAACAAGGCTTTCGCTTGATATTCATGAATATTCATCGAGTGTTCCTACATGACCCAAAGTTTGCGCCATTTAGTCGCATCAAGCGGACGGTTATAAGCTTTTTTTAAAAATTTTTATAGATTTTTACGTTTTTAGGTATTTTGTGATCACAGATTTTATGGGTGTGATCACAAAATAAAATATAGCGGCAGTTTGCTAGGGTTGCCCCAGCATATGGTGGTTTCAAGCTTGCGCGCAGCGGCCCACCTGCTGGGATAAACGATGGTTGCCCGGCTGAAAATAAAAAAGCACGCATGCGTGCATGCGTACTTTTTCAGCGTGGTAAGAAGCCCCGACAGGCACGCGGGAGCGCGCCGGCGCAGATGTCTTTAGGCTAGGCTGTCATCAATATTTTTACAGGCGGCGACAAGCCCTTTGACGGCCTCGACGGATTTATCGAACATGGCCTGCTCGTCTTTCGTCAATTTAATGTTCACGATCTTCTCAACGCCGTTTTTGCCAATGATTGTCGGCACGCCGACATACATATTTTTAAGGCCAAATTCACCATTGCAATTGGCGGCGCAGGGCAGAAGCCGTTTTTGATCTTTCAGATAGGCTTCTGCCATTTCAATGGCCGACGTTGCGGGGGCGTAGAACGCAGAACCGGTTTTCAACATACCAACAATCTCGGCTCCGCCATCACGGGTACGCTGGATGATTGCATCCAGCTTCTCTTGCGAGGTCCAGCCCATTTCAACCAGGTCTGGCAGCGGAATTCCGGCCACGGTGGAATAGCGCGCCAAAGGCACCATCGTATCCCCGTGCCCGCCAAGCACAAAGGCGGTGACGTCACGCATCGAAACCTCAAATTCCAAGCTTAGGAAGTGGCGGAAGCGAGCCGAATCCAAAACGCCGGCCATGCCGCATACTTTGTGATGGGGCAGGCCAGAGAATTCCCGCAACGCCCAGACCATCGCATCGAGCGGGTTGGTGATGCAAATCACGAACGCATCAGGCGCGTGATCGCGAATACCTTCTCCAACAGATTTCATCACTTTCAGGTTAATCCCCAAAAGATCGTCGCGGCTCATTCCGGGCTTGCGGGCAACGCCGGCGGTAACGATGCACACATCTGCGCCGGCGATATCGGCATAAGATTGCGTGCCCGACACATTGGCGTCAAACCCTTCGGCAGGGCCGGATTCTGCGATATCGAGCGCTTTGCCATTTGGAATGCCCTCTGCAATATCAAATAAGACAACATCGCCCAGCTCTTTCATAGCGGCCAGATGCGCCAATGTTCCACCAATTTGTCCGGCGCCGATCAGTGCTATTTTGGGTCGTGCCATAGAAGTTCTCCCGTCTCGGTTTTGTTTCGCATCCGGTTACTGCTTTCTGATTAAATTAGCAAGTGTGCTGCATTGCAGCGCAAATTGGCGTTTGCGCTAAGCCTCTCGCAATAGGTTGAACCGTCCGTTTTTAGACCATAGGCTCTTTCGTATGCAAAGTGGTTTGCGCGGGCCCATTTGATAAGAAAGATGGCTGTTTATGGAGGCTTGGATGTTTGCCCTGATGGGGGGCGCTGTTTTGTTTGCGGGCATTTCTAAAAGTGGATTTGGTTCTAAGGTTGATTTCATAGGGGTCGTGATTTTGGCCGGATTGATGGATCCGGGAAAAGCCATCGGAGTGATGTTGCCGTTGCTGATGGTGATGGATCTGTCGAATCTGCGCGCCTATTGGTGGAAATGGTCGCGCGGCGATGCCCTTACCTTAATTCTTGGCGGCATTCCGGGGGTTATGCTAGGGGCGTTGTTTTTCACGCAGGTCAATCAACAGGTGCTGCAATTTCTGATTGGCCTGATCAGCCTTTTGTTTTTAAGCTGGTTTTGCGCCTCACGCCTATCGACGGTTTTGTCAAGAATGGGCCCATTTTCACGTGGGGTTGGGGGGCTTGCGGGTTTCGTCGCGGGGTTTACCAGCTTTGTCAGCCATGCTGGTGGTCCGGCAGCCGCGGTGTATCTTCTGTCGAAAAACATGTCCAAAACAGAATATCAAGCCACTACTGTTCTGGTATTCTGGGTGATCAATATTTTAAAAGGCGGCCTTTACGTGGGTTTGGGCTTGCTGAGCCGCGATACGCTCGTGCTTGATCTGATGCTCTTGCCCTTTGCGTTTTGCGGTGTTTGGCTGGGGTTGCAGGCGCATCGTAAAATACCTGAAAAAGCATTTTTTGTGTTAATGTATGTTGCTTTGGCGGTTTCCGCTTTGCGCCTTATCTGGCTGTCTTTGGCTTAAGCCGCCCAGAACGCTTTGGCATCATGCGCGATGGCGACTGGGCTGTGGCAATTCTTGCATAATAACGTTTTGGCCTTGAACTTTTCGGCAAGAGATGCGCATTGATTTCGTAATATTATTGCGGAAGCTTCTTATGACCCTATCTCATCGCCCTCTTCGATCAGCGCTTTACATACCGGGCTCTAAGCCGCGGGCTTTGGAAAAAGCGCGAAACCTGCCCACTGATAGCATTATTTTTGACCTTGAAGATGCCGTATCCGCTGAGTCGAAATCCGAGGCGCGCGTGATCCTGCGCGCAGCTTTGGCGCAAGGCGGCTATGGCGCGCGTTTGAAAATTGTTAGAATAAACGCTCTTAATACACCGTGGGGCGAAGCTGATCTTCAGGCTTTGGATGGGCTTGACGTTGATGCTGTGCTGCTGCCAAAAGTAAATAGCGCAGGTGATTTGGATGCGCTGGCGAATGTGGTTGGAGCAAAATGGCCGCTTTGGGCGATGCTGGAAACCCCGTTGGGCATTTTGAACGCGGGCGAAATCGCGGCTCATCCACTGCTGCAGGCCTTGGTGGCCGGCACGAATGATTTGGCAAAAGACTTAAAGTGCCAACTCACGCTGACCCGAGACAGTTTGCAAATGGCGCTGCAATCGCTTGTGCTTGCCGCGCGGGCGCATGATGTGGCTCTGTTGGACGGAGTGTATAATCAGTTTCAGGATGAAGAAGGGTTGATCGCGCAATGCAGGCAGGGCCGTTCTTTGGGCTTTGATGGCAAAACGCTGATTCATCCGGCGCAGTTAAGCACTGCAAATCGCTGTTTCGCGCCTTCTACGAATGAAATTGAATTGGCACAGCGCCAAATATCTGCTTTTGAGGAGGCAGAAGCCGCTGGACAGGGTGTTGCAGTGCTTGATGGAACGATCATCGAGAATCTGCATATCGAAACCGCGCGGAAAACCTTGGCAATGGCGCAGGCAATTGCTGCAATGCAGACGGAGTAAAAAATGGTTTTATTGATAGCGGGTGTTGTGCTGTGGTTCGCTGCGCATGGTTTTAAGCGTCTTGCCCCCGAACGGCGCAGTGCAATGGGCGAAAAAGGAAAAGCTCCGGTTGCAATTGGAATTGCGCTTGGATTGGTGTTGATGATTATCGGCTATCGGCAAGCGGCTTTTATCGAGATTTGGTCACCCCCTGAGTTTTTAATTCATATCAACAACCTGATCATGGTTGTGGCCGTGGCTGTGTTTGCGATGGCGCATACCAAAGGTCGGATGCGTGGCCGGATGCGCCATCCAATGTTGACCTCAGTGAAGATGTGGGCCGCGGCGCATTTGCTGGTAAATGGTGACTTGGCGTCCATCATTCTATTTGGCGGCATGTTGGGTTGGGCTGTCTGGACGGTGATTAAGATCAACCGCGCAGAGGAGTGGCAACGGCCCGAGCCCGGCGAAGATAAGCGCGATTGGAAATTTTTAGTGGTGACCGTGGTGACCTTTGCCGTGATGGTAGGTTTGCATTTATGGCTGGGCGTCTCGCCCTTTGGAGCCCGGGGTGCATGACCCAATTATACCGATTGCTGACTGGTGAAGACGGATCTGCTTTTTGTCATAAAGTAACGTTGGCTCTTTCAAAAGGGTGGCGGCTTTATGGCGAGGCACAATATGTTTTTGACCCAGACAGCCAAAAAATGCGTTGCGCGCAGGCGGTGATAAAAGACAGCTTAAACACCTATGATCCTGATCGAGCGCTCGGAGAACAATGAATGAGCAAATCGAATATTGGGCGCTTTTTTGAAGATTATTCATTTGGCGAGGTAATCGCGCACGCTGTTCCGCGCACCCTCACCGAGGGAGAGCGCGCGCTCTATCATGCGCTTTATCCGGCGCGCCATGCATTGAATTCGTCAGATGAATTTGCCCGAAATTGCGGGTTGCCGCGGGCCCCTTTAGACGATTGGGCTGCGTTTCATATGGTGTTCGGCAAAACCGTACCGGATATTTCACTCAATGCAGTGGCGAATTTGGGCTATGCAGAAGGGCGTTGGTTGGCCCCGATCTTTACGGGTGATACCGTGCAGGCGGTGTCTGAAGTCATCGGGTTGAAAGAAAACACAAATGGAAAAACCGGCATCGTCTATCTACGCACGCGCGGGCTGAACCAGCATGGCGATATTGTTCTTGAATATGTGCGCTGGGCAATGCTGCGCAAAAGACAGACCAGTTCGCCCGCGCCAAGGGCTGTGCTGCCCGAATTGGCCGAGGCGGTAGATCCGGCGGATCTCTGCGTTCCAGAAGGGCTGGATTTTTCCAATTATGCGTTTGATCTTGCCGGAGAGCCGTATCGTTTGTCTGCGTATAAGCGCGGTGAAGTGATTGATCACGTTGACGCGATGACCATCGAAGAAGCCGAACATATGATGGCAACGCGGCTGTGGCAAAACACCGCCAAAGTGCATTTTGATGTAACCAGCCGCGCCGATGGCAACCGCCTGATTTATGGCGGGCACGTAATTTCTTTGGCGCGGGCATTATCGTTTAATGGCCTAGCCAATGCGCAAATGATTGTTGCCCTGAATAGCGGCGCGCATGCCAACCCTTGTTTTGCGGGCGATACCGTTTCGGCTTGGTCTGAAGTGCTTGACATAGCGCAAACCCGCGTGCCGGGTATCGGTGCCATTCGCTTGCGGTTGGTGGCGCAAAAAAACCAAGCGGGACCGGGGCCGCTGCGCGGAGAAGACCAACGCTACCTTCCCCATATTCTTCTTGATTTGGATTATTGGGCCTTGATACCCTCATAACCAGAGGAGAGGCGATGCGCATCACATTATTGGCCTTTTTGGTGCTTTTTGTGGGCGGGTTACGCCCTGCTTTTGGCCAGTCAAACGCCGAGAAAATCGCCGCGCGCGACGCCTATGTGTCTTCTAACATTGTATCCATTTTTTATCATGAGTTGGGGCATGCAATTATCGATAAGATGTCGGTGCCGATTTTCGGCCAAGAAGAAGATGCGGCGGATGTTTTATCCATTTTAATGATCGATCAAGTTTATGATGAAGAATCAGCCCAAGATGTTGCGTATGATGCCGCGCTCGGTTTTTTAGCAGATGCAGAACAGGCGGAAGAATTGGCGTTTTGGGGGGTGCATGGGCTTGATGAGCAGCGATTTTATAATCTGATTTGTTTGTTCTATGGGGCCAACCCAGCCGATCGGATCTTTTTTGCCGACGATCTTGGGTTGCCAGAAGAACGCGCTGATAGCTGCCCTGAGGAATATGATCAGGCGATTGTAAGTTGGGGAGGGGTGTTGGATCAGATGGCCGCCCTGAAGGGAAAAATAATATTTGAGGGCCCTGTTGAAAGCTTGATTGGCCAAGTGTTGGCGGAAGAAATCACTTTTCTAAATGGGCAATTGGGCTTTCCTGTTGATTTTGAAGTGTTGATAGAAACATGCGAGGAGGCTAATGCGTTTTACGATCCAGAAGCCGGTTCCGTGACGCTTTGCGCAGAATTTGAAACCTATTTAAGCCGGCAATATGAAAACATGTGATCACAAATAAAAACTCTGTGATCACAACCGCGCATTTCGCCAAGAGTCAGAAAAGAATATTGTTTCTGGGGCTGTTATTACTTTCAAATCAAGATAAAAGGATCCTATCGTATCGGCGAATAGCTGTGGAGGCTTCGCTTTTAAAAGATCGTAAGGGAATTTTAATGGCTGATGTAAACCGGGGCAATCGCCCTTTGTCACCGCATTTATCTATTTATCGCCCGCAGCTGACTTCGATCACGTCAATCTTAACGCGGATCACGGGAAATGCTTTATTGCTGGGTACTATCATGGTGATATGGTGGTTATTAGCGGCGGCAACTTCGCCGGCCTATTTTGAACTGGTCAACGGAGTTGTAACCTCCTGGTTTGGAAAATTAATCCTTTTAGGCTCGATCTGGGCGCTGTGGTACCACAGCTTGGCCGGTTTGCGGCATTTGATTTGGGACAACGCCATTGGCTTGGATGTGCCGACAGCCGAAAAACTTGGCTGGGGTGTTATCATAGGGTCGCTAGTGCTGAGCGTCATCACCATTGTGGTTTTATAAGGGCAAGAAACAGATATGCGTTATTTAACGGATCGCAAACGGGCCGTGGGCCTGGGAAGCGCCAAAACAGGCACCGCGCATTTTTGGGCCATGAAGGTGAGCTCTGCGGCGCTTTTGGTGCTGGTTCCCTTATTCGTCTGCACGCTGGGGCGTGTTATCGGTGAAAGCCATCAAGATGTGATTGCGCATTTTGCCCGGCCCGGCCCGGCCTTGGTTGTGGCGCTGACGCTGATTGTTGGTCTTGAGCATTTTAAGTCGGGCGCGCAGGTTTTAATTGAAGATTATGTCCATGGGACTGCACAGAAAATCTGGATCATCGCGGTTATTTGTATGTCCTATGCCTTGATGGCAACAGGGCTGTTCGCGATCGCTAAGATGGCACTTTAAAGGGCGAAGGCAATGTCAGAATATACGTTTGAAACCCATGAATATGATGTTGTTGTTGTTGGCGCCGGTGGCGCCGGCTTACGGGCAACCTTGGGCATGGCAGAGCAGGGGTTGCGCACCGCCTGCGTCACCAAAGTGTTTCCAACCCGCTCGCACACGGTTGCCGCGCAAGGCGGGATCGCGGCCTCGCTCTCAAATATGGGCCCAGATCATTGGCAATGGCACATGTATGATACCGTGAAGGGATCAGATTGGCTTGGTGATACGGATGCGATGGAATATCTGGCGCGCGAAGCGCCGAAAGCTGTTTATGAGCTTGAGCATTATGGCGTGCCATTTTCGCGCACCGAAGAAGGTAAAATTTATCAGCGGCCATTTGGCGGGCATACCACTGAGTTTGGCGAAGGTCCGCCTGTACAGCGTACCTGCGCCGCAGCCGATCGAACGGGCCACGCGATTTTGCACACGTTATATGGTCAATCGCTGAAGAATAACGCGGAATTTTATATCGAATATTTTGCCATCGATTTGGTTATGTCTGAAGATGGAGTGTGCACCGGGGTTGTTTGTTGGAAGCTGGATGATGGCACGATGCATGTTTTCAATGCCAAAATGGTGGTCTTGGCCACGGGTGGCTACGGACGGGCTTATTTCAGCGCAACCTCTGCGCATACCTGCACTGGGGATGGTGGCGGCATGGTGGCGCGGGCTGGTTTGCCGCTACAGGATATGGAATTTGTTCAATTCCATCCGACGGGTATTTATGGATCCGGTTGTTTGATCACCGAGGGCGCGCGCGGCGAAGGTGGCTACTTGACCAATTCAGAGGGCGAGCGTTTCATGGAGCGCTACGCACCCCATTATAAAGATCTGGCGCCGCGCGATTACGTCAGTCGCTGCATGACGATGGAAATCCGCGAGGGGCGCGGCGTTGGCGCAGAGGGAGATCATATCCACCTCAATTTGAGCCATTTGCCGCCCGAGGCTTTGGCCGAGCGCCTGCCCGGAATTTCGGAAAGCGCGCGGATTTTTGCTGGCGTTGATGTGACCAAGGAAGCCATTCCCGTTCTGCCCACCGTGCACTATAATATGGGCGGTATTCCGACCAACTATTGGGGGGAAGTTTTAAACCCAACGGCGGATAATCCAAACGCAGTGGTGCCCGGTCTTATGGCTGTGGGTGAAGCAGGCTGCGCATCCGTGCATGGTGCAAACCGCCTTGGCTCAAACTCTTTGATCGATCTAGTCGTGTTTGGGCGCGCGGCCGCGATCCGGGCTGGCCAAGTGGTAGATCGCGCGGCACAGATCCCCAATTTGAACACCGCTGAAATTGATAAGGCCTTTGACCGCTTCGATGGGTTACGTCACGCCAATGGCGCGGTGCCAACCGCTGAGCTGCGCCTTGAGATGCAAAAAACCATGCAATCAGATGCAGCCGTATTCCGCGCTTCGGACACATTGGCGGCAGGCTTCAGCAAAATGACCGATATCGCCGCAAAAATGGATGATATCAAAGTGACTGATACCAGCCTGGTGTGGAACAGCGATCTTATGGAAACGCTTGAATTGGGCAATTTGATGCCCAATGCTTTGGCCACCATCGCTGGCGCCGAGGCGCGTAAAGAAAGCCGCGGCGCGCATGCCCATGAAGACTTTGGCGATCGAGATGATGAGTCTTGGCGGGTGCATACATTGGCGGTGATTGACGGCGCCAAATGCGACCTGAGCTATCGTCCGGTCGTGTTGGACCGCCTTACTGATGAAGATCAGGGCGGCATATCGCTTGAGAGAATCGCGCCCAAAGTGCGTACGTTTTGAGCGCGGCTGTGGAAATAAAGACGGGATATAAAGACCAGATGAGGGTAATATGGTTCAGCTAACGCTTCCTAAGAATTCACGGATCCGCACTGGAAAAACCTGGCCAAAACCAGCAGGTGCAACCAATATCCGCAAATTTTCCGTCTATCGGTGGTCACCAGATGATGGAGAAAATCCCAGCGTTGATACTTATTTTGTGGATATGGATACATGTGGCCCGATGGTCTTGGACGCGCTGATCAAAATCAAAAACGAAATTGATCCCACCTTGACCTTTCGCCGCTCGTGCCGGGAAGGTATTTGCGGGTCTTGCGCGATGAATATTGATGGTATCAACACGCTGGCATGTATTTATGGCATGGATGAGATCAAGGGCGACGTGAAGATCTATCCCTTGCCCCATATGCCCGTTATTCGGGATTTGATCCCTGATCTAACGCATTTTTACGCCCAGCATGCCAGTATCATGCCTTGGCTGGAAACCAAAACCAACCGTCCGGCGAAAGAGTGGAAGCAATCGATCGAAGATCGCAAAAAACTAGATGGGCTGTATGAATGCGTGATGTGCGCCTCTTGCTCAACCTCTTGCCCGTCTTATTGGTGGAATGGCGATCGCTATTTGGGGCCAGCTGCCTTGCTGCACGCCTATCGTTGGATCATTGATTCGCGCGATGAAGCCACCGGAGAGCGGTTGGATGAATTGGAAGACCCGTTTAAGCTCTATCGCTGTCATACGATCATGAATTGCGCCAAAACCTGCCCCAAGGGGCTTAACCCGGCCAAGGCGATTTCAGAAATCAAAAAGATGATGGTCGAACGGACAGTTTAGCGCACACGAAGCGGTCTGTTTACAGCGTCATTTTGTATTAGGGAGGTCACATGTTGGAAGGTCCTGAAGATGGCGCCGCGCGCCAAGCTGTAAAACCAGTGATTTGTTATCCGGTTGAAAGCTTGCCCAAGCCCGATATGGCGGCTTTGAAGACCTTACGCCAGCTCGCCGTAAAATCCGATGAAGTGATCGTTGCACCGCGCGATGCCAGCTGTTTTGATGCGCCGGTGGGCTCGTTTTTTCGTATTTCCTCTATCGAAGGTGCGCAGGTTGGTGATCTGAACTTGTGGAATGCCCGAAACCTGCGCGAACGGTTTTATTCTGGTAAAACCCGCGCTCTGCATGGCACCCATCTCACGCAGGAAGAGCGGATGTGGTCGTGCTTT
The DNA here is from genome assembly GCA_034423775.1 of Alphaproteobacteria bacterium US3C007. NCBI lineage: Bacteria > Pseudomonadati > Pseudomonadota > Alphaproteobacteria > Rhodobacterales > Roseobacteraceae > Thalassovivens > Thalassovivens spotae. The sequence continues at coordinate 2,188,377 of CP139918.1, forward strand.
CCATATTTAAGGCCGATGGCAACGGTGTTTGAAGACACGCTTGCGTGGTATGGGATCGATGCGTATGGAGGCGCGGTGCATGACGTGATTGGAACCCGCTGTGATCCGTATACGCATGGTTTGCTTTCGGGCGGAGAGACCTATCACCAATGCTGTCATTCCAACTTAACCCGGGCTTTGGCGAGCAGGCTGGCGCGGCCCGTGCGCGAGGTGGAAGATAAGGTGCATGATGTTCTGAACGTGTTTATGTGCACGGGGTTTACGCGCGATACGGGACAGTATTTCATGAAAGCCAGCCCGGTGCGCCCAGGCGATTATCTTGAGTTTTTTGCCGAAATTGATCTTCTGGGGGCGCTAAGCGCCTGCCCGGGGGGGGATTGTTCCTCGGAGCATTCCAGTGATGCTGCGATATGTTATCCGCTAAAGGTTGAGATTTTTAGCCCGCCCGCGGATGCCCTGGCTGATTGGCAGGGCCCCGCACAGTCGAGCTATGATCGCGGCCACGGGGTGTAATCACGCTGGCGCCAGGCCAATCAAAACCTGTGATGAGCGGCAAAGGCGCGCGCTGGGCCCGGCTTTTCTGGGCCTCGTTATGCGTCAAAAGCTGCATGTAGCGCGATTTCCACCATATCGCCAAAACTTTTTTCGCGCTGATCCGCGGGCAGCGCCTCGCCGGTTTGCAAATGATCTGAAACGGTCAAAACGGCCAGCGCCCGCACGCCATGTCGCGCGGCGAGATTGTACAATTCGGCCGCTTCCATTTCGACACCCAAAATACCATGGCGGGTCATTTCTTGGTTCAGGTCGGGGCGCTCATCGTAAAACACATCTGACGAGTAGATACCGCCAATATGGGTTGCGATGGCTTTGGCTTGCGCGGCGCGGGCCGCAGCCTCTAACAAAGCATAATCGGCGCAAGGGGCAAAGTTGAATTCTTTGAAAATACCCAGAGACGGGGTGGAAATGCTGCTGGCGGTCATTGCCAGAATGATATCGCGTATCCCAACATGTGGTTGCATGCCGCCGCAGGATCCAATTCGGATTAAAGTTTTGGCCCCATAGTCTTTGATCAGCTCATTGGCGTAGATCGATAAGGATGGCATGCCCATACCCGAGCCTTGGATGGTCACCCTGTGGTCTTTATAAAACCCTGTAAATCCCAGCATGCCGCGCACTTCGTTCACAAGCGTGACGTCAGATAGGAAGGTTTCCGCTGCCCATTTTGCGCGATAGGGATCGCCGGGCAAAAGCACCGTATCTGCGATTTGATCTGGGGTGGCACCGATATGGATTGTCATGAAAAGCCTCTAGCGTGTATATTTTATAAAAGGGGTAAGCTGGCCGATCTGATCATATAGATGGCGGGCTTGATGATTGAACTCTTGCGTCATCCAGTAGACGCTTGGGCACCCGGCCTGATCGCTGGCGTGATACACGGCGGTGATTAAAGCTTTGGCAACCCCTTTGCCGCGTTGTTGCGGTGCGGTGAATAAATCTTGCAGATATACCACATCTTCGACCCGCCAATTATGCGGGTGAAAAATATAATGCACCAAACCCACCATTTCACCGCCCAATTCGGCCACGATCGCGTTTTGCGTTGTGATTTCGTTTGAACAGAGGCGCTCAAAGGTGGTGCGATACACGTTTTCCGCCAGCTCGGTCTCATAAAACGCCAGATACCCCCGCCAAAGCGCCTGCCAGGCGTGATACTCGTTGGGCCGTAAGCTGCGCGTTGTGATCACCGCTTGTTCCTTTATTTGCTTTTAGCGAAAATCTAACGAAGCCGGCCATACAAGGCCAGCCTTGTTCTTCGAAGGGTGTGATTTTTTGGAGCCTGTGGCCGCGTTACTCTGCGGCTAAATCGGTTGGATCTGCAAGACTGACGATATCCATCATAATGGCGTTCAATTCGAAATCTTTCGGGGTGTATATTTTTGCAACGCCCATCGCTGTCAGACGGGTCATATCTTCTTGTGGAATAATGCCCCCAACCACCACGGGAATGTTATCAAGTTGGGCCAGTTGCAGGCGCTTCATCATATCTTCCACTAGGGGAATATGACTGCCCGATAAGATTGACAGGCCGATCACATGGGGCTGGTGCTCTTGAACAGAGGCAATCAGCTGTTCGGGCGTTAAGCGGATGCCATCATACGCAATCTCCATTCCGCAATCGCGCGCCCGGGCGGCGATTTGCTCGGCCCCGTTCGAGTGACCGTCAAGCCCGGGTTTGCCCATCAAAAAGCCCAAGCGGCGCCCCAGCTTCTGACTCACAAGATCGACCGCTTCGCGAATTTCATCTAGCCCTTCGCTTTTGTTGGATACGCCGCGCGCCACGCCTGTTGGCCCTCTGTATTCGCCATAGATAAGCCGCATTTGCGCCGCCCATTCGCCGGTTGTCACGCCGGCTTTGGCCGCAGCGATAGAAGCCGGCATGATGTTCTCACCCGCCTGCGCCGCCGCGCGCAAGCTGCGCAGCGCGCTCGCCACGGATGCGTCATCGCGGGCGCTGCGCCAAGCGTTCAACCGGTCCACCTGATCCTGCTCAACGGCTGGGTCAACCGTCATTATGCCACCATCTCCGGCGGTAAGGGGCGAAGGCTCTCCCGTGGTGAACTTATTGACCCCGACCACGGTTGTTTCTTTTGAAGCGATTTTGTTCAGCCGTTGCGTGTTGCTTTCCACGAGGCGCGATTTCATATAGCCGATTGCTTCGATTGCGCCGCCCAGCGCATCGAGCGATGCCAGCTCATGGCGCGCTTCGTCTTTCAAACGCGCAACCTTGGCCTCTATGGTGGGGTTGCCGTCGAACAGATCTTCATATTCCAGCAGATCTGTTTCAAAGGCCATGATCTGCTGCATCCGCATCGACCATTGTTGATCCCAGGGGCGCGGCAGGCCCAAAGCTTCATTCCAGGCTGGCAATTGTACGGCCCGGGCGCGGGCATTTTTTGACAATGTGACGGCCAGCATTTCGATCAGAATACGATAAACATTATTTTCCGGTTGCTGTTCGGTAAGCCCAAGCGAATTCACTTGCACCCCATATCTGAACCGTCGGTATTTTGGATTTTCAACGCCGTAGCGGGTTTCACAAATTTCATCCCACAGGTCCACAAAGGCGCGCATCTTGCACATTTCGGTGACGAAGCGAATGCCTGCATTCACAAAAAACGAAATACGACCGACGAGTTTGGGAAAATCATGCGCTGGCACGCGTTCTTGCAACTCATCCAACACCGCGGTTGCGGTCGCCAAAGCAAAGGCAAGCTCTTGTTCTGGTGTCGCTCCGGCCTCTTGTAAATGATAAGAGCACACGTTCATTGGGTTCCACTTTGGCAGCTGCTCATAGCAATATTCTGCCACATCACCGATTAGTTTGAGCGAGGGTTGCGGGGGGCAAATATACGTGCCGCGCGACAAATATTCTTTGATAATATCATTTTGCACGGTGCCTTGCAGCGCGCTTATATCGGCGCCCTGCTCCTCAGCGACCGCGATATATAACGCCAGCAGCCAAGGGGCTGTCGCATTGATCGTCATTGAGGTGTTCATCTGATCTAGGGGGATCTGCTCAAATAGGCTGCGCATATCGCCAAGATGGCAAATTGGCACCCCGACTTTTCCAACTTCCCCCTGCGCCAGAAGATGATCACTGTCATAGCCTGTCTGGGTGGGTAAATCGAAGGCTACCGACAATCCCGTCTGGCCTTTTTGCAAATTTGATCGGTAAAGCGCGTTTGAGTCGCGCGCCGTCGAATGGCCCGCATATGTTCTGATCAGCCATGGACGATCTTTTGGTGAGAAGCTCATCTGCGCAACCTTTGGAATATAATATTATTACTATTTTAGGTTTGTATATGAAACAATATACCAATGTCAATTCGCTGCACTGCGGCAGGTCGATTTTTTCATCTGCTTCGTGATCTAGGCTTTGTAGACGATGATGGAGCTTATAAATCAAAGGGTTTATTGGCTGTCATGATTTTTTTATGGATCTTAGCAAATACTTATTTGGAATTATTTTAAATAGGCTTCGTCCGTTACGGTTTGGTTATCGCAGCGTTTGCTATGCAAATTCAAAATTCAATTGGGTTTATCGTGCATTATTTTTTAATATAAGTGTAATTATATTTCAAAAATAGATTAAATTAGGTTGCAAAATTACTTTTAGGGCGATAACGGTGAATAACGCAAAAAATTCTGCGCTGCGGCGCTACAGGGCATAGGAGAGAGTGATGGCGCTTGATGTAAAGCCTGAAACGGCACGCTATGAGGCCAAAGAAAAAGATTTATATAATGTCGGAGAAATGCCGCCATTGGGATTTGTTCCAAAATCTATGCATGCCTGGGCCATTCGCCGCGAGCGGCATGGCGAACCGGATCGCTCGTTCCAATTGGAGGTTGTGGATGTCCCCTCGTTGGGCAGTCATGACGTACTGGTTTTGGTAATGGCCGCCGGGGTAAACTATAACGGGGTCTGGGCTGGTTTGGGCATTCCAATAAGCCCGTTTGATGTGCATAAAGCCGCGTATCATATCGCTGGCTCTGACGCCTCTGGTATCGTTTGGGACGTAGGCGAAAAGGTCACAAGATGGCGCGTCGGGGATGAGGTGGTGATCCATTGCAATCAGGATGATGGTGATGATGAAGAATGCAATGGCGGCGACCCGATGTATTCTGCCAGTCAGCGGATTTGGGGTTATGAGACACCAGATGGATCTTTTGCACAATTCACAGCGGTACAATCACAGCAATTGATGCCGCGCCCTAAACATCTGACATGGGAAGAAAGTGCCTGTTACACGCTGACACTGGCGACCGCCTATCGGATGCTATTCGGGCACCATCCGCATGATCTTAAGCCGGGGCAAAACGTGTTGGTTTGGGGCGCGTCTGGGGGGTTGGGCTCTTATGCAATCCAACTGATCAATACGGCTGGCGCCAATGCGATTGCCGTGATTTCGGATGAAGATAAACGCGACTTTGTGCTGAGCTTGGGCGCTAAAGGCGTTATCAATCGCAAAGATTTCAATTGCTGGGGACAATTGCCGGTTGTGAATTCTGACGCGTATAAAACTTGGTTCTCCGAGGTGCGCAAATTTGGCAAGGCCATTTGGGAGATCACGGGCAAGGGCGTGAATGTGGATATTGTATTCGAGCACCCTGGTGAAAGCACTTTCCCGGTTTCGACTTTCGTGTGTAAAAAAGGCGGGATGGTGGTGATCTGCGCGGGCACCACAGGTTATAATCTGACGTTGGATGCACGCTATCTTTGGATGAACCAGAAACGCGTTCAAGGTAGCCATTTTGCGCATTTGCAGCAAGCCTCAGCGGCCAATAAACTTATGGTCGAGCGGCGGTTAGATCCTTGCATGTCCGAAGTCTTTGGCTGGGATGAGATTCCCGCCGCGCATATTAAAATGCGCCGCAACGAGCATAAGCCGGGAAATATGGCCGTTTTGGTACAAGCGCCACGGGCAGGTTTGCGCACGTTTGAGGATGCGGTTTTATAGATTTAAAAGTGACGCCTTGGGCAGGTTGCAACGAATCGCTTTTGTTAGAGGGGGCGTGCAGCTTTTTTGGGGCCGTTCTTTGGTTTTCAGTGGTTTATTGCGAACCCCCTCACTATTTTTGGGGAATTGGAAAACGCGAATTTCGTTAAATCAGACGCTTTGCTATCCTAGATTTAACACTCTGTTAACCATTTTTCGTGAGAATCGCTATGACGCATAATTGGATTATTGATGTCCTTTCAGATCTTCGTACTTTCGCTGAGAAGAACGGCCTAGAGGGGCTGGCTTTGCAATTAGACAATGCGCAATTAATGGCTGCACTGGAAATTGCGGCAAAAACCGAGGGGCTGCGCAGTGACGCGTTACACAAAGATCACGACCTTCGAACCCACGCTGGGGCGCCTCGAGAACGCCAGCCAGCTGGCTGATGTTCAATCCGTTATTGAAGAATTTCGCGATGTATTTTCCGTTGATCATATGGTGTATCATTGGGTGAATTCGAAATGTGGACGGCTGGGGGTGGGCACGTATTCGGGCGCTTGGGTCAGCCGCTATATTCAGCAATCCTATATTCGTATTGATCCGGTGGTTTTGGGGGGCTTTCAGCGGTTTCACCCCGTTGATTGGAAGGATCTTGATTGGTCAAGCAAAGCGGCGCGGGCGTTTCAGGCTGACGCGTTAGAGCATGGGGTGGGCCGTCAGGGGCTGTCTATTCCGATCCGAGGGCCAAAAGGCCAATACGCTTTGTTTACGATCAGTCATAACGCTTCGGATGAGGCATGGGCGGGCTTTATCGAAACGGCTCGGCGCGACCTTATTTTAATTGCGCATTATTTTAATAAAAAAATTTTAGATATCGAAGCTGAGGGTGTCGTAGATCCCAGCCCGGTGCTTTCCCCGCGCGAAAATGAAACGCTGACATTTCTGGCGCTTGGGTATAGCCGGGCGCAAGTTGCGCATACATTATGCATTTCGGAAAATACATTGCGCGTCTATATTGAAAGCGCCCGCTATAAATTGGGCGCTGCCAATACCACGCATGCGGTTTCGTTGGCGGTTAGCCGCGGGTTGATTTTGCTCTAGCTCGCCTGCGCTGCGCGCGCATGTCTAAGCTAAGTTTAATGGTCTGATCCTAGTCTTTTTAAGGCAACCAGGGGATTATATATTTGCTTAGATATCTTTATGGCGATCAGCTGTCTGATCACCCGCTTTTGCGCGACACTATGTTTCGTGATCGTGCCGCCCAATTTAAAACCCGCCTTAAATGGCAGGTGGATGTGGATGAAAATGGCTTTGAGCGCGATGAGTATGACGCGCTTAATCCGCTTTATGTGATTTTGGAAAATAACCTTGGTCGGCATGAGGGCTCTTTGCGTCTGCTGCCCACCACGGGGCGCTGTATGATCAATGAGAAGTTCCGTTTTTTGCTGGGAGGCAGCAGTCTGAGCAGCCCGTTGATCTGGGAATCTACGCGGTTCTGTCTGGCCCCCAAAGCTTTCAAGCATAGCGCGTCAAAATTGATGCTGGCGGCGGGTGAGGTCATGCTTGGGTTTGGCGTTGAGCAATCGGTGGCTGTGTTTGATCATACGATGCGGCGCATCTATCGACGTATCGGGGCAACCCCTGAGATTTTAGCCGAGCAGGGCTCCGGTAAAACATATATCGGTCTGGGATTATGGAGTTTTTCCCCCTTGCAACGCCAGGCGGTTGCCCGCAGCGCGAAGGTTTTGCCGGAACATTCAAGCCATTGGTTTGACTTGGCTTTTGGGGCAAGTAAGCGCGTGGTGCCCGTGCCGTAAAGAAAGTGGCTTCTCTCTGGTGCTTTGGTGGCTTGGCCGGTAAACTACGCTTATGCAGGTACGGCAGGTTGAACTTTCTTTAGATCAGGCAGAGGCTTATGATCATGTGGCGGCGCTGCTGCGCGCCGCTGGCGTAGATCTTGAAAACAACCTTTTGGTGCCGGGGCGCGAGCGCGATGCCCGGGTTACCGCTTTGATCGGTAAAGCGGGTTCTGGAAAAACCTTATTGCTGTCGGAACTTTATCACGCGATGCGGCGCATCGGTGTTGATGTGGTGTCGGGGGATTATGAACCGCGGCGCAATCGTACCAAGCGCAGTTTGGCGATTTTGGCACCCACGAATAAAGCCGCCAGCGTGCTGCGTATGAAAGGTGTGCCGGCCACAACCATTCACCGCATTCTTTATACGCCGGTTTATGATCCGGAATATGAAAAAATTGCTGATTGGCTGGCCGGTCAATCTGAAAAACCCCAGATTGAAGATTTAAGCGAGGCGGCCCTGGCGCGCGCTTTTGAGTTTTACCAAAACAATAAATCTATCCCCGGGGCGCTGGCGGCGGCTGGCCTGCGCGGTTCGGATTTTATTACCGGCTGGAAGCGTCGCGAAGATCCGTTGGATATCGGCTTTATCGATGAAGCCTCAATGTTGGATGATCGACAATTTGAAGATTTACAGCAAATTTTTCCAATATTGGTTTTATTCGGAGATCCGGCGCAATTGGCCCCGGTAAACCAATCAGGCCAAATGGTATTTGAAAAATTAGAACCAGAAAAGCAGATCACGCTGCAACGCGTTCACCGCCAAGATGCGGATAATCCGATCTTGGATTTGGCCCATGCGCTGGGTGATCCTGCGCTTGGATTTTCTGATTTTGAAGCGATGATATCGCATTATGCCGCGCGCGATGAGCGCGTTGTTTTGGGCCAGCGCGTCGATGTTGATCTGATGGCCCGCAGCCCGGTTCTGGTTTGGCGCAATGCCACCCGAATTCGGCTTATTTCTGCCTTTCGAAGGGTTTATGATGCACCGGACACCGAGCTGCTTGAGGGCGAACCACTGATTTGCGATGGGATTGAATTGCCATTGAAACATCGCAAGAAGCGCCTTGATTTGGAGGCACGGGGCCTCATCAAAGGCGCGCAAGTTGTCTATTTGGGGCCTGGGCGGCGCGCCGGCTTTTCAAAATTGCACGTGATCGGGGCGGAAGACCCAAAAGTTTCAGCGGCTTCTATCATCAAAATTGAAAAACCCGGTGAAGAAGAACCGTTTATTCCGTTTGCGGCCAATATGGGCGCCGCTTTTTTACATGGCGCGGCCGTGACCATCCATAAAGCGCAGGGCAGCCAATGGGAAACGGTGCAGGTTTTTGCACCAGATCTGGAAATGGCTGCGCGTATGGGGCGAGTCGAGGCCAATCAACCGCTTTGGAAGCGCCTTGCCTATGTGGCGATCACCCGGGCCGAGCAGCGGCTGATCTGGGTGGTGCGTAACCGATTGTCCAAACCCTCAACCCCGCTTCAAATCGAGGATCTTCGCGCGCAAGCTCCGGCGCCTTTGGCTTTGGATATTCAAGAAGATGGATAATCTGTTCAGCTCTGCATGGGCCGCGGCAAGAAGGTGGCTTGCAAACGGCGCGGTTTCCTTTTCATATGGCAATCAGACGCTGCAGGGGGGGTGGTGAATGCTTGGCCAAATGATGCATCGACCGTTGTCGATTATCGAAATTTTAAAATTTGCGGCAGAGGCGCATCCACGCGCCGAGATGGTTTCGGTGCGCACCGAAGGTGATATACATCGCCAAACTTACGCTGACAGTTTACGCCGCGTTGGACAATTGGCGCATGCTTTAAAAAAGCTTGGCGTCGCACCGGGCGCAAGAATTGCCACTTTGGCTTGGAATGGCTATCGGCATTTTGAATTATATTACGCGATATCTGGGATTGGTGCGGTCTGCCACACCATCAATCCGCGCCTCAGTGCTGAGCAAATGCTATATATCATTGGCCATGCCGGCGATGAGATTTTGTTTATCGACACCAGTTTCGTGCCTCTGGTGCAGGCGCTGGCGGATAAATTGCCCAAATCACTCAAGTTTGTGGTTATGACCGGGCCCGAGCATATGCCCCAGTCAAGCTTGGATTTTTTATGTTATGAAGACTTGTTAGAAGGGCACCCCGCGGTTTTTGATTGGCCAGAGCTGCCCGAAGACACAGCTTCGGGCCTGTGTTACACGTCGGGCACTACGGGGAACCCGAAAGGCGCGTTGTTTTCGCATCGCTCAACGCTGCTGCACGCGTATTCCACCGCCATTTCGATTCCAAACAGCCTGAAAGAGGGCGCGCGTATTTTGCCGGTTGTGCCGTTGTTCCACGTGAATGCATGGGGCCTGCCTTACACGGCGCCGATGACGGGAAGCTCATTAATATTTCCCGGGCCCGCTCTGGACGGGGCCTCTTTATTCGATTTGATGGAGCATGAGGCAGTGTCTTCCGCTTGGGGGGTTCCAACCGTGTGGTTGGGTCTGCAAGGTGAGATTGCAGCGCGCGGGCGCCATCCAAAAGGCTTTGACAATTTGATCGTAGGGGGGTCTGCTGCGCCGCGCTCGATGATCGAAGCCTTCGAAACCTCGGGCGTGACAGTGGTGCATGCCTGGGGGATGACAGAAATGAGTCCGGTGGGCACGCATGGGCTTTTATCGCAACATCACCATCGCGAATTAACGCAGGATCAGCGGTTTGACTTGCAGGCCCGACAGGGGCGGCGCGCTTTCGGTGTTGATTTAAAAATCGTCGATGAGGCGGGGCAGGCTTTACCGCATGACGGTATTGCTGCTGGCGATCTTTATGTGCGCGGAAATGGTATCATTTCTGGTTATTTTGAAGATCCTGCGGCCACCGCTTCGGCCTTTGACAGCGCCGGCTGGTTCGGCACTGGCGATGTTGCCTCGATTGATCCAGAAGGGTTTTTAATCATACAGGATCGGGCGAAAGACTTGATCAAATCAGGGGGCGAATGGATCAGTTCGATTGATCTTGAAAATATTGTGATGGGCCATCCTGAGGTGGCAAATTGTGCCGTGATTGCTGTGCCCCATCCCAAATGGGATGAGCGGCCGCTTTTGGTTGTCGTGCCTCGCGGGTCCTATAAGGTGACAAAGGCCGAGATAGATAGTCTTCTCTTGGCCCATGTGGCGCGCTGGCAATTGCCCGATGCAATCGAGTTTGTTGAAAAACTGCCCCTGACGGCCACCGGTAAAGTGTCAAAGCTCACGTTGCGTCAGCAATTTGAAGCCTTTGAATTGCCCAATGAAACATAGAGGATTACCATGGATTTAGGTGTAACTGAACGGGTTGCTACGCTGCTGAATGCGGTGCGCGAGATGATCGAAAACAATATTGCGCCGCTTGATCGCGAATATCATGCCGAAGTGGGCAAACACCCGTCCGGCAACAGGTTTGCAATGACGGACCGGCAATTGGAAATCATCGATGGGTTAAAAGCCTTGGCGCGCAAGCGCAATTTATGGAATTTCTGGTTGACTGGCAGCGATCGCGGCTACGGCTTGAGCACGGTTGAATATGCCTATTTGGCTGAAGAAATGGGCAAAGTGCCTTTGGCTGCCGAAGTGTTCAATTGCTCTGCCCCCGATACCGGCAATATGGAAGTTTTAGAGCGCTACGGTACGCAGCTGCATAAAGATCGTTGGCTGGGTGATCTGTTGGCGGGGCGGATCAGGTCTGCCTATGTGATGACCGAACCTGGGCTTGCCTCTTCTGACGCGGCGCAATTGGCCTTTGAGGCGCGCCGTGACGGGGATGATTTTATATTAAATGGTGAAAAATGGTGGATTTCTGGCGCAGGGGATCCGCGTTGTGCTTTGTATATTTTAATGGCCAGTACCGCGCCGGAAGCGGCCAAACACAGCCGCCATACGATGTTTGCGCTTGATCCGAAAACGCCTGGAATCGAGGTGCTAAGGCCAATGCAGGTTTTTGGCAATGATGATGCCCCCCATGGTCATATGCATTTGCGCTTCACCGATGTAAGAATTTCACAAGATGCGATTATTCTTGGCGAAGGGCGCGGGTTTGAAGTGGCGCAAGGTCGGTTGGGGCCAGGGCGGATTCACCATTGTATGCGCGCGATCGGGCAGGCTGAAAAAGCCTTGGAAATGATGTGCCGGCGGGGTTTGTCACGCGAGGCTTTTGGAAAGCAGCTTACGGAATTGGGGGCCAATTATGATATCATCGCGAATGCGCGTATGGAGATCGAAATGGCGCGTCTGCTCTGTTTAAAGGCGGCCTATATGATGGATACGGCCGGGGTACGGGCAGCTCAGCCATGGATTTCAAAAATCAAAGTGATCGCGCCGTTGATGGCGGGCAAAGTGGTGGATGAGGCCATGCAAATGCATGGCGCAGGGGGCATCAGCCAAGATTTTGATCTTGCCCATATGTGGACGCATATTCGCACGCTGCGCTTTGCCGATGGCCCCGATGCGGTGCATCGCCGCCAAGTGGCCCGCGCAGAATTGAAAAAATATAGTAATACGCAAAAATAAATTCCGCCGCTTCGGCGCACTGGCGCAACTGGGCCGGCCCTAAAGTGGCTTTAATCGGCTTCTGTGTCGATCCAAATTGTCACTGGTCCATCATTGATCAAATTGACCTGCATATCGGCTCCGAAACGGCCGGTTTCAACGCGCGGGCCCAGATCAGCAAGGGCTTTTGCGAATGTTTCGTAAAGTTGCCTTCCCAGTTCGGGCGGCGCTGCGCGCGAAAACCCAGGTCTGTTGCCGCGCTTTGTATCGGCTGCCAGAGTGAATTGACTGATGACCAAAGCGCTGCCGCCAATGTCTAGCAAGGATTTGTTCATCCGCCCCTCGATATCTGCAAATATGCGCAATTTGGCGATTTTTGACGCCAGTTTCTCGGCATGCTCGGGCGTATCTTCCAGCATCGCACAAATCAGGATGAGCATACCTGCATCGCATGTGCCGATCTGATCGCCTTTCACGGCAACGGAAGCTGTCTGAACCCTTTGGATCACGGCGCGCATCTGTTTCTCCTTTAATAGTATGAGAAGGGGGTTGAAAAAGATCAAAGCGTCTGGCGGGAAGGTTAACGGCTTGGCGCGTTATGCTCAATTATCAATTGCTTCAAGAGCGGTTGCGCCTCTTGCAATTCAATGCCGGCGGGTAGGCGGGGATCGTAGAGAACCCGCAAAAGAAGGGCATCTTGATTTGTTAAAAATGCGAATTCATCATCATCATTGAAAATGGAGGGGTGCGCTGCCGGGTTGTCATTGTGAAGCCCTAACCCTTGGGCAATTTCCTCATGAAAACAGGCTTTCTTTAACATCGGCGGATGCTCGGCGCGGATCACCGCAAGCGCTTGTTCATGTATATGGGAGCTGTGCCGCGCAGAAAACGTTAACACCATGCAGTGGATATCAGCGGGCATCCGTTGGATCACTTGTTGAATATTTGGCGGCACAAGCACATCCTTCTTGCGTAGGTTTTGCACCATGTTCATGCGATGCACTTCATCCACGACAACCACGTGAAAATTCCCAAGCTCGGTTGTAAGCTCAATAGGATGGCGGGTGATGTCAGACAGTTGCGTGGCATAATCTGACAGGAATTGCGTATCCTTCACGCGGGTTTCAGGGCTGAGCGAGGGGCCAAAATGCAAATTGATCTTCACCGGTCTTTGCCATTTTGAAAGCGCCGTGGGCGTCGCTTGGGCAGGTTGAAAACCGCTGCTTGGTTCATATTCATCGTAAAATGCCAAACTGTTAAACAACTCAGTAAGGGCCTTTGGTGTCGCGCGCGGGCTATTGGAGCCAGCATCGGTTCGAAGCAGCCCCTGGGCTATTAAGCCCGTGGCAAGGTGGTCATAGCGTTGCCTGAGCTGCCGTGATGTTTCAGCAGCAAAAGCCGGTTTGTTTGCGTCCTCTGCGCCCCGTTTGATATTGGCAAGCTCTGCGCAACCGCTCAGGCTGAGGATGAGGGCCGCACCTGTGCCTTTGAGGCTGCGTTTCCAGCGCTGTTTTATCGCAATATACATTGTCGGGCTTGTCACATCTGGCACGTCTTATTTCTCCAGCGCAGGCATTTTTCTTTTGTGCCTATTGCCTTTACGTTTAACGCGCAGGGGCGCCTTATAAGTGATGTTTAGGCTTGGCTGTTCCGGCGCCGTTATGGCCGCGCTCAATCGTTAGTTTTCGGCTATACCTTGATTGGATGATCTCCACCACAATCAGGACCAAGACGCTAAAATAAAATGTTGTTTTCGACATGGGAATGATCTCATAGCCAAAGACGCGCAGCGCCAAGCTGGGATCATGCATTGCATGTGCTGCTGCTTGACCGCTTTCTCCAAGCAGTACAATCCCGACAATCAGCAGAATAAACAGGCCTAAAACCTCGTACATGCGGTTTTTCTCCAAAAAGGCGGTTACACCATCTGCTAAGACCAACATCGCCAGCCCAGATAGCAAGATTGCGGTTGCCAGAACCGCAAATACTTTGGTGATCGCCAAGGCGGATAGAACTGAATCGAATGAGAAAATAAGGTTCATCAAAACGATCAGCAGAACTACCTGCACCGCAGATTTCCCCGGTTTGTTATCAAGATCCGCATCCAGATGTTGGATCGTAAGAAGATGGCCAATTTCTTTAACCGCTGTGTACATCAAAAATACACCGCCTAGCACGAACACGCATGTGGCAAAATTCACACCGCCCTCTAACACTCCAGACCAGCTGAAAATATAGAAGGGTGCGCCAAGCGCTTCGATCAGATGGATCATTGCAAAAAGCAAAACAACCCTGAGCACCACGGCGATAATGATGCCCCAAAACCGCACGGCTTTTTGATGGGCCACGGGCGCCCTTTGGCTTTCAATCGAAATATAAAGCAAATTATCAAAGCCAAGAACGGCCTGTAAAACCAATAATACGATCAGGTTACCAAAATTTTCGATTGTAAAAAGATCAAACATAATCCCCAAGCCTAAGCTGGGTTTAATAAATTTGACAAGATTTATTTTGATTGGCGCAAAAACGGACTGCTGCGCTTATCTATGCCGGCGCTGGGGCTTTTTTGCCTTTGGCTTTTCGTCAGAAACTGGCGCCAACCCCAATTGATCGCGCATGATTTTGCGGCGCACTTCTTCAACCTCGCCCAATTTCAGAGTGCCCAGCTGAAACGGGCCGAACGAGACGCGGATCAATCGGTTGACCTGCAGGCCTATAGCTTCGATCGCGCGCCGAATTTCGCGGTTTTTGCCTTCTCGTAGACCAATGGTTAACCACGCATTCGCGCCCTGCTGGCGGTCTAATGTGACGCTCATGGGCTGAAACCGTTCACCGCCGATGCGCAGGCCTGCACGCAATGGCGTAAAACTATCTTCGCTTGGCCGCCCGTTGATGCGAACGCGATAGCGGCGCAGCCATCCCGTTGCAGGCAGTTCCAGCTGGCGTTTGATTGCCCCATCATTGGTTAACAACAACAGGCCCTCAGAGTTCAGATCAAGCCGGCCCACGCTCATCACGCGGGGCAGATCTTCGGGCATTTCATCATAAATTGTTGTACGGCCTTTTTCATCGCGATCACTTGTCACCAAGCCGCTGGGTTTATGATAGAGCCAAAGCCGCGCATGATCGGGCTCTTTCAGCAGGGTGCCATCAACTTTTATCTGGTCTTTTTGCGTAACGTTCAGGGCTGGCGATGTAATAACGGTGCCGTTCACATGCACGCGGCCGGCCAGAATCATCTTTTCCGCATCGCGGCGGCTGGCAAGCCCGGCGCGGGCGATGGTTTTAGCGATGCGTTCGCCTGAAGGGGTGTTGCTGTCCATTCTTCGGGCTTTACGGCAAAAACAAGGCTTGCGAAAGGGGCATTCAGCCGTCATCAAAAGCTTATGCGGTTTAAAAGTTTTATGGAGATTGCGTTAAAGGAAGCGCGTTTGGCGGCGGAACGCGGAGAGGTTCCGGTGGGCGCGGCCGTAATCTCGCCGCAGGGCGCGGTTTTGGCGCGCGCTGGAAACCAGATGCGTGCGCAAAATGACCCCTCTGCGCATGCGGAAGTTCTGGCCATTCGTTCCGCGTGTAAAGCATTGGGATCCGAGCGCTTATCGGGCTGTGACCTTTATGTGTCGTTAGAGCCCTGCCCGATGTGTGCAGGCTTGATTGCGGCGGCGCGGATAGAACGGCTTTATTATGGGGCCTGCGATCCCAAATCTGGTGGTGTTGCGCAAGGCCCGCAGGTGTTCAGTCATGCACAATGCCATCATAAACCTGAGGTTTATTCGGGCATTGCAGAAGGCGAGGCCGCGGCGCTGTTGCGCGATTTTTTTGCCAAGCGGCGCGGCGGCGCGCGTTAAGCCGTGCTCAGAGCAGTGCTGCAGCGCCGGCAGGTGCCAGGATGCTGGTCTTGCCCCACATCAGGAAGAATTTTCCAGCATCGCTGACATTTTTCCCCCTCTGCTTTGGAAAAGGCAACGCCAATCCCAGGGTGATCTGCAAGGGTGAACTGGCCGTGCTCAATCTGACCGGTCGCCAGCTGCAGCGCCGATGTTATGCAAATGTCCTCAAAGGGCACAGATTGCAACGCGGCCAGCATCGCAGGATCGCTGATGGTGACGCTTGGTGCAGCTTCCAAACTGGCCCCAATAACTTTTTCAGAGCGCTGCACTTCCAAAGCCGATGTGACCACGCGGCGCGCAGAGCGGATCATTGCCCATTTTTCCGCCAGTTCCGGGTTTTTCCAAGCCGCGGGGGTCTCGGGAATATCCAGCAGGTGAACCGAGCTGTCATCGCCGGGGAACCGCTCAAGCCATACCTCTTCCATCGTAAAGACCAGCACGGGGGCGAGCCAGGTGGTCAGCCGGTGAAACAGAATATCAAGCACTGTGCGCGCCGCGCGCCGTTGAACCGTATCGCCATCGCAATACAGCGCGTCTTTGCGGATATCGAAATAGAACGACGACAGATCGACAGTTGCAAAGGCAAAAACGGCTTGAAATACGCCTTGGAAATCATAGGCATCATAGCCGCTGCGCACCTTTTCATCCAATTCCGCCAAGCGGTGCAGAACCCATTGCTCGAGCTCAGGCATGTCCTGCGGCGCGATGCGGTCGCGTTCGCTAAAATCGGCCAGCGAGCCGAGTAAAAACCGCATCGTATTGCGCAATCTACGATAGGCATCGGCGGTATTTTTTAAGATTTCAGGTCCAATTCTAAGATCCGCAGAATAATCTGACTGCGCCACCCAGAGCCGCAAAATATCGCCGCCATATTGTTTTACCACTTGCTCAGGCGCCACCGTATTGCCCAAAGATTTTGACATTTTCATGCCTTTTTCATCGAGCGTGAAGCCATGCGTTAGCACCCCGCGATAGGGCGCATGGCCGCGGGTGCCACAGGATTGCAGCATCGAAGAATGGAACCAACCGCGATGCTGATCGGTGCCTTCCAGATAGAGATCAGCCATGCCGTCTTTGGATCCATCATCACGATCACGCAAAACAAAGGCATGCGTTGAGCCGGAATCAAACCAGACATCAAGAATATCAAAAACTTGCTCATAAGCCTCTGGGTCGACGATACCATCAAGGAAGCGATTTTTGGCCCCCTCAGCATACCACGCATCCGCGCCTTCGCTTTCAAATGCGGCGGCGATACGGGCATTGACCTCGCCGTTGCGCAGCAAGAAATCTGGGTCTGTCGGTTTGCCGCCGGTTTTTGTGAAACATGTCAGTGGAACCCCCCAAGCGCGTTGGCGCGAAAGCACCCAATCGGGGCGGGCTTCGATCATTGAATAAAGCCGGTTTCGGCCAGTTTTTGGCGTCCATTCGACCATTTTATCAATAGAATTCAGGGCCCGTTCGCGAATGGTTTTGCCGAATTCATCTTGATTATCGCCGACCGGGCGATCGATTGCGGCGAACCATTGCGGGGTGTTGCGATAGATCAGAGGCGCTTTGGATCTCCAGCTATGCGGATAACTATGCTTGATCTTTCCGCGCGCCAAAAGCTTTCCGCTTTCTGCCAGCTTCTCAATCACCGCGGCATTCACATTGCCTTCTTTGCCATTGGGTTTGAGAATCCTTTTGCCGCCGAAAAATGGCAAATCGGCCCGCATCGCGCCATCTTCCATTACGTTATAGGTAAGCACTTGCTCCAGCATGCCCGCATCGCGATACAGCTCAAACTCATCCATACCATGGCTGGGGGCACAATGGACAAATCCGGTGCCGTCCTCTTCGGTGACAAAGGGCGCGGCGCGAAAATCGCGCGGCTCATCCCATTCGCCATCGCTGCCCTCCATGCCGGCCAAGGGATGGGACAGGCTGGTATTTGATAAATCACCCGCATCACTGATGCGCGCAAAACTTTCGACGCGGGCCTTTTCCAGAACCGAAGCGGCCTGTTTATCCGCCAGAAGAATGCGATCGCCCGTTTTGACCCAATTGTCTTCGGGGGCGGCCGTCACCTCATAGACCCCGTAAGAAATGTCTTGGTGATAGACCACACCGCGGTTTGAAGGGATGGTCCAAGGCGTGGTGGTCCAGATTACCACATCGGCGCCTTCTAGCGCTGGGTTATCGCTATTTAGAACCGGAAAACGCACCCAAATGGTGAAGCTTTCTTTGTCATGATATTCCACTTCAGCCTCTGCCAATGCGGTTTTTTCAATGGGAGACCACATCACCGGCTTTGAGCCTTGATACAGCGTGCCCGTCATAAGAAATGTCATGAATTCTTCTGCGATCACGCGTTCTGCATGATAATCCATGGTTAAATAAGGCATTTCCCAATTGCCGGTAATCCCAAGCCGTTTGAACTCCGCGCGCTGAACATCTACCCATTCAGCAGCGAATTTGCGGCATTCTTGGCGGAAATCGACCACGGGCACCGTGTCTTTATCGCGGCCATTTTTGCGATATTGTTCCTCGATTTTCCATTCAATTGGCAAGCCGTGACAATCCCAACCTGGGATATAGCAGGCATCTTTTCCCATCATTTGTTGGCTGCGCACAACCATGTCTTTTAAAATCTTATTGAGCGCGTGCCCAATGTGCAAATGTCCATTTGCATAAGGTGGACCATCGTGGAGGGTAAAGGGCTTACGGCCCTGCTTTTCCCTGAGGCGGTTGTAGATGCCCATGTTTTCCCATTTTTCCAACCATTCCGGTTCGCGTTTCGGCAAGCCAGCGCGCATCGGAAAATTGGTTTTTGGAAGGTTCAAAGTATCTTTATAATCGGGCGTTTCAGCGCACATGGCTTGGTATCCTTGGGGCGTAAGAAGATAGTATAATGTACGGCGGGCTGGCGCGTACGCGTTTTCCCGGCCACTCTTATGTCTTAGAGCGCCGGGTATATAATTCGATAAGATGATGTATAAAAAAGAGCCATTAAAGCCGCTTATAGGCCCGTCTCGCCTGCGGGTCTAGACCCTTCCGACCCTGCTGCAGAACAGTTTTCTGCCTCAATTTTCTAAAAGGGCGCGTTTGCGCTTTTATCCGCCATGCTTGGCCATGAAATTGGCCGCTGTCTTACGCAGATTATCGACACCTGCCAAGCGGGCCTGGTCTAGTTCCACCTTCAATGCTTTCAAGTCGGTATTCATGAGGGCCTGTTTGACGGGGCCAATAGAGGCGGGGCGCATTGATAAAGTATGAAGCCCCAAAGCCGCCAGACAGACGGCTTCTAACGGGCGCCCGGCATCCTCGCCACAAAAAGACAGCGGTGTTTTATGCGCTTGGCATTTTGTCACGATATCTTCGAGAAAGCTGAGAAAGCTGCTGCTCAACGTATCATAGCGTTTGCGCACCAATTCATTTTCGCGATCAGCGGCGAAGAAGAATTGTTTCAGATCATTGCCGCCAATTGACAAAAAATCCACCGAGTCAAAAAATGCTTTGGGGGCGTAGTGGATCGAAGGGGTTTCGATCATCGCGCCAACCCGCAGGCTTTTTGGCAGCGGGTGACCTAGGATTTTCTCGCGCTCGAGAGCTTTGTCCATTTCGCTGCGCGCTTGGCGAAATTCTTCATGTTGCGCGATAAAGGGGAACATGATTGACAGATCGCGCCCGTTTGCGCCGCGCAACAAAGCTTGCAACTGCATGCGCAACACGCCCGGTTTGTCCAAGCCAACGCGGATCGCACGCCAGCCTAGCGCCGGATTTGGCTCTTCCACTTCGGTCATATAGGGCAGTACTTTATCCGAGCCGATATCAAGCGTTCTGAAGGTGACAGGTTTGTTTTGAGCCGATTCTAAAACCCGCGCATAGATCGCGCTCAGCTCTGAGCGTTTGGGCATTTGACTGCGTAGTAAAAACTGCAATTCGGTACGAAAAAGCCCAACGCCTTCTGCCCCAGAGCTTTCGAGGCTGGGCAGATCGGCCATTAACCCGGCATTCATCAGCAACGTGACGCGCGTCTTGCAGGCGGCGATGGCGGGGCTGTCGCGAAGGGCGGCATAGCGCTTTTGCGCCTTTGCTTGCATAGCGATTTTATCTTTGACGGCGCTGGCCACGCTGTCATCTGGGCGTAGATGGATTACCCCTGCATCACCATCGATCATGATGGGATCGCCGTTTAAGGCCTCGGTGGTTAGATTTTCGGCGTGAATGACGAGCGGAATCGCTAGAGCCCGTGCCACGATTGCGGCATGCGATCCCACCGACCCTTCTTCAAGCGCCAGACCTTTTAGGCTGCGCCCATATTCCAAGAGCTCGGCGGTGCCAATATTTTGCGCCACCAAAATCGCATCGCTCGGAATCACCGCGCCCGTATTGCGCCCCTGGCCTGTAAGGCTGCGCAACAAACGGTTCGATAGATCATCCAAATCATGAAGGCGGTCGCGTAAATATGGGTCGGCAACTTGTGACAGCCGTGCCCGCGCCGCGGATTGTTCTTTTTCAACGGCCGCCTCTGCCGAAAGCCCCTGATCAATATCGGTGTCCATTCGGCGCAGCCAGCCGCGCGAATTGGCAAACATGCGATAGGCTTCCAGAATTGCCCTTGGCTCCTTATCGCCAAAGTGCGCTGCATCCAGCAAATCATCGATGCCGCTGCGCAACTTTTCCAATGCTGAGGACAGGCGTTGTTTTTCAATTTGCGGATCTTCAGCGATTGGATTGGTGACCACAACGCGGGGTTCATGCAGCCAAACATGGCCAGAGGCGGTGCCCTCTTGCACGGGGGTGCCGCGAAACAGGGCCGGTTCCTGGTGTTGAGGCCTTAATGCTGCGCCTTCGCCCACAAAAGCGCCTAGCTCGGCCATTTCTGCCAGAACCATGGCCACAATTTCCAAGCCGTAAATCTCGTCTGAGGAAAATTCACGCGCGGTTTTGGATTGGACGACCAAGACCCCGAGGCCCGATCCGAGGCGCTGAATGGGCACACCCAAAAAGGACGAGTAAATTTCCTCGCCCGTTTCCGGCATAAACCGAAAGCCTTTGGTGGCTGGGGCATTCGCCGCGTTGATGGTGTTTTTGCGCGCGGCCACCCGCCCCACCAAGCCTTCCCCAAGGCGTAGGCGTGTTTTGTGAACGGCGTCGGCATGCAGGCCTTCGGTGGCGCAAAGCTCCAGCGTGCTCTTATCTCTAAAAAGGTAGATCGAGCACACTTCTGTGCCCATTGAATCGGCGATCAAATGGGTGATTTTATCCAAGCGGGCTTGGCCAGCTGAATCTTCTGCCAGCGTGCCACGCAAGCGCTTTAGCAGTTTGCGGCTGTTGGTTCCCGTGGTGTCTTCCATGGGCGGCGCGCCCCCCGTTTCCCTTGGCTTAGGCGCTTTCGAGCCCAAATGCATGATGCAGGGATTGTACGGCAAGTTCCATATATTTCCTATCAATAAGAACGGAAATCTTGATTTCTGACGTGGCGATGACTTTGATGTTAATGCCTTCATCAGATAATGTTTTGAACATTTTTGCCGCAACGCCGGATTGGCTTCGCATGCCAATTCCTACGGCCGATACTTTGGCGGCGTTCATATCTGCGATCAGATCGACGAAATCAACATGGTTTTCAGTCTTTGCATCCAAAAGCGCTTTTTCAGCGCGGGCGACCTGATCGGTCGGGCAGGAAAAGGTCATATCGGTGCGGCCATCTTCGGCGATATTTTGAATGATCATATCCACATTAACATTGGCCTCTGAAAGCCGTCCGAAAATAGCTGCAGCCGTGCCGGGGCGATCTTCGACCGAGACCAGCGTCATCTTCGCTTCATCGCGCGAATAGGCTATTCCTGAAACAACATTAGATTCCATAATTTCTTCCTCGCTACAGACCAAAGTACCGGCCGTTTCCGATGGTTCCTCAAAGCTTGACAATACTCTCAGTTTTACGCGGTAGCGCATCGCCAGTTCTACAGATCGGGTTTGCAAAACTTTTGCCCCCAGCGATGCCAATTCCAACATTTCTTCAAAGGAGATTTTGTTCAATTTGCGGGCATTGGTTTCGATCCGAGGATCGGTGGTGTAAATCCCGTCAACATCTGTGTAGATATCGCAGCGCTCTGCGTCAAAAGCCGCCGCGAATGCGACCGCCGTGGTATCAGATCCACCGCGGCCCAACGTGGTAATTCGCCCTTCGGGGCTTAACCCCTGAAAACCAGCGACCACTGCCACCCGCATGCCATCGGCAAACTTGCCGTTGATATTCTGGGTTGGAATTTCCTCAATCCGCGCGGCAGAATGGGTAGAGCTGGTGTTCAATGGTACCTGCCAGCCTTGCCAGCTGCGTGCGGGGATTTCCATTTCTTGCAACACCAGCGCCATCAGGCCGGCGGTGACATTTTCGCCAGAGGACACAACCGCATCATATTCACGCGCGTCATGTAACGGGGAGATATCATTTACCCAGCCTGCCAATTCATTCGTTTTGCCCGACATGGCCGATACGATCACGATAACATCATATCCCAGCGCTACTTCTCGCGCCACGCGTTTGGCAGCGCGGGTGATGCGGTCGATTGAGGCAACGGATGTGCCACCAAACTTCATTACCAAAACCGGCATGATGGTCCTCTAAAGCTAAATTGCACCGCGGTGTAGGGCGAAGTAGGGCCAAGCGCAAGGGCTGTTCAGTTGGTTTTGCGCTTAGGATCAAAGGGCAGAGGGGCGACGGGTATCCCCTCTTCTACAAGTTTTTTTGCCTCTGTAGCTTTGGCTTCACCGTAAATTGCCCGCTCTGGCGTTAATCCGTAATGCATATCCCGAGCCTCTTGAACAAAATCGGATCCGACATAATCGGCATTTTTTTCCATATGCGCCTTGAAGTCTTTTAAAGCCTGTTGCGCAGGATGGGGGGGCTCTTGCAGGGGCTTTTGGGCTGTTTCGGGCGCGGCGTTCGGCTGGGCCATAGGAGCGGGCGCCGAGGCGGTGTTGACCCGGGGCGCCATAATCGCTTTTGTCACCTGCGTAGAGCCGCAGATTGCACAGGTCACCATTCCGGCGTTTTGCAGTTTCTCAAACGCATCCGCAGATTGGAACCAGCTGTCAAAACTGTGCTTATTGCTGCATTTTAAGGAGTAATTGATCATCTCTCGCCGTGCTCTCTTCGCTCTGCCTTGTCAACGATTGCGGATTTGGAATCAAGCTAAATCGGTATTTGATCTGGGCATTAGGTGTTCTAACACATCCATAATAATGCTCATATCTGTGTCATGAGACAGCGCCTTTGTGGCGCGCTGCGCAAGGTTTTGTTGCGCGCTGGGCGTCTTTAACGATGACAGGGCTTTGGCTAATGCCTCAGCATCTGCTGCGCGTATCGCCGCTTTGTTTAGGGCGAGCGTTTCGTATTCAGCGCTAAAATTGCGCGTATGGGGGCCCGTGATCAGCGCGCATTCATAAGCCGCAGGTTCGTAGGGGGTGTGTCCACCGTGATCTTTAAAAGCCCCACCAACGATACACAGGCCCGAAGCGGCGTACCATTTGGGCATTTCGCCCAGCGTATCTGCCAAGATCACGTCAACCTTTTCAGGTCCGCTAGCCTGGTCTTGGCTATAGCGTTGTAGTCGCCAGCCCTGCGACAGGATAAGATCAGCTATTTCGGCGCCGCGTTTGGGATGGCGCGGCGCGATAATCAGCTGTAATTCGGGCCATGTTTGTCTCACCAAGCCAAAGGCTTTTAAGATGATTTCGTCTTCGCCGGGATGCGTTGAGGCGGCCAGGCATATATTGCGGCGTTTTTTGGGATCCAAATCGATCGTTTGGGGTTGATATAATGATTTCCAATTGAGCACAGGGCCCATTTTTTCGGGATCAATCCCTAAGCCTTTGAAGCGCTGGTAAGAGCCTGCATCTTGGGGTTGCAGATAGGCTATCGTGTTCAACAATTTGGCGCTGAGCTTCGGAAACCGGCGCCAGAGATTCTGACCGCGCGCGCTCATCCGAGCCCCCAAGGCGGTGACCGGAATGCCTGCTGCGGCCAATATGGCGATACGGTTGGGCCATAATTCGGCCTCAAAAGTCACATGCGCGGCGATTGAATATGCCTTCATGAACCTGCGCTGTGCCCAACGGAAATCTAGCGGCGAGAGCGCCGCGTGATATCCAAGCTCTTTCGCCCAGAGACGTCCGGAAAGCGAATTACAGGTGATCAATAAGCTGTTTTGACCGTAACGCGCCGCTAGCGCGTCCAAAATTGGCTTAGCGGATTGCAGCTCACCATTCGATGCGGCGTGCACCCAGAGCCATTTTTGCGCAGGGCGTTTCAGCGCCACTGGTTTTCCAAACCGTTGCCAGAAATCTGCCCAGTCTTCGGTACCTTTTAAACAGCGTATCATTAAAAGGAGCACAAGCGGGAAGGCGGCAAAGTTTAAGAAGAGGCGGTATATAAACATGCGCAGGACGTAGGGGTTATAAGCTGCTTTGGTCAAGCAGAATAGGAAACCAGTCTTTGCGCAACCGCTCGCCAGGTTGCATCGCATGGCCGGGAAAGGGCGGTGAGGTGGGACCTGGACGCTCGATATAGCGCGCGTCATCCCCAAGCAAGCGAAGTGAAAACGCTCGGCGCCTCTCGGCGCTGTGATTACCGCGCGCGCCGTGCAAGGCATTAAAGTGAAACGCAACTGCGTCTCCCGGCTGCATATTATATTCGATGATGCTCATTCCCTCGGCATCAGGATCCGGCACGGGTTGGTAGAGATCGCTATCGGGATAAAAATTTTGTTCTGATAGCCAGCGGGTTGGCAGCACAGGTTTTTGCCACTTATGCGACCCGGCGACCACGCGCAAACTGTTTTCTTTTACTGGATCAAGGGGCACCCAAAAGCTGATATTTTGCTGGCCACTGGTGAAGTAATATGGGGCATCAGAATGCCAAGGCGTAGGTTTTGAGGTGCCTGGCTCTTTGACCAAAACATGCTCATGGAATAATTGTACCGTGTTTGATCCCATCAGCTCAGCAGCGATTTGGGCAATATGTGGCCGATGAATAACATCCGAAAATTCGGAGATGCGCGCCCAGTTGCAATAATCATCAAAAAACCGTCCGCTCTCTGTGTCGCTTAGGTTTTCTGCAGCATAGGGCCCGGGGTGCTGTAGATTAAACGCAACCCCGTCACGCAGCGGTTCAACACAATCGGCAAACATGCCGCGGATCAGCGTTACACCATCGGTGCGAAACGCGTGAATTAAATCAGTGGTTAATAATGGATGCATGCGCGCCTCTTTCTCGTCGGCGTGATCCTACGTGTCCAGATGCTGTTGTCTAGCTTTGAATGGATGCAGCGCGTGACGGGTAAGCCACAAAAGGAAAAGGCCGCCAGCGTTGGCGACCTTTTAAGTTTTGCATGACGGGCTTAAAAATTCAGCGACAAATCACGATGAACCGCAGTGCAAGAGGCTAAGAATAGAGCCTGATCGCGGGTCAGCGCCGGTTGCAAACGCGCGCCCAATGTACCTTTCAGCGCCTCGACATATTCACTCAGAGGGCCGCGTAATTCCGCTTCCGCCTGCGCGCGCCACTCAAGCTGTGCCGCGTATAGCTCTAGCGCTTCCTCGTAATGGGCAAGCGCTTTTTCACGGTCTTTTTTACGTTTTCCCAGCGCCTTTTTGGCTTTGCCTAAGGCTTTTTTCACATCATCCGCGCCCTCTACAGCACGTACGCTGCGCTCGGCTTGTTTCACGGCCTCTTCTGCGGATTTGTAATCAGCATCAAGTTCAACCGCTTCTATAATTGACCTAAGGCCGATCAATTCTGCTTCCAGTGCGATATAAGCTGATGTTGCTTCCAAAACCATCAAAGCTTCTGAAGCCCCTTCAAACGTACCATCTGCAGCCCTGCGATAGGTGTTTCGCGCTTTTGTTTCGGCGGCGGTTAGCAGGCTGAAGGTCTCATATTCGGTTTCCCATGAGGCCGGTATCTCGCCTTCTAGCGTGGCAATTTTGGCTTTTGTGTCGGCAACATCCGTGGTCAGAGCAGCGCGTCTTTGTGCAAACTCTTCGCCTTTTAAACGGGCCAGTTCTTTTTCGCTGGCTTTAAGATGCTCGTTCTCTTGGCGCAGTTGTTTTTGCACTGAGCGCACTTGGCTTAGCATTGGGCGATAGCTGTCCTCTGAGGCTTTTACCGCCGCAGCTGTCACCGAAATCTGTGCCAAGTTCTCTAGGGCTTTATCGGCCTCTTTCAGCGAGTTGGCAATCGGATCGGCCAAAATATCTGACAGGTTTGACAAATCGATGCGTTTTGCTTTCTCGATAGCAGCGACGGTTGCGCCGCCACTTGCCGCAATTTGATCTCCAACGAATTGGTCCATGCAGAATTGCAGCCGTGGATTGCGCGGCGGCGGCGCAGATTCTGACAGCAGGTTTGAGCGGTTAGGCAGATAGTTGACCAATTGTGGATAATTGCCAACGATCCCCAGAGCCAATAATTGCAACAGAATAAAAGGGATCACGCCGCGATACATTTCGATCGTGCGCACCACGGCCGGCGCCACGCCGCGCAAATAAAACAGCGCAAAGCCAAAAGGCGGGGTTAGAAAAGAGGTTTGGATGTTCAAGCCGATCATGACACCCAGCCACACTGCGGTTATATTTGCACCGGGATCGGCCAACAAAATCGGCGCCACAATCGGAACCACCACAACCGCGATTTCGATGAAGTCCAAAAAGAATCCAAGCACGAAGATCACCGCCATCACAATCACAAATTGCGTCCAGAAGCCGCCCGGTAACGAGTTCAAAAACTCGCGCACCAAATCCTCGCCACCAAATGCACGGAATGCCGCGGTTAGCATCGCGGCCCCCAGCAGAATAACGAATACCAAAGCGGTGGTTTTTGCGGTTTCCATCATCACGCCATGCAACGTACCGTTGATATTGAGTACGCGCATAGCGCTCCAAATGATTCCAGTTAGCATGACCAGAGCGCCCAGCACCCCGATCCAAATACCTTGCATATCCTCGGCGCTCTCGGCCGCTTTGATATTCATTTCATAGTTTTGCAGTGCATAGCCGGTGATCAGCAGCCCCAATATAACCAAAAAGGCAGGTACAAACGTCCATTTGTTTTGATCGACCAAGCGATACCCGGCCATCACCAAAGCACCTGCTGCGCCGATGGCGCCAGCTTGGTTCACTGTTGCAATACCGGCAATGATCGACCCCAGTACCAAGAAAATCAAAGTAAGAGGGGGCACCAACGTAATGAAAACTTGGCCCCAGAAAGCCCGATCAAATTTCCCTTCATACGGCACCGAGGGGGCCGCTGATGGTTTTAAAAACGCGTAGCCTAAAATATACAGCATATAGAGCGCCACCAAAACCAGGCCCGGGATGAAGGCGCCTAAGAACATTTCACCTGCGCTCGTTGAGGTTACGTCAAAGACGCTTGGCATCTGAAGGTTTCCGGTCGATTCCTTGAATAAGGATTTGCGCAGGCTACCCGCTTGATCCGCCGCAGAAGCCAATTGGTCAGCCAGAATAATCAGCACGATTGAAGGCGGGATGATCTGCCCCAGCGTGCCTGAGGCTGCGATTGTACCGGTTGCCAAGGACGGAGAGTATTTGTTACGCAGCATCGCCGGCAGGGAAATAAGACCCATCGCCACCACGGTTGCGCCGACAATACCGGTGGTTGCCGCCAATAAGGCGCCCACGAAGACAACTGAAATGCCCAACCCGCCCCGCACAGGGCCAAACAACCGTGCCATGGTCACCAAAAGATCTTCTGCGATCTTTGAACGTTGAAGCATAATGCCCATGAAGATGAATAAAGGGATCGCAATCAACGTATCGCGTTCCACTTCCCAATATACGCCGCGCAGGTTTAAGACCCCGGCTGAGATCCACTCAGACGGGCCGCCAGAGTGAAAATAGCTGCTAACATCGCCTTCAAACGCGTAGCCGCTGAGTGCAGCGATAACGATTGTGATGATCGCAGAGCCTGGTAGCGCGAAGGCCACGGGGTAGCCCGAGCCCAATGCAGTGGCCATTATGAGGATCAAAATTAAAAGAAAAAACAGTTCCATGAAAACCTCAATGACCGGTTGGATTTATTTGGCGTTTGCCAGGTTCGCCGCAAACATCGGCCCAAGCTTCCAGCATATAGCTGACAAATTGGATATACATCGTAATTGCAAACACGCCCAGGAAGGCGGCCATTTGGTATTTGATAAACAACCCGATGGACGCGGCTTGGCTGACCTCAAAATTCAGAATGGGCATGTTGATCAATGCCTGTTTGCCATCAAGGCCGATCAAGAGGATCGCCCAACAGGTCGACAGGCCCAGCAAGATCGTCCCAATGAAGTTTGCATAGCCTTTTGTGCGCTCACGCAGGCCAGCATAAACGATATCAACGCGCACATGGCCTTCGTCGTATAAAGTATAGGCAGAAGCAAATAGAAATAGCGCGGCATACCAATAGCGCACCAGATCACCCATAAACGCCTGTTCATACGAGAAGACGAATCGCGAAACCACGATTGCCAATTCGGCAACCACGATCAACAGAGCCAACCACAAAAACCCAGCTGTGCGCGTGATCGCGCCGAGAATGAAGCCAAATACAAGCAGGGGTATGT
The DNA here is from genome assembly GCA_034423775.1 of Alphaproteobacteria bacterium US3C007. Taxonomy (NCBI): domain Bacteria; kingdom Pseudomonadati; phylum Pseudomonadota; class Alphaproteobacteria; order Rhodobacterales; family Roseobacteraceae; genus Thalassovivens; species Thalassovivens spotae. Next base: position 2,216,743 of record CP139918.1, read on the forward strand.
GGATTTTGAGGCCAACGAAGAACGGTTTGTTCAGGTCTTTTGCTGCGCCCTCCCAGAGCAGGCTTTCGGCCAGCCCTTCCACGCGTAAAAAAGCCACAGCCACATCTGCCATACCAACTAGAAACACGCCCCAAAACAATGATCTAACCAGATAGAGGTTTAACCGATGGATGCGATCTGCATCCTGGCGCAGGGCCGTTCCAGGCGTTCCTCGGGCGAATAAAATCGCCGCAAGCATCGGAATTAAATATACCAACATCGGCAGTGGATTGTTCCAGCGCAGCTGGGTGTCGCTTTGAAAAGAAAGGTTCAGAACATTATTGGTTAAAAATGCCAACAACATCGCCAGCAAGGCCCAAGAAACTGCTCTTATGGTCACCGCGCTTTTTACCTGCGGTTGACCGGTGTGTCCCGTGTCCGGCGCTGTCATTTAGTCACCTGTATTTTTTATAAAACAAATAAAAAGAGTGCGTGTAATCAAACACGCACTCTTCTGGAGTGGGTTAACCGATATCGAATACGCGGTTACGCTGGTTCAAGAACGTTGTCTCGAATTGTGCGAGCATGCCGCCGATTTCGCGCATGCCTTTTTGATAGGCATCATCAACTTCGGTTGCCAACGCAGAGTGATCGCGCGTTTCTTCGAACACTTCCAATGCGCCTTCGCTCATTGCATCCCAAACATCATCGTTAAAGTTACGAACTTCAACGCCTTGCTCTTCGACCAGTTTGGTCAGGTATTCGCCGTTCCGCGCCATCGTCTCGTCATGCGCCAGCGCGTGCTCTTCCGCCGCGGCGGCTTGGATCACGTTTTGCTCATAATCGGTTAGGCTTCCCCACCATTCAGCGTTCATTCCCAGCGCAATACAGCTGCCTGGCTCATGCATACCACCGGTGTAGTAGTATTTTGTCGCTTCATAGAATTTCAAGAAATAGTCGTTCCATGGGCCAACCCACTCTGTGGCATCGATCGAACCTGACACCAAGTTTTCATAGATCTGGCCGCCAGGCAAAGACACGGTTGAGGCGCCCAACTTTGACAATACGGTTCCGCCAAGCCCGGGAATACGCATTTTCAGGCCTTTAAAATCGTCACCGCTTTCGATTTCTTTGTTGAACCAGCCGCCCGCTTGGGTGCCTGTTGAGCCAACGGGAAGTGCTTTCAAGCCGAATTCGCCTGACACTTTATCCCACAGCGCTTGTCCACCGCCAAAGCGGATCCATGCCGTCCATTCCTGCGTGGTCATTCCAAATGGAACAGAGGTGAAATAGGCAAAGGCCGGATGCGTTCCGATCCAGTAATAATCAGCCGCGATATAGGCCTGGCTATTGCCAGATGCCACTTCGTTGAACGAATCAAACGCGCCAACACGCTCGCCCGCAGCGAAATATTCAACATTCAAGGCACCGTCAGAAATTTCACCGACGCGGCGCGCGAAACGCTGAGCAGATGTTCCGAGGCCCGGGAAGTCACGCCCCCAAGTTGCAACAACGGTCATGGTTTTGCCATGACCACCGGCAACGGCGGGTGCCGCCAAAGCAGCGCCAGTAGCGCCAATCGCAGCGCCTTTTAAAAACTTACGACGTTCCATACAGTTTCTCCTCACTGTTTAATTTTTTGCAGGGCAGTCCTCCGAGCCCCAATATTGGTCAAGTTATCTAACCAGTTTGCGGATCGCAACTAATTTGTCCCTTGCACGTAATTTAATTAGCCGTTTCTGAGGACAAGGCAAGGTTTTTCACGCCTGTGAGCCCGCTTGTAAAGGCCATTGCCAGTTTTAGGATCGTTTGAGTTTTGCCTATCTAATTGCCGCGTCAGAGGCAAAATTTCGCCAAGGTGACCCCAGCTTGTTCCAGTGATCTGCGCACCGACTTGGCAATTTTGAGGGCATTTGGCGTATCTCCATGCAGACAAATTGTATCGATTCGAGCTTTTATAGGCTGTCCCGAGCGCGTGATGATGCTGCCGTTTAACACCATTTCGGTGACCCGATCAGCCGCCAGCGCTGGATCATGGATCACCGCGCCCTCGATTGAACGATCCACCAGCGTTGCATCCTCATTATAGGCCCGATCGGCAAAAATTTCGCCAACGTATCGACAGGGTAAGCTTTGCGCGACCTCTTCTTGAGCGCTGGCTGCCAGCACCATTAAAATGGTCTCTGGCGCGACTGAAAGCGCGGCTTCATAGGCGTCATAAGCCAGCTCTGCATGTTCCGATGCCATGTTTGACAGCGCGCCATGCAGTTTAATATGGCGAATTTCAGCGCCAACGCTGCGCGCCATCGCCTGCGCTGCCCCGATCTGGTAGCGTATTTGATTTTGTAACGTGGTTTTGGATAGGTGAAGCCGCCGCCGTCCAAACCCTTGCAGATCGTCAAAGCCCGGATGCGCGCCGATACCGACCCCGCAATCCTGCGCCTGCTGCATTGTTTGCTGCATCACATCTGGATCCCCTGCGTGAAAGCCACAAGCAACATTGGCCGAGGTGATCACTTGTAAAAGAGCGCCGTCATTGCCCATTTTCCAGGGGCCGAAGCTTTCCCCCATATCCGCATTTAAATCAATATTTTTCATTGCTTTGCATCTCCTGCATCGAAGGCCGACACCACGCCTCCGATCAATTGAAGCGACAAGAGGTTGTTCATTTTATAGGGATCTTGCAACAATGGATGCAAGCGGTCAGATAATTGAGACACGCGTTCAGTATACCGGTTTTCATATTCAAGCGCTTGTTCAAGCGACAGAAATTTAAACGTAATCGGGGCATCTAAGCCGGCTTGCGCGATTTTTGGTAGATCACTCGGAAGCACCGTTCCAATCCGTGGATAACCTCCGGTGCTTTGGCATTCCGGCATCAAGACAAAGGGGCGTCCATCACCGGTCATTTGAATATCCCCTGGCACGATGATTTCAGAAAGAATTTTAAGTTGATTGCTTATTTGAAACGGCGCGCCTTCAAAGTCTAATTTTATGCCCATGCGGTTGGCACGAATGTCGCGGGTGAAAATTGTATTTTCAAAGCGCGCGCGCTCAGCTGGGCTGAAAAGATCGGTTTGAACCGAGGCGACGATATGAATGCTGCCCCCTTGGAAGCGATCGTCTACCTCTAATTTTTGGCCGATAAAGGGTTTCTCGTGCGGGCCGATCGGCAGAGTGGCGCCTGCAGCCAACGCCTCGCCGATTCCAATCGCACGGTGCGCAGCACGGGCCTTCAAAAAAACTTCTGTGTCGAAGCCGCCTCCCACCGACAAATAGGCATACGTGCCCGCTCGCACCCCCCCTAAGCGCAAAATTGCCCCATCTGGCAGATGATGCGCGGCGTTCCAAGCCACGGGCGTTCCGTCCAGCTCTGCGTTCATCGGGGCACCGGTTAACGCAATTTTGATATCACCTTGAGCTTGGAAGACGCCGCCAAACCCAGCCATCTCTAGTGCCCCATCGCCGCTGACTTGCCCAAGAAGTACGGCGCCTTCCTCCAACGCCAAACAATCTGCGGCGCCCGATTTCGAAAGCCCTTGAGCCAAATAACCTGGGCGACCAAAATCTTGAATGCTTGCATGAGCGCCACAGGAGAGGATCTTTAGCCCGGCCATCACAAAGCGCGAATCACTGCGCCGCCATCACCGCTGTGATCTTGGCTTTTAAGGTTAAAAAGCTGTTCTGCCGATACGGATTGCAATTGCAATTCATCTCCCGGGCGCAGCGCAAAGGGATTATCGGGCTGTTGGGGGCGAAAGCATTGAAAGGCAGTTTGCCCAATATGGCGCCAGCCGGTTGGGTTATCGGCGGCAAAAATTATCACTTGCCGGATCGCCACGACCAATGCGCCGCCAGGGACTTTTGGGTTCACGTGCTCCATACGCGGAATATCCCAAGCCGGTGGCAACTCGCCGGCATAAGGTTGGCCCGGGGCATATCCTATGGCCATCACCCGCAGCGGCGCAGCTGTCAAGCTTTGGATGGCCGTGGCTCTGTCCATCCCGGCCAGCTCTGCTGCGTGGGATAATTGTGGCCCGTTTGCAGCATCAAAAGCGCAGGGAATCATGAACAAACGACGTCCGCGGGGCAGCGCGGCCTGATACCAATCATGTTGCTCAAGCAACTCTGTTAGCCGCGCGCGCATCTGAGAATGGGTCAGGGCAGCTGTGTCAAATCGCAGAAAGCTTGACGCCAACGTGCTGCTGGTTTCTTCGATGCCGCGCCACGCCTGCTGGTCAATCGCGGCTTTAAATGCCAAGGCAGCGCGATTTGAGGTTTCGTTCAAGCCGCCGCTGAACTGCACCAGAAAGCCGTTTAACCCCACAGGAACGATGCGTGGATATGTGAGTCGTTGTTGCACGTCGCCATCGCCTTTTTTGACGGTTTCAGGCGTTGCGTCACCGGGCATGGCCATGGTCCTCAAAGCCTTGGTTTTGCTGGGGTCTATACGCCACGCTGTGGCCCACGCGCGTCCAGGGCAAATCGCGCCACTGCTTGGGCCAGCACATCCAAGGTGTCGATCATCGCTGCGCTTGGATCATGGCTGGTTTGGATCATTGAAAACTCAGAGCAGGCCACGAGCTGAAGATTGGCACCGCGGCGGGTCAATTCTGAAGAGGCGTCCAAAAGGATGCTGCGGGCCTCGGCTGTGTCGCCAGAGGTTTTGATTTTCCGGATCGCCTGCACCATTTTTGTATCATCTTCCGGCCAAATCACGGTGCGCTCACTCGCCTGAAAATACCTTTCGAAAAGCTGAGTTTTGCGCAGTGCTGGTGAAGCGAGAATGCCAATAACATCGCCAGCTTTGCTTTTTGCAAGCGCTGTTTCCACCGATAATTTCACCATATTAAAAAACGGCAGGGCGGTTTTTCTTTGAATAACCTCTGCAAAGAGATGCGCTGTGTTGCAGGGCATTGCCAGTGCCTCTGCGCCCCATCTGTCAAGGCGTTTGGCCATATCCCCCAGCACTGGACCGGGATCTGGCGCACCGACTGTTTGATCCAAAACATAGGCCAAGCGTGAGGGCACTTGAGGGTTCATATCGATCAGTAAAGGAATATGATCTTGATCATCCTGCGCGCGCACCGCCTTGAGCAAGCGTTGTTGAAAAAGAATGGTCGCTTCGGGCCCCATACCCCCTAAAACGCCGATTTTTCTCATGGGTTAGATCCTTTGTATTTGGGCGGCTTTGCTGCTTGCGACAGCGCTTGTTTGCCCGTTAAGGCGCAGTTAAATCAATTCTGAATGGAGATGCCAAGGCCTGATTGCCGCTTATTTTGAATCCGATGGTCGGCGATTTTCCGCTGTTTTGGACGCAAGAACAGCCTGACGGCTTGATCGCAAGTGAAGTCTGGCTATCTGACGGGAGAGTGTGGGCACGGGAGATGGCGCCAATGACAAAATTTACTTTTTTGATGTATCTTCAGGTCGCCAGTTTGTTGGCAGTGGCCTTGGCAGCGGCGCTCACGCTGGATCCGCCGGCGGCGAAGGTATCCCTCCTACGGCCGCTTTAACGGCACGCGGGCTGAATATCTTGGCTGCGACGGGCGCTTTGATTGGAAACCACTGGCAGATATGCTAAGCAGCACGCTGTGTTCAAAAGCGCGCGGTGTCGATGTTATCAGGATTAAAAGTGATCGAGTTTGAAGGCCTTGGGCCAGCGCCTTTTGCGGGTATGATGCTGGCAGATTTGGGCGCGGACGTGATCGTTATTCATCGCGAAACCGGAGATAAAAGCCCTGGTCTTGCCCGTCATAATCTGCTGGATCGTGGCAAACGCTCGATCGTTTTGAATTTGAAGGATGCGGATGAAAAACAGCTTGCGCATCGTTTGGTTTGCCAAGCTGATGGGCTGATCGAAGGCTTTCGACCCGGGGTTATGGAGCGTTTGGGCTTGGGACCAGAGGAGGTGATGCAAATCAATCCGCGTTTGGTTTACGGGCGGGTTACTGGCTGGGGGCAAACCGGTCCTTTGGCGCGGGCAGCGGGTCATGATTTGAATTATTTGGCGCGCAGTGGCGGGCTTTGGTATGCGTCAAATGCCGGTGAAGCGCCGTTTCCGCCGCCCACCTTATTGGGTGATATTGGCGGCGGTGCGCTGTATCTGGTGATTGGGGTTCTGGCGGCTTTGCTGACCCAAAAAACCACCGGGAAAGGCGCTGTGATCGATGCGGCTATGGTGGATGGGACATCGCATATGCTGTCGCTTTTGATGTCTCTTCAAGGGCAGGGCGGGCTGGTCAAAGAACGCGGCAAAAGCCTTTTGGACGGGCCGCATTTTAGCCGTAGTTACGCCTGTCGCGGCGGCGGTTATATTTCGGTGCAATGTTTGGAGCCGCAATTTTATGCAGCCTTTTTAAGGAAATTGGACCTGCACGAAGATGCTGATTTTTGCAAACAATTTGAGCCCGCGCTATGGCCCGAGCTCACCGCCCGTTTGGCGGGATTATTCGCGCAAAAACCGGCGCCGCATTGGGATGATTTATTTGCGCAAACCGATGCCTGCGTTGCGAAAATAAATGCGCCGCAAGATGCGCAAAATGATCCCCATATTCAAGCGCGCCAGATATGGAGCTGGGCACAAGGCTTGCTGCAGGCAGCACCGGCGCCGCGATTTTCGACATGGGCCCCCGAAACAATGGGCGAAATACGCGCCAAAAATGCAGACCGAGGCCAGATATTGGCAGAATTAAACGAAGGAACTCCTGATGCTCGCCCCGTTTGAGACGCTGAACGCGCTGTTACAGACCCGCTATTCTTGCCGTGCATTTTTAGACAGGCCGGTCGCGCATTCTGATATTGAAAAAATTGTTGAGGCGGCTCAACGGGTCCCATCTTGGTGTAACGCGCAGCCTTGGCAGCTTATTCTGTGCGAAGGCGCGCAAACCAAGATATTGGCCGCCGCGTTGACAGCGGCGGCCAAAGAGGGGTTGCAAGCACCAGAGATCCCCTTTCCCGAAAGCTATAGCGGCAAATACAAACATCGCCGCTCAACTTGTGGCTGGCAATTATACGAGGCTGTGGGGGTTGCAAAAGGCGATCGCGCCGCGTCGCGTCAGCAAATGCTGCAAAACTATCGCTTCTTCAATGCGCCGCAGGTGGCAATCCTGACCATTCCCAAAGAATTGGGTGCATATGCCGCGCTGGATGCGGGCGCTTTTGTCACCGCCTTTACGCTTGCCGCGCAGGCCTTGGGAATAGCCACGATAGCACAGGCGGCGATTGCCGGAATGGCGCCTATTTTGCGCGAAAATCTGCAGATTGAAGCGGATCGCGATATTCTATGCGCTGTGTCTTTTGGCTATGAAGATAAACACCATCCGGCAAATGCGTTTCGGACCAAGCGTGCGGGCGTGCATGAGGTTCTGCGGTGGCATAAGCCCGATTGAGCGGCTCTTACTGGCGCGGCCCAAGCCCGAGGCGAAGCAGCGGCTTGGGTGGCTTTGGAGCAATAGCAGTTAGGCTTTTGCGGCGATTATAATCACCTCAACCAGGTGCTTGGGGGTCGCAAGGGCAGATTCGCCCGTGGCCCTTGCCGGGGCGTGGCCCTCGGGCACCCAAGCATCCCAGACCGCGTTCATATCCGCGAAATCATCCATAGAAGCCATCCAGATCGTGGCGCTTAAAATGCGCGTTTTATCCGAGCCCGTCTGCTCTAGTAAACTGTCAACTTTATCAAGAATTTCTTGGGTTTGTTCGGTGACTGATGTGCCCGGAGTTCCGACTTGGCCTGCCAAATAAATGGTGCTGCCATGTACCACAGCTTGGCTCATACGTTGCCCTGTTGCGATTCGTGTTATGTCTGACATGTCTTTTCCTTTAGCGCGAGTATGGGGTTTCGATACGGGGCAGTATTTGCAATATTACGCGCAGAGGAAAGCACCGATTTGCCTTTGGATGAAATTTTACGCAGCGCGTGCGCAAGGACATGCAGATCGCGCGCCGCCCTTAAGCTGGGCAAAATAGCAAGACTGGGTGTTACGAAAGGCGGGTTGGGCGTCTATCTCGGCGCAGCGCGGTGGTGAACCTGGAAGAATGGAAGGATAATCGATGCGACTTTGCGAAGAAGATATTGCCCTTACGGGCAAAGTTGCCGCGCTGGAACCTTTGTCGATGGCCCATCACGAAGATCTGGTTGAGGCGGTTCAAGATGGTGATTTGCACAAATTATGGTACACAACCATTCCCTCTGCTGGCGAGATGCGCGCAGAGATCAGCCGGCGCTTAGACTTGCAGCGGAAAGGCTTAATGTACCCTTTTGCCGTCAAAAACCTGAAGACGCAGCGCTGCGTTGGTATGACAACCTATATGAATATTGAACAATCGCAGCGCAGGTTGGAAATTGGATCAACCTGGCTGCGAAAATCTATCCAGCGCAGCGCGGTAAATACCGAATGTAAATGGCTGCTCCTAAAATACGCGTTTGAACAATTAAATTGCATTTGCGTGGAATTTCGAACCCATGCGATGAATTTACAAAGCCGGCGGGCGATTGAGCGCCTTGGCGCCAAGCAGGATGGGATTTTGCGCAACAATATGATTATGGCCAATGGCAGCTATCGAGACAGCGCCGTGTATTCGATCATTGCAACCGAATGGCCGAGCGTGAAGGCAAATTTAACCTGGCAATTGCAGCAGCGCGGGTAACTCCCGCTTTTGGTGCAAGGCCGGTCTTGGCCAACGAGATTGCAATTTGGGCGCGCGCGTGTGGTGTGGCCGGATGGGCTAAACCGCTGATCTATACTGCCCGCTTTGCATGAAATTTTGAAAAGCGGCATACGCGCCCAACGGTTGCTGTGGGTTCGTTCTTACAAAAAATACAAGGTGTTCGGGTTCAGCGTTTGGATCGGCGATTTGACGTTTCGTTGGGGGCGCAGCCGAAAGGGCACTCTGGCTTTTCCGTTGATGCTGTCAGCAGATGCTTGCAGGCAGAGGCCTGCGGCGCTAAACCCCTCGGGGAAAGAATATGGAGAGGTCGATGGCGATCGATACTGCAACAGCCGCAAAAGTGGCAAAATTGGCCAGAATAAAAGTGGACGAAGCGGCTTTGCCCGCCTTGGCTGAGGAATTTAATGCGATTTTGGGATTCATCGAGCAATTAAATGCGGTGGATGTCAGCGGGGTTGAGCCCATGACCTCGGTCACTCCGCAGCGTTTGAAACGACGCGCGGATCAGGTGAATGATGGTGATCAGCAAATGCAGGTATTGGCCAATGCGCCAGACGCGCGTGAAGGGTTTTTTGCGGTTCCAAAGGTGGTTGAATAATGAGTGAGATGAACGCATGGAGTTTGGCGCAGGCCCGCGATGCGCTGCGCGCGAAACAGGTCACTTCGGTTGAACTGACCGAAGCTTGTCTAAGCGCGATTGAGGGCGCTGATGCGCTGGGCGCGTTTGTTCACAAAACGCCCGAGTTGGCGTTGGATTTGGCACGGGCAGCGGATGAGCAGCTGGCCTCCGGGGAGGCGCCGGATATGTGCGGTTTGCCGATCGGCATCAAAGATTTATTCTGTACCAAAGGCGTAGCCAGTCAAGCGGCAAGCCGAATTTTAGAGGGTTTTAAGCCCGAATATGAAAGCACGGTTAGCCAGAAATTGCGCGATAGCGGTGCCGTTATGTTGGGCAAGCTCAACATGGATGAGTTCGCGATGGGCAGTTCAAACGAAACCTCGATCTATGGCGACGTACTCAACCCCTGGAAACTGGGTGAGCAGGCGCTCACCCCGGGTGGATCCTCTGGCGGCTCCGCCGCGGCCGTGGCGGCAGATCTTTGTTTGGCCGCTACCGGAACCGATACCGGAGGGTCGATCCGCCAACCTGCTGCATTTACCGGCACTGTCGGGATTAAACCAACATATGGGCGCTGTTCGCGTTGGGGTATTGTGTCCTTTGCCAGTTCGCTTGATCAAGCAGGCCCAATGACGAAAACAGTGCGGGATGCGGCGATTATGCTTGAGGCCATGTCTGGCCATGATCCCAAAGACAGCACCAGCGCTGATCTGGCCGTGCCAAATTTCGAAGCGATGTTGAATGGGGATATTCGGGGCAAAAAAATCGGTATCCCGCGCGAATATCGGATGGATGGCATGCCGGATGAGATCGAGGCTTTATGGCAAGAAGGCCAAGATATGTTGAAATCTGCTGGGGCAGAAATGATCGATATCAGCTTGCCGCATACGCAATATGCGCTGCCAAGCTATTACGTGATTGCGCCAGCAGAAGCGTCGTCAAACCTGGCGCGTTATGATGGTGTTCGCTTTGGGCATCGGGCGGCTTTGGCGGCGGGCGATGGCATTACGGAGATGTATGAAAAAACCCGCGCGGAAGGCTTTGGCCCGGAAGTGCAGCGCCGGATCATGGTGGGAACTTATGTGCTATCCGCAGGGTTTTATGATGCGTATTACAACCGTGCGCGCAAAGTACGCGCCTTGATCAAAAAAGATTTTGACGATGTTTTTGCAACGGGTATCGATAGTATTTTAACCCCGACCACGCCCTCTGCGGCGTTTGCGCTTGGCGGTATGGCGGATGCGGATCCTTTGGAAATGTATCTTAATGATGTGTTTACGGTCACCGTGAACTTGGCCGGCTTGCCGGGGATTTCGGTGCCCGCCGGATTGGACAAACAGGGCTTGCCGCTGGGGCTGCAGCTGATTGGTCGCCCCTGGGAGGAAGCAGATTTGCTAAATTCTGCATACGCTCTGGAACAGGCTTCTGGTTTTGCGCATAAACCGCAGAATTGGTGGGCCTTATGATGCAGGATCGCTGTTAATGTCGGAACCCTTTTTGATCAGAGCTTTAGCCGCCAGCGGCGCCTTGGCGCTTCTTGGCGCCTGCGAGCCAGTTGAGATTGGGCAAAACCCGACGCCAAATGCGGCCTCGGTGCTGCCGCTGCCCTCTCCGATGGCTGTTGAACAACAAAGCTTGGCGCCCGCCTCAGGGGTTGAGGTTGATGACCCAACAGGCGCGGCTGCTTCGGTTGACACGACCTCGCTGTCGGATGAAAATGATTTTGAGGCGGTCGCTGCCCGTCAATCGATCGAAAGCGATGCCAAGCGCTTGGCCGAAAGTCGCGCGAAATATGTTTTGATTGAGCCCACTGATTTGCCCGTGCGCCCGGGCACAAATGAGATCAGCATCATCGAATACGCTTTGCGTACGACCAACCCGGTTGGGGTGCAAATCTATCGCCGCTCTGGCCTTTACAACGAAGAGCTGTATCTGCGGAGCTGTAACTTTTATGCGTCGCCAAGCGAAGCCCAGCAGTTGTTTTTAAAGCGCAGCGGTCCGAAAGTGGATTGGATGGGTCTTGATCCGGATGGCGATGGGTTTGCCTGCTCTTGGGATCCAACGCCGTTTCGCTTGGCCGGATCGTCGGGATGATTGGCGCCCCTTTTGCGGATGTCAGGGCCTCGCCAAATTTTGGCCCACGTCGCGCAGGAGGCTCGATCGATCTTTTGCTGTTGCATTACACGGCGATGCAAAGCGCCGAGGCCGCGCTGCAGCGCTTATGCGATCCGATCCATGAGGTGTCGGCGCATTATCTGATCACATTGGATGGCCGAGTTCTCCAACTGGTGTGCGAAAGCCAGCGTGCTTGGCATGCCGGGCGCAGTTTCTGGGCCGGTGAAACCGATATAAACAGCCGATCGATTGGTATTGAGCTTGATAATCGCGGCGATCATCCGTTTTCCAATAAACAAATGCGCGCGCTTATTGCGCTTTGTGGCGATATCGCTGGGCGTAACAATATTCCGGCGCATCGGGTTCTGGGGCATTCTGACGTTGCGATTGGCCGAAAAACCGATCCTGGTGCGCGGTTTGATTGGCGCAGATTGGCGCTCAGCGGGGTTGGTGTTTGGCCGGATCTTAAAACCTGGCATTTGAATGAGGCCGTCGAGATGGATCCGGTGATGGGTAAAGATGATCCGCGCCTTTGCGCACAGTTTGTAAAACAGGCTGCAGATTATGGATATGATCCAAGTCTTGGTGTGGAACAAATTTTATCGTCGCTTCGGCAGCATTTCGCACCCCATCGCAGCGGCCCTTTAAGCCGCTTTGATTTTGCGCTGCTGGCCGCTTTGAATGCGCTTTGCAATTGACCTTGTCGCTTTTCGCGCCTACTGCACCTGTGCGCGGAGAACTGGATGATCGCGGCCCTTCGGGGTCGAGGAAAGTCCGGACTCCACAAAGAAATGGTGCCGGGTAACGCCCGGGCGGGGTAACCCGACGGATAGCGCAACAGAAAGCAAACCGCCTGCGCTGGTCGTAGGTAAGGGTGAAAGGGTGGGGTAAGAGCCCACCGGGGGCCTGGTAACAGGTCTTGCATGGCAAGCCCCACCAGGAGCAATGCCAAATAGGAACCTCAGGTGGGTTGATCGTCTTTTCGATATCACCACCGGGCATCTTTGGCCTGTAGGGTTCGGGTTGGCAGCTAGAGGCGCAGGGGCAACCTTGGGCTAAGAGGAATGATCATCCAAGAGGGCAACCTCTGGACAGAATCCGGCTTATAGGTTCTCCGCGCGTTTGCTTTGATCTGGATGCGCCGCGGAAAATATGCGCGGTCCCGGTTGACAGCAGCCTCAGCATCGCTAAAAGGCACATTCTACAGAGTTTTACGGGTGTTTGATCCCCCGCTTCAGGAGACGTTTCATGGCCAAGCCAACCACTATTAAAATCCGCCTGAATTCTACCGCAGGCACTGGCCATTTTTATGTGACCAAGAAAAACGCCCGCACAATGACTGAGAAGATGATCGTTCGTAAATACGATCCGGTTGTGCGTAAGCATGTTGAATATAAAGAAGGCAAGATCAAATAAGCAGGCCTTGCCCTTTTAACTGACAAAAAAACCACTCAGACTTCTGAGTGGTTTTTTTGTTACGGTTGATGGTTCGACCCGTCGATTTATTCAGATCGCATAAAAAAGGCCGCGAAGCGAACCGCGGCCTTTTCTTGTATAAAAGTAGCGCTTGCTTATTCTTGGTTGCCCATGAACATCAGCAAGAACTGGAACATGTTGAGGAAATCCAAATAAAGATTTAGCGCGCCGTGAATCGCTGATTTATCCAACCATTCCTGATCGCCATGATGCGCATGCGCCAAATAGGTATTTTTGATATTCTGTGTGTCATAGGCGGTTAGGCCGGCAAAGATCAAAACGCCCAGAACCGAAATCGCAAACATTATCGCGGGAGAGCCGAGAAACATATTGACGATCATCGCTACAAAAATGCCGATTACGCCCATGATCAGAAAAGAGCCCCAGCCCGAAATGTCTTTCTTCGTGGTGTAACCCCAAAGCGACAAGCCTGCAAAAGCGATCGCGGTGACTAAAAAGGTCTGCACGATTGAGAAAGTTGTGTAGAACACAAAGATCGAACTCAGCGAGACGCCAATTAATGTGGCGAAAAGAAAGAAGAATAACTGCGCGCCGCTGGCTGAAGCGCGTTGCATAATGGCGCCAAAGCCAAAAATCATTCCCAAAGGTGCCAGCATCACAATCCAGCGTAGAGCCGATGTGTAAATGGCAACGCCGAAAGACGTGAGCAACGTGCCATTGGCCATCTGGCCAGCCGCCAAGGCGGGATCAGACGTGGTTGCCAAACCGGCAATGGCCCATGCGGCCAATGCTGTAATCAGCATACCAACAGACATTGTCCCGTATACTTTGTTCATATGCGTGCGCAGGCCTTCGTCGATTTCGCCGACGCGACCCGCTGCGGTGCTGCGCATTGTTTCAAATTCTGCCATAATTAACCTCCAGTGCCGAATGAACAGGATGGGATCCCCATTCTGAAAAACATATTACGGGGTATATTGGGGAGAATGAGCCAATTTTCAAGGCTTAGCGTAAGATCAATTCCTGATTTGTTAAAAATAGTGTGAAGTGAGTCTTTTTGAACACCAGTTAAAGGCTTTATGCGTTTTTTAAGCCCTCTTTTCCGACCTTCCAAGGTGCTGAGCGGTTAAAGGCATGAACCAGCTACAGGGTGTTGCAGGCAAAAGAACGGGCAGGCCGTTTCTGCATCTCACCGAAAAGCGAGTAGGAGCCATGGCTTATGGGAGTTTCAGCGGGCTTATGTGGTTTCTGTAAAATTGAATAGATTTGCCCTTTGCTCGGAAAATGCGAGGTTTCTTAGAAAGACCTGCGCAAAAAAGATAGCTTCTCGGGGCTGTGCTTCAAAGGTGGTGGGGGTGCGGCTTGCGTTGCGATGACCGCTTTAAAAGCCAGTTTTAAGCGCTTTGGCGACTCTCCCTTAAAGAGAGTGAATTTTAAATTTTATTCGTTAAAGTAACAAAAGGGCTTGAATTTTGCGGCTGTTCTGTTAATCTCCATCTCATGATTTAAGGGTTAGCCAGAGTATTTAGGTCTAAACCTCCATAATTGTTATAAAAAGGAATATTCAATGGCACATCCTGTTGACGAACATGTTGGAAAGCGACTCCGGCAGCGTAGATGGCTGGTGGGGATGACGCAGCAACAATTGGCAGAGCATGTCGGGATTAAATTTCAACAAATTCAAAAATATGAAACCGGTGCGAACCGTGTAAGCGCATCGCGCCTATGGGATATCGCAAGCACTTTAGACGTTTCGATTAATTTTTTCTTCGATGGGTTGCAGGCAGAAAAAGGCGTTAAAATTCAGTCTGACGCTATGCCGTCAGATCTTATGGGCGATAAAGAAGCGTTAGATTTGGTGCGCTCTTACTATGCGATACCGGAAAACCAACGGCGTAGATTGTTTGACCTTGCCCGGGTGCTCAGCGACGTCGCTTGATTTTCGCGTGATCATGCTCTAGCGCCTGTGGGCGAAAGGGTTTGATTATGGAACAAGCGTATGTAAGCAGAGAGGTTCTTTCTGCGGCAGATAAAGAAGAGCTAAAACGCGTGGCGGTCGACTTGGCTGAGGCGGCTAGAGCGGCAATTTTGCCGCTATTCCGGTCAACAAACTTGGCGCTTGAAAATAAAGCCGATCAGGGCTTTGATCCTGTGACCCATGCGGATAAAGCCGCCGAGCGCGCGATGCGCGCCATCCTTGAAGCGCAACGCCCAGAGGATGGTATTTTGGGTGAAGAATACGGGGAAACTTTTGGAAGCTCAGGGTTAACGTGGGTGCTTGATCCGATCGATGGCACCCGCTCTTTCATGAGCGGAACGCCAACCTGGGGCGTTTTGATTGCCCTGCGCGATGCGGCGGGCCCGTTTTTTGGAGTCATTGATCAACCTTATATCGGAGAGCGTTTTATCGGCGGTTTGGGGCTGAACACGATGGCCGGTCCTTTGGGGGCGGCGGCTTTGCAAACGCGCTCTACGCGCGCTTTGAAGGATGCGCTGTTGTTTTCCACCTTTCCTGAAATTGGCAGCCGCGCCGAGCATGCCAGCTTTCAGGCGGTGGCCAAACAGGTTAAATTGGTACGCTATGGTTTAGATTGCTATGCCTATGCCTTGCTGGCGGCGGGGCAGATCGATTTGGTGATCGAGGCCGGATTAAGCGCCTATGATGTGCAAGCGCCGATCGCAGTGATCGAAGCCGCTGGAGGGGTCGTTTGCAATTGGCAGGGGCGTCCTGCGCATGACGGCGGGCAAATTATCGCTGCGGCAACGCCCGAGCTGATGGCAGCCGCTTTGCCCTTGCTGCAAAACGCGCGCCTGTAAAGGCCGCGCATGGGCGACATCCTGATCAAAAATGCAGATTACATCCTCACCATGGATGATGCGCGACGCGAATTGCACGGCGCTGATATCCATTTACATGAGGGAGAAATTATAGCCGTCGCGCAGAATTACGCGCCGCCCGTTGACTGTGAGGTGGTGCAGGCCGAAGGCTGCGTTGTGACGCCGGGTTTGGTCAATACGCATCACCACCTCTATCAAAGCTTAACCCGCGCGGTGCCCGGCGCGCAAAACGCATTGTTGTTTGGGTGGCTGCAGACGCTCTACCCTATTTGGGCCCGCTTTGGGCCTGAAGAAATGCGCGTTTCAGCGATGGTGGGGTTGGCCGAATTGGCATTGTCTGGCTGCAGTTTAAGCGCCGATCATTTGTATTTATACCCCAACGGTGTGCGGCTGGAAGATACGATTGAGGCGGCGCAGGAAATTGGCCTGCGCTTTTTTCCAACCCGGGGTGCGATGAGCATCGGTGAAAGCGATGGCGGCTTACCGCCTGATGCTTTGGTTGAAACGGAAGCGTGGATTTTGGAAGATTGCATCCGTGTGGTGGATGCGTTCCATGATCCCTCTCCCGCATCCATGCTCAGGGTGGGCATTGCGCCCTGTTCCCCTTTTTCAGTAAGTCGTGATTTAATGCGCGACGCGGCGCTTTTGGCGCGCGATAAGGGGGTATTTTTACACACGCATTTGGCGGAAAATGATGAGGATATCGCCTATTCGCTTGAAAAATTTGGATGTCGCCCAGGGCAATATGCTGAAGATCTGGGATGGACAGGTGCGGATGTGTGGCACGCGCATTGTGTGAAATTGGATGCCAAAGAAATTGCCCTATTCGGAAAAAGCCAAACCGGTGTGGCGCATTGCCCCTGTTCGAATTGCCGCCTTGGCTCTGGGATTGCTCCGCTGCGCCAAATGCGCGATGCGCGGGTGCCCGTGGGATTGGGGGTCGACGGGTCTGCCAGCAATGATTTGGGCAATTTGATGGATGAGGCGCGCCAAGCGATGTTGCTGCAAAGGGTGTCGCAAGGCGCAGATGCGATGAGTGCCCGCGAGGCGTTGGAAATTGCAACCCGCGGGGGTGCAGATGTGCTGGGCCGACCCGAATGTGGGCGCTTGGCGGTCGGAAAACGGGCGGATATTGCAATTTGGGATGTTTCTGGCGTGGAAAGTGCGGGCAGCTGGGATCCTGCGGCGTTGGTTCTTTCGGGGCCCAATAAAGTGCGGGATTTACTGGTGGAAGGGCGCTTTGTTGTGCGCGATGGCCAGCTGCGCAGCACTGATTTAGAGGCTTTGATCGCGCATCAAAACCGTCTGGTGCAAAAGCTTATCAACGCATAGGGGTTGAGAGAGGCCTCTGCGGCGCGCCTAACTGGTTTTGCTGTGCCGTTCTGCGCCTTTGATCCACACCGAATGGATGGCGCGATCATCGCCCATCATGATGGTCGGAAACAGGCTTGACCAGTGATCATTCGCTTGCCTTTGCCGCTGCGCGATTGCGGGGGTTGAGGCCAAATCTAAAACCACCAGATCTGCATATTTTCCGGGTGTTAGGCTGCCGATTTCATGTTCAAGATGCAGGCTGCGCGCGGAGCCCATCGTGGCCAACCAGAGCAATTGCGCCGGGTGCAAAGGATGACCGTTTAGTTGCCCGATCTCATAGGCCGCAGCCATAGTGCGCAGCATGGAAAAGCTGGATCCACCCCCGGTATCGGTTGCCAGAGCGATGCGTTGCCCGGCATTTGCCAGGCCGTGCATATCAAAGAGGCCCGAGCCGATGAAACTGTTTGAGGTTGGGCAATGAACCAAAGCCGCGCCAACCTCTTTTAGCCGGGCTTTTTCACGCGGCTGCAAATGTATCGCATGCCCGTAAAGGCCGCGTTTGCCCAGCAAACCGAATGTCTCGTAGGTATCCAGATAATCGCGCGCATTGGGGAAGAGATCTTTCACCCATGCGATTTCATCGATTTGTTCGCTGAGATGGGTTTGCATCAGGCAATCGGGAAATTCCTGCCATAAAGCCCCCAATGCGGTCAGTTGCGCGGGGGTTGAGGTGGGTGAAAACCGCGGCGTGATGGCATAGCGCGCCCGGCCTTGCCCATGCCATGTTTGCAGCAAAGCTTTGCTTTGATCATAGGCGCTTTGCGCCGTGTCGCGCAAGCCTTCGGGCGCGTTGCGATCCATGCAGGTTTTGCCCGCCACGATGGCCATGCCGCGCGCGTCCGCACTGGCAAACAGCGCCTCTACGCTGTTTGGATGAATGGTACAAAAACTGGCCAGGCTGGTCGTGCCATGCGCGAGCGCCAGATCCAAATACGTCTCCGCGCTGTGTTGTGCATAAGCCGCATCGCCAAATCGCATTTCTTCGGGAAATGTATACTGGTTGAGCCAATCAATCAGGCGGTTTCCCCAGCTGGCAATGATTGCGGTCTGCGGATAATGAACATGCGCGTCGATAAAGCCCGCCATGATCAGCTTATCGCCATAATCGATGACCTGCGCTTGTGGGTAGTGTCGGCGTAAATCTGCAGCTGGGCCTTGTGCAAGGATCCTTCCCGCTTCAATGAGCACGCCGCCGGCGCTGTCAAAGGCGCTGGCCGATTCGACCTTTGTTACAAAGGGATCGGCTTTAAAACTGAGCGTTTGGCCTGTTAGCAACAGCTGAGGTGAGGATGCGATCACGTAAGATCCTTTTGATTGAAATCCATCTCTAGTTGTATAATTTGCATATCAGGGCCGGTAAACCGCGTTATTGCATTGCTCTTTTGTTTTATTCTCAGCTATCACGAGCATAGTTTATGGGGGCTTATGATGCAAAACCATACCATCCTATCTGATCAAGACGTGGCGCAGCCTGATCGCAGTTATGAGCTCAATCCAAGCGATGTTGCGGGTATTTTAGACGCTGTAGATCGTGAAGATCGTGATCAGCTGGTTGCGCAGATGGAGCCTTTGCACGCGGCGGATATCGCGGATTTGCTCGAACAAATCGATGGCTATGATCGGGCGCGGTTGATCCGTCTTTATGAGCGTGAATTTGATGGTGAAATCCTGTCTGAGCTGAATGAGGCCATTCGCGAAGACGTGATCAATCTTCTGAAACCCGAGGTTTTGGCCGACGCGGTGCGCGATCTGGAAAGCGACGATGTTGTCGATCTTCTGGAAGATTTGGAAACGCCGCAGCAAGAAGCCATTCTGGACGCTTTGGATGATATAGATCGCTTGGCTGTCGAACAATCGCTGGCCTATCCAGAGTTTTCCGCTGGTCGCTTAATGCAGCGCGAAGTGGTTGCAGCGCCTGATTATTGGACGGTTGGCGATGCGATTGAATTCATGCGCAAAGCCGAGGAGTTGCCAGAACAGTTTTATCATGTGATTCTGGTGGATCCAAAATTCCATCCGGTGGGCAATGTCACGCTGGGGCGCATCATGTCATCAAAGCGTAGCACCGCGTTGGTCAGCCTGAAGGAAGAGATGTTTCGCGTTATCCCGGCAGATCAAGACGAAGCAGAAGTTGCCTATGCGTTCAATCAATATCATCTGATTTCTGCGCCTGTTGTGGATCATGAACAGCGCCTTGTCGGCATGATTACGATTGATGATGCGATGATGGTGCTTGACCATGAACATGAGGAAGACATTTTGCGCCTGGCCGGGGTTGGAGAAAGCAGCCTCAGCGATACGGTTTTGGAAACGGCCAAGCAGCGCTTGCCTTGGTTGGGGGTGAACCTGTTTACAGCTATTTTAGCCTCTGTGGTCATCGCGCAATTCGAAGCAGCGCTTGCGCAATTGGTGGCTTTGGCGATTTTAATGCCCATTGTGGCCTCGATGGGCGGCAATGCGGGCACGCAAAGCCTGACGGTTGCGGTGCGTGCGATTGCGACCAAAGATCTGACCCGCTCAAATCTGGTTCGGGTGGTGCGACGAGAGGTTCTTGTGGGGCTTTTAAATGGGGTGGTTTTCGCGTTGGTAATGGGCTCGGTCGGGGTGATCTGGTTCGGATCCCCCGTGCTTGGATATGTGATCGCGTTAGCGATGGTGATCAATTTGGTTGTTGCGGGTTTGGCTGGCACCGGCATTCCGGTTCTGCTGGCGCGTTTTGGCATTGATCCTGCGTTGGCCTCTGGGGCTTTTGTTACCACGGTCACCGATATTGTGGGATTTCTGGCGTTTTTGGGTTTGGCAGGGTGGATCTTGTTATGAATGATTTGACAGAGCGCAAACGGGCCGCGCGCAAAGCTGCCTTTGCGCGGCGCAAATCGGCGCATGCTCGGGATATAGGCGCTTGCGCGTGGCTCTTATCATCGGTTTTGGCCGGATATCGCGGCGTATCCTTGGCCGGGTACATGCCCATTCGCACCGAAATTGATCCGCGCCCCGCGATGGCGGAAGCCGCTGGATATGGCCCGGTTGGGGTGCCGGTGATTGCCGCCGAAGGCCATCCTTTGCGGTTTTCAAAATGGTATCCTGAGGGCGCGCTTAAGGAGGGGCCATTTGGTGCCAAAATCCCGATTGATGATGATTTTTTCGAACCGGAACTGGTGATCGTGCCCCTTGTCGCTTTTGATCGAAATGGGGGGCGGCTGGGTTATGGCGGTGGATTTTATGACCGCACGCTCGAGATGTTACGCGCAAAGCGACCTACTTTTGCCATTGGGTTTGCCTATAGCGCGCAGCAGGCAGATCACCTGCCATTGGAGGCAACCGACCAACCTTTGGATCAAATCGTAACCGAGGATGAGGTCATCGATCTGCGCGCGCGCATGATCTAAGTTTTGGCGTGGTTTTGACGGTGACCTCGTTGGACAAACGGCCTTGACTGAAAGGAAAAATAATGGCTGTTCTTCACGATTATACGGCGCAGGTAATTTGGACGGGAAACCGCGGGCAGGGCACGAAAACCTATCGCGGGTATGCGCGCAGTTGGGATTTATGCAGCCCCGGAAAACCCGTGATAAGCTGCTCGAATGATCCAATTTTGGGTGGGGATCCTGCGCTTTATAATCCTGAGGATTTGTTGATTTCAACGTTGAGCGCCTGCCATATGTTATGGTATCTGCACCTGGCCAGTGCGGCCGGCTTATGTATTCAAGCGTATCAAGATCACCCCATTGCACAGGGTGAAACGCTTGCTAATGGCGCCAGTCGGTTTGTCGCGGCAACGTTACGGCCGCAGATTACGCTGTCGAACGGCGATGATCCCAGCCGTGCCGACCTGCTGCACCACCGCGTTTCAGAGCAGTGCTTTATCGCCCGTTCTGTTAATTTTCCGGTCACTTACGGGGCGAAATATCAGTTTTCATAGCCGGCTTTTGCTTGCGCTTTCAGGGCAGAGGCCCTAGGGACGGCGGCATGAAGCTTCTTTTTCTTGGAGATGTGATGGGGCGCGCAGGTCGCGCAGCTCTGGTTGAAAAACTGCCGCGGTTGAAAGCCGAGTGGCAGATTGATTTTGCCGTGGTCAACGCTGAAAACGCCACAAGTGGCCATGGATTAAGCCCCGATCATGCGCGCGCATTGCTTGGCGCGGGTGCAGATTGCATCACTTTGGGCGATCACGCATTTGATCAAAAAGACATGTTGGCATTTATCGAAAAAGAGCCACGAATTATTCGCCCCTTAAATTTTGCCAAGAACGCGCCGGGACGCGGAGCGCGTATTTTCAGTGATGCGCGCGGGCGCAAAATTCTGGTCGCGCAGGTTTTGGGACAGGTGTTTATGAAGCGTCCCTTTGATGATCCTTTCTCGGCGATTGATGCGGTGTTGCGTAGTCATCCTTTGGGCGGGCAAATACAGGCCAGCTTGGTTGATATTCATTGCGAGGCAACCTCTGAAAAAATGGGGATGGGGCATTTTTGTGATGGGCGGGCCAGCGTTGTGGTGGGCACCCATACGCATATTCCAACCGCGGATGCGATGATCTTGCCCAAAGGCACCGCCTATCAAAGCGATGCGGGCATGTGCGGCGATTATAACAGCGTGATCGGGATGGAAAAAACCGAACCCTTGCGCCGCTTTGTGACGGGTATGCCCAAGGCGCGGTTCAGCCCGGCAGATGGACCTGCCACGCTTGCTGGGCTTTACGTGGAAACTGAGGATAGCACTGGAAAAGCGCAGAATGTAAGGATGATCCGCGTGGGCGGTCAATTGCAACCGGCGGCTTTATGATTGAACGGATTTGGCCGTATTTAGCGGTGCTAAGCATTGGCTCCGCCTGGGGTTTAACGATCCCGCTGACAAAAGTAATTGTCTCGGATGGCTATTTGTTTTTTGGCCTTATTTTTTGGCAACAGGTGATTTGCGCCAGCGTTTTGGGCATTGTCTTACTGGTCCGGCGTCAAAGCTTAACCATTACGCCCGGCGCGCTGCGCTTGTTTGCAATCATCGCCTGCGTGGGCACCATTGCGCCAAATTCGGCCTCTTATACGGCTGCTATCCACTTGCCGGCGGGGTTTTTAGCGGTGATTATCGCCACTGTACCCATGTTCGGCTTTCCTATTGCCGTGATGATGGGCAATGAAACCTTTGCGAAATTCCGGCTCTTGGGGCTGTTTTTTGGGCTCTGTGGTGTGATGTTGCTGGTGCTGCCAGAGGCGCGTTTGCCCGACTCTTCAAAAGTGGGATTTATTTTCTTAGCCGTCATTGCGCCCCTTTGCTATGGGTTTGAGGGCAATTATGTTGCGCGGTTTGGAACTCAAAACTTAAACCCCGTGGCCACGTTATTTGGCGCCAGCTGTCTTGGAGCGCTTGCAACGCTGCCTTTTGCGCTTCTCAGCGGGCATTGGATCGACCCGCGCCTGCCATGGGGCGCGCCAGATCTTGCCTTGATCGCTTCGGCAACGCTGCATGCTTTTGCCTATACGAGCTATGTGTGGTTGGTGAAACGGGCGGGGCCTGTTTTCGCGCTACAGGTTAGTTATGCCGTTACGATTTTTGCCGTTTTCTGGGCGATTATTCTACTGAATGAGCAACCAAGCCTGTTTTTATGGGCGGCATTATCTGCCATACTGATTGGTATGTTTCTGGTGCAGCCGCGCCGTTAAACACGGTCTAAGGCGCGGCTGAGTGGGTTTGAAAGGACGCGTATGGTCTTTTTTTCTTCCGGTTTATGGCCGGCGGGATTTTCGCTGTGCATCGTGGCGGTGATGCTGGTGATGTTTTGGCAAGAGCGGTTTCCCAGTGAGGTCATTGCTTTAAGCGGTGCCGCGCTTTTTTTGGTGACGGGTATTTTACCCTATGAGACCGCGTTGCAAGTGTTTTCAAACCCGGCGCCTTGGACGATTGGCGCGATGTTCATCGTGGTGGCCGCCTTGGTGCGCACGGGCGCTTTGGATGCGTTGATTTCGGCTGTTCAAAACCGAAAAATGCGCCATCCTGGCGGCATTTTGGCCCTTCTACTGCTATTCGTGTTGTTATCTTCGGCGGTGGTGTCGAACACGCCGGTGGTGGTGGTGATGATCCCGGTCTTTGTGCAATTGGCCCGAAGCCTGAATATTGCTGCCAGTAAAGTTCTTATTCCGCTTTCCTATACAGCCATATTAGGTGGCATGTTGACCCTGTTGGGGACGTCCACCAATTTATTGGTGGATGGGGTTGCCCGTGACTTGGGTTTGGCGGGGTTTGGGCTTTTTGAAATCACACCTTTGGCTTTAATCTTGGTGATCTGGGGCGCGGTTTATCTGCGGTTTATCGCACCGTTGCTTTTGCCCGAACGCGCCAGTTTGGCGGATGTATTATCAGATCAAACGCAGAAGAAATTTTTCAGCGAAGTGCTTATCCCGCCGGGCTCGGCGCTTATCGGTAGGCCGGTCTTAAAAGTGGCCTTATTTCGCCGGCGAGGGGTTCGGGTGATCGATGTGCTGCGCAAGAACGCCTCGTTGCGTGATAGATTAAAGGCAATCCGGCTAAACGCAGGTGACCGGGTTGTTTTACGCTCTCCGATCGGGGAATTGTTGGGGCTACAGCAAGAAAAAACCTTAAGGCGAAAAGGCGCGGTGGATCAGGTTTCTGCCGTGGAAACCACAACGGTTGAAATATTAATTACGCCTGGGTGCCAAATGCTGGGGCGCAGGCTGAGCGATTTGCATTTGCGACGGCGCTTTGGGGTTTATACGCTGGCTGTGCATCGGCATAATCAGAATATAGCGCAAAATTTGCACTCTCTTATTATCACTTTGGGGGATACGCTACTGCTCGAAGGCGCTGCTGAAGACATCAAACGTTTGGCACAAGAATTTGCCGTGGTTGATATTTCTCAACCGACTGTGCAAGCGTTCCGCCGCCGTCATGCGCCCATCGCATTTGGAACGATTTTGGGTTTGGTGCTGATGGCCGGTTTTGGCCTTGCACCTCTTTTCGTACTTAGCTTGGTGGCCGCCGCGATATTGCTTGTGACGCGGGCCATTGACGCAGAGGAAGCCTTTGCTTTCGTTCAGGGCCGCTTGTTGGTTTTGATATTTTCAATGTTGACCATAGGCGCCGGGTTGGGCCATGCGGGCGCGGTGGCACTTGTGGTTAAGGCTCTGACACCCGCGATCGCGGGCCTGTCGCCCTTCTTGTTGATTTGGTGCTTCTACCTGCTGACCTCGCTGCTCACAGAAGTGGTGTCAAATAATGCGGTAGCTGTGATCATCACGCCTTTGGCAATTGCATTGGCGCATGATTTGGGCGTTGATCCCCGGCCGTTGGTTGTGGCGGTGATGGTGGCCGCTTCGGCCAGCTTTGCCACGCCGATTGGCTATCAAACCAATATGCTGGTCTACGGGCCCGGCGGATATCGGTTTTCTGATTTTTTGCGCGTTGGTGTGCCGCTCAATCTGAGTATCGGGCTTTTATCGGCTTGGTTTATTCCCAAACTATGGCCCTTTTAAAGCGGCTGGTCTGGTTTTGGGGATTTTAAGCCTGTTTTGCCGAGACATGGCCCATGGTGATAAACTTTGCAGATTCGTGGCTTGCCCCTCGGCGATAGCCTGACCTATATAGGCGCAGATAAGCGAATTTCGGAGGGAAAAATGGCAGGCCATTCAAAATGGGCGAACATTCAGCATCGCAAAGGGCGCCAAGATGCGGCGCGCTCAAAATTATTTTCGAAGCTTTCCAAAGAAATTACCGTAGCCGCCAAAATGGGGGATCCGGATCCTGAAAAAAACCCCCGTTTGCGCTTGGCTGTTAAGGAAGCCAAATCAAATTCGGTTCCAAAAGATGTGATTGAGCGCGCGATTAAAAAATCGGTTGCGGGTGATGGGGATGAGTATGAAGAAATCCGTTATGAGGGCTACGGCCCAAATGGCGTGGCAGTGATTGTTGAAACAATGACCGATAACAGAAACCGCACGGCATCGAATGTGCGCTCGACCTTCGGAAAACACGGCGGCAATTTGGGGGAAACCGGTTCGGTAGGGTTTATGTTTGATCGCAAAGGTCAGGTGAGCTACGCCGTATCCGCCGGTGATGATGATAGCGTAATGATGGCGGCGCTGGAAGCGGGCGCGGAAGATGTAGAAAGCTCAGAAGATGGGCATTTCATCTGGTGTGAAGACACCAGCCTGAATGAAGTGGCGCAAATGTTGGAAAATGATTTGGGCGAAAGCCTGTCCACCAAGCTGGTTTGGAAACCCACAACCACCACAGAGCTTGATCTTGAAGGGATGGAAAAGCTGATGAGGCTGATCGATGCGCTTGAGGATGACGATGATGTTCAGCGCGTGACAACCAATTTTGAAGCCAGTGATGAGGTTATAGCGCAATTGGAAGCTTCTGATTGAGTATCTTTTTGATACATATGATATCGAGGCGTTCATATTGACCTAATGCATAATCGGATTTCGACACGATTCTGTTAAATTGGTGAAATCGCGCTTTAAAATTTGTTTGTGCGTCCTTTGTTGTTTATTTTTTTGAGCTGAATGCGCTTTGCGTGCGAAACGATTATCTTTATGACATCATTCGCTGGTTGTGTAATCTTTTATGTACAGCGTCAGAAATTAGTGACAGTTCTTTATTTTTGGCTCACAAATTATACATTTTTTGAGGCGAGGCCAAACCGAGTTTAGCAGTTTTCCGGTAAAATTGGCGCGCCTTTCCGTCGTGCAGGGTCAATGCAAAGATTTCCTTAAGTCATTATGATAACTTTTTAATTGACACAATTTTGTATTGAAAGTCAGACAGTTTTTTGATCGACTTCAGGTATGGTTTTAAGACTTTTATGGTTTCGGCAATTAAATCGATCAAACGGTCATTTGGCATTTGTGACAGGTGAATAATGTCCCAACGATACTTTAAAATGGCGCAAATGCGCGAGCTGCTTTTGGGTCTGGAAGACGAAGTGGGCCTTGGGGCATTGACCCAAAACGAAAAAGACGTGTTCTATGCGTCTTACACAGAAATTTATTTGGCGGGTGGCACTGCAAAATCTGTTGATATTAAAAGGCACGCTTTGTTGTTGGGCATGGCGCAGCCGACCTTTCACAGGTGTTTGAAGGCCTTGATCGGGCGCGGGTTACTGTCGCATGCGCCCAATACCAAAGCGGGAAGCTACACAAGCCCCATCGCGTAGGGGGGGCTGTTCTACGGTTGTGTTGCCTTGTGTTTTATGGCTTGTGTCGCGGATGATTTCCGCAAGACCTATATCATGATCGAACCTTTCTTTTTGGGCTTTGGCCTTGGTTTTTCGTTGATCCTTGCGATCGGAGCGCAAAACGCCTTCGTGTTGAAGGCGGGGTTGATGCGCCGTTTTGTTTTGCCGATCGTGTTGCTTTGTGCGGCTTCTGATGCGCTGTTGATTTTTCTGGGGGTGTTTGGTTTGGGCACTCTTTTGGAGGCCCTGCCCAACCTTATGAGCTGGATCCGCTTTGCAGGGGCGTTGTTTCTGTTCGCCTATGGTATACGCAGCATGATATCGGCTTGGCGTGGCAATCACGCTTTGGATGCAATGGGCGATGTGATGTCTTTATCGGCGGCCTTGTTCACCTGCTTGGCGCTGACCTTTTTAAATCCCCATGTATATCTTGATACGGTGATTTTGCTGGGGGGGATTGCGAACCAATCTGAAAGCCCGTTGGGTTTTGGTTTAGGGGCGATGCTAGCCAGTTTTACGTTTTTCTTCGGATTGGGCTTCGGCGCGCGTCTTTTGGCGCCATTTTTTGCCAATCCCCGCGCATGGCAGATTTTAGACATCGGGATTGCGCTTGTGATGTGGGCAATCGCTTACAGCCTGCTCGCGTCTCATTAGCTCTTGTGCTTTGGGGCTATTTAGCTTTTCAGTAACGCCATGACCGAACGTTCTTCTTCATCGACCTTACGCGGCATCTTATGGATGATCGTGACGGGGCTTATGTTTGTGGGCGTCACCTCCTTGGTGAAATATTTAGGGCCGGATATGCCCGCCGCTGAGGCGGCGTTTTTGCGATATGCTTTGGGCTTGGTCTTGCTGGTGCCGATGCTGGGGTCGGTTTTCAAAAGCGACTTTTCTCAGCCGTTGATGCGGCTTTTTGTGTATCGCGGCGCGGCGCATGTGGGGGCGGTGTTTTTATGGTTTTTTGCGATGGCGCGGATTCCTTTGGCGGATGTAACGGCGATGAATTACCTATCGCCGATTTATGTGACGTTGGGGGCGGCGTTATTTTTGGGCGAAAAACTGGCGTTGCGGCGGGTGATCGCCGTCGGCATTGCGTTGGTGGGGGCCTTGATTATTTTGCGCCCCGGTATTCGCAGCGTGGATATGGGGCATCTGGCGATGCTGTTGGCTGCGGTATTTTTTGCCTGCTCTTATTTGTTAACCAAACGGCTCAGCGATCAAGTTTCGGCGGGTACAATCGTTGTGATGCTTTCACTCTTTGTCACGGTGGGGCTGGCGCCGATGGCATGGATGGTTTGGGTTCCGCCCTCGACTAACGATTTGCTTATCCTTTTTGGTGTGGCCTGCTTTGCCACATTGGGGCATTACACGATGACGCTGGCCTTTGCTGCAGCGCCCGTGAACATCACGCAGCCGGTTACGTTTTTACAGCTGGTCTGGGCGGTGTCGGTTGGGATGGTGTTTTTTGACGAACCGCTCGATCCATGGGTGGTGATTGGGGGTGGCACAATTTTGGCATCGGTCAGTTTTATCAGCTGGCGCGAGGCGGTTTTGCAACGTCGTCTGCGCACCCCCCCAGTTCCTGCTACAAAAGTCTAGGCTTTTACCTTTTGGAGGCTCTGACCGAGTAACCTGTATCTGAAAGAGGCGCTTGCATGACATCTTCCCCAAATATTCTAATTATTATGGTTGATCAGTTGAATGGAACTCTGTTTCCGGACGGCCCTGCCGACTGGCTGCACGCGCCGCATTTAAAACGCCTGGCGCAGCGCTCGGCGCGGTTTGCCAATGCCTATACCGCCAGCCCGTTATGCGCGCCGGCGCGGGCCTCATTCATGTCGGGGCAATTGCCCTCGACAACGGGGGTCTATGACAACGCTGCTGAATTTGCAGCCTCTATACCCACCTATGCGCATCATTTGCGCGCGGCAGGCTACCAAACCTGCCTATCTGGCAAAATGCATTTTGTTGGTCCGGATCAGTTGCACGGGTTTGAGGAGCGTTTGACCACCGATATTTACCCCGCTGATTTTGGGTGGACGCCGGATTACCGCAAACCTGGCACGCGCATTGATTGGTGGTATCACAATATGGGTTCGGTGACGGGTGCGGGGATCGGTGAAATTTCAAACCAGCTTGAATATGATGATGAGGTTGCTTATCAAAGCTGCCGTAAATTATACGATCTGGCGCGTGGCAAAGATGATCGCCCCTGGTGCCTCACCGTTAGCTTTACGCATCCACATGATCCTTACGTTGCACGCAAAAAATACTGGGATCTTTATGAGGATTGCGCGCATCTCAGCCCCGCGGTTGCAGCGCTTCCTTATGCCGAGCATGATCCGCATTCACAACGGTTATTTGATGCCAATGATTGGCGCTCATATTCTTTGAGCGAGGCGATGATCCGTGACGCCCGCCGCGCCTATTTCGCCAATATCAGCTATCTTGACGATAAAATTGGTGAGATTTTAGAGGTGTTAGAAACCACGCAGCAAGAAGCCCATATTGTTTTTGTTTCAGATCATGGGGATATGCTGGGTGAGCGGGGCTTGTGGTTTAAAATGTCTTTTTATGAGGGGTCTGCGCGGGTGCCTTTGATGATATCGGCGCCAGAGCTGCCCTCGGGGCTGCTGACCCAGCCGGTTTCAACGCTGGATGTCTGCCCAACGCTCTGCGATCTGGCTGGCATATCGCTTGACGCTTTGCAGCCTTGGACGGCCGGCGAAACTTTGGTGCCGCTGGCGCATGGTCAAGCGCGCAGCGCGCCCGTGGCGATGGAATACGCGGCAGAAGGCTCTTATGCTCCGCTGGTGTCTTTGCGCTATGGGCGCTGGAAATATAACCGCTGTTTGCTGGATCCGGATCAGTTGTTTGATTTGGAGGTGGACCCGCAAGAGCGGGTAAATTTGGCCAATCTGCCGGCGCATCAGGGCACGGTGGCGTCGCTCAAGGCAAAATCCGAGGCGCGCTGGGATCTTAACGCCTTTGACGCCGCTGTTCGACAAAGCCAGGCGGGCCGCTTGGTGGTGTATGAGGCGGTACGCAAGGGGGGCTATTACCCTTGGGATTACC
Source organism: Alphaproteobacteria bacterium US3C007 (assembly GCA_034423775.1). Lineage (NCBI taxonomy): Bacteria > Pseudomonadati > Pseudomonadota > Alphaproteobacteria > Rhodobacterales > Roseobacteraceae > Thalassovivens > Thalassovivens spotae. Next base: position 2,246,040 of record CP139918.1, read on the forward strand.
AGCCGCTGCAAGATGCCTCTGAACGCTATATGCGCAACCATATGGATCTGAATATTTTGGAAAGCCAACAGCGCTTTCCCAGAGGGGGTTAGCCGGCGCTTACGAGCAGATCCAATAAATTATTGATATCTGTACGCGCGGCTTTAGCGTCTATCACAGCCGTGGATTGCGCCGCACTTATCCAAACTCCGTCTATATAGGACTGCAGGGCCTGTTCCACCATGTGTTGGCGCTCTGAAGCAACCAGGAGCTGCGTTTCGCGGCGCAAATGGCTGGCCACGCGAGAGCGATTGATTTTTTGAAGCCGCGCCAGCGCGGGTTGGTAGGGCGCGGCTGACCAAAACTGCACCCAGACATTGCAATGGGTTTTGGTGAAGAGAGAATCGGAAAAGTTTGCAGTTAAAACGGCTTGGAGGCGTTGTTTGGATGTCTTGGCTTCTTTTAGATTGTTGATGACCTCACGGCGCAAGAGTTCGAGTAAGTGGCGCATCGTAGCTTCCAGCAGGTTTTCTTTGCTGCCAAAATGATAGGTTATGCTGGCAGCTGTGGTGCTCGCATAGGCAGCGATTTCACTTAAAGTGACATTCTGAAATCCTTTCTGTTGTACCGCTTGCAAAGTGGCTTGAATGAATTCTGAATTGCGTATGTCACGAATGCTGCGTCTTTCCATGGGGTTTATCTGGCTTGGCTGGGGTAAAATTTCAAGAAATATATCAAAATTAATATGGCCATATAAATTTTTATTTATCTATATCACTTTTTCTGCTAGGGCTTTCCGCGCAGCTTTGAAGGGGGATATGCATGTCTAGCACGCAGCCAACGGCAAGCCATTTTATCGGTGGGCGCTATGTTGAAGATAAAAGCGGGTCGCGGTTTGACGTGATATACCCCGCTTCAGGGGCTGTTATCGCACAGATACACGCGGGTACGGATCAGATTATCGAGCAGGCGCTCGGCGCGGCGCAGGCCGCGCAGCAGGACTGGGCGGCGCGCTCGGGCACTGAACGGGGGCGCGTATTGCGCCGCGCTGCCGATCTGATCCGCGCCCGCAACCGAGAACTATCGGTGCTGGAAACCCATGATACGGGCAAACCGCTTTCGGAAACGCTTTATGCGGATGCCACCAGCGGCGCCGATGCGCTTGAATATTTCGGGGGTTTGGCGGGAAATGTGACTGGAGAGCATATCCAGCTTGGCGAAGATTGGGTCTATACGCGCCGCGAAGCTTTGGGGATCTGTCTTGGCATTGGTGCCTGGAATTACCCGACCCAAATCGCCTGCTGGAAAGCTGCGCCAGCCTTGGCTTGCGGAAATGCGATGATTTTCAAACCATCAGAAACCACGCCACTTTGCGCGCTGAAAATCGCCGAAATCCTCAGTGAAGCTGGTTTGCCAGATGGCGTGTTCAACGTTGTACAAGGGCAGGGCGATGTTGGGGCGGCGTTGCTGCAGGATCCGCGCATCAACAAAGTTTCGCTCACCGGATCGGTGGCAACGGGGCGCAAAGTTTACCAAAGCGCGGCCGTGGGTCTGAAGCAGGTGACGCTTGAGCTGGGGGGTAAATCGCCGCTGATTATATTTGAAGATGCGGATTTGGAAAATGCCGTTGGCGGGGCGATCCTGGCGAATTTCTACTCGTCAGGTCAAATTTGTTCCAATGGCACGCGGGTATTTGTGCATAAGGCCATTAAAGAGGCGTTTTTGGATCGTTTAAGCGCGCGGCTTGAACAGGCGGTGATCGGCGATCCGCTCGATGAAACCACAAATTTTGGCCCGCTGGTCAGTGATCGGCAGATGCAGATTGTTCAGGGGTTTATCGCGCAAGGTATTTCCGAGGGCGCGCGGCTGGTCTGCGGCGGGCGGCGGCTTGAGCGCCCGGGCTATTATTTGGCGCCGACCGTGTTTGCAGATGTCAGCGATCAGATGACGATCGCGCGCGAGGAAATCTTTGGGCCCGTTCTCAGCGTTTTGGATTTTGATGATGAGGGGGATGTGGTGGCGCGTGCGAATAACACCGAATATGGCCTCTCTGCAGGGGTTTTTACCCGTGATATAAGCCGCGCGCATCGTGTAATTGGTAAATTGCAGGCGGGCAGTTGCTTTATCAATTCATATAATGATGCCCCCATCGAGGCGCCTTTTGGCGGTATGAAATTATCCGGTATCGGGCGCGAAAACTCGAAAAACGCGATCGAGCATTATTCGCAGTTGAAATCGGTCTATGTGCGTATGGGGGATGTTGATGCACCGTTTTGAACGCGCGGGTATCCACATTTATGCCCGGAACCTGAGGTGGCGCGCATGAGCGCGGCAGAAGCCGATTATGTGATTGTCGGAGCTGGCAGCGCGGGCTGCGCCCTTGCGTATCGCTTAAGCGAGGCGGGGGCTTCGGTCCTGGTGGTGGAATATGGCGGCAGCGATGCGGGCCCGCTTATTCAGATGCCCGGCGCGTTGAGCTTTCCGATGAATATGAAGCGCTATGATTGGGGCTATCGGTCCGAGCCCGAGCCGCATCTGGGCGGGCGGCGGCTTGCCTGCCCGCGCGGCAAGGTGATTGGGGGGTCTTCTAGCATCAATGGCATGGTTTATGTGCGCGGCCATGCCAAAGATTTTGACACGTGGGAGGCAATGGGGGCCAGCGGCTGGTCTTACGCGGATGTGCTGCCCTATTATAAACGTATGGAAACCTGGGATCCGGCCGGGCATGGCGGCGATGCCAGCTGGCGCGGAAGCGATGGCCCGTTGCACGTGACGCGCGGTAAGCGCGATAACCCCTTGGTGCAGGCTTTTGTGCAGGCTGGCCGGCAGGCCGGCTATCAGCTGACCGACGATTATAACGGCCAGCAGCAAGAGGGCTTTGGCCCGATGGAGCATACCATTCACAAAGGGGCCCGCTGGTCCGCTGCAAAAGCGTATCTCCGCCCTGCCTTACAACGTAAAAATTGCAATCTGATCCGTGGCTTGGCGCGTAAGATCGTGTTTTCCGGACGTCGCGCGGTTGGGGTTGAGCTTTTGGCAGGCGGGGGCTTGAAAACCGTTCGGGCCAAAAAAGAAGTGATTTTAGCAAGCTCTTCGATCAATTCCCCGAAACTATTGATGCTCTCTGGGATTGGCCCTGCCGCGCATCTGACCGCTCATGGCATCCCAATAGTGGCGGACCGCCCTGGCGTTGGCCAAAATCTTCAGGATCATTTGGAGGTCTATATTCAAATGGCCGCCAGCCAACCGGTGAGCCTGTTTAAATATTGGAACCTGCTTGGAAAGGCGCGGGTTGGGCTGCAATGGGCGTTGACGCGCAGCGGCCCTGGCGCGTCTAATCAATTTGAAAGCGCCGGATTTATTCGTTCGGCCGCGGGGGTAGAATATCCCGATTTGCAATTTCATTTTTTGCCCATCGCGGTGCGCTATGATGGCCAGGCAGCCTCAGAGGGGCACGGATTTCAAGCCCATATAGGCCCGATGCGCAGCCCGTCTCGCGGGGCGGTTACTTTGCGGTCGGCCAAGCCGGAAGACAGCCCAAAAATTACCTTTAACTATATGTCTACCGAAAAAGATTGGATAGATTTCCGCCGCGGTATTCGCCTCACGCGAGAGATCTTCGCGCAAGAGGCCTTTCGGCCGTTTGTAAAACACGAAATTCAACCCGGCGTTGCGTTGCAAACCGATGCCCAGATTGACGGATTTATCCGCGCCCATGCCGAAAGCGCCTATCATCCCTGCGGTACCTGTAAAATGGGGGCGGTGGATGATCCTTTGGCGGTGGTCGATCCGCAAACAAATGTGATTGGTGTTAAGGGGCTGCGCGTGGTTGATAGCAGCATTTTTCCACAAATCACCAATGGCAATTTAAACGGGCCTTCGATCATGGTTGGCGAGAAAGCCAGTGATCTTATTTTGGGTAAAACGCCGCTTGCGCGCGCCAATTCACAGCCCTGGTTGGCGCCGGATTGGCAGACCAGCCAGCGCTAAAGAAGCGGGTCTTAAACAGCGCGGCGATTTTCAGCGATCACTGGATGGAATAGGGAAGGTTTTCGCGTAGATCATGATCAATGCTAAGCTCTTTATCTAACGGGGGCAGCGCGCGTTGGTGGCAGGCGCGCCGATCACAGACCCGGCATGAAACGCCAATAGGTTCATAGGCATGCGGGGTGTCAAGGTCCATTCCATCGGCATAGACCATGGTCGCGGCATGTTTCACTTCGCAGCCCAGCGCAATGGCATAGCGGTGCGCCGGAGCCCCAAACGCGCCCCCGGTTTTTGACACATCATGGGCAAGCGAAATGTAACGCGCTCCATCTGGCGTTTCGGCCAATTGCCGCAAAAATCGCCCCGGTGTTTCAAAGGCGCGATGCACATTCCACAGCGGGCACGCGCCGCCAAAGCGCGCAAATTGCAGCCGCGTCGCAGAATGGCGTTTGGTGATGTTGCCTGCTTGGTCGACGCGCACGAAGAAAAAGGGAATACCTTTTGCGCCGGGCCTTTGCAGCGTAGAGAGCCGATGCGCGACTTGTTCTAACGACGCTCCAAAGTGGCGGGCCAACCGCTCTAGGTCATGGCGCTCGTCTTGGGCTGCCTGCAAAAATATTCTGTAGGGCATCATCACGGCGCCGGCGAAATAATTGGCCAGACCAATTTTTGCAATATCGCGGGCTTGAGGTGTTTGAAACCGCGCCAAATCCAATGTGGCCTCGAGCAAAGGCTCTTCTGTGATCAGGGCAAATTGCAGGCAGAGTTGAAAAATTTGCGTTGGTGGGCTGGCATGGGCGCTCAAGCTCAGCCGGTTTTGGGTTTTATCATAGTGCCGCAATGGGGTTTGGTCGCTTAATTCCACGCGTATTCCTAAGCCTGCAAGCGCCTTTTCAACGTTTCCACGCAGCCAGTTGGGCCCCTGCCACCCATGCGCGAAACGTTCGGCCGCTTTATCCACCGCATCCAGGTAATTGTCGCAATAATGAAAGAAATCACGTACCTCTTCCCATGGGTTGGGCTGCATATGCCCGTCTTGCCAACCCAAGGCTTCATCAAATGACATCATGCGTTCTTGGGTGTTTTTATACGCGCGGTGTAGATCCAGAAATGCGCGGCTAAAGGCCGGGGCATTAAACGCCACCAGCCGCAGATCGCCAAGCGAGGGTTGCGCTTCGCTAAAAATCGGGTCCACCAGAACTTCGCGCAGATCGCTGATAAGCCGCTCGCTTTCTCCGCTTGATAATTCTGTGATGTCAAAGCCGAATTCTTGGGCCAATGCCAAGAGAATAGAACTGGAAACGGGCCGGTTGTTGTTTTCAATCTGATTCAAATAGGGCAGCGACACGCCCAGCCGCGCGGCAAATTCCTTTTGTGTCAGGCTCAGCTTACGGCGTAGATCGCGCAGCTTGGCGCCGGCATAGAGCTTTTGAACGGCCATTGTTACCCCGATTTGCAAATTTTCAAAAATGATCTGCTAAGCTTGCTAATTATGGTAGAGGCGTCAAGAGGTTTGAATACTGCGGTGGCGTTTTTTGACATAGATCATGCAGATCACCCCTGCGGCAACCGAGCTCCACATCAACCATAGCAGGGGCGTGGCGCCGCTGGTTGGCGTTAAAACGGCGCCGGCAAGGGCGGATAAGGCCGCCCCGCCCGCAATCATAATGGCGCTGCCAAGCCCTGAGGCGGCGCCGGCAAGATCTGGGCGTATGGCGAGCATGCCGGCCGTGGCGTTGGGAATGCTTAATCCATTGCCAAATCCGACAAAGGTCATGAAGCCAAAAAAGCTGATTGCTGACCCCATGCCGTTGTAGAATACGGCCAAAGAGGCGGTGAGGCCAAATAAGTTCAAGGCCAGCCCCCAAAAAATCATCGCATCAAGGCCGATCCGCGACGAAAACCGCCCGGTGAAAAAGTTTCCCAAAAAATATCCCGCTGCCGGTGCGCCGAAGAATAGCCCGAGCGCCTCTGGGCTTAAGTTGAATATTTCAGAGCCAACAAAAGGGGCCCCGCCCAGATAGGCGAAGAAGGCGCCTGATCCCAATGCGGAGGTGAAGCAATACCCCCAAAACCGTTTTGAACGCAAAAGATCGGGGTAGAGCGCAAAATGCGCTTGGAATTTCACATCTGCCGTTGGCGCGGTTTCGCCAAGGTCAAAAAAGCAATTGAGCCAAAGCGCCACCCCCAGCAGGCTTAGAATCCAAAAATTAGCGCGCCAGCCAAAATAGGCATCAATCACCCCGCCCAAAGCTGGCCCGAACATCGGCACCAGCGCCATACCCATCATGATATAGGCGATCCGAGAGCCCGAACTTGCGGTATCGGTGGTGTCGCGTACGATGGCGCGCGAAATCACAAAAACGCTTGCGATGACAGATTGGATTGCGCGCAAAATCAAAAATGACTCGGTGCTTTGACAAAAGGTAATGGCGATGCTGACCGCCGTGAACAGGGCAATCGACCAAAGAGTGACGTGACGGCGCCCCTGCATGTCCGAAAGCGGCCCCGAGAATAACTGAACCAGTGCGCTGATCGCCAGATATACGCTCACTGACAACCCTAAAATGGCGGCGCTGGTGCCAAACTCATCCGCCATGCGCGGGAGGCTTGGTAAAAAGATATTCATCGCCAGCGCCGAAATGCTGACCATCAAAATCAGCGTGGCCATATGCGGCTGGGTTTGCCGGTTAAGAAACTGGGCCTTGGGTCTTTCGATCATATACGCTCCTTAACCATCCAGAAGAAGGCGGATGGGGTTATCTCTTTGCTGGCTAAAATAAAGTTAGCAAATTAACAAATTAGCACTTTAATCCGCAGATTTATTTGCAAATTTGCATAAATCTTCTTTGCGTTACACCGCAAGCAGTATAGCAGAAGCGGCAGATTGCCGAAGGAGTCAAGATGAAAGATATTTTGCAACAGCTTGAGCAGCGCCGCGACGTTGCGCGCCAAGGCGGCGGCAGCAAGCGCATAGAGGCGCAGCATGCCAAGGGTAAATTAACCGCGCGCGAGCGGGTTGAGCTGCTGTTGGATGAAGACAGTTTCGAAGAGTTTGACATGTTTGTTGCGCATCGCTGCACTGATTTTGGTATGGAAAAACAGCGCCCGCCCGGCGATGGTGTGATCACCGGTTGGGGCACGATCAATGGCCGAATGGTTTATGTTTTCTCGCAAGATTTCACCGTGTTCGGGGGCTCGCTCTCTGAGACGCATGCCCAAAAAATTTGTAAAATCATGGATATGGCGTTGCAAAATGGCGCGCCGGTGATTGGCATAAACGATTCTGGTGGAGCACGTATCCAAGAGGGGGTTGCCTCGCTTGCAGGATATGCTGAAGTGTTCCAGCGTAATATTTTGGCCTCTGGCGTGGTGCCGCAAATCAGCTTGATCATGGGTCCTTGCGCCGGTGGCGCGGTCTATTCCCCCGCGATGACCGATTTCATTCTGATGGTCAAAGACAGCTCTTATATGTTCGTCACGGGGCCCGATGTGGTCAAAACGGTGACCAATGAGGTGGTCACGGCCGAAGAATTGGGCGGCGCCGCGACGCATACCAAGAAATCATCTGTTGCGGATGCGGCGTATGAGAATGATATCGTTGCGTTGAGCGAGGCCCGTCGTTTGGTTGATTTTCTGCCTTTGAACAACCGTGAAAAGCCACCCATACGCCCGTTTTTTGATGAGCCGGGCCGCATTGAGGCGTCATTGGATACTTTGATCCCTGATAATCCCAACACCCCTTATGATATGAAAGAATTGGTTTTTAAAATCGCCGATGAAGGTGATTTTTTTGAAATTCAGGAAGATTTTGCAAAGAACATCTTAACTGGGTTTATTCGATTAGAGGGGCAAAGCGTCGGTATCGTGGCGAACCAACCCATGGTGCTCGCGGGATGCCTTGATATTGACAGTTCGCGCAAAGCGGCCCGGTTCGTGCGGTTTTGCGATGCGTTTGAAATCCCAATTCTGACGCTTGTGGATGTGCCGGGGTTCCTGCCCGGCACCTCGCAAGAATATGGTGGGGTGATCAAGCATGGTGCGAAATTGCTCTTTGCTTATGGCGAAGCTACGGTGCCAAAAGTAACCGTGATCACCCGCAAAGCCTATGGCGGAGCCTATGATGTGATGTCCTCAAAACATTTACGGGGTGATTTTAACTATGCCTGGCCCACCGCCGAGATTGCTGTGATGGGGGCCAAGGGCGCAACCGAGATTATTCATCGCGCCGATTTGGGCGATGCAGATAAAATCGCGCAACATACAGCCGATTACGAAGACCGGTTTGCCAATCCGTTCGTGGCCGCAGAGCTGGGCTTTATAGATGAGGTTATTCAACCCAAATCAACCCGCAAACGGGTCTCGAGGGCTTTTGCATCCCTGCGCGGTAAGCAGCTGAAAAATCCGTGGAAAAAGCATGATAATATACCATTGTAAAAAGGTTTTGCTTTGATTTTTAGTAGTGATGTGAGCTGAGCATGCACCAGAAAACCATCAAGCGCGGCAATTGGTTCGAAATCTATGATGGACCATGTTTCACATTGGCGCGCCGGCTTCCAGCGCGGTTTGATATCAGCCGCGAGATTTCTATGCCCCTGATGTCTGCGCCGCGTTTGGCGCGCCAAATTCGGCAAGATATTTGGCGCAAACTGCAATCGATTAGGGGGTTTTTGCCGGTGGTTGAAATCACTGATTGCGGGGCGCATTTACACATACGGGCCGGGGGCGAGTTGGCATGCCCAGCGCCATTTGAGCGCTCTGGCGAGTGGATCTTTGATGTCTTGAGCAATCGAGATAACCAGCGTCGCTGGGCGGCCTTTGCAGCAGCGCGCGGCCCGCATTGCCATAAACAAAAGGCTCTCCCATCATGCTAAAACATCGTGGCTTCCCGGGGCGTTTGCCGGGTACAGATTTTCAATTCACCATTCGCCGGCCCAACCCCAAAGGCGTGACGCCTTTGAAACGGCTTGAGCGCTTTAAAGACCGTCGCCCCCCGGATCGGCGGGCCGATACGGGCTTCGTGCGCGCGCTGCTTGAACATTTTTGGGATCAGCCCTTTGAGCGGGGAAATCTGGATGCAGGGCGGCTCAATTGGCTGTTCGAGCGCGAAGTGAAACCCTATGATGATCCGTTTGATCCAGCCTGTTATGGGGCCAAGCTGATCCTCGATTTGAATTTGATCCACGCCAATTTTGCTGATGCGTTTGATCCAGAATAAAAAGGACTGTTCCGATGTTTGAGAAAATTCTGATAGCCAACCGCGGTGAAATAGCCTGCCGCGTCATCAAAACTGCCCGCAAAATGGGAATCAAAACAGTTGCAATCTATTCGGATGCTGACCGTCAGGCGCTGCATGTGCAAATGGCTGATGAAGCCGTGCATATTGGCCCATCTCCGGCCAATCAATCCTATATCGTGATTGAAAATGTGATGAAGGCGATTGCAAGTTCAGGGGCGCAGGCGGTACATCCCGGCTATGGGTTTCTGTCTGAAAACAGCCGGTTCGCGCAAGCTTTGGCGGCGGCGAATGTGGCTTTTATTGGCCCCCCTGTCGCCGCGATTGAGCAAATGGGCGATAAAATCACCTCGAAGAAAATTGCCCAAGAGGCCGGCGTTTCAACCGTGCCTGGATATATGGGCTTGATCAACGATGCCGAAGAGGCGGTTAAAATCTCGCAACAAATTGGTTATCCGGTGATGATAAAAGCCTCGGCCGGGGGCGGCGGCAAGGGCATGCGCATCGCCTGGACGGATGATGAGGCACGCGAAGGCTTTCAATCTTCTAAGAATGAAGCTGCCAGCAGCTTTGGGGATGATCGCATTTTTATTGAAAAATTCGTCACCCAACCCCGCCATATTGAAATTCAGATTTTGGCGGATAGCCATGGCAATTGCATTTATCTAAACGAACGCGAATGCTCGATCCAGCGGCGCAATCAAAAAGTTGTGGAAGAAGCGCCGAGCCCATTTTTAACGCCAGAAACCCGGGCCGCGATGGGCAAACAAGCCTGCGCTTTGGCGCAAGCTGTGGGCTATCAAAGCGCCGGTACCGTGGAATTTATCGTCGATAGCGCGCAAAATTTTTACTTTTTGGAAATGAATACGCGCTTGCAGGTTGAACATCCGGTGACCGAGCTGATCACCGGCATCGATCTGGTGGAGCAAATGATCAATGTGGCGGCGGGCAAGCCGCTTGGCCTAACCCAAGACGCGGTTCAGATCAATGGATGGTCTATTGAAAACCGACTATACGCAGAAGATCCTTATCGAAACTTCTTGCCCTCTATTGGCCGGCTTACCCGCTATCGTCCGCCTGCCGAAACAGCCTCAGATGATCATATTATCCGAAACGATACGGGGGTGTATGAGGGCGGCGAGATCAGTATGTATTATGATCCGATGATCGCAAAGCTGTGCAGCTGGGCGCCAAGCCGGGCCGGGGCGATTGAACATATGCGCTTGGCGCTTGACCGGTTCGAAGTTGAAGGTATTGGCCATAATTTGCCCTTTCTCAGCGCGGTGATGGATCATCCAAAATTCACCTCTGGTGATATGACAACGGCGTTTATCGCAGAAGAATACCCGGACGGTTTTGAAGGGGTTACGCTGCCAGCTGCGGCTTTGCGACGGGTTGTTGCGGCCAGCGCTGCGATGTACCGCGTTGGCGAAATACGGCGGGCTCAGATTTCTGGACGCCTCGACAATCATGCGCGCAAAGTTGGCGATCACTGGGTGGTGTGCTTGCAGGGGGAAACGCATGCTGTAACCGTAGCGGCGGATCCAAATGGGGCTTTGGTCACCTTTGAGGATGGCGCGGCGCATTATGTAATTGGAGCCTGGACGCCGGGTATAAAATTGGCCGATATGCTGGTGGATAAGACGCCGTTGGTGATGAAGGTCGATGAGATATCAGGTGGTTTTCGCTTGCGCACGCGCGGCGCGGATTTAAAGGTCACAATCCGCAGCCCCCGCCACGCAGAATTGGCGCTGTTGATGCCCGAGAAACTGCCGCCTGATACCTCAAAGCTGTTGCTGTGCCCGATGCCTGGAATGCTCGTGAAGATCAGTGTTGAAGAAGGTGAAGAGGTTCAAGAGGGGCAAGCTTTATGCACGATTGAGGCGATGAAAATGGAGAATATTCTGCGCGCCGAGCGCAAAGGTGTGGTTCAAAAAGTGAACGCCCTGGTCGGAGACAGTTTGGCCGTGGATGACGTTATCATTGAGTTCGAGTAATCCGTTGAGCCCGACGCATTCACATATAATTGATTGCCCAAGGCCGAGGGCAATTATCTGTAGATTACCACGCTTGGGCCTGCAGGGGTCAGCCCAGCACGGCGGGCCCATATGGCTGGTTTATTTTGAACGCATTTCTTGCTGGCGCATAGGCATTTTATCGATGCTGCGGCTTAATTCTCTAGCATCCCAAGGAAATGGTTTGCGCAATTTTATTTGCCCGTCTTTGCCCATCAGCAGCACCGCGAATCCGCGTGGCCGGAACTTTTTGCGCAGGGCGGTTTCTTCGGCGGGATTTGCATCGACCAATACCACCACATCGCGTGCGGCCAATTCCTCTGCGCCTTGGTGCAAAGATTTCATCTGGGTTTGGAAATTTACATCCAAATCGGTATTGGCAAAAACAATCACCGGCCGTTTTAGCCATAAATATCCGTCGATCGTGGTTTCGTTTGTGACGTCTACGAAGATGTTTTTAAGGCTTTCTGCGCCTCCCAAATTGGGCAGCGCGGCAACACAAATTACAGCGATCAATGATTTCATGATGACTCCCTTTAAGTTTGATATAGGTCTCTTGAAAGCGTTTGCGAAGAGGGGTTCGCTATGATCGTTAAAAATTTTCACTCAACTCTGCGTGTTTGGCGCGGCGAAAAATGCGAGGGCGATGAAAAATGACCCAGAAAAAAGCGATATGGCAAGAGATCGCGGCGAAAGAATTGCGCGGCCGTGATCCGGCAAATTTAACCTGGAATACGTTAGAAGGTATTGCCGTGGATCCCATTTACACGGCGGATGATCTGCAGGGGCTTACCCATTTAGAGGGGCTGCCAGGGCAAGAACCCTTTACCCGAGGCGTTAAGGCCACGATGTATGCTGGACGCCCTTGGACAATCCGCCAATATGCGGGATTTTCCACAGCGGAAGCCTCCAATGCATTTTATCGCAAAGCCTTGGCTGCGGGGCAGCAGGGCGTTTCCGTGGCGTTTGATTTGGCCACGCATCGCGGCTATGACAGCGATCACCCGCGCGTTATAGGCGATGTGGGCAAAGCCGGCGTTGCGATTGACAGCGTTGAGGATATGAAAATCCTTTTTGAAGGAATCCCGCTTGATAAAGTATCCGTCTCGATGACGATGAACGGTGCGGTGATCCCGATTTTGGCCAATTTCATCGTCACAGGTGAAGAGCAGGGCCATGATTGCCAGGTGCTTTCGGGCACTATTCAAAACGATATTCTCAAAGAATTTATGGTGCGCAACACCTATATTTATCCGCCCGAGCCTTCGATGCGCATTATCGCGGATATTATCGAATATACGTCGTCCAATATGCCCAAGTTCAATTCGATTTCGATTTCGGGCTATCATATGCAGGAAGCCGGGGCGAATTTGGTGCAAGAGCTGGCCTATACGTTGGCGGATGGCAAAGAATACGTGAAAACTGCGATGGCGCGTGGGATGGATATTGATCAATTCGCGCCGCGCTTGTCTTTCTTTTTTGCCATTGGGATGAATTTCTTCATGGAAGCGGCGAAGTTGCGGGCCGCGCGGCTGTTATGGCATCGTATTATGGAAGAGCTTGGTGCCAAAACGCCAAAATCCAAAATGCTGCGAACCCATTGCCAGACCTCGGGCGTCAGTTTGCAGGAACAAGATCCTTATAATAATGTTGTGCGCACCGCCTATGAGGCGATGAGCGCGGTTTTGGGGGGGACGCAATCGCTGCATACCAATGCTTTGGATGAGGCGATTGCCCTTCCCACCGAATTTGCCGCCCGTATCGCGCGCAATACCCAATTGATCTTGCAAGAAGAAACCGGAGTGACCAATGTGGTCGATCCACTGGCCGGCTCTTATTATGTGGAAAAGTTGACCTCGGATTTGGCTGAGGCCGCCTGGAAATTGATCGAAGAGGTGGATGATATGGGCGGGATGACCAAGGCCGTGGCCAGTGGTTTGCCCAAGCTGCGCATCGAAGAAACCGCGGCGCGCCGTCAAGCCGATATTGACCGTGGCGATCAGGTGATTGTTGGGGTGAATAAATACCGGCTGCCTGAGGAAGATCCGATTGATATATTGGATATTGACAATGAAGCCGTGCGCGAGGCGCAAGTAACCCGTTTGAAGCAGATCCGCGAAGCCCGTGATGAGGCGGCCTGCGACGCGGCGTTGGCAGAATTAGAACGGCGGGCGCAAGCGGGTGGCAATCTTTTGGAAGCTGCGGTTGAGGCTGCCCGCGCCCGCGCCTCTGTTGGAGAGATCAGTATGGCAATGGAGAAAATATTTGGTCGTCACCGCGCCGAGGTTAAAACCTTGGCCGGCGTTTATGGCAAAGCCTATGAGAATGACGAAGGCTTTGCCGCCATTCAGCGGGATATAGAAGCCTTTGCCGAGGAAGAAGGCCGGCGACCGCGTATGCTGGTGGTAAAGATGGGGCAGGATGGCCATGACCGAGGCGCCAAAGTGATCGCCACCGCCTTTGCCGATATCGGCTTTGATGTCGATGTGGGCCCCTTGTTTCAAACCCCAGAGGAAGCCGCGCAAGATGCGATTGACAATGATGTGCACGTGATCGGTATATCCAGCCAGGCGGCGGGGCATAAAACGTTGGCTCCGGAACTGATTAAAATCTTAGCAGCCCGCGACGCGGGCGATATCTTGGTGATTTGTGGGGGGGTTATTCCCCAACAGGATTATGATTTTTTGAAAAATGCCGGCGTGAAGGCGATTTTTGGCCCGGGCACCAATATACCCTCGGCGGCGCAAGATATTTTGAGCTTAATCCGCGCCAATCGGCGCTGATCTAAGGCAATGATGCAACAGAAACGGGTTTTGTGACCTGAAAAGCAAGCGTGAGATGGTACCTATGGTGCTTGGTATAGATCATATCGCAATCAGCGCCGGCCGTTTGCAAGAGGGCGTTGAGTATGTTGAGGCCGCTCTGGGCGTGCCCTTAGAAGCTGGCGGGCGTCATTTGCGCTTTGGAACCCATAATCGGCTGCTGAATCTGGGCGAGCTATATTTGGAGGTTATCGCGATCGACCCGCAGGCCGAAGCCCCGTTTGCGCCCCGTTGGTTCGATCTAGATCGGTTTTCCGGTCGCCCCAGACCCACCAACTGGATTTGCCGCACCGAGGCGATGGGCCCGGCTTTGAAGGCTGCGCTGCCCCAAACGGGCCCCAGTGTGGCGGTCAGCCGCGGCGATCTGAACTGGTTGATAAGCGTACCCGAGACCGGTATTTTGCCGCTTGATAATATGGCCCCGGCTTTGATCGATTGGCTGGGCAATCCCGCACCCGCCCAAAAGCTGCCTGATCGGGGCTGTCGCTTGAGGCAGCTGAAAATTGCGCATCCCCAAGCTGAGTTGCTTGCGGCTTATTTGGCTGCGCAGCTGCAGGATGATCGGGTTTTGATCGAAAAGGCTGATCAACCACAGCTCAGCGTTTGCCTGACAACGCCAACCGGAGAGGTGGTGTTGGAATGAGACTGCGCGACGCCAATGTGCAGGATGCCCCTGCAATCGCTGATCTTTGGAACCCTATTATTCGCGATACGCTAAACACCTTCACCACTGAAGAAAAAACCATCATTGCGCTTGAAACAGCAATTTCTGCTGCAGGCTTGGAAAACCGTGGGTATTTTATCGCCGAGGATGCGGTTGGTCTGTTGGGGTTTTGCACCTATTTTCAGTTTCGCGGGGGACCAGGCTATCGCCATACGATGGAGCATAGCATTATTTTGGCCCCAAGGGCGATGCGCCAAGGGATCGGGCGTCAGTTGATGGAGCGGCTCTGCCGCCATGCGTCCAATAATGGGGTGCATAGCCTTTGGGCCGGGGTCAGCGCTGCAAATTTAGCAGGCTTGAAGTTTCACAAAGCGTTGGGCTTTCAAGAAAGAGCCCGGCTTCCCGAGGTGGGGTATAAGTTTAAAACTTGGCTGGATTTGATATTGATGCAAAAAATTTTGTGAACAGAAGCTGACATTTCAAATCGGGAAGGGTATTCAAGCTCTATGTCGCTTTGGTCTCGTATCTCTGAAGTTCTTTCGGCTTTGGCAAAGGGTGCGCCTTTGTCCGAAGTCTTTGCACGTTGGAGCAAGCCGCCCGAGCAAACCGTGGCCTTTACCATTGCCGTGATTGCGCTGGGTGCAAAAATGGCAAAGGCCGATGGGCATGTCACGCGCTCAGAGGTGCAGGCGTTTCGACAAGTGTTCCATATTCCCCCCGAGGCGCTTGAACAAGCCGCGCGGGTTTTCGATTTGGCGCGACAGGATGTTTCGGGGTATGAACATTACGCTGGGCGGATTGGCGCTATGTTTGGCAGCGGTAGTAAAATTTTAGAGGATTTGCTGGAAGGGCTGTTTCACATTGCGACTGCTGATGACGATTATCACCCGAAAGAAAACGTCTTTTTAGAAAAAGTGGCTGATTTATTCGGGCTTGAGGGGATGCAATTTCAATCCATTCGCGCCCGCTGCGTGAGCGGCTATGCTGCGGATCCCTACACAATTTTGGGGGCATCTCAGGAGGAGGCCTTTCCCATAATAAAGGCCAAATGGCAGGCGCTGGTGCGCGATAGCCACCCCGATCTGATGATCGCGCGCGGGGTACCCGCAGAAGCCGTGAAATTAGCCGAAAAACGCTTGATCCGGGTGAATGAAGCCTTTGAGAAAATTAAAAACGCCAAAAGCTGATCGGCCCCCCTTGCCTTTGCGGCACCCGCAATCATCAGCGCGCAGCCCGGATCTGCCCAAATCAGAGAAGATAAAGTGTTTCACAGTGCCTCAGCGGGTGGCATAGCTTGCGCGTTGCCGGTCGCCTCTCCTTCGAAGGCAGGCCGGTGAAGCTGAACCTTTCTGGGCAGCTCGCGCCGAGCCTTTCCTGTCAGCGGCGCGCGGTGGTTTAAGCGATGCAAAAAGCGCCTCTGCGCAAGTGCCGCAATGCTTTTTGGGGATAGATTATTTTGCCTGGAAGGCAAAGCTGGCATTCATCGCGCGCGCAAGCGATTTCAAGCGGGCTTCGGCCACCTCACCATAAAGGCTTACGGCATCGCCTTCCAAAACCAGCTGCAAGGCTTTGGCATCCGGGGCCCAAAATAATTTAGCGTTGGTTTCCTCTTTATTCACCCACATCATGGCGCCAAGCCGCATCGCTTTACCCAAAATTTCTGCCATACGCATCTGCTCCTGAGACAATAAAGAAAACAGGTTTTCGAATTTATGGCCTTTGCGTTGATTGCGATAGCGGTGCATCAACGAAAGCCCCAGGAATACTCTTTCGGCATGTTTCAACCCGCCCAAATTGGCCCGTGTAGCGTTGTCAAAGCAAATTTCGGCGCGATAATCAGGATGACCCCGCCAACTTACATCATGCAGATGGCAGGC
Source organism: Alphaproteobacteria bacterium US3C007 (assembly GCA_034423775.1). Taxonomy (NCBI): domain Bacteria; kingdom Pseudomonadati; phylum Pseudomonadota; class Alphaproteobacteria; order Rhodobacterales; family Roseobacteraceae; genus Thalassovivens; species Thalassovivens spotae. The sequence goes on from CP139918.1 coordinate 2,262,620, forward strand.
GGCTTTGATCAGGCGCGCTGCCTCGTCATCCGCGGTAGGGAAAAGCGGCAAAACAAATTTGAACAATTGCAAGCCAAAGCCGGGGGCGCGCGCATCTTTCATTTCTGCGAAGGCGCAGGCTTCAATCAGCGGATCTTTTTTGCGCAGTTTTTTTGACATTTGTTCGTATAAAAGCCCTTCGCGTATACCATAGCTGGAGAGGGCAATATCTATCGGTGTAAAACTCTCAACCAGCGCATCAAGAACTTCAATCGCGTAAGGTAGCAGCGCCATGCGTGCCCCCGAGATGCCGCATTTGATCCGCAATTTCTCAGGATCCGATTGGCGTAGGAAAGCGGCCGTTTTTTGTACTGCGTCTTTATCCATGCGGTATTCATGAATCACGTGTAACGGGTAGGCACGGCGCTCCATGTCGATACGCGCCAGCGCGCGCCAGGATCCACCCACCAGAAACAAACGGTTATGTTGCGGCCCCATTTTCTCCGTTAACTTGGCCATGTTGCGGGCAATCAACTGCTGGCGCGCCGCTGCACCGCCTTGAAGCTCGCGCAACTTCAACGGGCCAATTCTTGCGCTGATGCGCTTGCCCACTTTGCCGTCGCCGATTTCGGCCAGCTCCATCGAGGAACCGCCCAAATCACAAATCAATCCATAGGCGCCGGGCCAGCCCAGTAACACGCCTTGTGCAGATAAGCGGGCCTCTTCTTTGCCCTTGATCACCAAGACCGCCTGACCGGTTTTCTCCTTTAGCTCTTGAACGAAAGCGGCGCCGTCTTGCGCGTCACGCACCGCCGCTGTAGCCACCGCGATCAAGCGCGGTATGCCCATGGCTTTTGCCAAATAAGTAAAGCGCAAAATCGCCGCCACCGCGCGCGCGCGGCCCTCGGGATTCAAGCACCCGGTTTCTGCCAGCCCCGCCCCCAAGGCACACATTATTTTTTCATTGTAATAATAGGCGGGCGAACGCGCAGCCCCGTCAAACACCACCAAACGCACCGAGTTTGACCCGATATCGACAACACCCACTTTCGACAGCGCGACCAGATCGCCTTTTTTGCGCAGGCGCGAGTCAAAGTTTGCCTGCTCCTGTTTGGAAGGCGCATAGTTTGACACGATTACAAGGCCCCCCGCGGGTGGTTTATCTGTCTCGCTTTATGGCGGCCAGAATGCGCTAGGTCAATCGCTTGAATGGTCCGCAGAAGCCAAAATTTTGCCTATCAGACTGCGCGTAACAGCCTGTTGTTTGCTCAGTGCGATACGGTCGATTTGCGCTACGATTATCTGCGCGGATTTGAACGAGCGTTCGATACGCGTGACCAGATATTGAATGGCATCGGGGCTGGGAAATAGCTGCCGGTCTGCAAAGAGTTTCACCAGGAGTGCTGCGAATAAAATATCGTCTGGAGCGTGTAATTCAGCGCTGCGGGCTCCGGCCAGTCGAGAGGCTAGATCGGGCAGTTTAATCCCCCAAAAAAGCGCGTTTTCACGCCCGGTCATCAGCAACCAGCCCGGCCCAGATTTAATAAGGTTTAAGAGATGGAATAAAGCCTCTTCGGCGGCGCGATCACCGCTGATATTTGGAATATTTTCGACCACTATTGAGGTTTGAGAAAGCGTTGCAATCTCTTGGTTTGGCAGATCGTTGGCATTTATAATTTGGGCACCGCTGGTGGCGGCCCATACATGAGCAAGATGGGTTTTTCCGGCGCCTTCCGGGCCGCTTAGAATATGGCAATTATTGGGCCAGGAAGGCCATTCTTCAAGCATGGACAAGGCCAGCGCATTGCTTGGGCTAATAAAGAAATCTCCGCGCTGCAAAGAGGGCCGGCTGGGAAGATCAAAGCTAAGTTGTGCAGAAAGGGGCTTGCTCACGAGAGGTCACTTTTGCCTTTATAGAGGCGACTTTTTTGATATTCGCCGGTAAAAAACCGTACCAAAACGCCAACGCTTGCCGCTACCGGCAGAGCGATTAACAAACCCACAAATCCAAATAAGCCGCCAAATACGGATAGGGCGAATAACAGCCAAACCGGGTGTAGGCCGATTGACGTGCCAACCAGTTTGGGGGTTAGAAAATTGCCCTCAATGATTTGGCCGGATATAAATATTCCTGCAACAAACCAAAGTTTTGACCAGTCTCCCCAGAATTCAAAAACCCCAAAGCCAAGCGCCAAACCGCCGCCGATAATGGCGCCGAGATATGGGATAAATGTAACCAAACCAGCGAAAGCACCAATCGCCAATCCAAAATCCAAACCGATGGCCCATAAACCAAGCGCGTAATAACTGCCTAAAATAAGGCTCACAGAGCCCATACCGCGGATAAAGGCCGCCAATGTCCGGTCGATTTCACTTGCCAGCATGCAAATGGTACCTTCGTGATCGCGGGGAAGCAGCCCTTTCAAATGCGCGGTCATTCGATCCCAATCGAGCAGCATGTAAACAGCCACCACGGGCACCACCAAAAACAGCACGGCCAAGTTGATCAAAGAAGCCGCTGAAGAGACCAATGCGCCAAACATCTGCTGCGCAAAGCCATCCAGCAATTGTGTGGCGCGCGCGCTGATAAAAGCGCTTACCTTATGAAAGAGGGCGCGCAGATCAAGGCTTTCTCCAATCGCAGCGGGCAGGATCGATTTAAGCTGCGCTTCGATTTCGATGATTTTTTCTTCAGAGAAGGAAAGATTGTTCAATGCGCTTAACTGTCCGATCAGCGTCGTTGTGATGAAGAGCAAAACGGGCAAAAGAATAACCAGGCTTGCCAGCGTGATCGCCAGTACGGCCAGGCTGCGCGACAAGCCCCAGCGTTCAAGTGTATCCGCCGCGGGATCAAGAAAATAGGCAATTGCGATCCCGATTAAGAAGGGTAATAGCATATCCCCCAGCACCCAAAACACCACTCCGCTGATTGCCGCTGCTGCGCCCCAATATGTTAATTGAACCTTGTTGGCTAAGGCCATTTACGCACCCCTTTTATCTGTGCTTACAGTGCTCTAAGGCAGGTTTAACTGCAAGTCTAGCGGCAATAAATGGCGTTTTTATGTTGCCCAACCATTTACAATTCGCGGGTTTTTAGCGGTTTTTTGTGCCTCTAAGCCCGATAAATAGCCTTCGGTTTTAACCCCGCTTAGAGATTTATGCGCTTACAAGCTTTGCTGTCTCTTTAAGCTTTGCGCCGCTGTTGTCGGTTTCGCCTTGGGAACCAGCTGCTGCTCGCGACCCTGCGCTTATTCTTTTTGAAAACTGGTTCTGGGGCGTTAAACCTGAAGGCATATCATGCGGCTGCATTACGCCATTTTCGTTTTGAACTGGGCCGAAAGAAGCGCGGCCGAGCAGGTTTTGGCCGCGTGCGGCAGCGTGGTCAAAGCTGCGCGGCAATCGGGCGATCTGTTTTGCGCATCGGGTCTCAGCGCTGCCCAAGGCCTGAGCTTCAAAAGCCTTTTTTGCGGGGCTCACAGGGCGGGTTTGCGCGCCCGCCGCCTGCGCCCGCCTTGGCCTTCGCCACTGCCCGCGTTGAACGAGACTTTGGGCAAGTCGACCACCGCGTTGAGTTCGGGAAAGGGATCGGTTTTGTGGGGAATGGCGTTCGCGGCAACGAAATGTTCTTGAAATTTCGGTTCAATCGCGGTTTCCACTTTGGTGATCTTGCGCACCGTTGCTTCGATTTTTCTACGGGCGGAAAGATTACTCAAAGCGATGCGGGCTCCGGTTCCAGCCGCATTGCCGGCGGAAAATACTTTCTCTAGCGGCACATCGGGTATCATGCCTAAAACCATTGCGTGTTTGCTCGAAATATGCGCGCCAAACGCGCCGGCCAAAACCACCCGATCTACCTTCTCAACGCCCATTTCATCCATCAATAGGCGAGCACCGGCGTAAAGCGCCGATTTGGCCAGTTGGATGGCGCGAATATCGCCTTGGGTCACGCTAATCACCGGCCCATCATCGGCGCTGCCGTCAAAAATCACGTAGGAATGCGTGCGCCCTTCCGGCACCATTCGGGCGGTTTGCGTTGCCTCGGCCGAGCCAAGCAAGCCGCTTTCATCCAGCAAGCCTGCCAGACGCAATTCAGCAACCGCTTCGATGATGCCCGACCCGCAAATTCCGGTAATGCCGCTGGGGTTTTGTTCCGCAAAGCCGGGCTCATCCGACCAAAGATCACAGCCAATCACGCGAAACCGCGGATCTTTTGTGATCGGATCAATTTCAATTTTTTCGATCGCGCCGGGGGCCGCGCGCTGCCCCGAGCTGATTTGCGCCCCTTCAAAGGCGGGCCCCGTGGGGGATGAGCAGGCCAAAACCCGCTGCTGATTGCCCAGAAGAATTTCGGCGTTGGTTCCAACATCAACGATCAGAACCAGATCCTCTGAATTTCCCGGCTCTTCCGACAAAGCCACCGCCGCAGCATCCGCCCCAACATGCCCTGCAATGCAGGGCAATATGTAACAGCGCGCAGCCGGATTAAGCGCGGTGAGGTCCAAATCAGCGGCTTTTAGGCTCAGAGAGTCTGATGTTGCCAATGCAAACGGCGCTTGGCCCAATTCCACAGGGTCAATTCCCAAAAGCAAATGATGCATGACAGGATTGCATACGAACACAACTTCTAACAGCTGGGCCGTGCTGCAGCCCAGCTGTTTTGCCAAATCATCGGCCAATGCATTGATCGCCTCGCGCACGGCAGCTGTCATTTCCTGATCGCCACCAGAATTCATCATGGCATAGCTGACCCGGCTCATCAGGTCTTCGCCAAAACGAATTTGAGGGTTCATTACGCCCGAACTGGCCACGACTGCGCCCGTTTGTAAATCGGTGAGATGCGCCGCAACGGTGGTTGAACCAAGATCAATGGCCAAACCAAATATACCGTCTTCGTGCAGCCCGGGCCAAACCTGAAGAACCTGTGCTTTGGGGCTTGTATGATCCTGATAAAGGGCCACAGTTACCTGCCAATTGCCTTTGCGCAAAGCTGGCTGAAGCTGTTGCAGAACCGTCAGCTCCATCTGGATGCCCGCGATGCTCCATTGCGCGCTCAGCGCCCGTTCCAGCCGTTCAAGATCGCCCGTAGGCTCATGCATGTCGGGTGCCTCAACCTCAACAAAATATAATTTGGTGGCAGGCTCCATTTCGATTGCGCGATCGCTTGCAGCTTTTCGCACCACTTGTTTATGCACTTGGCTTTCGGGTGGGACATCAATCACGATATCGCTCTGAATTTGGGCTTGGCACCCCAAGCGCCGGCCAGGTTTAAGCCCGCGTTTCTCTTGATAGCGTTGTTCAACAGAATTCCATTCTGACAACGCAGTATCTGCCACGCTCACGCCATGTTTGGGAAATTCACCATAGGCGGGCGAAATTTGGCATTTGCTGCAAATGCCGCGGGCACCGCAAACGCTGTCGAGATCCACGCCCAATGCGCGCGCTGCGCTTAGGACGGGCGTTCCTTTGGGAAATGTGCCACGTTTTCCAGAGGGGGTGAAAACAACAAGAGGGTCTTTGGTCATTCAAACGGGCCTATTCAAAAAGTTCAAACCTTGACGCGAATCTATCGTGATTTTTGGTCGAAAAATCGGCCGCAAACGTCATTAAAATGTTTTTGTGCGTCATGGGGCTGCGGGGCTTTGACGGGCATCAAAAATAAACCCAAGCAGATTTAGCAGCAGTTGCGCCGCCAATATGCTGGTGGATCCGCTGGGATCGTAATCGGGGGCGACTTCGACCAGATCAATGCCGATAATCCGATGCGTCTTGCTGACTTCTTGCAGCACTTCGAGCACCTCATAATAGAGAAAACCGCCATGGCTGGGAGTGCCGGTTCCCGAGGCGATCGAGGGGCAAAATGCATCAATATCGATGGTAATATAAAGCGCCGCCGCCTTCGGCAGCCGTGCGACGAGAGAGCTTGGGCCCAAAGCCCGCGCTTGGCGCACCGATATAATATCCGATCCCATCGCCCGCGCCGCCTCATAGCCTTCTTTGGCGGTTGAGCTGACATTGCGAATGCCCATCTGGGTTAGCCCGGTCACATAGGGTTTCTCAGCGGCGCGACGCATCGGGTTGCCGTGGCCGACGCGCACACCATGGCGTTCATCGACAAAATCGAGATGCGCATCAATCTGCAGGATATGAAAATCGCCCTGATCGTCAAACGCGTTGATACAAGGAATATTTACCGAGTGGTCGCCACCGATGGTGACGGGTAAGGCATTTGCCGCAAGCGCTGCGCGCACGCCCATTTCGATATTGGCATGGCTTTTTTGCGTATCGGTATGGATAATATCCGCATCGCCCATATCGACCATACGCACAGATCCCGGCAGATACACACGATTGTCTTCGTGATCATAGGCGCCGGCATGCCCAAAACTGAACAAGGTTGACGCGTCGCGAACGCCGCGTGGCCCGAAGCGCGCCCCAGAGCGCCATTGCGTGCCCGCATCAAACGGTGCGCCTAAAATTGCAATATCTGCCTCAAGATTGCTCCAATCGGGCTGATATGGGCGCTTTCCAAAGGTGGATATGCCAACAAATGGAAGGTCCAAGCGCCCGCTTTCATAGCCATGTGTGCTCATGTCGGTTCCTTATGGTTTCAAGGCGCGCAACTGGCTGGCGCGCGCGCTTCCTCTGCGCGTCGTTGCTAGAGGGTTTTTGCGCGAAATTAAACATCATAATCTTTTGGGTTTGAAACTTCTCTCGAAAGCCTCTTTCCTTTTCGGCCGGATCATGGAATAGCAACCTGTCAAACGATACCTGCAATAAAAGGATGATCTTATGCAGATTCGCGAGGCACTTACCTTTGACGATGTTTTGTTGGTTCCAGCGGCGTCTAACGTCTTGCCAAACACAGCCGATACGCGCACCCGCGTGACGTCGGCGATTGCGCTGAACATTCCACTGCTCAGCTCGGCCATGGATACAGTGACAGAAGCGCGCATGGCGATTACGCTGGCACAGGCCGGGGGAATGGGTGTAATCCATCGCAATTTTGACCCCGAGGAACAGGCCCGTCAGGTGCGCCGCGTGAAGCGGTTTGAAAGCGGCATTGTTTATAACCCTATTACGCTGACACCCGATCAGACCTTGGCTGATGCCAAAGCGCTGCAAGAGCGCTATAACGTGACCGGTTTTCCCGTTGTGAACCAAGCCGGCTTGTTGGTTGGGATCGTCACCAATCGTGATATGCGCTTTGCCAGCGATGATGCCACGCCCGTGGCAACGATGATGAGTTCGGAAAATCTGGCGATTTTGCGCGAGCCAGCAGATCGGCAAGAGGCGATCAGCCTGATGAAATCACGGCGGATTGAAAAGCTTCTGGTGACAGATGGCCAAGGCCGGTTGACGGGTCTTCTTACGTTAAAAGACACTGAACAAGCCGTTTTGAATCCCACAGCCTGTAAAGATGATCTGGGGCGGTTGCGCGTTGCCGCTGCCTCTACGGTAGGCGATGCTGGGTTTGATCGCACGCAGGCCTTGATCGATGCCGGTGTGGATATGGTCGTGATTGACACCGCGCATGGTCATTCAGAAGGCGTGGCCCACGCGGTTGAACGGATCAAGAAATTATCAAACGCGGTGCAAGTGGTTGCGGGCAACGTGGCCACCGCAGAAGCCACCAAAGCGTTGATTGGCGCCGGTGCAGATGCGGTAAAAGTGGGTATTGGGCCGGGGTCCATTTGTACAACCCGGATGGTGGCGGGGGTTGGTGTGCCGCAATTGACGGCCATTTTAGATTGCGCGGGCGCGGCCGGCGATATTCCGGTCATCGCGGATGGGGGCATAAAATTTTCTGGTGATTTTGCCAAGGCGATTGCCGCGGGGGCGTCTTGCGCGATGGTGGGCAGTATGATCGCGGGCACTGATGAAAGCCCCGGTGATGTGATCCTTTATCAGGGCCGCTCTTTCAAATCCTATCGCGGGATGGGCTCGCTTGGAGCGATGGCGCGCGGCTCTGCGGATCGCTATTTTCAAAAGGATGCGGCCAGCGATAAGCTGGTTCCCGAAGGGATCGAAGGGCAAGTGCCTTACAAAGGTTCTGCAAATACAGTGATCCATCAAATGGTGGGGGGATTGCGCGCCGCGATGGGATATACCGGTTGCGCTACGGTTGCCGAAATGCGACGCAATTGCAGCTTTGTAAAAATCACGGGGGCCGGTTTGAAGGAAAGTCATGTGCATGACGTTCAAATCACCCGTGAAAGCCCCAATTACCGAGTTATGTAGTTAAAAATGACTCCCGCTGCGCGCGTTCAGGCTGCAATTACCCTGCTTGATTTGATCTTGTCGGGGGAGAGCGCTGAAAAAACTTTGACCCGTTGGGGGCGTCAAAACCGCTATGCAGGCTCAAAGGATCGCGCGGCGATTCGTGATTGGGTGTATGATGCTTTGCGCTGTCGGCGCTCTTACGCGGCTTGGGGTGGAGCCGAGACGGGCCGCGCGTTGCTGATTGCAGCCTTGCGACGGCAGAATTTGGACCCGCAGGATTATTTCACTGCACAAGGCTATGCACCATCGCTGTTAGCGGCCGAAGAGGGCAAGGCTAAGGCGCATATTTCTGCCGCTGAGCAAGCGGATTTGCCGGATTGGTTATGGCCTATCTGGCAGCAGGATCTTGGGGAAGACGCCGCCTCGATAGCAGAAAATTTGCGCGCGCGTGCGCCCGTGTTTCTACGTGTGAACCTAACCCTAACCACCCGGGATGAGGCGGCAGAGGCGTTGCGCAAAGAAAAGATTATTACCGCTTCACACGCCTTTGTCGAAACCGCGCTGCAGGTTTTGGAGGGTGCGCGCAAAATCAAAACCTCGCAGGCTTATGAAGCCGGTTTGGTAGAGTTGCAGGATGCGTCCAGCCAGGCGAGCATCACGGTTTTGCCGCGCGAAACAGCGGGCCCTGTGCTGGATTATTGCGCGGGAGGAGGCGGTAAAACGCTGGCCTTGGCCGCGTGGTTGAAACAACCAATTTTCGCCTTTGATAGCGCAGGTGAGCGCATGCGCGATCTGCCAATCCGGGCAGCGCGCGCGCAAGCTGAGGTGGTGCTGCTCGATCAGCCGCCATTTGCAGATGGTCCCGCTCAAAACCTTGTTTTTTGCGATATGCCCTGTTCTGGTAGTGGGGTCTGGCGCCGTGATCCCTCTGGGAAATGGACGTTAACGGCAGCCCGTCTGCGCGATTTACAAAACCTGCAAAGCGAAATTTTAGGGCAAGCCAGTGCTTTGGTGGCATCGGGTGGTATGCTGCTTTATGCGACATGTTCCGTATTAAAGCGCGAAAACAGCGATCAAATTGAAAGCTTTATCGCGGGGAATCCGTCTTGGTCTTGCCTGAATTCGAAGCAATTTTTTCCGTCAAATCAGGGCGATGGTTTCTATTACGCTGTATTACAGAAAGATTGATTTGTACGGAGTGACATATCTCGGCTATAGTCTTTACATAAATTAAAGACATTTCTGCCATGTTGAAATATGGCATCACCGGTATTTTTATCGCCCAGTTGGTTTTTTGGGGCAAAGATGTATGAGCTGACGCTTGCGCTATTCGTGCCGTCCTATGGTGCGCAAGAAACAACCCGCGCCGCTCAGGGCGTGTGGGATATTGGGCCGCGTCTGTTTAGGATCCGCCTTCGCGCATCTTCGCCCTTTTGGGTAAGCTTGGCCTATTTTTCTGCAGCGTTAAAAAGCCTCCATCAAGGCAAGCCGCAAATCAGAGGCCGCATCCCATCTTTGGGCGCGTGCAAACCATTGGGCCAAAGTTGTTCGAAAGCAGATTTTGCCAGGCCTCATAATCGCTTTGCGCAGCGGGGTGGTGCAGGCTTTGTGGCTCTTATTCTGCACGCTTCAATGAGAGGGCGGCAGAACCAGTTTCATTTTAAGGATATAAGCGATTTTTAAAATGTCTTGGCATAAGATCGCGGATATTTTTACCTGGCTGCGCAGAAAATTTACCCTCGGGCATTTTGCCTCGACTTCCACGCCCTCGGCCAGCAGCTTTCATGCTCGCCGCTGCCACTTGATCGGTGATTGTCTTCCTTTTTTTCGTCTTGATGAAAACGGGCAGGTGCTTTTTAGCAATCTGGCGGCAACCAAGCTTTTGAAACAGGCTCACAGCCAAACAGAGATTACACAGGCCTTAAAGCGCGCGCCTCTCTTCCCCAAGACGCTGAACTTGAATGGCTGCTCTGGTACATTTCGCTTTTTGCAAAACCGGTTGGAGACTGGGGAGCATGAAGTTTTTTTGGTGCCAAACTGGATGAAAGAAGGGGTCGCACCGACCCCTCATGATGATTTTGAGCGGGTTCCCGTTCCCATGGCAGAATTATCGCCTCAGGGCGTGATCATTCGCGCCAATTCTCAAGCTTCGAGGCTATTGGGGCTGCGGGCCGGTGAAACGCCTACGATTGAAGAGGTGATGGAGGGGCTGGGGCGGGCTTTGGCGGATTGGCTGCGCGATGCCACCTTGGGCCGAGGTTTGAAGCAACCCGAGTTTCTGCGTCTGTCGAGACCTGAGCGTGAAACCTTTGTGCAAGTGTCGTTGCATAAAGACATGGCCAATCGGCGGTCCAGTTTGACCGCTGTGTTTACCGATGCAACCGAACTTAAATCGCTGGAGGCGCAATTTGTTCAAAGTCAAAAAATGCAAGCGATCGGTCAATTGGCAGGCGGCGTGGCGCATGATTTTAACAATTTATTAACCGCGATTACTGGGCATTGCGATTTGCTGCTCTTGCGCCACAAAAAAACGGATCAGGATTACGATGATTTGTTGCAAATCAATCAAAACGCCAATCGCGCTGCGGCACTTGTTTCCCAGCTTTTGGCGTTTTCCCGCAAGCAAACCTTGCGGCCGCAAAACCTTGAAATTCGGGAAACGCTGTCTGATCTGACGCATTTGTTAGACCGGCTTGTTGGAGAGAAAGTGCAGTTACGGTTGGAATATGATCCAGTGAAACGCGCCGTGCGGGCCGATAAACGTCAGTTAGAACAGGTTGTTATGAACCTTGTTGTGAATGCTCGGGATTCGATGCCAGAGGGTGGTGAAATATTAATTTCAACAGCCGGTACAGAGATTTGCGAACCCATGCTGCGTGATCGCGTGGCGGTTCCCAAGGGCGCTTATGTGAGTATTTCCATTCAAGACAAAGGCTGTGGGATTGCCTCTGATAAATTACAAAAAATTTTTGAACCGTTCTACACGACCAAACGCACCGGCGAAGGCACCGGGTTAGGTTTGTCGACCGTCTATGGGATTGTTAAGCAAACGGGGGGCTATATTTTCGTGGATAGCAGCGTTGGGCAGGGTACGATCTTCACTTTACTTTTGCCAGCCAGTGATTTGCCATCTCAAAAAGCGGCCTCCCCGCCTTCGGACATCAAACTGGTTGCAAATAGGCCGGAGGGCGGCGCCGTCTTATTGGTGGAGGATGAAGCCACTGTGCGGACGTTTGCGGCCCGAGCCCTGCGTTTATGCGGGTATTCCGTTTTGGTTGCTGAATCGGGTGAAAGGGCGTTAGAGATTGCGCAAAACCCAACCGTAAAATTGGATCTTTTTGTCACAGATGTCGTGATGCCGGGGCGTGGCGGGCCCAGTTGGGTGCGCGAGGCTTTGCAAACCCGCCCTCATATACGAATTATTTTCATGTCAGGATATGCAGAAGATAAGTTAACGGCCGATCAATCATCCGTGCCAAATTCAATTTTTTTAGCAAAGCCATTTTCTCTGACTCAATTGGCCTCTGCGGTTGAATCGCAAATGCCGTGATTTGCCAAATAGCCCACCTGCGCCTGTCGCAAGTGCTGATTGCTTTGCCAAATTTTTGGGAGGGCCGGCGAAGGGTTGCGCTGCGCATAGGTTCATTAAGGCCCTAAATTTCGGCTAAAACTGCCGAAAGCGCAAAAAGTTTTTGATAAAATATAAAGGGTTGATTAACCCTTTTGCGAGACCCTCACTGAGAAAACTGTTGAAATGTTCTCTTTTTACCCCCATATAGGAACATGAGCAGAACAAAGCAGTGATTGCCGTGGGGCCTTGGCTGTGAAATAACCGGAAAAGGCGTAAACGATATGGCAGATTTACTTTCCATGACCAATAAAAAAAATGATGACAAACAAAAAGCATTAGACAGCGCATTAAGCCAAATTGAGCGTCAGTTTGGCAAAGGCTCGATCATGAAGTTGGGCGGCGAAAACGCAATACAACAGATTGAAAGCACATCAACCGGCTCGCTTGGGCTGGATATTGGGCTTGGTATCGGGGGCTTGCCCAAAGGCCGGATCATTGAGATTTATGGTCCTGAAAGCTCGGGGAAAACCACGTTAACCTTGCATTGCGTTGCAGAAGAACAGAAAAAAGGTGGCGTTTGCGCCTTTGTCGATGCGGAACACGCGTTGGATCCCCAATATGCAAAAAAGCTTGGCGTTGATCTTGATGAATTATTGATCAGCCAGCCCGATACAGGCGAGCAAGCGTTGGAAATCACCGATACGCTGGTGCGCTCTGGGGCGGTGAATATGGTTGTTGTTGATTCTGTGGCGGCTTTAACGCCCAAATCAGAATTAGAGGGCGATATGGGGGATAGCAGCGTTGGCGTTCAAGCGCGTTTGATGAGTCAAGCGATGCGCAAATTAACGGGATCCATCAGCCGCAGCAATTGCATGGTGATTTTTATCAACCAAATTCGGATGAAAATCGGCGTGATGTTTGGCAGCCCTGAAACCACCACGGGCGGCAATGCGTTGAAATTTTACAGTTCAGTGCGGCTGGATATTCGCCGCATTGGCGCGATCAAAGACCGTGATGAAGTGGTTGGAAACGCCACGCGGGTCAAAGTTGTTAAAAATAAAGTTGCGCCTCCGTTCAAACAAGTTGAATTTGATATTATGTACGGCGAGGGCATCTCCAAGAATGGGGAATTGCTGGATTTGGGCGTGAAAGCTGGAATCGTTGATAAATCTGGGGCTTGGTATAGTTTCGGGGATGAGCGTATTGGCCAAGGTCGCGAAAATGCAAAAGTGTTTTTATCCGAAAACAAAGCAATAGCGTTTGAGATTGAAGATAAAATTCGCGCTGCGCATGGGCTTGATTTTGATTTAGAGAAAAATTTAGCCGATAATTCGCTCAGCGATGGTGGAGACAGCGTCTTAGAAGGCTAGGGCCCAATTAGAACCAAAGGTAAGTTAGGCTGTTGGCGCGCGCCAGCGGCCTTTTTTATTTGGAATATACCCCTACGAGTACAGCAGGACCGGTGGACAAAATCTGGGCAAAAGGCTAGAGGGTGCGGCAGAGAATGCGCAATGAAAAGGGCAGCTTATGGCCACGATGAATGATATCCGAAGTACGTTTTTGAATTACTTTGCCAAAAATGATCACGCGGTTGTGGCCTCCAGCCCGTTGGTGCCGCGCAATGACCCGACATTGATGTTCGCAAATTCCGGTATGGTGCAGTTCAAAAACCTATTTACTGGCGTTGAAAAGCGCGATTACCAGAGGGCAACGACTTCGCAGAAATGCGTTCGCGCTGGGGGCAAACACAACGATCTTGATAATGTGGGCTACACCGCCCGCCATCATACATTTTTTGAAATGCTGGGAAATTTTAGTTTCGGCGATTATTTTAAAACCGAGGCGATCCCTTTCGCGTGGGAGCTGTTAACAAAAGAGTTTGACATCGATAAATCCAAGCTGCTGGTCACGGTTTATCATACCGATGAAGAGGCTGCCGCAATCTGGAAGAAAGTTGCGGGCTTAGGCGATGATAGGATTATCCGCATTGCCACGAATGATAATTTTTGGATGATGGGTCCCACGGGGCCCTGCGGCCCGTGCACTGAGATTTTTTATGATCACGGCGATCACATTTGGGGGGGGCCTCCCGGCAGCCCCGAAGAAGACGGTGACCGCTTTATCGAGATCTGGAACTTGGTCTTCATGCAGAATGAACAATTTGAAGATGGATCGATGACGGCGCTGGATCAACAATCGATTGATACCGGGATGGGGCTTGAGCGGATTGCGGCGCTGCTGCAAGGTAAGCATGATAATTATGATACGGATCTGATGCGCGCGTTGATTGAAGCCAGCGCCGATGCGTCGAGCAATGATCCCGATGGGCCGGGGAAAACCCATCACAGGGTCATTGCCGATCATTTACGCTCGACTTCCTTTCTAATGGCTGATGGCGTTATGCCCTCGAATGATGGGCGCGGCTATGTGTTGCGCCGTATTATGCGCCGCGCGATGCGGCATGTGCATCTTCTGGGGGTGAAAGACCCGATGATGCATCGGTTGGTTCCGGCGCTGGTGTCGCAAATGGGCGCCGCTTATCCTGAATTGGTGCAAGCTCAAGCGTTGATAGAAGAAACCTTGCAGTTAGAAGAAACCCGCTTCCGGCAAACGTTAGAGCGCGGCTTGAAGCTGTTAGATGATGAGGTGGCCGGTTTGCCGCAAGCCGCTGAATTGTCTGGCCAAGCAGCGTTTAAACTCTACGATACCTATGGGTTTCCGCTTGATTTAACCCAAGATGCTTTGCGCGAAAAAGGCAGAAGCGTTGATTTGCCGGGGTTTGAGGCCGCTATGGCCGATCAAAAGGCAAAAGCGCGCGCCGCTTGGTCGGGCACGGGCGAGGCTGCAGATTCAAGCCTTTGGTTCGATATTGCTGAGCAATATGGCACCACCGATTTTCTGGGTTATGATACCGAAAGCGCCGAGGCGCAAATTTTGAACCTTGTGAGCGATGGTAAAAACCTTGCGCAGGCGCAAATCGGCGAAAGCGTTCTTGTGGTGTTAAATCAATCGCCGTTTTACGCCGAAAGCGGTGGTCAGGTGGGTGACCAAGGGGTGCTAAGCTGTGAAACCGGCACCGCGAGGATCACCGATACCAAGAAAGTGGCGGGTGTTTTCCTGCATTATGCAGAAATTACCAGCGGGCATTTGCAACCCGGGATCGGCTGCTCGGTGGCAGTGGATCACGAGCGGCGCAGCGCGATCCGCGGAAACCATTCCGCCACGCATTTGCTGCACGAGGCGTTGCGCGGCCATTTGGGCGCGCATGTTGCACAGCGCGGCTCACTAAATGCTGCCGATCGTTTGCGGTTTGATTTCAGCCATGCCAAGGCCTTAACGGCGCAAGAGTTGCAAATCGTAGAAACCGAAGTGAATGCGTATATCCGGCAAAATAGCGCTGTTACCACCCGCATCATGACACCTGATGATGCCCGTGCCATCGGCGCACAAGCGCTGTTTGGGGAAAAATATGGTGATGAGGTGCGCGTTGTGTCGATGGGCCAGGCCAAAGAATCTGGCAAAGGCATTGATCAAACAACCTATTCTTTAGAGCTTTGTGGAGGCACGCATGTTGCGCAAACCGGTGATATTGGCGGGTTTGTGATATTATCCGATAGCGCCAGCAGCGCCGGCGTGCGCCGCGTTGAGGCGTTGACAGGGGCCGCGGCATCCGCGCATCTTGCCCAGCAAAGCGCGGTCGTTTCAGGGCTGGCAAGCGCGTTGAAAGCACCGATGCCCGATTTGGAGGGTCGCGTGGCGGCGTTGCTGGAGGAACGCAAAACGCTTGCGAATGAAGTGGCACAATTGCGCCGTGAACTTGCATTGGCCGGCGGGGCGGGCCAAGCGGATGCGCCGCAGGCCAAAGAGGTGAATGGGGTTGCGTTTTTAGGGCAAGTTGTCAGCGGCGTTTCGGGCAAAGATTTGCCGGCTCTGATTGACAGCCACAAGGCGTCAATCGGATCGGTCGCGGTGCTTTTGATCGCAGATCTAGGGGGTAAAGTGGCGGTGTGCGCGGGCGTTTCAAGCGATTTGCTCGGTCGCATCTCGGCGGTTGATATGGTCAAAGCTGCGGTGCCGTTTTTGGGCGGCAAAGGCGGCGGTGGTCGCCCCGATATGGCGCAAGGCGGTGGCAGCGATATCAGCAATGCCGCGCAGGCGGTTGAGGCGGTTGAAGCCTTATTACAGGCTTAACGGCGGCGCAGAGGCCTAACGATAAAGGGCGTGCATTGCACGCCCTTTCATTTATTTTGTTTTTGACATCCGTTTGCGCTCATGCGGATCTAGATACCGTTTGCGCAGGCGGATGGACTGGGGCGTCACCTCGACCAACTCATCATCATCAATATAGGCAATGGCCTCTTCCAACGACATTTGAATCGGCGTGGTCAGCCTGACCGCATCATCGGTTCCCGACGCACGGACATTGGTGAGCTTTTTGCCCTTAAGCGGGTTTACCTCAAGGTCATTATCTCGGCTATGTTCTCCGATAATCATGCCCTGATAAATAGGCGCTTGAGCGCCGATAAACATACGGCCCCGCTCTTCTAGATTCCAGAGTGCATAAGCAACGGAGACGCCGTTTTCCATAGAAATCAACACACCGGCGCGGCGCCCGGGTATAGTTCCGCGAAACGGTGCCCATTCGTGGAACACCCGGTTCAACACGCCCGTTCCGCGGGTGTCGGTTAAGAACTCGCCATAATATCCGATCAATCCGCGTGAAGGAACATGGGCGATAATCCGCGTTTTGCCATTGCCCGTCTGGTTCATTTCCGCCAGATCGCCTTTGCGCGTGCCGGTGATTTTTTCGATCACAGTGCCGGAATATTCATCATCTACATCGATCGTCACTTCTTCAATTGGCTCAAGGCGCTCGCCGTTTTCGCCTTCGCGCATCAAAACTTGTGGGCGTGAGATTGATAATTCGAAGCCTTCGCGGCGCATATTCTCGATCAAAACACCCATTTGCAATTCGCCGCGACCGGCGACTTCAAACGCCTCTCCCCCGGGGGTTTCACTGATTTTGATTGCAACATTGCTTTCGGCTTCTTTCAGCAAGCGCTCGCGGATCACGCGGCTTTGCACTTTCTTGCCTTCGCGTCCGGCAAGTGGGCTGTCATTGATGCCAAAGGTGACCGTGATCGTTGGCGGGTCGATGGGCTGGGCATGCAGCGGCGTATCAACGGCTAAGGCGCAGAGCGTATCTGAAACCGTGGCTTTGCTCATACCGGCCAGCGAGACGATATCGCCGGCCTCGGCCAGTTCAATATCTTGCGGCGCAAGGCCGCGGAAGGCTTGTATGCGCGTAACGCGGAATTGTTCGATTTTTTGGCCCAACCGGGTCAGCGCTTGGATGGTGGCGCCAACCTTCAAGCTGCCGCTCTCTACCCGGCCGGTCAAAATGCGCCCAACAAAAGGGTCATTGCCCAATGTGGTGGCCAGCATTTGAAAATCATTGCCGATTTGAGCGGTTTGTTTGGGCGCATATACGTGGTTCACAACCAGATCAAACAGGGCTGAGAGATCTTTACGCGGGCCATCAAGCTCATGATCTGCCCAACCCGCGCGGCCAGAGGCGTACATATGGGGAAAATCAAGCTGATCATCATTGGCGCCAAGCGAGGCGAATAAATCAAAACATTCATCCAACGCACGATCGGGCTCGGCGTCGGGTTTATCCACCTTGTTGAGCACAACGATCGGGCGCAGGCCCAAAGCCAAAGCTTTGGCCGTAACGAATTTGGTTTGCGGCATTGGACCCTCTGCCGCATCGACGAGCAGAACCACACCATCGACCATGCTGAGAATGCGTTCAACTTCACCGCCAAAATCGGCGTGGCCAGGCGTGTCAACGATGTTGATCCGGGTGGTTTTCCATTCCACCGACGTGGCTTTGGCCAAAATGGTGATGCCGCGCTCGCGTTCCAGATCATTGCTGTCCATGGCGCGCTCGGCCACGGCTTGATTGGCGCGAAAAGCGCCCGACTGTTTCAGCAATTCATCCACGAGGGTGGTTTTGCCATGATCAACATGCGCGATGATCGCAATATTGCGAAGATCCATATTTGGTGCCCTTTTGTATCTTTAGTTGCGGCTCGCCTATCTGCTCTGGCCCCAAAAGGCCAGAGCAGATAGGGCCCAATTGGGCGAAAAATAGGATTACAGCGCTGGATCAAGCCCCGATTGCGATTTCCCTGATATTCTGCAGGCGCTAAGCGGGCAGGTGGATCTTAAACCTATCGCGTATGACGCTGTCGATCGCGGGGTCAAAGCGGGCCGCGGAAGGGCGCGATAAAATTTCACTTTTGCGCGCCGTGGCTTTTTGAAGCAGATCTGGCTTACCCAATTCTTCCCATTCTTTTGGCGAGGTCCGATCGCCTAACGCGGGATAAATATATTCGGTTTGCATCAAGGCCAAGGTCTGATCAGAGCCGAGGTAATGGCCGGGCCCCTCCAAACAGGTGGCGCGGATCACGTCAACGCTGACCGTGTCTTCTGTGACCTCGATACCGCGCACGCAGCGCAAAGCTTGGCCGATCAAATCATCGCCCAAAATAAGCGATTCCAGGCAGAAGCCTAAAAGCGATGCGTGCATTCCAGCGGCTTCATAGACCATATTCAGCCCCGATAAGCCAGCCATTACATTTGACGTCGCCTGCTCCCAGCCGGCTTGCATATCGGGAAGTTTTGCATCCGCGATCCCCGCCGCAGCGCCGCCGGGCAAGTCGTAATACCGATGCATTTGCGCGCATCCTGCGCTGAGAAGCGCCTGTTCGCCGCTGCCCCCAGACATTGCGCCTGTGCGCAAATCTGACACAAACGGCCAGGTTCCAAATATCGCCGGATGCCCAGGTTGTACCGCGTTTACATAGACCAACCCGGCCAGGCATTCGGCAACCGCTTGCACGATAGCACCCGCAATAGGGGCCGGCGCTGTGGCCCCGGCTTGCCCAGCGCTGAGCAATAAAATTGGCATGCCGCCCGCGATGCAGCGTTCCATCACCAGGCAGCTTTCGGTGGCAAATTTCATCGGCGGAACCACAAAGCAGTTTGAATTTGACATGAAGGGACGCGCGCGCCACGCGTCTTCTCCGCCTGCGATCAGATGCAACATCTCCAACGCATCTGCGGCAAAACTAGGTTCTGTGAAAGAGGTTCCGATATGTTTGGTTGTGCCTGCGCTACAGGCATACACGGTGTTGAGATCCAACTCTCTGTTATCGGGGATATCACGGCACACCATCGGGCGTTGCAGAAAATGAATATTGTCGAGCGTGTCGGTTATCCGGGCTGCATCAAATAAATCTTGCACCGTGCTTTCGCGATAAGCGCGCCCATCGACATCGACCACATGGACCGCAGCCCCCGCGGTTCCATAATGCACCCGACTTCCCGATAATTCCAGATCATGTTTTGGATCCCGCCCGTAAAGCGTGATCGAGCGGTTTGCCCGCGCGATGGTGTCTTCGATCAAACTGCGCGGGAAGCGAAGGCGGCCATCATTGCCTAAAATTGCGCCGGCATTCCTCATATATTCGATGCCGCTGGGGGGGGCGTCGGCCAAGCCGATTTGTTCCAAAGCGTCAAGCACAGCTGCGTGTATGCGGTCTTCAGCTTGTGGGCTCAGCGGGTTAAATCGCCCGCCTTCAAGGCCGGCGCGTACGGGGCGCAAGTGATCTGCGAGGGGGGCATTGCGCGCAGATCTTCGGGCAGAGCGCCCTCCTGCACGGCGGATAATTTGTTCTGTCATAGCTTCGTCCGAAAAGTGATTTGTCAACTTGAAATGGCGCGGGTTGCGTCTAACTGATCGGAGCACCGCGGGCCGCTCGGCCGCGTTCCGCGCCAATGGTGCAGCAGATCAGTTGAATAATCGAAGCTTCAGCTTGCATATGCCAAATCCTTGAACCTGTGGGTCAAGTTTTGAAGCTTGTAGCCTCATAGTCTGGCTTATTTGCGACGCTGTGTCGTAATTGGACATTTGCTTTTAAAATATGGCTGCCTTTGGCGCTTTCCATTCCTGAGGGCCTGTGAAAGACTTGCGATAATTTACCCGAGGGCCTTGGGTAAAAGAAGACGGGTTTCCACAGGTAGAGGTTGGATAAAATTGGCGAAGAAACGAATGCTTATGGAACTTGGGATGGGAACGGCCCTGCGCAGCGGCAGTTCCACCAAGGCCGCGCAACGGGCGATAGAAAACGCCTTATGGCATAATTCAGTCAGTCTTGCGGAGGCGTTCGGATTCCCAAAAGAAGCCATGTTGATCGATGTTGAAATCGCGGTGCCAAACCCCGATGCCTTGGATTTTAAGGCTTTACAGGCTCTATTTCCTTATGGGCACGTTTCAATCAAAGGGGCTGTTGGCGGGTTGGAAATACCGCGACCAAACCAGCCCGACGGGCCGGCGACGATCATCGCAAATGCCGCGATATTGGTTTATTTTGATTTGGAGCTGCAGCAATGAAACGTATTATTCTGGAAATGGGCAGCGGCAATGATCTTTACGGCGAAGATTACACGAAAGCGGCGTGTCGGGCGGTACAAGATGCGCTGCATCACAGTTCACTGGTTTTGTTTCGCAGTCTAGCGTTGGATCATGCAGAGATGCAGGTGAATGTGACCATTGCAGCCATGTGCCCAGAGCGTGTGGATGCGCAGGTGGTTGCCGCATCGCTGCCCCGCGGGCGGGCAAATGTAACGATTGTAAAAGGCGGTATGAATGTGACTGATCCCGAAAACGGAACGGTTTCAGTGATTGCAAATGCGGCCGTTGAGGCCTGTCTAGCCATTGATCCCGATACGTGGCGCTTATCTCAAAAGGCGCAAAATTAACGCTGGTCTGAAGGGGGCTGACCGATTTGGGCAGGATCAAAAGGTGTTGTTTGATATATTTCATTGATCCAATTGCCGTAAAGTAAATGCGCATGGCTGCGCCATCGGTTTTGCGGCGCTTTGCTCGGATCATTATTTGGATAATAATTGATCGGCACGTTGATATCTGTCGCCGACGCAACATCGCGGTCATATTCTTGTTTCAGGGTGTCGCTGTCATATTCAAAATGATTGAAAATGTGCAACGCGCGACGAGCGGGATCTTGCACCAAACAGGGGCCAACTTCGGGGCTACCCAAAAGCGTGGTCAAGCCGGAATGGTGATCGATATCGGTTTGGCTGATTTCGGTCCAGCGGCTCACTGGGATAACGCATTGATCTGAAAACCCCCTCAGAAAAGGGGAGGTAGGATCCAAATTAGTTTGTGCAAAGCATCCAAAAGCCTTTGCGGTTAAATCATATTTGGGAATTTTATAAAAATGGTTGAGCATCGCCATTGCACCCCAACAGACGGCAAAGGTTGCGTGCACATGCGATTGCGTCCACTCAAACACCTCTTGAAGCTCATCCCAATAGGTCACCTGCTCAAAGGGCAGATGCTCAATTGGCGCGCCGGTGATGATCAGGCCATCAAATTTTTCACCGCTTGCTTTGACGTCTTGGAAGGCACGATAAAAGCTGCTCATATGTTCTGCCGCGGTGTTTTTGGTATGATGTTCGCTCATCCGGATCAAAGATAGATTAATTTGCAGCGGTGTTGCGCCAATCAAGCGCGAAAACTGGTTTTCGGTTTGAATTTTTTTGGGCATCAAATTCAGCAAACCGATGTTTAAGGGGCGGATATCTTGTCGGGCAGCGTCATCATCGCTCATCACCATCACGCCCTCTTGCTTCAAAACTTGAAAGGCAGGTAGGTTCGCTGGAATTTTAAGTGGCATTGTTTGTCTTTCTGATACCCAAATTACTTTACAAAGATTTTTCCTAGACCCGTTAACGGGCAGCTTTGGCGGCCAGCGCTTGGCCGATTAAAGCGCTAAAATCTTCTTCGCTTTTGGCGCGCGCAACCTCAGAGGCGTCAACGGCAACGCCCCAATTGGCCATTGCCTCATAGCGCGGCTGGCGATGCGCCAAAGCCTCGGCATATATCCACCGAATGAAACTATCTGGATTTACTTGGTGCTCTTGCAGGGTTTGGTCGGCAAGATATTGGGTCCATTTTTCAACAAGAAAATCAGGATGGTAATACATGGGTTTGGGGGCTTTATCAAAACGCTGAACGAGTTCTTGCGTATGCGCTGCGTTGCCCTTGATCCAAACCAAAAGCGCAGTTTCACTAAGCGATTTTAGCACAGGGTCATCGCGATCAAATGGGTCAACAACTTCGCAGATTGAGCCGCTGCAATCGCAGATAAAATGATCATATTGATATATATCTTCGGCACGGCCGATAAATTCTGGCGTGTCGAGTAACGCGGCGATTTCCGAGCGGCGATGCTGTTCTTGACGTTTGCGATACTCTTGAAACGGCACGCCGCCATTTGCCTCAGCGCCCGGTTTGCCCATGTAAGTGGATAGCGGGGCCAGGTTCTCAAAGGTGATGTTTGAGGCCAGATAGATCGAGTCAGACAATAGAAGCTCGCGCAGATAGGGCACATCCATCGCTTTGCGCTTGATGCTATCGGTAATGTAATCGCCCATGTAATGCGTGCCGATCCGATAATCGACCGAATAGTGAAACCAACTGCCGGTGTCGCGCAAAATATTGGACATATAGGTTTTGCCCAAACCTGACATGCCAAAAAGTACCACCCGTTTATGCGGCGCGTTTTGCCATTGCTCTGCAGAAGAATATATCATCGGTTGGGCCTCTCGAGATCTTTCAGCTAGGTAGACAGTGCAGCGCCCAAGGTCAAATTGAATCTGGCGCGCCCGATGCGCCCCTTGCACCAGCGCAGGCCCTTGTTTTGTCTGTACAACGCGGACGCTTCCCTCTAGCAGGGTGGGTTCTGATAGAGCGCTACGGGTTTGCAAAGCCAAGACAACCTGGCCCGTCTGGCAAGGCAAAAGGAAGGTGGAAACTGGTGACAACTCAAAACTCGCATTTGCTGCGTGCCACGATTTATATGTTCGGGGCGATTGCAAGCTTTACAGCCATGGCGGTTGCCGGGCGCGCTGTTAGCTTCCAACTTGATACGTTTGAAATCATGCTGTTTCGCAGTGCGGTCGGGGCGGCTTTGGTGTTGGCCTTTGGTCTGTATTTCGGCCAAATCAGGGCGATCTCAACGCGGCACCTACCCGTTCATCTGGTGCGTAATATCTGCCATTTCACCGGTCAGAATTTATGGTTTTTTGCCATTACTGTGGTGCCGTTGGCCGAGGTGTTTGCCTTAGAGTTCACCGCGCCCTTATGGGTTTTACTCTTGGCTCCCTTGGTGCTTGGCGAACGATTGAGCAAAACCCGCATATTGGCTGGTGCTTTGGGGTTGCTTGGGGTGCTGCTGGTCACCCGCCCAACGCCCGATACGCTAAGTTGGGGGGTGGTGGCCGGTGCGATCGCCGCGATCGGATTTGCCGGATCCATTATGGCGACAAAACGATTGACGCGCAGCGAAACCATTTGGACGGTGTTGTTTTACATGACGTTGATGCAGCTGGTCTTTGGGGCCGTTTGCGCGGGCGCTGACGGCGATATCGCATTGCCATCTTTAAGCAACATGCCTTGGGTCGTGCTGATTGCCTGCGCTGGATTATTTGCCCATCTATGCCTGACCAGCGCCTTGTCTTTAGCCCCGGCCACCGTTGTGGTGCCGGTGGATTTATTGCGTTTGCCGGTGATCATGTTGGTGGGCTTTAGCCTATATGGTGAGGTGATTGACATCTATGTGGTGCTCGGAGCTTTGGTAATTTTTGGTGCAAATTATATGAATATTTGGATAGAAACCCGCGTTGTAAAACCGGCCTCTAAAGGCGTGGAGCCAACAGGTTGACAGCATGCTATGGGCCGGGTGCGCGGGCTTAAGCCCTGTCAATCGGGCAGGGTGGATTTACAAAGCCACGCTCTGGGCTGAATCCTGGTCTGTATCTTGGCGAGCACGGGTTACATTGATTAGGGCTAGACAGCGCGGTGAGCAACGTTTTATGCACAGAGCGCGTGCCCGTTGGTATTATGGGCGGCGCGAATGTAGGCGATAAACAAAAAGAGGTTTCAGTATGATGCAGGTTGTGGTGGTGAAATGGGGCGATCGTTATTCTGCGAACCATGTGAACAACACGCTTTTAACTCTGCAGAAAATGGCATCGCGAAACGTGCGGTTTATATGCGTGACCGATGATCCAGAGGGATTGGGTGATTTCATTGATGTGCAACCCTTTCCCGATTGGGGAGATTGGTATGAAACTATGAAAAAAGGCTGTCGGCTGAAGCTGTCTGTTTTCGTTCCGGGCGTTTTAAGTCCGGATCTGCCGACCGTATTTTTTGATTTGGACACGATGATTTTGGGCGATGTGGCAAAATTAGTTGCCGATGTGGAAAAAACCGGCGGGATGTATATGTGCCGTGGGCATTATATTCCTTGGTGGCGGGCCATGCCTTTGGCGCGGCTGCTCGCGAAGAATTATTACTATTACGGCAATAGTCCGATTATGGCCTTCTACCCAAGAGAATTTGCAGGCTTGCCCGACGCGTTTAAGAAAGAATTTGGCTATGTGCGCTGGCGTGGCATCACCCATAAATGGCCTCTTGATCGTATTTGTAAAATGGATGAACGGTTTATCAGTTATTTTGCCCGCGGAAAAACGCGGGTGTTTCCGCGTGCATTGGCCAGTAAATTTACCACCGAATATATGACCGTGGGATGGGATTATTCTGGTTTCATATGCCGCTTGCCTTGGGTACAGGCGCGCAGAAAATCACAGGTCGCGCTGACCTTTTCGGGGCATGCCCTAAAGCCCTCATTGGTGAAAGATATGAAAATTGGCACGCCCGTGACGTCGCGCCATTATCATATGACGTGGAATTTTCCAAAGTTTTCCCAATATTGGTCAGATTTGGAGCTGCCCGCAAAACCCGAATGAGTATTCGAATTCCTCATCTTCACCTGGGTTTTCTGGTTTTTTTATTGTGTTTAAAAGCGGCCATAGCGGTGGCGGAACAGGCGCAAAAACCTCTGGTTATCTTCGCCGCTGCCAGTTTAAAAGATGCGTTAGAAGAGGTTGTGGCGCTGCATGCGGCGGCGCATGAGGGGCCGCCAGTTCTTATTTCGCTGGCAAGTAGCGGTGCCTTGGCGCGGCAAATCCAATTTGGCGCGCCCGCAGATCTTATCATTTCTGCGAATCGCGCTTGGGTCAGTTTGCTTGAGAAAGAAGGCCTCATCAAACGGGCGCGGCCCGCGTTTTCAAACCAACTTGTGGTGGCCAGCAGCGTTGAGCCTGAGCAAAATATTGACTTTACCCGCCGCGAAACCTTCAAAGCCGCTTTAGCAGACGGCTATTTGGCGGTGGGGCATGTGGGCTCCGTGCCCGCGGGCCTCTATGCCCATCAGGCGTTAAGCTATTTTGATCTCTGGAACGATTTAGCACCACAGATCCTACAGGTCGATCACGTACGCGCCGCGTTGCGGCTGGCACAGGTGAATGAGGCACGGCTTGCGATCGTCTACGCCTCAGATTTGGTTGCGCAAACCACGGTACATAAAGTGGCGTCAGTGCCCGAAGAAGCGCATGAGCCTATCATTTACACGATCGGTCTTTTGTCTCAAAATTCAACTCAGGCGGCAGACACATTTGCGGATTTCTTAACCTCTAAACCCGCTCTAGAGGTTTTTTATCACTTTGGGTTTACTCCGTTGCGCTAGCAGCGTAAATCTTGTCTGGTGTAGAAGATACCAGTTGGATGTGGGCTATATTATGGACGGAACTTTTGCAGTATTGACCTTGCTCGCTGGGTTTGCAGATATCTCAATTTCGGACTGCAAGCCCAATTGTTATGCCGAGTCGCAAGTGCCGCAGCGGATCAGTATCTCTGCGGGCCAAGTCTATTATCAATTGGATCAAGTCGATACAGAAGTCTATCTTCGCAAACAGACAGGGCGGGCCTACGGGCCATGGCGTATGGTCTATGGCGCCTCGGCAACGCAGAGACGTGATTATTGGGCCGGCGTGGGTGTGCTTTATGAAGCAGCCAGCAAAACTGCGCCGATCTTTGCGCAGCTTCACCTGATGTCTGGGCTTTATGCACGCGGCGCAGGCGAGGATCTGGGCGGCCCTGTTGAATTTCGCTCAGGGATCGAAGTCGGATACGATTTTGGATCTGCAGGCCGGCTTGCAGTGAGCTATGATCACCGCTCGAACGCGGGGATCTATGCAACCAATTTCGGTTTAGAAACAGTGCAGCTGCGATATTCTTGGGGTCTTTAGAGCGGTGCCTATGCTTCGTGTGGTTTGACCTGATCCATCAAAGTATTTTTTCAGCCTCGTTTTAACCAACGCTCATTTTTTTAGCCGAAAGGCGGGTGCCCTGCCTTTGCGCAACCAGGTGACGCTTGTTCTGGTTGTGAAGGCATTGATTATTAGCTACAGCTAACGAGCACGTGAGAATGGGAGAAAATCATGAAAACGTTAATGCCTAAATTATTTGTCTTTGCCATCGCGGGCGCGCTGGCAACGGAAACATTGGCAGAAGAATGGAACGTATCGGTGTGGGGAAAACGCCGCGCCTTTACAGAGCATGTCCATAAATTGGGCGAATTGCTCGAGCAAAAGACAAACGGCGAATTTACGCTGAATATCAGCTATGGTGGTTTGTCCAAAAACAGAGAAAACCTTGATGGGATTAGCATTGGCGCTTTTGAAATGGCGCAGTTCTGTGCCGGTTATCATGCCGATAAAAACCGCGTTGTGACCGTTTTGGAACTGCCCTTTTTGGGCGTTGAAAATCTAGCGCAAGAAGTGGCGGTTTCTGCTGCGGTTTATGCGCATCCCGCCGCCGCCAAAGAAATGGCGCAGTGGAATGCGAAGCTGCTGATGACCTCACCGATGCCACAATATAATTTGGTTGGCACAGGCGAGCCCAGAACCACGCTGAGTGATTTTGAAGGTATGCGGGTGCGCGCCACTGGCGGTTTGGGAAAAGCCTTTGCTGCGGCGGGCAGCGTTCCCACATCGGTGACGGCAACAGAAGCCTATCAAGCGATGGAATCTGGCCTTGTTGATACGGTGGCCTTTGCGCAGCACGCGCATTTGTCCTTCGGCACAATCAACCAAGCCGATTGGTGGACGGCGAATTTGAACCCGGGTACGGTGAATTGCCCCGTCGTGGTCAATATTGATGCCTATGAGTCTTTGTCAGATGCGCATCGCGAAGCGTTGGATGGATCTGTGCAGGAAGCGCTTGATCATTATGTCGCCAATTATGGTGAGTTGCTGGCCAAATGGGATTCCGTTTTGGCTGAGAAAGGCGTGACAAAAGTTGAGATTAGTGCCGATGTGATCGATGCATTTCGCGCCAAAGCAGCAGATCCGATCCGTGATACTTGGATCGCTGACATGGAAGCGCAAGGGCTGCCGGGTCAAGAGCTCTATGATCTGGTGATGTCCACTCTGGCAGAGGCCAAAGCGGCTAATTAAGCCGATTTAAAACAATGTTGGGCCGCCCCGGATAGGGGCGGTCTGCTTATATCTAAAAGATCGGAGGGTGAAATGGCAGGATCTGCTGCGGTATTAGAAGATTCAAGCCTTCTGAGCCGGCTTGATCGCGCTTTGCTTCCGGTTGAGCGATTTTGCGCCTTGATCAGTGGACTGGCGATTTTTTCATTGATGTTTTTGGCCGTTTATTCGGTAACAGGTCGCAAATTTTTCGCCTCTCCTTTAGCGGGCTATGTTGATTATATCGAAGCAGCAATGCCCGTCATCGCGATAATGGGCGTCTCTTACGTGCAACGCGATGGTACCCATATACGCATGGATATGGTGGTCTCGGCCTTAAAAGGGCGCGTGCTTTGGCTGTTTGAGCTGCTATCTGTGTTGATGATTTTGGTCTTGATGATGGCTCTCACTTGGGGAGCATGGGAGCATTTTGACCGCTCTTTTGACTGCGCCCGCCCGTTGTGTAGCCGTGACAGCTCCGTCGATATCGGCATTCCGGTCTGGCCCTCGAAGCTTATTGTTCCTGTGGCCTTTGCGGTGTTGTGTCTACGGTTGCTGTTGCAGGCGGTTGGCTATGGCCGGGCTTTGATCTTTGGCTTGGAAAACCCGGTTGCCGTTCCTTTGAGCCTAAGCGTGGCCGAGCAGGCAAAGCTTGAAGCGCAGGCGCTGGAAGGGGCGGATTGATGGATAATATTACGATCGGCCTCTATGTCAGCGCAGGCATGCTGGTTATGGTTTTGCTGGGGATGCGCGTGGCATTCGCGGCAGGTATGGCGGGGTTTGTTGGCTTGGTTTGGCTGCGGTGGAATGGGTTTGATTATGATCCTGCTCGGTTCGGGAAAGCCTTACAAATCAGCGTGAAAGTGGCGGGATTGACGCCGCATTCAAAAGTAAGTGCGCAGGTTTTAAGCCTAATTCCGGTATTCATATTGATCGGTTATCTGGCCTATTATGCAAAATTGACCGTGGCGTTGTTCGAAGCTGCTAAACGTTGGATTGCCTGGGTGCCCGGTGGCTTGGCGGTCTCAACGGTGTTTGCAACTGCGGGCTTTGCGGCTGTATCGGGCGCCTCGGTTGCCACGGCGGCGGTGTTTGCGCGGATCGCCATTCCGGAAATGTTGAAAATTGGCTATAATAAGCAATTTGCGGCGGGTGTTGTGGCCGCTGGGGGAACGCTAGCCTCGTTGATCCCGCCCTCTGCCATTCTGGTGATCTATGCGATTATCGTTGAGCAAGATGTGGGCAAGCTGTTGCTTGCGGGCTTCATTCCGGGCGCTTTTTCGGCCATCATCTATGCCACTTTAATCATTGGGATCGCGGTGAGTTTTAAAACCGTGGGGCCGCCGGTATCCGGGTTCACATGGCGCCAACGCTTCGAAAGCCTACCGCCGGCGCTGCCGATTGTGGCCGTTGTGGTGATCATTATTTTCTTCGTTTACAACCCGTTTGGCGAGGCTTGGGGCACCCCCACGGAAGGCGGCGCGGTCGGTGCGTTTATCGTGTTTGTGATGGCGCTCTATCGAGGGATGCGCTGGAAGCAGTTGGGTGAAGCCTTGTTGGAAACCGCAAAGCTGACGGTGATGATTTTCACCATCATCTGGGGTGTTTTGATTTACGTGCGGTTTTTGGGCTTTGCCAAACTGCCCGATGCGTTTTCGGATTGGATTACATCGTTGGACATGGCGCCCATGTTGATTTTGATCTGCATCTTATTGGCCTATGCGGTGCTGGGCATGTTTATGGATGCGATTGGTATGTTATTGCTGACCTTGCCGGTTGTGTATCCGGCGGTGATGGCGCTGAATGGCGGGGAAATGGTCTCTGCGGCAGATAGCGCCTTTGGCATGTCTGGCACGATGTGCGCGATTTGGTTTGGAATTCTGGTGGTAAAAATGGCCGAGTTTTGCTTGATCACGCCGCCTATCGGTTTGAACTGCTTTGTGGTGGCAGGTGTGCGCGATGATTTGAGCGTTCAGGATGTGTTCAAAGGGGTTATGCCGTTTTTCCTTGCCGATGCGGTGACGATTGCGCTTTTGGTCAGCTTTCCCTCTATCGTGCTTTGGCTTCCATCTCTGGCCTCGTAGAGAGAGTGGTTTAGGCTTTCAAAAGGCTTTTGCGTAGCGCATCAAACCCGCGTAATTCTTTGATCAAATCACCCATTTGATCAATAGGGATCATATTTGGGCCATCGCTTGGCGCGGTGTCCGGGTCTTGATGGGTTTCGATAAACAGCGCAGCGATGCCAACCGCGCAGGCGGCTCTGGCCAGAACCGGTGCGAATTCGCGTTGACCCCCTGATGTATTACCTTGCCCGCCCGGTTGTTGAACCGAATGCGTGGCGTCAAACACAACCGGATAACCAGTATTGGCCATAATCGGCAGACCACGAAAATCGCTGACCAAGGTGTTATAGCCAAACGAGGTGCCCCGGTCGCAGAGCAAAATTTGATCATTGCCGGTGCTGGCGATTTTATCGGCGACATTCTGCATATCCCAAGGCGCCAAAAACTGGCCTTTTTTCACGTTGATTGCGCGGCCTGTTTTTCCCGCCGCCAAAAGCAAATCGGTTTGCCGGCATAAAAATGCGGGGATTTGCAAAATATCCACCACGGTGCCGGCGGTTTGGCACTGCGCTGCCTCATGCACATCGGTTAGAATGGGGCAGCCAAATGCCGCGCGTATATCGCTCAGGATCCGCAAACCTTCTTCAATTCCAAGGCCTCGCTGCGTGTTTATTGAGGATCTATTGGCTTTATCATAGCTCGCTTTGAAGATGAATTGCGTACCACTTTTTGCACAGGCTTCGGCAATTTTTTCGGCCATCATGAACGCGTGATCACGGCTTTCCAACTGGCAGGGGCCTGTGATCAGCGCGAAAGGGTTGGTGCCGCCAATGGCAATATCGCCCACTGTTATGATTTTTTCCTGCATATTAACCCTCTATCACGCTTTCTATCCGCCCCACGTCTTCAGGGTTGTTTAATTCCCAAAACACTTTGCCGCGCGCGTCAACTTCGACGCATTTGACCTTGCGCCCATTTTCCAAAAAGCGCAGCTGCTCCAACCCTTCCAGAGCTTCTAAAGGACCTTGCGGCCATGTTAAATACTCTCCCAAGGCGCTGGGCCGATAGGCGTAAACGCCCACATGGTGAAAGGCGGGCAGGGGGGTTGTGCTTGCCAGGGCGCTGAGATCGATAAAGGGCAACACCTCTTTTGAAAAATACAGCGCGTGCTGGTTGTTATCGAAAACCACGGTGGTACCGCCCACCCGCCCGTTGCGGCGGTCTTCCAAGAAATGCCCATGCGTCAAACGATCAAGGCGCAAAACCGGCGTGGCCATTTCTGCGGTTGGATCGGCTTGCATCGCCTTGATGAGCTTTTCAACAAACCAAGCCGGTGTGAGCGGCGCATCACCTTGCAAGTTGACGATCAGGTCTGAGGTCAATTTTGCCCTTTCCACCGCTTCCGCGCAGCGTTCGGTGCCATTCGCGCATTGCTCTGATGTCATGATAACCTTGGCCCCAAACATGTCTGCAGCCTCGGCGATGCGGCGATCATCCGTGGCGATAAACACATCCTCAACGCCCTTAACGGCTTGGGCTGCCTGCCAACTGAGCTCGATCAGTGATTTTTGCGTGCCATTGGGCAGTTTCAGTTGCACCAGCGGTTTTCCGGGAAAACGAGAGCTGGCATAGCGGGCGGGAATGATAATGCTGGTTTTCATGCCACGCCCGCGCGCAATAAATCGTGGATATGCAATATTCCACAGGCTGTTCCAATGTCATCCACCACGATAAGGACCGAGATTTTATGCGTGTTCATTATCCGCAGAGCATCGGCTGCAAAATCATCTTTGGCGATTGTGATCGGGGCTGGGCTGGCAATGTCAGCTGCGGTTTTATCCATCAACCCCTGCATGTGGCGGCGCAAATCCCCATCTGATATCAGCCCGGCGAGCGTATTATTTTCAATTAAAGCGGCCACGCCAAAGCCTTTTGATGTCATTTCCAGCAACGTGTCCGCCATCGAGCTTTTGGCTGAGACAATCGGCAGTTTTTCCGGACCATGCATCAGCTGGCCCGCGCGCATCATTTGTGCACCCAGCTTGCCACCGGGATGGAAGGTTTGAAAGTTTTCGGTGCGAAAGTTGCGCTGCTGCATCAAGGCAACCGCGAGGGCATCGCCCAAGGCCAATGCTAAAGTGGTTGAGGTGGTTGGGGCCAGGCCAATCGGGCAGGCTTCGGGCGCATCGGGCAGCGTGAGCTTGAAGGTTGCGGCTTTGCTCAGCGTGCTCCCACCATTCGAGGAAATCGCGGCCATTGGAATTGAAAACCGCCGCGTATGCGCGATCATATCTTTCAGCTCGGCGGTTTCGCCGGAATTGGAAATCAGCAGGCATAGATCCTGCGGGCCAATCATCCCAAGGTCACCATGGCTGGCTTCGGTTGCATGGATGAAATAAGAGGGTGTGCCGGTGCTGGCAAATGTGGCCGCAATTTTGCGCCCGATATGGCCAGATTTCCCGACGCCTGAAACGATCACCCGCCCTTTGCAGGCCAGCATAGCCTGGGTTGCGGCCTGAAAATCAGGTGGTAAATGCCTCGCCAGTTTGGTCAGGGCGGCGGCTTCGGTGTCTAAGACGCGCTGCGCATGTTGCAGGATACTGCTCGCGGCGGGATCTGGCATGGTGTTTCATCCTTAAAGTTCGCAGTGTTTTACGGCGCTTTGCCGCGCCGTTCAAACCCTAACTGTAATAGCTGTTATACCAGTCAACAAATTTTCGGACACCGGTCTGAATGTCTGTTTTTGGTTGGTACCCTGTGAGGGCTTGCAAAAGGCTTGTATCGGCCCAGGTTGCGGGCACGTCGCCTGCTTGCATATCCATCAAATTCCGCGTTGCAGAGCGGCCGGTGGCGGTTTCGATCGCAGCAATAAATTCTTCCAATGCGACGGGCGCATTGTTGCCAATATTGAGCACCCGATGCGGCGCAACGGGTGACAGGCTGTCCTCTGTCGTTACTGGCGTGTCTGAAGGAGGGGTTTCGATCAAAAGTATCAGCGCTTGCACCAAATCATCCACATAGGTGAAATCGCGGCGCATATTGCCATGGTTATACACATCAATGGGTCGATCGTTCAAAATAGCATCGGTGAATTTAAAAGGCGCCATATCGGGGCGCCCCCAAGGACCGTAGACGGTAAAGAACCGAAACATCGTGATCGGTAATTGGTATAGATGCGCGTATGAATGAGCCATTGCCTCGGTTGATTTTTTGGTGGCGGCGTAAAACGACATTTGATGATCGGCGCGCTGCGTTTCTTGATAGGGCATCGCCTCATTTGCGCCATAGGCAGAAGAGGTGGAGGCCAGCAACATATGTTTGGGCGGATGCGCGCGGGCGGCCTCTAACAGTTCGAACGTACCAATCAAATTGCTGTTTAGGTAACTGCGGGGGTTTTCGATTGAATAGCGCACGCCGGCCTGCGCAGCCAAATGGATCACCGCATCAAAACCATTGGCTTCAAATAGGTTTTTCAGCACATCCGGGTCTTCAATAGCGGCGTGATGAAACCGAAAATTGGGGTTTTTGTTCAACGGGGCAAGCCGCGCCTGCTTCAATTGGGGGTCATAATAATCGTTTAAATTATCAATACCCGTTACGCGGTGCCCAGCCTTCAACAATTGCTCGGCAGCGTTTGCACCAATAAACCCTGCGATACCCGTGATAAAAATATGCATATCTTGCCTTTCCCGCCAGCCGCCGCGAAAACCCCAGCGGCTATTCGTCTTGCCACTGGTCTATGCCCCCCGCGCGCGCAGGTCTAGATGTCTACGTTTTTTTTTCGCGCCTTAGCCGTAGGTCATATTCAATTAAGGGCAAACCCAAACTCTGCTTTGCTTTTTCACTTGGCGTAGCGCTGATTGGATTGGCGCGTTTTGTGGCGGGCAGGGCAAAGCGTGTTCAGTATTATCGAGGATTTGCGGGTTAGGGGGGTAAGGCTTGCAGATACGCCGTTCAAATAAAACGCCAATCAGAGAGCCAGTTGGGTTGTTAAAAAACCCTTCCCAGATAAAATACTTTCGGTATGGTAGTTTAACCATGCGGATGCTTGTCATTGGCGCATCGCTATATTGGGATATGATAAGGAAATTCATGTTTGGTTTTGGAATAGCAAAATTGTTTCAAACGCATCAAACGCTGCTGTATCAATGCATGCATTTTGGCGAATTTACGTTGGGTTTGGCGCAAGAAAGCGCAGATGAAGATCAAATTGAGTTTTTGGAAACCAACTTGGCGCGCATAACGAAGCTGCGCGATGTTAGCCTGCGCAAAAACGGCCTTCTGGATAAGGAAGACGGTTACTTTTTGGAAGCGTTGCGCGAAAAATGTAAGGAAGTTTTCTACAAAACCGAGCTGTCAAAACAGCAATCTTTTGATGATACCTTTATACCGGATGGGAAGATCATTTTGAGGATATAAGAAGCAATTTCTACGCAGAAAATCTGCGCCATGTTGCTTTGTTTTAAGCAGCAGTGGCCTAAAGGATAAAGAAACATGGATCGCCGCAAACCCGTCAGAATATTTACCCAGTTTGTACCTAAGCTTTAACACATCGAGGGTCGTGAAACGGCCATCGATCAGCCCAGTGGAGTGTCTTAAAAATGACAGAAATATTTGTGCCCATGTTCTACATGATGTGTTTGACGGCCACCGTGTTTTTATTTTCCACAGGTATCAGGCTTAAAGAAATCTATCTTACTTCGAGCGATGCATCTGTTGATGGAGAAGAGCACCGCCATCCTCCCTTTGATAATGGAAGCGTGGTGTTACGCAACTCTCAGAGAAACCTTACAAATTTATTTGAGTTTCCAGTTT
The DNA here is from genome assembly GCA_034423775.1 of Alphaproteobacteria bacterium US3C007. NCBI lineage: Bacteria > Pseudomonadati > Pseudomonadota > Alphaproteobacteria > Rhodobacterales > Roseobacteraceae > Thalassovivens > Thalassovivens spotae. The sequence goes on from CP139918.1 coordinate 2,296,739, forward strand.
TGTTTTACACGGTCTGCATTTCGATATTTGTGACGAATACGGGTGATGCATATTTCGTGCAATTGGCCTATTGGTATTTTTACCTCCGCACAATTCATTCCTTTTATCATATATTCTTCAACCACTTGGCGATCAATGGTGGATTTCCAATGCGCGCGATGATTTGGATTCCGTCAACGGCAGTGCTCGTGTGGATGTGGATCCGATTTATCACTCTTATTTGAGGGGCGTGCCTTGCCTGCGCCCGCTGCCATCATAAGCGTTGCTGCGTAAGCCTAACGCGCGCCGCAGCGCTGGAGGCGCTTGTTCTGTGCTATTTGAAACACAGAAGCGACCGCCGTGAAACCGTATCACGTTCACAGCGGTCTGACCGAAGGCTTGCTGGTTCTAAAGTTTGGGATCAGCGCAAGCTGCTGCCATTTCGGACGAGCTGGATCGTTTCTTTGGCGTTTTTTACAGACGCCGCCTTAAATGGGACATTGCGCAAATTTGGCGGCGCTGTCTTTTACGGTGCTGAGCGCGCCGACTGCCTCTGTTATGCTGAGAACGGTTGGGAATTCGGCAAATGGGTCGCCGCCACAGGCCTCTCTTAACATACCAAAACCCCCGGTTTCTTGAACGGCGCGTACGCAGGTATAGAGAAAGATATCGGCATAAGAGCAGGTGTCTCCAGTTAAAAACGGCCCTGCTTTTTGCGCGCTCAAATGCTTTTCAAGAAATTCAAAGCGGCTTTTATGCAGCCTAGTCAGATTGGCGATACCCGCATCTTTGCCACCATCAGCCAGGCTGTCAGTTAAACGCAGATTTCTCCAAAACGTTTCATTATGCCCCGTAATAATATCGTGGAAGGGCGATAAAACAAAGGAATAGTAATCCTGCACCCAAGCCCAATACATGTTGATGCGGGCAGCCGTTTCATTGTTTTTGGGCGTTAACGGGCCGGGATATTGGGCGACCAAATATTGCACGATCGCCATCGAGTCGTTCAATTCCAACCCGTTCGACATATCCTTCATCCAAGGAATTATTCCAAAGGGCGCTTGCGTGTCTTTGTCGAAATCTTCCCCCATCGGGCTGGAAAGAAGATAATTTACCTCAATGCCATGCAGAGCGCAGATTAGGTTTATCTGTTCTCCGCGACCAATAACGGGGAGATAGGCTAAATCAATCTGTTTCATTGGACCCTCATATCAATATCGTTGTAAAACTTTTAAACAATGTAATCGATTTTAAATAAAGGTTTTTTTCACGTTTTTCATTGCGCATAGCCGTAAAGTCTTGCTGCTGATGTTTTTGGGCAGGCCATCGGTGTTTGATCAAGCTTGAAAGCGCAGTACCTTATTGGCTGCTTACGTTTCCTAACATGCGGCGCATTTGGCCGGGGTTATCTTAGACCGTCAAAAAACCGATGCTTGACTAGGGGCTTTCTTTTCCGACCGCTTTGTGTACACTCCGCCCTCAGCACCTGTAGCCAATACGAGAGTGCCGGTATCGCCGGTTGTCTTTTGGGAGGAGGCAACTGGCGATACAGCGTTTATATGGGTACAGGCTGTTCATCCATATCTTTGTTTGAAAAGGTCCAACAATGTCTGTGGTCCTCACACATGATGATCGAACTGCGGGTTTGGCAAACCGTGCGGCACGCCGGGCGCGCAATGCCCGGGCTGAAATTGCGATCGCTTTTTCATATGGCGCGGCGCTTCGTGATCCGCGCAATTGCCGGCATGCCACAAAGCAAGATCGGAGCGCGGAATATGCGCTCTGACAGTTTCATGGGCATCTGTTTTATGGCTTTGGGCATGTTTTTGTTTTCGGCTGTGGATACGATGGCAAAGTTTTTATCTGATGGCATGCACCCGATTCAGATCGTTTGGTTTCGCCAATTGGGGCTGCTATGCGGCGTCGTTGTATTTTTGCTATTACGCGGCCCGGCTTTTTTGGTGTCGAAGCAGCCGTTATTGCAGGTGATGCGCGGGGCAACAGCAGCAGGATCGGCCTGTTTATTCGTAATGGCTTTGCGCTACGTTCCGCTTGCTGATGCTGCGGCGGTCAGCTTCGTCGCCCCTTTTATCGTGATCGTATTGGGGGTGAGTGTTCTGAAAGAAAAAGTTGGGCTGCGCCGCTGGATTTCGGTGGTTTTGGGTTTTGTGGGAACGTTGGTTGTGATCCGCCCGGGGCAGGATGTCTTGCATCCTGCGGTGTTTTTGGTGGTGGGCGCTGCGTTTTTCTTCGCCTGCCGGCAGGTGCTATCGCGGTTTTTAAGCCATGCGGATCCAGTATCCACGACAGTGGCCTATACGGCGATTACCAGCATGAGTTTGATCACGTTGATGTTGCCCTTCGTATGGCGGATGCCGGATTTTTCGCGCGATGGGCTGTTATTGGTGGCGATGAGCATTCTGGCCGCTTTGGGTGAATTTTCGGTGATCAAAGCGCTGAGCCTTGCGCAAGCTGTTGTGGTGGCGCCGGTGCAATATAGTTTGATTATCTGGAGCACCTTCTATGGATATTTGGTATTCGCGCAGATCCCCGATTTTTGGACTGCAATCGGGACGTTGATTATAGTGGCATCGGGTATTTATGCGCTGCGCCGCCAAGCGCTTAGCGAGGCAGCCTAGCACTATTCGAGGGGATGTGTTGCAAACGCGCTGTGTGGATTGGCGGCAGCGGGCACGCCGATACGTGGGGATATGGTGCCCTGATTATGCAAGAGCTTCTGACAGCGTGGCAGATCGGCGCGGCTATTGCCTGAAATCCGCATTAAAAGCCGGGGTAGGGCTTTGCTTGCAAAAAGGCGCATTCCTGCGTTAGGAGGATGCCACGCAAACCCTAGGATGTCTCTTTATGCTTACGCGCCCCACGGCCTCTTCGCAGAATTTGCATCACGCGGCCCGGCTCAGCGTTGCGCCGATGATGGATTGGACGGATCGGCATTGCCGCTACTTGCATCGTTTGTTATGCCAGAATGCGCTGCTCTATACCGAAATGGTGACGGCGCCTGCATTGGTGCGCGGACGGGCCTTGCATTTGCTCGATTACCATCCGGCTGAACATCCAGTGGCGTTGCAATTGGGCGGGTCGGACCCTGCTGAATTGGCCGAGGCGGCCAAACTGGGCGCCGAGGCCGGATATGATGAAATCAACCTCAATGTTGGATGTCCCTCTGACCGGGTACAATCGGGTCGCTTTGGCGCTGTTTTGATGCGCGAACCCGGGCTTGTGGCCGAATGCTGCGCGGCCATGCGCTCTGCTGTGGATATTGAGGTTACGGTCAAATGCCGGATTGGCGTTGATGATCAAATTCCCGAGCAGATACTGCCCGAGTTCTTGGCGCGTGTTTCGGCGGCGGGTATTGGGCGCTTTATCATCCATGCGCGTAAAGCTTGGCTAGAGGGCCTTAGCCCGAAAGAAAACCGCGATATCCCTCCGCTTGATTATGGCTTGGTGTTGCAAATGAAAGGCCTATTTCCGGCGCTGCATCTGTCGATCAATGGCGGTGTGACAGCGTTGGATCAGGCGCAAAACTTCTTAGATTCGGGGATGGATGGGGTGATGATTGGCCGTGCGGCCTATCATCAGCCAACCGATCTTCTCGCCAATGCGGATGCTGTTATTTTCGGGCAGGATCGGGCAATAAACCCGGTCAATATTGTGCATCAGATGATGCCTTATATCCATGCTCATATCGAAAATGGCGGGCGGCTTAACCAAATAACACGGCATATGTTGGGACTATTTACAGGCCGCCCAGGCGCCCGTGGATGGCGGCGGGTTTTATCCGAGCGCGCGCATTGCGATGGTCCTGAGCTGGTTTTAGAAGCGCTGCAACGGGTGATCGAGCCCGAAGCGGCTTAGCAGCCATTCACCCGCCGGCCGAGCGCATGAAAAAATGCTGAACGGGCTTACGCGCCTTTGGCTGGCGCATAGGGGCTATTGATCGCAGTTTCTATCGAGTCTTGCTTGTCATAAAGCCCCAGCACGCTGCCTTGCAGGCGCACCAACGCACTGATCGCGTTCAAGGTTGGGGTTTCTATTTCTAGGCGGCGGGCCAATTCAAGCACCGTGCTGGTCAGCGCATCCAATTCCATCGGGCGCCCCAATTCAACATCATGCCGGGTTGATGGTTTATGGCCGATAATATCGGCGCCGCCTTGAATGCGCCGCTCAATATCCACATTGAATCGTGCGCCGACGGCCAAGCCCACTTTGCGGCATTCGATCATCGCATCGCGGATCACCGCGCGGCTGGCAGGATCATTGCCAATCAGATCCAAACTGGCGCCGGTTAGCGCTGAGACCGGGTTAAAAGAGCAATTGCCCCAGAGCTTGATCCAGATTTCATCGCGCAATCTGGGCTTTACCGGCGCGCGCAATCCCCCCGCGCGTAAAAGCTCTGATAGTTTCATCACGCGATCGCTGCGCTGCCCATCAGGTTCGCCTAAGGTGAAGCGATCGCCTGATTTTAATGTGATTTGGCCTGGCGCCGAAATTTCACAGGCGGGATAGACCACGCATCCAATCGCCCGCTCAGGGCCAAAGGCAGCCCATTGTACGCCCCCGGGATCCGAGGTTTCCAGCCACCGATTTTCCATCGCACTGTTGCTGCCCGCTTTGTAAAAATACCACCAAGGTATGCCATTTACCGCCGGCACCAGCGCGGTGTGCTCCGCCAGCAAAGGTTTGAACCGGTCGATTACGGGGGCGACGGAATGCGCCTTCAGAGCGCTGATCACATAATCTTGGGGGCCGAGCTCTTCGGGTGTGTTGGTGGCCTTCACAGGGAGCGTTTCGGCGCTGCCCTCTTTTATCAGGGTAAGACCTTTGTCACGCAACCCTTCAAGATGCGGGCCTCTGGCAATCAGCGAGACATCAGCACCAGCTTTGATCAACGCATGGGCCATGTAGCCGCCGATGGCGCCGGCACCGAATATGCATATTTTCGTCATGCGCTCTCAGCCAATCCAAGCTTTTCATGCAGTCCGATCCGTTGCAATTTACCGGTTGCGCCTTTTGGAATCTCATCCAAGATCAATATCTTGCGGGGCACTTTAAACGCGGCCAGCCTTTCTTGCGTGAATTTGCGGATCTCTGCCACTTCAATATCAGCACCGTCGCGCAGCACCACTGCAGCGGCCACATCCTCGCCAAGTTTTGCATGTGGCAGCGCAAAAGTAACCGCCTGCGCAACGGCCGGATGGTCCATTAAAACCTCATCTACTTCGCGGGGCGAAATCTTTTCTCCACCGCGATTGATGATTTCTTTTAACCGGCCGGTCAGCCATAAATATCCCTCTGCGTCTAAATGACCTTGATCGCCGGTGCGAAACCAGCGATGGCCCTCAGCTTCAAAAAAGCTTTTGGCATTGGCGTCGGGGTTGCTTTCATATCCGGGGGTGACATTGGGTCCGGAAATTACGATTTCTCCCAGATCATCGATTAAATGATCTTCGTTTTCCGAGGCAATGCGCACCATCGGGCCCGCTGCGATGCCCACGCATCCCGGTTTCTGCGCGCGCGGTGGCAACGGGTTTGAACACATTTGATGGGCTGCCTCGGTCATTCCATAGCCTTCGATAACCGGCGCGTTGAAGGTTTTGACCAATTCGTCAAAAACTTGCGGCGGCAAGGAGGCAGAGGATGAGCGTAGAAACCTGAGGCCAACCTCGGTAATCACCTCTGCGTTGCGCGCCGCGCGTGACAGGATCGCTTGGTGCATCGTGGGAACCGCCGTGTACCATGTTGGTTGAACCTCTTTCATCAACCCAAAGAATTTCAAAGCGTCAAACCCGGCTGTACAGCTGACGCTGGCGCCCGCGCAAAGCGATGCAGTAACAGCAGCAACCAGACCATGGATGTGGAACAGCGGCATAACGTTCAAGCAGCGATCCGCGCCGCTTAATGCAAGCGAGCTGGCAATATGGTGCCCGCTGGCGGTCAGGTTGCGGTGAAGCAAAGGCACAATTTTTGGCCGCGAGGTGGTGCCCGATGTGTGCAGGATCAAAGCAATATCATCGGCTTGGGCGGGCACTGCTTCCGGCGCAGCAGTTGCGCTGGCTAGCGCAGAGCCGCGTAAAGAGAAAACGCCGGCTGGGCTGGCATCAGAACTGTGCAGACGAAGGATTTTAATTCCAAGTTCGTCGGCGGCTTGAACGGCCGGCCCGTCTTCATCGGCCATGACGACCAAGGCTTTTGCCTTCAGATCATCCATATAGAAGGCGTATTCATCCCGTTTATAGGCCGGGTTCAGCGGTGCGGTTACGCACCATTGCGCGATGGTCACAAACGCCGAGGCCATTTCGGGGCCGTTTGGCAGCACGATCGCCACGCGATCTCCGCGTCCAAGCCCAAAACCTGCAAGCTGGGCTCCAATGGTTTGGGACAGCTTTCTCAATTCGCCAAACTGCATCCAAGGGCGATTTGGCGCACCTAAGGCTGGGGATGCACCTGGCGCTGATGCGAGCATTTCTTGTAGGGTCATATCGGCTCCGGCTTGTCGCTTGTGATCTCAACTCTCAGGAAGATAACGCGCAAAGTAAAGACTGCAAGGCAAAGCATTTATTTTGTTTAAACATGCACCAAATGCCCAGCGGGCTTAAATTTTCGCTGTCACCGGAGGGGTTTTGAGGGTAAGCGTTCCAAGCCTCGGGTATTAAAAGAAAATTTTTAACTATGCTGGAAATGTTTATCTTGCTGTCGGTGGTGGGTGCCTTTGCGGGCCTGCTGGCTGGATTATTTGGCGTGGGCGGTGGCATGGTTCTGGTGCCGGCGTTTTTTTACAGTTTCACCGGCCTTGGTTATGCGGGCGCTGACACGATGCAGGTGTGCTTGGCCACGTCTTTGGCGACGATCGTCGTTACCTCATTGCGTTCTTTGATCAGCCACCATCGCCAGGCTGGAGTTGACTGGGAGCTGCTGAAACTTTGGGCCCCGGGGATCGCGCTGGGGGCCGTGTTCGGGGTGCTGTTTGCAACGCAATTGAGGTCGATCACCTTGCAGTGGATTTTTGGCGGTTTTGGTTTGCTTATTGGATTTTATATGGTTTTTGGCCGCTCAGATTGGAGCCTTGGTGCGAAGATGCCATCGGGATGGGCGCGGGCGCTTTTATCGCCGATGATTGGATTCATATCAGTTTTGATGGGCATTGGTGGTGGCAGTCTGGGCGTGCCGCTGATGACGCTTCATGGAAAAACCATTCATCAAGCCGTTGCCACCTCATCCGGCTTTGGTTTGTTGATTGCAGCGCCGTCGGTGGTGTCTTTCTTCTTTGTTGATATTGAGGCGGGCTCACGCCCTCCCTATTCGCTGGGGGCAGTGAACCTTGTGGCCTTTGGATTGATCATTGCCATGACGTTGATCACCACGCCTTTGGGCGTACGCTTGGCGCATAGGTTAGACGCTGCAAAATTGCGCCGTATTTTTGCAATATTCATTTGCGCCGTGGCATTGAACATGCTGCGCAAAGCGATCGGATATTAAGATTTTCGAAACCTCATAAAGGCCTTTTCTTGGATTTGGGGAAAATACCCCCAAGGGCGCAATAGCGTGGTGATCGCGGGTCCAGGCGCAACAGCGTACGGGGGCATTAGGAATGAGTGAGAGGTTTTCTTTATTCAAGCCCCAGCCCGTTTTAGGAGGTTTGCATGAAATATCTCATCGCCCTGTTCTTGCTTGTCAGCCCCGGTTTTGCCTGTGAACACCGATCGTCATTTCTGCACAAGACGCCCGATTTCAAACTGCTGTTCTGGGGTTTGTCGAGCCAGGGGACATTGGTTGAAATTTATCAAAACAATAAATCGCGTGCTTGGTTTGCTTCCGTGACCGATGCGAGAGGTAAGATGTGCCTTGTCTCGCAAGGGCAAGGGTTTTCAACGATTTCGCCGCGCGTGTCTGCAGGTTTCTCCCTGTCATCAAAGCAGATTGATCTCAACGATTGACAAAAGCTGTGGCTTTGGTGGGAGAACTGCCGCTTAGCATCCTCACTGTGGCGCAGACATAGAAACACAAGCAAACAGAATGAGTTCGCTCTGATAGTGGCATCTTTGGGCTTGCCCGCGCATCGCTAAGGGGGCGGCCTGTTCGGTTGCATTGGGCTTTCATTCCCTCGAAAACGCCGCATGATAAAGCGGGGTGGACATTCATCATTTCGCCGTCACAAAGGGGGCTGATCCAACATCACTAAGCCACTCTTCGCAGCGTCTAGGGGTGCAAAATTTCTGCGGCAATATCTTGCAGCTTCACAACTTTATCACTGGCGCCAAGATCAATCGCGGCTTTTGGCATGCCAAATACCACGGATGTGGTTTCATCCTGCGCAACTGTTTTCCCACCTGCATCTTTGATTTGCAACAAGCCTTTTGCCCCATCCCGTCCCATTCCGGTCATTAAAATGCCCATTGCATGTTGCTTAGCGGCAGTTGCGACAGAAAAAAATAACCTATCCACCGACGGGCAATGCCCATTCACCAAATCGCCTTGCGTGACCTTAACCCAATAGCCTGCGCCCCTTTTTTGCACCTCAAGATGCTTGCCGCCACAGGCGATAATGGCCTGCCCTTGGCGCACCGGTAGATGATCGGTGGCTTCTAAAACATCGATGCTGCACAATGTGTCCAACCGGTCTGCAAAGGCTTTGGTAAAGCTTGATGGCATATGCACTACGGCAACGATGCCGGGGCAGGTTCTGGGCAAGGCGGATAAAACGCTCATCAAGGCGCTGGTTCCCCCCGTTGAAGTGCCAATGGCGACCAAATTTTTTTGATTTTTTGAGGAAACTGTGCCGCGCGGCGGTTTGGGCATCGTTTGCGGTTCGGGGATGGACGGCAGAGCGGAAGGGCGTATTGGCACCGGATCCTGTTCCACTATCGGCGAAGCGGCGGTGGGTTTTGCCCGTGATAGCTGGGTTGGAGCATGCGATAAAAACCATATTTTTTCTTCAATTTGAGGCAATAAAAACCGAATATTTCGCATCAGGTTGCGCTCTGGTTTGATCACATAATCAGAATGCCGCGATTTTAACGATAGATTTCTATTGGCAAGCGTTGATAGCAGTTCGGGGGCCAGCAAGAATAGCGTTGGAATTTTTGTTTCGCCTTTGGCTTTGTCGAGGGCAGAGATAATATCAAGCGTGTGAACGTCGAGATTTAACAAAATAACATCGGGCGTGCGTTTTGCAAAATAGCGCAGCACGCGGCTGGCATTGCAAGGCATTGCCGTCGCCTCTATCAAGCCGGTCGATGAAAAATATTGGCTCAGGGCTTTGCGGATGATCGCGTCAGAGGCGATGATAACGAGCTTCATAAAAATTCAGGCCCTAAGGAAGATCTGGATGTTTTCGAAAGACCGCCGGTGCAACTTGTTGCAGGCCCTTTGGCATTTTTATATTCACTTCAGACAGGCCAATAAAAAGAAACCCCCCCGGCTCTAACGCGTTAAAAATGTTTTCCAAAAGCGTTACGCGACTTGCTTCGCTGAAGTATAAGATCACATTTCGGCAGAAAATGATGTGGAAACGCTGCTTGAATGGAAATTTTGCACTGGCGAGATTAAACCAGCGGAATAAGATTTTTTCCCGCACCTTTTTGATAAACTGGAACCTGTCTTCGCCTTGTTTATGGGTGTAAGATTGAAGAATCTGCGGGGCTATTTTTTGCAAACGTTCATTTTGAAATTGCCCCGAATAACCTTTGCGCAGCATTTCGCTTGAAATATCAGTGGCCAGCACGCCCGCCTGCATCTCCCAGAATGGATCTCCATAATATTGATGCGCTGCAAATAAGAGCGAAAATGCCTCTTCGCCAGACGCGGCTGCCGCGCTCCACATGCGCAGCTGACGGTCTGGGCGGGGCAGCTGAACGGGCGCGATGGCGGGCAAGGCGGTTTGGGATAAATAGGTGAAATGGGCGTTTTCGCGAAAAAATGATGTATGGTTCACGGTAAAAATATCGGTCAGAGGTTGGAAAGCGCTGGTGGCTTTTGTTTCTTGCCAACGCGATATTGTGCGCGCCAGATCGGTAACCCCGTGCTCATTGAAAAACTGCAAACTGCGCGTTTTTGCAACAGGGGGAATGGTTTTGGGCAGCACCAAGCCAAACAGGTTCAAGAACAGCGCTTTGATCAGCGCATAGTCATGCGTGCTTAGGTCTTGCATGGGGGTTATTACGCGTTCCAGTCCCATATGCCTGTCCAAGTTTTGGGGGGCTTGGCCATCAGGTTCTGACAGCGTTTTAAAAACAAACTGGACGGGGTGAGCGAGGCGTTCAAACCTTTTGGTTCATGCTCTTGGGCGGCTTCAAAGCAGCTATGCGCAGCTTTAAAATCCGCCTTGGTGTATTTTGAAAATCCCTCGTTGAAAGTTTCAGCCAATCTTTTTTGCGTGTCAGACGCCGCGTCCCAGCGATCCATAAGTTCAAAACAGGCCAGAGATTGCGATTTACCTTTCACGGTCACGCGGTCGATCATGCGCGTGCAATATCGGTCTTGATGAGCGCTGATAATGCTTTCTCCCAGCAAGTTTTGCAGGCCATATAGTTTCGCAGCAGCTTCAAGTCGGGCTGCTGTATTGACCGTATCACCGATGACGGTTAGGTCGATCCGGGCTTCAGCTGCCCCAAGATCGCAGAGGATTGCCGGGCCTGAATGCGCGCCAATTCTAAGGGCGAAAGGGTCAGTTTTTAACCGCGGATCACTTTCGTTCAATGTCTTGAGGCAGGCCTTAATCTCAAGCATTGTGTCAAGCAGCGCTTTTTGTGCGTTGTTGTTTTGCTCATGAATCCAAAAGGCCATGCAGGCATCGCCGATGAATTTATCTATATCACCGCCATGCTTAATGATCGCCCGGGTCACCAAGCTGAACAGCTTATTCACCTGTTCCACAACATCATCTGGGGCATAGGCTTCGCATCGAGGGGTAAAATTCATGATGTCGATAAACGTCACGGTTACGGTTTTTCGATCGGCGCGCGGGGCAGTTTGTCCAGCGCCCCAAACCGCCTTTTCCAGCGCCACCTTCAACGAGGCTTTGGAGACATAACGTTGCAATTGAGCTTGTTCGTCTTTGGTGCGCCGGTCCGCGAGTGTTTTTTCAACTTTTGCAACCAAATCATGTACGCCAAAGCCTGTGGTAACCGCGGCCTTGGCGCCGGCATTCAAGGCCATCCGGATATTTGCCTCATTGGTATCGGGCAAAAGAACGATCACCTCCGGGGTGCTGGGCAGATCGCTTGTGTTTAACCCATTAAACAGGTCAACGATCGTACCATCGCTTGGCTCAAATTCACAAATCACCAAATCGCAGGTGCTGCGCTGAACGGCTCTGAGAAAGGCGGCGATGGTGGGCACGCGTTTTGTACGAAATCCCTGCAGGTTCAAAACCGCTGCAATATCTTGGTCACTGGTTTCAGGGCCTTGCAAAATGACAATGCTTTCGCGGGCACCTCGAAACCTTTCGAGCATGGCACTGACCTTTTCTATCAACCCTTCAACATGCACCGGTTTTCCAATGAAAGCATCGACGCCCACGTCAAAGCCCTTGCGTTGGTCAGTAGCGGAGGAAAGCGTGCTTGACATGATTAAGGTGGCCTCGGCGGTGAGGGGGTCATTTTTCAGCGCAGCGCAGGTTTCATAGCCGTTCATTTTCGGCATTTCGATATCACAAATGATCAAGTTTGGTTGCAGAGTTCGGGCCATCTGATAGCCTTCCTCGCCATCAAAAGCTTGCGCCACCTCAAAGCCTGCCTGCTGCAACGGCCCAACAATTGTTTTATGCACCAAAGCCGAATCGTCGATCAAGAGAACTTTATTGCGCCGCGTATTTGCCTTTTCAATCGCCGCAACAAGATCTTCGCCAGCGACTGGAAACTGCAGAAAACCATCGCAAATCCCCACCACATCGGGGGCAAGCGCATAATCCAAGGATAAAAATAAAATCCGCAAATCGGTTTGAAACAGGCGCTTTAATCGAAAAGCCACATTGATCAATTCCTGTTCATTCGTGTCCGATTGCAGCACCAAAGTGGTTTTGGGGTTTTCTGAAACCTTCGTCACAATATGGTTTTTTGCAATCAGCTCGAAATCAAAGTCTTGATCTTGCAAACAGGTTTTTAAGTATGTGGAATAAAGGTCATTTTCGAGGCAAAGCAAAACGGTGTCCCGTGCCTGTGTTTGGGCCATCAGCTCGGAGGGGGGGGGCATGTGCAAATTCTGGGGCATGGTTAATCCAAATCCTTAGGCAGAGCTCAGGGCGCGGTTGGGGCAAGGCAGGCCTTGTCCAACGCGGCGATGATGTCATCTTCATTGATGGGCTTTTCGAAAAACTCGGTTGCGTTTAACGCAGCCAAACGGCGTTTTTCCGGGCCGTCGCTTATTTTTTTGCCGGTGATCATGAAAACGGGTGCTGCGCTCAACCCGGGCTGCTCGCGCAAACGCTCAACAAATTCATAGCCATCCATTAAGGGCATAACGATATCCACGCAAAAGGCAGAGATATGGCGCGCAGCAGCTTTTGAAAGCGCATCATGGCCATCTGTGGCGCTTTCAACTTGATAACCTGCCCGCGTTAACAAGGCGCTTAAACGGTTGCGTTGGAGCGCTGAATCATCCACCACAAGGATCGTATGATCGGCCCGTTGTAGCGTTGCGGCATCGGTTGTGATATCGTTTAACGGCGCTTGAGCGTGCAGGTCCTCGGTTAAGATTTCCCCCACATTGAGGATAAGCACCAAATTACTATCTGACAGGATTGTGCATCCCATCATAAATTTAATTTTTGAAACCAAGGATCCAAATTGTTTGATTAACACATCTTGACGGCCCTTCACCTCATCCACCAGGATGCCGATATAACGGTCGCCATCCGCCAAAACGATGATCGTTTTTTCTACCTGATTGAAGGCGCTGGGCGGAAAGTTTAACAGGCGCGAAAGAGTGCTCACCGTGACCGTCATCCCGCGATAATTAAACACCAAGCCGCCGCCCACACGGCGTAATCCGCTTTTTGACACGGTAAGAATTTCTACAACATTCGATACTGGAAACGCGAATTGATGGCCGTTTTCGCTGGCCAATAAAATGCCCACAATTGCCAGTGTTAACGGCAAACGCAGAGTGATTTTTGTGCCTTTCCCTTTTTCAGTTTCGATATCAACCGTGCCTTGCACTTGCGTGATGGCAGTTTTCACCACGTCCATTCCAACGCCGCGCCCTGAAAGCTCGGTGACGTTTTCTGCAGAAGACAGGCCCGGATGAAACGTCAGATCTAAGATGTCTTTTTCGCTAAAACTTTCGGCCGCGGCAGGCAGCACCAATTCGCGTTCCAAGGCCTTGGCCAAAATGGTCTCGAGGTTGATTCCGCGGCCATCATCTTTGATTTCGATCACCGCATTTGAGCCCTGATAATAGGCTGAGAGTTCGATTTTGCCGATTTCTGATTTGCCTTGGCTCAGGCGCTCTTCGGGGGATTCAAAGCCGTGATCCAAAGAGTTGCGGATAATATGGAGCAGAGGATCGGCCAATTGATTGATCAAAAGTTTATCAAGCTCTGTGCTGGCGCCAGAGAGGATCAAATTCGCCTTTTTGCCCGTCTTTCGCGCCATATCTCGAACCTGCGCGGGAAAGCGATTGAACAATTGCGCCACCGGCACCATGCGAAAGCTCATTGCGCCGGTTTGCAAACGCCCGCTCAACCCCTCAAGATCTTCGATATTTTTTTGTAATTGTTTGCGGGTATCGTCTATGCGCAACATCGTTAGACGGAATTCTTCCGGAAAAAACTCTAAATTCCGCAAAATTTCGCTGTCTAAAATATCTTTGATTTTTTTCAAACTGGCCCGTTCAGAGGAAAGGCCAGAGATGCGTGATTGACCTTGGCGGCCCGTAGGTTCGATCAGATCATTATCCAGATCAAGCACCTTTTGCTTTAAGCTTTCCACGGCTTCAAATACCAAATGGAATTTTGCGGTTCCAGTCAGTTTTTCCAAATTGTAAAAGGATTGCGTTAAAACATGCAGATCGTTTTGCAGCCGGATACGCGTGATAAATACCTCTGAGGCGGTGTTCAGCACATCATCCAGCTTTTGCGCGGGGATGCGAATGGTTTCATCTTGTGGAATGCCCGGTGTGACAGTGCCAACGGGCTGTATACCTGCCGGCGCTGGCTCGGAATTTGGCTCTGCATTTATCTGTGGCTCTGCATAAGGTTGGATCGTCGGTTTGGCGGGATCCGTTGAGGCATATAGATGTTGGATAAGCGGTCTGATCGGCGTATCCAGCGGCCGTTCTTCAATTACCTGTCGGATCAAATGCCCCAAACCTGCAACTGCTAACATCAATCCATCGATCAGGTTGGATGAAATGTTTAATCGCTTTGAGCGCATTTCATCCAGAATAGTTTCGACCTCATGCGCAAGGGTTTCTATCTTTTTGATCTCGAGCAAGCGTGCGCCGCCCTTTATCGTATGCACAGCGCGAAAAATTTGGTTGATAACCTCAAGCGGGCTTTGCGTTGTTTCCAACTCGATCAGTGAAAGTTCGATCGCATCCACATTATCCTGCGCCTCTTGTGTAAACACTGGGATTAAGTCGCGTTTATCCGCGCCGATCAACAGTGCCTCGGGTTCGCTATCCAGCGCGTCGAGCCGTCTGATCAGCGCTTCAGAGGTTTGCGCCAAGGTGGCTGGCTCTACATTACGGCTCTGAGCATCCTCATGACGCTCGGGCTCTTCGGTATTTCTTCGTTTTACATCTGCCGCTTGATCCTGCGTGAGGGTTTCGTTGAACTCAGTTAAGGCAAGGCGCAAATATCCCTCTGCTTCGCGGATAATATCGCTGATATCCGCTTTGCCGTCTTCAAACTCTTCCCAGTCTTTTAAAAGCGTCAGCGTGTTTTCAAATAGAAGCTGCAGCAGGTAATCCATCGAATGATGGGTAAAACTGTGGTGATATCGACCATAATCCAAAATAAACACGATGATTTGCATCAACTGCCTTGGTTGCATGATCCGCAACACATCCAGGATGCCAAAGATCAGATAGCCCCTGCGATAGGCCATATCATAGGCCTCTTGAGGGGTGTCAGGTTTGACTTTTATCAACGTCAAAAGATCTGCGTAAGCCTGCTCGGTGGTTTGAATTAATTTCTCCAACAGCGCCATATTCGACGCGTCAAGATGGGGGTTTGTGACGTTTTTTTCGGGGATAT
Organism: Alphaproteobacteria bacterium US3C007; assembly: GCA_034423775.1. Taxonomy (NCBI): domain Bacteria; kingdom Pseudomonadati; phylum Pseudomonadota; class Alphaproteobacteria; order Rhodobacterales; family Roseobacteraceae; genus Thalassovivens; species Thalassovivens spotae. Next base: position 2,311,932 of record CP139918.1, read on the forward strand.
CAACCGTTAAGATTGCTGGATCATACATCTGCATATTTTATCCAAAAAGGCCGGTGGCCGACGCCTTTGGCGCCGCCAGCGATTAATAGTTTTCAAAATTATTTGATTGAATTGGGTCCGAGGATGGTGCCGGTGGTCGCGATGAGGGCGCGGGCATCGATTGCTGAAGGCTCGCCTCTTCAGAGGGGTGGTCGGTTTTAAAGCGGGCGACCAATGCCTTCAAACGAGGGGCCAGAGCCGAAACCGTTTGCGCGGTTTGAAACAATTGTTGCGCGGCTGAGGCATTGCTTTGAATAACCCCGTCCAACACTTGCACCGAAGTGTTTATTTGCGCGGCTCCGGTAGATTGTTCTTCCGAAGAGGCGCTGATATTTTGTACAAGATCTTTGGTTTTTTCAATTTCAGGCAACAAAGCATTAAGCATCTGGTTGGTTTTTTCAGCCAGCTCTTTGCCCTCGCCAGACGAGACTTGAATATCAGAGGCGGCTTGCTTGCTTAATTCGGCCAGTTTTGACACTTCTGAGGCTACCACAGCAAAGCCTTTGCCATGCTCGCCAGCGCGGGCCGCCTCGACCGAAGCATTCAGGGCCAAAAGTTCAATTTTGCGGGTGATTTCTTCCACAATCGTAATTTTTTCTGCGATATCTTTCATAGATCCCGCGGTTTTTTCCATAGCTTGCGCGCAGACCTGCGCGTCTTCCGCCAAAATTGTGGCTTTGCGATCGGTTTCGACCGCGCCATCAGCATTTTCGCGGATGGATGTGGTCATCTGCTCCATCGCCGTTGCGGTTTCTTGAACTGAATTGGCTTGTTCGGTGGTGCCATCCGAGACTTGCTGTGCACCGGATTGCATTTGCTCTGATTGCTCGGTGACCTGGCGCGAAACCTCAAGCAGTGAGGCCACAATATTCGTGAGATTTTCCTGCATTTTTGAGATTGCGCGCATGACCAAACCGATTTCGTCATTGGAAGACAAATCATTTTTCACGGTGAGGTTGCCGTCAGAAATTTGATCGACAGCTATGATTGTTTCGCGCAAACGGCGCCGGATATCCATCGCGATCCAAATGCCGATGCTAAGCGAGATGATAAGCGAAGAACTGATGATCAGAACGGTTATCCTAAGAGCAGATTTTTCCGTTTCTTCAGCTTCGATCACCGCCTGAAACGATATATTTTGAACTTTTCTCAACAATGCATCCAGCTGGCCGTTTAATTGATTTTGCACCTCGTCTAGCTCGACCAAAATATCATTTCGCCTTTCCTCATAAGAGGATGCAGCGGTGGTTTTTTGCAATGAGGCGCCAGCACTGGTCTGTGGCGAAACGCCAGAGCTTTTGGACGTTGTTGCCCCATGCGCCCCATGCGCCCCATGCGAAGTGGGTTGAGGTATATTGCTCGGCTGCGACCCTCCGGCCTCTGTTGCCTCATTTTTGTTTTCTAATATTGAAATAAAACTCAACCCAAGGTCGTTGTAAATCTTGTGTAGAGTTTTGATTTCTTCGAAGCGCGTTAAAATATCAATGTAAACTGTTGCAATCTGCCCGATTTCATCTTCCAAGCGGGACAGCGCAGCGCTATCGATATTGCTATCTTCAGAATTTGATAACCCGATGACACCGCGCAGCAGGCTTTCCGCGATCTTTAACTCTTTAATCGTTATCTCATTCGCCTGTTCAAAATGGTGTATGCGCTTTTTGTATTCTTCGATTTCATTTAACTCTAAATCCAGTGCAGCCGTGGTTAACTCGATCTCTTGGATCAATTGATATTCTGCAAGCTTTGTGACGTGATTTTGCAAAGGAATTTCGACTGTTGATAGATTGTGGATTTTTTTACCAATCGAGGCCATCGAAGATATTGAATAGAGCCCGGAAGCGAGGCTGGTTAGACAAAATAAAAGGATTAGCGATATGATTTTGGCAGACAGGCTCATCGAGGTTTTCATGTCAGCTCCTAGTTTTAAAAAAATTGGTTTTAATAAGCGGTCTTGGTCATTGGCGCCTAAAAACAGACGCTTGATCTTAGTCTGGGATTAAATAAAATTTCTTTTTTCGCGGTATTCATTCAAATTTTCGGAACCTATCAGGTCGGGCAATGACAGGCGCATGATGGTGAGTTCGCCGATTTCGCTAATGCCTTGGAACAGGTCTGAAACGGGCTCTGACAGGATTTCTGTGCTGTTGCGAAAGCTGCGTATATCAACCGTCATCATGCCTAACACGTCATCCACGCAGAGCACCAAATCTTTGCCATTTTCTTGCAAGACCATGTATTTGTTACGTTCATCCAAAGCCCGCGGCATCAAGCTTAGATCTTTTGAAATATCGAGGCAGGATAAAACCTGCCCCCGTAGATTGATTAAGCCCCGCAAAAAATTTCCATCTCCGTAAATAGGCGTGACTTCATAGCCCTCTATAATTTCGATTACGTTCTCGACCGGAACCACAAAATGCACATTGGAAATGCGCGCATGAATAAATTCACTGGTTGTGCCAAACGTTTTGACCTGCCGGCCTTGCGTAATGTCCTCTTTGCCCTCAATCACGGTTTGACTGCCAATTTTAACAGTGGCCTCTTGCGCCAAACGCTGTGGTGAAATCAGGGTTAAATTGGAGCTTTGATAGCCGATCACGTCTAAGATGAAAAAGGCGCGTGCTGCATCGGTTAATATTCGGTTGCGCGGATCCAAAATGTCATCAGTGCATGACAAAACGGCCACATGACGGTCCATTGACAGGCAGAGCAACGTGCCATTCACGTCTAATTTAACAATCGATTGCGGGGCGTTGGCCGCCTGATTTTGTGAGGTTACGGGCGTTAAATCGCCACATTCGAAAACTGGAAGCAAACGGTTGCGATAGACCACAGTGCCAATACAGCTGCGCAGATTCAAGGTTAACGGTTCGATTGGTGCAAAATCGCGTACAACTTCCACTACATATTTCACGGGCACGCCGAATTGCGTATTATGGCGTTCGAAAATAAATAATTTTGAATATTCAGAAAAGGCTTCATCGGTTTCTGCAAGCGGTGAAAGCGCGACGTGCGGCGCCTCTGTTGCGGTTGCTTGTGGCTCTTCTCCCGCTTTAGCGCGCCGGCGGGTGTCAGGCTGTGCATCGCGCTGTTGGGATTGCTCGACCTCTGCCTCGACCTCTGCCTCTGTTACCGGCGCGGCTTTATCAGCCATATCGATCGCTTGGGTCTGCAAGGACAGATCTTCCAAGCGGTTTTCGGGCAGGACTTGCATTAAATCTTCAAGCTGGGTTTCTGCTGTTTTCGTCGCTGAAACGGGCTTTAAAGCTTTGCTCATGCAGCGGCCTCCGATTTATGCTGCGTGATGCGCTCCATCACCTCCCAACCCAGCGCGCGAAACTCTTGCGCGGCGCGGCTGTTTTGGTGGAAAATCGAGCAGCGGTTAAAATTCGCCTCGGCCTGCGAAACGCGTTGAGAAATCGCGGTATCCGCGGCTTTATACCCATCTGCCATAAGCTGTTGTCGGGCGTGTTGGAAGGCGACGGAATGTTTGTTAACCGCGTTCAAAACGGGCAATAAGCGATCTGAGGATGTTGCAAATTTTGGATTGACGCGTCGCGCAAACGCGGCCACCCAACCCAAGCCTACCAAATCATCGCGCGAGGGGCGGCAGGGGGTAATGATCAAATCTGAGGCTTCCAAACAGGCGGCCAATTCCCGCGAGACGGCGCCCTGACTGTCAACGCATAAAATATCACAGCGGCTTTGCTTGATATATTGTCTTATACTGTTTTCTTCATTGGCCACATAGGTTTGAACGTTCGCTAAACATTTATCTGAGCTTTCGCGCACCCAGTCATGGCTTGATTTTTGAAAGTCGGTATCAAGAATTATGACGTTGCGGCCGCGCATCCCGAAATAGGCTGCGAGGTTGACGCAAAATGTGGATTTTCCTGATCCACCTTTTGAACTGGCGAATGTGATAATATATGTCACGCGTAAATTTTTCTTAATCTTAAAATAAAATGCCCGTAGGCGGGTTTATGAATTTTTTACTCTAGTTGAGCAGACGTTCAAATAAGTCTGCGATAGGTGTGCGAGCCGAATTAGAAAGTTGAAAATATCAATCTTGAATTCCAAAACCGTGCGTTAGCTTGGTGTCCCTGTCAAGTTTCGTCTCAAATTATATCCTAAAACCCCAGATTCAACCATTTTGGATATATGTTTGATAGGTGAGTTGATTTCCATGCTTATGAACGATTCAGCCTGCTTGATCATTCTGAACTTTTGCCTGGCAAGGTGAAGGCCGCTGCGTGAGGGGCAGATCTGGTCGGCTCAATCGGGTTTTGCGCTGTCGTATTGACCGGTCATTGCGTTTTTTGTGGCTTGCAGGCGCTGATGCCGGTTTGCAAAATGAGGGTGTTATCCTTGGCAGGCAAACGATCAGGCCTAATTGAGAGGCCTGGGCGCGGGGCGTGAAGTCTAATTGTCTTTTTAATCTCTGATGCGTCAATATGCGAAGACAACAAACCACTGGGATAGGCATGTTTGGAACAACAGGTTGGCGTCGGTTCAAAGCCCATGACGAAATCAAAAGATGGGCGAACGCGGCACGAAAATTTGCCAGTGGCGCCGCGCAAACCCCCGCCTTGAAAGAAAAATGGTTGCAATGCGAAGGCACTTGGTATGTTGGCGTAGACGTCTTGCCTTCGGATGAAGACGGGCGGTTTGAGGGCATTGAGCTGGCCGGACCTGCTTCAGAGTTAATTCAAAGCGTGGCCACAAAGCCTCTGCACCCCGCGCAGGTCTCAATTCTTTATCCGGGATATCCAAAACCAAGGCAGGGCGAAACCAAGGCTGGGTTTGCCTATCGGCAGACGCGGGACGCGGCGCATGTGGACGGGCTTTTGCCCGTCGGCGCAGAGCGCCGCCGCATGTTGCGCGAGCCCCATGCCTATGTGCTTGGTTTGCCCTTGAACGCCTGCGATATCAAAGCCAGCCCGATGGTTGTCTGGGAAGGCTCGCATCTGATTATGCACAAAGCGTTTCAGGCCGCGCTCAGCCCCTATCCTGCATCGCAATGGTCCGACATTGATCTGAGCGATGTCTATCATGCGGCGCGCCGAGACGCGTTTGCAAACTGCCGCCGCGTGGCTGTTCATGCCGAGCCCGGCGAAGCCTATGCGATCCATAGGCTGGCCTTACATGGGATTGCCCCATGGCAGGCAGGTGCCCGTGCCCCCAGCGACGGCCGCATGATTGCCTATTTTCGGCCAGAATTGAATGATATTGTGGAGTGGCCAAACCTATGAGCGTTCGGGACTGCTGGCTGGTTTGTCCCGAGATAAGGAGAGCTGAGATGTTAGAATTGCGCCCGAATTGCGAGCTTTGCGATAAAGATTTGCCACCCGATAGTGTAGAGGCCCGCATTTGCTCATATGAATGTACCTATTGCGCTGATTGCGTTGAAACTGTGCTTTTTAATGTCTGCGCAACCTGCGGAGGAGGCTTGAGCGCCCGCCCGATCCGCCCCAAAAATTCTTGGCGGGCAAATCCCGAGCTTGGCTTATCGGTGCATCCTGCCTCGCAAACGCGGCGCGTTTCAAAATTTGCGCGGCCTGAAATTGAGGAAATGGTCGAAAAGCTGCGCGCGTTTAGCCCCGAGGAACGCTAACGTTTCGTGCCGGGGTTGGATTACGTTTTTTTGAGCCGGGCCGCGCGCCCGCCTTGGCGCTTTTTGAAAGCGGCCTGCCGGGCGGGCAGCTCTTGCATGAGTGTTCTGCGGGCTTCGGGGCTTAGTTGCGACCAAATGGAAATCTCTTCGATGCTGCGTAGGCACCCCGTACAGAGCCGTTCTTTAGGGTGAATCATACAGATTTTTACGCAGGGCGAATCTGGTTCATTGCGCTTCCAGAGATCTTTTTCTGTCATCTTGTTACCGCTGCATTTTGCGCATGAATATGGCACAGCCTGTCTAAAACACCCTGTAAAATATAGGAGGCAGCCACATGGTCGATCACTTCCGCGCGCCGGCGACGGGATGTATCGGCCTCTAATAAAGCTTTTTCAGCCGCGACGGTTGATAAACGTTCATCCCAAAAGCCGATTGGAATAGTAATATGGCTGCTCAAATTGCGCGCAAAAGCGCGCGTAGACTGGCAGCGTGGTCCTTCACTGCCATCCATATTGCGCGGCAGACCCAAAATTAACCCTTTGATATCGCGCGTGTGAATATGCGCTTCAAGCTGTTGGCGGTCGAGGTTGAATTTCGCGCGTTTGATGGTTTCAACCGGGGTCGCCACCGAGCGTAGCCCATCCGAAATCGCCACGCCGATCGTCTTGGTACCCAGATCCAAGCCAATAAGCGCGCCGGTTGCCGGAAGCGCCTGCGCAAATTCTTCAATCCTATCCATAATCATTGGATCAACCCAATCTCTTCTGCGGTTCGTTGCAAGGTTTCAAGATCCATGGCTGAATCTGCAAAGACCAGTTGCGCCTCACGCCAAATCTCTTGCGCTTCATCGATACGGCCCAAAACGCTTAGAGCACCAATCAGACGGGCCCATTCCGCGGATGAGCCACCTTCCGCGCCGAGGCGCTCGGCCAATTGCGCAACCATGCCTTCGATCATCATCATCCGCTCATCGGCGCTTAGATCACCCGCGGCATCAATATCGCTTTGCGTCGGCCCAGCCAGTTGCGCGGTGGCGGCGGCTTGGTCTACATCGGGCAGAACATAATCATTGATCCCCGCATAAACCGCCACTTCTTCAATTTGGTCCCGAATCGGTGTGATCCACGGCGCGTCTGCTGGCCCTTTTTCTAACAGCGCGCGCCAAAGCCGGAAAGCTTGGTCAGGGCGGTCATTCTGCGCCATCATTAGGCCAATATAATAGGTGGCACCCTCATGCGTGGGCTCTTGCTTGAGAATATCGCGCAAAATAGCCTCGGCCTCGGGTGCGACATAGCCTTGCACCGAGAGGATCAGCAATTCGGCATGGTCAAAGAAATCTGAAACGTCAGCGGCTTCACCTTTAAGCTTTAAGACCGACTGTTGCGCCTCAGCGGCGGCCGCAAAATTTTGCAAACCGGCTTCAACATTGGCCAAAAGCACATGACCTTCTAGATCCTCTGGTCGGTCGGCAACTGTTTTGCGAAGCTTTTTTACCAAATCCGTGTAATCGGCGCTGGGCGCAAAAACTTCGGGTTGGGCGGGAATTGCAGCGGCAAATTCTTCCAAACTGGGGCGCGTTTCCAATGACCGTTGAGCATTGGCAATGCGTTGTTTTTGCGAAAGGTTTTCATAACCAGGCGCACCGTATTCGCGGTACATTAAAAATGTTCCGCCCAAAAGAATCACCGTGATCAGCCCAGCTGTCAGGGCAAGTGAGGCAGGTGTATCCCTACGGGTTTGCGCGGGGCTGGTGGCATCAAGCGCTAAAATTCGTCGCGAGATTTCGATTTTCAGTCGGTCTGCCTCTTCTGCAGCCAAGAGCCCTTTGGCGACGTCTTTTTCAACCTCTTGCAACTGCTGTGTATAAATCAGCAATGCCGGCGCCGTGGTGTCTGGTTGCGCAGATTGCGCCCGCATGACGGCTAGGAAAAACGCAGCGACCACTGCTGATAACCCTGTGCTGATAATCCAAAACATCATAGCGCTGTCTCCCACCTTTCTCTTATCTAGCCTTCCTGACGCCCCGACAAAAGGGGCAATGCGTCGATTTGCACCAGATGTCGCAAGCGATAAATGTTGTGACGCTCTGAGGGTGTGGTAGTTTTTAGCATCTTGCCATAAGGCGGCACTGTCTAAGCTATTCTGAAAGTCCACTCATGAAGCGTTATTCTGCATTTTCAATTGCGCGCGAAGCGATGCGTTACCATAGCGGTTGGGAGCGGGCTTGGCGCAGCCCAACGCCCAAAGCCAAATATGATGTTGTGATCGTTGGCGCGGGGGGGCATGGATTGGCAACGGCCTATTACTTGGGTAAGAATTTTGGAATTAAAAACGTTGCCATTATCGAAAAGGGCTGGTTAGGGGGCGGTAACACGGGCCGCAACACTACAATTATCCGGTCAAATTATCTTCAGGATCCCTCTGCTGCGATATATGAAAAGGCGCGCAGCCTCTATGAGACGCTGAGCCAAGATTTGAATTATAACATTATGTTCAGCCCGCGCGGCGTGATGATGTTGGCGCAAACCCATCATGAAGTGCGTGGCTACCAAAGAACCGCCTATGCAAATGCGCTGCAAGGGGTGAAAACCGAATTTGTCGGACCTGAGCGCGTGAAAGAATTATGCCCGATTATCAATATCGACGGGCCGCGCTATCCAGTGCTGGGCGCTTTGTGGCAATCGCGGGCGGGCACCGCACGTCACGATGCAGTGGCTTGGGGCTATGCGCGCGCCTGCTCGGATATGGGTATGGATATCATTCAACAATGCGAAGTCACCGGGGTAACCCAAGCCGCAGGGCAGGTGACGGGGGTGGAAACGAGCAAGGGCGCGATTGCCTGCGATAAGCTGGGCATTGTGGTCGCCGGGCATTCGGGCGTTTTGGCCGAGATGGCCGGATTTCGCCTGCCGGTAGAATCGGTGGCCTTACAGGCGCTGGTGTCCGAACCAATCAAGCCTTGCATGGATGTAGTGGTCATGGCCAATACCGTGCATGGATATATGAGCCAATCGGATAAGGGTGAGATGGTGATTGGGGGCGGCGCGGATGGATTTAACAATTACACCCAACGTGGAAGCTTTCATCACGCCGAAGAAACTGTTCGGGCCTTGGTTGAAACCTTCCCAATGATTTCACGGCTTAAGATGCTGCGCTGGTGGGGCGGTATAGTGGATATGACGGGGGATCGCTCACCGATTCTGTCAAAAACGCCTTTAGACAATTGCTTTATCAATTGTGGTTGGGGAACCGGCGGCTTCAAAGCCATTCCCGGCTCGGGTTTTGGCATGGCTGAGTTGATCGCAAAAGGCGCCTCTTCGCTGACTGATGAGTTCTCGATGTGGCGCTTCAAAGAAGGCAAATTTATCGATGAAAGCGTGGCGGCCGGGGTGGCCCATTGATGGCGCAGGCTGAATTTTTCGATGCTGCATATGCTCCAAGCACTGGGCAGATTGCCGGCTCGGCTCAGACGCAGGGCGGCGCTGTGATCGCGCGCGAAATCTTAGATTTTACGGCGCACTGGAGTTTTTTGCGCAAAATTGTGTTCCGAAAGGATGGCTTAATATGTTGGTGATGACATGCCCCTATTGCGGCGTTGAAGCCGAAGAAACCGAGCTAAGCCCGGGCGGCGAGGCGCATCTGAAGCGTTTTAGCGTCGGGTCAAGTGATGATGAATTTGAAGCCTATTTGTTCCAACGCGAAAACCCCAAAGGCCTACATTTTGAACGTTGGCGGCATAGCTTTGGCTGTGGAAAATGGTTTCATGCCGCGCGCTGCACTATGAGTTTGGAAGTGTTTGGAACCTATTCGGCGCAAAGTTTGGCCCCTCCTGAAGATATTAAAAACGCCATTTCTGCAAAGCGCCCTGGCTGGTCGTGGCGGGAGTTTTCGTAATGTTTTTTTGCCGCAATTTTAAACGCTGCAAGTCAGCGCCCCAACCCTTCGTTTTAAAAGGCAGCATGCAATGAGTACGCGTTTGCAAACGGGCGGTCGTCTTTTGAATAAAGACGTCCCTTTGAATTTTACGTTTAACGGCCGCAAAATGCAGGGCTATGAAGGCGATACCTTGGCCTCGGCCTTGCTGGCGAATAATCAAATGCTGATGGGCCGCTCTTTTAAATATCACCGCCCGCGCGGCGTTGTCAGCAGCGGCGCTGAAGAACCGAATGCTCTGATTAATATGGGCGAGGGCACCCGGTTTGAGCCCAACCAGCGCGCAACGACGACCGAATTATTTGACGGCCTCGTGGCTGAATCGCAAAACCATTGGCCCAGTTTGGAATTTGACATTGGCGCGATCAATAGCAAATTGGCGCGTTTCCTGCCGGCCGGGTTCTATTATAAAATGTTCATTCACCCACGCCCGCTTTGGAAACATGTGTATGAGCCCTTTATTCGCCGCTCGGCCGGTTTGGGCAAAGCGCCCAAAATGCGCGATGGCGATACCTACGAACATTTTTATGCCTTTTATGATTTGGTCATTATTGGGGGCGGTATTGCCGGATTGATGGCCGCGAAAGCAGCTGCAAGTTCGGGCGCACAGATCTTGATCATGGAGCAAAGCGCACATTGGGGGGGGCGCTGCGTGGTGGAGCCCGATCAGATTAACGGCAAAGATCCCGAATATTTTATCCAGGATCTGGTTGCAGAGCTGACGGCCCAGCCAAACGTAACAATGCGCACCCGTTTAATGGGCGCAGGTGTCTATGATCACGGCTATCTTTTGGGATATGAGCGGCTGCGGGATCATGCACCATCAGAGCCAGGCCCACGGCATCGTTTATGGCGGATCAGAGCGGCAAAAATCCTGACCGCGACGGGCGCGATTGAGCGGCCGCTTTCTTTTGCGGGCAATGATCTTCCGGGGGTGATTTTGGCCTCGGCTTTGCGCGATTACGTTGAGAATTTCGGCGTGTCTATGGGCGATCGCACGGTCGTTCTAACCAATAATGATGATGCGTATCGTACGGCCATAGCCTTGAAAGCTGCGGGGCTTGATGTGCCGGTTATTTTGGATGCGCGCAGCGCAGGTGGTGGCGCCTTGGCCGAGGCGGCAAAAAAGTTGGGCATTCGCGTGGAAACGGGCAAAGCCGTGGCGTTCGTGAAGGGGCGCGGGGCGGTGACGGGCGTGGCCATTTGCGATCAAGCGGGGCAGGGCACGGTTTTGGAAGAAATCGCATGTGATTGTTTGGCGATGTCGGGGGGTTGGTCTCCGGTGGTTCATTTATGGTCGCATTGCGGGGGCAAACTGATCTGGGATCAGGCTTTGGCCATGTTTCGGCCAGATCCTGAAAAAGCTCCGCGTGACCAAAAGGGCGAGGGGTTTGTTTTGGCGGCTGGCGCGGCCAATGGGCATTTTTCTTTGGGCGCAGTGATGCAAGATGCGCTGCAGCAAGGCGCAGAGGCCGCGGGTGTAACAGCGGCTGCACAGCCCCTGCCTGAGATCGATCAAACGGCGGAAGCTGCGATGGAAGCGGTCTGGATGATGCCGCAGGGTGCGGGTATAAAACTACGTTCAAAAGCATGGCTGGATTTCCAAAATGACGTCAAGGTCAGCGATGTGCAATTGGCGGCGCAAGAGGGGTTTGAAAGCGTCGAACATGCCAAACGCTACACCACATTGGGCATGGCGACGGATCAGGGGAAATTGTCGAATATTAATGGTTTGGCGGTGCTCGCTGGGGCTTTGAATGCCGACATTCCAGCGGTGGGTACAACCACCTTTCGCCCACCTTACACGCCGATCTCCATGGGTGCGATTGCGGGCGCGGCGCGCGATGAAATTTTTCAACCGGTACGGCAAACACCGATACATGACTGGCATGTGGAACAGGGGGCCTACATGGAACCGGTGGGGCAATGGCGCCGCCCCTATTGCTATCCTCGGGCCGATGAAACCCATCAAGACGCGGTTGCGCGTGAAATTCGCCAAACAAGAAATTCGGTGGGGCTGTTGGATGCCTCTACTTTGGGCAAGCTTTTGGTACAGGGACCAGATGCCGCAAAGTTTTTGGATATGCTCTACACCAATATGATGAGCACGTTGAAAATCGGAAAATGCCGCTATGGGTTGATGTGTTCGGAAAACGGCTTTTTGATGGATGATGGGGTCGTGGTACGCCTTGATGAGCAATCATTTCTTTGCCACACCACTTCTGGCGGGGCCGAGCATATTCATGCGCATATGGAAGAATGGCTGCAAACCGAATGGTGGGATTGGAACGTCTATGTAGCCAATCTAACCGAACAATATGCGCAAGTGGGTGTGGTGGGACCGAAAGCGCGCGACGTCTTGGAAAAGCTGGGCGGTCTAGATGTAAGCAAAGAGGCGCTGGGTTTTATGGAATATGCCGAGGGGCGGCTGGGCGCTTTTGACGTGCGTGCCTTTCGGATTTCCTTTTCGGGCGAGCTTTCTTACGAAATCGCCGTACCTGCGGGGCAGGGGCTGGCGTTTTGGCAGGCGCTCTGCGCGGCCGGAGAAGAATTTGGGATCATGCCCTATGGCACCGAGGCGCTGCACGTGATGCGGGCCGAAAAAGGGTTTATTATGATCGGCGATGAAACGGATGGTACGGTTATTCCGCAGGATTTGGGATTACATTGGGCGATTTCAAAAAAGAAAAGCGATTTTCTAGGCAAGCGCGCGCAAGAGCGCAGCCATATGGTAGATCCAGACCGGTGGAAACTTGTCGGATTGGAAACGCTGGATGGCAGCGTTCTGCCAGATGGGGCTTATGCTGTGGGTGAGGGCGAAAACGCAAATGGTCAGCGCAATACGATTGGCCGCGTGACCTCCACTTATTTCTCGCCAACGCTGAATCGCGGCATCGCCATGGGGTTGGTTGCGCAGGGGCCTGATCGCATGGGAGAGATTTTGAATTTCCCTGATCTTTCGGGCAATGAGGTGAAGGTAAAGCTGGTTGATCCGGTGTTTTATGACAAGAATGGAGATAGACAAAATGTCTAAGCTGCAGACACAGGATAAACCCGCAGATTTTGAGGGCATTGCTCGAATTTCTCAGGTGTCAGGCTTGGGCATGCTGACTTTGCGCGGTGATTTTTCGGATAAAAAATTTCAAGCCGGGCTGAAAAAGACCACGCGCCTATCACTGCCGGTGCCGCGGCAAATTGAGCAGGCCGGTGGGCTGTCTCTTGCCTGGATGTCACCCGATGAGGCGCTTTTGATCGGCCCCGAAGACGAGGTGTCTGAGGTTTTGCCCTTGCTTGAAGCGGCGTTGAAAAATTGCCATGCCATGGTGGTTGACGTGTCAGATGCGCGGGCGGTTTTCGCAATTTCGGGCGGGGCGGCGCGCAGCGTGGCGGCGAAACTGGCGCCGGTAGATATGCGCGTAAGTGGCTTTCCAATTGCCGAAATAAGGCGCACTCGGTTTGGCCAAATTGCAGCTGCGATGTGGCTGCCAGCTGAAGCTGAAATCAGAGTGATTTGCTTTCGTTCGGTGGCTCGTTTTATGTTCAAACAACTATGCGTTGCGGCTGCTATTGGGGCAGAGGTTGGCGATTGGTAATCCCCCCGCTGCGGGCGCTTTTTTCTTTAAGGGCTTGAACGGATCCCAAATTATTGTTTTTTATCGGGTTAGGGCTTGACCTCGCAGGGGGAACCCTACCATTTGTGCTTGGTGAATTTGTAAATTTGAAAGGGGGCCTTCTATGGCTTTTGAACTTCCTGATCTTCCCTATGCCCATGATGCGCTTGCCGATAAAGGTATGTCCAAGGAAACGTTGGAATATCATCACGATCTGCATCACAAAGCCTATGTTGATAATGGCAATAAACTGATTGCCGGCACCGAGTGGGAAAACCAATCGCTCGAAGATATTATCCGGGGCACCTATCAAGCGGGTGCGGTGGCGCAAAACGGTATTTTCAACAATGCGAGCCAGCATTGGAACCACAATCAGTTTTGGGAAATGATGGGGCCAGGCGGCGCTGCCATGCCCTCAGAACTGGATGCGGCAATCAGCGATAGCTTTGGAAGTGTTGATGCGTTTAAATCGGAATTTGCAGCTGCGGGCGCTGGTCAATTCGGCGCCGGATGGTGCTGGCTTGTCAAAGATGCGGATGGCGGATTGAAAGTGACCAAGACCGAAAATGGCGTGAACCCGCTTTGTTTTGGCCAAACGGCTTTATTGGGCTGCGATGTGTGGGAACATTCCTATTATATCGATTTCCGCAATAAACGTCCGGTCTATCTGACAAACTTCCTCGATAATCTGGTGAATTGGGAAAATGTAGCCAGCCGCATGTAAGGCAACGCGCATAAATAAGATAGAAACCTGCCAAATCTTTGTTTGGCAGGTTTTTTCATGAGGGTTGACACAGACAAGGCGGTGCAAAAGCGCAAGCCTGCAATGCCCTGAGCATGATCACAAGAAAACGACGAGGCTGCGTGATATGAACAGAACGGCCCAGGGCATTCTTGCTATTCTGGCGGCCTGCGTGATTTGGGGGCTCTCGCCTTTGTATTACAACTTGCTGACGATGGTGCCGCCGCTTGAATTGCTGGCGCAGCGCACCCTGTGGTCTTTTTTGTTTTTTGCTTTGGTTTTGGGGCTGCAGGGCCGGTTTTCTGCGTTAATCCATGCGCTTGGCAACCGAGGGCATGTGATCACTTTATTCGCCGCAGCCTGTGCCATTGCCGTGAACTGGTATTTTTTCATCTATTCGGTCCAGATCAATCGCGTCAGCGAGGCAAGTTTGGGTTATTTTATTTTCCCCTTAGTCGCTGTGGTTTTTGGCTTGATTGTTTTCAAGGAAAAGCTCTCTGCCCTGCAATGGGTTGCCGTGGCGCTTGCGGTATTTGCCGTGTTGATTTTGACCTATGGTTTGGGGGTCGCGCCTTGGTTGGCCTTGGTTTTATCGCTGAGCTTTGGAACCTATTCGGTTTTGAAAAAGCGCTTGGATTTATCGCCTGTGATCAGCGTCACGCTTGAGGTGATGCTGCTCTTGCCGCTGACGGTGCCCTATCTGCTGATCCAAAATTGGCCCATTCAAGACAGCACTGATAGTTGGCAGATATGGTTTTTATTGATGGGCTCCGGCCCGCTGACCGCAACGCCCTTGATCTTGTTTTCCTATGCAACGCGCCGGATTTCTATGTCGACCGTTGGGATCATGCAGTACATCAATCCCAGCATTCAGTTTTTGGTAGCTTTACTGATCTTTGCCGAGCCTATGACGGATTGGCATTTTGGGGCGTTTTCGATCATTTGGGTTGCCGTGGTGATTTATAGCTGGTCGGGGTTTTCGGCGCGCAACGCTGCCAAATAAGCCAAAACGTCTGTTGCGGTAGTCTGCACCGTGTAAAAATCGCGAATGCTGGGATCTGCAAATTCTTCTGCGATAAAATGCTCGGCCAATTTTAAAAGCGGATCCCAATAGCCAGCCACGTTCAGGATGATAACGGGTTTGCTGTGCAGCCCCAATTGACGCCATGTCAGAACTTCAAAAAATTCATCAAGCGAGCCTGCGCCGCCGGGCATAAGCACCACAGCATCGCAATTCATGAACATCACTTTTTTACGTTCATGCATATTTTCGGTGACAATAAAGCTGCTGAGATCTTGTTTGCCGACTTCAAGCTGCAAAAGATGCGTTGGAATCACCCCAAAGGTTTCGCCACCTGCGGCTTGTGCGGCGCGGGCAACATTGCCCATCAAGCCAACATCGCCAGCACCATAGACCAGTCTCCAGCCCCGCTCTGCAAGCCCGGTGCCCAAAGCGCTGGCCTCTTGGGCATAAATCGGCTTCGCACCGCGGCGCGAGCCGCAGTATACACAGACTGAAAAGCATTGCATTTTGGGGTCCTTTTGCGGCATGTCACACTTTGACCATGTTTACCTGCAGTGTTATGGTCTCTCAATGTTTTATTGGGGTCTGGGGGCTCCGAAGGGTGAATATGCAAGAAAACACGTCGCGCGCCAGGCTGCCTGCTTGGATTTTTTTCGCTTTGGCCATGATTGCGGTTATCGGATTTGTGGTTTTTCAACAAAATCGCCCGTCTGACGTACCGCCAGAGGCGTCTGTGCAGCCGCCTGAGCAGCCTGTGAACAAGGCGATTGAGGCGGTGAAGGATCCCGCAGCACAATCCGAAGAAATAGCGGATGCACCTGAGAAACAAGCTATAGATACGGATGAAACGCCACCAGGAACAGAATCGGCGCTCGAAAGTGGCGCCCTTGCGGGCAGCGACAGCTTGGTCGATCAATCGCAGGCTGAGGCAGCCAACGATTCGCCGACAGATCTAACGCCCGCGCAATCCAAAGCTGAAATCGCTGCGGAAGAGACGCGGGCTACAGAATCAACCAAAGCGCCAGAGGCCACCGGAGAAGAGGCGGAGGGTGCTGCCGAAGAAGGTGCCGCTGCTGGTGAAGCTGAGGCGCTCCAACCGACCGGCGCGGCTGGATCACAAACTGGCGCGGCGAAAACCGCCATTGATGATGCGGCAACCGAACCTGAGAATCTGCAAAAGCGACCCGCGGCAGAAGGTACAAATCAAGCAGAGGCGCCCGTCACACAGCCTGCCGCTGAAGACGTGGGTGCGACAATATCCGCTCAGACGCGCCAAGAGACCGCGCAAGCCGCCACCGAAGAGGCGGCAGACTTGCCGGCGAAAGAGAAAAAACCCTTGGCTAGGATGCCCCAAATTGAAACCATTCGGATTGAGGCAGATGGTGCCGTTTTGATCGCCGGTTTGGTCGACCCCAATCAAGCCGTTGATGTGCTGGTCAATGATGTCGCGCTACTCACGCTTTACGCAGATGGATCTGGGAATTTTGCAGGTTTTTTTGATTTGCCCTATAGCAGTGAACTGCGCGTCATTCGGCTGCGCGTTGGGACCGCTGAGGCCTATGTGTTTTCCGATCAAGATGTTTTGGTCTTGCCCACGCAGATTGCCGCGCCGTTGCCAGAGGCGATCGAAACACCTGATGAAGCGGACATCGAGCTTGCCGAAAACGCAGAGGCACCCCCTGAGGCGACCGCATCCGAGCAGAGCCAGGCAAATGAGACGTTGCAAGGCGGTTTAGATCTCAGCGGCCTATCAACCAAAAGCAGCAGCGCGGCGTCCGCCGTAGAGGGTCAGGACAACGATAACCAAAGCGCCTCGGAAGGCGAAACGACCGAAAGCGCGCGCGCCGATCTCGAAAGCCCCGAGGTGCAAAAACCCGCTGACAAACCCAACGCAAAGGCTGCGGAAACGCCAAAAATTGTAGATGCTGAGCCTGAAGAAACTGCGTCTGCGCAACCCCTATCTGAGGCTCCGGCCAAAAGCTCGGCGGATCCCGCTGCGCCGCCCAAAGTTTTAATCGCGGATAAAGACGGCGTTCGTGTTGTACAATCCGATGATAGCCTTGACCAAGACGCCATCGCTTTGGATGCGATCAGCTATGATGAGGATGGCCAAGTTATGCTGTCTGGTCGCAGCAACCCGATGGCTTATCTAAGGATTTATCTTGATAACGCACCGGTTCTTTTGGTGCGCCCGGATGATGATGGCAACTGGAAAACCTTGCTCAGCAACGTTGATCCGGGGGTTTATACGCTGCGTATTGATCAGGTGAATGCGGCGGGTAAAGTGATTTCGCGACTTGAAACACCTTTCAAAAAGGAAAGCCCGCAAAAGCTTCTTACCCATCTCCAAGACACCAAAACCGAGGCGCGGATAAATGTGGTTACGGTGCAGCCTGGATATACGCTTTGGGCGATAGCGCGCAAACGTTATGGGCGGGGGATTTTATACGTGCGGGTGTTTGAAGCCAATCGTGATAAGATCCGTGATCCTGATTTGATCTATCCGGGGCAGGTCTTTGATCTCCCCGATTAAGGCGTTTCGAATAGGTCTGGCAGGCCTCTTCTGGTGAGAGCTGTACCACGTGTTGAGAAACGGTTCACCAAAACCGTGTTAAAGGATATGTTCCATGTCACCCAGCATAAAATCTGACCGAGAGCTTAATCAGGAAGAAAAGCGCTCGGCTCTGCGCACCATCCGGCGCGTCGGCCCCTATCTGTGGCCGCGGGATAATTCAGCGGTTAAAACCCGCTTAATCGTATCGATGCTGTTGCTGGTGCTGGCAAAGCTCATTTCGGCTGGAACGCCTTTTTTATATGGATATACGGTTGATAGTCTGGTGTCGCCCGACGCGTCCTTATTCGTGATTGGTGCGATTGGATTGATTGTTGCTTATGGACTGGCGCGGGTGCTTAGCAATGGCTTTCAGCAATTGCGCGATGTGGTATTTGCCCCGGTTGCGCAGCGCGCGCTGCGCTCATTGGCGCTGGAAACATTTCAGCATATTCACAATCTGTCGATGCGCTATCATATCACGCGGCGCACGGGTGGCCTTAGCCGGATTATCGAACGGGGTGTCAAGGGCGTTGAGTTTCTGCTGCGCTATTTGGTGTTTTCAATCGGTCCCTTGGCGTTAGAGCTGGTTTTACTTTCGGTCTTTTTGCTGTGGAAACTGGATTTATGGTATGTTTTGGTGCTGTTCGGCACGATTGCGGTCTATGTTTGGTTTACCTTTAAAGTCACCGAATACAGGGTGAAATTGCGCCGAGAAATGAACGAACAGGATACAGATGCGGCGCAAAAAGCCATCGACAGCCTGTTGAATTTTGAAACTGTTAAATATTTTGGCGCCGAAGCGCGCGAGGCAAAACGCTATGATGCGGCGATGGCCGGCTATGAAGCCGCTGCGTTGAAAACCAGTTATTCGCTGGCGGCGTTGAATTTTGGTCAAGCGCTTCTGATCACGGCTGGATTGACGATTGTGATGGTGATGGCGGGCTTACAAGTGCGCGCTGGTGCGCTCACCGTGGGTGATTTTGTGATGGTCAATGCGGTGATGATCCAAATCACCATGCCGTTGAATTTCTTGGGCACAGTGTATCGGGAAATACGTCAGGCCTTGGTCGATATGGGCCAGATGTTTGATCTTTTAGAGCAACCAAAAGAAATCACCACGAAGCCGGGAGCACCTGATCTGAAGGTCACCGGGGGCAACATTTCGCTGCGCAATATCGCATTTTCATATGAAGCGGGTCGGCAAATTTTGCGCGATGTGTCGCTCGATATTCCAGCCGGTCAGACCGTTGCAATCGTGGGCTCATCCGGATCGGGAAAATCAACCATTGGACGACTTTTATTTCGGTTTTACGATGTCACGGGGGGGGCGCTCAGCATCGACAATCAAGATGTGCGCGATGTGACGCAAAGCAGTTTGCAAAACGCGATCGGAGTGGTGCCGCAAGACACGGTGCTGTTCAATGATACAATTCTATACAACATCGCCTATGGGCGCGATGGGGCCAGCCGCGCGGATGTAGAGCAGGCCGCTCGCGATGCCCAGATTCACGCGTTTATCCAATCTTTGCCCGAGGGGTATGATACCGTTGTAGGAGAGCGCGGGCTGAAGCTGTCGGGCGGTGAAAAGCAACGGGTAGGGATCGCGCGTACGCTTTTGAAAAACCCTCCTATTTTATTGTTGGATGAAGCCACAAGCGCGTTAGACAGCGAGACTGAGCATGAAATTCAAGGCGCTTTGGCGCAAGCGGGCCTTGGACGCACGGTGATTGTGATTGCGCATCGTCTGTCAACCGTCGCCGAAGCCGATATGATTGTTGTGCTCGAGAATGGGGTGGTTGTTGAAACCGGCAGGCATGAGGCATTGCTTGCCAAAGCCGGCCGCTATTATGATTTATGGATGTTGCAAAGCGCTGAGCAAGACAGCGATCAACGCGCCCAAGCGTGAGGCTGCTTGGGTGAGCGGAGGCACGCGTCGGTTTTGCTGGGTAAGCTGACGGAATGGCATTTCGGCGCACCGGCTTGGCGCGAAAAATACCTCAATTAGCTGCACATAGCGTTCCCGCTTGATCACGCGCGCTTGGTTGCCCAAGCAGCGGCGTTTGCAATGCTAAAGGCACCTTGCTCAGGTGCAGCCCGCCTTACTCGGCGGCTTGCAATCCATCAGCTGATTTGCCGGTCGCGGTTTTTTTAAGCTTTTGGGCGACGGGCGTATCGATGAGGTCATCCCAGATAATTTCTGGTTGTTTGAGGCGTTTTGCCATGCGATTAAGCGCCCAGTCGCGCGCAATATCGGCTTGCCGTGACACGCCGAGCACGGCCAGCGCCCGCGCGATCCAAACGATATAGGTAACCACCCAATAGCGCGCGGCCAACAAAGAGGGGGTAAGCAGCAAGGTGAGAACCGTCGCGATACCCAGCCCGAATACCACCGCCGTGGCCAGTTGTTTCCACCAAAGCGCGGTCGGGCTGTCGATAGAATAGCCGCCATTGATAAAATCAAGGCTCAGCCCAAACATCATTGGCGCCAATCCGGCCATGGTCGTGATGGTGGTGAGCAAAACAGGTCTGATGCGCTGTTCGGCGGTTCTGATAATGGCTTCGATGCGCGGCATATAACGAGAGAGTTCTTGGTAGGTGTCGATCAAAACAATGTTGTTATTCACAACGATGCCCGCCAGGGCAACGATTCCCGTACCGGTCATGATGATCGAAAAGGCCTGCTGCATCACCAGCATCCCAATCAGAACGCCAACCGTTGATAACACCACGGCCAGCAACACGATGAACGAATTGAAAAAGCTATTGAACTGCGCCAGTAGAATAATGAACATCAAGGCCAAAGCCGCGATGAAAGCTTTCGATAAAAACGCTTGGCTTTCGGCTTCATCCTCTTGATCCCCGGTCCATTCCCAACTGACACCTGGTGGAAGCGGGTTGGCCTCTAAATAGCGGGTAAGAAAAGCAATCCGTTCATTGGCATTGATCAAAATGTCTTTTTCAACCCCAGCGGCGTCCGTTTCACTGCGCGACAATCCGGGCAGTACGCCGGCTTTGATGTCAAAATACCTTTTTTGATCAATGCGATTGATTTCAGCCAGTTTTTGAACCGGCTGGCGGGTGATGAAATTCGACAGGGGCACCAATCCCTCTCGGGTGCGCAATTTTAAACCGTCAAGCGTGCTGAGCACGCGGTCTTTTTCGGGAAGGCGCACGCGGATCTCAATTTCTTCATCGCTGGTTTCCACGCGCATCGTATCTAGCAAAATTCCGCGGGTGACCAATTGCACCATGGCCCCAACCGTGGCCACATCGGCGCCATAGCGCCCTGCTTTTTCAACATCGACGTCAATTTGCCAATCAATGCCGGGCAGGGGCCGCGTGTCTTCCACCAAAGTCAGCCCTTCGGTTTGGTCAAATACGTTTCGCATTTCTTGGGTGACGCGCAGCAATTCGGGCCAATTATCCCCCGTAAGCCGCAAATGCACCGGTTTATTGCTGGCCGGTCCGCGTTCGATCCCGAGCACTTCTATTTGGATGCCCGGCAGCTCTTCAAGCGCTGCTATCAGCTCTTTCATGATCAGATTGCCGTCAAGCTCGGGGCGATCCCGGCGGTTTTCCCATGGGATGGTTTCAAGCTGAATTTGCGCAATCGTGTCTTTGGGCTTTTCAGCGCCCGAGGTGTTTTGATTTAACCCACCCGCCCCGGCGAAGGCAAAGACCGATTCAACCCCCGGATGGGCCAGAACGATTGCTTCAGCTTCTTTGAGAATCCGGTCTTTTTCGGGTAAAGACAGGTTGCCGCGGGCCTTCACATAAACAATCGCTTGCTCGGGTTCGGATTCGACGAAAAATTCCACCCCTCGATTGTTTTCGCCAAAATACTCAAAGACCGAAAAGGCAAAGAAAAACACGCCGAAGATCATCACCAGCGGCATTATCGGGTTCGCGACCATCAGCTTAACCAAAAATCCAAAATTGGTACGTCGATAGCCTGAGCGTACCTTTTTTGCTGCGCGGTGAATTTTGGCGGCGCCCATGGCGACCGAGGCGGCAAATGCCGCCAAAAGGAACATAAGCGCTCCGGGCAAGGCTGCCAGGGCGCCCATACTGGCCGCGTCTAGCCCAAAAAGATAATCTGGATTGACGGTTTGCATCGCGCCAAGGAACATCGCGTAAATGCACACAGGCACCAAAGCCGCGCGCAGGATCCAAGGCAGGCGCGCGCGCAGCACCGCCGCCGCGCCATCAAAGCCGCGACCCATACGCCCTGACACCCCCCCGACCACCGGCAAATAGACCAAGGCAACGATCAAAGATGCTGAAAGAACAAAGATCAAAGTGACGGGTAACATGCCCATGAATTGTCCAGGAACGCCCGGCCAAAACAGCATTGGCAAAAAGGCGCATAAGGTTGTAGCGGTTGAACTGACCACCGGCCAGAACATGCGTTTGGCGGCCTCTACATAGGCGCGCATTGGCCCTTCGCCTTCGGTGATGCGCTTATCGGCATATTCCACCACGACGATTGCCCCATCCACCAGCATGCCCACCGCCAAAATAAGGCCGAACATCACAATGTTTGAGATCGTAATGCCCATAACCGCGAGCAGAACGAAGCAGAGTAGAAACGATGTGGGTATTGCAAAGCCCACCAAAAGCGCGGCCCGCGTTCCCAAAGATGCCAGCACCACGATCATCACCAAAGCGATGGCCGTGAGCACCGAGCCTTCAAGCTGCGACACCATGCTGGCCACCACGCGCGATTGATCGTTTGAGCTACCAATATCCACCGCCGCGCGCAGCTCTGGGGGCCAGGTAGTCTCTGCTTCTTCAATCAGGGCGCGGATCGCCGCGGCAGTTTTGATTAAATTAAAGCCTTTGCGTTTCACCACTTGCAACGCCACGGTTGTTTCGCCGTTATAGCGCGCGGTTCCCACGCGGTCTTCAAAGGTCAGACGAATATCCGCCAAATCGCCCAGCGTGATGACGCGGTCACCATTGGTTTTGACGGGCAAATTGTAAATATCGCGCGGCTCGTCAAAGCTTGAGGGGATCTTGACCGAAAACGAACCTTGCGCGGTATCAACTTCACCCGCAGCGATCAATTGGTTGTTGTTACGGACCACCGAAATAAGCTCTCCCGCGGTGACATTATAGGCCTCTAACCGCAACGGATCGATCACAACTTCCATCATTTCCTTGCGATTTCCGGCGATCACCGCCTCTAGAACCGCATCCATACCTTCGATCTCTTCCTGTAGATCTTCGGCGATGCGCGTCATCGTGCGCTCTGGCACATTGCCGGTAAGATTCACGATAATGATCGGAAATTCAGAAAAATTTATTTCATTGATCGAATATTTTTCGGCGCCTTCGGGAAACAAAGCTTCCGCCGCATTCATCGCATCGCGGGCATCGGCCATGGTTTTGGCTTTATCCCAGCCAAATTCGAATTCGATTGCCACACCGGCATAGTTTTCCGCGGCGGTTGCGGTCATTCTTTTTAACCCGTCCAGGTCCGCCAATTCGGTTTCTATTGGCCGCACCAAAAGCGCTTCACTATCGGCGGCGGAAATGCCCGGAAAAACCACCGAAACGAACAGCACAGGGATTTCGATGTCGGGCTCGCCCTCTTTTGGCAATGTGGTATAGGCAAAAATGCCCGCCGTCAGCGATAACGCAATCATCGCAAGGATCATGCGGGCGCGTTCAGCGGCCCAGTCAACGAGGCCGGTCATTGAAGAGCCTCACGATAGCTTGGCGCGACAAGAACGCCGCTATTCACGTATTCCTGGCCCACCAGAATAACCGTTGCTTGATTTGGCAAGCCTTTCAACCAAGCCCCTTCAGCGGTATCGCGCAACAACGTGACGGGGGCGAAATCAGCCCGGTTTTTTTCGTCGATGAGGCGTACGCCTAGGCGCCCGTCATCGTTCAGCGTCAAGGCAGATTGGGGCAGTAAATGCGCCATTGTCCCCTCTGAGGCCACCATAATTTCCGCTGTTTGGCCATCGCTTATGGACAAGTTTGGGTTGGGAACATCAATATCAATTCGAAACGTTCGGGTGAGCGTATCGGCCGAGCGCGATACAAAGCTCACTTCGCCTACCACCTCTTGACCCGAAATCAGCTTGCTGCGCGCTTTGGCCCCCAGCGCAACGCGGGCGATATCGGTTTCGGGGACATATCCGACCAGTTTGATAGGATCCAATTGGATGATCGTGGCGCATAAGGCACCGGGCTGCATCAGACTGCCCAGCTCGGCACTATCAGTTTCAAGAAGGCCTTCAAAGGGGGCCTTTAAGGTTAATTTATCAATCTCTTGCTCGGCGACCGCCACGCCAGCTTCGGCGCTTTCAATCAAAGAACGGGTGGTGCTGAACGCCGCCTTGGCTGCCGCGATGCGCGCTTCGGCTGTGCGCATACTGGCTTCTGCTGCCGCAACACGGGTCTCCGAGGCAAAGCCGCCTTTTGATAGCTTTTCGGCCGCATTAAGGTTGATTTCGGCTTCTTGCTGCTTGGCTTGTGCTTCGGTGAGGTTCGCCTGATTGCCCGCAACCTTGCCGCGCGCCTCGGCCAGCCGTGCCTTTGCATCTGTGAGCTGCGCGTTGCGGGTGCCGGGGGCCAGTTGACATAGAATATCGCCTTTGGTTATTTGGCTGCCCTTGCGTAACGGCTCCGAAATTATTTGACCCGTGGTTTCTGCGCGCAGTTCGACTTGCCGCGCCGCCTCGGTTTGCCCGCGTAAAATCACCGCGCTGTCTAATTCAACGGCTTGGGATTTGATTGCAATCACTTTGATTGCCAGATCCTGCTCGGCTTCTTCACCCTCTTGCGCCTTTTGCTGCGCTTGTGCGGTGGCTGGCTGTTGGGTTTCAGCGATGTTTGTCAGCTCATCGCCGGGCGTCACCTTGGCGGCGTTGACCTCTGCCTGATCGGTGGGAAGGGCTGCATCGAGCAAGGTTTCAATTGGGGCCCCTTTTGAGACTTTAATGACCGCGTCGCGCTCAAAAACCAGCAGATATAGCGCCCCTGCTACAATAATAGCGGATAATAATGATATCACGCGCATACTCAAAAACTCCTACTTATACAGAACACTCAAAAGGGCCAATGCATGGTTTATATCCTGTGCAACACGGTATTTAGACCTTCTGATTGCAAATAGGCCTTTGTTATACATGTTGCAAGGTTTGCGCCCGTCTTTCGCTCTTGGCAGTTGCCAGAAGACAAGGTAAGACGAGGCGGTGAAGAAAAAAGAGGCATATTGTGAGTGAAACCGACAGTTTTATCGATGAAGTGAACGAAGAGGTCCGTCGCGACCGGCTCTATGCTGCGCTGCGCCGGTATGGCTGGATTGCTATTGTGGCGGTTCTGGCTATTGTCGGCGGGGCCGCTTTCAACGAATATCGACGCGCGTCGGATCTGGCGCTTGCGCAGCAGCGGGGCGATGCGATTTTGCAGGCTCTGGAATCGGATACGGGCGAAAGCCGGAGCGCCGCGTTGGGCGAGATTGCAACCGAAGGCAGCGCGGTTTCAGCGCTTGTGGGCCTGTTTCGGGCGAGCGAGCTGGTGATGATGCAAGATCCAGCCGCGGCCTCGGATGTCTTGGCCGCACTCATAGGCCAAGAAAGCATCTCGGGCGACTATAGCGATTTGGCTCTGTTCAAACAGCTGCTTTTGGAAGGAAGTGGACTGGATGCATCAGCGCGCCGCTCTGGTTTTGAGCAATTGTCAGCTGCGGGCAATCCTTTGCGGCTGCTTGCGCAAGAGCAATTGGCGTTGTTGGATCTTCAAGAGAATGACGAGACTGCAGCCGTAAAGCGGCTAAGAGATTTGTTGCAGGATGCGGAGATGACGCAGAATTTACGGCAACGGTTAGGCCAACTGATGGTTGCGTTGGGGCAAGACCCTAACGCACTGGACGGTTAAACTGGTGGCCGAGCAGTGATGCAGGTAATCCGCCATAGGTTCGGTATAATGTCAGCGCTTCTGTGCAGCATTGTGTTGGCGGGCTGCAGTGACCGCGAGGTCATCTTGCCGGGCAAGCGAGAGCCGATATTAACCTCAGAGGCATCGGCAACTGATGGTGCCGGCGCCCTAGCGGCCCCCAAAGCCTTCGCGATGCCAACGCAAAAAAACAATGTGGCTTGGCCGCAAGGCCACGCAAGCCCATCTACGCAGGTTGTTCATGCGGCCTTATCCGCGGCACCAAAGCCGCTTTGGGCGCTTAGTGTTGGAACCGGCGATCGGGCTCGAAACCGGATCACAGCAGATCCGATTGTGGCCGAAGGCATCGTTTTTACCTTGGACAGCCTCTCTGTGTTGACCGCAACATCCGCCGCCGGACGCCGGCTTTGGTCGCGTGATTTGACGCCGACCTCTGAGCGCGCGGGCGATGCTGATGGTGGCGGAATTGCTTATGGCGATGGTGTTGTTTTTGTGTCCACTGGGTATGGGGTGCTGCATGCGCTTGATCCCAAGAACGGCAGCGCGCTGTGGAAGCAAGAGCTCAAAGGCTCGGGCAATGGGCGGCCCAGTTATTTTGACGGCGTTGTCTATTTGGTCAGCCAAGATTCGGTGGCTTGGGCGATCGAAGCTGCAACCGGGCGAATTCGCTGGCAATTGGACCATCTGAACGATGTTAATAATATGAGCGGGTCAACGGGGCCTGCGATATCGGAAAAATTGGTAGTATTTGGCTTTGGTGCGGGGGATTTACAAGCTGCCTTTCGGGGCGGAGGCCTGACCCTTTGGAACGCGACCTTGGCCGGTGGGCGCAGTGGCCGCGCGGTGGCTACGATTGATGATATCGCGACAAGCCCGGTGATCAGTGGTTCGACAGTTTTTGCAGCGAACACTTCGGGGCGGATTGCCGCGATGCGCCTTGATAGTGGTGCGCGCCTGTGGACAGCGCCTTTTGGCGCTAGATCGCCGCTTTGGCCGGCTGGAGGCTCGCTGTTCTTTGTGAATGACTTAGGTCAATTGATGCGGTTGGATGCAACCGATGGCTCAAAAGTTTGGTCGGTTGATTTACCTGGCTTTGTGTCACTGGCGCAAAGAAAAAGTAAAGATGTGGTGACGCATCACGGGCCGGTTTTGGCCGGTGGGCGGTTGCTGCTTGCCTCGGGAGATGGGTTGTTACGCCAATTTGACCCCGAAACCGGCGCCGAGCGCAGCGCCATCCGCCTTGGATCGGGCGCGACGGCCAATCCGATTGTTGCCGATGGTATCCTGTATATCTTGTGCAGAGATGGTAAGTTAAGGGCCTATCGCTGAACCACTAGGTGGTGTAACAGCGTTCAGGCCGCTTTTTGGAGCAAAAAATGAGTTTTTCACTTGCCATTGTTGGCCGACCCAATGTCGGTAAATCAACGCTGTTCAATCGCCTTGTTGGCAAACGGTTGGCGTTGGTTGATGATCAACCCGGGGTCACGCGTGATTTGCGCGAAGGCGAAGCGCGTCTTGCCGATCTGCGCTTTACGGTGATTGACACGGCGGGTCTGGAAGAAGTGACCGACGATAGTTTACAGGGCCGTATGCGGCGCTTGACCGAACGCGCTGTGGATATGGCGGATATCTGTTTGTTTATGATTGATGCGCGCGTTGGTGTGACCCAAACCGATGAAATGTTTGCCGATATCCTGCGAAAACGCGCGAAACATGTGATTTTAGGTGCCAATAAAGGCGAAGGTTCTGCCGCAGATGCTGGTGTTCTTGAGGCTTGGGCTTTGGGTCTTGGCGAGCCATTGCGCTTATCGGCTGAACATGGCGAAGGGATGACCGATCTGCTTAGATGTTTGATGCCATTGGCCGATGACTTCAAAGAGCGCGCGCAGGATGAGGCGGCCGAAACGGATATTGATATCGAAGAATCTGACGCTGAGGATGCGTATCGCGCCCCCACAGCGAGCAAGCCGTTGCAAGTGGCGGTTGTCGGGCGTCCAAATGCTGGAAAATCCACCCTCATTAACCAGATTTTGGGAGAAGATCGTTTGTTAACCGGCCCAGAGGCTGGCATCACCCGCGACGCGATTTCGCTACAAATTGCTTGGGGCGGCGTGCCGACGCGGGTCTTTGATACCGCTGGCATGCGCAAAAAAGCGAAGGTTCAGGATAAGGTCGAAAAGCTATCTGTGAGCGATGGATTGCGCGCGGTGAAATTTGCTGAGGTTGTGGTTGTTTTATTGGATGCGGCGATTCCCTTTGAGCAGCAGGATTTGCGGATTGCAGATCTGGCAGAACGCGAGGGCCGCGCGGTGATCGTGGCGATCAACAAATGGGATATCGAAGATCAAAAGCAGCAAAAATTGAAAGATTTGAAAGACTCCTTTGAGCGCCTTTTGCCTCAATTGCGCGGCGCCCCCTTGATCACAGTATCCGCCAAAACAGGCAAAGGCTTAGACCGTTTGCAAGCTGCGATCATGAGCGCGCACCGGGTTTGGAACCGCCGCGTCAGCACCGCGAACCTTAACCGTTGGTTAAGCGGCATGGTAGAGGCGCATCCCCCCCCGGCACCTAATGGGCGCCGGATCAAATTACGCTATATGACCCAGGCCAAAACGCGCCCTCCGGGGTTTATCGTAATGTGCTCGAATCCGGATAAAATGCCGGAAAGTTATTCGCGCTATTTGGTCAATGCGTTGCGCGTGGATTTTGACATGCCCGGAACGCCGATCCGGCTCACTTTGCGCTCACAGGCGGATAAAAACCCCTATAAAGATCGCAAGAAATCTGCGCCCTCGCGCTTGAAAAAACATTTGTAGCGATTGGCGCTGGCGGCGCCTATATCAGTTGGCCTTCAGCACCTAGACTTGTTTTCCCGCCCAGATAGGGATGCAGCACCGCCGGCAATGCTACCGATCCATCGCTTTGCTGGCCATTTTCAAGCACGGCAATCAAACAGCGCCCCACCGCCAGTCCAGATCCATTTAAGGTGTGCAAAAAGGCTGGTTTACCGCCCTCGGCGGGTTTGAACCTTGCGTTCATACGCCGGGCTTGAAACGCGCCGGTCGTCGAAATCGAGCTGATTTCGCGATAGGTGTTTTGCCCCGGTAACCAGGCCTCTATATCATAGGTGCGCTTGGCGCCAAACCCCATATCTCCAGTGCAGAGCAGCATGGTTCGATAGGGAATATTCAGCTGTTCCAGAAGATCTTCGGCGCAGCGCAGCATCCGTTTTTGCTCGTCATCAGACCTCTCTGGATGGGTGATTGACACCATTTCTACTTTTTCAAACTGGTGTTGGCGCAGCATGCCAGAGGTGTCTTTGCCCGCGCTGCCCGCTTCAGAACGGAAACAAGCCGTATGCGCTGTCATCCGGATCGGCAACGCACTTTCATCTAATATATCGCCTGCGACAGAATAGGTTAAGGTGACCTCTGAGGTGGGAATCAGCCACCAGCCATTGGTGGTTTGATAGCTGTCTTCCCCGAATTTGGGCAGTTTATCCGTGCCATACATAGCGTCATCGCGCACCAGAACCGGGGTTTGCATTTCGGTTAACCCATTTTGATCCACATGCGTGTCGAGCATGAATTGCGCCAGAGCGCGATGAATTCGCGCCACGCCCTTTGACAGGTTCACAAACCGGCTACCGCTGGTTTTCGCCGCTGTTTCAAAATCCATAGCTGCGGCAACCGCGGTGATATCGAAATGCTCTTTTGGCGCAAAAGAAAACGCAGTGGGCGTGCCCCATCGAGCGATTTCAACATTCGCGGTTTCATCGCGGCCTTCGGGCACATCCTCGGCGGGCAGATTGGCAATCCGGGCCAAGCGATCGGTCAATTGCGCATCTAGATCTTTGGCCGCGTTTTGCATCGCGGCAACCTCGGCCTTTTTGGCGGCAACCAAGGCCCGCAAGCGCTCAAATTCGGCGTCATCGCCGCGGCCCTTTGCAGCGCCCACCTCTTTTGAGGCTTTGTTTTGCTCGGCCTGTGCACTCTCTGCGGCCTGAATTCTTGCGCGCCGCGCCTCGTCAAGCGCCAAAAGGTCTGAGGAAACCGGTGCATCGCCTCGGCGCGCAAGCGCGGCATCAAACGCACTGGGGTTTTCACGGATGGTGCGAATATCGTGCATGGCAGGCTTCCTTTGGTTCGTGACTCGCGTGCCCGCTCTTATGCACCAGTTGCGCGGCCAAGTGTAGAGGGGTTTGAGGATGTATTTGTTCAAGTTCTTGCGCTTATGCGGGGCCGATCCCTTGCAAAGCGTTGGACCAGCGCATAGGTTCCGCCAAACACGCAGCCAGACAGGAAATCATTATGGACGCCATTGCTCAATTTGTACCGTTAATTCTTATTTTTGCGATCATGTATTTTCTGCTGATCCGCCCGCAGCAAAAGAAGGTGAAAGAACATCAGGCGATGGTTGGTGCCGTGCGCCGCGGGGATCAAGTGGTCACGCAAGGCGGCTTGATCGGAAAAGTGACAAAAGTAAAAGAAGACAATGAGCTCGAAGTTGAAGTTGCTGATGGTGTGAAGGTCAGAGTTGTGCAAAGCACGCTTGCCGATGTGCGCAGCAAAACAGAGCCCGCGAATGACGCTTAAGCGCCGATAAAGCGTTTGACGATCGCAAAAGTTTAGAGGGAACCGACTATGTTACAAATTGATCTGTGGAAACGGATCGTTATTTGGGGGCTTTGCATTATCGGTTTGTTCCTTGCCCTCCCGAATGCGTTTTACACCCGTGTTGAAGGCTATAATGATACCAAAGCTGGGTTGATATCTGCCGAGTCCGCGCAAGACAGCTTCGCCTGGCCAAGCTTTTTACCCGCGTCTTTGGTGAATTTGGGTCTTGATTTACGCGGCGGTGCGCATCTTTTGGCGGAAGTTCAGGTTGAGGATGTCTATGCGGCCCGCATGAAAGCGCTGTGGCCGGAACTGCGCGATGTGTTGCGCGCTGAAAGGGCAAAGATCGGCACGATCCGTCTGCAAAAAGGTGCCGCCGATCAATTGCGGGTGAAAATCTCACAAGCGGAACAGATTGCCCATGCGGTTTCTGCCGTAGAGACACTGAGCAAACCCGTCGTTTCTCTAAGCAATGCCGGTGCGCGTGACCTTGAGGTCACCAGCGATGGCGATACCGTGATTGTTACTCTGTCCGAGGCCGAGCGTGCGCTCACCGATCAGCGCACCTTGCAGCAAGCTTTGGAAATCATCCGGCGCCGCGTTGATGAAGTGGGCACGCGGGAACCAACTATCCAGCGCCAAGGGGCCCGGCGGGTGCTAATTCAAGTGCCGGGCATCGGCTCGGCGTCAGAATTGAAAGACTTGATTGGGACAACCGCGCAACTGACCTTCCAGCCGGTGATCTCGCGCAGCGGCAATCCTGATGTTGATCCAGGATATGGCAATGAGGTGCTGCCCGATCTGACCGATGCCGACCAGTTTTATGTGCTTGAAGCGGCCCCTGTTGTGACAGGTGAAGATCTGGTTGATGCGCAGCCTAGCTTTGATCAAAATGGACGTCCTGCGGTAAATTTTCGTTTCAATCCATCGGGCGGGCGCCGCTTTGGGGATTATACGGCTGACAATATTGGTAGCCCTTTCGCGATCGTTTTAGACGGCGAAGTGATCAGTGCGCCAACGATCCAAAGTCACATATCCGGAGGCTCTGGGATTATCACGGGTAATTTTTCCGTTGAAGAAAGTACCAATTTGGCGGTGCTATTAAGGGCAGGCGCGCTGCCCGCAGGGTTGGAGTTTTTAGAGGAACGCACGATTGGGCCCGAGCTTGGCGCCGATAGTATTCGAGCTGGTAAAATCGCTTGTATCGTTGCGTTTGCGGCTGTACTGGTCTTCATGGTTCTCAGCTATGGGCTGTTCGGCTTATTCGCCAATGTGGCCTTGATCGTGAATGTGGGTCTGATTTTCGGACTTCTTAGCCTGGTCGGCGCAACGCTGACCCTACCCGGGATTGCGGGTATCGTGCTGACCATTGGGATGGCGGTAGATGCGAATGTTTTGATCTTTGAGCGCATCCGAGAAGAACTTGTATCCGCCAAAGGCCCCGCGCGTGCGATTGAATTGGGCTATGAAAAAGCCCTGAGCGCCATCATTGATGCAAATATTACAACCTTTATCACAGCGGTCATTTTGTTCGTGATGGGATCGGGTCCGGTACGTGGCTTCTCAATCACGCTTGGCTTGGGTATTTTGACCTCTGTCTTCACCGCAATCTTCGTGACCCGCCTATTGGTGGTGATGTGGTTTGAGCGGCGTCGACCCAGAACATTGGAGGTGTAAAAATGCGCCTAAGACTCGTTGCTAAAAATACAAATTGGGATTTTTTCGGGAAAACCAAAATGTCGCTGGCGGTGTCTGCGATCTTACTGATTGTTTCTTTGATCTCTTTCTTGATGCAAGGATTGAATTTCGGAATCGATTTTCGTGGTGGCACAACGATCCGGACCCAAAGCGCGCAAATGGTAGATGTTGCGGCCTACCGCTCTGCCCTGGGACAATTGAACCTGGGCGATGTTACCATCTCTGAAGTCTATGATCCCAGTTTCCAAGATGATCAAAACGTGGCGATGATCCGCATCCAAGCCCAAGATGGCGAAGAATCCGTGTCTGCCGATATCATTCAAAATGCCTTGGCAGCGTTGCAAGGTGAAGCGCCTGATATTGCGTTTGTTTCGGTTGAAAGCGTGGGGCCAAAAGTGTCGGGTGAGCTGGTTCAAACAGCCGCTTTGGCAGTGATTTTAGCAATCGTGGCGGTGTTGATTTATATTTGGTTGCGCTTTGAGTGGCAGTTTGCGCTGGGCGCTGTTGCGGCGTTGGTGCATGATGTGTTGCTCACGATAGGGGTATTTTCGGTGGTTCAGATCAAGTTTGATTTGGCGATTATTGCGGCGTTGCTCACCATTGTTGGATATTCACTGAATGATACGGTGGTGGTGTTTGACCGCGTGCGCGAGAACCTGCGTAAATATAAGAAAAAAGTTCTGCAAGACGTTTTAAACCTGTCTATAAATGAAACGCTGAGCCGTACATTGATGACCTCTGTCACAACTTTGCTAGCGCTGATCGCGCTTTTTGTGTTGGGCGGAGATGTCATCCGTGGGTTCGTTTTTGCGATGATCTGGGGCGTTTTGGTGGGCACTTACAGCTCGGTATTCGTGGCCTCTGTGATGCTGTTGCGCCTTGGGGTAAAGCGCGATTGGTCTAAACCCAATGCTGAAGCAGGGACACAGGTGCCCCAATAATGCTGTCCGCCGGGCTCGCCGAGGCGGTCGCGTTAGATGGGTTGATATGGCTGGTCTTGGCCGCGTTTCTGGCTGGTTTGATCCGTGGCTTTTCAGGGTTTGGTTCTGCGATGGTTTTTCTTCCGGTTGCAGGGCAATTTGTATCACCGATCTGGGCGCTCTCGATTTTGGCGGTGATGGATTTATTCGGGCCTTTGCCATTATTGCGCGCCGCGAGCAAGAAGGTGATGCGCGCCGATCTATTTCGCTTGATCTCAGCAATGCTGCTTGTGCTGCCGCTGGCGCTTTGGGTGCTCAGCCGCAGCGAGCCAATTTTATTTCGTTATCTGGTCTCGGGCTTGACACTTGCCTTATTGGCTTTGCTTTTAAGTGGGCTGCGTTTGCCTGCTAACCTGCCCAAGCCGCTATTATATATGGTGGGAGCTATTTCTGGCGCGACGGGGGGATTGGCAGGGCTGCCTGGCCCGCCGATGATTTTTTATTTTATGGCCAGCCCTTATGCGGCGGATCGCGTGCGGGCCAATACGTTGATTTATCTATTCTCGTTTGATGTTTTAATCTTGATGGTGATGATTTTGGGCGCATATCTGCAGTTTGTTCCAATTCTCATCGGGCTGATGCTGGCCGCGCCCATCGCTTTGGGCAATTTGGCAGGAGCCAAGATTTTCAATCCCGAATACGAAAAGCTCTACCGCATCATAGCCTTTTGTCTGATCGCATTTTCTGCCATACATAGCATGCCAGTTTGGGAATAGGGGCGCGCCATGCGGTTAAATGAAATCAGTTATAATGATGCCAGCCCGATTGATGGGTATGGGCCGGGCTTTTTTCGCGTTGGCGGCAAGGTGCATCATGATGCGCTTTTGCTCAGTGGCGCGGGCACCAGCGCTTGGGCTGGTTTCGAAGATGTGGTTCAAATTCTATCACTGGCGGGTCAAATAGACGTGCTGCTTGTTGGGACAGGGGCAGAAATCTCATACATCCCGGCCGATTTTCGCAGGCCCTTGGAAGAGGTTGGCATTGGGGTTGAAGTGATGAGCAGCCCGTCGGCCTGCCGGACATATAATATTTTATTGTCCGAGGGGCGCCGCATTGCGGCCGCGCTTTTGCCCGTGGATAAGGCCGATCAAGCCGCTGATCAGATTTAAGCGCCATGGCGGTGTCGGAAAATCCTATTTTGCGAGTGGAAGATGTCAGCGTGGCGCGTGGTGGTCAGCTGTTGTTGAAACATATAGCCTTTGCTGTTCAGCCGGGCGCCGCCTTAATTTTAAAAGCGCCAAACGGCTTTGGAAAAACAACTTTGTTGCGCGCCCTTGCTGGTTTGCAGCCAGTGTTGTCAGGGCAGGTGCATTTGGATCCCGACACAGCTGTTTACGCCGGACATACGGATGGTTTGAAGCCCACATTATCGGTTGCGGAAAACCTACGCTTTTGGGCAGATATTTTTGGAACGCAGACGATCACGGATAGCCTGAGGCTTTTCGGATTAGAGGCGCTGCAGACGCGCCTTGCAGGCAGTTTATCCGCGGGGCAGAAACGCCGCCTTGGGCTGTCACGGCTGTGGCTTGCCAAAAGGCGCGTGTGGTTATTAGACGAGCCGACCGTTTCGTTGGATCAACAGGCGGTGGGGCAATTTGCGGCTATGGTTGGCGCGCATCTTCAGGCAGGGGGCGCGGCAGTTATTGCCACGCATATCGATCTGGGCTTGGATGCGCGGGCGCAAATCTTGGATTTGGCACAGTTCAAGGCCAAGGGCGCAGCGCTGGAACGCGCAGATGAGGCTTTTTTATGAAGGCGCTTTTGCTGCGGGATCTTCGGCTATCAATCCGAGCCGGGGGCGGTTTTGGGCTTGGTTTGGCGTTTTTCTTAATTTTGATTCTATTGGTTGCCTTTGGGCTTGGGCCAAATCCGGCATTGCTGTCGCAAGCGGCAGCCGGATTGTTGTGGCTTGGGGCTTTATTGGCCTGCTTGCTGTCGCTCGATCGCATCTTTGCTTTGGATTTTGAAGATGGGTCTTTGGATTTACTGGCAACCGCACCCATTCCCTTAGAGGCCGTTGCAGCTGTTAAAGCCCTGGCGCATTGGCTGACCACCGGCTTGCCACTGGCATTCATTGCGCCCCTGCTTGGTTTGATGTTGGATCTGCCGGTTGCAGGGTTTCCCTGGTTGATGGGCTCGTTGCTGCTGGGCACGCCCGCGCTCAGTATCATCGGCACTTTTGGCGCAGCATTGACCGTAGGGTTGAAACGCGGCGGGCTGCTCTTGTCACTTTTGGTTTTACCGCTTTACGTCCCGACGTTGATTTTTGGTGCAGAGGTGGCGCGGCGCGGGGTAGAGGGCCTTCCGCTTGCCACGCCGGCGCTGCTGCTCGCGGGTATTTCGTTGGTCTCGATGGCATTGTTACCGATCGCGGCGGCGGCGTGTTTGCGTATCAATCTGCGCTAATCACAAGCTGTTTATCGGCAGCTTGCCACGCCGCGTTGCGTGGGCAGGCTGCCCGGCAGGCTTGGAAGTCCCGGCAGGCTTTGCAAGCCCGATTGACCTGCTTGACCTAGCTACTCCATTTGCGCTGTTGGGGTAGAGCGGGAAATTGCTTCTTCTTCTGCGTTCATTTCTGCTTCAATCGATTCAAAAAGCGGCGTGCTCATATAGCGCTCGCCGGTATCTGGCAGCATGCATAAAATCACCGATCCCGCTTTGGCGCTTTGGGCAATTTGCATCGTGATGGCGAAGGTCGAGCCGCCTGAAATACCGGTAAGAATACCTTCCTGTTTGGCAAGTTTTTGTGCCCAGGCAACCCCGTCAGCGCCATTCACGGGCAACAATTGGTCATATGATTTTTTATCTATGGTTTCTTGCAGAACAAGTGGAATGAAATCGGGGGTCCAGCCTTGAATGGGATGGGGCTCCCAGGCGGGATGGCCGTTTTGTGGCGCGCCATTTGCGTGCCGCTCTTGCGCGATATCGCTGGCCAGTAAGGCAGCATTTGCCGGCTCGGTTAAGATAATCTTGGTTTTGGGCCGGGCGGATCTCAAGCCGCGCGCCACGCCCGAAACCGTGCCACCCGTGCCATAGCCCGTTACGAAATAATCCAGTCGCTCATTTTCAAAATCAGCGATGATTTCGCGGGCGGTGGTGTGCTCGTGAATATCGGCGTTGGCCTTGGTTTCAAATTGCTGCGCTAAGAACCAGCCATTGGCTTTGGCCAACTCTGCGGCTTTATTATACATGCCCATGGCTTTTTGTGCTCGCGGTGTCAGCACCACTTTTGCACCTAGCATGCGCATCAGTTTGCGTCGCTCAATTGAAAAGCTATCGGCCATGATAACCACCAAAGGATATCCCTTTTGGGCGCAGGCCATCGCAAGGCCGATGCCTGTATTGCCGCTGCTGGCCTCTACCACTGTTTGCCCTGGTTGCAACCGGCCTTCGCGTTCTGCAGCTTCCAATATATTCACCGCCAAACGGTCTTTTACCGATCCTGCCGGGTTAAAAAATTCGGCTTTTACGTAAATTGTAACGCCCTCGGGCGCCAAATTATTGATGCGAATGCAAGGTGTGTTGCCGATCGTGTCCAGAACAGAACCATATAGCTGGCCGCGACCATTTGTACTGCGGATTGTCATGTTATTTCCTTTTTTCCTTAGGCTATTCTGCGCCGGTGAAGTTGACAATATGAATAGTTTTGCGGGCTTGCAAAAGAAACAGCGCTGCTGAAATATTCCGCTTTGATGCGCCATCAGATATTCATATTGGGGTCTGGCAGCGGGTTTGAAATTATCTTAAGGTTTCTCAGGCCGCTAACGCCAAGAAACAGAAACCGTCGGCTTGTGCCGGCGTCACAGGGATAAAGCCCGCCGTGATAGGATGGAAATAAAATGTCACTTTGGGAATATGCGAACCCCGTAAAATTTTTGGGTGCCTCAACGCGAATACTGCCATTTATTGCGATTGGGGCCGCGGCCTGTTTGAGCATTGGGCTGGTATGGGGGTTTTTCTTCACGCCGGATGATTATCGCCAAGGCTCGACGGTTAAGATAATTTATTTGCACGTACCCTCTGCCTTGATGGCGATTAATGCGTGGTTCATGATGCTTGTGGCCTCGTTGATTTGGTTGGTCCGGCGTCATCATGTAAGCGCTTTGGCCGCCAAAGCGGCAGCGCCGGTGGGCGTGGCGATGACGTTGATCGCCTTATTCACCGGTGCAATCTGGGGCCAGCCGATGTGGGGCACGTATTGGGCTTGGGATCCGCGGCTCACCTCGTTTTTAACCTTATTCCTGTTTTACCTTGGCTATATGGCGCTGTGGCGGGCGATTGAACGCCCGGATACCGCGGCTGATCTGACCTCTGTTTTGTGTATTGTGGGATCCGTCTTCGCGGTTTTAAGCCGATATGCGGTTAATTTTTGGAGCCAAGGATTGCACCAAGGGGCATCTTTGTCATTGGATAAAGAAAAGCATGTCTCGGATGTATTTTACCAACCTTTGCTGTTTTCAATCGCGGGGTTTGTTCTGCTGTTTTTGGCCTTGGTGTTGGTGGGCACGCGTACGGAAATTCGATTGCGTCGGGCGCAAGCCCTGCGCGCGCGACAGGAGGCAGTGTGATGCCGGAGCTTGGAAAATATGCAGCGGCAGTGTTATCTGCCTATGGGGTGTCTTTGGGTATATTGGCGCTTTTGATCTTTGGAATATTGCGCAGAAATACGCGTGCTTTGGCCGAGTTAGAGGCCGCTGAAAGTCAGCGCGATGGGTAAAACCCCTTGGTTGCTGTTTCTGCCGCCGCTGATTTTCTTAGGATTGGCGCTGCTGTTTTACACCGGAATGCAGCGAGAAGACCCGAACCGCTTGCTTTCGACGTTGATTGGCCAAGCTGCGCCGCCAATCACGCCTGCGCGCTTATCGAATTTTCCAGAATTTGAACAAAGCCAGCTGGTTTCAGGTGGCGTAACCTTGGTGAATTTCTGGGCCAGTTGGTGCCCGCCTTGCCGCGCCGAACACCCCAAACTGCTGGAAATGGCGGGGGCCGGTATGCCAATAATAGGGGTGAATTTCAAGGATGACGCGGGGAATGCAGCCGCGTATCTGGCCAAGGACGGTAATCCGTTCCGCGCGGTTGCCTTCGATCCTGCGGGGCGCACTGCGATAGATTGGGGGGTCACCGCGCCGCCAGAAACCTTTATTTTGGATGCAAAAGGCACCGTGCTGTTCCGCTTTGCAGGGCCTTTGGTCGGAAGCGATTATGCGCAGCGGTTTGTGCCCGCCTTGCAGCAGGCGCTGGGTCAATAAGCCAGTTTGCGCCAAAGCGGCCGACTTCGTAGGCAAAGTAAAAGAGGCTGGTCTTGCGCGCTGTCATTAGTGATTATTGCAAGGAAAACCCGCGGCAGCGCTAAAGGCCCCGCCGCGGACAAAATTTAAGCGGCTTTCGCCAAGTTTCTCAGAACGTAATGCAGCACGCCGCCATGCTCGATATATTCCACTTCAATCGCGGTATCGATCCGGCATTTCAACGAAATTTCTTTCACGCTGCCATCCGCGAAGGTGATATGGCAGGGTAATTCCTGCAAGGGTTCAACGCTGTCCAACCCTGTGATTGTAACGGTTTCTTCGCCGGTTAAGCCCAGCGATTTGCGCGTGTCTCCGTTGGTGAACTCTAAAGGAATAACGCCCATACCAACCAGGTTTGAGCGGTGAATACGCTCAAAGCTTTCCGCAATCACGGCTTTTACGCCGAGCAGGGCCGTGCCTTTTGCCGCCCAGTCGCGGCTTGATCCTGCGCCATATTGTTCACCGCCAAACACCACCAGCGGGGTTTCGTTATTTTGATATTCCATCGCAGCATCAAAAATAGCGCTTTTCTCACCATCGGGGCCTTTGGTATATCCGCCCTCAACCCCATCAAGCATTTCATTCTTGATCCGGATATTGGCAAATGTGCCGCGCATCATGATTTCATGATTGCCCCGGCGCGAGCCATAGCTGTTGAATTCGCGCACGGGCACCTGCCGTTCGATCAGGTATTGACCGGCGGGGGTGGTGTCTTTGAACGAGCCCGCCGGACTGATGTGGTCGGTGGTGATCATATCGCCCAAAATTGCAAGTACTTTGGCGTTTTCAATATTCGTAATCACGCCTGGTTCCGGGCTCATGCCCTGAAAATAGGGCGGGTTCTGAACATAGGTTGAACTGGCGGGCCAATCGTAGGTTTGGCTTTGCGTCGTATCTACGCCCTGCCATTTTTCATCGCCCTTGAACACATCTGCATATTTGGATTGGAAGGCCTCACGCGTGACCGTGCGCTCGACCAGCTCTGCAACTTCTTGCGAGCTTGGCCAGATATCTTTCAAAAAGACGTCTTGGCCATTTTTATCTTGCCCCAAAGGCTCGCTTGATAAATCGATATCCATCGTGCCGGCCAGCGCATAGGCGACCACAAGCGGCGGTGAGGCCAAGTAATTGGCGCGCACATCTGGCGAAATACGCCCCTCAAAATTTCGGTTTCCTGAGAGGACCGCAGTTGCAACCAGATCCCCTTCGGCAATGGCTTGGCTGATTTCAGGCTGCAAGGGGCCTGAATTGCCGATGCAGGTGGCGCAGCCATAGCCCACCAAGTTAAACCCAACTGCATCCAGATCTTTTTGCAGATCTGCCGCTTCCAGATAGGCGCTCACGACTTGCGATCCAGGCGCGAGCGATGTTTTCACCCAAGGCTTGCGATTCAGTCCCAAAGCCGCCGCTTTGCGGGCCACCAATCCTGCTCCGATCATCACGTAAGGATTGGAGGTGTTGGTGCAAGAGGTGATTGAGGCAATAACCACTTTGCCAGAGCGCATGGTATACTCTTCGCCCTCAACGGCAATTTCTTTATCCATCGGCCGCTGGAACGTGTCTTTCATTTCAGAGCTAAAGGCGGCTTTTGCCGCGTTCAGCGCCACAAAATCTTGTGGGCGTTTGGGCCCTGAAATGGCGGGCACAATCGTGCCCATATCCAAATGCAACGTATCGGTATAAATCGGTGCGTATTCCGCGTCGCGCCAAAACCCGTTTTCCTTTGCATAGGCTTCCACTAAAGCAATACGATCCTCATCGCGCCCGGTATTGCGCAGGTAGCGTAAAGTTTCGTCATCGATGGGGAAGAAGCCGCAGGTGGCACCATATTCTGGTGCCATATTGGCAATCGTTGCCCGATCCGCCAGCGGCAGGCGATTTAGGCCCTCGCCATAAAACTCAACAAATTTGCCAACCACGCCTTTCGCACGCAGCAATTCCACCACTTTTAGAACCAAATCAGTGCCTGTTGTACCTTCCAGCATAGCCCCGGTTAATTCAAATCCAACCACTTCGGGGATCAGCATCGAGACGGGCTGTCCCAGCATCGCCGCTTCGGCTTCGATACCGCCAACACCCCAGCCTAACACCGCCATGCCATTGACCATCGTGGTATGGCTATCCGTGCCCACCAATGTATCAGGATAGGCGACTTCATCACCGTTTTGGTCAGTATCACTCCAAACGGTTTGGGCCAGATATTCGAGGTTTACCTGATGGCAAATCCCCGTTCCGGGGGGAACAACGCGGAAATTGTTAAACGCGTTTTGGCCCCATTTCAAAAAGGTATAACGCTCCATATTGCGTTCATATTCGCGATCCACGTTCATTTGAAAGGCGCGGGGATTGCCAAATTCATCAATCATCACCGAATGGTCGATAACCAGATCAACTGGGTTCAGCGGATTAATTTTTTCTGCATCGCCGCCCAAAGCCACCAATCCATCGCGCATCGCGGCCAAATCGACAACGGCTGGAACACCGGTGAAATCCTGCATCAGAACGCGGGCCGGGCGATAGGCTATTTCGCGCGGGTTTTTACCACCATTCGCGCCCCATGTTGAAAAGGCTTTTATATCTTCTAGTGACACGGTTTTGCCATCCTCGAAGCGCAGCATGTTTTCCAACACAACTTTTAAAGCTGCGGGCAGTTTGGAAAATTGGCCCAAGCCAGCATTTTCGGCTGCCGGGATTGAGTAATAAGAGATTGATTTCCCGTTAATACTGAGTGTTTTGCGCGTTTTGGCGGTGTCATGTCCTACGACGATGGTCATTTCTTTCCCCTTCTGCGACGGTGTGGTCACTTTGCTGCCGTGCTTTTGACCCAAGTTTTACTTCTGTTCAAGGGGGCAAAAGATAGTTTGTATGCAATTGTGTACAAATTTAAACACAAAGGTGATCCGCTGTTATCAAGTTTCAATGGTCAATTGATTTTATCTGCCGTATTTTGAGTGGGTGGAATTTGGAAAAGAGGGGCCTGCTTTGCGCGCAAGAGTGTTGAAATTCTGGCTTGGGATGTGGATGGCCTGCGCAGGTTTTGCGGTTGCACAGGATAGGCCAGCCGTTTTACTCGAGCTGTTTACTTCGCAAGGGTGTTCCTCTTGCCCTGCCGCCGATGCTTTGTTTCGCGATGTTCTCAGCAAACGTTCAGATCTATTAACGCTTTCATTGCACGTCGATTATTGGGATTATATTGGCTGGAAAGACAGTTTTGCCAAGCGTCAATTTACCACCAGACAAAAAACCTACGCGCAGCGCTCGGGGCGTAAATCGGTTTACACACCACAGGTGATTGTGAATGGTCAAGATCATGTTGTTGGTTCAAACGCAACAGCGATCAAGGATGCGGTCGCGCGGGCCGCGCAAACCCCCCGCCGCGTGGTGCTTACATTG
This sequence comes from Alphaproteobacteria bacterium US3C007, assembly GCA_034423775.1. NCBI lineage: Bacteria > Pseudomonadati > Pseudomonadota > Alphaproteobacteria > Rhodobacterales > Roseobacteraceae > Thalassovivens > Thalassovivens spotae. The sequence goes on from CP139918.1 coordinate 2,353,332, forward strand.
GTTGAAGCGTCGCTTGCTATTACAGCGACGCTTAAAAGCAACGTGGATGGAACCGGCGGCCCTGTAGATGTGCTTGCATTTTATTATAAACCACAAGGAAAAGTTGCGATCCAAGCGGGCGAGAATGCTGGGCAGACGTTGACCTATTCAAATGTGGTGGTTGAGATCACGCCATTGGGTGTCTGGAACGGCAAAGGGGTATGGTCAAAAACCTTTCAACGGCGCACAGATACGCAAGTTGTCGTGGTGGCGCAGCAGGCAAATCACGGCGCTGTCTTAGCCGCGGCGCGGGCACGCTGACGGTCTGGCTTCCAGCGCCTGTGGATCCAAAACCATTGCTTGGGATCTTCTTCAATGCGCTTTTCCAAACGCTGCGTAATCTGTTGCATCATTTGCATGGGCGCATCTGGCGCGACGGGCTCTTCAAACACGATGTCAAAATCAACGCCATTGGCGCGCCGTATGCCAAAAAACGGTATCACCACAGCTTGGGCTTTTAACGCGATATCCGCCACGGACGTAACGGTTGGCGCGGGTTTTCCCAAAAACGGCAGGGGCGCACCGGCGCCATCGTAAATATCAAATAATAACACCGCCATGCCGCCTTGGCGGATGTGGCGCAGCAAGCCCAATGTGCCTTTGCGGCCTTGCTCGAATACCGGCCCTGATAAATCATGCATATTTTGGGCATAATGCTTGTTGAAATAAGGGTTGGCCATCGGTCGGTATAAGCCCCCAATTTGAAACCCTTGGGCGACCAAAGCTGCCCGTGGCGCTTCGAAATTTCCGTAATGGCCCGTGACAAAAAGAACTGGCGTGCCGCTGTCTTTTGCCGCAAGAGCCGCGGCAAATCCTGGACCGGTGATCTTGGCCTGTCCCAAGCGGTTGCGAAGCGCAAGGATATCATAATTTTCGATAAATGTTCGCCCTGCATTATCGGCAGCGCCCCGCGCAATCTTCAGTTTTTCATCCGAAGGTTTATCCGGATATATGTAGTCCAAATTGGCCAAAGCCCGTTTTTGATAGCCTGTGAGGGGGGCCAGAACACGGCGCATAAACCACCCCATAAACTGCAATCGCGTTGCCAGAGGCAGGGTGCGTGCGCAGCGGATCAAGACCCGAATAGCCAAATCTGTTAGCCATTCGGCCAAGCTGCCCGTGTGCTTTGGGTTGTCTGGCATGCGATCCCTATTCTCTGTGCATGTGGGGGGTAAATCATAAAGCGCTTGGCAGGGGCAAGCTTAACTTGCGCGATTATCGCGTTTGAGCGCTGGACATTGCGGCTTCCTCTTCGCGCCGAAAGGCGATGACGCCGCTTGTCACCAAATCTTGGATGGCTTGGACAACCGCGTTCAAAGCCGCCTCGCCTTGTTCATATTGGATTGCCTTCATATGGGCGATATCGTCCGATAGGTTCTCGGCCATCCGCCGAGGTAGGTTTTCAAGGATAAAAGTTGCCGTGGCGTTGGGCCCGGTTTTTTGTGCATAGGCCAGCGCGGTTGCAAGCTCGATGGTGTTTATGCTGCGGGTAATCTGGGAAATATCGCTGGGATGGAGCCGCTTGTGAATGTCTTTAAAGGCAAACATCACCTGCCGAACCCGATGCGCAAAGGCGGGGTCGCTTTCATCGAGACCATCTAGAACATCATCGCGCAGCACTTGCGTGGTTGCGGTTAAAATAGATCCCACCCGCTCTTCCGGCGATAGCGCGAATGCGCGATCAGGAAGGTTATCGAGCTGCGCCAAAAGGCTTTGACCGATCCGTGAAATGGCTTGCGGGGTGACATGATGGGTCATTGAAATTGCATGGCTGATTTGGCGTGCGTGTTTTCCGGGCAATTTCCCCAGCAGCGCCGCTGCTTTTGACACATCCAACTTTGAAATAATAATTGCGCTGACCTCTATGCTCTCTGCCTCGATTATGGCGATCAATTCATCGATGTCGCTGATATTCAATCGATCCCAAGGGTCTGAGAATTTGCGCACGCCGGCTTCTTTGCGCAACCGCTCTGCCGTTTCAGTGCTGATTTTGCCGTCCAGCAGGTTAAGTGTTTGCGCCGCACCGCCGCGCAAATTTAACCCGATCGAGGTGACTTCGGATGAGAATTCTTCAATCACTTCTGTTAACAGATTGCGCTCAACAAATTGTAAATTAGCCAATTCTTTTGCCAATTGTGCTTGGGCGTCGACACTGAGGTCATCGACCGGTATGTCCAAGCCACTGCGCAGCATCGCGCTGACCACGATCGCGGCTTTTTCAGCCTGACTTATTACCCGCGATGACGCCGCCACCGGGTTAGAATTATCTGTTGTTGGTTCTGACACGCGGCGCCCATCGATTGTTAGGCACCCGTTTTAGCCGGAAAACGTGAAAGGAACGCTAACTTTTGCGGCCATAAACCACAAATCACCACTCACAGATTTGGCGCAGCCCGCGGTGTTCAAATACTCGGTTTACCACCGGTTTCGGGCTTGGCCCGCGCCAATCCTGCGATCAATGCGGGCACCAAGAGCGTTTGCAACCTGACTGATTGCGGCTTTAACCGGCGCCAAATACGCGGTTGAAAATTGTATCAACGTGCTTTGTGTGATAGCCCAGATCAAATTTTTCTTCTATCTCAGCCTCACTCAGCGCGGCGCGCACTTCATCATCCGCCAAGAGCTCGGTTTTGAAATCTTTATTATCTTCCCAAACCTTCATCGCGTTGCGTTGCACCAACCGATATGAATCTTCGCGGCTTACGCCGGCTTGCGTCAACGCCAAAAGCACCCGTTGGCTCATCACCAGACCGCGGAACTTATTCATATTGGCCAGCATGTTATCTGGATAGATCACCAATTTATCAATCACTTGTGTCAAGCGGTTCAGGGCGAAATCTAAGGTGATCGTTGTGTCTGGTCCGATATTTCGTTCGACCGAGCTATGCGAAATATCACGTTCATGCCAAAGCGTTACGTTTTCCAGCGCGGGCACCACGGCCATGCGCACCAGACGGGCCAACCCGGTGAGATTTTCCGTTAAAACAGGATTGCGTTTATGCGGCATTGCAGAGCTGCCTTTTTGCCCCTTTGAGAAAAACTCTTCCGCTTCAAGCACTTCTGTGCGCTGCATATGGCGAATTTCAGTGGCGATGTTCTCGATGCTGCTGCCGACAACGCCCAAAGCGGCAAAAAATGCTGCGTGGCGATCGCGCGGGATCACTTGCGTGCTGATCGGTTCTGGTGTCAGACCCAGCTTCGTGCAGACATGCTCTTCCACCTGCGGATCAATATTGGCAAATGTACCCACAGCGCCAGAGATTGCGCCCGTTGCAATTTCGGCGCGCGCGATGCGCAACCGCTCAAGGTTACGATCCATTTCAGCGTAGAAGCGCGCAAAGGTCAGGCCCATCGTGGTAGGCTCGGCGTGGATGCCATGGCTACGCCCGATGCGGATGGTCATTTTATGCTCGTAAGCGCGCCGCTTCAGGGCTGCAAGAAGCGCTTGAACATCCGCAATCAGAAGGTCTGCCGCGCGTACCAATTGAACGTTGAGACAGGTGTCCAACACATCTGAGCTGGTCATTCCTTGATGTACGAAACGGGCTTCTTCAGATCCGATATGCTCTGCCAGATGGGTGAGAAATGCGATCACATCATGTTTCGTAACTGCTTCGATTTCATCAATACGCGCGATATCAAATTCTACATCTTTGGCCCGCCAAACCGCATCCGCATTGGCTTGAGGGATCACTCCAATATCTGCCATAGCCTGACAGGCATGGGCTTCGATTTCATACCAGATGCGAAATTTGCTTTCGGGTGACCAGATGGCAACCATGTCTGGGCGGGAGTAACGAGGGATCATAAAATTTAGCCTTGCTTGAAGAAAAGATGGCTTCTTTTAGAGCTGCTTTCTTGTCGGGGCAAGGGGGCGGCTTTGCGCGCGAGGCGGGCCTTTAATGCGGGGCTCGGCCCGGTCTGTTGTCTAGGCTATGCCCATCAGTCTTGGGTCAAACGGGTAGGCCGATAGGTTCTCAAAGCCTTCAGGTGTGATCAAAACTTGATCTTCCAGCTTAATCGAAAAATCGCCCCCCTCGGGGCTGACCAAAGCTTCAACGCAAAGCACCATACCCGCTTCAAGTGGATAATCGTAAGCCCCTTCGACGAAGGTGTCAGCATAGGCAATCAAAGGCCATTCATCGCAAAGGCCGACACCATGCATCAGGCAGCTATATTTGCCCTTTTGATATTCTGGCGCCAGCTTATGGGCGTTCTTCGTTAGCGCTGGTATCATGACACCGGGTTTGAGCATTTGCATATTTTGCATGATATGCTCATGGGCGTGCTGCATAGCAGAAATCATATCTGGGCGCGGGTTCTGATCTCCGATCCACCATGTTCGGCTGATATCAACGCAGATCCCGTAGGATCCAATGAGATCTGTATCAAAGGCGAGAATTTCGTTATTTTGCACAATCCGTCCGCTGCATTCTTGAAACCAAGGATTGGTGCGCGGGCCCGATGTGAGCAAGCGCGTTTCAATCCACTCACCACCTCGCCGGATATTCTCAGCATGCAGCACCGCCCAGATATCATCCTCGCTCATTTGGCGCTGTGCCACCCCTGCGCGCGCGGTGTTTTCCATCACCGCGATAGCGGTTTCGCAGGAATGCGAGGCGCAGCGCATTGCCAAAATTTCATCCGGACCTTTGATCGAGCGGGCTTTTTCGGTGAGCTCTTCACCTTCCATTATTTCAAAGCCCTGCGCCTCTAACGCGCGCAGCCCATGCAGCATGATTTTATCCACCGCCAACCGGCGATTGCCACCCCCGTGTTGCTTGATCAATTGCCGTATTTCATTTGAAAAGGCATCGGCTGCGATATCAACCTTATCGCCACGGTCAAAATAAAATAAATCAGCGCCAGCGCGCTGCTCGCGCACCAGCGGGTTAAACTCAGATAAAAACGGGGCGTTTTTGTAGTCCCAGATCACCATATAGCCATCTGCGCAAATCAACACAGCCCGAAACGGGTTATGGCTGTTCCAAAGCTGCATGTTGGTGCTGTCGGTTGCATAGCGAATGTTTAAGGGATCAAAGATCAGTAACCCGCCGTAATCACGATCCACGATATGCTGAGTGAGGCGGTTCCACCGATAGCGCCGCATGGCTTGCAGATCGGGCAGGATCAATCCGGCCCGCTGCCATTCCTGATAGGCCAGTTGCGTCGGGCCGATTTCAACGCGATTTTGATCATTGGGCGTATTATCGCCCAAAACCGCCCCCCGCGCCGGATCAATTTTGCGCCCGTCTCGATAAACCTTTCCCATTTGCAGCCCCGCGTAAATAAAACGAATGTCTGCATTACGTTGAATCATGGTTTGAAATGGGTCAAAAACAATTACGACATCGCGTTTGTGCGTTTGCGACTTGCAGGGCGCGCAGTTTTGGCAAAAACTGTTCCTTATGACTGAGATTTTACAAAATGAGTTGCCTTATGACGTGTCACATCACGGCGCCCTACCGGGGATTTCCCCTTTGGCGCCGGAGGCGTGGTTGATCGTGGATGAGGCTTATTCGGCCCAAATCCAGCTGCGGGAAACTCTACTTAAACACCAGCGCGACAAAGTGTTGCGTTTAGCCCCAGAAGCTTTCGCGGCAGCGCAAGAATTGCTGGGGATGGCGCTTGGGTTTGCCACTGCCCATTTGGGATTTGAGAGACACAAAGATAGGATTATTTGCCCCGATGGTCGCTTGGTCTTGATCGATGATCAGGATCCGCTGGCCACTTTGGCGCGCGCGTTGCAAAATGATTTTTGCCTTTTGCAGCCGCGCGGTGCAGAACATCTATTGACGGGGGCCATATTATGTTTTCCCGCCAGTTGGACGCTTGCTGAAAAATTCATGCATCCTTTATCCAGGATCCATGTGCCCGTGCCGAGTTATGATGCCAATATAACAAAGCGCGTGCAGCGTTTGTTCAATGGAATTCAAGTTGGCCGGCCGCTTTGGCGGTGCAATTACCTGCATTATGATGCGCCTGACCTGTTTCATCCACGCATGGAAGCCGATCCGCGCAGCGGCGTGTCAGAAGGCGCAGGCCCTTATATTCGCAGCGAACGCCAAACCTTATGCCGTTTGCCCAAAACTGGTGCCGTGGTGTTTGGCATTCATACGTTTGTTTTGCGAAATCAAACCTTTCAGGCAGATAAAGCGTAAGCGCGGTTTCATTCCGCTGAAAATAAAAAGGGCGCCAAAAAAGACGCCCTTCTTGACCTTATACACTCATCATTTTAGCAGCTGTAATACATGCCGAATTCAACCGGATGCGGCGTGTGCTCATAGGTTTCGATCTCTTCCATCTTCAGCTCAATATAGCCGTCGATTTGATCTTTTGTGAACACGTCACCTGCCAATAAATAATCATGATCTGATTGCAGCTCTTCCATCGCTTCGCGCAAAGATCCGCACACTGTTGGAATATCGGCCAGCTCTTCTGCTGGAAGATCATACAGGTTCTTATCCATCGCTTCGCCCGGATGCGTTTTGTTTTTAATGCCGTCAAGGCCAGCCATCAGCAGGGCCGCAAAGCACAGATAAGGGTTGGCTGAAGGGTCGGGGAAGCGCGCTTCAACGCGTTTCGCCTTTGGCGATTCTGTCCATGGGATCCGAACGCAGCCAGAACGGTTTCTGGCCGAATAAGCGCGCAGAACTGGCGCCTCAAAGCCTGGAATTAACCGCTTATAGCTGTTGGTTGAGGGGTTCGTAAACGCATTCAAAGATTTGGCATGCTTCAAAATACCGCCGATGAAATATAAGGCCTCATCGCTGAGATCTGCGTATTTGTCGCCTGCGAAGAGTGGCTTGCCGTCTTTCCAGATCGACATGTTGCAATGCATGCCAGTTCCGTTGTCGCCCGCGATGGGTTTCGGCATGAATGTGGCTGATTTGCCATAGGCTTGGGCCACATTGTGGATCACATATTTGTATTTCTGCAGCTCGTCTGCCTGTTCTGTGAGGCTGCCAAAAATCAAGCCCAGCTCGTGCTGACAGCTGGCCACTTCGTGGTGATGCTTGTCAACTTTCATGCCGAGGCGCTTCATTGTCGATAGCATTTCAGAGCGGATGTCTTGCCCGTCATCGATGGGATTGACGGGGAAATACCCGCCTTTAACGCCAGGGCGATGGCCTGAATTGCCCGCTTCATATTCAGAATCTGTGTTCCATGAGGCGTCTAGCGCATCGACTTCATACGATACTTTGTTGATTGAATTTGAAAACCGCACATCATCAAATAGGAAAAACTCGGCTTCCGGTCCAAAATAAGCCACGTCACCAATTCCTGATGATTTCAGATAGGCTTCCGCTTTTTCTGCCGTGCCACGCGGGTCACGATCATACGCTTCCCCGGTATCGGGCTCAACCACAGAGCAGTGAACGCAAAGCGTTTTTTCTGCATAGAACGGGTCGACATACGCGCTGTTGGTATCCATCATCAATTTCATATCTGAAGCTTCGATTGATTTCCATCCAGCGATCGAAGAGCCATCAAACATGAACCCTTCCTCAATGAAGTCCGCATCGACTTGATCCGACATCACAGTTACATGCTGCAGCTTGCCTCGCGGATCCGTAAATCGAATATCTACATATTCAATATCTTCATCTGCGATGGTTTTGAGAACGCTTTCAGTACTCATTCCACTAATTCCTTTTGTCTTGAGTGGGTTTAAAGCGCGTCCGAGCCGGTTTCACCGGTTCGGATGCGGATGGATTGCTCGATTGGGCTAACGAATATCTTTCCGTCACCAATCTTATCGGTCTTTGCAGCTTGGACGATGGCTTCAATGGCCCCATCTACTTGATCGTCATCCAAAACAACTTCGATTTTCACCTTGGGCAAGAAATCGACAACATATTCGGCTCCGCGGTATAATTCCGTATGGCCTTTTTGGCGGCCAAAGCCTTTCACCTCGATCACGCTCAGCCCTTGGACGCCCAAATCTTGCAGGGCTTCTTTCACTTCATCAAGCTTGAAGGGTTTTATGATGGCTTCAATTTTTTTCACGTTCGCCTCCCTAATAGGTTTGCTTGCTAGGAACATAGAGCGGCGACATACTCAATCCTATGAGCGTTCAATCACGCCCGTCGACGGGCTGATCGGGCAGTCAAAGGTTAAAAATTAATCAAAGTGATTAAAATTTAATCAAAAGTGAATCGCCCATCCGTAACTGAATGAATTCCGGCAAAGCTCCGTGCGTCTTGGTTTGGACAAGTCTGCATCCGGCGAGGGGGCTGAAACATGGGCCATCTTCGCCCTCGTTGAAGCTGTAAATTGATTGTCGCTTACCAAGGCTCATTTTCTGCTCGCATCTGTTTAAATGTTTTGATAGAGGGTTTCGCAATTCAAGGGTTTGTCATAATCAAGCCTTAAAATACTGCGGGTGTGGCGAAATTGGTAGACGCACTAGATTTAGGTTCTAGCGCCGCGAGGCGTGGGGGTTCAAGTCCCTCCACCCGCACCAAATATTAAAAGGACAAGATAGATATGCAGGTCACTGAGACCCTCAAAGAAGGCCTTAAACGCGAATATTCAATCGTGGTAAGCGCCGCTGAGCTTGATGCGAAGGTCAATGAGAAATTGGCAGAAGCGCAGCCCGAAGTTGAATTGAAGGGCTTTCGGAAGGGCAAAGTGCCGCTCGCGCTGCTGAAAAAGCAGTTTGGAAAGCGGTTGCTGGGCGAAGCGATGCAGGAAAGCATCGATGGCGCGATGAACCAGCATTTTGATGATAGCGGTGAACGGCCGGCGCTTCAGCCTGACGTTAAAATGTCAAACGAAGATTGGAAAGAGGGCGACGATGTTCACGTCGACCTGAAATATGAAGCGCTTCCAACGATTCCCGAGCTTGAGTTCAAAACGGTTGAGCTTGAGCGTATGGTGGCGAAAGCCGATGCGGACAGCGTCGATGAGGCGTTGGGCAACCTGGCCGCATCATCGCAGAATTTTAAAGACCGTAGAAAAGGCTCGAAAGCCAAAGATGGCGATCAAGTGGTATTTGATTTCGTTGGTTCGGTGGATGGCGAAGAATTTGAAGGTGGCTCTGCCGAAGATTATCCTTTGGTTTTGGGTTCAAACAGCTTCATCCCAGGGTTTGAAGATCAGCTTGTGGGCGCGAAAGCCGGTGAAGAACTAGACGTTAACGTGACGTTCCCGGGCGATTATGGCGCCGAGAATTTGGCTGGCAAAGACGCATTGTTCAAATGCGCAGTGAAATCGGTGCAAGAGCCGGTTGCTGCGGAAATAAACGACGAACTGGCCACTAAATTTGGAGCCGATGATCTAGAGGCGTTGAAGACCCAAGTGTCCGAGCGGCTCGAAAATGAATATGCCGGCGCGGCTCGGGCTATTACCAAACGGGGCCTGCTGGACGCGCTTGATAAAATGGTAGATTTCGATTTGCCACCTTCCTTGGTCGAAGCCGAGGCAAAACAAATTGCGCATCAACTTTGGCATGAAGACAACCCTGAGGTCGAAGGGCACGATCATGACGAAGTCGAGGCCACTGCCGAACATAACACGCTTGCCGAACGCCGGGTGCGTCTTGGCTTGCTGTTGGCCGATATCGGCATGAAAGCCAGCATCGAAGTGACCGATGCTGAAATGTCGCAAGCCATCATGCAACAGGCCCAACAATATCCGGGCCAAGAGCGGCAGTTTTTTGAATTTGTGCAACAAAACCAAGCTATGCAGCAACAGATGCGCGCGCCCATCTTTGAAGATAAAGTTGTGAATTATGTGTTTGAACTAGCAACAATTACTGAAAAGACGGTAACGAAGGATGCGTTGCAAGCGGCAGTCGAGGCGCTTGAGGACAACTGATTTTTTCGATTTTATCGATAATCTGTATCAAAGCCCACCCTATTAGCGGTGGGCTTTGTTTGTTAAGAAGGCTGAAAAATTGGGTCGGCCTAAGTGTCCAAAAGCTGGATGCGGGTGTTGGGGCCAAATGGCTGTAAGAGGTGGTAACGTAGAAGAATGACGGATCGGTTTTCATATTCGGTTGCGGCAAGCGATGGCAAAGCGCGGACGGGAAAAATTTCGACTCCGAGAGGCGAAATCCGCACGCCTGCCTTCATGCCAGTGGGCACGGCGGCCACGGTGAAGGCGATGATGCCGGAAAGCGTGGCGGCAACGGGGGCAGATATTCTGCTTGGCAATACCTATCATTTGATGCTGCGGCCGGGGGCCGAGCGGGTGGATGCTTTGGGGGGCTTGCACAATTTTATGAATTGGCAGCGCCCAATTCTTACCGATAGTGGCGGGTTTCAAGTGATGTCTTTGGCTGGTTTGCGCAAACTGACTGAGCGGGGCGTTACCTTCAAATCGCATGTTGATGGATCCAAGCACGAGATTACTCCTGAACGCTCGATGGATATCCAACGCCTTTTGGGCAGCGATATTGTGATGTGTTTTGATGAATGCACGCCCTTTCCTGCGGACGAGAAAACCGCCTTAGACAGCATGCAATTGTCGATGCGCTGGGCGGCGCGTTCCAAAGAGGCATTCGGGGATCGCCCGGGGCATGCTTTATTTGGTATCCAGCAGGGCAGCGTGTTCCCTGAGCAGCGTGCAGAAAGCGCCGAAGCTTTAAAGGCCATTGGGTTTGATGGCTATGCGGTTGGCGGGCTCGCGGTTGGCGAAGGTCAAGAGGCGATGTTCTCGGTGCTTGATTATGCCCCTGATATGTTGCCGCAGGATAAGCCGCGCTATCTGATGGGGGTCGGCAAACCGGATGATATTGTGGGCGCGGTGAAACGGGGCATCGATATGATGGATTGCGTATTGCCCTCGCGCTCAGGGCGCACGGGGCAAGCTTTTACCCGCCAAGGCGTGGTGAATATCAAAAACGCCCGTCATCAGGACGATCCGCGCCCGCTTGACAGCGCCTGCAGTTGCCCGGCCTGCAAGAATTACTCGCGGGCGTATCTTCATCATGTTTTTCGTTCGCAAGAAATGATTTCGGGGATGCTGCTCACCTGGCATAATCTGCAATATTATCAGGATTTGATGGCCGATATGCGTGCGGCTATTGCGGCTGGTCGTTTTGCGAGTTTTGAAGCCGAGTTCCATGCTCAGAGGGCGGCAGGAGATATTGCCCCTTTGTAACCTGGCTTCGGCGCGCTTTGGATCGGTTTTTTAAGCGTGCGCGGTTACGATATAAACCGTAGCGCCATAAGAAATTTTGCCGTCTTTCTGGCGCGCCGCGGATTGCGCCAGCATCGAGCGGAAGACTTCAGCGCGCGCAGCCTCCCCCAATTCGGCCGCAGTCATAATTCGCGTGGCAAAGCCGATCTGCATCAGCAGCTTGGCATCTTCTTCGGGGCTGTCTTTAGTGGTCACTTCTGTGGGTGTTTTTGCGATCTCAACCTGCTGAAAACTGGCCTCTTCAAGCAGGCCGCGCAGATAAGCAGCATCGCTGAACGCCAAAGGCCCAGGCGCGCGACCTGGGGCGATGAAAGGCTGATCTGTATGTTGCAACACGGCTTGCAATGGCGCGTAAAAAAATTCGTTTTCCTCCAAAGGTGCCCAGCAAACAAAGCGTAACCTGCCTGCAACGCGCAGTGCGGATTTGATGTTTTGAAAGGCTTTCACCGGGTTTTCGAAGAACATAACGCCAAATCGTGAGATCACCGTATCAAGTTTTTGCACCGCAAAGCGATGCGCCTGCGCATCGGCCAAGACAAAGTTGATGTTCTTATGCTCCGCGCATTTCTGCGCGGCTAAATCTAAAAGCGGTTTTGAAATATCCAAGCCGGTAATCTGCACGCTTGGCGGTGCGCCTTTTGCAAGCGCAAGCGTGGTGGTGCCGCTGCCGCAGCCGATATCAAGAATCTTGCTGGATGGGTGAAGATCCAAATTTTCAAGAAGCAATTGACTGATGGTTTCCAGCCGCTCACTCATCAAACGGTCATTTTCCACCCAAGACAGGCCAGACGCTTCGTTCCAGAATTTCCCCTGATCTGGGTTTTCGCCAAAATCCGCCATTTACACGGCCTCGCTTTCGCTATGATTACTCTGGTTTACTATAAGGCAGGCGCGGGGTGGCGCATTACTTCTTTTCCACCGGCTCTATTGGCGCAGCGGCTTTTTGCCAGGCCGTGAAACCCCCAGCAATATGTGTGACTGGAGATAAGCCCATTTGCTGCGCGACCTGTGCGCTTAAGGCTGACCGCCAAGCGCTGGCACAATAAAACACATAGGTTTTATCTTGGTTGAACAGCTCTTTATGGTAGGGGCTTTCTGGATCAATCCAGAACTCCAACATCCCGCGCGGGCAAGAAAAAGCATTTGGTATTTTTCCCGAGCGCTGCAGCTCGCGAATATCTCGTAAATCGATGAAGACGTGATCTTGGCTGTTTAATAGGCCGGCGGCCTCTTCAACGGATATACTGGGCACGACAGCGTTGGCTTCTGCGAGCAATTTTTTGATACCTTTGGTTATTTTTTGCGCCATGGTTAAATTCCTAAATGCAGTTTGGGTTTCCAAAAGGGCCGGAAAAGTTCTATTTTTGGGCAGCGGTTCATTACCACTTTCATCCCCGCCTCTTCGGCAAGTCGCGCGGCGTCATCATTGCGGACACCGATTTGTCCCCAAAGCACTTTGGCCTTGATGGCAATTGCTTCGCGGGCGATTCCCAATAAATCCTCGGGGCGACGAAACACTTCCACCATATCCACAGGGCGGTCAATTGCATCCAGTGATGGGTAAACTTTTAATCCGCGGATTTCTTCCAAACCGGGGCGCGGGTTGATGGGGATCATATCATAGCCGGTTTCGCTGAGCACCCTTAAGACGCCATAGCTGAACTTGGTTTTATCGGGGCTGGCTCCGACCATAGCGATGGTTTTAACCGAGGATAGGATGTCATTTAAATACGCATCCGGATAAGGGGCATCGTGGTCCATATAGGTCATGGAGCTTTCTCCAATTTTGTGGCGATATCGGCTTTCAATTCATGCGGCGCAAGCGGATCCAAGAAGGGGTTGCGATAGAGCTTGTCATGGCTTTCAACGCCAATTTCCAACGTGCAATCGCTGAGCGGGCGGGCGACGCATAAAATGACATAGCCATCCGTAATCTGGCGATTGTTCAGCGCCACTTGCGGCGCTTGATTCACGCGGCCATCGGTAAGCTTAGCCGCGCAGGTGATGCAACCGCCATATTTACAGCCATAAGGCAAATCAACGCCTTGGTCGCGCAGGCTGTCTAGCAGCGGTTTGCGATGATCCACCTCATAGGTGGCGCCATCGCGGTTTGCCAACGTGATTTTATGCATCATAGCCAGATATCGCTTGTGCAATCGCCACCGGGATAGCGGGTTTCGTGGCACCGGCTTGGGCCGTTGGGCTCTTTGCCAAAATCCACCACGAAATTCGGGTCAATTTCCATGCCGCCATTTTCAGTGTCGCAATTCACCATCAACATACAGCCACCATTGGTTCGGATTTCTGGATAAAACTGATTGTCCCACGTACTGAACAAAGAGGTGGTGACATAGAGCCGCTTACCATCCAGGCTGAGCTGAATCATTTGCGGCCCGCCGGTGACTTTTACGCCGTTCACCTCTGGTGCTTTGCCCAGCAAGCCCCCCATCCACACCTGGCCGGTCAGTTTTGCATTGTGTGGATCGCTGATGTCATATTGGCGTATATCGCCATGCAACCAATTGCACAGGTAGAGATATTTATCATCCATCGATAAAAGAATTACCGAAATCACCCCGGGTACTGGGATCGGCCATTCCGGATGAGGTTCATTTTCAACATCGACAATTTTTTCCCATTGCCACTCGTCGTTTTGATCTTTCCACCAATGAATGATGTTTGCGCTGAGCGCGGCGCCGACAAAGCCATGCGAACTGTCCGGATCGTGATGAAAACGCACTTCCAATGGGATCAATCCATCTTCACCCAAATACATGCTTTTGATCGGCTCTTTCTTTTCAAAATCCCAAAAATGGATTTCGCGGCCATATTTAAGATGCCCCACTTCTTCCAGATCAAAACCGGGCATAAAGGTATTGGGCGCACCCCATTCAGAGCTTACCATCACGTTGTGGCGCGGTTGATACCAAAAATCATAGCCGAATTTGATATCGCCCATTGAGTTTTCCCAACGTCCAACGATTTCGAAGTCTTTATTGAGGTGTAAATAGCCCCCTGGTGCGTTGCCTTGCGCATCGCCCAGCATTGAAATGATAATTTCCGAACCCAAGCAATGGATTGTATGCGGTGCGCTGAGATTGGTTTTGGCTTTGATATCGGCCCCATCAATCACCTTGAAGAGCGTTGGATTGCGCGGGTCTGTGGCGCAATCGATGATATGGATATTGGAAGAGCGCACGCCGGGCACCAAAAGATATTTACGTTCCATTGAGGCGTCGTCAAAGCAAGAAGAACAGGCATTCCAGCCCATATGGTGCAGTTCATCGCCAATCCCGGGCACTTCGCAGCGGCTGATCACTTGCGAATAGGTGGGGCTGTCAGGATCATTATCGATTGTCGCCAGATAATCCGGTTTTTGGATGCCCGTGCCGGTGTAGATGGCGATTGTGTATAACAGCTTTTCTCGAGGTGCCTGCATCGCTTCGGCAGGGGAGGCATATCCGGGGCCGCAACATTCCATTTTATTCTCCTAACCGATTCGAGGTGCTTGACTTTTCGCAAGCAATTCTTATTACATGAGACAAATGTCTGTAAAGTGAGAAATTATGCATTTGGCGCGCGTGATGAAAGTATTGGAGGCTGTGGCCACGGCGGGCCGGCCAATCACGGCCTCAGAAGTGCAGCAATTGACCGATCTGCCGCGCCCGACCTGCTATCGTTTGTTGCAATCAATGCAGGTGGAGCAATTGCTGGATGAGGTGTCTTCAGGGCGGTTCATCGTTGGAGAAAGCTTGGTGCGCTTGGCGATTTTGGGGCAAACAGATGTGGATATTTGCCGCAGCGCCGCGCCAACATTGCAGCGCGCGGCAGATGATTTGGGCGAGGCGGTTTTTTTATCGCGCTTTCGCAATACGGGCGTTGAAATTATCCACGTAGAAGTGCCGGGCGATGCAAAGCGCTCATTCGTGCATCCTGGGCTCGGATTTCGCCCGATGCATGCTTGTTCATGCTCAAAAGTCATCGCAGCCTTTGCGGATGATCCGTTTCGACAAGAGATTTTATCTGGCCCGATGCGGTCCTTTACGGAATATACGCGCTGTGATCCGCAAAGCCTATCGCGCGAGTTTGATCAGATCCTTAGCAGCGGCTATGCCGAATGCGTGCAAGAAATCGAACTGGGTGTGTCGTCGGTTGCTGCACCGGTGCAAATCGGATCGGTCGGAGCGCTTTACAGCATTGGCGCCACCGGGCCGGTGCGCCGCTTCACCAAAGAACGCCGTGCTCAAATCGGAGCGCAGCTTTGCCTGATGGCGCAGAAAATGGGCCATTCTTTACAGGTTGCGGGGGCTGCCGCCTAGCGGGCCATGTTTGGATGAAAATTGGCAAAAGAGGTCGATTTTTGTGAACCGCAGCGGATCTCTAAATATCGCAAAGTTTTGGCCGTATATAAGGTGTTGAAGGCGATCAGGGGATCACAATGCAGCACCAAGAGGTTCATATTCCTAGTTTCATGCGTAGCTTTTTGGGTGATGTAAACACCTATTACGAGGCTTTGCCCGAAACGTTTCAGAGCGAATTAAAAAGCTATATGTATCATATTGCTTGGGCGGTGAATGAGGATCTGCCGATCGACGATCCAGATGATAAATTTGCTTTCATCAAAGACCGCTTTGATGCGGCGCGCAGGCGGCTGATGAACTAAGCTTTTTCGGTTTGCCTAAGCGGCTGCGGCTTTGGTTTTTGGCAGCGTGAGCACCAAAATCAATCCCAAAGCCATCAGAACGGCCAAGCCTAAAAAGGCGCTGTCATAACTTCCTGAATAATCAAACACCATGCCGGCAAGTATCGGCCCAATGGCGCCCCCGATCGTACCAAAAAACAAAATAATGCCAAACAGCGCCCCATGCGATTGCATCCCAAAATAATCCGCAACGGTGGGGGAAACGACGGAAAAAAAACCGCCATGGCCAAAACCGTAAAGCGCCATAAAAACGAATAAAGCGGTATGATTGTCCCATAAAAGCAAGGCGCCAAGACTGATTAAAATGGGGATAAAGCAGGCGCTATAGGCCGCTTGGCTGCCCAAGCGATCTTGGAAATACCCCGTTGCCAGCCGGCCGGCCATGCTGGCTGCGCCAATCACAGTTAGCAACAGGGCCGCGTGCGCGCCCGTCATCCCCAAATCTATGCCATAAACCGCAATATGTGTTGGGATTGTCATCAAGGTGGGAAAAAATAAAAATTGTATCAGACAAAGCTTTTTAAACGTCAAACTGCGTTTGGCGTTTTGAAACGAGGCAGTTGTAAGCTCGGCTTGCGCGGCTGTCGGCTGCGCGTTTTGCGGGCGCGACATTAACATGGCGGCTGCCAGAAGGGTGATCGCTGCCAACAGGCCTAAAATCACCAAACTGCTGCGCCAACCATAGCTAAGGATCAAAAAAGCAGTGATCGGGGGCAAGATCATTTGCCCCGCGGCGGTTCCCAGTTTTACCAAACCAGTGATGAAACCGCGCCCGTTTGGAAACCAACGCGCCACGGTTGAGAGGGTTACAACATCATGGGTGCCCATTCCCAAGCCAATAAAGATGACGAAGATCATGAGCAATTGCCACGGCTGCGTGATCTGGGACATTAAAATAAATCCAAGCCCATACATCAGCCCGGTAAAGCCTAAAACCAGCCGAGGGCCATAGCGATCAGAGAGGCGCCCCGCGATAATCGCCAACACCCCCATGACGAAAAATGCCAATGCCGAGCAGCTTGACAGCAGCGTCCGTGACCATCCGAATTCCGTTTCAAACGCGCTGAAAAACACCCCGTAAGAAAACAAAAAACCGATTACGATAAATTGGGTTAAGCACGCCCCGGCAAACACTTTATAGCGTGTCACATTTAGTCCTTTTTTCAATCTGGCTTGGCGCAAGCAAACGGCATTTGAGGCCCCGTTTGAGGCCTAGTTCACTAACCGGATGCACAGGATAGCCTGGAGTGCCAGCTTTGGTAAAGCGCTCAATTTAGCAATCCTCCATGTTGCCACGTGCCGCTTACGCGGCTGCCATCTTGCTTGAACAAAACCCCCAGCCCGTGGCGGCGGTTATTTTTAAAATAGCCCTGAAATAATTCTCCGTTTTCCAATAATAATTTGCCTATGCCGTTAAATTGGTCCTGCTGCCAAACGCCTTGATAAATCGCCCCCCAGGGCAATTCAAAACGGCCAAAACAATCGCTCCAGGGCGCAAATTTTGAGGTTGGGCAGGGTGGTTTATGGCGCTCGGCTTGCACGAAAGCGGTGTCAGTTTGATCTTCAACGGAAACCCAGCGCTGCGCTGGTTGCTGGGCCTTATCAAGCAGACGGCGCAGGGAAGAAGCTTCGCTGGTATGAGAGGCGACCGTTTGATATTGACCCAGTTGGGGCGCGTCCAATTGCGCAATGGGGAGAGAAATGCGTCGATCGAATTGGGCCGGCGGTGCACTGGCCTGGCTTTTGATTGCAGGCGCCAGCGCCAGCTCTGCCGCAAAGGTCAGCTCTGGCCGCCAGTCAACCCTTAAAAAACCGCTGCGGTCGATAATGGGCAGAGCAATCAAAACAAAAATAGCCGCGTTCAAGGCTAGGCTTATTATATTAAAGACCAGTTTTACTGCGTACACGCTGTGCCTTTCTCATCCCGCTGTGCTCTTTCGGTGGTGCCGTGGCGCGCCCGGGCGCGGTTGCGCTGTTGAGGCCCTGTCGCGCCGTCAGCCAAAAACGTAATACTTAAGATTGTGAAAGCAAGGGCGCCTCTGCGCGGCCTCTAATCCGTTTTTATCGCTGCAATGGCGCATTTGAAGCGCTCTCGCCGCTTCTTGCCCAATCGATCGTCGATCACGGTTGCGTTTCAGCCTTGGGCCTTATCTGGCTGTTTCACAGATCCATCAATAGGAAGTCGTGATGAGATTTACCACAAGTGGAAAAACCACCATAATTGCAATGATGATGATCATTGAGATCCCAGCGCCTTTTAAATTTCCCTGCTCGTTTGACATATTTTCTCCTCCTTTTAAGATCCATAGCATAAAAATCGTAAAATGAGGACTGTTCAATTTAAGCAAAGAGTCCCTTTTATATACATCAACGCCCGCGCTGGGGATTGGGTGCCTCTGACGGTTTAACCGGGCTGTTCTGCCATCTGAAGATCGTAGCGTGTATCGCAGCGTGCGGCCAAAATCAGATCGTTAAAATGTAAATTTGCAATCTTATGGCTCCACCAGATAACGGTCACTTTGCCCCATTCGGTTTGAATGCTGGGATGATGGCCCTCTTGTTCGGCCACCTCACCCACCGCATTCGTAAAGATGAGCGCGTCTTGAAAGTTCTTGAAGTTATAGCTGCGCTCGATGCGTTTAACACTATCGCGATGGGTCAGCGCCCAATTTGGGCTCTTGGCCAAAAAGTCAGCCAGTTCTGCAGCGCTGGCAGGGGCGGCATCCGGTTGGCATGCCACGCAGATCTTTTGGGAAAATTCAGTCATAGGGAGAGCGGCCTTTAAAAAGTGACAATTTTAGAAGGTAAGTATAGCGCAAAATGAGAGGGTGCAAAATTTAAAACCAACGTTTTTGGCGCTAGGCTTTTACGCGCAAGAAGCTGAGAGCGCCTTTGGTGAGGCTTTTCTGCAGGATCATAACAACCAATGTGTTTTGAGAATTTACGCAACGAATAGACGATTTCTGGCTGGTCGTTAGCAGCGCCTTGCTTTAGATGTAGCGTTCAGAGAAGTGGTAAAGACACGGAATGCCCAAGTGAGACGCTTAAAACGGATTATATTGGTTGGACTCTTATGCGCCCAACCTGTGTCTGCGCAGCAAGGCGGCTTTTTGAGCGAATTGTTTGGTCAAACACAGCAGCCCGCAAACGCGGGCCAAGAGAGCGTCATTGCGCCTTGGCAAGAAGAGATACAAGAGCCGGTTGAAGAGCCAAGCCTGCGCGAAATTGTTGCCCAACAACTTCCCTTTTACCCGTTGCTGATCGCAGAAAAAAACTATGAGAGCAGCTTGCGCTGTCTTGATCAGATTCAATATCTGTTTGATCAAAAAAATGAACAAGGCGACTTCACGATTTTACGTCAGGATTATTGGTTGGATGTGTTGCTTGAGGTGGAAATGGAATTGTATTTTTGCGACGGTCCGATGCTGCGATCTTATATCTCCAAAGATCGTGCGGTGCCTGCGCGCTGGTATTCCGTGCGGACTTCCTTACCGGAATTGTTGAAATCAACGGATCAAAACGAAGAAGATCTTGTTGAAATCGAGCCGCGTTGGACCGAATGAAAAGCCCAGTCCTGCTGGTTTATCCGATTTTAAAGCCCAAGAACCCAGTTGCGCCAGCAAGCAGAGTTGCGCCTGTTTGCGCGCATTGCGCCTGAAGCGCGACGGTATCACCTTCTTCCAGAGACGCGAGGCTTTGGGTTGAAAGCGTTGCGGATGAGTGGCTTTTAAGATCGGATAATACGCGCAATGAGGAGGCTCTTTCCCCCTCAAGCGGACAGTCAAATCTGATCTGGCAACTTTGTTCAACCGCATCCGTGTTGTTCAAGAACACATTGGCTGAAAAGAAATAGGTTCCAGCGCTGGGTGCGCGAAATTGATTTGCCTCGGCATCAAAACATAGCTGGTCATTATATTTGCTTTCGTTAACGGGGACGCGTTGCCAAACATTCTCCTTGAGCGGATAGTCGTAATTCAGCACGGCGTTAAAGCGCGGCAATGTGGGGCTTGATAAAATTCCGCTCTGGCTATCAAGGGTCAGGCTGTCTTGATGCGCCCCCGCCTCATCTATACGGCTGATCTTAAAATCATTTGAGCCAAAACACCCCATGCTCAGATGCGGCTTGTAATTATTTTGAAACACCAATCCGTTATCTTGCAATGCGGCATTTTTGTTCAGGACATGAACAATACCTCCTGTCGCGTCATCGCTTTGGCTGATGCTGGTCCAAAGAATTGTGTGTGACTGTACTGCAAGCCTTTGGGTTGCGGTGGTCGTGGCTTGGATCGAAAGCGCTTCAAGGGAGTGATGCGGATTGGCATCTGCCAAAACGACCCATGCGGACCCGTGATAAACCATCAGTTTTTTCTGATCCGAAACAAAGAGCCGCCAACCGGTTTTGGGCGTCAAGAACATCCAGGCGGCATCTTGCCAGATCGCGACGTGATGCGCCCAGCCTTGCCAGCCATCTTGGGCGTTTGGGGGCACCAGATAACACGTACCCTCTTTCTGCTCTGTGGGCGGCATGCTGAGCGCATCCGAAACGACGCTCATGTGGATTAATCCGTCAATTTGGCGAATGGCTTGATTATGCGTTACGTGTTTTTGGGCTTGTGCGGGTTGTATATAAGGGAGGGTCAGGCGGGGCGAGTGTTCAAACATACTTCAGCCAGTCAATAAGGAGCATCAACGCTTAAAGTGCCAGATAACGGGTTAAATCCTTCTCTCTGCGCGGCCCGCATCCTTAACCAAGGCTTAATCGGTTATTGCATGTTGGCCCTTTTTGGCAGCAATGGAATCTGACAGGCGGGTTGGCCTTTTAAGCCGGAGTTGCAGATTGGGCCGCCCTCGGCTTTTCGAAATGCACCCGCATTTTGCAGCGTTCACGCGCCGCGTGCGTTTCAGATTTTTGAAATTCAGAACCATAATATATTATATCGAGGGCGGTTTTCAAACGCTACTGGCTACCCGATATCTGCACCATCTTGCGCGAAGCTGTAACAAGTTAAATTTAATTTTTTGCAAGTGCCGCAATACTGCCGTGTTTCATTAAGCCTTTTTGCGGGGGTTTTCTCCAGCCTGACAGCCATGCGTGGGGACGCTTGGGGGTAGGGAGTTGATTGATATTCACTGGAAGGGTGCGTTTGGGGCAACGCAATTTGAACCGGATCAACGGCCGATTGGATTTTGGGCTGACCCGGTTAAAGGCAATTTGCACGCGTTGGATTTTCAAGACGCCAAAGAATTTGTGTTTTCGCTGCAAAACGGGGCCTCTGAAACGGGCGTAATAACGGCGTTAAAATCAGAGAACTATCATGAGTTTAACGCCGCAGGCATTCAGTACAGGATAGATGAGGCATATTTGCAGGCCGCCAGTCAGCGGCATGACGGCGGCTCTGGTGTTTCAAATAGCTTTTTTTGGCATAACCTTGGGAGCGGGCAATTCAATCAAAGTGCGCATATTCTTCAATTGGGTGAAGATAATGCCAGTCAGTTTGCACTTGGATCCCGCGCCGGACATGGGTTTGCTTTATTGGATGAACCGCGCCAGAATAAAAACCCGGTTTGGGCATCACTTCCTGATCAAAACCACCACTATTTAGACAAGCTGGTTGACCTTGCTGCCATTCGCAGCGATTCAGGATATTATATTTATGCTGCCTCAGGGGTTGAGGCAGGCCTTTCCAGCTTTCATGTCGCAGCGGGCCAAGACGTATCATTCTTACAAGATATTGGTGCCAAGCAATCTTTGCCGATTGCCGGGATCACGCAAGTTGAAGCCGCCTCGTTAAACGGGGCGCGGTTTTTGATAGTGGCCGCGCAGGGTACAAATTCTGTCACCGTCATGCGGGTGGCCGAAAATGGTCACTTACGCCCCGTGGATCACCTGTTGGATGATCATATCATGCGGTTTTCTAATCCATCAGCGCTGAGTTATACCGAATTTGATGGGCGCGGCTTCGTTGCGGTGTCGGGGGCAGATAACGGGCTCAGCGTGTTTGAGCTTTTGCCCGATGGTCTTCTGTTACATCAGCGCACATTCCTTTCCTCCGCCGAGGGCGGGGCGATTGGGGCGGTTTCGCACTTGGAGTTTGTGCAAAATGGGTCTGAGATTCTGTTGTTAAGCCGGTCCTCTGATCAAGCGGGTATTGGCCTTTTTCAACTTGAACTGGGGCAGCGAAAATTAGAGGGCATTCAGGGGGATCAGGATCATAATCTTTTGATTGCCAGCGCCAATGATCGATATCTTTACGGCGGCGCGGGCGCAGATATTTTGATTGATGCAGCTCATACCCAGTCATTATCGGGGGGGGCGGGTGCTGACCGCTTCGTGATGAGGGCAGACGCCGCGCATGACGTGATCGTCGATTTTGATCCTTGGGCAGATCAATTAGATTTATCATTTTGGCCAGAGCTGTACAGCGTAGATCAACTGGATTTTGACGCGCTGGTTGATGGCGCGCGGCTCAGTCATGGGGATGAAACCCTTACATTAAAGACCGTAGCAGGGCAGATCTTAGAGCGCGCCGATCTTCAAAGCATCGACGTTCAGTTTGCATCACATTTTGAGGTTGAATTGGCTGAAAGGCTCATCAGTGAGCCCGCACCCGCGGATCCGGCGTTAAAGCCCGGCGTGACGCTTGCGGCGCCGCAGCCGGATACCGTGTTTCCGCTACCATCTTCAGAGGCTGCAGCTTTGCCCAAGATTTTATCGGCGCTTGAGGCAGAAGCAAGCGGCGCTTCGTTTATGCAAGCCGTTTTTGAGGTCTTTTCGTTAAGCTCCAACTGGGACACGCCCGTAACCCCTGCGCATCAGCTGCCTTTGGTCGGGGCCCATTCCGGCGTTACGGTGGCCGGCAATGAGGGCGCTGATGCATTGCTGGGCTTGAGCGGGCACGATATTTTATTAGCAGGCGGCGGAGATGATCTTTTATCAGGTGGGTCTGGTTATGATCGTTTGTTTGGCGGCGCGGGAGAAGATATTCTTTTTGGGGGCGAAGGGCAGGATTATCTTGTTGGCGGCGCTGGTCGAGATTGCTTTGTTTTCGCACCCCCATCGGGCAATGAGGTTGATATTGTAAAGGATTTTGATCCAAATTTTGACCAGCTTTGCTTTCTGACCCGCAATGGCAAAGCCGCTCAAGCGGGGTTTGAAAACCTGAATATGCAAGCGCATGATCAGGATCTTTGGATCGATTTTGCCGGGCGTGGCATTCTTCTAAGCGGGCTTGATCTGTCAGAGTTCAACGAGGCGCATGTCGTCTTTGATAGTTTTGGGGTGTGGTGACCACAGCGCTTAGGCGCTTTGGGCTCATGGGGTAGCCGGGTCCAAGATTGGAAGAAAATGCAGTTACAGCCGCGCTGGCTTTAGTTTTGCTTGACCTTATCCCAGCCTTACGGCTTTACAAGGCTCAAGCAACTTTAGGATACCACCACATGGCAGCAGAGACCGCGCCCCAATTCGCCGAAACAGAACGCTCTAAATCAAAAAAACTGTCAGCATTGCAGGGTTTATTACCTTTTCTGTTGCCCTATAAAGCTTTGATGGGCGCTGCATTTCTGGCGCTTATTCTGACCGCAGGCGTGTCGTTAACCTTGCCACTGGCAGTGCGTCGGGTGGTGGATAATTTCGGTATTCCAGACGATTCCACATTGGATAAATATTTTGCGGCGGCGCTTGGCATCGCGGCCCTTTTGGCCTTGGGAACCGCGCTGCGCTATTCCTTGGTCACGCGCCTTGGCGAGCGGGTTGTGGCAGATATCCGGCGGGCAGTCTTTGATCGCGTGATCATGATGAGCCCGTCTTTTTTTGACAACATACTTACCGGAGAGGTGCTGAGCCGCATCACAACCGATACGACCCTAATCCTATCGGTCTTAGGCTCATCGATTTCAATCGCTTTGCGCAATTTGCTGATCTTTATCGGGGGTTTGGCGTTGATGTTTCTCACCTCGGTGAAGCTGACGGGGTTGGTGTTGTTGATCGTGCCTGCCGTGGTCATTCCGATTTTAACGCTTGGCCGGCGTGTGCGCCGCTTCAGCAAGCTCAATCAAGATTGGATCGCCGCCAGCTCGGGCACCGCGTCGGAATCGCTTGGCGCCGTACAAACTGTTCAAGCCTTTACCCATGAAGCGCAAACCCAAGCCGATTTCGCGGATGTCACCGAAAAAAGTTATTTGGTTGCAATTCAAAGAGTGAATACGCGCGCTTTAATGACGATGATTGTCATTTTTCTGGTATTTTCGGGAGTCGTCGGCGTTTTGTGGATTGGGGCCCGCGACGTAAGAAGCGATCTGATCAGCCCTGGCACGTTGATCCAGTTTTTGATCTACGCGATCATGGTGGCGGGATCAGTTGCCGCGCTTTCTGAGATTTGGAGCGAGTTGCAGCGCGCCGCTGGCGCAACAGAGCGACTTGTCGAGCTTTTGTCATCGCAGGATCACGTGTTGGACCCTGTGTCTCCAACGGCGCTTCCGGCGAATGCGAAGGGCAAATTAAGTTTTCAAAACGTCTCTTTTCGCTATCCAATGCGGCCGGAAACGCAGATTTTAAAGGATATCTCGTTTGAGGTGGAACCGGGCGAAACGGTGGCGCTTGTAGGCCCCTCTGGGGCCGGGAAGTCGACCATTATTCAATTGCTACTGCGCTTTTTTGATCCACAAAATGGGGCGATCTTATTCGATGGTATCAACCTAAGCGATTTGACCCGCAGCGCATTTCGCAAGCGTATGGCCGTGGTGCCGCAAGACCCTGTTATTTTTGCCGCCTCGGTGCGCGATAATATTCGATTTGGTCGCCCAGATGCTACCGATGAAGAGGTTTTGAAAGCTGCTCAAGCCGCTGCTGCAGCCGAGTTTATAAAAAAATTACCGCAAGGTTTTGACACTTATGTGGGAGAGCGCGGGGTTTTGCTTTCGGGTGGGCAAAAGCAACGGATTGCGATTGCGCGTGCAATTTTACGCGATGCCCCTGTGCTTTTGCTGGATGAAGCCACAAGCGCGCTGGATGCGGAAAGCGAACGGGCAGTGCAATTGGCGGTGGATGAATTGGCCCGCGACCGCACGACCCTGATTGTGGCGCATCGTTTGGCTACCGTGAAGAAAGCAGACCGCATTCTTGTATTGGATCAAGGCGGCGTGGTTGCAACCGGCACGCATGACGATCTGGTGGGCCAAGGGGGGCTTTACGCCAGGCTTGCAAAATTGCAATTTACCGATGGGGCAGTTTTAGAAACTGAGGTATAAAGCTTATAGTTCTTGAAAAACCAGCGCGCTTCCCGCAAGGTTGTCTGGGATAAAAATATATAAAATTGGGAGAATTTTATGGGCTTTGCTTCGATCGAAGACACACTGGCGCTTGAAAAAGAAATGTCTTGGGAACAAAGAGATGTGGCCAAAACGCTCTTCGGTCTGTTGAGCGAAACCGCTGATAAATTTCCCGAGCGCCCGGCGATCAGCTATCAGTTGCTATCGGGCCCGCAGGATAAAGCGGAAACCCTGAACTGGCGTAGCTTGCAGCAGAAAACCGCGCAGGCGGCAAATATGTTCAGGGCCCTGGGTGTTGGGCCTGAAGATGTGGTGGCCTTTGTATTGCCCAATTGTAATGAAACTGCGCTTACCATTTTGGGCGGGGCCGTGGCGGGGGTGGTAAACCCGATCAACCCCTTGCTGAATGTAGATCAAATTTCTTCAATTTTGCGCGAAACCAATGCCAAAGTTGTGGTGACCCTGAAGGCGTTTCCCAAAACCGATGTTGGGCAAAAAACAGCCGCGGCTGTTGCACAGGCACCGAATGTGAAAACGGTGTTAGAAATTGATCTCAACCGCTATTTGACGCCTCCTAAAAAATGGTTGGTGCCGTTGCTTCGACCCAAAAACCCCATCTCGCATAATGCTGAGGTGATGGATTTTAACGAAAAACTATCGCAGCATGCCACAACCTTAACTTTCGAAGATATTCAAAAAGACCGAGTGGCGGCGCTGTTTCACACGGGTGGCACCACGGGCATGCCCAAAGTTGCGCAGCATACCTATTCGGGGATGATTTATAATGGCTGGCTCGGAGGTGTGTTAAGCTTCACGGTGGATGATAACGTCATTTGTCCACTGCCTTTATTTCATGTCTTTGCCTGTCATATAATTTTGATGTCAGCACTTCATTCCGGTGCACATGTCATTTTCCCAACGCCGGCGGGGTATCGCGGTGAGGGCGTATTTGATAATTTTTGGAAATTGGTCGAGCGTTGGAAGATCACATATATAATTACGGTTCCAACAGCGGCAGCCGCCTTGATGCAGCGTCCAGTCGATGCAGATATATCAACGGTAAAAAATGCATTTTCTGGGTCGTCGCCCTTGCCTTTAGAACTGTTTAAACGATTTGAAAGCGCAAGCAATGTAAACATAATTGAGGGGTATGGCTTGACCGAGGTTACCGCTCTGGTTTCTTGTAACCCCACCGATGGCCTAAAAAAGGTTGGATCAGTTGGGGTGCGCTTGCCGTATACAACTGTTAAAATCGTGAATTCCAGCGCAGGTGAGTTGGTCGAATGTGCGGCCAATGAAATTGGTGAAATTTGCGTTTCCAACCCCGGGGTGTGGCCTGGCAATACCTATACCGAAGCGGCGAAGAACGTAGATCTTTATTACGAAGATACGTTTTTAAGAACTGGTGATCTGGGTCGCTTGGACGAGGATGGATATCTGTGGATTACAGGCCGCGCCAAAGATCTGATTATACGTGGGGGGCATAATATAGATCCTGCGCAAATTGAAGAAGCGCTTTTGGGCCATGCCAGCGTTGCCTTTGCAGGAGCGATTGGACAACCTGATGCGCATTCAGGGGAATTGCCCTGCGTGTATGTTGAATTGGTGGCCGATGGTGAGGTGACGCCCGATGAATTGAAGGCATTTTGCGAAGAGCATGTGCCAGAGCGGGCCGCGCATCCAAAATATGTTGAGATTTTGGACGAGCTTCCAAAAACTGCTGTGGGCAAAGTCTTTAAACCTGATCTGCGCAAGCGCGCGATCACACGAACCTTTAATGCAGCGTTGAGTGATGCGGGCCTACAGGCTTCGGTGGTTGAGGTGCGAGATGATAAGCAACTTGGATTGATCGCATGCGTTGCCAGCGAGGCCAGCGATGGCGAGATTACGGCTGTGCTGGGCGGATTTGCCAATACGTGGAGCCGCGTATAGAGCAGCGGCCAGCGCTGAATTGCTTTTGAAATGGGCTTTTATGGGGCTTGATAAAAAGGCGTTGCGCCTGAGCTGGTTACGCGAATGGTAGCGGATAGAGGGGCTTTGTAATGTTAGAAGAACACCGCCCGTCTGTTGGGATTCTTGGCTCTGGTCCAAATGTGATGGCGGCAAGAGACTGGCCGGAGCACCCGTTTGATAAGCTTGTGGTGATCAACAACGCGTGGCAGGTGCGCCCGGATTGGGATGACCTTGTCTTTCCCTATGATTTCCCGCCCGAGCGGCAGCCGACAAATTTAAAGCCACGGCAACGCTTGATTGGCGAGGCTGAGTTTGTTCCTGTACAAAATCAATATGGTGGGTTTGTTTATGCTGGTGCAACCATGGCATTCACCACCGCCTATTGGGTTTTGGGACATTACAACCCGCGGGAAATCGTTTTTTTGGGATGTGATATGTCTTATCCCAAAACCAGCAAGACGCATTTCTATGGCACCGGTACGGCCGACCCTTTGCGCGAGGATATCACGCTGATCTCGCTTGAGGCAAAAGCCGCGCGGCTTTATGCGCTTGCGCTTGCGCAGGGCTGTGAAATCAGCAACCTGTCAAAAGAGACAAGCCGTTTGATCGCACCCCGGCGCAGCCTATCAGAGCCGCGTCCGAAACCCTTTAAGATTGATAAAGTGCAAAAAGCGCATGCGCTCGCCCGCGAGCAAGAGCTGGCCTATTATGTCAAGTCCGGGCGTTATTGGGAAGAGTTGGAGCGCTTTGATATTAAGCAGATAAAACGCCTTGATGCGCTTTGGAGCACTGTGGTCATAGCCCCGCCCCAAGGAGTCGCCGCGCCTATGCGCAGTCACTGACTCCGATAGGCATTGGGCAAAGGGCTCATTTCCAGATGCAGCTTGGTACCGGTATAGGGGTGCGCCCGCGCCAAGTTTTCATTCACCTCGATCCCCAAGCCAGATTGGGATGGCGCTGCAATATATCCGTTTTCGACAATGATGCTGGATGAAATCAAGGATTTATGAAACTCGGTTTCGATCGTTTCAGCGATCAAGAAATTTGGAATGGAAACGCCCAAGTGAATATTCGCGGCCCATTCAATCGGGCCTGCGTAAAGATGGGGCGCGACCTGAGCGTTGAAGGTTTCGGCAATAGCTGCCATTTTTTTCATTTCCCAAATACCCCCAGCGCGCCCCAGCGCCGGTTGCATGATGGCAGCGCCTGCGGTTCTGAGCAGGGTGGCAAATTCGGCCTTTGTGGTCAGCCGTTCTCCGGTTGCGATCGGTATGTGCAGCGCCGCTGCAACTTTTGCAAATTCAAGCAGATTGTCGGGTGGAATAGGCTCTTCAAACCACATGGGTGAAAACCTTTCTAAGGCCTTTCCCAGTTGAATTGCCCCCGCGGTGGAAAATTGACCATGCGTTCCAAACAACAAATCTGCCTTATCCCCAACAGCGGCGCGAATTTTTTCACAAAACGCAACAGACCGGGATATGTCAGATTGTGAAGGCATATGCCCCCCAAACTGGGTATAGGGGCCGGCGGGGTCAAATTTAACGGCGGTATAACCGCGATCTACCAAAGCCGCAGCGCTTTCGGCAGCCATATCGGCATCGCACCAAAAGGCATCCTCTGGATGGTGCTGTAACGGGTAAAGATAGCTATAAGCGCGCAGTTTTTTATTAACCAAGCCCCCCAATAAGGCCCAGACGGGGCGATCACGTTGTTTGCCTAAAATATCCCAACAGGCGATTTCCAAACCCGAAAACGCCCCCATGACAGTTAGATCGGGGCGTTGAGTGAAGCCTGAAGAATAGGTTTTTCGAAACAAAGCTTCAATGTTTTCGGGGTTCTGATTAAAAAAATGCCGTTCAAAAACATCTTGAATGACGGCCTGCATGGCAGTCGGGCCCACGCTCGAGGCATAGGATTCCCCCCAGCCGACCAAGCCCGTATCGGTGGTAAGCTTGATCAAAATCCAATAGCGCCCCCCCCATCCCGGGGCTGGCGGCGCGGTGACGATAATATCAAGATCGGTAAGCTTCATCTTCAGCCCTCAATATCAAAGACAATCACATTGCGCCGCGCTGCGCCGGTTTTGGTGTCAGCGATGGCCTCATTGATCTGCTCAAAGCGAAATCGCCCAGAGATCAATTCGTCAAGCTTTAAGCGGCCTTGATGGTATAGATCGACCATCCACGGTATGTCACGACGGATCACCACATTGCCCATTTTTGAGCCGATCATGCCTTGGTTGACAGCCGCCATTTTCACCGGTTCAAAGGTTGAGCTATCGCCATTTTGTGGCATGCCGACCATGATCACTTTGCCGCCATAGGCAAGATAACGGGCCGCCGTGTCATAAACTGCGCCGATGCCCACAGTCACAAAGACCGCATCGACGCCCCGTCCTAGCGCCTTTTTAACGCTTTGCCAGGGCTTTGCCTCGCTGGCCAATACCACATCAGTTGCGCCAAATTCACGCGCGATGTCCAATTTTTCTGGGTTCATATCAACGGCAACGATGCGGCGCGCGCCAGCCAATTTCGCCCCTTGAATCGCATTCAGGCCGACCCCGCCGGCGCCAATGATCACGGCATCTTGGCCGGGGCGTAACTGCGCCGCATTGACCACCGCACCAATTCCGGTGATCACCCCACAGCTTAATAACGCGGCCACATCAAACGCTAAATTATCTGCGATTTTTACGGCTTGGCTTTGATCTATCACTACTTTTTCAGCAAATGCGCCGCAGGCCATGCCTTGATGTAGCTTACCGCCCTTGGCTGTTTTGATCGGGCCATGATCGCCATCATACCGGGTTTCGCAAACTGTGGGCGCCCCGGTGCTGCAATTCCCACAATGCCCACAGGCTCGGATCAGCGTTACGACAACATGATCGCCAATGGCAAAGCCTGATATGCCATCCCCCAAACCCGAAACAATGCCCGC
Organism: Alphaproteobacteria bacterium US3C007; assembly: GCA_034423775.1. Classification (NCBI taxonomy): domain Bacteria; kingdom Pseudomonadati; phylum Pseudomonadota; class Alphaproteobacteria; order Rhodobacterales; family Roseobacteraceae; genus Thalassovivens; species Thalassovivens spotae. The sequence continues at coordinate 2,383,378 of CP139918.1, forward strand.
CGCCTCATGCCCATAGACCGCCGGCAGCGTCCCCCCCCAAGCTCCGTCAATATATGATATATCAGAATGACAGATCGCCACAGCGCCCAATGTAACTTCTATTTCCCCCTTCACGGGCGCGCGCAGCTCGATCGTTTCAAGCGTTAAATCTGTTCCGAATTCATGGCAAATAGCGGCTTTAACAGGTGGCATTGAAATCTCCCCTTTTGTCGCAGTGTGTCAAGCTTTCTGGCAGGTGCAAGGCGGAATTTACCTTTTTATTCGCCGGCAGTACGGGGCGGAACAGTTTGCGCGCTGCGGCGTAGAAAGATAATCAGGCACAGGCCTATTAAAATCGCCGAGCAGATAAACGGAGCCCCAGGGAAATAGAACGGTGCCGTAGGTGCGGTAAAGACTGAAAAAACGAATGTCATCGTCAAAGGCGTGATCACCATTGAAACAGAATGTAAGCTGCCCAAAACGCCTTGAAGCGTGCCTTGCGTATCATTCGGAGTCGCTTGAGACATAATCGCTTGCAGGGCAGGCTGGCCGATAACCCCAAGCGATGCAACGGGGATTAAAAACAGCAATAAAATGCCATTGGTTACCAAAGCCAGCATGATCATCGCCAAAAGTTCAAAGCAAAACCCGATGATCACCGTTTTTGTCTCGCCAAATCTTGCAATGGCAGGGCGCACCAACCCGCCTTGAACGATCGCAAAAAACACGCCGTAGATCGTTAGGGAAACACCGATCATGCCGGGCGACCAGTCAAATCGCTCGACCGTGAAAAACGGCCATATTGCAGCATAAACTGAGGTGGCAATCCCGTAAAGAAGGGTGACCGTTAAGAATAGACGCAAGCCCGGAAAGGCCGCGACGGTTTTCAAAGCTCCAAATGGGTTGGCCCGCCGCCAATTAAAATTGCTGCGTATATTATCCGTCACGCTTTCAGGTAGGATGATAATCCCCATCACCGCGTTCAAGGCGGCTAAAGCCGCCGCAGCAAAAAACGGCGCGCGCGGTCCCCATTCGCCTAAGAATCCGCCCAAAACCGGGCCCAGTACGAAGCCCATACCAAACCCCGCGCCCAGCAGGCCAAACCGCGCTGCTTTTTCCGAGGGCTTTGAAATATCTGCCATATAGGCCGAGGCAGTTGGCTGCGTGGCGGATGTGATCCCCCCAATAATGCGAGCGACAAATAACAGCCAAATGGTTTGCGCAAAGCCCATGGCCAGATAATAAAACGCCATCACCAAAAGCGAGACAAGTAAAATTGGCTTGCGGCCGATCTGATCCGATAAAGATCCCAAAATGGGCCCGAAAACAAATTGCATCGCAGCGTAAATTGATGCCAGAAGCCCCCCCCATATCGCCGCCTCTGCAAGGCTGGCACCGGGAAGAACATCGGTGAGCAGCGCCGGTGTAACGGGGATAATAATGCCAATGCCCATCGAATCTAGCACCACTGTCATCACCAGAAATACAATCGTAGGGCGCGTGACTTTTACGCTGCTTGCGGGGGGTTCACTCATGCTTTGACACTTTTGGTGAACCTGTGCCGTGCGGTTTTTTTATGCGCTGCGATGAAAGGGCATCGCTTTTTTTATTCACGCGGTTTAACGCGTGTTGCACCAATGGGCCTTCTGCGCCGCGTTGAAAGGCAAGCCAAGCTTGTATCGTTGGGTTAATTATCGGTTGCATAGCCAACATCTTGCAAAAACTTGAGCAGTATTTTGGCATAAACTTCAGGCTGCTCAACGCAGGGAAGATGGCCCGCTTTTTTGATCAGCTGAAATTGCGCGCCGGGGATTAAGCTTATTGTTTCGCGCACTAAATCAGGCGGCGTTGAGCCATCCTCGCTGCCCGCTATGCCAAGACAGGGCAATCGCAAGCCAGAAGTAGGGGCCAGAAAATCGCTGCCCGCAATCGCCGCGCTGCATCCTATATAGCCCTCACGTGGCTGGCGGATCAGCATATTACGCCATAAATCCAATTGTGGTGTCGCGCGAAATTCGGCGCTGAACCACCGCTCCATAATGGCGCTCTCAAGCGCTTCAATCCCGCCTTGCTCAACCGCTTTTATACGGCCCTGCCACAGTTGCGATGTTCCGATTTTTGCACCCGTATTTGATAACACCAAAGCATGCACCAGATCCAAACGCTTGGCGGCCAATCCTTGTGCGATCATGCCGCCGATAGACAGGCCTATAAAAACGCAATTTGAAACGTTTAAATGGTCTAACAGCGCTTCTGCATCGCGGATTAACGCGCCCATGCTATAGGGGCCAGAGGGGCATTCGGACAGTCCGTGGCCGCGCTTGTCATATCGGATAATCCTGAAATCTTTCGGAAGATAAGGCAGAATAGGATCCCAAAGCCGTAAATCTGTGCCAAGCGAATTTGAAAAGACCAAAGCCGGCCCTTTTGGATCACCATCTTCGCGGTAATGCAGCTTTATGTGTTCGAGATCAGCATAACGCATCCAACATCACTCCCCTCGCGCCGGCTTTTTCTTTTTTAAGCGCTTGAATTATGGGCTAACATTCCTGATTGGATCATTCAATATCCGCAGGGCACTGCAGTTGGTTTTTACCTTGCTTAGCTGCTGGGCGCGTGGCGCAACGCGTTTTGGAACATTTCCGTATCAACATTGCCCCCTGAGGCCACGGCAATCACGGGGTGCTGCGCGCGTTCCGGGGCGTTGAATAATGCTGCTGCCAAAGCAACTGCTCCGCCTGGCTCGAGAATAATTTTCAAACGCGCATAGGCCAACGCCATCGCTTCCAGCGCCTGTCTTTCAGAGACAACAAGCCCTCGGCTGCAATATTGCTGCAAAATTGGAAATGTAAGATCGCCCGGCGTCGGGGTTACAATAGCATCACAAATGCCGCGCGCCTCCGGCGCATTATGCTGATGCGTGCCAGTTGCCAACGAGCGCGCGGTATCATCAAAACCTTCGGGCTCTACGGGAAAGACCTGCATCTGCGGCGCGGCATATGCCAGTGCAATTGCGATACCGCTGGTCAGCCCGCCACCGCCACAACACACAAGAACATCGGCGCGCTCTATGTTTAAAGCGGCGCATTGATCGGCAATTTCCAGCCCGGTCGTGCCTTGGCCCGCGATGACCTGCGGCTCATCATAAGGTTTGATCAAGGTCAACCCGCGTTGATCGGACAAAGTGGCGCCAATCGCTTCGCGGCTTTCCTTATGTCGATCGTAAAGCTGCACTTCAGCGCCCAAGGCTTTTGTATTGTTGATCTTAATTCGTGGCGCATCCTCGGGCATTATGATCAAGGCGGAAGTATCGTGCTGTTTCGCGGCGAGGGCCACGCCTTGGGCGTGGTTACCCGAAGAAAACGCCAATACGCCCTTGCGCCGTTGGGTCTCGCTTAAAGCCGAAATGGCCGCAAATGCGCCCCGATATTTGAAGCTGCCAGTATGCTGTAAACATTCAGCTTTTACCCAGATGGGGCGGCCGGCGATCTCATCTAAAAAGGGTGAGTTGAGCAACGGCGTTTCGCGCGCATGGCCACGCAGGCGCCCCGCGGCAGCTTTGATAAGATCAAGGTCCATTTTCTATCAACTTGCTCCATTTGTGCAACGCGTCCAGCGCTTGGGGTTCATCTAGAAAGGGAATATGCCCTCGGTTCGGGACTTTAGCCAAAATCATATCGGGCCGATATGCCTGCATTTTTTCTACCGCTGCTGCGCTTAGAAGATCTGAATTCACACCATGAATTAAAGCCAAAGGCAGACCGTCTAAAGCCTTAAAAAGGGGCCAAAGGTCGGGGTTGGGCATTGCGGCTTGTTGCTCAATCACTGCATCGCGCAGCTTTGAATCATAGCGAAGGTCCAATCCAAGCGGGGTTTCTGCGTAAAGATTGGCCGCTTCGGCGCGCCAGCGTTCTATAGGCACATGCTCAAACCCCGGGCTGTGGGCTGCACGCATCCGGGCTGCGTCTTTCAGCGTTTTTGCGGCGGGCGGGCGGCCCAAATAGGCAAGAATATCGTTCAAGCCATTTGGCTGCAATTCTGGACCAATATCGTTGAGCGCCACGGCCCTGAGGCGGTCTTTGGCGATATGGGCAAGATACATCGCAATAATACCACCCCGTGATGTTCCCAGAATTGCGGTTTTATCAATTTTCAAATGGTCGAGCAGTTCAAGCGCATCCGCAGCTTCGCGCGGCACCATGTAAGTTTTGTAATCTGCCGCCCAATCTGAACGGCCTCGACCTCGATAATCGAGCTTAATCAGCCGAAACATCGACAGATGCGGGCTGACAAAATCAAAATCATCTAAATTGCGCGTTAGGCCGGACAGGCAAAGTAAAGGCCGACCATGGCCTGTATCGCTGTAAAAAAGCGACAGACCATCTGAGCTGATAAAACGTGGCATCAGCTTTGCGCCAGTTTTGGCAAAGAATGCAATGTATTCAGCCTATGCTTTGGCCTGTGGGGAAGCCGATCCAGCGGAATATTGTTTCGATTGACCCAGGCTGTTTCAAATCCGTATCCGGTGGCACCTGCGGCATCCCAGCCATTTGCCGAGACGAATAAAACCTCTTGTGAAACGCAGTTGAAATGTTGCCCAACCAGATCGTAGACGCGGCTGTTTGGTTTGAAAACGCCAACGCGTTCAACCGATAAAATAGCGTCGAGATATCCGCCCAATCCTGCGGAAGCCACAGCTGCGTCGAGCATAGCAGGGGATCCATTTGATAAAATGGCCGTTTTCATCCCCATTTCCTTTAGGCGAAACAGCATATCGGGCACTTCGTCATAGGCTTGTAATTCCCAATAAAGCTGTAAAAGTCGTTCGCGTCGCGCATCATTTTTATCAAGCGATAGGGCTTCGAGGGCAAAATCAAGCCCATCTTGCGTGACCTGCCAAAAATCACAATGTTCCTGCGTGATTGCTCTTAGCCAAGTGTATTGCAGCTGTTTGTCGCGCCAGATTTCCGCAAGCTTTTGCCATTGATCTGCTAAGGCGGTGTCATGGCCTTCTTGCGCGGCAAGCCGGGCGGCGGCGGCGACGTCAAATAAAGTGCCATAGGCATCGAAAACACAGGTTGTGATGGGCATGTTGGGATCCTTATACTCGCAACAAACTGGCATGCGCGGCGCTGTCTGAAAAGCCCAAAACCTATTTCAGTTTGATCTTTATAGCCGGCTGGATACTCGGCGCAGCGCTTCATTGCTCATAAGAGCAGTGCCGACGAAAGGGGGGGGCAGCTTTTTTGTTATTTAATTTCCAACAGTACCGCGCCGCGCCGGCCACCGCGTTCAACGTGCTGATGCGCCGATGCACAGTCTTCCAAAGGATAGATCTGATCAATTTGAGGCAGTAAATCCCCTGCGATTAAGGCTTTATGCAAGCTGTCTATCGCGTTTTGACGATCGGTTTCATTTAGAATGTATATGAGAGCGATATCAATTTTAAGGGCTTTGAATAAAAATTGACCAAAGGGCAAGCTGGGATTCATATCCAGCGCAGATCCATAAACTGAGATGACGCCTTCGGGCCGCATAACATCGGCCAAAAGCGGTGCATTCAGCCCGAATTCAAGCTCTATGGCGCGATCAATGCCTGCGCTGCATAACGCTTTGATTTCTAGATCAAGATCGGGGGCCTTATAATCAAACACATGATCCGCGCCGGCGGCCAAAACGCGCTCAAAATGGGGCGGTGAAGCCGTTGCGATAACGCGGGCACCGCCGGCTTTCGCCAGTTGAACGGCAAGATGTCCAACCGTGCCGCCTGCACCGGAAATCAACAGGGTTTTTCCGGCCACAGCGCCGCCGCCAAGCACGCAATGCGCTGCGGTAAGGCCAGGAATTCCTAAGACTGCGCCGGTTTGCAAACTGATCCCTTCGGGCAGCGCCACCGCCTGTGTTGCCGGAAGCGTGATATACTCAGCCGCAGTGCCATGGGCCCGCGCCCATTGGCCGTTCCAAATCCAAACCCGCTCTCCCAACCGCTCTTTGCTGACGCCTGCGCCGAGATCTGTGATAATGCCCGCGCCGTCAGAATGCGGCGTAATCAGATCGAAGGCGGGTTTCACCACTCCTGGTCTGGCGCCGGCACGGGCTTTCACATCTGAAGGGTTGACGCCCGAATAAGCCAGTTTGACCCGCACTTCTCCATCTGCTGGCGGGGTGGACACTAGGGTGTTCAGCGCAAGAACGTTGGGCGCAGGCCCGAACCTGCTATAGGCCATTGCACGCATCACAGCTCTTTTACGGTTTGAGTATGGTTTTTTTGCGCAAACGTATCACCACATCGACCGAAACGATTTCAGCGCCATCTGGTGCGTTTGGCAATTGCGAGATTTGCAGCTGCTCTGCGGGGGCATCGGATAAGGTTGCCGTGTCTTCCCAAAAGAAATGTGGATGTTCATGGGTGTTCGTGTCAAAGTAGCTTTTTGATCCATCTACCGTGATTTCTTGCATCAAGCCCGCATCGCAAAACGCGCCCAGCGTATTGTAAACCGTTGCAAGGGACACTTTGTCGCCGGCATCTTTTACCTGCTCAAACAAGCTTTCGGCAGTCACATGGCGGTGGCCACCATCCCCCACAAGCACGTCCGCCAGCGCCATACGCTGCCGAGTTGGTCGCAGTCCTGCTGAGGCGAGCCATCCGCTGGCCCTGTTGTAAGAGGCTGTTGTCATCGTTTCACCCGATCATTAGCGCCCAGTATATGGTGCTTCTGGCACGAAGTTCAATGTTTTTAATTCTGCGCAGCGCGATGTTTGGTGCCAAGACTTGCAAGCCGGTTTGTCGCAATGCTACATAGGTCTCAAAATAACAAAAATATTGAGGGTCAGTATGGCGAATTTCCCAACCCAGTTTGATCGTGATGATCTGCTGAAATGTGCGCGGGGCGAGTTGTTTGGCGAAGGCAACGCGCAATTGCCTGAGCCTCCGATGTTGATGATGGATCGGATCACCGACATCTCTGAAGATGGCGGAGAGTATGGTAAAGGCCATGTAGTGGCAGAGTTTGATATTAAGCCGGACTTATGGTTTTTTGACTGCCATTTTCCGAAAAACCCGATTATGCCTGGCTGCCTAGGTCTGGATGGGTTGTGGCAACTCACCGGGTTCAATCTGGGCTGGCGCGGATGGCAGGGGCGCGGATATGCCTTGGGCGTGGGCGAAGTGAAACTAACCGGGATGGTGCGGCCAGATCGTAAAATGCTGAAATATTTTGTTTCATTTTCAAAAGCCATTCAGACGCGGCGCTTGACGATGGGCGTGGCTGACGGACGCGTTGAAGCCGACGGGGAAGTCATCTATCAGGTCAAAGACATGAAAGTCGCCTTGTCCGAAACTTGATGTCATTTTGAAAACTTAAGGAGAATATCGATGCGCAGAGTTGTGGTGACCGGCATGGGCGTTGTGTCGTCTATCGGCAATAACACCCAAGAGGTGCTGGCCAGCCTGAAAGCTGGAACATCCGGGATCACGGCAAATGCAGCGATGCAAGAGCATGGGTTTCGCAGCCAAATTGCTGGCGATGTCAAGTTGGATGTTGCGGATCATGTTGATAAGCGAACCCTGCGTTTTATGGGGCGCGGCGCTGCCTATGCCTATATTGCGATGCAGCAAGCCATTGAAGATGCGGGGTTGACCCTTGAGGAAATCTCGCATCCGCGCGTCGGATTGGTGGCCGGGTCCGGCGGCCCCTCGACCAGCGCAATGCTCACGGCGCATCAGGTGGTGTTGAACTCTGGAGCCCCAAAACGGATCGGTCCATTTGCCGTGCCCAAATGCATGTCATCCACGATTTCTGCTAATCTGTCGACGGCGTTTAAGATCAAAGGGGTGAATTATTCGATTACATCTGCGTGTTCAACTTCGCTGCATTGTATTGGTAATGCTTCCGAGCAAATCATGCTTGGCAAGCAAGATGTGATGTTTGCAGGCGGCGGGGAAGAGCTGGATTGGACCCTCTCTTGCTTGTTTGACGCGATGGGCGCGATGTCGAGCAAATATAATGACACGCCTGAAAAAGCGTCGCGGGCCTTTGATGCGGATCGCGATGGCTTCGTGATCGGCGGCGGCGGCGGAATGCTGGTTTTAGAAGAGCTCCGTCATGCCAAAGCCCGCGGTGCAAAGATCTATGCCGAAATTACTGGATATGGCGCAACATCAGATGGTCATGACATGGTTGCCCCCTCGGGCGAGGGCGGTGAGCGGGCCATGCGGATGGCGCTTGACACTTTGCCTCAAGGCCGCGCCATCGGCTATATCAACGCCCATGGCACCTCAACCCCGGTTGGTGATGTGGGGGAAGTTGAAGCGGTGCGCCGGGTTTTCGACGAAGGCAGCACGCCCCCTATTTCATCTACCAAATCGATGACAGGCCACAGCCAAGGCGCCACGGGCGCGCAAGAGGCGATTTATTGTTTATTGGCCTTAGAACATGATTTCTTAATCCCATCGATCAATGTGGATCGCTTAGATCCCGCGATCCATGCGGGCGAAATCGTAACTGATCTGGTCGAAAATGCGGAGCTGGATTCGGTGATGACCAATTCTTTTGGGTTTGGTGGCACCAATGGATCAATGATCATGAGCAAATATCACGGGTGATGAAATGTCAGATTTGCTAAAGGGAAAACGAGGCCTGATCATGGGCGTTGCCAATGAGCGCTCGATCGCTTGGGGCATTGCCAAAGCGATGGCAGATGCGGGCGCAGAGCTAGGCTTTACCTATCAAGGAGAGGGCTTTGGCAAGCGCCTCGCGCCACTTGCCGCAAGCGTTGGTAGCGATTTCATGGTGGATGTTGATGTGACCGATGATCACTCGCTGGATCGCGCCTTTGCCGCAATTGAAGCGCGTTGGGGCCAGCTTGATTTCTTGGTGCATGCCATTGCCTTTTCCGACAAAAACGAATTAACGGGCCGGTTTATCAACACTTCGCGCGAAAATTTTAAGAATTCGTTGGATATTTCGGCATATTCCTTTATCGAAGTGGCCCGGCGGGCGCATCCGCTGATGCAGGACAAAGGCGGTTCTTTGCTGACCTTGACCTATCAAGGTTCTAATCGCGTCACGCCATTTTATAACGTGATGGGCGTGGCCAAAGCCGCGCTGGAAGCCAGCACGCGATATCTCGCGAATGATCTGGGCCCGGATGGTATTCGGGTGAACGCGATATCACCCGGCCCGATGAAGACCTTGGCTGGTGCCGCGATTGGTGGGGCGCGCAAAACCTATAAATTCACCGATGGTAATGCCCCGCTTGGCTCTAACGCAACTTTAGAAGCGGTGGGCGGTACGGCGGTGTATCTGGCTTCGGAGGCGGGCGCCTGCACAACGGGCGAAATCATACGCGTCGATGGCGGATTTCACGTACTTGGAATGCCACAACCGGAAAATCTATAGCCGCCGCAGCGCCCCGAGCAAGGATATCACGGCAAAACCGGCTTAATTTTTTAGGGCTGCGTTATTTTTCCCTGCGCTTCATGGAAAGCGCGGAAACAGCGCATTGCAAAAGCGCCTAAAATCAGTGTATCTGCTGCCTCTATTCCAAGGCTAGAGGGCTAAGCAATGAGCGCGCCAAAAAAACTGTTCGTAAAAACCTATGGCTGTCAGATGAATGTCTACGATAGCGAGCGTATGGTAGAGGCCTTGGGCCGCTCTGGCTATGTTGAGACCGAAACGCCGGATGATGCAGATATGATCTTGCTGAATACTTGCCATATTCGCGAGAAAGCCGCTGAAAAAATCTATTCGGAGCTTGGTCGTTTCAAACCGTTGAAAGATGAAAAGCCTGATTTGAAAATAGGCGTGGCGGGATGCGTGGCGCAGGCGGAAGGCGAAGAAATTATGCGGCGCCAGCCGATGGTGGATTTGGTGGTTGGGCCGCAAAGCTACCATAATTTGGCTGCATTGGAGGCCCAAGCGGGGCAGGGCAGCAAAGCGATTGATATCGAGTTTCCGACAGAGGATAAGTTCGAAGTTCTAAAAGAGCGGCCTAAAACCCGCCGCGCACCCGCTGCGTTTTTAACCGTGCAAGAGGGCTGTGATAAGTTCTGTGCCTTTTGCGTGGTGCCCTATACCCGCGGGGCCGAAGTCTCTCGGCCAGCGGCGCGGATCTTGCGCGAGGCTCAAGAATTGGTTGAGCGCGGGGTGCGCGAAATCACCTTATTGGGCCAAAATGTGAATGCCTATCACGGCGAAGGTGTTGAAGGGGCCAGCTGGAGTTTGGCGCAGTTGATTTGGGCCTTGGATGAGATCGATGGATTGGAGCGGATCCGCTTTACCACCAGCCACCCAAATGACATGAGCGATGCGCTGATTGAGGCGCATGCCAATTGCCGAAAACTGATGCCCTATTTGCATCTTCCGGTGCAATCGGGCTCGGATAAAATTCTGAAACGGATGAACCGCGCCCATACCGCGGAAAGTTATTTGCAGGTGATTGAAAAGCTCCGTAAGGCGCGCCCCGATATTTTACTCTCGGGGGATTTTATCGTCGGGTTTCCCGAAGAAACCGAAGAAGATTTTCAGGCCACGATGGATTTGGTGCGCGCCGTCGAATACGGGCAGGCTTATTCTTTCAAATATTCCACCCGCCCGGGAACGCCCGCCGCGGAACGCCCACAAGTAGAAGAAGCCGTAAAAACAGAGCGTTTGCATCGCTTGCAAGAGCTGCTTTGGTCGCAGCAGCGCAGCTTACAAAAACGCATGGTTGGGCGCGAGGTTTCGGTGTTGTTTGAAAAAGCGGGCCGCGATGCGGGGCAAATGGTCGGTAAATCAGAGCATCTGCATGCCGTCCATGCTTACGCGCCGGATGTTGCGATAGGTGAATTGCGCCAGGTCCGGATCGTAGAAAGCCTGACCAATTCTTTAACCGGTGAATTGCTATGATCAGCCAAGCGCGCGGTGCTGACACAGCCTGTGTTTAGCCCTTTGCGGCCCAATTTGAGCGTTCTATTGGCAGTATATCCCGTATTTTTGGTTTTAATTGATCGCAAAGCGCCAGATGCGCTTGCGTTCTAAAGCCGCTCTTGGCAGGGTTTTAGAAAGTTATTTAGGAGTAATATGTGGCGTCAGGATTGTTTTCTACCCCGACCGAAGGCGGACAACCGCCGCAAAGCCTTGTGGAATTTCCCGATAATCGATTGCTGATCGACCTATGCGGTGAATTTGACAGAAATCTAGCAGATATCGAACAGAAAATGGCAGTGCAGATCATTCGCCGTGGCAATGAATTGGTTGTTTTCGGGGAAGAGGAGGCGCGCGAAAATGCGCTGTCTGTTTTGCGGGGCCTTTATCAGCGGCTAGAGGGTGGTCGCAGCGTTGACCCAGGGGATGTTGACCGTGAAATCCGTATGAGTGATGGATTGGCGGCGGGCATTGAAGCAAAAGAACTGCCCCAAATGGAACTTTTCACGGGTGCCAAGCTTGAGATCAAAACCCGCAAAAAACCCGTCGAGCCAAGGACGGCGGCGCAAAAAGCCTATGTTGAATCTTTGATGAAAAATGAATTGGCGTTCGGGATTGGGCCGGCGGGAACCGGTAAAACATATCTGGCGGTTGCAGTGGCGGTTACTAAGTTTATTTCAGGTGAAGTGGATCGTATTGTGCTAAGCCGTCCTGCCGTTGAAGCCGGAGAGAAGCTTGGATATTTGCCGGGGGATATGAAGGATAAAGTCGATCCTTATATGCAGCCGCTTTATGATGCCTTGAATGATTTCTTGCCCGGCAAGCAATTGGCCAAGCTGATCGAAGAAAAACGTATTGAAATCGCGCCGCTTGCCTTTATGCGCGGGCGCACGCTCGCCCATTCTTTCGTGGTTCTGGACGAGGCGCAAAACACCAGCGTTATGCAGATGAAGATGTTTTTAACGCGCCTTGGAGAAGGGTCGCGGATGGTGATCACCGGAGACCGTTCGCAGGTGGATTTGCCCCGGGGCGTCACGTCAGGCTTGGCTGATGCTGAGCGTTTATTGAGGCACATCCCGAAGATCAGCTTTAATTATTTTTCCTCCAAAGATGTGGTCCGGCATCCTTTGGTGGCAGCGATTATTGATGCATATGATCAAGATCCGGAAGCTGCAGAGAAGCCACAGCGGCGCGCTGGAGCGGATCGCGCTTCATGAAGATTGAGGTGTTAATCGAGGATCGCCGCTGGCAGCAGGCAGAACTTGAGCGGTTAAGCGTGAAGGCTTTGCGGGCGGTGCTAGCGCATTTTAACCTTTGGGCGGCACAGTTTGAGGTTGATATCTTGGCCTGTGATGATGCGCGCATTGCCCAGCTCAACGGTGATTTTCGAGAAACCTCCAAAGCAACAAACGTCTTAAGCTGGCCCAGCCAAGAACGCGCAGCACTAAAAGATGGAGCAGATCCAAACCCGATTGATCAAGTGGCTGATGATCTAAGCTTGGGTGATATCGCCTTATCTTATTCAACCTGTCGGTCCGAGGCAGATGCGGCGGGCTTGGCATTTTCCGATCACATTTTGCATTTACTGGTTCATTCTATGCTGCATTTGCTGGGATATGATCATAAGCGTGACTTAGATGCCACGCTCATGGAGGGTTTAGAAATTGAAATACTTGGCAAACTGGGTGTGAATAACCCATATAAAGAGATAACCAAGGCCTAGGTGCCTTTTTGAAAGAGAGTTATGGACGATAGCGACGGATCTGCTAGGGCGGCGCAAAGCGCGCAGCCTTTCAGGCAAGATAAAGGTTTTTGGAATTGGTTCAGATTTGGCCGTGGTGATCGCGAGAGCGCGCGACATGAACAGGTGGGCGCCTCCCAAACGCAAAGTTTAATCCGCCAGCCCGATCATATTGGCATGATGAATTTGCGCCGCAAGCGCGTAGAGGATGTGGCAATCCCCAAAGCTGAGATTGTTTCGGTGTCTGACACCATTTCCCGTGATGATCTTGCAGCAGTGTTTCGCGATAGCGGTTTGACCAGATTGCCCGTTTACAGCGGCACTTTGGACACCCCGGTCGGGATGGCGCATCTAAAAGATTTCGCGCTGAAATATGGATTTGATGCGCTTTCAGACGAGTTTGAATTGGCGCCAATGCTGCGCCCGCTTCTATACGTGCCTTTATCGATGCCCATTGGTGTTTTGCTTACGAAAATGCAAACTGAGCGGCGCCATATGGCTTTGGTGATCGATGAGTATGGTGGGGTTGATGGGTTGGTAACGATCGAAGATCTGATTGAGCAGATCATCGGCGATATCGAAGATGAACATGATTTGGAAGAAGATAGCTTCTGGACCTTGTTGAAGCCGGGATATTATCTGGCCTTGGCCAAAACACCGATGGAAGATTTCTGCGCGGAAACTGGGCTTGATCTAACCCGCGATGATACAATCGACGGCGAAGAGATCGAAACGCTTGGCGGGTTGGTGTTTATGTTAGCGGGCCGCGTGCCGGCGCGTGGCGAAGTAATTTTACACCCGCAAGGCGTAGAGTTTGAAATTTTTGACGCGGATCCACGCCGCATTAAACGCTTGCGGGTGCGTTTGCCGAATGTGGCTCAAGCCGCAGAATGATCCTGCGATGAGGCTGGGAAGCAGGCTTTCTGGGCGGCTTTTGGTGGTGTTTCTTTTGGGGGTTGGGCTGGCGCTTGGTCAACCGCCCGTGTCTCTTTGGCCGCTTGCTCTGCTGTCTTTACTTGCTGTTTTTTGGCTGGAAACGCATCAATCTTTAAATGCCTCGCTGCGGCAAGCCTTTGAACGCGGCTGGTCTCTTGGAATGGGATATTTCACCGTTTCGATGCATTGGATTGTAGAGCCATTTCTGGTGGACAGCGCGGCGCATGGTTGGATGGCTCCGTTTGCTCTTCTTCTTTTTGCCGGTGGGTTGTCGGTTTTCTGGGGCTGCGCTTTCGCGCTGGCGCTGCGGCTGCAAACGCCGTTTGGTCTGGCATTTGCGCTTGGATTTTTCGAGTTGGCGCGTGGATATATGCTGACGGGATTTCCATGGGGGGCTTTGGGATATATTTGGGCCGACACGCCGGTTGCGCAAAGTGCGGCTTGGATCGGGCTTTATGGGCTGAGCGTAATCACCGTATTTTGGGCGGCATGCGTTCATTGGCTGTTTTTACGAAAACAAATTTTCTGGATGGTTTTGGTTTTGGTTGGGGTTTGGCCAGTGGCTTGGATCGGGGGCGATATGCGTCTGACGTTGCAAAAATCTGCTTTAACCGAGCGAACGGTTCGATTGGTGCAACCAAACGCCCCGCAACATCAAAAATGGGATCCGGCTTTTGCCCGGCTGTTTTTTGAGCGCTCTCTTGAGTTTACAGCGGCAGAGCCGTCTGTCGATCTTGTGGTTTGGCCAGAAAGCGCTCTGCCCGTAAGCTTTGAAAATGCTGAAACTTTGATCGAACAAATTGCATTGGCAGCAGATGGCACAGCGTTGCTGTTGGGGGCGCTGCGACTTGAAAATGAAAAAGTGCTGAATTCAATTGTATATATGGATCAAAATGGTTTTGCCAAAGTGGTTTATGACAAACATCATTTGGTGCCGTTTGGAGAATACCTGCCCTTTGAGCATTGGCTAGACCGGATCGGGCTTGGGTTTACATCTGATTTATTTGGAACCGGCTTTGCCGCTGGCGAGGGCCCGAAACGGATAAATATAGCGCCATTGGGGGCCGTTGTGCCTTTGATTTGTTACGAGGCCGTGTTCCCGCAAGATGTCTCTTTCGCGTCACAAGAAGCGGCAATTTTGCTGCTATTGACCAATGATGCCTGGTTTGGCGGCTTTGCCGGGCCACAGCAGCATTTGGCGCAAGCGAAAATGCGCAGCATTGAACAGGGCTTGCCGATGATTAGGGTGGCCAATACGGGTATTTCCGCAATGATTGACCCTTACGGCCGCAGCCTTAAACAGCTGGGTCTGAATACAGCGGGTTTTATCGATGCACAAGTGCCGCAGCCCGCGCCGGCCACCCTCTATCGCCGCTTTGAAATTTGGACAGTTTTTGCCCTTTTGTTTGCCATCCTTATGCTCAGTTTGATCTGCCGCCGTCAAATCAGCGGTTGACCTTCCGGGGGCGTTTCAATACCACCATGAGATACGCCACAACGGCTTCCTGACGTGGCGGATTTTTCAAATCGGAGCGATTTCATGATAAGACAAGACTATATTTTTACCTCTGAATCCGTGTCAGAGGGGCATCCAGATAAGGTGTGCGACCGTATCTCAGACGCGGTTTTAGACGCTTTTATCGGCGAAGAGCCTGAGGCCCGCGTTGCCTGTGAAACCTTTGCCACCACCAATCGGGTGGTGATCGGGGGTGAAGTTGGTCTGTCAGATGCCACAAAGCTCAAAGATTATATGGGGCGCATCGATCAAATCGCGCGCGCCTGCATAAAAGATATTGGCTATGAGCAAGAGAAATTTCATCATGAGACGGTTGAGATCACCAACCTGTTGCATGAACAATCCGCGCATATCGCGCAGGGTGTTGATGCGTCTGAAAACAAAGATGAAGGCGCCGGCGATCAGGGAATCATGTTTGGCTATGCAACCCGCGAAACCGATGCATTAATGCCGGCACCGATCCAGTATAGCCACGCAATTTTACGCCGCTTGGCCGAAGCGCGTAAAAATGGCAGCGCTGCAAGCTTAGGGCCAGATGCGAAATCGCAGCTCTCGGTGCGGTATCAAGGCGGCAAACCAGTTGGGGTCAGCTCGATTGTGCTTTCAACGCAGCATTTGGACGCCCAAATGACCTCTGAAGATGTGCGCGCCGTTGTTGAGCCTTATATCCGCGAAACGCTGCCCGATGGTTGGATTGATAGTGATACGCATTGGCATGTGAACCCGACAGGTAAGTTTGTGATCGGCGGGCCGGATGGAGATGCAGGCCTAACTGGGCGCAAAATCATTGTGGATACTTATGGCGGCGCTGCGCCGCATGGCGGCGGTGCGTTTTCGGGCAAAGATCCGACAAAAGTTGATCGCTCGGCCGCTTACGCAGCGCGCTATCTGGCCAAAAATGTTGTGGCGGCTGGCTTGGCCGAACGCTGCACAATCCAGCTTTCCTACGCGATTGGAGTTGCAGAGCCTTTATCGATATATGCCGATACGTTTGGCACGGGCGCGGTTGATGCCGCAGCCATCGAACAGGCTATTGCTGCTTGCATGAATTTGACTCCACGGGGCATTCGCCAGCATTTGGCGCTGAACAAACCCATTTACCAACGCACTGCGGCTTATGGGCATTTCGGTCGCCAGCCGGAGGCGGATGGCGGGTTCAGCTGGGAGCGCACAGATTTGGTGGATGCGCTCCACAATGCGCTGAAATAGCTTAACAAAAACAAGCGCCTAAAAATAAAAAACCGCCCCAAAACAAGGGCGGTTTTTTTCTTTTGAGACCTGTGGATTATCCAAGCGCGCCCATATCAAAATTCAGATGTTTGGCCACAGTAAAGATATCTTTATCGCCGCGCCCGCACATATTCATACAGATGATATGGTCTTTGGGCAGCTCGGGCGCAATTTTCATCACATGGGCCAGCGCGTGGCTTGGCTCGAGGGCGGGAATGATCCCCTCAAGCGCGCAGCACAGTTGAAAGGCCTCAAGCGCCTCTGCATCGGTAATAGCCACATATTTTGCGCGGCCGATTTCATGCAGCCAAGAATGCTCGGGGCCGATCCCGGGATAATCTAAGCCGGCCGAAATCGAAAATCCTTCGAGAATTTGCCCATCATCATCCTGCAAAAGATAGGTGCGGTTGCCGTGAAGCACGCCCGGACGCCCCCCCGTGAGCGAGGCGCAATGTTCCATTTTTTGGTTTACGCCCTTTCCGCCAGCCTCAACGCCGATGATATTCACGTCTTTATCGTCTAAAAACGGAAAGAAGAGGCCCATCGCGTTCGAACCGCCGCCAATCGCAGCAATGATGGTATCGGGCAGGCGGCCTTCGGCGGCTTGCATTTGGTCTTTGGTTTCCTTGCCGATAATGGCTTGAAAATCGCGTACCATGGCGGGGTAGGGATGCGGCCCAGCAACGGTGCCAATGCAGTAAAAGGTATCGCGTACATTGGTTACCCAATCGCGCAACGCATCGTTCATAGCATCTTTTAAAGTGCCGCGCCCCGAGGTGACGGGTACAACTTCGGCGCCCAAAAGCCGCATACGAAACACGTTTGGCGCTTGCCGTTCTACGTCATGCGCGCCCATATAGACCACGCATTTCAAGCCGAATTTCGCACAAACTGTCGCTGTGGCAACGCCATGCTGACCAGCTCCAGTTTCGGCGATGATACGTGTTTTTCCCATTCGGCGCGCCAAAATGATTTGCCCCAACACATTGTTAATCTTATGCGCGCCGGTATGGTTGAGTTCGTCGCGTTTCATATAGATTTTGGCCCCGCCAAGATGATCTGTGAGCCGTTCAGAAAAATAAAGTGGGCTGGGTCGGCCGACATAATTCGCCCAAAGATCATTCATTTCGGCCCAGAAACTATCATCGGTTTTCGCAATGTTATATTGCTCTTCCAATTCCAAAATAAGTGGCATCAATGTTTCTGAAACGAACCTGCCGCCAAATTGACCAAACCGGCCCTTTTCATCGGGTCCGGTCATGAAGCTGTTAAAAAGATCGTTTGGCATGCGCCCCTCCAAAAATCGGCTTTTGCAAGATGTAGCTTTGTAACCTCGGCGGGTAAAGAGAGTTCATCATATAAAGGTGAAAGGGTGATGTTTTGCCTCAGAGGCGGGCCTGAGCCACGAAGTTACGCATTTTTTCCATGTCTTTGGTGCCCGGAGCGCTTTCTACACCAGAGGAGACATCAATCTGCCGCGCCTGCGTTACGCGTACGGCTTGGGCCACATTATCGGGTGTCAAACCACCTGCGAGCATCCAAGGTATTTTCCAGGTGTGATTTTCAAGAAGTTGCCAATCAAAGGCCAACCCGTTTCCCCCCGGCAATTTGGCCCCCGGAGCGGGCTTTGCATCGATCAGCAATTGATCACAAATTTCAGCGTATCGATCAATTTCGCGTAAGTCTTGAGCCGTTGCGATCCCGAGCGCTTTCATAATCGGCAGGCCTGTGCTTTGCTTGATTTGCTGAACGCGCTGTGGCGGTTCGGCTCCATGTAATTGCAGAATATCGATGGGAACCTGTGACAGCATTTCCTCTAAAAACGCATCTTGGGGGTTCACAACCAAGGCCACTTTGGCGAAGCCTGGAGGCGCTGCCAAAGCCACCTCGCGGGCTTTTGCCAAGCTTAAATGGCGGGGTGATTTTTTGTAAAATACCAACCCTCCGTACGTTGCTCCGGCTTGGGCTGCGCCCTTTATGGCTTCGGGGCTGGTAAGGCCACAAATTTTCACCCGCGTTGGGCTTTGGGTCATGCTCAGCTTACCTCATCGATCAAAGCCAAGACATCGTCTTGATCTGCGTATTTTTCTTGTTTGAGCTTTTTTAGTTCGCGTTCAGCCTGCCGCAAGGCTTTTCCATTGGCGGCAGCCTCCGATCGCAATTTATATTCTCGTAACCATTCCCATATAAAACCGACGAGAACTCCAAAGACAATACCCAAGAAAAAAACAAGAAAAACGGGTAATGTGATTGACCAATTCATCCCGATCAAATTTGCAAGATCGGGCGGCAGAAAGGCAAGTTCCGCCGGTGCTTTATTCGCCACTGCGACGATAATAAGAACAAGCGCCAGGCTTATAAGAAAGGCATAGCGCAGGTATTTCATGACTTACGTTTTCCCGTTCAGACGATCACGCAGTAATTTGCCAGTCTTAAAAAACGGTACGTGTTTTTCCTCAACATCCACTGAGGCTCCGGTGCGCGGGTTGCGACCCACGCGCGCATCTCGGCGTTTGACAGAAAACGCACCGAAGCCGCGCAATTCAACCCGATCGCCATTCGCCATTGCATTGGTGATTTCATCAAATACGGTATTAACAATTCGCTCAACATCGCGTTGGTACAAATGCGGATTTTGGTCCGTTATGATCTGTATTAGTTCCGATCTAATCACGTGGCCTCCCCCTATGTTTTGATTTTAATAGCTTCAGGTTACAAAATAATCATCCCGTTTGGAAACGCTTTGTTTTTCTGTGGCGCAAAATTATCCGTTTTTTTAAGGTATTTAGTGATAGTAACCAGTTTCTGTTTTTGCTTGGGCCATTTTTACGCGCACAGAGCGAGATGTCTCAGGGTTTACGTTAAAACGGGCGAATCGTTTCTAAGCGGCGCATAAAAAAACCCCCGCGCTCCGATGGGAGTGCGGGGGCCCTATCAATTTATGCGGTAAAGCCTATTCGTCGCCTTTGAGCGCTGCGCCCAAAATATCACCCAATGAGGCGCCAGAATCAGACGATCCATATTGCTCCACGGCTTCTTTTTCTTCGGCAATTTCACGGGCTTTGATTGAAAGGCCAAGCTTGCGTGTCTTGCTGTCAATATTGGTTACGCGCACGTCTACCTTATTGCCCACAGAGAAGCGCTCGGGGCGCTGTTCTGCGCGATCACGGCTTAGGTCTGAGCGGCGGATAAAGGCTTTTGCGCCTTCATACTCGACTTCAATCCCACCATCCTCAATTGAGGTGACTTCAACGGTGATGATCGAGCCGCGCTTCACGCCACCCGTGGCTTCGGCAAATTTATCGCCGCCCAAGGCTTTGATCGACAGGCTGATACGCTCTTTCTCAACATCCACTTCAGACACCACGGCCTGAACAAGGTCACCCTTGCGGAAGTTTTGGATCGCTTCTTCGCCGCGTTCATCCCAAGAAATATCGCTGAGGTGAACCATGCCGTCAATATCACCGTCTAACCCGACAAACAGGCCAAATTCAGTGATGTTTTTGATTTCACCTTCAACTTGCGTACCCTCTGGATTGCTTTCAGCGAAGACTTCCCAAGGATTGCGCTGTGTCTGCTTTAGGCCCAGAGAAACGCGGCGCTTTGTGCCATCGATCTCAAGAACCATAACTTCCACTTCTTGGCTGGTTGAAACGATTTTGCCTGGATGCACGTTTTTCTTCGTCCATGACATTTCTGAGACGTGAACCAAGCCCTCGACTCCGGCTTCCAGCTCAACAAAGGCACCGTAATCGGTGATATTTGTGACCACACCCTGATGGACTGATTCCAGCGGGTAGCTTGCGGCCACACGATCCCAAGGATCTTCTTGCAGTTGCTTCATGCCAAGGCTGATGCGATGCGTGTCTTTGTTGATTTTGATCACTTGAACGTTGATCGATTCACCAATCGTCAAGATTTCGGACGGGTGGTTTACCCGGCGCCACGCCATATCGGTCACGTGTAACAGACCATCAACGCCGCCCAGATCGACAAAGGCACCATATTCTGTGATATTCTTCACAACGCCTTCTAACGACATCCCTTCGGCCAAGTTGCCGATCACTTCTGCGCGCTGTTCGGCACGGCTTTCTTCTAGGATCGCACGACGCGATACGACGATATTGCCCCGGCGTCTGTCCATTTTCAAGATTTGGAAAGGTTGCTTCAGCCCCATCAATGGGCCAGCATCTCGCACTGGGCGGACATCCACTTGTGAGCCGGGCAAAAACGCAACCGCGCCGCCCAATTCAACCGTGAAGCCACCTTTAACGCGTCCAAAGATCGCGCCGTCAACCCGCGCTTCATCGGCATAGGCTTTTTCAAGGCGATCCCAAGCTTCTTCGCGCCGTGCCATTTCACGGCTGATAACAGCTTCCCCTTTGGTGTTTTCAACCTGCCGCAAGAAGACTTCAACTTCTTCTCCAACGGCAACTTCGGCCTCTTCACCCGGGTTTGCAAATTCTTTTAATTCAACGCGGCCTTCCATTTTGTAACCGACGTCGATAATCGCATGTCCCGCTTCGATCGCGATGACTTTGCCTTTGACAACTGAGCCCTCTTGGGGCGTGTCAATTTCGAAGCTTTCATTCAGGAGGGCTTCGAATTCCTCCATAGATGTATTTTGAGCCATGTGGTCTCAGTTTCCTTTACTGGTTTTTCTGGCCGCGCGGTTGTCTCCGCCGGTCTTGGGGTTCATTGGCCGATCAGGTTTTTCCAAAACGCAAAAGGGCCGGATGTTCCGACCCTGCTCGATCTTTCACGCTTTGCGGTATATTTACCGTCACAACAGCCGCGTCTTTAGGCTAATTTTACGAAGCTGACAAGGTATAAATCCCAATAATCTTAGGGTGGTTATGCCTCGCCTCGCTGGATTTTGGCGATATAAGTGATCGCGTCTGAACAGGCTTGTTGGATCGTTAAATCGCTGGTGTCTAAATGATGGGCGTCTGAGGCGGCTTGCAACGGTGCCGAAGCGCGGGTTTTATCACGCGCATCGCGCTCTAAAACGGCCTTTAGAACAGTGGCATATTGCACAGTCTTGTCGCTGCGCTTCAGTTCCGCAAAGCGGCGCTGGGCGCGTGTCTCTGCCCGCGCGGTGATAAATAATTTTGCCTCGGCGTTGGGACAAATCACCGTTCCGATATCGCGACCATCTAGAACTGCGCCGCCGGGCGCACGGGCAAAGTTTTTTTGGAATTCGCTCAACGCCTGTCTTATGTCGGGTATCGCGGCCAGCTTGCTGGCGGCCTCGGCGACATTGGCGGTGCGCAGCGCGGTAGTGTCGATGGAGCTCAGATCAAGGTTATGGGCCGCTGCAAGGGGATTCTGGCCCTGAAGATGCAGCCATCCCACGGCGCGGTAGAGCAATCCAGTGTCTAAATGAGCAAACCCAAAATGCTGCGCAACGGCCTGCGATATTGTGCCTTTGCCAGCGGCGGCGGGGCCATCAATTGCAACTGTAAAAGCCACTTTAATTCCTAGCTTTTCGGGCTGTGTTCAAGCCGTGCGCCAAGCGCAGCCATCAGGCTTTCGAAGATCGGGAAAGAGGTGGCGATCGGGCTGCCATCATCTATGGAGACAGGATTTTTGCTTGCCATTCCCAAGATCAAAAATGACATTGCGATCCGGTGATCAAGATGGCTGGCGCAGGTGGCGCCGCCGGGCACGGCTTGCGCGCCGCATCCCGATACGATCCACCAATCGGCGCCATCCTCTACGGCAATGCCATTCGCGCGCAGGCCCGTTGCCATAGCGTCGATCCGATCGCTTTCTTTGACCCGAAGTTCTTTCACACCGCGCATCACGGTATCGCCCTGCGCATAGGCAGCGACAACGGATAGAATGGGATATTCATCAATCATGCTGGCGGCGCGCTCGGGTGGCACCTCTATTCCCCGCATATTTGGAGAGAACCGCGCCCGTAGATCGGCGACCGGTTCGCCGCCCTCCACCCGCTCATTTTCATATTCAAGATCGGCTCCCATTTCGCGAAGCGTGGTGAATAACCCAGAGCGGGTTGGGTTCAGGCCGATATTTGGGACCAATACATCCGAGCCTTCGGTTATCAGAGCTGCGCAAACCGGAAAGGCTGCCGAGCTTGGATCGCGCGGCACGGTGATGTCTTGAGGCTGCAATTCTGGTTGCCCCGTCAGAGTAATCTCGCGGCCCGCATCGGTGATCTGCACGCTTATTTCAGCGCCAAATCCGCGCAACATTCGTTCAGTGTGATCGCGCGTGGCCTCCTGTTCAATAACCACGGTTTTCCCCGGCGTGTTAAGACCTGCAAATAAAACCGCCGATTTCACCTGTGCCGATGGAACGGGCACTTCGTAGCGCACAGGGGTGGGGGTTTCGGCGCCAATGATGGTCATTGGCAAACGGCCGCCGCTGCGGCCATAGGTTTGCGCGCCAAACAGCGCCAAAGGATCGCTTATGCGGGCCATTGGACGCTTGTTTAAACTGGCATCGCCGGTGAAGGTGGCACAGATTGGATGCGTTGCCATTGCCCCCATGATCAAGCGCACCCCGGTTCCCGAATTGCCGCAATCGATGACGGTATCGGGTTCGCAAAAGCCCCCCACGCCGACGCCGTCAACGCTCCAATTGCCCGGAGCATGCTGGGTGACGGTTGCGCCAAATGCGCGCATCGCCTTAGCCGTATCCAACACGTCATCCCCCTCAAGCAAGCCTTTAATCGTGGTGGTACCAACGCTGAGCGCCCCTAAGATTAGCGAGCGATGCGAAATTGATTTATCACCGGGCACATGCGCCTCGCCGGTTAAGGGGCCGGATTTGGAAGCACTCATCGGGCGTGCAACAGCGTGAGAGGACATGGCTTGGTTCCTTACATTTTCCGCAGCGTGATACCCTAAGCCACTGTCAGCGTCTATGGGATTTCCACCCGGATGGTTGGGTTTTAAAGCCCGCTTAAAGGCGATGAAACGTTAAATAATGGGGCATTCGGCCCTCGCGCAGGGCTTTTTGTTCATAACGGGTTGAAATCCAATCCGACCAAGCCGGGTTGCGGCCTTTGGGATCTTGGTTCTGATAGGCAAAGCCCTGTTTGGGCACTTCCAAAAGAGTTTGGCGCACATAATCGACAATATCCGTCGCCACGCGAAACTCGGCCCCTGGTTTTAACACCCGCGCCAGCGGGGCCAGATGCTCGGGCGTTACGAAACGGCGGCGGTGGTGGCGGCGTTTTGGCCAAGGGTCGGGATAGAGCAAAAACGCTTTGGAGATTGAGGCTGGGGGTAACACATCAAAGAGGTGCCGTGCATCGCCCGGATAAATCCGAATATTTTGCGCCTCTGCACGGCGAATTTTTTGCAGCAGCATTGCCACCCCGTTGATATAAGGCTCGCATCCGATCAGTCCGGTTTCGGGGTTTTGTACGGCTTGATGCACCAGATGCTCGCCGCCCCCAAAGCCAATTTCAAGCCAGACCGCACTGGCGTTGAACATTTGGGTCAAATCCAGCGCGGTGCGATCAGGATTCTCGGTCCAACTGACTGGGCCCGGAGAAAGCTGCGCAAGGTCGCTTTCCAGCGCTTCTTCTTGTCCGGGGCGCAACGTTTTGCCTTTAAAGCGCCCGTAAAAATTGCGCCAGGGCGCGCCTGATGAATGCTGATCTGCCGCCATCAAACCCTCAATTACTGCCCCAGCTCGTCAAGACGTGCCAAAGCAGCTTTCAATTGGGCCTCTTCCTCTTCGCGCAAGGCAAGGTTCTCACGGGTTTCCTCAACCACCTCAGGCGGCGCGCTTTGAACAAATTTTGGATTATTGAGTCGCCCCTTTAATCCCCCCAGTTCTTTGGCAAGCTTTCCGAGCGCTGCGTTGAGGCGCGCGGTTTCTGCGCCGATATCGATTAGATCGGCCAGAGGCAGCCCAAAATCTCCACCGGATACTGAAATATTGGCGCAGCCTTTGGGAAATGTATCAACAGCGCTTAAAGTTTCGATCCGCGCCAAGCGCATGATCAGGGCTTGATTTCGATCCCACGCGTCTTGACCTGCGGCGTCAAGCGCGCTGACCAGCAAGGTGACTTTGGCGCCCGCAGGCACGTGCATTTGCGCGCGCACAGACCGAATTTCCTCGATCAAGCCAATCACCCAATTCATCTCTTTATCAGCTGCGGTATCTATAAGCGTGCTGCTGTAGCTGGGCCAGTCAGTATGGATCAGCACTGTCTCTCGTTTGGTCAAACTGCCCCAAAGCTCTTCGGTGATGAACGGCATGATGGGGTGAAGCAAAATCAGGCATTGGTCCATCACCCAGGCCATTGTGGCCTGCGTTTCTGCGCGCGCGGCCTCATCCTCACCGGATAAGAGCGGTTTGGAAAATTCAACGTACCAATCGCAGACTTTGCCCCAAACAAAGGCATAAAGCAGGTTCGCCGCATCATTAAAGCGATAGGCGCTTAGCGCGGCATCGACCGCTTCGCGCACTTTGGCGGTTTCGCCGACAATCCATTTGTTCAGCGTTTGTTGAAGCTGCGCTGGCAATTGGCTTTTACCTGCCGGGTCCAGCGTTGCATAAACTTCATTCATCTCGGCAAACCGGGCTGCGTTCCAAAGTTTCGTGCCAAAATTCCGATAGCCCGCGATGCGCTGGGAGCTGAGCTTCAAATCGCGCCCCATCGCAGCCATTGCGGTTAAGGTAAAGCGCACGGCATCGGCGCCATAAGCATCGATGAGTTCCAAGGGATCCAAGACATTGCCCAAAGATTTGGACATTTTCTTACCTTTTTCATCGCGCACCAACGCGTGCACATAGACTGTGCTAAAGGGTTTTTCGCCCATCACCGCATATTGCATCATCATCATACGGGCGACCCAGAAAAAGATAATATCAAAGCCTGTGATCAAGACGCTTGTGGGGAAGTATTTTTGTAGCGCTTCGGTGTTTTCGGGCCAGCCCAAGGTGCCGATGGGCCACAGCCCAGAAGAGAACCATGTATCCAACACATCTGGATCGCGGATTAAGGCTACATCTGGCCCCGCCTGCGCTTGTGCTTCGGCCTGCGTGGCGGCGCAATATTGATTGCCATCGGCATCAAACCACACGGGAATTTGGTGCCCCCACCAAAGTTGGCGCGAAATGCACCAAGGTTCGATATTTTCCAACCAGTGGAAATACACTTTTTTATCCCGCTCTGGCAGGATTTCGGTATCGCCATTGCGCACGGCATCAAGCGCTGGCCCGACTATTTTATCCGTATCCACGAACCATTGGTCGGTGAGCATCGGTTCGATTACGACTTTTGAGCGATCGCCAAAGGGCTGCATAACCGGTTTATTCTCTACCAGAGGCACGCTTTTGACATCGATCTCGCCAGTATCCACGTTTTTGCTCTCGAGCATCGTCATGACGGCCAAACCTGCGCCGGTGATATCCTCGATGATCCGTTGGCGGGCCTCAAAACGGTCGAGGCCGCGATAGGCCTCGGGCACCAAATTCATCGCTGCGATGCTGGCCTCATCGAAGGGTTTTTCCCCTGAGGCAATCGCTTTTGCGTCGCTGGCCTCTTCTATATAGGGCCGTCCATCAGCGCGCATCGCACCTTTTGTGTCCATCAAAGAATACATTGGAATATTGCCGCGCTTGGCCACTTGGTAATCGTTAAAGTCATGCGCGCCGGTTATTTTGACCGCCCCCGAGCCAAAATCTGGATCGGGATATTCGTCGGTGATGATCGGGATCAAACGGCGCTGGGCTTGCGGCCCGACGGGGATTTCGCACATTTTTCCCACGATTGGGGCGTAGCGAGCATCCGAAGGGTGAACGGCGACAGCGCCATCGCCAAGCATCGTTTCGGGGCGCGTGGTGGCAATAGAAATATAGTCGCGCTCCTCTTCGAAAGTGATGGCCCCATCCGCGTCTTTTTCGACATAGGTATAGGTTTCGCCGCCCGCGAGTGGATATTTGAAATGCCACATATGGCCCGCGGTTTCGATGTTTTCCACTTCAAGATCTGAAATCGCGGTTTCAAAATGCGGGTCCCAATTGACCAGGCGTTTGCCCCGGTAGATCAGGCCTTTGTGATACATTTCAACGAATACCTTGATCACGGCATCATGGAAATTTCCTGACTCGCCTTCAGGCGCGCCGGGCGCCCCCGACATCGTAAAGGCCGTGCGATCCCAATCGCAGCTGGCACCAAGTCGCTTCAATTGATTGATGATTGTACCGCCAGATTGCGATTTCCAATCCCAAACTTTGTTCAAAAATGCGGCGCGGCCCATTTCAGACCGGCTTGGCAATTTCGCCGCCGCCAATTGCCGCTCGACCACCATTTGCGTCGCGATCCCCGCATGATCCGTGCCGGGCTGCCAAAGCGTGTCAAACCCCCGCATGCGGTGCCAGCGGATCAAGATATCTTGTAAAGTGTTGTTGAACGCATGCCCCATGTGCAGCGATCCCGTTACATTCGGGGGTGGGATCATAATGCTGAATGTTTCGGAGCGTTTCGCATTCGCACCGGCTTTAAAACAACCAGCTTGTTCCCAAGCCTGATAAAGCCGGCTTTCTGCTTTTTGCGCATCGAAGTTTTTTTCCAAAGCCATCAGAGCTGTCCATTCTTGCATTATTTTGCGCCGAGATAACTTTTATTACGACAAAGGGAAAGGGGCCGCGCGCAATATTAAACGCGTCATCTTGGAATTTATGGGTTCAGGAAGTTGCCCCAGATTGCACGGCAAACTCTTGGTCGGCATAAAATCTAAAACCCGGTCAAGATTATACGCGAAGCGGCTCACGCTTTCCGGCGAGTAACACCTCTGGATCATAGGCGCTGCGCGCAAAGACCTCGCGCACCATCTCTTGAAAAAAACCAAGCGGTTGGCTGGCATAAGCTGGATCAAAGCTGGCTTGATCCCAGCGCTCGCAAAAGGTTGCGCAATCTTCAAAATACGGATGCTCTTTATAAGCCAAGCGTTTGTCTGGATTGCCGCCCACATGATGGGCATAATACACCATCTGAAAATCTCCGTGCTTTTCTACCACCCAGCTGCATTGTTCGCGCACAAAGGGCCGTAAAATACTGGCGGCATATTCGTCGTGATTATAAGGCGCGTAAATGTCGCCTATATCATGCAGCAAGGCCGAAACGATCCAATCGATGTCTGCGCCGTCTTTCCATGCCCGCGTAGCGGATTGCAGCGAATGCTCAAGCCGGGTCACTTGATAGCCCGACAGACTTTCATCCAGCTCGACCAATGCCTTTAGCAGCCTGTCGGCGGTGCCATTTGAAAAGGCGATTTCATGTTTGGTTAAGAAATCATAATCTTCTTTATCGCCGTCTTTCATTTGTGTAAATTTCACTTGCTTAATCATGCATGAAGCCCTTTTTTTGCTTTGGCGTCTTTCATTTTGGCCGCGGCCTGCGCAATGCGGATTTCTTCATGTAATTGCAAGTCCGCGGCATTAAACAAGCCTTTGGGCGGTGCAACATGAATGAAATTCCCCTGCCTGTCTGCCCCCCTTGCGAGAATGGCATAATCGCGTGCGCCAATTTCTTGGGCGACGTTCGGGGTCACGTATCGGATCACCGCCGCGATGCGCCGGTCATCGCTTACATTGGGCCCAGAACCATGAATGGTTAATCCGTGATGTAGTGAGATTTCTCCGGGTTGAATTTCGATTGAGGTTTTATCTTGCTCGGCCACGTCAACCTGAACTTCTTGGCCGCGCGACAGCAAATTATCTTTGGCAAAACTGTCCTTATGCGGCAGGATCGGGTTTTTATGGCTCTTGCGCACAAAATCCATACAGCCGCTTTGCGGCGTCGCAGGTGAGAGGGCCAGCCAAGCGGTGACCATTTCAGAGGTGGCGCCCAGCCCCCAATATGTCAGGTCTTGATGCATTGTCACTTTATGGCGGGTGTTCGGCTCTTTGATAAAAAATTCAACCGCATATATCAGAATATCTGGGCCTAGAATGCCTTCAACAACGTTGAGAATGCCTGGATCTGCGCCAATCTGATACGCCAGTGGCATAACGCATTGCGCGTTGACGCGTTTGTAGGTGTTCAGAGGCTGGGGCAAACTTTTATGCGTCCATTCTGTTTCAATCATTTCTAATTGGCGGCGAAACTCCAACGCGGCATCCGGGCTGATCGCGGGAATGGGAAATAAAAACCCGTCTTCCCAATAGCGCTCAATATCCTGTTGGCGCAGGCGCCCAGCGTTAAGTGTAAGCGGTAAAGGCATTGTCATTCCCCTCCCATAAAATGTGTTAAAATCTTCGCCAGAGATTGCCGGGAAAGCAAGCGATTTCATGGGCATTTATTTTTTGGCGATCAATATCTCAGCCTCTGCTCAAGTTTTTATGGAATATCGGCGCTCTTAACCGGCGCTCGGGTGCTGCGAGAGGGCAGGGCACGCCCGCTTTTAAACGCCACTCTCAGTCGGTTGAAGGCCTAGACAAATGCCCTGGAAGCCTTATCTATTATTGGTGTTTTTTTAGAGGTTTTTGAAATTGGAAAAATTCGGGAAAAGTCAGTCGGTCACGCGGGTTGAAGATGTGCGGTTTTTAAAAGGAACCGGGCGTTATGTTGATGACATCGCCCCCGTGCATGCCTTGCATGGCTTCGTGTTTCGCTCGCCCGTGGCCCATGCGATTATCACGCAGCTGGACGTGTCTGCAGCGCGTAGCTGTGCAGGGGTGCAGGCGGTGATTACCGCAGAGGATCTGCGCGAAGCGGATGTTGATTTGCATATCGAGGCAACAATTTTAAAGAACCTTGACGGCTCTCGGGCGGCCGATCCTTTTCGCCCCGTTTTGGCAACACAGCGGGTGCGTTTTGTGGGTGAGCCGATCGCGATGGTCATTGCACAAACGTTGGAACAGGCCCGTGATGCCGCCGAAAATATCGTGTTCGAGTATCAAGACTTACCGGTTCATTTGGCACTGAAGGCTGGTGGCGAGCCTTTGCATGAAGAGGCGCCAGATAATATTGCTTTTGACTGGGGTATGGGTGATCAAGCTGCCACCGAGGCGGTGTTTGAAACGGCGGCGCATCGCGTCGCTTTGGATATTGCGGATAATCGGATTATCGTAGCCTCGATCGAGCCGCGCGGCTGTTTTGCCGAATGGGAAGAAGATCGTTTGCACGTTTCGGTCAATGGTCAAGGCGTTTGGCCAACCAAATCGCGTTTGGCGAAAATGTTGAAGCTTTCGCCAGAGCAAGTGCGGGTGACGAACCCGGATGTGGGCGGCGGTTTTGGAATGAAAGGGATGAATTATCCCGAAACCTTTGTTTGCGCGCATGCAGCGCGGGTGTTGCAGCGCCCGGTGCGCTGGATGTCAGAGCGTACCGAGGCAATGCTGAGCGATAATGCCGGGCGCGACCTGACATCCTTGGCGGAATTGGCGTTCGATGAAAATCACAAAATGCTCGCCTATCGGGTGACCTCTAAGTGCAATTTAGGCGCCTATAATTCGCAATATGCACAGCCCATTCAAACCGAGTTATTCGCAAAGGTTTTAATGGGCACATATGATGTGCAGACCACATGGCTGGCGGTGAAAGGCGTATTCACCAATACCACGCAAGTTGACGCCTATCGCGGCGCTGGGCGTCCCGAAGCGATCTTTGTGTTAGAGCGGTTGATGGATCATGCGGCGCGCGAGTTAAACGTGGATCCGTTAGCGTTGCGCCGAAAGAATTTTATCGCGCCTGACGCTTTTCCTTATCGCTCTGCTACGGGCGAGGTTTATGATGTTGGACAATTTGCCAAAGTTTTATCGCATGCAGAGGCGTCAGCAGATATGAATGGCTTTGTGAATCGCAAGCAAAAAAGCGCCATGGCGGGCAAATTGCGCGGGTTGGGCTTATGTTATTATATAGAAAGCATTTTGGGCGATAAAGATGAAAGCGCCAAGGTAATTTTTAAGGATGACGGGATGGTGGATATTCTGGTTGGAACGCAATCCAACGGGCAGGGTCACGAAACCGTTTTTGCGCAGTTTTTATCGGATCAAACCGGAATACCGGCGGATCATATCCGGGTTGTTCAAGGCGATAGCGATCTGATTGCCCGCGGCGGCGGGACGGGTGGATCGCGTTCGGGCACGGTACAAGCCAATGCAACGTTGCAAACCGTTGCGGTTATGCAGAAGGCGTTTCGGGCGTTTTTATCTGATAAGCTGGACGTGGATGCGGATCAGATTGTGTTTGATGATGAGCGCTTTCGCGCGCCGGGTTCGAATCTGTCTCCCACATTTTTGGAAGTTGCGGATATGGCGCGCGCTGCGGGCCGCGAGGATCTGATGCAGCACTCGGCTTATGCGGTGCTGGACAGCCGATCGTTTCCAAATGGCGCGCATATTTGCGAAGTTGAAATTGACCCTGATACGGGCGCGGTAGAGGTGGCGCGGTATTCTGTGGTGGATGATTTTGGAAATCTTTTGAACCCAATGCTGGTGGAAGGTCAGGTACATGGCGGCGTTGCCCAAGGCATTGGCCAAGCGATAAGCGAACATGTGGTTTATGATGATCAAGGGCAATTGTTGAGCGCGAGCTTTATGGATTATGCGGTGCCGCGCGCCAAAGACGTTCCATTCTACCAGTTTGAAACCGAGCCCCTGCCAACAACCACCAATGTGATGGGGATGAAAGGGTGCGGAGAAGCTGGCACCGTTGGTGCTTTGGCTGCTGTTTCTAACGCTGTGCATGACGCTCTGTCATGCCGCGGGGTCAGGCAACTTGATATGCCCTTCACGCCGCTGCGGGTTTGGGAGGCTTTAAATCAGGCAGATGTCGCGGCTGAGTAACGCAAACCGATTTCTGCAATGGTTTTTCCCCCGTCCAAAGGTGGAGGAGGCGCCCCAAAGGCAGAGGCTGGCGCAAGATCATGTGCTGATTTTAGACGGTACGATGTCTTCCAATGCGCCCGGTCATGAAACCAATGCGGCATTGCTGCACCGATTGCTGAAAGAACAAACGCCGAAGGTTAAAGTGTATTATCGGCCTGGGCAGCAATGGTTCGATCTGCGCTCTGGCTGGGATGTTTTGGTTGGCGGCAATATTAATACCCAGATCCGCCGCGCATATGGCGCCTTGGCAATGCGGTTCCGGTCTACGGATAGAATATATCTTTTTGGATATTCCCGAGGGGCGTATGCGGTGCGCTCTTTATCTGGAATGATCAATCATGTAGGGCTGTTAAAGCGCGAATATGCGACGCCGCGCCACATACAGCAAGCATGGCGCCTTTATCAAAAAAATATATCTGGTGCCGTCTTGGACG